>NZ_VIRW01000009.1 GCF_009760905.1 Chitinibacter sp. GC72 | reverse complement strand
GGCAATTTGGTGGTAGGACGAAAAACTTCACCGGTGAAGTTTTTTGGGCGCGCGGCTATTTTGTTTCGACGGTGGGTTTGGATGAAGCAATGGTCAGAGCCTATATCCGAAATCAAGAAAAGGAAGATGAGCGTTACGACCAGATGAAGCTGGGGTTGTGACTCGCCGCCTTGGGCGGCACTTGGTTTGTTGACGCCTTCGAGGCGTTCCTCTAATAAGCCCCCAGCTTTGCTGGGGGTCATTTAACTGCTTGCTTGTATTTTCAATCTTTGCCGATCAGGCGGACTGCCAGTGGCGCTGCGCCGTTGGCGATGGGAAATAGCCGGTCGATATTGGGGTGTTTGCCGGGGTTTTGCTCGGCATCGAGCGTGTGTTCGGCGTAAATGCGCAGCCCTTTCTGCGCGGCAATATTACTGATGGCACCAAATTCCTGATACAGCGCGTGGTAAACCCGCACGCTGCCTGCCTGGCCGGGTTTGTTCTCGATGCGGGCAAGTACTTCATCGCCATTCAGTAGCTCGATGGCGCTTAAATGATCCACTGTGGCTAATGTTGCCAGCTGTTCGGCAAAATTCATAAGTTCACCTTGTCAACGGTTTGAATAGTCCACGCGTTATATCACACAAGCGCAAGGTGCGCTTCAATCAGGAGAACTATGATGCGTAATTCAATTTTGTTGGCTGTATTTGCTGCAACGCTGGCTGGCACGGCCATGGCAGATCACGGACATGGACACGGCAAAATGCCGCGTGGCGATGTGAGCAAGGCTGACTTTTTGCAGCGCATGGAGCAGCGTTTTGATGCGATGGACAGCAATAAAGATGGCGTACTGTCTGAAGCCGAGCGTAAAGCTGCACATGAAAAAATGCGCGGCATGAGGGAAGAAAAACGCAAAGCGCGAATGGCCAGTAAAGCGAGTGCGGTCAACAAATAATGGCTGGCTCAAATCATCGCAGACCGAACTAATTGTCAATCAGATCCGGCGGGCAGCTTTGCTGCTCGCCAATTGTTTTAGGCCTTGGCCGGCGCGCCCCAGATTTCGCTCAGCGGCAATTGGCCGGCAATAATCCGGCTATCGAGCACATGGATAATCGACGCATCAAAATCAGCGCAATTGCGCAATACCGGCTTGCCCAGTAATTGATCGTTGGCATCAAACAGCGACAACACCAGTGGCGTGCTATCGAGCTTGCCGCGCCTTACCACGACGGCCGTTTCGCCATTAATCAGATGGACAATACTGCCTGGTGGATACAGCCCCAGCGTCGATAAAAACAACTGCGCCAGTTTCTGATCCACTGTGCCTGCCCCGCTATTGAGCGTGCTGAACATGGCCGAGTCCGCCAGCTGGCGGCGGCGGTAACTGCGGTTGGCCAGCATGGCGCAATAGCGGTCGGCCAACCCCAATAGACGGGCGTCGAAATGAATATCGGTGCCATTGAGCTTGCGCGGATAGCCGCTGCCATCGGGCGCCTCATGGTGTTGCGCCACGCAATCGAGCCAGTGAATATCCGATACGCCCAGCATGCGCAGCTGGTCGCGGCCAATCAGTGGATGCTCTTGCATCTGGCTACGCTGCTCAGGGGTGAGTGGGCCTTCCTGCTCGGCCAGCAGGGCTTCAAGCGCATGCATGCCAATATTCATCGTCAGCGCCGCGGCAACAACCGAGCTGCGTTGCAGTGCGTTCTGCCCCAGATTGGCCAGCGTCAGATCGGCCACGATTGCCACGTCAACCGCGTGGCGGATCGGGTAAGGCGTTTCCAGCTCAAGCAAAATAGTGCCCAGTGCGACCTCGGCCGATTGCTGGCAGGCCAGTTGTACCTGCTGCACGATGTCGGTCACTGAGGCGGTGAAGTTCTCAGCAGCCAGCGGATCGTTCAGTAAGACACCCAGATCAAGCCGAGCCTGACGGATAAGCTGCAAAGAGGAAAGAGGTGAGCTGGCCATAAAATGTATGCGACTGATCAAGCGGCTATATTAGCGCATGCGAATAAAAACAGCGTGAGTTTAAGCTCACGCTGTTACAAAAATTGCCAATTTGCAAGCCGGCGAAGTTGTCTTATTCGGCTTCGTCCATCCAGACCATTTGTATTGCCTCGAGAATTTTCTCGCCGCAATGTTTTGGATCGTCGTCAAAGCCATCAAGCGCCAAAACCCAATCGCGCAAATCGGTGAAGCGGATGGTTTTTGGATCAACGTCGGGGTATTTATCAGCCAGTTCAATCGCGATATCGCGGGTATCAGTCCATTTCATATTCATACTCCTGCTATGTATTGCTCGCTAGATTAATAGAGGTATGGTCTAGCGATAGATACTCTTAGTGGTGTTCGCGCGCGTGATTGATGGTGTATTTGGGCAGCTCAACAACCAGATCAGTATCGGCCACTTCCGCCTGACACGACAGGCGCGAGCAGGCTTCCAGCCCCCAGGCTTTATCGAGCTGGTCTTCTTCCAGCTCGTCGGCTTCGTTCAGGCTATTAAAACCCTCGCGTACCAGTACATGGCAAGTGGTACAGGCGCAGGATTTCTCGCACGCGTGTTCGATTTCGATATCATTGGCCAGTAGCGCATCGCAAATGGTGGTGCCCGGTTCAACGTCGAGTACCGCGCCATCGGGGCACAGCGTAGCATGCGGCAGAATTACGATTTGAGTCATGGTGCTGATTCCTAGATTTCGGTAATTTTGTGGCCGGCCAATCCGCGTTTGACGGCGGCATCCATCCGGCGGCTGGCAAATTCGCCCGTTGCTGCGTTCAGCGCTTCGGTGGCGGCGATAATCGCGTTGGCATCATCTTGCGCACTGGCCGCGTTGAGATTTGCAATTGCCGCGTCAATCTCGGCGCGCTCAGCCACGTTAATCAGCTGGCCGTCGGTATCAAGCGCAACGGTGACGGCGGTGACAATGCTTTCGGCTTCAACGCGCGCTTCGGCCAGTTTGCGCGCCTGCACATCGACTTGCGCGTGCGTCATCGATTCGGTCAGCATCCGCGTGATTTCATCGTCCGATAAGCCATACGACGGCTTGACTGCAATGCTCGCTTCAATGCCGCTCGATTGCTCTTTGGCCGAGACCGACAGCAGGCCATCGGCGTCGACCTGGAAAGTGACGCGAATGCGCGCCGCGCCAGCGACCATAGGCGGAATGCCGCGCAATTCAAACCGCGCCAAACTGCGGCAATCGCTAACGAGTTCACGCTCGCCTTGCAGCACATGAATCGCCATCGCCGTTTGGCCGTCTTTAAACGTCGTGAATTCTTGCGCGCGCGCCGTTGGGATCGTGCTATTGCGCGGAATGACTTTTTCGACCAAACCGCCCATGGTTTCCAGACCCAGCGAGAGCGGAATCACATCCAGCAGCAACCACTCATCATCGCCCTTATTGCCCGCCAATACATTGGCCTGAATCGCTGCGCCGATAGCGACGACTTTATCGGGGTCGAGGTTGGTCAGCGGTTCTTGACCAAATAATTCGCGCACCGCTTTGCGCACATGCGGCATCCGCGTCGCGCCGCCAACGAGCACCACGCCTTTGACGTCTTCAATCGTTAATTTCGCATCGCGCAGCGCTTTTTTGACCGGCAACAGCGTTTTGCTGATTTGATGCGCTGTCATTTTATGGAACTGCTCGGCAGTCAATTCCAAATCGATCACCGCGCCGTCGGACAACACCGCTGTGATGCGCGTGCTATCGCGGTCGGTTAGCGATTCTTTTGCTTCGCGTGCGCGCGTCAGCAATAGGCGCTGATCGTTGGCGTTCGGGCCGTGAATATCGGCTTGTTCCAGAATCCAGCAATAAATACGGTGGTCGAAATCATCGCCGCCGAGTTGCGAATCACCTGAAGTTGCGCGCACTTCAAACACGCCGCGCGTTAGCTCCAGAATCGACACGTCAAACGTGCCGCCGCCCAAGTCGTAAATCACATACGTGCCTTCGGATGCATTATCGAGGCCATAGGCAATCGCCGCCGCAGTCGGCTCGTTCAATAGGCGAAGGACATTCAGACCGGCGAGCTTGGCTGCGTCTTTGGTCGCCTGGCGCTGCGCATCGTCGAAGTAGGCGGGCACCGTGATCACCGCGCCAACGAGTTCACCACCCAGGCTTTCTTCGGCGCGGTGCTTGAGGTTTTTTAAAATTTCGCTAGAGACTTCAACCGGGCTTTTGACGCCAGCGCGCGTTACCAGTTTGAGCATTCCCGGCTCATCGACGAAGCGATATGGCGTGGCCAGATCGGCGATGTCGGTAATGCCGCGACCCATAAAACGTTTGACCGACACAATGCTATTGCCCGGGTCTTCGTTCTGTTTATGCTGCGCTGCATGACCAACCAGCAAGGTGTTTTCGAGGCCGTAATGCACCACCGATGGCAGCAGTGTGCGGCCATCGTGGTCGGGCAGGCAGACCGCGCTGCCGCTTTTGACGGTGGCAACCAGGGAGTTGGTCGTACCCAAATCGATGCCGACCGCGAGGCGGTGTTGGTGCGGAGCAGCAGAAAGACCGGGTTCGGAGATTTGCAGCAAAGCCATTGGCTTAAATCCTAAAAATCTAATCGATTAAATGTTTTAAGGTATATGCCTGAAGCGCTTTGTAGAAAAGAGGTTCAGGGATATACCCTTGGTTGTTGTGATGATAATGTAGGGTGGGTTAGGCGCGAAGCGCTGTAACCCACCATGCTTAATAGCAATAAATTAGCATAACGGTGGGTTACGCTGCTCCGCAGCTAACCCACCCTACATTAGCGTGGATTTTCAATACAAAACAGCCTCAATCGCGTCGCCAATTTCCTGATCGAGCTTTTCCATAAAACGTAATTTTCGCACGCTCATTGCCGCGTTCGCAAAGTCTTGTTGCGAGTCGATTTGCGTGGCGAGTTTGTCTTCGAGCGCCTGCATTTCGGCGCGCATTTCGCGGGCCAGATTTTCCAGCGCATCGACGTTTTTGCTCGCTTTCGCATCAGCGATGCTTTCGCGCCATTCCATTTGTGCCATCAGAAAATCCATCGGCATCGCCGTATTGGTTTCTTCCTGCGTATCAACGCCGGCCAGTTGTAGCAGATAGCGCGCGCGGGGCAGGGCAGATTTCAGCGTTTGATAGGCTTCATTGATGTGCGTTGCCGCTTGCAGGCTGGCGCGGCGATCAAAATCCGAAGCGGTCGCGAATTTATCGGGATGGTAGCGCGATACTTGCTCGCGATAACACGCATCAAGCGCTTTGCCGTCGATGGCGAAGGTTGGTGGCAGGGCAAAAAGTGCGAAGTGGGATTGAGCGAAATCGATCATCGGCGTCGTGGGGTGCTAGGGTGCGAAGCTATGCGCATTGCACCGATTTTTGGATGATGGTGCGGCTTGCGCTGCACCCTGTGTTATTCACACCTCACGGTCAAACGCCGAAGCTTTCGCCACAACCGCATTCGTTTTTCACGTTTGGGTTGTTGAATTTAAAGCCTTCGTTCAGGCCTTCCTTGGTGTAGTCGAGCTCGGTGCCGTCCAGATAGGCGAGTGATTTGGCATCGGTGTAGATTTTGGTGCCAAAGCTTTCGAATACCAGATCGGTGTCACTTTCAACGTCGACAAATTCCAGCTTGTACGCCATACCCGAACAGCCCGAGGTTTTGACGGCCAAACGGATGCCCAGGCCTTTGCCGCGTTTTTTGATGAAGTTGGCAACGTGGTTTGCCGCCGCTTCGCTGAGAGTCAGTGCCATTGTGTACTCCATTCGGGTATTGCCCTGTAGCTCAATATAAAATTGTGCTGCAGAGCGATACCCAGGGTATCCTTCAGATTTTCAGATCTTCAGATTAATTGCCGTGCTTTTGCTTGTAATCTTCAACCGCTGCCTTGATTGCGTCTTCAGCTAGGATTGAGCAGTGGATTTTCACCGGCGGCAAAGCCAGCTCTTCGGCGATTTGGGTGTTTTTGATCGCCAAAGCTTCGTCCAAAGTCTTGCCCTTCACCCATTCAGTCACTAGCGACGACGAAGCAATTGCCGAGCCGCAACCGTAGGTTTTGAATTTCGCATCGGTAATCAGGCCATCTTCGCCGACCTTGATTTGCAACTTCATCACGTCGCCACAGGCTGGCGCGCCGACCATGCCGGTACCTACGGTGTCGTCGCCTTTATCAAAAGCGCCAACATTGCGCGGGTTTTCATAGTGGTCGAGTACTTGTTCGCTGTATGCCATTTTGTGTGCCTCTTTGCTAAATCAAAAGTTCCCCAGCTGCGTTACTTCGGCTTGCCGTACTTTTTTGTACTGTCTGCGCCTGAAGTGCCTTGCTGGAAAACTTTTGAATATTTAAATTCTTTCCAGAATCAAACCACCTTTTGGGGTGGATCGTGTGTTTTGCCTGCTCACGATCCATGCAATTGGCGTGGATTGTGATGTCAGACAAGGCGCAGAGCCGCGCCGGTTTTCAATTTTTTAATCTGTATCGCGCCGAAAGGTCGAGCTAGGCGCCGATTTGCGCCGTGGGCTAATGCCCACAAGCAGGTCGGCAACAACGCTCGGCCGCACGCCGCGATGACAGATTTAGTGGGCAGCCCATTCGATGGTCGAAATATCAATCCCTTCCTTGAACATATCCCACAGCGGCGATAGTTCGCGCAATTTGCCGATTTTGGCTTTGCACAATTCAATTGCGTGATCGACTTCGGCTTCAGTGGTAAAGCGGCCAATCGTGAAGCGGATCGAGCTGTGCGCCAATTCGTCCGAGCGGCCCAGCGCGCGCAGGACATACGATGGCTCAAGTGAAGCCGAAGTACATGCCGAACCGGATGAAACAGCCAAGTCTTTGAGCGCCATAATCAGCGATTCACCTTCAACGTAGTTAAAGCTGACGTTCAGATTGTGCGGCACGCGCTGATCCATATCGCCGTTCAAATGCGTTTCTTCGATTTCTTTCAGGCCATTCCACAAACGGTCACGCAATGCGCCGATGCGTTTGTTCTCTTCGACCATATCTTCCCGCGCAATGCGGAATGCTTCACCCATGCCGACGATCTGATGCGTGGCCAGTGTGCCCGAGCGGAAGCCGCGCTCGTGACCGCCGCCATGCATCTGCGCTTCCAGACGGATACGGGGCTTGCGGCGGATATACAGCGCGCCAATGCCTTTGGGGCCATAGGTTTTGTGCGCCGAGAAACTCATCAGGTCCACTTTCAGCGTCGCCAGATCAAGCGCGATTTTGCCAGTCGCTTGTGCGCTATCGACATGGAACACAATACCGCGTTCGCGGCAGATTTCGCCGATGGTGGCGATGTCCTGAATCACGCCAATTTCATTGTTCACCGACATCACCGAAATCAGAATCGTGTCCGGGCGGATCGCCGCTTTCAAGGCTTCCAGATCGAGCAGACCGTTTTCCAGTACGTCCAGATACGTCGCCTCAAAGCCTTCGCGCTCCAGCTCGCGCACCGTGTCGAGCGTGGCTTTATGCTCGGTTTTTACCGTGATGAGGTGTTTGCCCTTGGTCTGGTAGAAATGCGCCGCGCCTTTGAGTGCCAGATTGATCGATTCGGTGGCGCCCGAAGTGAAAACGATTTCTTTTGGATCACAGTTGACCAGCTTGGCCACTTCCTCACGCGCGTCTTCAACCGCAGCTTCCGATTCCCAGCCATACGGGTGAGAGCGGCTGGCCGGATTGCCGAACATTTCGGTCAGGTAAGGAATCATCTTGGCGGCAACACGCGGGTCTACCGGCGTGGTGGCGGAGTAATCAAGATAGATTGGTTTTTGCTGAGTCATGAGCTTTGCTCCGGTGCAATAAGCATGCTGATAAGTTTGAAATTGGAATTTGAAATTAATGCGCGTTCTGATGGTTCAGATAGTTTTGGCGCTGATCTTTAACAATGCTGAGCGTCTCGCTGCAGCGTTTGGTTTTTTCCTGCTGTTTCTCGATCAGGCTGGCCAGCGTGACATTAGACAAAAAGCCGTGGATCGTCGTATTGAGCTCGGTCCATAAATCGTGCGTCATGCAGCGCGATTCATCGCGGCAATTTTCGCGGCCACCGCACTGGGTAGCGTCTATGGGTTCGTCAACGGCGGTAATGATTTCGGCCACCGTGATCTCACAGGCGGCACGTGCCAGACAGTAGCCGCCGCCGGGGCCTCGGACGCTTTCAACCAGTGCGCGACGGCGCAGTTTGCCAAACAATTGTTCCAGATAGGAGAGCGAAATATGCTGGCGTTCGCTAATGCCCGCTAGCGTGACGGGGCCGTTGGCTTGGCGCAGTGCCAAATCCAGCATCGCAGTCACGGCGAAGCGGCCTTTTGTAGTCAAGCGCATGGGGTTTCCTTGCTGTTTTTATCTTGCCTCAATGGTATCAAAGCCCGACTAAATTGGTCAAGTAAAAACCCGACTAAAATAGTCGGGTTTGGTGATGTTTTATCGACGGAGAATGTCTTGCTAGCGTGGTGATGGGTATTTCTCTCTGGGCCTTTTTGGATAAGGTGCGCAGAAGAATACCCCGTATCATTCGAACACCTCAATCAACAATTTTGTTCAGATAGGTCGGGTCGAACTTATCGGCAGTGGCGCGCTCTTCCGCGCAATCAACGCCCAGTTGCTCCAGCCGTGCCAGGACCATTTCCAGGCGCTTGTCGGTGGTGACCGAGTGATCAAGCAGGCCGTGAATGGCTTTGACCATTGGATCGTTCATATCTGCGCCCACGCCGTAAGCTGAAAAGCCCAGCTGCTCGGCTTTCTCTTCGCGCTCTTGCTCAATTTGTGCGGCCAGAATGCGGGCCGGTATACCGATTGCGGTGGCGCCTTCGGGGACGTCTTTGACCACCACGGCATTCGAACCGACTTTGGCGCCGTCGTGCAGCGTGATCGGGCCGAGGATTTTCGCGCCAGCGCCAATAATGACGCCTTTACCCAATGTCGGATGGCGCTTACCGTGATTCCACGACGTGCCGCCCAGCGTTACGCCGTGATACAGCGTGCAATCGTCGCCAATTTCGGCGGTTTCTCCGATCACAATGCCCATGCCGTGATCAATAAATACACGGCGGCCAATGGTTGCGCCGGGGTGAATCTCAATGCCGGTCAGAAAACGCGTGATATGCGAGAGCATGCGCGCCAGCAGCTTCCAGTTGCGCACCCACAGGCCGTGCGCAACGATGTGCAATGTGAGCGCGTGAAACCCCGGATAACAGGTCACCACTTCCAGCGTCGAGCGGGCGGCGGGGTCGCGGTCAAAAACCACGCGGATATTTTCACGCAGACGGTCTAGCATGGCGGCGTTTTCAACTAAGTCCTGAAAGACCGACTATTTTACTCGGTTTCTGCTCTGGCTGAAAGGTTTGGGCGAGGTTGGGGATATTTGCCTTGGGGTATATCTCGGAGGCTTAGACTGGGTAAGGTTTGCAGGCTAATACTAAGGCGGGTATGGATGACAGGCCATGGCGGCCTGTCGTCTCGATGGCGGATTATTTCCTGATTAATTCAGTGCGCGTTTCAGAGTGAGCCATGGCGGGCGAAGAGCTGCCCCAGATAGGCCAGTCGTTCGGCGTGCTGCGTGCTGAGCGCATCGGGGCTGAAACGATATTGCCAGTTGCCTGCAGCAACACCGGGCGTGTTCATCCGGGCGTCACTGGCGGCACCAATCACGTCTTGCACCGGGGCAATGGCAAACAAGGCATTGCTGGCCCAGGCCAGCCGGATCAGATCCCAGTGTGCTTCGCTGCCGGATGAATTCATATAGCGGCGGAAATAGTCGCGGTTTTTATCGCTGGTGGCGGTGTACCAGCCCACTGTGGTGTCGTTGTCGTGCGTGCCGGTGTAAACCACGGTATGGCAGTCGGGGTAGTTGTGCGGCAAGTGATCGCTGCTGGCGTCGGCTTCAAAGGCAAATTGCAGTACTTTCAT
Source organism: Chitinibacter sp. GC72 (assembly GCF_009760905.1). Taxonomy (GTDB): domain Bacteria; phylum Pseudomonadota; class Gammaproteobacteria; order Burkholderiales; family Chitinibacteraceae; genus Chitinibacter. The sequence continues at coordinate 121,951 of NZ_VIRW01000009.1, read as the reverse complement.
GCCGGGTAGCTTCAATTTGAGCCGCAGCGCCGTGACATCGTCGGTGATAATGCCGAGATCTTCGGCGATGATTGGCAGGTTTTTGCCCAGCGCGCTTTCAATTGCGGCAAATAAGTCTTTGCCGGGGCTTTTCTTCCATTGTCCGTTGACGGCGGTGGCCTCGCCAAACGGCACCGCCCAGTAGGCGGCAAAAGCGCGGAAATGGTCGATGCGCAAAATATCCGTGGTTTGCAGCGTTGCGGCAACGCGCTCAATCCACCAGGTAAAGCCGCGGTCTTTGTGGGCAGGCCAGCGATAGAGCGGGTTGCCCCAGAGCTGGCCGGTGGCGCTGAAATAGTCGGGCGGTACGCCCGCGACTTCAATCGGATCGCCCGCCTCATCCAGCGCAAATAGCTCGCGGTTGCTCCAGACGTCAGCTGAGTCGAGCGAGACAAAAATCGGAATATCGCCAATCAGCTTGATCTGGCGCTCGTTGGCGTAACTTTTGAGTTGCTGCCATTGCTGAAAAAAGATGAATTGCAAAAACTGATAAAACGCGATTTCGTCAGCCAGCGTTTTGCGGTACTGCGCCAGCGCGGATTTCTCGCGCCGCGCCAGTGCATCCGGCCATGAATTCCAGACTGCGCCGTAGTAATAATCCTTGATCTGGTTTTCGCTCAGGCGAGCGTTTAGTCGCTGGTAGTAGGCCTGATATTCCGGTGTTTCATAGTCATTGCGGCGCGCCGCAATAAAATGAAATTTGCACGCCACAAACAGCGCAAAATCGTCCAGCCAGGCGTGTGCTTTGCAAAACGCGGAGAATTCTTTCTTGAGCGCTGCGGGCGGATTCTGGCGGTAATTGGCAAAGGCTGTGCGTAAAACGGCCATTTTCCACGGAATGATGTTGCCGTAATCGACGCGTATAGGGTCGAAATCATGTGCCGGGATGTCGTCCTGGCTCAGTAGTCCCTGAGCCATCAGCAGCTCCGGGCTGATCAGGTAATGATTGCCGGCAAAAGTGGAAAACGACTGATAGGGCGAATCGCCGTAGCTGGTCAGCCCCAGCGGCAAAACCTGCCATAGCGTTTGTTCGGCGGCATGCAGAAAATCGACAAAACGGTACGCCGCAGGACCCAGATCGCCAATGCCGTAATTGGAAGGTAACGAGGTGATGTGCGCAAGTAAACCTGAAGCTCGGGTGAAGGACACTTTAGCTCTCCTGTGGCGTTAAATGTAATTTTTGTGTAAATTATTGCGCGTAAGATATTACAATTTGACTGGTTTGTCTGTTGCGTATTCTGTTCTCGCCACCGCGTAACACTAGCATTGTGCGGGCATACTGTGGCATTTTCGCTCTATGGCATCAGGATTTATCTAACTTGACGCCCATCAGATATTGCTTCAAGGCCGTGCTTGATCAAGCACGTCCCCTTTAAATATGAAAGTTCTGCGAGGAAATCCATGCCGTCTTTGTCCACCCCGGAAATTGGTGCCATTTGTGCGGGCACTCATGGTGATCCTTTTTCAGTCTTGGGCATGCATCTGGTCGATGGGGTTTTGCAAGTGCGTGTCTGGCTGCCTGATGCGAGCGAGTGCAGCCTGATCGAGAGCAAAACCGGCAAAAAACTGGCCGATTTTGAGTGCATCGACGAGCGCGGCCTGTTTGTGGCCAGCGTGCCACGGCGCAAAAATCATTTTGCTTACCGCCTGTGCGTGACCTGGCATGGCGAAACCGTTGAGATTGAAGACGCCTATCGTTTTCCGCCGGTGCTGGGCGATATGGATTTATGGCTCTTGGGCGAGGGCAATCAGCTGCGCCCTTACGAGCGCCTCGGTACCCATTTTCGCACCATCGATGGCGTTGACGGCGTGGCGTTTGCCGTTTGGGCACCGAATGCGCGCCGCGTTTCGGTGGTTGGCGATTTCAATTACTGGGATGGCCGTCGGCATGTGATGCGTTTGCGCCGTGAGTGTGGCGCATGGGAAATCTTCCTACCCGGTGTCGTCGAAGGACAAGGCTACAAATACGAAATTATCGATCAGCATGGCGCGCTGCAGCTTAAAGCCGACCCGTATGGTTTTTCGGCTGAATTGCGCCCGGCAACGGCATCACGCGTTGCGCGTTTGCCAGCGTGGGTGGAAGGCACGCAAACGCGTAAACAGGCCAATTCATTGAATGCACCCATTTCGATTTATGAAGTGCATTTGGCTTCGTGGCGACGCCGCCCCGAAGAGGGTAATCGCTGGCTCTCGTACCGCGAGCTGGCTGTAGAGCTGATTGCATACGTTAAAGACATGGGCTTTACCCACATCGAATTACTGCCGGTCAATGAGCATCCTTTTGATGGATCGTGGGGGTATCAGCCGCTAGGTCTTTATGCGCCTACGTCGCGATTTGGTACCCCTGATGATTTTCGTCATCTGGTGCAAACTGCGCACGAAAATGGCATCGGCGTGATTCTCGACTGGGTACCGGGACATTTTCCAAGCGATAGCCACGGCCTGGCGCAATTTGATGGCTCGCACCTGTATGAACACAGCGATCCGCGCGAAGGTTTTCATCAGGACTGGAACACGCTGATTTACAATTTTGGCCGCAACGAGGTTCGCAATTATTTGATTGGCAACGCGCTCTACTGGATTGAGCGTTACGGTATTGATGGTCTGCGCGTCGATGCGGTCGCGTCGATGTTGTACCGCGATTATTCGCGCAAAGACGGCGAATGGATTCCGAATCAGTTTGGTGGCCGCGAGAATCTCGAAGCCATCGACTTTATGCGCCGCATGAATGAAGTCGTCGGCGTTGAGCGCCCTGAGGCGATTACGCTGGCCGAAGAATCGACGGCCTTCCCGTCGGTGTCGCGTCCGCCTGCGATGGGCGGCCTAGGCTTTCATTACAAATGGAATATGGGCTGGATGAATGACACGCTGCGCTATATGCAGCAAGATCCGGTGCATCGCAAATATCACCATCACCATATGACTTTTGGCTTGGTGTATGCCTTTAGCGAAAACTTCGTGCTGCCGATTTCGCACGATGAAGTCGTGCACGGAAAAGGCTCGATGCTGGCCAAAATGCCCGGTGATTGCTGGCAGCAATTTGCCAATTTGCGCGCGTATTACGCCTTTATGTGGGCGCATCCGGGCAAAAAATTGCTGTTTATGGGCTGCGAATTTGCGCAAGGGCGCGAGTGGAATCACGATAGCAGTCTGGATTGGCATTTAGTCGATGACCCTGATAATGGCTGGCATCGTGGTGTGCAGCATCTGGTGCGCGATTTGAACCGTGTTTATCGCGATTCTCCGGCTCTGTATCAAATCGATTTTGACCATCGTGGTTTTGAATGGATCAGCCACGATGACGCCGATAATTCGATTTTCAGCTTTATCCGCAAGGGCGAGGCCGAGGATGAGTTTATCGTTGTAGTGAGTAATTTCACCCCGGTGCCGCGCCATGGCTATCGCCTTGGCGTGCCACGCGCGGGGGTTTACAGCGAAGTTCTGAATTCCGATTCCGCATATTATGGCGGTAGCAATACCGGTAATCTGCAGCTACCTAGTGAGGGTATTGCCGCACATGGCAGAGCTGATTCGGTCTGCATGACAATACCCCCGCTGGCGACGGTCTATTTGCGCTGGAGCAAGTGCTAATGCTGCAAACGGGCAAACCCTACCCATTGGGCGCCAGTTTTGACGGTCAGGGCGTTAATTTTGCCCTGTTCAGCGAACACGCCAGCCGGGTCGAGTTATGCCTGTTTGATCCTACAGGCCGACTGGAAACGCAGCGCATCGCGCTGGCGGCCTGCACGCAGGGCGTCTGGCATGGGTATTTGCCGCAGGCCAAGCCTGGCCAGCTCTACGGCTATCGCGTCCACGGTGAGTATGCGCCGCAACGCGGCCAGCGTTTCAATCCGCATAAAATCCTGCTCGATCCTTATGCCAAAGCGGTCTTCGGCCAATTTGCCATTGACGATGCTAATCTGGGGTATTGCCCGCAAGATCAGACGCAGATTAATACGCAGGACAATACCCCTGTGGCGCAGAAAGCCATCGTCGTGGCGGAAGCGTTTGATTGGGATGATGACACTGCGCTGCAAACGCCGTGGGCAAACACGGTGATTTATGAAGCGCACGTGCGTGGCCTGACCCAGCTGCACCCGGATATTCCCGCAGCCATACGCGGCTCCTATGCGGCGATTGCGCATCCGGTGATGCTGGCGCATTACCAGAAGCTCGGCATTTCGGCGATTGAGCTCCTGCCGGTGCATTTGCATGCTGACGAGCCACGTTTGCAAAAACTCGGGCTGGAAAACTACTGGGGCTACAACACGCTGAGCTTTTTCGCCCCCGAGCCGACTTACTGGTCGGGCCGTGAAGGGACAACGCCGCTGGCCGAATTTCGCGAGATGGTCAAAGCGCTGCACAAGGCCGGGATCGAGGTAATTCTGGATGTGGTGTTCAACCACACCGCCGAAACCGACGAGCTGGGGCCGACGCTGTCTTTCCGTGGCATTGATAACGCCAGCTACTATGTGCTCAACGCGCAGCACCCTGAGTATTACGAAAACTGGACCGGCTGCGGCAATGTGCTCAATATCGGCCACCCGCGCGTATTGCAGCTGGTGATGGACAGCCTGCGCTACTGGGTGAGCGAATGCCATGTTGATGGTTTCCGCTTTGATCTGGCGCCCATCTTGGGGCGGATCAATGGCGGCTATAGCATCTGCGCGCCGTTTTTTGCTGCGCTGGCGCAAGACCCGCTGCTGGCCAACACCAAGCTGATCGCCGAGCCGTGGGATATTGGCGCTGGCGGCTATCAGCTGGGGCATTTCCCGCTGGCCTGGGCTGAATGGAACGACCAGTACCGCGATGTGATGCGCAAATTCTGGCTGCACGACGGCGTGAGTCGTGCGCTATTTGCCCGCCGCTTTGCCGCCTCCAGTGATACCTTCTACCGCCCACATCGCCAGCCTGGCACCAGCGTCAATTTTGTGACCGCGCACGACGGGTTTAATCTGCGCGATCTGGTGTCATACAACCATAAGCACAATCACGCCAATAAAGAGCATAACCGCGATGGTCATAGCCATAATCTGAGCTGGAATTGCGGCGTTGAAGGGCCGAGTAATGATGAGGGCGTCAAGCTCTTGCGCCTGCGCGCCAGCAAGGCGCTGCTGGCGACGCTGTTATTGAGTCAGGGCACGCCGATGCTGCTCGCTGGCGACGAGCTGGGCCATAGCCAGCAAGGTAATAACAATGCCTATTGTCAGAATAATGACATCACCTGGCTGAACTGGGGTGCAGGCTCGCAGGCCAATGGTGAGCTGATCGACTATATCGCCGAGCTGATCCGCATTCGCCGCGAATGTCAGGCGCTCTCCAGCAATACCTGGTGGACCAGCCTGCCCGATGCGGCTGGCGTCACCGATGTGGTCTGGCTTAACCCGTCAGCCAGCCCGATGCAGCCACACGATTGGGATGACCACGGTGGCCGCGCCATGATGGTGTGGCTATCCAATCAGTTTTTAATCCTGATGAACGCCTCGGCGCATCAAGTGCATTTTCATCTGCCGCCTTTAAATGAAGGCGAGGGAGAATGGACGATGCGCTTGGCGAGTACTGGCGATACCCAATCCGATTTTTCTGGCCGCGATTGCCGCGTCGCCGCGCGTAGTGTCACGATTTTGCAATTGAAAAAATAGTCATTTGATTGAGGGAAGTATGAGTCTTACAACTGTTTCAACTCAGCCATTTGCCGGGCAACGCCCCGGTACTTCAGGTTTGCGCAAGAAAGTAACGGTATTTCAGCAGCCGGGCTATCTGGAAAACTTTGTGCAGGCGATTTTTGACGTTGTGCCCGAGCTCAAAGGTGGCACGCTGGTGCTGGGCGGCGATGGCCGTTATCACAACCGCGCAGCGGTGCAGACGATCTTGAAAATGGCGGCCGCCAATGGCGTGGCTAAAGTGCTGGTCGGGCAGGGTGCATTGCTGTCGACGCCAGCGGTCAGCTGCGTGATTCGCAAGCATGGCGCAGTGGGCGGCATTGTGCTGTCGGCGTCGCACAACCCGGGCGGCCCCGATGGCGATTTCGGCATTAAATATAACGTCACCAACGGCGGCCCGGCGCCGGAAAAAATCACCGAAGCGATTTACCAGCGCACCACAAGCATTACGCAATACCAGACGCTAGATTCTGATGGGTATGCAGCTGCAGGTGTTGATATTGAATCGCTAGGTGAATATACGTTGGGTGGTATGCAAGTCATCGTAATCGACCCGGTGAGTGATTACGCCGAATTGATGGAAAGCCTGTTTGATTTTTCCGCCATTCGTGCATGGTTCGCGAGCGGAAAACGCATGCGTTTTGATTCAATGTGCGCAGCGTCCGGCCCGTATGCCACGCGGATTATCGAAGGTTTGCTTGGCGCGCCCAAAGGCACCGTCGTAAATGGTGTACCGCTGGAAGATTTCGGCGGCCTGCATCCCGATCCGAATCCGGTGTATGCCGATGATCTGGTTGCTCATTTGACGGCTGCTGACGCACCTGATTTTGGCGCCGCCAGCGATGGCGACGCCGACCGCAATATGATTCTGGGGCGCAACTTTATTGTGACGCCGTCCGACAGTCTGGCCGTGATGGCGGCGAATGCGAGCCTGGTGAAAGGCTACGCAGGTGGCATCGCTGGTGTGGCGCGCTCGATGCCAACGTCGTGCGCCGTTGATGCGGTGGCGAAAAAGCTCGGCCTGCCGTGTTTCGAGACGCCAACGGGCTGGAAGTTTTTCGGCAATCTGCTCGATGCGGGCAAAGTGGCTTTGTGCGGTGAAGAAAGCTATGGCACTGGCTCGAGCCATGTGCGCGAGAAAGATGGCGTCTGGGCGGTGCTGTTCTGGCTCAATCTGCTGGCGGTGACTGGCAAATCGGTCGAAGACATCGTGACTGCACACTGGCAAACCTATGGCCGCCATTTCTATTCGCGTCATGATTACGAAGCGCTCGATACCGAGGCGGCCAATGGCCTGATGGCGCATTTGCGTGAGCAATTGGCGAGTTTACCCGGGCAGCCATTCGGCGCATATGAAGTGGCGCTGGCCGATGATTTTGCCTACGACGATCCGGTTGATGGCTCGCGCAGCGAAAAACAGGGTATCCGCATTATTTTCACCGACGGCAGCCGCATCGTTTTCCGCCTCTCGGGTACGGGCACCGAAGGCGCGACTTTGCGCGTTTATCTGGAAAAATTTGAAGCCGACACCCGCCAGCACGGCGTGGCGACGCAAACGGCTTTGGCCGACCTGATCCGGATTGCGGGCGAAGTGGCTCAGATTGCGACGCGCAGTGGACGTACCCAGCCGACGGTTGTGACCTAATCGCATCGCTGACTTAACACAATTTTTATTCTAATTAGCAGTGCGCAAAGCCGAGCAAGGCTAGAAAATCAGGAGAGGAATCATGGAAGTTCAACTAATCGATAAAGCGACGCTGGCACGCCAGCTGCCCAACCGCGCTGTTGCGCTGGTTCTTGCCGGGGGCCGTGGTTCGCGCCTGAAAGCGCTGACTGATCATCGCGCCAAACCCGGCGTGTATTTTGGCGGGAAATTCCGGATTATCGACTTTGCCTTGTCCAATTGCATTAACTCGGGCATTCGCCGCATTGGCGTGATTACACAATACAAATCGCACTCGCTGATGCGCCACTTGCAGCGCGGCTGGTCGTTTTTGCGCAATGAAATGAATGAATTTGTCGATGTGCTGCCCGCGCAGCAACGCGTTGACGAAGAACACTGGTATCGCGGTACGGCCGATGCGATTTACCAGAATCTGGATATTTTGCGCACGTATCGCTCGGATTATGTCGTGATTCTGGCTGGCGATCATATCTACAAAATGGATTACTCGCGCATGCTGGTCGATCATGTGCTGCTCGGCGCTGAAGTCACCGTGGCGTGTATCGAAGTGCCGCGCAAGGAAGCCAGCGCTTTTGGCGTGATGGCCATTAGCGAAGACCGCAAAATCACTGCTTTCGTTGAAAAACCGGAAAATCCGCCCGCCATGCCGGGCAATGATGCGGTGTCTCTGGCGTCGATGGGGATTTACATTTTCAACACCGCCTATCTGGAGCGCTTGCTCGAAGAAGACATCAAGCTGGAAGGCTCTTCGCATGACTTTGGTAAAGATTTGATCCCCAAGGCCGTATCGGAAGGCAAAGCGTTTGCGCATCCGTTTGGCCTGTCTTGCGTGCTGGAAGATCAGAATGCCGCACCATACTGGCGCGACGTTGGTACGGTGGATGCGTACTGGGAAGCCAATCTGGATCTGGCCTCGGTGACACCTGAGCTCGATGTTTACGATAAAAACTGGCCGATCTGGACGCTGCAGGAGCAATTGCCGCCCGCCAAATTTGTGCAAGATCGCAATGGCAGCCACGGTATGACGCTCAATTCGCTGGTGTCGGGCGGTTGTATTGTCTCGGGCTCGCTGGTGATTAATTCGGTGCTGTTCTCGCAAGTGCGCGTGCATTCTTTCTGCACGATTGATTCGGCGGTGATTTTGCCTGAAGTGGTGATTGGTCGTGGTTCGCGGCTGCGCCGCTGCGTGATTGATCGCGGCTGCGAGATTCCGGAAAACCTGATTGTCGGTGAAAACGCCGAAGAAGACGCACGCCGTTTCTATCGTTCCGAAGGTGGTGTGACGCTGATTACCAAGGACATGCTGGCTAAATTGTGAGACGCGCCACGCCTCACTCCTCACAGGGTTTGAAGATGAAAATTCTCCATGTTTGCGCTGAAATGTTTCCCTTGCTGAAAACCGGCGGCCTGGCCGATGTCAGTGGCGCTTTGCCGCTGGCGCTGGGCGAGCAGGGCGCCGATGTTCGGGTTGTATTGCCAGGTTTTCCCGCTATTCGCGATGGCCTGAGCATTAGCGGTGAAGTGGCCACATTGCAAAGCTTTGCCGGTGAAGTGCGCTTGCTATTCGGGACTACAGCGCAAGGCGTTGGTGTGTATCTGATTGATGCGCCGCATTTGTATGGCCGGGGCGGCAATCCGTATCAGGATGGCAATCAGCATCCGTACGCCGATAATCATGTGCGTTTTGCCCTGCTGGGCTGGGTGGCTGCGCGTCTGGCTGAAGGTGTCGATCCATTTTGGCGGCCTGCGGTTGTCCATGCGCACGACTGGCATGCCGGTCTGGCGCCTGCGTATATTGCCGCCGTGGGGCATCCTGCGCGAACGGTCTTTACCATTCACAATCTGGCCTATCAGGGTGTGTTTGCCCCATCCGATTTTGCGGCAGTGGATTTGCCCGCGCACTTTTTCGATGTCAATGGCGTCGAGTTTCACGGCCATCTGTCGTTTATGAAGGCCGGCATTTACTTTGCCGACCGCGTGACCACGGTATCGCCAACGTATGCGCGTGAAATTACCGGCCACGAGCAAGGCTGCGGTCTGGATGGCTTGTTGCGGGATCGGGGCGAGGCTTTGTCGGGCGTGCTCAATGGCGTTGACGGGGCGGTCTGGAATCCGGCCAGCGACGCTTTAATTGCCGCGACTTATAGCGCTGACAAAATGACTGGTAAAGCCAAGTGCAAGGCGGCTTTGCAGCAAGCTTTGGGGTTGCAGGAAAGCACGGACGCGCCACTGTTTGCCGTGGTTAGCCGCCTCACCGAGCAAAAGGGCTTGCATCTGGTGCTCGAGCGCCTGCATGAAATCACCTCGCGCGGCGGGCAATTTGTGCTGCTGGGCAGCGGTGATGCAGCGATGGAAAGCGCATTTCGCGTGGCGGCGGCCGAAAATCCGGCGCAGATCGCGGTCAGAATCGGCTATGACGAAGCCTTTTCGCATCAGATTATGGCAGCCAGCGATGTGATTATGGTGCCCAGCCGCTACGAGCCTTGCGGGCTAACACAATTGTATGGCCTTAAATACGGCGCTTTGCCGCTGGTGCGCCGTGTTGGCGGCTTGGCCGATACGGTGGCCGATTGCAGTCTGGAAAATTTGCAGGAGGGTATTGCCACCGGCGCAGTATTTGACGGCTTCTCCGGTGAAGAACTCACCCGGGGTATCCGTCGGATATTTGCCTTGTGGGCAAGACCGAAAGAGTGGAAAGCGGTGCGAAAAACCGCAATGAGCTGCGATTTTGGCTGGCAGGCCGCCGCAGAACAATATATGCAGTTATACCGCGCCCTAGGCGCTTAAATAGAAGCGGCTGCGAAGCACGATCACTGCGTTAAACCCCTCGCTCAAAATCTTCATGTACATCAAGTACATTCCGGTTTTTCGTTCGTGGTTTGCCTTGTACTCGTACTTCTCGCCCGTTTCATCAGCGATGCTCATGATTTAACAATCACGATTTGCTGTGAGTGATCGCCTCAATAGATTTAAAACACTGGAGTGCATTCGATGAGTATGCCGTTTCAATATGATGTAACTGACCATCAGGACGTTCAAGCCATTAAAAAGGCGATTGCCAACAAGCTGATGTACACCATCGGTAAAGACCCGATCGCCGCGCAGCCCAAAGACTGGCTCGACGCGACTTTTCTGACCGTGCGCGACCAGATGGTCGAGCGCTGGATGCAAACCACGCGGGCGCAATATTCGCAGGATGTAAAGCGCGTTTACTACCTCTCGATGGAGTTTCTGATCGGCCGCGCGCTGTCCAATGCCTTGCTTGCGCTGGATATGGAAGACACTGTACGTGCCGCGCTCGATGAGATGGGCATCGATTATGATGATTTGGTGCATATGGAGCCCGATGCGGCGCTTGGTAATGGCGGTTTGGGTCGTTTGGCGGCGTGTTTCCTTGATTCGATGGCCACACTGGGTATTCCTGGTATGGGCTACGGTATCCGCTATCAGTTCGGGATGTTCAAGCAGCGCATTATCGAAGGCCGTCAGGTTGAAGTGCCCGATACCTGGTTGGGCTCGGTGAATATTCTGGACTTTCCGCGCGATGAAGTGTGCTACCGCGTGCGCTTTGGCGGCCGTCTGGAGCACGATGGCAAGAAAGTGCGCTGGATTGATACGCATAACGACGTATTGGCTGTCGCCCACGATGTGATTATTCCTGGCTTTGATACGACCGCAACCAATACGCTGCGCCTGTGGACTGCACGTTCAACGCGTGAAATCAATCTGTCCAAATTTAACGAAGGCGATTATTTCTCTGCAGTGGCCGAGAAAAATGTCTCGGAAAACGTTTCGCGCGTGCTGTATCCGGATGACTCAACCTATAGCGGTAAAGAGCTGCGCCTGCGGCAGGAGTATTTCTTTGTTGCCGCCAGCGTACAGGACATCATCCACCGCCATCATTTGAACCACGATACGCTCGATAATCTGGCCGACAAGGTTGCGATTCACCTGAACGACACGCATCCGGTACTCGCTATTCCCGAATTGATGCGGGTGCTGATGGATGAGGCCAGCTACGAGTGGGAGCAGGCCTGGGCCATTACCCGCAAGGTATTTAGCTATACCAATCACACGCTGATGAGCGAGGCGCTGGAAACCTGGCCAGTGGATATGCTGGGCCACCTCTTGCCGCGTCATTTGAAGATCATTTTTGATATTAACGAAATGTTCCTCAAAGATGTGGTGGCACGCTTCCCGGGCGATCATGATTTGCTGCGCTCGGTCTCTCTGATCGAAGAGCATGGTGACCGCAAAGTGCGGATGGCCTATCTGGCCGTTGTGGCCAGCCACACTGTCAATGGTGTGTCAGCGCTGCATTCGGATCTGATGGTTGAATCGATTTTTGCCGACTTTGCCAAAGTATTCCCGGATCGCTTTACCAATGTGACCAACGGTGTCACACCGCGTCGCTGGCTGGCGCTGGCCAATCCGTCGCTATCGGGACTGATTGATGAAGCCATTGGCCAGACCTGGCGTGTGCGCCTGAATGAATTGGCCGAGCTGAAAGGGTCGGCCGATTTCCCGCAATTTGTGCAGGCATTTCGCGCCGCCAAACGCAGCAACAAGGAAAGGCTGGCCAAGTATGTGGCCCGCAATCTGGGTGGTGTCATCAATCCGGATGCCTTGTTTGACGTGCAGGTGAAGCGCATTCACGAATACAAACGCCAGTTGCTGAATGTTTTGCATGTGATCACGCGTTACAACCGCATTCTGCGCGATCCCGATGCAAAAATTCAGCCGCGCGTGGTGGTGTTTGCCGGTAAAGCCGCCTCGGCCTACAAGATGGCCAAGCTGGTGATCCAGCTGATTAATGATGTCGGCGTCAAAATCAACAATGACCCGCGTGTTGGCGATAAACTCAAAGTGGTGTTCCTGCCTAACTACAGTGTGAGTCTGGCCGAAATTATTATTCCGGCGGCGGATTTGTCCGAGCAGATCTCTACGGCGGGTACCGAAGCATCGGGCACCGGCAATATGAAGTTTGCGCTCAATGGCGCATTGACGATTGGCACGCTAGACGGTGCCAATGTTGAAATGCTCGACGCCGTGGGTGAAGAGAATATCTTTATCTTTGGTAATACCACCGAGCAGGTTAATGCCCTGCGTCGCGACGGCTACAACCCGCGTGCTATTTACGAGAGCAATAGCGAATTGCGCGACGTGCTCAATCAATTGGCGAACGGTTTCTTTAGCCCGAGCGAGCCTGAACGCTATCGCGTGATTTTCGACGTGCTGGTGAACTGGGGTGATCATTATCAGCTGCTGGCCGATTATGAATCCTACGTTGCGACACAGGATAAAGTCGATGCCTTGTACGCCAGGCCGGAAGAATGGGCCAAGAAAGCGATTCTGAATGTTGCCGGTATGGGGCATTTCTCGTCGGATCGCACGATTGCCGAATATGCTGAAAGAATCTGGCATACGACGCCGGTCAAATTGTGAGAGTTAAAGCAAAAGTCCACACACTTCGTTGCCTCGCCTTGCTGTACGACTTGTACTATCTGCGGCTCGGCGTCTTGTGTGAGAACTTTTGCAGGAATAGGTGTGAGGTGTTAGGTGTAAAATCTAGCTACCTTCTAGCCACTGACGGCTACCGATGAGGTAGCCGTTTTTTATTGGGAACACCGAATGTCGACTGAAGATCTCCACCTGTTTGAAGCGCCAGTAAGCAGCCAGCGCGTTTTTGATGGCAATTTATTACATGTGAACCGCGATACGGTGCGCCTGCCCGATGGCGCCGAGGCGACGCGCGAATATATCCTGCATCCCGGCGCGGTGATGATCATTCCGCAATTACCGGATGGCCGCTTGCTGCTGGAACGCCAGTACCGCTATCCGCTGCATCGCGTGTTTATCGAGTTTCCGGCTGGCAAACTCGAAGCGGGGGAAGATCCGCTTGAATGCGCCAAGCGCGAATTGCTCGAAGAAACCGGCTACACCGCGAGTAGCTGGGAATATCTTGGCGTTCTGCACCCCATCATCAGCTACACCGACGAAGAAATTAAACTCTTTCTAGCGCGCGATCTCAGCGCTGGCGAAGCGCAGCTCGATGCCGGTGAGTTTGTTGAGTGCATCAGCATGAGCATCGACGAGATGGTGGCAGGCGTGATCGACGGCTCAATCACCGACGCTAAAACGGTCTGCGGAATTTTCTGGGCGCAGCAGAAGGGTTTGAAGTGATATCGGGGTATATTCCTGTAGCGCTTCTTGAATAAGCTCTACAGGGATATACCCTTGGGTTTGAATTGGCTATCGGTTTGGCTTATTCATAGCCTTCTTCGCCTTCGCACAGCAGTGCGTCCTGCACGACAGCACGCGTCAGGTGCGGAGCAAACAGCGCGATAAAGTCGTAGGCGTAGCCGCGCAAATAGGCATCCTTGCGCATACCGATGTGCGTGGTTGACGCTTCAAACAGGTGCGCGGCGTCGATGGCTGTCAGTGCGGTGTCGCGCTCAGGCTCGTAAGCCATGCCTGCCAGAATACCGATACCCAGCCCCAGCTCGACATAGGTTTTGATGACGTCCGAGTCGATGGCCGTGAGTACGACATTGGGCGTGAGATTTTGCTCTTCAAAGGCGCGGTTGATTTTGGAGCGGCCGGTGAAGGCAAAATCATAGGTAATCAAAGGCCAGGCAGCGATGTCGGCGATGGTGAGCGGGCGGTTCAGCATGGTTAGCGGATGTGCTTTGGGCACAATAATGCAGCGGTTCCAGTCGTAGCAATTGAGCATGGCCAGCTCGGGGTAGTGGTCGATCCCTTCGGTGGCAATGGCCAGATCGGCGCTGCCATCGACGACCATTTCACTGATCTGCATCGGGCTGCCTTGCTTGATCGACAGGCGTACTTTCGGGTAGCGCTGCAAAAAGGACTGAATCACTTTGGGCAGGGCGTAGCGGGCTTGCGTGTGTGTGGTGGCAATGGTCAGACTGCCGTTTTCAACCTGCACAAATTCTTCGCCAATGCGCTTGAGATTTTGCGATTGCATCAGGATGCGCTCGGAAATGCGTAGAATCTCGCGACCCGGCGCGGTAATATCCACAACGCGTTTGCCGTTACGGATAAAAATCTGCACGCCCAGCTCGTCTTCCAGCAGACGGATTTGTTTGGAAATGCCCGGTTGGGATGTATGCAGCTTTTCTGCGGCTTCCGAGACATTCAGCCCCTGTTTGGCGACTTCAACCAGATAACGCAATTGTTGCAGCTTCATCGTTTGCCCTCCCGACATAACCATTGGTTCTAAAATGATAACAGAATAGTATATAGGGCACTATTGCTGCGCGTTATCATTGGGCGCTTAAGAAAAAAGCTTTGGGGTTGGGGATGGATGCAGTCTGGTATGGCTTTGTAATCGCAGGGCTGGTGGTGGGTTTTATTGTCGGCATGACTGGTGTGGGCGGTGGGTCATTGATGACGCCAATTTTGCTGTACTTTGGCATCAACCCGGCCACGGCAGTCGGTACTGACTTGCTGTATGCCGCAATTACCAAGGCCGGTGGCGTGCATGCCCACCAGAAAAACAAGAATATCGACTGGACTATCACCGGCTGGCTGGCCTTGGGTAGCGTACCGGCTGCTGCATTAACGCTGCTGGTGCTGCATAATCTGCATGCCGATACCGAGGCGCTAAACCGGGTGATCAAGCAGGGCCTTGGCTTTGCGCTGCTGTTTACTGCGGTGGCGATTGTGTTTAAAAAGCAGATGATCGCTTTTTCGCAGCGACATGCGGGCGACGCGTTTCATGTGGCTGGCCCACGACTGAATCTGCTGACGGTTTTGACAGGGGTGTTGCTGGGCGCGATTGTGACGCTAACTTCAATTGGCGCTGGCGCTTTGGGTACCGTGGCCTTGTTTGTACTCTATCCGCTGCTGCCAACCAAGCGGTTGGTGGGTACCGAAATTGCGCATGCGGTGCCGCTGACCTTAGTGGCAGGCTTGGGGCATGCCGGAATGGGTAATATGGATTGGGGCTTACTTGGGTATTTGTTGCTGGGCTCTTTGCCTGGTATTTATCTGGGTAGTCATCTGTCAGGGCGGGTGTCGGACACGGTCTTGCGCCCCTGTCTGGCGGTGATGCTGGCGATGATAGGCTGGAAACTGGCTTTTTAAATTGACAATGGATTGTTGCAATGAACTTTGAACAGAAATTAAGCGAATCAATTGCCCTGCTGCAACGCATTGCGGCGGAATATTCGCCTGCAGTATTTGCCAATTCATTTGGCGCCGAAGATATGGTGATTACCCATTTGCTGGCCAAGCACCAGGTGGCGATTGATATTTTCAGTCTGGATACCGGCCGTTTGCCTGCCGAGACTTATACCCTGATGCAGGAAGTGGCCTCAGCTTATCCGTCACATCCGATCCGGGTTTATTTCCCTGATACGGCTGCCGTTGAACAGTATGTCAACCAGAACGGTATCAATGCTTTCTATGATTCGGTTGAGCTGCGCAAATCTTGCTGCCATATCCGCAAAATCGAGCCGTTGCAGCGTGCGCTGAAAGATCGCAAAGCCTGGGTAACCGGTTTGCGCCGCGAGCAGTCGCCAACGCGCACCGATCTGGGCTATCAGGAGTTTGATGCTGGTAATGGCCTGGAGAAATTCAACCCGTTGATTGAGTGGACCGAAAAAGAAGTCTGGGCGTATATCCGTGCCGAGAATATTCCATACAATAAATTGCACGATCAGCATGTGCCATCAATCGGCTGTGCACCCTGTACGCGGCCCATTGCGATGGGTGAGGATATTCGAGCCGGACGCTGGTGGTGGGAAAATCCCGAAAACAAGGAATGCGGTCTGCACGTTAAAAAGATTTAATGTTGCGCAGATTTGGCTAAAAACAAAACGCCCACAGATTTGGGCGTTTTTTTATGCCAGCCAATTGACACTGCTTGCCGGCATCACTAAATTGGTATGCTTGTATGGCTAATTGCATTGGCTATATTGCAGTTGAATTTTCCCGATTTTGTTAGTGTTGCGCCGGTTTTGCGGATGGAGCACGGTGCAACTGGTCTGATTTTTCCAAACCAAATGGGTTTGAGCCCAGAGCGGCCCAGCCTGAATTTAATGCAGTGGAGGGGAGTGAATAATGAGTCAAATCGAGTTTTTGATTGGTGTTGATGGTGGCGGCACGGGTACGCGAGTAACGATTGCAGGCCTGGATGGCGTGGAAAAGGTTCGTGCCGAAGGTGGCCCATCAGCATTGGGCCAAGGCGTGGACAAGGCCTGGACCAATATTACGCTGACGATCCGGGAAGCATTTAAAAAACTGGGTATCGACAAATGCGACTTCAGCAAGTGCGCAGTGGGTTTTGGCTTGTCAGGTGTTACGGTAAAAGCATGGGCGCAGGAATTTGAAAACAAAAACCCCGGCTTTGCCCGCATTATTGTTGAAACCGATGGCTACTCAACGCTGCTGGGCGCGCATAACGGCGCGCATGGAGCCATTATTGCGATTGGTACCGGCTCGATCGGCGAAGCATGGTTACCAAGTGGTGAACGCCTTGAAGTGGGTGGCTGGGGCTTTCCAACCTCAGACGAAGGCTCGGGTGCCTATCTGGGTCTGAAGGCGATTAATCACGTGCAGCGCATTATGGATGGCCGTCGCCCGCTGACCGACTTTGGTCGCAAATTGCTGACGGTAACTGGCGATACGCGCGAGAAAGTTTTTGAATGGATGGGCGCAATGAAGCAGACCGAATGCGCTTCTCTTTCGCCTATCGTGGTTGAGTTTGGTGCTAGCGATGAAGTGGCACGCAGCTTTTTGAACGACGCAGGCCAAGAAATCGTCAATATCGCCGCCGCTTTGCGCTCAACTGCACCGGAATTGCCGATTGCCATTTGCGGTGGCGGCTTGTCCGAAGCGCTGCGCCCTTATATTCCGGCTGATTTTCTGGCCAGCACTGCCCGACCACAAAAAGATTCATGTGCCGGCGCTTTGATTTTGGTCGCGCGTGAATACAAATAAATAAGTAATACATCAAAGCGGGAAGGTGGGGTGGTATGCAAAACCTGAATAAATTGCTGGTCTTAAAACCGGATAATGATAGTGCGACACCGTTGTATCTGCAGTTCGGCCACAAGTTGGCCGCCGCGATTCATGCCGGCTTCTGGAAAGCAGACGATCCCCTTCCTTCCGAGCGTACATTTTGTGAAGTGCTCGGCATTTCGCGGGTGACTGCGCGCAAGGCGCTCGATTTGCTCTTTGATCAGGGGCTCATCCTGCGCCGTCAGGGATCGGGTACCTATATCACGCCCAAGCTTGAGCAGCCGCTCACGCGTTTAACTAACCTGTCCGAGATGCTCAAGCAGCGCGGTTTTCGCCCAGCATCAAAATGGCTTAAGCGCGAAATCATGTTGGCTGGTTCCGAGGAATTGCTGCGCCTGAATCTAAGCCCGAATAGTCGGGTGGCTCATCTGGAGCGTTTGCGCCTGGCTAACGATGTTGTTATGGCGGTTGAGCGAACCTCGCTGCCATACCACTACGTGCCTGAGCCCGAGAAAATCGGCGAGTCTTTGTATGATTTTATGCGTGATGCCAATCTGAGCGTGGTGCGGGCGATCCAGAATATTGGCGCAGTCAATGCTACTCCCGAGCTGGCAGCTTTAACAGGCGTTGAAGTCGGGGCCGCAATGCTGCACCTGACCCGGGTTGGTTATCTGGAGGATGGTGCTGCGGTCGAATTGACCCATTCCTGGTTCAGAAGTGACTACTACGACTTTGTCGTTGAGCTTTATCGTTAAAACAGTGTGAATTTCGTCACCCAAAAGCGTGTTAACTTCGGTTTGCACGCTTTTTTTTCAAAATGTTGCGTTGATGATACAAAAATACACAGAGGATGCTGCATTTTCTGGGGTTATTTTGAAGAGCAAAAACCGTGTTGCTGATCTGGCGGGGTTTGGCCGATTAGGGTTTTTTTGTACTTTCTGTTGGTTGTAAAAAGTAAAAAACAACATTTTTCAGGGTTTGTAGGCTTCTGTTTTTAGCTTATTGCACTGATTTGAAAGGATAAAAAATGTAGATGGCTTCCGTGTTGTGTAGTTTTTGAAAACCATTCGGGTTTTTGCCTACAGATTTTTGATGGAAATGATTTATGGCTTGCCCAGCGCCAAACTTCGCAGCGCTTTTCCGTCTAGCAAAGAGGGGTTTTTTTGACCGAACCGAGGTTCACCCTGCCAATGAATTGCGGTACTCTTGCCGTTATGGTTTCAGACAGCAGATGCTTTACCGCTTGAAATGCAACTGAATGGTTGCCGGTTTCTTGGTGTTGGGCTTCATGCCGCAAATCGATGCATGTTCGAAGTAGTTGTACGCAGATCAGCTGGTTTTGCGTCATTTTGACAACTTGGAAATTCGTGTTGACTCTGAAATTTGTTGTGATTTAAAGTAGTTTTGCAGTTGTAAATCTTGTGTATTTTTCTGCGACCCAGTGTTGCGCGTATTCATGTCCATGTTAGGAGTTGTTATGAACTTTAAGCGTTCTGTTATCGTTGGTGCTACTTTGTTCGCTGCATCAATCATGTCTGCTCAAGCTGCAACTAAAGTTGAGTTCTGGTCTCACTCTTTGGCTCCAACTTACGATGCATACCACAAAGAAGTTGTTGCTAAATTCAACTCTTCACAAAAAGACGTTGAGCTGGTTCATAAAGATCTCGGCTGGGGCGCAATGAAGCCAGCTATCGTTGCTGCTGTTGCTGAAGGTAACGTTCCAGGCTTGGCACTGGTTCCAACTAACTGGATGGTTGAAATGGCTCCTAAGCTGTTGACTCCAGTTGACAGCATCATCAACAAAGCTCAATTCACTGGCGCAGCTTTGGCTAATGCAACTACTGACGGCAAACTGTACGGTTTCCCTTCATACCAAGTTACTGCTGTAATGGTTTACAACAAAGATTTGTTGGCTAAATCTGGCGTTAAACCAGACTTCAAATCTCTGGACGACGTATTTGCTGCAGCTAAGAAAATCCACGCAGCTACTGGCAAACCAGGCTGGGCTCCTAAATTGCAAGACGGCTTCACTGGCTGGTTCATGTTCGAAGGTCTGCCAGTTATCCAGAACGGCAAAGCTGTTTACAACAGCCCTAAACACGTAGCTCTGGTACAAAAATTTGCTGATGCTTACAAAGCGGGCACAATCGTTAAAGACACTAACCTGACTTTCGACGAACAAATCGCTATGTTTGCTAACGGCGGCGTAGGCATGTTCGCTGAAGGCGGCCACGCAGTTAAGAAAATTAAAGATGCTAACCCAGCTGCTTACAAAGCTGCTGACGTTACTACCTTCCCATTGGGCGACAACGGCAAATTGGCATTCGGCGGCTGGACTACTATGTACGTAGTTCCAAAAGGCCAGAAAGACATGAAATCTGTAGGCGTTGCTGGTAACTTCATTACTGGTGAGTGGGCTCAAGAGCAGTTCGCTAAAGCTTCTTACACATTTGCTTCTACTAAGACCGCAAATGCTGCAGCTTCTAAAGATCCATCTTTGAATGACATGACTGATCCAGGCAAGAAAGCATTCAAAATGGGTGGTCTGGTTATCGACAAAACTCGTCACCTGTTCCTGAAAGACTTGCCAGGTAATGTTGATGAAGGCGCATTGTCTAAAGCAATGGACGCTAAAATCGAAGCTGCTCTGCAAGGTCGTATTTCTGTGAAACAAGCGTTGGACGAAGCTGTTGCTGATTCTAACAAGCGTCTTTCTGCTAAATAATATTAGCTAGCAAGATTGAGGCGGTAAGTGCTTAATTGCACTTACCGCTTTTTGTTTTTATTCTCGGATAATTCAAATTAATTGCCGCTGCCATTTGCACCATTTTTGGGAATGTTGATGATCGGGTTATTAATTAGATTTGTCTAATGTTTTGCTTTCTTGTGTCAGAGCTTTGTTATTGTGTAAGTCATTAGTTTGCAGGCCATTTCGGCTGATATGTTGAACTGATTCGCCGCAAAAGACGCAAGCAAATATGTGATTTTTGGATGGCCTCGGTTATAATGCCAGCACTGTAAATGCGGCTGTTTTTGGTTAATATCAAGTCACAAACGCTGTGTATTGAGTTATTATCTATCCTGTCTGTAACGCACCGAAGAGTCGAAACGTGAAAAACTCCAACTTTATGGCCTATTTCTTCTTGGCCCCCGCCTTGATCCTGATGGGTGTTTTTGTATTTTGGCCCGTGGGCTTCAACACCTATTTGGCTTTCAATCATTATGAAATCGCAGGGGGTGCTGTCGAGTGGAATAACTTCGAGAACTTCAAACGAATCTGGGAAGAAGATTTATTCCATCAGGCCGTTAAAAACTCTTTATTCTTCTTGCTCGTTGTGCCTGCGATCCAGCTTGGTTCTTTGCTGATTGCTAAACTGGTCAATAACAAAATGCCGGGCATGACTTTCTTCCGTGCGGTTTACTACATTCCAGTTATTACTGCCATTTCGATTGCTGGTATTGTTTGGCAGTTCGTTTTCAAATATGACGGTATGCTCAATTCATTTCTAACAGAAATTGTGCATTTCCTGCATATTTATCCTAAGGAACAACTGGTTGATATCGACTGGCTGGGCGATCCTGACATTGCCATGTACTCAATCATGATCTTCACGCTCTGGAAAGGTCTGGGTTACTACATGGTTCTTTACCTCGCAGGCCTGCAAGCAATTCCTGCCGAAGTAGAAGAAGCTGCGATTCTGGATGGTGCAAATGCCTGGGATCGTTTCTGGAAGATCACGATTCCAATGGTTAAACCAACCATCTTGCTGTGTACGATGCTGTCAACAATTGGTGCGTTGAAAGTGTTCCTTGAAGTGCTGGTGCTGACTGATGGCAAGGCTGAGACTTACACTGCCTTGTATTATGTTTACGATCAAGCCTTCCGTAACTATGACTTTGGTGTTGCGGCAGCAGCTGGTTTGGTGGTGACATTCTTCTGCATGATCTTGGCAGCCATCCAATTCCGCTTCTTCGGCGAAAAATAATCAGCCTTCTGGGAGAAAAATAGCATGTTTAAAAGTAAGGAATTGAATCGGATTTTTAGCGTGGTGCTCCAATATGCCAGCTTGTCGGCGTTTGGTCTGTTCACCATGTTTCCGTTGTTGTGGGCTTTGTCGTTCGGTCTGTCAAGCGATGGCTCTTATGCTTACCTGTTTCCGGACAGCTTCTTGCCGCACGTTGCGGATGAAGCCGGTGGCTACGGCATTGGTGCTACGCTGGTCTGGTTTGAGCGAGTTTTCGTAGAAATTCCGTTTTCGGTTTATTTCAAAAACTCGGTCATTATCACCACGCTGGCTGTTGTCGGCACGGTAGTGATTTCTGTTCTGGCTGCATATCCACTATCACGGATGCGTTTCTTTGGTCGCAACTTTATTTTCGTTGCGATTATTGCAACGCTGATGCTGCCCCAGGAAACCGCGCTGGTACCTAACTACATCACGATTGTGAAACTGGGTAACTTTGCTGACTGGTTGCAACTGACGCTGACGGGTAGTGATGCCGCCACCTGGAAAAAACTGATTGGTATGAACAGCTACCTGGGTGTGGTATTGCCAGGTGTGGCGGGTGCCTTCGGTATCTTCCTGATGAAACAGGCTTTTGAAGCGGTACCACAAGATCTGATCGATGCAGCCCGTGTAGACGGTGCGACCGAAATGCAAATTCTGTGGCGCGTGATGTTGCCAGTAACGACGCCTTCTATTGCAGCTTTGGCGATCTTTACCCTGGTGAATCAGTGGAACGAATACATCTGGTCTTCAATTGTGATGCGTGCCAAAGACATGCAACCGTTGGCAGTGGGTGTATTTAACGATTTGACTGGCCCGCTGTCTGGTTCGCAAAACACTTTGATGGCTGCGATTGTGTTGACGGTTATTCCTGTACTGATCTTCTTCGCCTTCACTCAGCGCTACTTTATCTCCGGCATGGATGGTGCTGTTAAATAAAATGCCCGTGCATTGGCGCTTTACAAAATACCCAATTCAGAATTAAGGAAATCAAAATGGCTAGCGTAACTCTAAAAAATATCAAAAAGAACTACACCAAAGACGTATGCGTCATCAAAGGTGCGGATCTAGAAATTAAAGATGGTGAATTCGTTGTATTCGTAGGCCCATCAGGCTGCGGTAAATCAACCATGATGCGGATGATTGCGGGTCTGGAAGAAATCACCTCGGGTGAGTTGTACATCGGCGACACGCTGTCGAATGATATTCACGCGTCAAAACGTGGTATTGCGATGGTGTTTCAGTCTTACGCCCTGTACCCGCACATGACTGTGTACGATAACATGGCCTTTGCCTTGAAACTGGCGGGTACACCCAAAGCCGAAATCGATCAGCGCGTGAAAAAAGCCGCTGAAATTCTGCAAATGACGCACTTGCTTGAGCGTAAGCCAAAGGCTTTGTCAGGTGGTCAGCGTCAGCGTGTAGCGATTGGTCGCTCTATCGTACGTAATCCAAAAGTCTTCTTGTTCGACGAGCCATTGTCTAACTTGGACGCATCATTGCGTATGAATATGCGCGTTGAGTTGTCTAAATTGCACCAAGAATTGAAAACCACCATGCTGTACGTAACGCACGATCAGGTTGAGGCGATGACCTTGGCTGACCGTATCGTGGTATTCAATGCTGGTGTGATTCAGCAGGTTGGCACGCCGCTGGAAATGTACGAAAACCCGTCGAACTTGTTCGTTGCTGGTTTCTTGGGCTCACCAAAAATGAATATTTTTGAAGCGCAAGTTGTTGGCGTTGAGCAAAGCGCCGCGGTTGTTCGCTTGCCAAAAGGCATTAGCGTTCGTGCTGCCGTGAATGCATCAACGGCTAAAGTGGGCGATAAAGTGACTCTGGGTATTCGTCCGGAACACATCCAGTTGTGCGAAGAAAACGATCCGGAAGGCATCCCGGCGCGTGTTGATCTGACCGAACACCTGGGTGATATCGTTCTGGCTTATGTTGAAATCCCTGGCATCAACGAAATCATTTGTGCCAAATTGCCATCGAATATGACTGGCCTGAAATACGGCGATTCAGTACGCATCAAATTCCCGGAAAAACACAGCATGCTGTTTGACGCTGAAGGTCTGGCATTCAAACGCGTACGCAGCTAATTACCGCTGTGTGTTGCAAAAACCCGCACTTCTGTTGAAGGCGGGTTTTTTTATGGCTGCGCAATCTATGCGCTGCCGGCATGCAGAGCCACTGCAGTATGAAACCGTGTCGGGTAGGGCCTGATCCATTACAATACCCTTCATTAAATTGAGCAGATCGGCTATGGGTAATAGACAAATTTTCCTCGACACAGAAACTACAGGTTTGCGCGTCGAAGACGGCAACCGCATTCTGGAGATTGCTGCGGTTGAAATGATAGACCGCAAGCTATCCGCCCCAGATCGCCATTTGCACCGCTATATCAATCCGGGGCGCGATTCGGAAGAGGGCGCGCTGAATGTCCACGGCCTGACCACACAGTTTCTGGCGGACAAGCCCAAATTTGCCGCCATCGTCGATGAGTTTCTGGAGTTTGTCCGTGGTAGCGAGCTGATTATTCATAATGCGCCGTTTGACGTCGGCTATCTGAATATGGAGCTAGGCAAGCTCGGGCGCGGCAAAATCGAAGATTACGTCGAAAGCGTGACCGACACGCTGAAAATGGCCAAAGATTTGTGGCCAGGCAAGCGCAATAGCTTGGACGCGCTGTGTGATCGCTACGAAGTCGATCGCTCTGGCCGTACTTTGCACGGCGCCTTGATCGACTGCGAATTGCTCGCCGAAGTCTATATGGCGATGACGCGCGGGCAGGACAGCCTGCTGATCGACTTTGCGCCCACGCAGGAAGAAGCCGCCGCCGATGCTGCCCGCCGCAGCTTGCGCGCGCCACTGATTCGTACCCAGCCTAGCGCTGAAGATTTGGCGCTGCACCACGCCTATCTGGATGAACTCGATAAAATTAATAAAGCCGATTGTCTGTGGCGCACCCTAGAACCGAAACCCGCCGCACCTGAGGCTTAACATCATGAGTGTTTGCATGAATACCACCGAATTAAAGGCCGCCGCCCACGCCGCTTGGGAAGAGGGCGAGCTGGCAAAGGCCGAGCAACATTTTCTGGCCGCCTTGGCGCTCGACGAGCAAGACGCGCAAACGCATTACGATTTGGCGCTGCTGTATAAACACAGCGAACCGAGCAATTGGGTCAAAGCCCAGCAACACAATGCGCGCGCACTCGAAATCAAACCCGACGACGAAGCCGCGTGGTGGAATCTAGGCATCGCCGCCACCGCCAAGCAAGATTGGGCCAGTGCCGCACAGGCTTGGGCCAAGTTTGGGCATCACTACAGCGCCGACGAATTAGCGGGTTTGCAATCTGGCACTGAACGCATAGCCATCCGCATCCGCGTTGGCAAGCATCAGGAAGTGATTTTTGGCCAACGCATCGACCCGGCGCGCGCGCTGGTATCGGGCGTGCCGTTGCCCGATCTGGAAATCGGCCACGGCGATATTCTGCTGCTCGACGGCGTGCCGCGTGGCGCGCGTGAAGTTGACGGCGTGAGCTACCCCGTTTACGAAGTGCTCGAACGCATCTATCAACATACCGCAGCCACGTATGTGATTGAAGCCGAAGTGCCGGATGAGGCTGCGCAAGATACCCTGTTTAAAGTAGCGGCAGAGGCCAATCTGCCCGTCGCTGACTTTGACTTCAACGTCGCCAGCGAAGCACCGAAATGGCTGGTGGTACGCCAATACGGCGTCGCCGCAATCGAAGATCAACCCGTCGCCGATTTGATCGCCGCCTGGCTCACCGCGCGCAGCGATGTGATTATTCGCGATGTGTACGTGGCGTATCCGGAAGAGTAATGAAAAAGATCGCCCTCGTTCCCGCCGCCGGTAGCGGCAGCCGCATGGCCAGCGCCACGCCGAAACAATACCTCGACCTGCTTGGCCAGCCGCTGATCGCGCATACGCTGCGCGCGCTGCTCCGCGCGGCGCAAATTGATCAGGTCGTCGTGGTGATTTCGCCCGAAGACGAATGGTGGGGTAGCTATGATTGGGCGGCTTTGCTCGGCGGTCTGGAGCGCCTGCTGGTGCTGCGCGTCGGCGGCGCGAGCCGTGCCGAATCGGTGATGAATGGCTTGGCCGCGATCGATGCAGCGGATGAGAGCTGGGTGCTGGTGCACGACGCCGCACGGCCATGCCTGACGAGTGCGCAAGTCGATGGCATGATTACCGAGCTGGAGTATGACGCTGTAGGAGGTATTCTGGCTGTGCCAGTGGCAGATACCCTGAAGATTGCTGCGGCAGAACAACGTATTGCTCGCACGACGCCGCGCGATGGCCTATGGCAAGCGCAAACCCCACAAATGTTCCGCCGTGGCGAACTCCTTGCCGCGCTGCAAGACGCCTTGCCCGACCATGTTGCCGATATTACCGATGAAGCCAGCGCGCTCGAACGCCTCGGTAAATCACCCAAACTCGTCATGGGCAGCCCGTGGAATTTGAAAGTGACTTATCCGCAGGATTTGGCGTTGGCGGGTTTATTGTTGCAACGCGATCTATAAATGGGCTGGAGTGTGGTTTGCGAACTTCGCTCATTCCACGCTTGTACGCAATTATTTGCACTTATTTAAAATTGGAATATTTATGAAATTTACTTTCACTTTATTTCTTGTATTTATTTCGACGTTTGCGATTGCCAATGACTACCAGGCAGTTAAAAGCCTAACTTTATTTGAGTCTGCTCGCGTTGAAGCTAAAGCATGCGCTCGTGAAGGGGACTTTAAGCAAATCGCCGCCAAATATGCCAATCAATATCATTCGGCAATCGATGCTGTAAAAAAAGAGGGTGATGAAAAGTTAGGTGTAGGTAAAGGAAGTGAATATTTATTGGCAGTCGTCAATAAAGTGGAACAGGATGTAGCAAAAGACCATCTGCCTTTTGTGCAGGCTAACAAAACCAAAATTTGTTCGGATTTGAATTCCCGCTTAGTATCTATTTTGAATAGAATGAAATAAATAGTAGGGTTGAATAATTTAACAATTGGCCGAGTTAAGCATATTTAAATTCAAGGACATGAAGATGGGTTTACCTTTCCGTATCGGCCAAGGCTGGGATGTGCACCGTATGGTGCTGGAACGCCCGTTAATTCTGGGCGGGGTTCATATACCCTATGAAAAAGGCTTGCTCGGCCATTCGGATGCTGATGCTTTGCTGCATGCGATTACCGATGCGATTTTGGGCGGCGCAGGCTTGGGCGATATTGGCCGGCATTTTCCTGATACTGCGGTCGAGTTCAAGGGCGCCGATAGCCGCGTGCTGCTGCGCGAGGCGGTGGATCGAGTGCGGATTGCCGGTTGGCGCGTGGGCAATATTGATGCGTCGATTTTGATTCAGCAGCCGAAAATGGCGCCGCATATTCCGGCCATGGTCGCCAATATTGCCGCTGATTTGGGAATTGACCCGAGCTGCGTCAATGTTAAAGCCAAGACTTACGAAAAGCTTGGCCCGGTGGGCGAGGGCGATGCGGTTGAAGCGCAAGCGGTGGCTCTGCTCTTACCTGTATAAAATACCATGGGTGGTATGGTGTTGTAGCTATTATACAGTCTGATCTATAGCCCTATACCCTATGCTCTGCAGCAGAGCCGAAACAGCCATTTTCGGCCTTCTTCTAGTAGCCAAATGCTGGACGCAACGGCGATGCAGATTGGCCAGTCGCTCCACGCCATGCCGTGGGTATGAAACAGGCTTTGCGCAATCGGCCAATGCACGGCGATGATTTGCAGGCTAAGTACCGCCAAGAGCGACATCCACAGCATGCGGTTGGTGAAAAAATGGCCGTTGAACGCGCTGTGGCGCTCGTTGCGGGCGTTAAACACATTAAAAAACTGAAACAGCACAAAGGTCGTGAACGCCATCGTTGCCGCGCGCTCGGGGCTGCCGTGCTGTAATTCCCACGCCAACACACCGAGTGTGCCAACCATCATCGTTGCGCCGTAGGCCAAAATTCGGCTCAGCCGTGGCGCGGTCAGCACTGCTTCGGATTGGCTGCGCGGCGCTTGCGCCATAATGTCGTCGCGCGCCGGGTCGAGCGCGAGCGAAATCGCTGGCGGGCCATCCATAATGATGGCGATCCATAAAATCTGGATCGGCGTAAAAGGCGCGGGCAAGCCCAGCAATGGGGCGACAAACACCGTGAGCACCGCGCCAATGGTGGTTGAGAGCTGAAAGCGCACAAATTTCAGGATGTTTTCATACAGCGTGCGCCCCTGATGAATGGCGCTGACGATGGTGGCGAAATTGTCGTCAGTGAGCACCATGGTGGCGGCTTCCTTGGCGACCGCGCTGCCGTTTTTACCCATGGCAATGCCGATGTCGGCAGTTTTGAGCGCTGGAGCATCATTCACCCCATCGCCCGTCATCGCCACAACATGCGCCTTGGCTTGCAGTGCGGCGACGATTTTTACCTTGTGTGCGGGCGAGACGCGGGCAAAGACGGCGATCTCGTCAACTTTGGCCGCCAGCTCCGCGTCGCTCATGCTGTCCAGCTCGGCGCCGGTGATGCAGTGCCCCGTCAGCCCAAGCTGATTGGCGATGGCCTGCCCCGTGGTTTGATGATCGCCGGTGATCATTTTGACGGCAATGCCTGCCTGCTTGCAGTGCGCAATGGCGCGGCCAGCCTCCTGACGCGGTGGATCCTGCAGGCCGATCAGGCCGAGCAAAGTGAGATGTTGCACGTGCGCCATCTGCGCGGCCTGTTCATCGTGCCGCTCATCGCGCCGCTCACCCTGCTGCGCAAACTTCGCAGATTGGTCTGGCGTGAGCTGGCGGTAGGCAATCAGCAAACCGCGCAAGCCTTGAGCAGCCAATTGTTGATAATGCTGCAGCGCCGCTTCGCGTCCGGCCTGATCCATCTGCTGCACCCGATCGGCCAGCTGGATGTGGCTGCACAAGTTGAGCAGTACATCGGGTGCGCCTTTCACGTAGAGCAGTATGCCCCCGGCGTCGGCATGAAAGGTCGCCATGTATTTGTGTCTGCTGTCAAACGGCACCTCGGCCAGCCGCACCGGGCTGGCGATGGGCGCGGACAGCTTGCCCGCCAGCACGCGCAAGGCCGCTTCCATCGGGTCGCCAATCACTTGTTCGCCATTCAGATGGCTGTCGTTGCAGGCGGTGAGCGCGCTGCTCAGCGTGGAAAAGTCCGGCAGCGGAGCGGCGTCTAGCGCGGTGACTTCGCCTGCGGGCTGATAGCCCTGGCCGCTAATCGCAAAATGGCGTTGCTGATACCACAGCGTGCGGGCGGTCATCTGGTTTAGCGTCAGCGTGCCGGTTTTGTCCGAACAGATCACCGTGGTGCAGCCCAGCGTTTCCACGCTGGCCAGCCGTTTTACAATCGCGTGCTGTTTGGCCATTTTGTGCATACCCAGCGCCAGCGTCACCGTGACGACCACCGGTAAACCTTCAGGAATGGCCGCGACGCCCAGTGCGATGGCATTGATGACGATATGCGCCAGTTGCTCACCGCGCAGCCATTCGAGCACCGCCAGCATGCCCACCAGCACAATGGCGATCAGGCCGAGTTTTTTCCCCAGCCGGTCGAGCTGCTCCTGCAGCGGGGTGGGCGCTTCCCGGCTATTGGCCAGCGCGAGCGAAATCTGCCCCATTTCGCTCGCCAGCCCGGTGGCACTGACGATGATTTCGGCTCGGCCGCGCGTGAGCAGTGTGTTCATGTAGGCCATATTGTGCCGCTCGGCCAGCGTAGTGTTCTGGCTGAGCGCCGCGCCAGCGTCTTTGCGCGTCGGGATCGATTCGCCGGTGAGCGTTGATTCGTCAATTTCCAGCCCGGCCGCGACGATAATCCGCCCATCGGCGGGGACGCGATCACCGGCTTCCAGTAGCACAATATCGCCGGGCACCAGCTCGCTGGCATCGACGTTGCAGCGCAAGCCCTCCCGTCGCACGCAAGCTTGCGGCGGCAGCATGGCTTTGAGCGCCGACAGGCTTTGTTCAGCGCGATATTCCTGATAAAAGCTCACCAGTGCATTAATCAGCACCACGGTCAGAATAACAGCGGCGTCTTTCAGATTGCCGATCAGCGCCGAGAGCAGCGCTGCGCCAAGTAGCACTAGAATCAGTGTGCTGCGAAACTGGCTGATCAGCACTCGCCAGCGGCTGCGGATGGCCGTTTGTGGCAGGGTATTGTCGCCAAATACGCTGCGCTGCTGCCGTACTGCGGCGGCATCGAGCCCTTGCGCGGGCGTAACGCCCAATCGCGTGCTAATCTCCTCGACATCCAGCGCGTGGGTGTGGCTGAGTGCGGGCGTGGGTGAAGATGCTGGTGCGGATTGAATGGGCATGATGAGCATAGAGCCAAAGCGCTGATTATCCAGTCTAGCCCCCGGCGGCGCTTTGGGCTGCTTAATCTGCGAGACAGACGGGCGTGCGGTAATGATGTTGCCGATCAACTGATTGGGGTATGTTTATGAATGGCAAACTGATTATTGGCTGTATGGCAATACTCATGCTGGGTATGTCAATGACATTGCGCGCCGAATATGTCGAGACCTTTACGCCCCGGCACCAGCTGGCGACGCAGCTGGCTGCGGCCTTGCAGGATGCTTTTCCGGCTGCGGCGGTGCGCTCGTTTTCCGGCCAGATTATTGTCACCGCGCCCGACGAAGCCAGCTACCGGAAAATTCGAGCGCTGGCCGCGCAGCTGGATCAGCCGGTGCGCAGTTTGACGATTACCGTCGAGCAGCGCTCGCTGGCCGAGCGGCAAGTGCAGGCACTCGATGCACAAGGCCGGGTGGTGATTGGTGCTCAGGGAAGCGAGGCCCGGCTTGATCTCGGGCTGGAGCAGCAACAGGGCCGCAGCACGGCAGTCAGCCAGCAGACTTTGCGCACGCTCGATGGCGGTACGGCGATGATTATGCTGGGGCAGCAGCGCTTTGTGCCGCAACTGAGCTTTATTCACCGCCCGGCTTACCAGATACGCCAATACGGCGGTGTCTGGCAGGTGGCGGGCAGCGGGTATTATGTTGCCCCGGCCCTATTGGGCGATCAGCGTATCAGCCTGAAAATTGCCCCGCAGGCCAGCAGCTTGCAGCGCGATGGCCGCGTTAATGTGCATGAGGTGTATAGCGAAGTGGAAGGCCGGCTGGGCGAATGGCTGCCCATTGGCGAGACTCAGGCCGAAAGCTCCAGTGATCGGCGCCGCTTGGCCGGGGTTGATCAGCGCGCCAGCCTGACGCGCTATAGCGTCTGGGTTAAGGTTGAACTGGCGCAGTAAGCGGCTGGCCATCGAGCCGATGTAGGCTGAGCCTAGCGCCATCCAGCAGCAGATAGCCGCCTTGCCCCTGATGCCAGTCGGGTAATACATAGCGCGTACCTGATGGGTATATGTGTACAGCTGGCTTGTGCGTATGGCCGTGGATCAATACCTGGCAGGTGCATTTTTGCATTGCGGCTTCAATGGCTACATCGTTCACATCCATGATCATCATGGCTTTGTGCCGGTTCATGGCTTGCGATTTTTGCCGCAATTTGGCCGCTTCGCGGTCGCGCATCCGGCGTGGCAGATGCAGCCAGATCCATTGCACTAGCCGGTTGCGCGCCAGCTTGCGATAGCGCTGATAGGCCAGATCGTCGGTGCAATACGCATCGCCATGCGCCAGCAGCAGCGCTTGCCCGGCAGGGTTGATCACGCTCGGGTCGGCAATGATGCGCAGGCGCGCCTCACGGGCAAAGCGCTGGCCGGGCAGAAAATCCCGGTTGCCCGCCATAAAGTACAGTGCCACGCCGCTGTCGGCCAGTTGCGCCAGCTCGCGCGCTATCCCGCTATAAAAGTCGTCGTCCAGCTGATCGTCGCCCAGCCAGTATTCAAACAGATCGCCCAGAATATACAGTGCTTGCGCCTGCTTGGCGGTGTGCGCCAGAAAATGCCGAAAAGCCGCCACGGTGGCCGGGTCGGCGGGGGATAAGTGCAAGTCGGAAATAAATAGTGTGCGTGCAGACATGAAACACTTCTAGGGTGTAGTGCGCTGTGCCAGTTCAATCGCCGCTTGAATGGCTTTGCGAGCTTGCGGGCTATTTTTCCAGCAATTGCTGCCGAGCATGGCCGCAGCGTGCGCAACAAGATCAGCACAGTGTTGCTGGCTCAGCGTGGCCAGGGAGTCAATTCCCATCTGTTCCAAACGGGTGATCACTGTGGGGCCAACGCCTTTGAGTTGCAGCAAGGTGTGGCGTTCTGTCGCAGAAAAAGCCATGGCCAACTCCGTCAGAAAACAACAAGGCGCAGAATACTGCGCCTTGTTGGGATGTCGCTTCAGGGTAATTAAGCCAGCACTTCGGCTTTGACGATGATCACGTCTTCTTTGGGGACGTCCTGATGAAAGCCATTACTGCCGGTTTTGACTTTCTCGATGGCATCCACCACGTCCTGACCTTCCACTACCGCGCCAAATACCGCGTAGCCCCAGCCTTGTGCTGTTTTGCTGCGGAAATTCAGAAAGTCGTTGTCGGCGGCATTGATAAAGAACTGCGCCGAAGCCGAGTGTGGATCAGGCGTGCGCGCCATGGCGATGGTGTAAATATCGTTTTTCAGGCCATTGTCCGCTTCGTTCTGGATGCTGGCGCGGCCGTCTTTTTTCTCTTTCATGCCCGGTGCAAAACCGCCGCCCTGAATCATGAAGCCATCAATCACGCGGTGGAAAATCGTGCCATCGTAGTGGCCGTCGTTCACGTATTGCAGAAAGTTGGCCACGGTAATCGGCGCTTTTTCAGCGTTCAATTCCAGAACGATATCGCCTTTGCTGGTGCTCAGTTTTACTTTGCTCATCAGAGTCTCTCCTGTCGGTATGAAGATGGATTTGAATTATTTACTGGCTTTGGGCGCCGCGACTTTGGACGCCGCTTTGCCCGGTTTGGCGGGCAGCTCGCGTGCGCTGATCAGCTTGACGGCTTCTGCGGGGACATCGCCCGGCAGCGTCGGTACTTTGGCGATCTGGTCGATCACTTCAATCCCGCTGACAATTTTGCCAAAAACGGTGTAGCCCCATTTGTCAAACGAAGGGTAGTTCAGCGAGTCGTTATTGACCAGATTGAAATAGAACTGGCTGGTGGCCGAGTGTGGTGCGCCGGTGCGCGCCATGGCAATGCTGCCCCGGTCATTTTTCAGGCCTTTCTCGAAAGCCATCTGGGCTTCGTTTTCAATCGCGGCTTTGGTCGGTTTTTGCTCCATTTGCGCGTTAAACCCACCGCCCTGGACGACAAAATTATTGATCACACGGTGAAAAACCGTGTCGTCATAATGCTTGGCTTTGACGTATTGCAGAAAGTTGGCCACCGTTTTGGGCGCGGCTTCCGGATAAAGCTCGACGACGATTTTGCCCTTGGAGGTCACCATTTCGATTTGCGGGTTGGCTGCGAATGCGGCCAGGCTAGAAAGTGCCAGTGCGGCGGCTGCGACAAAGCGTTTCATGGGGCGTCCTGCTGATTGGAATTCCGAAGCGGAATCAAAGATGAAAAATATCAACGAATCATACCACGGCAGCGGTGTAGAATTGTGCGTCTGATGGAGCTCACTCATGTTCAAACTACCCACTCTGGACCAATTAATTGGCGAATTCGACACGGTTTTGCGCACTTTGGCGGCCCCCGCGACGAGTGTTCGCCCTCATCCTGATCGCGAGCTGGCCGAGGTCGAGCTGAGCGAGGCAGAAAAAACCCACGCGGCAGGCCTGATGCGGGTGAATCATTGCGGCGAAGTGTGCGCGCAGGCGCTGTATCAGGGGCAGGCGCTCACCGCGCGCGAGCCTGCGGCGCGTGAGGCTTTGAAACAGGCGGCGGCTGAAGAAGTCGAGCATCTGGCCTGGACGCGGCAGCGGCTCGATGAGCTGGGCAGCCATCGCAGCCTGCTCAATCCGCTGTGGTACGCCGGTTCGTTTGCCATGGGGGTGACCGCAGGGCTGATTGGCGATAAATGGAATCTGGGCTTTCTGGCCGAGACCGAGCGCCAGGTTACGGCGCACCTAGAAAGCCATCTGGCGCAGTTGCCCGAGCAGGACGCCAAAAGCCGCGCGATTGTGACGCAAATGGCCATTGATGAAACCAGCCACGCCGAACAGGCCATCGCCTTGGGCGCAGCGCCACTGCCCATGCCGGTGGTGAAGCTGATGAGCGCCACCTCCAAAGTGATGACCAGTTTGTCCTACCGCATTTAAATCAGAGTCTTGATGGGGGTATTGCCATGGAGCTATTGCTGCTTAATCGCTGTATGGCAATACCCCAGTCGCCTTGATTCATCTTTATTCCATCCGGCTTGATCTCCGCCTCTGTGTAATAGTGCCTTGTTGATTACAGTCAAGATGTGCTCGTAAGCAAAATGGCAATCTAGTCCTGACGCAAAAATCTTTATCAAATCAATAAAGACCCGCGCAATTTCAGTGACTGGAGGTCGTGATGGCTAAGAATCGGTGGTTAATGGCAGCAGCAGGGGTCGGGATTCATATCTCGATTGGCTCCGTATATGCATGGAGCGTTTTTTCCAAACCTTTGATGGCGCAATTTGGCTGGAGTCTGAAAGAAGTCGGCTTCACCTTTGGTCTGGCGATTTTCATGCTGGGCATGTCGGCGGCGGTCATGGGGCATGTGGTCGAAAAACGTGGCCCGCGCTTTTCTGGCACGATTTCAGCCATCTGCTGGTCGCTGGGTTTGCTCGGTGCGGGTTTTGCTGTTTCGATCGGTAATCTCTGGATGCTGTATCTGTGTTACGGCGTTTTGGGTGGAGTAGGTCTGGGAACGGGTTATGTCACGCCGGTCTCTACGCTGATGAAATGGTTTCCTGATCGTCGTGGTCTGGCGACCGGGCTGGCGATTATGGGCTTTGGCTTTGCCTCCTTCTTTGGCGCGCCGCTGATGGCCGAGCTGATCCAGACCGTTGGGATTGCCAATACTTTCTACACGCTGGGTATTTTGTACGCGGTGGTGATGTTGTCCTCGGCCCGCTACCTGGAGCCGCCACCTGCAGGCTGGAAACCGGCTGGCTTTGAAGAAAGCCAGGCCTCCGGTAAAGCCAAAGTGGCGATGGATCTGATGCCGATGACGGCCAATGAGGCGGTGAAAACCAAACCATTCTATGGTTTGTGGATCATGATGTTTATTAATATCACTTGCGGGATTGCGGTGATTTCGGTGGCCTCGCCGATGACGCAGGAAGTCACTGGCATGAGCCCGCTGGCGGCGGGTGCCGTGGTCGGGATGATCGGGCTGTTTAATGGCGGCGGCCGACTGGTCTGGGCGACGATGTCAGATTATCTGGGTCGCCCGAATACCTACATCACGTTCTTTACCATTGAAGTGGTGGCATTTTATTTCCTGCCTTCAATGCGCGACGCGCTGGTGTTTCAGGCGGTGCTCTATCTGATCATGACGTGCTACGGCGGCGGCTTCTCAACCTTGCCCGCGTATATTGGTGATCTGTTCGGCACCAAGCAGGTGAGTGCGATCCACGGCTATGTGTTGACTGCCTGGGCGATGGCAGGGCTAGTGGGCTCGTCGTTCGCATCCTTCCTGCGTGAAGCATCAGGTAGCTACGCAGCCATGACGGTGGTGTTTGCAGCCATCTTCCTGTTTGCTTTTGCCGTATCAGTGGCGATGAAGCTGTTTGTTAATCGCGAGCTGGCGAAAAAGCAGGCGCAGCTGGGCAATGTGGCCCTGAGCGCAGCAGGCCGCTAGTACAGGGCGCAGAAGTTTGATTTGCCGCAAAAAGAGCCGATTGTTCGGCTCTTTTTGCTGGTTTTAGGTAATTGTGGTGATCTTTTGCGCTGGCTAAGCGCCTAGAATATGATCTCTGCATGTCTTGCTGGTAAGAATAAATGGCTGCTTCCAATATTTTAAGCCCCGACCATCTGGTCAATTACATCGACGACGCTGCGCTCAGCAAAGCCGCGCTGCGGCCTCCACGCTTGCTGGTGATGGCCTTTCTGGGCGGCATTTTTATTTCGCTGGGCGCTTTGCTGGCCGTAGTGGTGGCGGGGGGCGCAACCAAACTGCTGGCTGAAAACCCCGGGCTGGATAAATTGCTGTTTGGCGCCGTCTTTCCGATTGGCTTTATTGCGGTTGTGCTCACCGGGGCGGATCTCTTTACCTCCAATTGTGCAACGCAAATGGTGCCCTGGTATCGCCGTAAGGTGCGCCTGCAGGAAGTGGTGCGGGTGTGGGGTGTATCTTATCTGGGCAATCTGTGTGGCGCGCTGTTTGCTGCCTGGGCATTTGCCTATATGACCGGCCTGCTCAGCGCCCATCAGCCCTGGACGGCTTACATTATCAATCTGGCCGAACACAAGGTTCACCAGCCGTTTCAGGTGGTCTTTATGAAAGGCGTGCTGGCCAATATGCTGGTCTGTGTGGCGGCTTGGCAGGGTTATTCGGCCAAGGATACGCTGGGGCGCATGGTGGGGATCTGGGCACCGGTAATGACTTTTGTCGCGCTGGGGATGGAGCACAGTATTGCCAATCTGTTCTTTATTCCGGCGGCGATTCTGGCCGGAGCCGATCTGGCGGTGACCGATTTTGTGACGCTGAATCTGATTCCGGCCACGCTGGGCAATATTGTGGGCGGCGCTTTGCTGATCGGCTTGCCCTACGCATGGCTGTATTCCGAAACTGATGGCAAAATTAACAACCCGACGGATATCGACTTGCCATGACCCCGAATATTCAACCAGAGGCAGAGCAGTATCATCCGTTCTCGGTTCTGATGCACTGGCTGACGGTGCTGCTGGTGCTGGGAATCGTGCTG
Organism: Chitinibacter sp. GC72; assembly: GCF_009760905.1. Lineage (GTDB taxonomy): Bacteria > Pseudomonadota > Gammaproteobacteria > Burkholderiales > Chitinibacteraceae > Chitinibacter. The sequence goes on along the minus strand of NZ_VIRW01000009.1, from coordinate 85,787 downwards.
GCGCTGGGGCTGGCGCAATGGTTTGGCCGTGGCAGTAGCGCCCATGCGTTCTGGTTGCAGGCGCATTCGGTGCTGGGGCAAATGAGCTTCGGCGTGAGCCTGCTGCGTTTGCTGGTGCTAAGCCACTATGGTGCGCCCGCGCCGTGTGGCGAGGATGAAGCGCAGGTGCTGGTGGCCAAAGTGATGCATGCCTTGCTGTATGGCCTGATCGGCTTTCTGGCCTGCAGCGGCGTGTTGCTGAGTGTGGCCTATCTGGCCGGGCAAAGTGTGCTGGGCATGACCGTACCGATGACGCTCAACCCGCAAGCCATGGGCTTTGTGCGCCAACTGCATGTGCTGGTGGCGATGGGCTTTGTGTTTATTGCCCTGGCGCATGGCCTTTATGCCTGCGTCATGCATTATTTTGCCGGGCGCGTGGCTTTGCGGCGCCTTGCTGTGCGTGATTTAACCGTAGTGGATGCAATTACTGCGCCGCAGATTGATGCGCACTATATTCAGTTAGAGCAGGAGCGGGCCTAGTCGGCGTTATGGCTAAAACGGTCAATCAGCGTTTTCTGGCCATTGTATTTGGCGCGATTTCAGCGCTGATCCTGATCGGGCTGATTGGTGTGCTCAGCACGCAACGCATGGCCGACGATCTGGAGTTTACCGACGAAAGCATTATCCGCAGTCTGGCCATTCTTTCCGGGATCGAGCGTGATTTTCTGCTGATTCGCGTGAACGCTTTGTATCATCTCTCGTACGCCGAGACGGCAAAAAAAGCGCCACATGAGGCCACCATCCGGCGCAATATCACCGAAACCCAGAGCTTGCTCGATGAGTATCAGCGCACTCTGGTGGTTAATCAGCGTGACAAAGAGCTGATCGAGCAGGATATCCGGCTCTTCAAGGTATACCTGGCGGCGCTGGAAAAAGTGCTGCACCATTCCAATGCCAATCAGCGGGAAGCTGCAGTCGTGGTGGTCGAAAGCGAGTGGAAGCCTGCTGGCGAGAGTCTGACCACGGCGCTGGCGCAGCATGCCCACTTCAAAGAGCAATTTGTCGAGCAGGCGGTACAGCGCTCGATGCAGTCAGGGCGTCGCCAGACCTGGATGATTATCTTGCTAACGCTACTGGGGGTGGCAGGCGTGCTGGTGGCGGCGTATTTCTTTCGCAAGAGTCTGGCCGCCACAGCCCAGCCGCACTGATCGGACGATCAGTCGAGAAAGACTTAGTTGGCTTCGCGGACTTCAAAATCATGCGTAATCGGTACGACTTGACCCAGCATGATCGACGCCGAACAATATTTCTCAGCCGAGAGCTTGATGGCCCGCTCAACCACTTCAGGCTTGAGCGCTTTGCCCGTTACGATAAAGTGCAGATGGATCTTGGTAAATACCTTGGGGTCGGTCTCTGCGCGCTCTGCGTCAACTTCAACCACGCAGTCACGCACGTCGGCACGGCCTTTTTTCAGGATGTGGATCACATCGTAAGTCGAGCAGCCGGTCATGCCCATCAGCAGCATTTCCATTGGGCGCGGCCCCAGATTACGGCCACCGCCGCTTGGCGGGCCATCCATCAGTACGGCGTGACCCGATTCCGATGTCGCCAGAAAACTTACTTCCTCTACCCATTTGACACGAACTTTCACGTGTTTCTCCTTTTGGCCTTACGCGGCGGTTTGATCGGTGGTTTTCATATTTTAACGGTAAATCAGTTCCGATGCCTGTAGATCTGTGCCGACTCTTTTTGGTGCGCCCGTTTATCGCGTTGCACCAAATCCGCTTGCCTTACGTGGATATGTCATAGATAATCGGCGGTGACATCAGGCCTGCTTGGTGTCGTCTCCTCCATCCTCCATTTTTGGTGGATTTCGCGCAATCTGGGTCAAACTGGATTGCGTTTTTTTTGCCCCCGTCCCGTATCTGCACACCGATTGAATAAACTCTTTGACAGGGTGCTCACTTCTTCGTTAGAATTCTCGACTTTCTCAAAATCAAAAACGTGGACTAGCAGTCATGAAAACCTTTTCTGCCAAGCCGCACGAGGTGAAGCGCGAGTGGTTCGTTGTGGACGCCACAGACTTAGTGCTGGGCCGTCTCGCTGCCGAGATCGCCAAACGCCTGCGTGGCAAACATAAAGCTGAATACACCCCGCACGTCGATACTGGCGACTACATCGTTGTGGTAAACGCAGACAAGCTCCGCGTTACTGGCGATAAAGCTACATCGAAAAAATACTACCGTCACACGGGTCACCCAGGTGGTATCTACGAGCGTACCTTCACTGAAATGCAAAACAAATTCCCTGGCCGTGCTTTGGAGTTTGCTGTTAAAGGCATGCTTCCAAAAGGTCCATTGGGCTACGCAATGATCAAGAAGATGAAAGTTTACGCAGGCAGCGAACATCCGCACGCCGCGCAAGAACCTAAATCTCTTGCTATCTAAGCAGAACTAAAGGAATTGCATCATGGTAGGTAAATACAACTACGGTACCGGTCGTCGCAAGAGCTCAGTTGCTCGTGTGTTCATCACCAAAGGTACTGGCAATATCGTGGTAAACGGTAAAGATCTGGATCAGTACTTCGCTCGCGAAACTGGCCGCATGATCGTTCGTCAGCCACTGGAAATCACTAGCAACCTCGAAGCTTTCGATATCATGGTAAACGTAGTCGGCGGCGGCGAATCTGGCCAAGCTGGTGCGGTTCGTCACGGTATTACTCGTGCTTTGATCGAATTCGATGCAGCTCTGAAGCCAGCATTGAAATCAGCAGGTCTGGTTACTCGTGACGCTCGTGAAGTTGAGCGTAAGAAAGTCGGTCTGCGTGGCGCGCGTCGTCGCAAACAGTTCTCAAAACGTTAATTCGTTTTTCGGGTTCTGCAGAAAAGCCATCCTTCGGGGTGGCTTTTTTATTACTCGCCGTTTTTGCAATTCTTTCTCCTTTACGCCCCGGTTTTGCGTCTCACACCTAACACCTGACCCCTTTTTTGTTTTATGATCGTGCTGATATTTACTGAGGATAAAGGCATGATCAAAGTAGGGATTGTTGGCGGTACGGGATACACCGGTGTTGAATTATTGCGACTCTTGTCGCGTCACCCTGATGTAGAGCTGCGTGCTGTTACTTCGCGCAAAGAAGCCGGCATGAAAGTAGCCGAGATGTTCCCTAGCTTGCGCGGCCGTGTTGAGATTGCCTTTTCTAACCCTGAAGAAGCTCAGCTGACTGAGTGTGATGTCGTGTTCTTTGCCACGCCGCATGGCGTTGCGATGGCACAAGCGCGCGAATTGCTTGAAGCGGGCGTTAAAGTGATTGATCTGGCCGCAGATTTCCGTCTGAAAGACCCGGCAGAATTCGCTAAGTGGTACGCAATGGAGCATAGCTGCACCGATCTGCTGGCTGAGGCGGTGTATGGCTTGCCGGAAGTGAACCGTGACGCCATTAAATCGGCCCGTTTGATTGGCATGGCTGGCTGCTATCCGACTTCAGTCCAGCTTGGCCTGCTGCCGCTGATCGAAAATGGTGCAAAACTCATTGAAACGAGCGGGATTATCGCCGATTGCAAATCCGGCGTTTCTGGTGCGGGTCGCAAAGCCGAAGTGGGTACGCTGTTTGCTGAAAGCGCTGACAATTTCAAAGCCTATGGCGTCAAAGGTCATCGCCACTCACCCGAAATCATGCAAGGCTTGTCGGCAATTCACGGCGCACCGGTTGAGCTGACTTTTGTGCCGCACCTCACGCCAATGATTCGCGGTATTCACTCGACGATTTATGCGCGTTTAACCGAAGCTGGCAAAGCGGCTGATATTCAAAAACTGTTTGAAGAGCGCTTTGCAGGCGAGCCATTTGTCGATGTGATGCCTGCTGGCTCATGCCCGGAAACGCGTTCAGTGCGCGGCAGCAACACGGCACGGATCGCGGTGCATCGCCCAGGTAACGGTGATTTGCTGGTGATTCTGGTGGTGGAAGATAATCTGGTTAAAGGCGCCTCCGGTCAGTCGGTGCAGGTGATGAACCTGATGTTTGGTTTGCCAGAGCAGCACGGTCTGGACGTTGTCCCTTTGTTGCCATAATCGGGCATGCCGATCAAGCGTTTATATCGGGCTCACCGGGCGCGGCTTACCGCCGCGCCGCTGGCTCTGCGGCCGCAAGACAGCTGGCGGCGCATATTGCTTCGGTGGGTATTGCTCGCTAGCCTAATGCTGGCAATGCTTGCAGCCGGATACTGGCTGGGGCAACGTCAGTTGCTCACCCTGCAAGCGCAGGTGCAATCCGAGCATCAATCCTCGACGCAAAAAACGCAGGCGCAGATTGCTTCCTTGGCGGCGCAGTCGGCTTTGCTTGCGCAGCAAGTGACCATTCTAAGCTCCGAACGCGATGCCTTGGTGCGCCAGCAAAATCAGGCGCAGCAGGACCTGTCCGCTATGCGTGAAACGGTCTCGTTTTTTGAATCGCTGCTGCAAAGCAATGATCGCTCGCGCATCGCCAATTTTGTGGCCTGCGATTTGCAAGCCATCGAGCCGGGGAAATACCGCTACCGCTTGCTGTTGGTGCAGGGGACGAACCGTACTGACGAACTACTTGGCCGCCTGCAGGTTAATTTGCAATATCTGGATGCGGGCAAGAAAGGCCGGATCAGTCAGGGGCTTGATCCGCTGATTCCGGTGAAAGCCAAGCACTACGCCAAGCTGGAAGGCGAGCTGGCTCCGCCCGCTGGCGCGAGTAATTTGCTGATGGACGTACAGTTTTTTGGCGAAGAAGGGAATCAGGTTCAGGCCAGTTGCCAGAAAAAAATCTAAGGAGACAGTATGTTTAGCAAGAAAAAAGGCAGCACCAAAATTGATAGCCTGATCGGCCACGGTACCACTTTGACTGGTGATGTACAGTTTGCCGGTGGTTTGCGCGTTGATGGCATTATTGTTGGCAATGTCAGCATGGCTGACGAAAAAAATGGCACGCTGGTGATCAGTGAAAAAGCACGAATCGAAGGCAAGGTGCAGTGCAGCCACCTGATTCTGAATGGCGAAATCCGCGGCCCGATTGAAGTCAGTCATTATGTCGAGCTGCAGGCCAAATCGCGCATTGTGGGCGATCTGGCGTACAAGACTCTGGAAATGCACCCGGGCGCGGTGATTGAAGGGCATCTGGTCCATGTACACAATGGCAAGCGCGAAGAAGTATCGCCTGCCGACGTGCCGCGCACCGAGCCGAAAAAAGCGTAAATTTGTCTCTGCGGTGCAGGCTGCAGATTGACCTTGCTCGTGTTCGAGCGGATAATCCATAGTGTTTTAGTCAACTATTATTTCTTCGGAGCTGTAATGACCACCGAAACCGACATGCCCCTACCGTTTGTTTTCACCGATAACGCTGCTGCGAAGGTGAGCGAGCTGATCGCCGAGGAAGGCAACCCAGATCTGAAACTGCGCGTGTTTGTAACGGGCGGTGGCTGTTCAGGCTTCCAGTATGGCTTTACCTTTGACGAAATCGTTAACGAAGACGACACGCCAATCAGCAAAAACGGCGTCACCCTCCTGGTTGACCCGATGAGCTACCAATACCTCGTTGGCGCGGAAATTGATTATGTGGAAAGCCTGGAAGGCTCTCAGTTCACCATCAAAAACCCGAACGCACAATCAACTTGCGGTTGCGGATCGTCGTTCTCGGTATAAACCAGAGCAAGCTTGCCGATAGTCAAAAGCGACCGTACTGGTCGCTTTTTTTATGCAGAAAGGAAAACCATGGCGCAATTGGCTTTGATGTCGCTGGCTGAAGCGAGCGAGATTCCCCCGGTGGCTCACTGGCTGGATCAGGCGCAGCAAGAGCGACTGGTCAGAATCAGCCATCCGGCACGACAAAGGCAATTTTGCGCTGCGCGGCATCTGGCAATCAGTCTGCTTGAGGGGCAAGGTCTCGAACCTGCACTGCAGACGCAAGCCAGTGGCCGCCCGCAGGCCGTGAATTGGCCTGCACCCGATGGATTGTCATGGTCACATACAGCCTCGTGGGCTGGCGTGGTCTTGGGGGAAGGGCGGGTGGGGCTGGATATTGAATCCATCCAGCCCAGACGCAATGTGCTGGCGATTGCCGGGCAATATTTTTCCGCTCGTGAATGTGCCGCGCTGCACGCGAGGGCTGGCGAGGCGCAGCTGAGTCTCTTTTATCATATGTGGGTGGCCAAAGAGGCCCTGCTAAAAGCGCTGGGAACTGGTTTGGTCGGCGGTTTGAGCCGTTTTGAGCTGTTGCCCGATGAGGGGGGCTGGCAATTATTCAGCACAGATCCGGAATGCTGGCACTTGGCCATCTGGCATTTGCCAGGGCAGGCCTTGTGCGCTGTGGCCAGCGACACCGTCCAGAGCTGGGATGTGTCGCATGATTTTGCTCGGCTGCAGTTACAGATTGTGGCGCAGGCGGGCTGATCTGTTTAGCAAGCTCACCGGATGGCTTCTATAACGCTTGTATTGCAGCGTTATTTAACAAGGCCGACATCATGGTTGAGATACCCAAAGGCGGCTCTGCCGCACAAAATCCAGATCTAAGCTGGAGTCAGGTGCAAGAGACCATACTGATGCTGGGGATTGTGGTTGCCCAAATTCGCCACGCGATGGAGGACAGCAGCAGCTCGCTCAATCAGCTGGCGACTTCGTTCTCCACAACTTCCGAACAAATTCACGCTTTGAAAAGTGATTTGCTTGAATTTGTCCATCAATTGCCCGACGAATTAAATCTGGAAGAGCGCGTCACGCAAATTAGCGAGCAGAATATCAAATCGGTAGTTGCATTCCAGTTTTATGACCGGCTTTCGCAGCGGCTGGAGCATGTCTGCGGCACATTGAGCGCGCTAGCGGGACTGGTCTCCGATCGTCAGGCGATGTTTGTACCCGCCGAGTGGTTAAAACTGCAGGAAAGAATCCGTTCGCAATACACCATGGAGCAGGAAAAAATCCTGTTTGATGCCATTTTGCGCGGCGTTGCGATCAACGAAGCGATCGAGCTGGCTGGCAATGTGAGGCTGCTTGAATCGAGCGAGCTGGACGACGGTATTGAGTTTTTCTAAGTCCACTGGTGGATGTGGCCATCAGTGCCCGCAGGGCAGCACTGACGGCCAGCGTCTGGTCTAGAGCAGGCTAAATGCAATCATCCCCACCGCCGCACCCGTGCTACCCAGAATGGTTTCCATCACCGTCCAGGTTTTCAGTGTTTGTGCTTCGCTGGCACCGGTAAATTTGCCGAATAGCCAGAAGCCCGAATCATTCACATGGCTTAATACAATCGAGCCACCCGCGATACAGATCGACAGTGCCGCCAGTTGTGCTCCCGAGTAGCCTGCCAGCTCGATCACAGGTAAGACCAGTCCCACGGTTGTCAGGCAGGCGACGGTGGCCGAGCCCTGAATCACCCGCACCGCAGCCGCCAAGACAAAACACGCAAGAGCAATCGGCAGACCCGCGCCGATCAGCGCATTACCCAGTGCCGGGCCGACCCCGGAATCAACCAGTACTTGCTTGAATACACCACCAGCGCCAGTTACCAGCAGGATAATCCCGGCTGGTTGCAGCGCAGCGCTGCAGACTTCCATGACTTTTTCCCGGCTCATGCCACGGCGAAGTGCCAGGCCATAAATGGCTAGCATGCAGGCAGCCAGAATCGCCGTAAACGGATGGCCGATGAGCTGCAGCCACGGATAGAGCGTGCTGTCGCTATCAATAAAACGCGCCACGATGGTTTTGAGCCCCACCAGAATCAGCGGGAACAAGACCAGTGATATGCTAAAGCCAAACGATGGCATCTGGCCTTTGCCAAGGCTGGGCTCGCTCACATCGGCGGGCAAAGCCAGCGTGACATGCTTGCTGATCAAGTTGCCAAACAGCGGCCCTGCCAGCAGCATGCCGGGAATCGCGGCGGCCAGACCCAGTACAATCATCCAGCCAAAATCGGCCTTCATTTGTGAAGCGAGCAGCATCGCCGTAGGACCGGGGAGCAAAAAGGCGGCCGAGGCGGCAACGCCGGCAAAGAGCGGGATCGCCAGCTTGATCACATTGCCCCCAGTGCGGCGAGCCACGGCAAACACCACGCCGATCAGCAGAACAATCGCCACATCAAAAAACAGCGGCAGCGTGCAGATCAGACCGGCAATGCCCAGTGCATAGTTGGCACGGCTATGGCCAAATTTATCGAGCAATTTGACCGCAATCTGATCGAGTGCGCCGGTTTCATGCAGAATTTTGCCAAACATCGCGCCCAGCGCGACGACCACGGCCAGAAAGCCCAAGGTGCCACCCATGCCTTTTTGCATGGTATCGGCAATTTTATCCACTGGCATGCCGGAGAAAATCCCCGCACCAATCGACACCAACATCAGCGCAACAAAAGCATGCAAGCGCGCTTTCATCACCAAAAATAGCAGCAACAGCACCGAGCCCAGCGCCGTGAAAATCAGAGTAAAAGTATCCATGATCTTATTCCTGTGACTGAATGGCCAAACGGGCGGCGGCGGCGACATCGGCCAGCGGCGGCGCGATGTCGATGCGAACTACATCGGGTTCGCTCGCATCCGGGCGTTCCAGCGTGGCAAATTGTGATTGCAGCATGCCTGCCTTTTGAAAATGCCCTTGCCGGGCTTGCAAACGTGCGGCGATGAGATCGTATTCGCCGTCCAGAAACAGAAAGCTCAGATTGGGATTGCCTTGCCGTAGAAGATCGCGATAGGCCTTTTTAAGTGCCGAGCACACAATCAGTGACACCGGATTGGTGCGCTGCATGGCAAAGGCGGCGTCGTTCAGCGCCGCTAGCCACGGCGCGCGGTCATCGTCATTAAGCGGCTGGCCCGAGGCCATTTTTTCGATATTGGCGCGCGGGTGCAAGAAATCACCATCGAGCAATGCTGCGTTCAGCTCGTGCGCCAGACGCGTTGCCAGCGCTGATTTGCCACAGCCGGAGACGCCCATCAGGACATAAATTCTGGATTTAACGGGGTTCATATTCGACTCCAATCGAAAATGTTACTGGTAACATGTTATGCGTAACATTTTGCGCCATTCCAGTTTGTAGTGGCAATAGCTTTTGCTACATTTTTGATCCAGATCAGACTAGGGATTGTACTTAGGGTAAAGCAGTATTCTGGCTTTGTAGGGGTATATGGCTGTAACTAATGATTTTATTGTCTTACAAGGCAATACGCAGCTGGGTATGTAGTGTAGCCGAAAGAGGGCTAAATGCTGCCGCCGAGGAACAGCTCAAAACCGAGGTCTTGCACGGGCGCGGCGAATGTCTCGCCATTGATACGGGCAATCAAGCGCTGTGCCGCGCTGCGGCCGATGGCGTGCCGGGGCGTTATCACGCTGGCCAGCTGCGGTTGCAGTGCCAGGCCAATATCCAGATGGTTAAAGCCAGCAATGCTGATGTCCTCCGGCACGCGCAAGCCTTGCGCCTGTGCGGCGAGCAAGGCGCCGGCGGCAATGTCGTCATTGGTGCAGAAAACACCGTCCAGCTGCGGCACTGCAGCCTGCGCCCGGGCGAGTAATTCGCCACCCTGGCTAAATGTCGACGCGGCATTGGTGTGGATCACATGGCTGGCTAAACCTGCCGCACTCATGGCCTGCCGATAACCGTTTTCGCGCATGCGCGTGCGCTGATCCAGCCGGGCGGCCAGATACACAATCTGGCGCTTGCCACGCGAGAGCATGGCGTTGACCATGGCTGCCGCTGCAGCCTGATGATCCAGACCCACGGCCTGATCAATCGGGCTGGCGGGCAAGTCCATCATTTCCAGCACCGGAATGGCTGCCACACCCAGCATTTTCAGCGCGCGCTCGGTGTGATTCGATTCGGCCAGAATCAGCCCGTCGATATGAAACGACAATAATTGCGCAATTTGCTCGGCTTCACGCTCGGCGTCATAGCCGTAATGGCCGTAGAGCACGTGGTACCCCGCTGGCACGGTGACTTCTTCAATGCCTTGCGCAACGGCAGCAAAAACCTGATTGGACATCGACGGCAGCAAGACGCCAATTGCACGGCTGCGATCATTGGCCAGCATTTCGGGTACGCGGCTGGGGATGTAGCCCAATTTCGCCATCACTTCGGCAATCCGCGTTGCGGTGCCTGGCGCCACCAGCTCCGGGGCGCGCAAATAGCGGCTGATGGTCATTTTGGAGGTGCCGACCAGATCGGCCACGTCCTGCATCGAAGGACGGCGATGTTTATCGTTCATGCGCTCAAACCCGTGCGCCGCAGACCGGGCAGGCGGGGTCTTTTTTGTAGCGCATTTCGCGCCAGCGCGCCGTGCGGGCGTCGTACAGCTGTAGCCTGCCGTGCAGAATATCGCCGCAGCCGGTGATCACTTTCAGGGTTTCCGCAGCCTGTGCCGCGCCGATAATGCCCACCAGCGGGGCAAAGACGCCAAAGGTGGCGCAAGGGCTGTCATTGGCCTCGCCTTCGTCGCCAAACAGGCAGTGATAGCACGGCGCGTCGGCCACCCGCGGATCAAAGGTGGTGATCTGCCCGTCAAAACGCACCGCCGCGCCTGACACCAGCGGTTTTCTGGCCAGTACGCTGGCGCGATTGACGGCATGGCGCGTTTCAAAATTGTCGCAGCAATCGACCACCACATCGGCGGCCAGCACCAGATCGAGCAGGCGCTGATCGTTGGCCCGCTCGCCAAGCGCGTGGATGGTGATGTCGGGATTCAGTGCGCTGAGCGTTGCTTTGGCCGATTCGGCCTTGTTGCTGCCCACGCGTGCCTGAGTGTGGACAATCTGGCGCTGCAGATTGGTCAGATCCACCTCGTCGTCGTCGATAATAGTCAGCGTGCCGATGCCGGCGCTGGCCAGATACAGCGATAGCGGCGAGCCCAGCCCACCCGCGCCGATAATCAGCACATGCGCGGCGCTGATTTTCTCCTGCCCTTCGATGCCCAGCTCGTCGAGCAGAATATGGCGGCTGTAGCGCAGTAATTTGGCGTCATCTAGCTCGATGCGGGCGCTGCGGGTTGGGCAAACTGTCATGGTAGGGCCGCTACAGAAGTTGAAAAAGTTGAAGCCCTGATTATAACCATCAGGGCTTCGCTTGGCTTAAGCCATATCAAGGTGGTGCAGGGTCTTAAAGATAGCGGCGTAATTCTTCCGGTGTTTCGTCATGATCACCGTGCGGGTGCTTTTCCCAGACTTTGACGTAGACATCGCGGCTTTTGATATTGTGCTCAGGAATCGCGCGGTTGTCGTAATGGACTTCTTCGCAATAGTGCGCCAGCGCGCGTTTGATTTTTTGCAAGATGCTGTTGTCCAGATGAAAGCCAGCCTCTTGCAGGCGGGTCTCCAGCTCGATCAGGGTGTGCTCGTCGATGTGATATTGCACCGAGATGCGATTCTGGCTGGCGAAAACCTGGCTTTCAACACCGGGGATGCGATTGAGCAGGCGGGCGGCCTGGCTGGCCTGATCCAGAGGCTGTGCACTGAATACAATTTCGCGGTGCTTGATGTCGTCGTGATGCTGTTTCATGCTGCGCCCCCTCGATAAGTCTTATCGTTGTTTTAGATTAAACCTTTTTCGGGCTTTGTGCAGCAGGTTTTTGCATGTAATGGAGTTTGCTTGCAGAGATGCTTACTTAGGTATGGTCAGGGTATTGTCTTGTAGGCTAAGTAGTATTTGCTCTGCAATGAAATACCCCCTATAGGGCTGCGCCGTATAGGGGGTGGAGGGGAAGCTGCTGGGTGATGCCAGACTATTTGCTGGCAGGTTTGCTCAGTAGCAGATGTTGCACTTTGAGCACGTTCAAAGCCTGCTGCAGCTGGTAATCCGATTTGGATGCCAGCTCGCGCGGATTTTCTTCGCTCTCGGCAGTGCTCGCGGCTTTGGCTGCCGGTTTGGCGGTGGCTTTTGGCGCTTCGCTTGGTGTTGGGCTGGTTTTGCCTGCCTCTTTGTCGGTCGGGTTATCCAGATGGCGACCCAAATCGGCCTCGCGCAGGCGGAAACCGTTGTCTTCCTTGCCGTTAAGCGTTGCTTCTTCGGCCACGATATCCGGTGTAATGCCTTTGGCCTGGATCGAGCGGCCATTTGGCGTGAAGTAGCGGGCGGTGGTGAGTTTCAGCGCGCTCTTGGCATCAATCGGCAAGATGGTTTGCACCGAGCCTTTGCCAAAGGTTTGCGTGCCGACAACCAGCGCACGTTTATGGTCTTGCAGTGCGCCTGCAACAATCTCGGAAGCCGAAGCCGAGCCGCCGTTGACCAGTACCACCACTGGTACGGTTTTCACGTCTTTGGGCGTATTTTTAAAGTAATCCTTGCCGCTGTCGCGCTGATAATACTGCGGGCTGGCCGTCAGCTTGATTTTGGCATCGGCAGTCCGTCCTTCGGTGTAAACAACCAGTGCGTCTTTAGGCAGGAAGGCGGCAGATACGCCGACCGCACCATCCAGCAGGCCGCCCGGATCGTTACGCAGATCCAGCACCAGCCCTTTCAGGGGCGTTTTGTTTTCCTTGTACAGCGCTTCAATGGCCAATGCCAGGTTTTCCGTGGTTTTTTCCTGGAACTGGGTAATGCGGATATAGCCATAGCCCGGTTCGGCCAGTTTGGATTTCACGCTCTGGGTTTTGATAATCGCGCGTTTGAGCGTCATCACCAGTGGCTTTGGTTCGCCCTTGCGCAAGATGGTCAGTGTCACCGTCGTGCCTGCTTTGCCACGCATTTTTGATACGGCGTCATTGAGCGACAGGCCCTGTACTTGCAGATCGTCAATTTTGACAATGTAATCGCCAGTTTTGATGCCGGCACGATAAGCTGGTGTGTCTTCAATCGGCGAGACAATCCGCACTAGCCCATCTTCCATATTGACTTCCAGGCCCAGTCCGCCAAATTCGCCTTGGGTATTGACCTTGAGGTCTTTAAACGCTTCTTCGTCCAGATAGCTTGAGTGCGGATCAAGACCGCTAACCATGCCTTTGATGGCTTCGTTGATCAGCTTTTTGTCTTCAACGGGTTCGACATAGCTTTGCTTGATCAGGCCAAATACCGTTGAGAAAGCCCGCAATTCATCAATCGGCAGGGGATTGCTGCTGGCTTCTTTGTCTGCAGTGGCATTGAACGACAAGCTCAAAACGGCGCCGAGACCGGCTCCCGCAGCCAAAAGACTTACTTTTTGCCAGCGGCTATAGGGTTTGTTGGACATCCCGGGATTTTCCTATTTGTGTTATTTGGCCCACTGCAATGGGTCGAGTGGACGACTATTTTGGCGGATTTCAAAGTATACGCCAGATTCTGCCATGCCACCGCTGTTGCCGACGGTGGCAATCACATCGCCAGGTTTGACGGTATCGCCAACGCGTTTCAAGACACTTTCGTTGGCGCCATAAAGGCTCATATAGCCGCTGCCATGGTCAATAATCAGTAAATTGCCAAAGCCACGCAGCCAGTCGGCAAATACTATCCGTCCGCTGGCAATGGCATGCACAGACTGGCCGCTGCCTGCCTTGATCATCAACCCTTTCCAGCTGCCGCCTTCGCCACGTGGCGCACCAAACCGTCCAATCACCACGCCTTTCACCGGCAAACTCAGCTTGCCTTTGAGTGAGGCAAATTTGGCTCCAGCTTGTGTCGGATCGGGTAGCGCATCATTAACGCTGGCCACTTCTTCTTTAGGGGCTGGCTCTGGCGTTGGCGCCGGTTTGCCAGCCGCTTTGGCTTTTTGCTCGGCCTTCGCCTGCCGTGCGGCGCGTTCAGCCTTGGCTTTGGCCAACTGTTCGGCACGTTTTCTGACTTGCTGCCGCTGTATTTCCAGTTGGCGCGCACGCGCAGCTTCTTGTTGACGGATCAAGGCATTGAGGCGCTCGGTGAGCTGGGTCAGACGTTTTTCATCGGCGGCGAGTTTTTGAATCTGGTTACGCTGCGTGGCGATTTCTTTGGATAGCTGGCTCACGACCGCTTTTTTTTCCAATTGCTCACTCAGCAACTGCTGGCGCTGGCGCTGTTTGTTGTTGGCGATTTCCTGCAGCTCGGCATTTTTTTGCTGGATTTGCTCGGCCAGCACATTGAGCTCATTGAGCTGGCTTTCCAGCTGTTGCGCCAGCTGTTGTTGCGAGCGCGCAAGATGTTTGTAATAAGTCAGGTCGCGGCTAAGCTGATTAGGGTCTTTCTGATTGAGTAGTAGTCGCCAGGCTTCAAGCTGGCCCAGCTTGTAGCGGCTTTTCAGTAAATTACCCAGACGCTGCTGGCTGGCACGGATATTGACCCGGGTACGGGCAATATCCGCCTCCAGTCTGGCCAGCTCATTGCTGGTCAAGGCGCGTTCGTGTGCCAGCTCGTTCAGGACGCGGTTGGCTTCGGAGATGGATTGTTCGGATTGTTTTAGCGCATCGGCGGCTTCATTGCGCGAGGATTCGTTCTGGCTGAGATCTTTTTGTAGTTGCTGAATCTGACTGCGCAGATCTTTGAGCTCTTCCTGTTTGGCGGCTCGCTCAGAAACGGTCGCCTGGGTCACTTTACTGGCCGCAGGGGCCGCAAAGCTGGTCGTGCTGGCGATCAGGCAGGTGAATTGCAGCGAAGCAAGTAGACGTACACGCACAACTTTGACTCGGGATACCGACAGAGTGCATCACTTTACTTGATTCGCTGCATTCACTAAACCCAAATTATGTCATTTACAGAAAATTGATCAGCGATTGGCCGGTCATTTCTGTCGGTTGCTCCAGACCCATCATGGCCAGTAATGACGGCGCGATGTCCTTGAGTGCACCACCTGGTGACAGGCGGGCAGGGCGGCCAACGTAGCAGAATGGCACCAGATCGGTGGTGTGCTGTGTGTGTGGCTGGCCTGAGTTCTTGTCGAACATCATTTCGCAATTGCCATGATCGGCGGTGATCAGCACCTCGCCACCAATCGCCAGTTGTGCCGCAACGACACGGCCAACACATTCGTCCAGTGCTTCAACGGCTTTGACTGCCGCATCAAAAATACCGCTATGACCCACCATATCACCATTGGCATAGTTACAAATGATGGCCGCGTACTGCTTGCTATTGATTGCAGCGATCATTTTGTCAGTGACTTCAGCGGCTGACATTTCCGGTTTCAGATCATAGGTCGCGACCTTAGGCGATGGCACCAGAATACGGTCTTCGCCGGCGAATTCTTTCTCTTCGCCGCCCGACAGGAAGTACGTGACATGCGGGTATTTTTCGGTTTCGGCGATCCGTAGCTGTTTCAAGCCCAGGCTGGCGATGTATTCACCAAACCCGTTTTTCACTTTTTCTTTGGTGTAGGCTACCGGATGGCTGTACGCCGAGCCGTAGTCTGTCGCAGTGCAGAAATAGGCAAATTTGGGCTGGCGTTGCGGATGCTCAAAACCGCTAAAGTCCGCTGCGGTCAATGCTGTAGTCAGCTGACGGGCGCGGTCGGCACGGAAATTCATAAAGATGACCGCATCGCCGTCTTCCATGCGCGTTGGTGTGCCGATGACGGTGGCAGAAACAAACTCATCGTTCTCGTCGCGCTTATAAGCGTTTTCCAGTCCGTCAATTGCGCTCTCTGCGCTATAAAGGCCGACACCATCAACGATCAGTTTGTATGCTGGTTCTACACGTTCCCAACGGGTATCTCTATCCATCGCCCAGTAGCGGCCGACAATACCGACGATACGGGCGTTATTTGCATCACAGACAGTTTGCAGGCGCTGCAGGTAAAGTTCGGCGCTGCGCGGCGGGGTATCACGGCCATCGAGGAAGGCGTGAATACGGATGTCTTTAACTCCCGCCTGGCTTGCTGCTTCGATCAGGCCAAACACGTGATTTTCATGGCAATGAACGCCGCCGTCGGACATCAGTCCCATAATGTGCAGCGCTTTGCCACTGGCTTTGACGTTATCAATTGCTTGTTTGAAAACCGGATTGTTGCCTATCGTTTTGTCGGCAACGTCACAGTCGATACGGCTGATGTCCTGCTGCACAATACGCCCCGCACCAATATTAAGGTGGCCCACTTCAGAATTGCCAAACTGGCCTGCAGGCAAGCCGACGAACTGCTCGGACGCGTTAATCGTTGTAAATGGATATTGCGAGAACAGACGATCAAAATGATGCTTGCGTGCATGCAAGATGGCGTTGTCATCGCCGCCAGTGCGGTAACCAAAGCCGTCAAGAATAAGAAGTAATACGGGAGTGATTTGTTGTGGCATGACAAAGTCCTATGGTGATTCGCGCCGAACTTGCTAAAATAGTTGCGGTCCTAGGTTGCGAATAGTTTTCAAACACGGTTAGTATTCTAACTCAAGCTGATGTTGGATCGTCGTAATTTGGCACAAAGCTGATTCGGCTCAAGTCTGCTAGGCATAATAAATAAAAGAATTGAAAATGATTGAATCAATTGAAGAGATGGATGATGAGCACATCGACCAGGCATCACGGGCGATGAAGGCGATGTCGCACCCGCTGCGCCTGAAGATTCTGTGCGTGCTGGCCGATCAGGAAGTAAGTGTGCAGGATATTGTTGAGCGGGTTGGCACGACCCAGTCGAATATTTCGCAGCACTTGGCGCTGATGCGGGAAAAAGGCGTTTTGCGTACGCGCAAAGACGCTAACCGGGTTTATTACCGTGTGGGTGATATTCGCACGCTGGTGGTGATTGCCATGCTGCGGGATGTGTTCTGCGGCTTCTAGGATTTGCGAGTACCCCACACCCACATACGCCCTTAGCGGGCGTATTTTTTTATCTGTGCTTCCAGTTGTTCATGGCTGATTTTGCCTAGCTGCTGGGCAACCTGCTTGCCTTTGGCGTCAAAAAACACGGTAAAAGGCAGGCCGCCTTGTTGATTGCCCTGTTGCCGCATCATATTCATCGCACTATTGCCGCCGATCAGAATGGGGTAGTTGACGCCCAGCTCTTTGGCAAAACGCGCGGTGGGTACTGGTTCATCAATCGCAATACCGATAAATTGCACCGTTTTGCCATATTTTTTCTGCAGCGCGATCATTTCGGGCATTTCCTGCCGACACGGCCCGCACCAAGTTGCCCAATAATTCACGATCAGCATCTTTCCCTGCCATTGAGCAAATGCCTGCGCTTTGCCCTGTGGGTCGGGCAAGCTCATGCGCCAGAATGGATCGGCGGCCTGGCTTAATGGTGAACAAAGCAGCGCCAGTAACAATAGCCATTTTTTCATATTTGATGAAATCCTAACAAAGCTGGGTGGTGCACGAGATGGATTGATTGTTGCTTAAGGTGGCCAGAAATTGTGGCGCATCCTGAAAACCAATCACCTTGTTTTTGATTTCAAAGCCCTGCGGGCTGTAAAAAATCAGCGCAGGTGGCCCGTACAATTGATAGCGTGACAGTAGTGCGGCATCGGCCGCGGTATTCTGGGTAACATCAACCCGTATGAGTTTGTGATCTTTCAGCGCGGCTTGGACTGCCGGTTGGCTCAGCGTTTTGCGCTCGAATTCAATACAGCTCACGCACCAGTCGGCATAAAAATCGATCATGACGGCCTGGCCTTTGGCTGCGAGCAAAGCCTGATCAAGCTCGGCATTGCTACGGACGGTTTGAAATGCCAATTGATGAGGCGCTTCGATACCCAGGTGGGGTTCCCATAGTGGACGCGAGATCCAGAGCGCCATAGCGAGTAATACTATGCCAAAGATGATTTTAACGCCTTGCATCACCTTGCCGGACACTTTGGGCAGAATGGTCGAGCCGAATGCGCCAATGGCCAGTAGTGGCAGCCCCAAACCCAAAGCCATGCTATAGAGCGCTGCACCGCCAAGCCATACATCGCCGGTTTGGCCGATGTAGGCTAATGCTGCCGCCAGCGGTGGCGCAATGCAGGGCCCAATAATCAGGGCTGACAGCAAGCCCATCAGCAGCACGGAAGTCCATTTGCCGCCCGGCAGCTTCATGCTGGCACTATTTAAACGGCTCTGCCAGCTGCTGGGCAGCTGAACGCTGAAAACACCAAACATGGCCAGCGCCATGGCGAGGAAAAACAGCGCAAAAGCCGCAATGACCCACGGTTGCTGTAGCGCGACGACCAGCAAGGTACCGGTGGCTGCAGCCGCAACGCCGATGGCGGTATACGAAATAGCCATCCCTTGCACATAGACGAAACTCAGGCTTAAGGCGTGCCAGCGTTTAACGGGCTGATGCCCGATGACAATGCCAGAGACAATCGGGATCAGCGGATACATGCAGGCCGTTAGCGCCAGACCGATGCCAGCGAGAAAGAAAATCCCCAGTGTGCCAAAAAAACTACCCCCGAAAAAAGCTGACTCGGGGGTATTGTTATTGGCGTTACCGTCGGAGCTGGCGCCAAACAGCGCTTTGAGCGCCGGGGTTTTGCTCTCCCCCAGTTTGAGTATCTGGGTTTGTGGCGGATAGCAGATACCGGCTTCCGCACAACCCTGAAATTTGATGGTAAATGCCTGCTGCTTTGGTATTGCCTGTGGGCTGGTGAGCTTGACGATCAACTGCTCATGAAAAACGGCAACCTTGCCAAAGCTCGGGTCATCCTTGATTTCGCCTTTGGGCAGCTGGGTTTTGAGTGCAAGGGGAGTAGCGCTAACCTGAATGCGATCCCGATACAGATAATAGCCCGGCGCAATGGCGAAACGCAGCTCGACCGTATTGGCATCCAGCTGGACGATGCTGGGTTTAAAGGCTTTTTCTGGCGGTAAAAATTCCGGATTGCCCCAGGCAAGCATTGAAAAAAGTGCCATCAGCAGGCAAGTAATAAAACGCGACATCATTGAGTGGAGCCTTGTTCAACACCGTTGCTTTCCTGGGCCAGCCAGGCCAGATAATCCGGCGCTCCCGCAACGATAGGCAGCGCGATAATTTCGGGTACATCGTAAGGGTGATGCTCGAGCAGCCATTTTTCCAGCTGCGGATACATCGCTAGGGTGGTTTTGATCATCAATGGAACTTCCTGTGCTGATTCGATTCCACCCTCCCAGTGATAAACAGACTGTACCGCGCACATTTGGTTCACACAAGCGGCCAGCCGTGCGGTAATAATGCCCTGTGCCAGCGTTTGTGCGCTGGTCTGGTCGGGGCAATTGCACCATACTACGAGCGATTGAGAAGGAGTATTCATGCCGTATTTAGTTTTTGCCAGCGTGCTGGCTTATCCGTTTCTTGAAATCATGTCGCTGATCTGGCTGGCAGACATGGTGGGGGTTGTGCCGGCCTTTCTCGCCGTTCTGCTTAGCTTTGCCCTAGGCGTCCTGATGTTGCGCCACCAGCGTTTGGGCATCGGCTTGACATTGATGAACGACATTCGCAGTGGCCGTTTGGGCCTGCATAGCCTGTTTAGCGTCGCGCGTTATTATATTGCCGCTGTGCTGTTGATTATCCCCGGGCTGATTGGCGACGTCATCGCGCTGATTTTACTTCTGCCCTGGGGGAAATCAGCGCCAGCGGCCGGATCGGCCAGCCCTGCGCAGGACGAGGTTATCGACGGCGAATATCGCCGGGTTGATCCACATAGCCAGAATGATTATACCCAGCGACGTATTGATCGCTAGTCCATATCTGGCAATGAGTTCAGGGTCATGCCCCTGCTTGGCTTGTTGGTTGTTTGGGTAGCCAGAGCTACCCAGTCCACCCGAGCAATGTAGCCGCCTTACTATCCCTACTCTCCAAGAGCTAGGGGATCCTAGCCGATGAGTTTGACGCCTTGCAGAATATAAGGCTCAAGCTGGGCAATCACTACGCTGAGCACCAGCTGGATAAACAACAGCAGCAACAAGGGCGAAATATCAATCCCGCCAATCGGCGGAATGATCTTCTGGATCGGGCGCAGAAACGGAGCGGTCAGGCCTGTGAGCATCGGCATAAGCGGATTATATGGCGCCAGCCAGCTCATCAATACCTGGGCAATCACTGCAGCAAACAACAGATAGAACGACATTTTGACCAGCTCCAGCGTCGCCGACAAAACCAGAGCCAGCACCGACGAGCCGGAATAAAAATCAAATGGCCAAGGCGTGATGGCCAGCAAGACCGAATGCATCACCAGCGCGGTAATCCAGGCCAGTGCCAGACTGGTACTATCGTAGCCTTTGATCGACGGAATCAGCTTGCGTACTGGCAGTACCAGCCAGTTGGTCAAGGCCAGCACAAACTGGCCCAGCGGGTGACGAAACGAGACTTTAGCTGCTTGCAGGTAAAACCGTGCCAGCAGCAGCAAAATCAGGAACTCAAGCAGATTGCGGATCAGAAAATCCAGAACGCTGGTCAGCATGCTCCACCTCTTGGGGTTGACGGCTTAGGGTTCGATATCACGGCCAAGTTCTTCACCCAGCTCGCGCGAGCGGGCGGCGGCGGCGGCGGCGGCGGAAATGATCGTGGTACGTACTTCGCTGTATTCCAGCGCCTTGATGGCGCGTTCGGTCGTGCCGCCTTTGGAGGTCACTTTCTGTTGCAATGTACCCGCGTCATCGTCCGAGCTGAGTGCGAGTTTGACCGCGCCAGCAAAGGTTTGATACGCCAGTTTGTGCGCCACATCGGGCGCAAAGCCCTGGGCACGCGCTGCAGCTTGTAGCGCTTCCATAAAATAAAACACGTAAGCGGGGCCGCTGCCGGAAATGGCCGTAATGCCGTCAATCTGGTGCTCATCGTCAACCCAGACCTGCTCGCCAATCGACGATAAAATCCGGTTGGTCAGCTTGCGATCTGCGTCATTGACCGCTTCGCTGGCGTAGACGCCGGAAATCCCGGCTTGCACCAGGGCAGGGGTATTGGGCATTACACGAATAATACGTTGGTGTCCATCGAGAAACCTGGAGAGGGTATCGACACGAATCCCGGCCGCAATCGAAATCACCAGCGCATTGCCGATCTGGGGCAACACCTCGGCAGTCACGGCCTTGAACTGCTGGGGCTTGACTGCAAACAGAATGGCTGTGCTGGCCGGAATGGCCTCACCGGGGGCTGATGTTGAAATACCGTATTGTGCGGTCAGTTCGACCCGCTGGGCTTCGTTCGGCTCTACAACATGAATCTCACTGCCGCGAAATCCTTGTGCCAGCATGCCGCCAATCATGGCGGTGGCCATATTGCCGCCACCAATAAAGGTAATGATCATTGCAATTCCTACTGAGGGTAATGGCGGGCGCCAAAAATGGCATTGCCCACACGTACTAAAGTTGAGCCATTCGCGATAGCTAGCTCCAAATCGGCCGACATGCCCATCGATAAAGTGTCAAGTTCAAAGCCGTTCTCTTGCAGCTTAAGCTGACATTGTTTCAGGATTTGAAACTGTTTGGCGAGCTTTACCGCATCATCCGTTGCCTCGGGGATGCACATCAGTCCGCGCAACTGCACCCGCGGCATCCCGGCAATCGCCTCGGCTAGCGTGATTAATTCGACGGGGCTGATGCCCGACTTGCTGGCCTCGCCGGAAACATTGACCTGCAAACACAGATTAAGTGCCGGTAAATGCGCCGGACGCTGGGCGGATAGGCGCTCGGCAATTTTGAGGCGGTCGATGGTGTGCACCCAGTGCGCGCATTCGGCAACGACGCGGGTTTTATTGCTTTGCAGCGGCCCGATAAAGTGCCAGACCAGATCGGCGCAATCGCCCAGCTCAGCCTGCTTGCCGGCCAGCTCCTGCGCATAGTTCTCGCCAAAATGGCGCTGACCCAGCTGGTATAATTGTCTTACATCTTGAGCCGGAAAGGTTTTGCTCACTGCCAGTAAGGTGATTTCTGTCGTATTTCTCGCGCAGGCTGTGCATGCAGCAGCTATCCTGCCTTGTACGCCTTGCCATGCTTCAAATAACGTTGCCATAATGAACAAAACTTTGTCAGGATGTTTGCGAGTATTGCCACCGACGGCAGCAAAGTGCAAGCCTGATTCGTGAATAAGAGGAAGAATTATAAATGGAAATCTCGGAACTCTTAGCGTTTTCGGTCAAGAATAAGGCCTCGGACTTGCACCTGTCGGCAGGGTTGCCACCGATGATCCGGGTTCATGGCGATGTGCGCCGCATCAATCTGCCTGCTATGGATCATAAAGACGTACACGATATGGTGTACGACATCATGAACGATGGCCAGCGCAAGATTTATGAAGACACGCTGGAATGCGATTTTTCGTTTGAAATTCCCAATCTGGCGCGTTTTCGGGTCAATGCCTTTGTACAAAACCGCGGTGCTGGCGCGGTATTTCGGACCATTCCGTCCAAGGTGCTGACACTGGAAGAGCTTAATGCTCCCAAAGTTTTCCAGGATATAGCGATGAATCCGCGCGGGCTGGTGCTGGTGACCGGGCCGACTGGCTCGGGTAAATCAACCACGCTGGCGGCGATGATCAACTTCATCAACGATAATGAATACGGCCATATTCTGACGGTGGAAGACCCGATCGAGTTTGTCCACCAATCCAAGAAATGCCTGGTCAACCAGCGTGAGGTCGGCCCGCATACGCTGTCATTTGCCAACGCCTTGCGCTCGGCCTTGCGTGAAGACCCGGATATTGTGCTGGTCGGCGAGATGCGCGATCTGGAAACAATTCGTCTGGCTTTAACAGCGGCAGAAACCGGGCATTTGGTATTTGGTACTTTGCATACCAGCTCGGCGGCGAAAACCATTGACCGTATCGTCGACGTGTTTCCTGCCGCTGAAAAAGAAATGGTTCGCTCGATGTTGTCCGAATCATTGCGGGCCGTTATTTCGCAAACGCTGCTCAAAACCAAGGACGGTACTGGCCGCGTGGCCGCGCATGAAATCATGATCGGCATTCCGGCGATCCGTAACCTGATCCGCGAAAATAAAGTGGCGCAAATGTATTCGTCGATTCAAACCGGTTCGGCGCATGGCATGCAAACCCTGGATCAATGTCTGCAAA
The DNA here is from genome assembly GCF_009760905.1 of Chitinibacter sp. GC72. Taxonomy (GTDB): domain Bacteria; phylum Pseudomonadota; class Gammaproteobacteria; order Burkholderiales; family Chitinibacteraceae; genus Chitinibacter. The sequence continues at coordinate 62,982 of NZ_VIRW01000009.1, read as the reverse complement.
ATCTGGTACAGCGCAATATTGTGTCGGTTGCAGAGGCACGCAATAAAGCGGCCATTCCGGATAACTTCAAAGGTTAATCGCTGGGGCAGGTGAAAAATGGAAAAAGAACAAGCAGCCAAGTTTATGCACGATTTGCTGCGCCACATGCGCAGCAAAAATGCCTCGGATTTGTTTATTACGGTGGATTTTCCGCCTGCAATGAAGATTGATGGCCGTGTAACACCGGTGTCGAATCAGATGTTGACCGCCCAGCACACCAAAGAGCTGGCGCGGGCGATTATGAACGACCGACAGTCGGAAGACTTTGAAGCCAACAAGGAATGCAATTTCGCGATCAGCCCCGGCACGATGGGGCGCTTCCGGGTGAATGCCTTTATGCAGCAAGGCCGGGTTGGCATGGTACTGCGGACGATCAACTCCGAAATACCCAAGCTCAACGAGTTGAATCTGCCGCCGGTGCTGGAAGACATTGCTATGACCAAGCGTGGCCTGGTGATTTTTGTCGGCGGTACAGGCTCGGGTAAATCGACTTCGCTAGCGGCCATGATTGGCCATCGCAATGAAAATGCATACGATCACATTATTACGATTGAAGACCCGATCGAGTATGTGCACGAGCACAGAAACTCGATCATTACCCAACGCGAAGTCGGTGTGGACACCGATTCATGGATGGCTGCGCTGAAAAACACGCTACGCCAAGCTCCGGACGTCATTCTGATCGGTGAGATTCGTGACCGCGAAACAATGGATTACGCGATTGCTTTTGCCGAAACCGGCCACTTGTGCATGGCCACGCTGCACGCCAACTCGTCCAATCAGGCGCTGGACCGGATTATCAACTTTTTCCCCGAAGAGCGCCGCCAGCAATTGCTGATGGATTTGTCGCTCAACTTGAAAGCTTTTGTTTCGCAACGTCTAGTGCCGCATGCATCGGGCAAAGGCCGAGTTGCTGCGGTTGAAGTCATGCTCAACTCGCCCCTGATTTCCGAGCTGATCTTCAAGGGTGAAGTTCACGAAATCAAAGAAATCATGAAAAAATCCCGCGAGCTGGGAATGCAGACATTTGATCAATCCCTGTTTGATTTGTTTGAAGCGGGCTGGATCACTTATGAAGATGCATTACGAAACGCCGACTCGGTCAATGATTTGCGTCTGCAGATCAAGCTGAATGGTTCGGATGCGAAACAGCGTGATGTGTTGGCAGGGCTTGACCATTTGGATATCGTTTAGGTGATGGGCGCTGTTTTGACCGAGTTGACGACTGCCAAATCTAGTTCTGTTTACCTGCTGCGACAGATTGCTGTGGCGCTGATGGCTGCGCTTACCCTTTCATCCGTGCAGGCGGCCATGCTGGGCGAGATCAGCGTGCGCTCGGCCTTGGGCGAGCGCTTTAATGCCTCGATTACTGTGGCTGCAGCGGAAGACGAAGAACTGAATGCCAACTGCTTTCGCCTGGTGTCACCCCAGGATGAAAATGCCTCCGGTGTTTTGCGTCGTGCCCGCCTGGTCTATCAGTACGAAGTAGGCGGCGGTCGTCTGCTTATCCGTGGCGAAGAAAGCACCAGCGAGCCTTTGGTTACGCTGGGCGTCAAAGTCAAATGCCCTGGCGAAGACGAGCGGGTTTTTCAGCGGGACTACCGGATTTTCCTTGATCCGCCGGAATATCGCTCGGGTGTAACGCAGCAAGCTACAGACACGGTGCTGCCCACTGTAAAAAACACGATCCGGCGCAAATTACCCGCGCTCGGTGGGAGCTGGCTGAGCGAAGAAGGTGATTCGGTTGCCAAGATTGCGGCCAGCTATTATCCGCGCGATAAAGCACGCCAGCAGGCGATGATCGAAGCCATTTATGATCTGAACCCTGATCTGCCACAGAATACCAACGCGCGCTTGAATGGCGATTGGCGTATCCAGCTTCCCATGCCGCAGCAAAAAGCGACTCCGGTTCCCGCGCCGTTGATTCCTGCCCTGCAATTTGATCTGCCCGCAGCTAAACCACTGGAAAGCCTGCCGCGTTTGAGCCTGGAAAGCGAGCCATCCACTCCCAATAGTGCGAACTTGGCACGCGGTTCGGGCGAATTCAGATTACGTCTGTCCGAAATCAATCTTGATACGCAAAGACCCAATACGCTGACCCCGGAGCAAACGCTGCAGTTGCGTGAGCGTCTGCTCTCGCTTGAGTCGGATGATCAGGCCGCGCAGATGCTGCAGCTGAAATATCAGGTGACCGAGCTGGAAAAGCAGCTAGCCAGCCTGAGAAATGGTGGTAGCAAAAGTAGCGATGAGCAAGTGGATGAAGATACGGCGAAAACAGCTGATTCCGCTCTGGCGGGCTGGCTGTGGCCTTTGCTGGCGCTGTTGCTGATTCCGGTGCTCTATTTGGGCTGGCGTCGCTGGCAGGAACGAAATAGCGAGCCGGATGAACTATACACCGTGATTTCGCCATCCACCGCGTATTTGCGCACCCAATCACGGCTTGATTCTAGCGCCGGCTACGCCCAGTCGGTGGCCTTTGGCGGGCTCGATACCCAGCAGATTGGCACGCCGATTCACCGTGATCAGAACGAAGAATGGCATAGTGAAGACATGGACGTGGTCTCTCCGGGCAATGTGACCGAAGAAGCCCAATTACTGCTTGATCACGGCCTAGTACCGCAGGCGGTCAATTTGCTGAGTCATGAAATCCAGCAATTTCCAGCAGCCCTTGCCTTGTGGATGAAATTATTCGAGATTTTCCAGCGTAATGGCATGCCAGAGGCTTTTCAGGAAAAAGCGGTGGCATTCCGGCTGCAGTTTGCCAGCGATGCCCTTTGGAAAAATGTGCAGGAGCTGGGCTTGTCCATCGACCCCGCCAATCCTTTGTACCAGTCGCTTGATCTGAATAACGAGCCTCAGCTCCTGCCAGAAGAGCCACGCTTTGCCAAGAATGAAGATCTGGCCTTTGCCAGCGCCCTTCACGCCGGAGCGGGGCTGGATATGCCCGATGAAGTGGCAGTTCTGGAGTCGCCTCCCGCGCCGTCTACGCTCCAGACCGGGCATGAGTTCGACTTTGACCTCGATAGCAGCACCACCCAAGTGGAGTATGAAGCGCCGACTTTTGAGCTGGTCGCTGACGTTCCGCAGGATACGTCGGGCGTCAATGACACGACCCAATATCAGGGCGGTAGCGCACTTGATGCAATCGCCGCCACCGAAGTGGACGAGATTCAGATTGATGCCGTTGAGACGGTCGACGAAATCGAATTAAGTCCGCTGGCGCCTGCGATGCCATCGCCGCTGGAGCCGGTGATACCAACTTCGACAGCCGGTATTTTTAAATCCGACGACCCGGCCTTACAGGAAATCGCCCGCTGTATCGAAAACGGCCAGCGCAAGGAAGCTTTTGCCCAGCTTGAAGAAATGCTCTACAAAGGCACCATGCCGCAACGCCTGACCGCCTCCAAGTGGCTGGACAAATTGCTGGGGATGTTCGGTAGCAATTAATTCATTGGCGCTTGGTTTGCCGTAAGTGATGAAGTTGCGCGATTGCGTGTGCAAGATTGATCATCAGTAAAAAGGCCTTGGATTCGTCCAAGGCCTTTTTGTTTTGCTTACATTGATTTCAACTTCATGGCTCAACAACAAGCCTTTTAATCTAGATGAAAAATACATCCAGGCGGCCGAGCTGGCGCTAGGCGCCGCGCTCCCAGAGTCTTACCGCCTTGCCATGCAAAAAGAAAATGGCGGCAGTATCGAGGTCTCTGGAGATGTATGGCAGCAATATCCGATTGCAGATACATCGGAGCGAAAACGTCTTGTGCGTAGCTGCAATCACATCATTAAAGAAACGGCTTTTTATCGCGACTGTGGTTTCTTCCCTGATCAGGCGGTTGCCATCGCAGGCAATGGCTGTGGTGACCAGCTTGTTTTTATTCGCACAGATATTGAAGATAATGAATTTTCTTCTGCCGTTTATATCTGGTCGCATGAATCGGGTGAGTTAGAACTGGTGGCGGATGATTTTTCGAATATCAAATTTGGATGAGTCGTGATCGCCTGGCGAAATCGGAGAGCAGAGAGGCATAACGCATGCAAGATACCAAATGACGCGGCATAAGCCTTCCGATTTTGCTTTGCTCTTTCGGAGCTACGGGCGCTACTTAGTGTTTGGGTATATCAACCAAACTAACAGCAGAATTGATCTCCAGAGTAATACCATGGCATGTATGTGAAAAATCGTCAGTTTGCATGAATTTATAACGATTGCATGGCCTGCTGGCGCAGGCGGTGAACCGGCCGTTTCGCCGGCCAGACGAGCAAGGGACGGGTCTTGCTCCGTCCCTTGCAACCCTCGCGCGCCCGATCGCCGCGAAACCCCGCTTGAAAAAGCCACGGCGAGGCGCCGCTTCAACTCGCCACGCGCTAACGTCGCGTGGCTCAAACACAACGCGGCTTAAAACCTCGTCGTAACTTTTTCAAACGGCGCGGCTCCACGGGCAGGCCGTGCTAAATACCATGGGTGTTTATGCGCCAAAGCAAAACCACAGCAGCAGAAAATATCTAGCGTATTTATTCGGTGCAATTCGCTAAGTTCAGTGCACCCTACGGGGTATGTTAATACAGATCAATTTGAGGCTGATCTTTAGGGTTAAACCATGGCATGTATACCCTGAAGTCGTTGGTCTGCACCAATTCCCCTACAGCTGCGCCGAGCACGGTAGGGGCGATTAGCATAGCGTAATCGCCCATTTGATGTTTCGCCGCGAAGTCTCCGATTACGCTGCGCTAATCGGAGCTACGAGGTCTCGATCAAACGGTCGATCTCGCCGTGGGTATTGCTATACGCCTGAAAATAGGCGACCCAGAGCGTGGTGCGCGGGTAGCGGCGACGTAGAAACTCCAGCCCTGTATCGAGCTGTAGGCCAATATTGTTGGGGTTCTCACGCGCATACTGCGGGGTGAAGCCGGCGTTATTGCAAAAAGTGCAGCCCAGTTGGCCTTTTGTGCCATCCCGATTCGGGCAAGTAAAATCCGCCGCCACCGACACCTTCTGCACCCGCCCGCCATATTTGGCGTGGCTAATATCAATCCACGACGAAAAGCGGCGTGGGTGCAGGCGGAAGGAATTGGCGTTGAACATCGACGTTACACAAGCTCATTGAGGCATTAACCGATTTATACCGCAGCGGTTTTGTGGGGGTATTGATGTTGGTCTATAAATTAGCGCCGCGGTTGCTGCGCAAATTGGAGCTATAAGCGCTGTAAAACTGCAGATTAAGAGCTTGATTTGAATCGAGTTAGCGATAAAAAGCCTCAATCTAGTCAGGATTGAGGCTGTGTTGGCTGAAGTCAGAAAGGATTAGTCACGTAGTGGAAATGGCTCGGTCGGATGTATGGTTGATGTCATGTAACCATTGTGACCATACATGGAGCTTAGATTCGCAAACGCAGTAAGTTTAGTTGGTCTGCATTGGCTATCTGCGGTACAAGCCCATACGCTGTAAAACGCCCCCACGCCATTGCTTAGGCTGCCATTGTAAGTCAAGGTAAATGGAGTGCTATCTTTCAAAGATCCTGTCGCACTCCAATACATACCGGGCAGGCAATTGCTGTCTGCTGTTTGGCATTGAACTGCACTCACCGAAAATTCAGTCAGGCGGCCAATCGCCAAACCATTTTTTCGTACTTCGATATACGATGGTGCTGCTAAATTAGGTTTAGCGGGCATTACATTGATCTTTAAGAACCAATCCGCACCTTGAGCTTCAAGCTCTAATGCTGCGCTAAAGCGTCCCATACCCGCGGCAGGTAAGGCATCATTAGTGACTTGCCACGCACCCCATTCATTGCTACCAGGTATTTCGTTTTGATTCCACCACCGCGCCTGCCAGACTTTATTGTCGTAAATCGCTTTGGCATTGGCTTGATAGATTTGGCTGGCATCCCATGCGCTTAATTCAGCATTGCTGGCTTTGAGCCAAGCTCCTTGTGCTGATGAGCCTGGCACTTCACCTTGTGTCCACCACTGAGCGGTGTACTCGCTACCTTGCCATTGCACCTTATTGCCTTGCTGGTAGATGGTGTCGCTGCTCCATTGTGGCGCTGTGCTTGCAGGCAAATTACCTAAACCAATCGCTTGCATGTCGCTATCGGATAAGGAATGAACAATCGACTTATTAAGCACTGTAGCCGTTCTGTATGCTACACGCATCTCATAACCCCAAGTTCCATCTGGTTTCAGATATGGGTGAGGGCAGCTGTAATCAGAGCCAGCGGTCGTGAGTTGGGGCATAAAGCCTAATTTATGTTCGTCATTGGCGAGATTATTTGGGTAAAGATTTAATGAGGGTGGGGGAGCAACGCAGGTTGCTTGCGCAAGGTGCGATGTGAGTAAAGTGGCTAAGCTGAGCCCGAGTAGTTTGAATCTTAGCGGTGTTGGATATTCCATGGTGTGTCTCCATCCATTGGCTGGTTCGTCAGCCTTATGCTTATTGGGGAAAACCCTAGTGCTGCTAGGGTGGCTAACGTTGTCATGCTTTTATGGGGATGACAATAGGAATTAGTTTTTCAGCTGCAAAGCGTTGTATTTGAAACAAAAATTAGTTTTTGCGTTATGTACCGCTCGCCATCGGCTCAGTCAGACAAGCACTTCTTAAGTCGTGCCCAATCTCCTCCCGAACGGCCCGGCTCCACGGGCAATTTGTTCTAATTGGCAGTGGGGGTATGTCCACTAGAGCCAATCAAGGAATAATTTTCAGAGCAACACTACGGCAGGTATATACATAAATCGTTGGTCTGCGCTAATTCCCCTAAGTTGCGTCGAGCGAGTATGTGGTGGCTGTTTGGCTATGGCATAGCCTGCTGGCGCAGGCGGTGAACCGGCGGTTTCGCCCGCCGGACGAATCAGGGGCAGTCTTGCCTTGCCCCTGATAACCCTAACGCGCCCGATCGCCGCGAAACCCCGTTCGTCCAGCAATTGGCAAGGCGATGCGGCAAACTCGCGTTGCACTAGCGTCGCAACGCTCAAATAGCCGCATCTTAAAACCTTGCCAACCGCTTCCCGAACGGCGCGGCTCCACGGGCTTCTCGTCCAAATTGGCTGTAGTTGTAGGGGCGGCTTCAGCCGACCTCACTGCAATGGCATGGGTATATCAATGAAGGTTAATTTGAAATTAGCCTTCAGGGCTACACTGCGGTAGGTATGTGCCGCGGCGCATAGCCGCCAATCCGTGGTGGATTACAAATTGCAGGCAAATAAAAACCGCCGTGGCAGGCGGTCTTGAGGTTTTATGCAGGTGGCGTAATGCCTTCGGCGATTACGCCCTACTGCGCTGAGAAATGCTTGCAAACCGGGAGGGGGCCATATACGGAGCTATGCGGGCTCAAAACACATCCCTATTAATTTTTTCGTAAAAACAATTGCCAGGCAATGATGTATTTTTTTCAAGAAAGTTACCATAATTATCAAAAAATGAAGCCAGCCTGACTTTGTTTATCTAATTTAGTTTTTCAATAAAGATATCAACTGCATTTGAAGAAAAAACCCCAATATCCGCATGAAAAAATTGATAATCATAAAAAGAATAGGCTAGTTTCCGCCACAGAGCCAAATCTGCCAGATAAGGCAGGCAAGCTTCTACCTGAAAATAAGTGATCATTTCCATTCTTAAATTAATGGAAATAAGTATTTTTTTTCCAAAGCAAAGCGGGTCAGATTTATTTTTTCAAAAGTATCAAAAAAATCTCTAGCCTTGAAAATTTCACCTATACCTCTACGGCTGTTCCCCTCATAGAAAAATGCTACCGAAGAGCCAAATTCATCACTAAAATTTCTAAGGACTGGCTCAACTCCAGGAGGAACTAAAGAAAAGTTAAAGCTCTCTGCGCCCATTTAAACTCCTTAGTTATTTACTAATAACAACACCGACCTTGCCTAATCCAGTTTGTATTGCAGCCCACCACCTATGGTGCCCATTCAATATCATCAACTCTCCGTTTTGCATCTGTTTAGCTGTAATTGACTCTGACAATTTACCATTCTCTAAAAAGTAATTTCTATGCTTCTTTCATCTCAAAAAAGAACTCTCTAACACTGTCGTCTAGCCCGCTTAGATAGGAAAATTCGTCACTCAAAGAGACGCTTGTCTTTAGACGGTAATTGATTGATTTAATAGTTTCAATTTTATGTTTATCTTTTGCTTAACGTTCTACCCAATTGAAAAGTCATGTAGGGCGGGTCAAGACCCGCGCTGAGCTGTTGTTTAAATCAATCGCCTAAATTGGCGGGTTACGCCTTCGGCTAACCCGCCCTACGCTGGTGCTGTATGGGTATATGTCTGCAGTCCAATCTAATAATTGACTATAGCCATATACCCATAAACCAATTACTCCCGCGCTATCCCCAGCGCCCTCGCCAAATACAGCCCCGTATGACTGGCCTTATTATGCGCCACATCTTCCGGCGTGCCGGTGGCGACGATTTGGCCGCCGCCTGCGCCGCCTTCAGGGCCCAGATCGATCACCCAATCCGCCGTTTTGATTACATCCAGATTGTGCTCGATCACCACCACAGTATTGCCGTGGCTGGATAGGCGTTGTACGACTTTGAGCAGCAAATCGATGTCGTGGAAATGCAGGCCGGTGGTTGGCTCGTCCAAGATATACAGCGTGCGGCCGGTGTCGCGTTTTGAGAGTTCGAGCGCGAGTTTGACGCGTTGCGCTTCACCGCCCGATAGCGTCGTCGCGCTTTGGCCGAGGCGGATGTAACCGAGGCCGACGTCGAGCAGGGTTTGTAGTTTGCGCGCCACGGTGGGTACGGCGCTGAAGAATTCGAGCGCGTCTTCAACGGTCATATTCAGCACTTCAGTGATGCTCTTGCCTTTGTATTGCACTTCCAGCGTTTCACGGTTGTAGCGCAGGCCGTGGCAGACGTCGCACGGCACGTAGACGTCGGGCAAGAAGTGCATTTCCACCTTGATCACGCCATCGCCCTGACACGCTTCGCAGCGACCGCCTTTGACGTTGAACGAGAAACGCCCCGGGCCGTAGCCGCGTTCGCGTGCAACGGGTACGCCAGCAAACAGCTCGCGGATCGGCGTAAATAGGCCGGTGTAGGTGGCGGGGTTCGAGCGCGGTGTGCGGCCGATGGGTGATTGATCGACGTTGATGACTTTGTCGAAATGCTCCAAACCTTTTACTTCGCGGTACGGCGCTGGCTCGCATCCGGCGCCGTTCAAGTCGCGCGCGGCGATACTGTACAGCGTGTCGTTGATCAGCGTTGATTTGCCCGAGCCCGATACGCCGGTGATACAAACCATCAGGCCAACAGGCAATTCGAGCGTGACGTCTTTTAGATTATTGCCGGTCGCGCCGATCAGGTGCAGCCAGCGCTCTGGATCGGGCACGCGGCGTTTTTCCGGCTGCGCGATTTTGCGTTTGCCGGTCATAAACTGGCCGGTGATCGAATCGGGGTTGTTGAACACTTCTTCTGGTGTGCCAACGGCGATCACTTGCCCGCCGTGCACGCCCGCGCCGGGGCCCATGTCGACCAGATAATCGGCGGCGCGCATCGCGTCTTCGTCGTGCTCGACGACGATGACCGTGTTATCCAAATCGCGCAGGTGCATTAGCGTGCCGATCAGTCGGTCGTTATCGCGCTGGTGCAAGCCGATTGATGGCTCGTCGAGCACATACATCACGCCGGTTAGGCCGGAACCAATCTGGCTGGCCAAGCGAATCCGCTGCGCTTCGCCGCCCGATAGCGTGTCGGCGCTGCGCTCTAGGCATAGATAATCGAGGCCGACGTTAACCAAGAAGCCCAAACGCTCGCTGATTTCTTTAACGATTTTTTCGGCAATCTGCGCCTTGCTGCCTTCTAATTCCAAGCTTTGGAAAAAGTGGAGTGTGTCTCGCAAAGCCAATCTAGATAGGGCATGCAGGTTGTTACCCCCTACACGTACATGGCGGGCTTCTTTGCGCAAGCGTGCGCCGTCGCAAACGGGGCAGACTTGGTTGTTTTGGTATTTGGATAATTCTTCGCGTACCGACATGGAGTCGGTTTCGCGGTAGCGGCGCTCTAAATTGGGGATGATGCCTTCAAAGCTATGCACGCGCTCGAATTTGCTGCCGCGCTCGTTCATATAAATAAACGCAATTTCATCAAAGCCCGAGCCGAACAGGATGATATTTTGTAATTTGCTATCAAGCTCTTCCCACGGCGTGGCGGTGTCAAAGCCATAATGCGCCGCCAGGCTGGTGAGCATCTGGAAGTAAAACTGATTGCGCTTATCCCAGCCCTTGATCGCGCCAGCGGCGAGGCTGATTTCGGGGTGCGCGACGACGCGTTTTGGATCAAAAAAGGTTTTTTGCCCCAAGCCATCACAGCTTGGGCAGGCGCCCATGGGGTTGTTGAACGAGAACAGGCGTGGCTCGAGTTCGGGCAGGCTGTAGCTACAGACCGGGCAGGCAAATTTGGCCGAGAACCAATGCTCTTTGCCCGAATCCATCTCCACCGCAATCGCGCGGCCATCGGCGTGGCGCAGCGCGGTTTCAAAACTTTCGGCCAAGCGCTGCTGCAAATCGGCACGCACTTTCAGCCGATCGATGACGACTTCAATCGTGTGTTTTTTGTTTTTGTCGAGTTTGGGCGTTTCGTCGAGCTCGAATACTTCGCCATCAACGCGCACGCGGACAAAGCCTTGTGCGCGCAGCTCTTCAAATAGGTCGGCATTTTCGCCTTTTTTGCCGATCACTACCGGCGCGAGCACCATCAGTTTGGTGTCCTCGGGCAGCGCGAGTACATGGTCGACCATCTGGCTGACGGTCTGGCTTTGCAAGGCCTGATTGTGCTCGGGGCAGTAGGGCGTGCCGACGCGGGCGAAGAGCAAACGCAGGTAATCGTGAATCTCGGTGACGGTGCCTACCGTGGAGCGCGGATTATGGCTGGTGGCTTTTTGCTCGATCGAGATTGCGGGGGAGAGGCCCTCGATCAAATCGACGTCGGGCTTTTCCATTAGCTGCAGGAACTGGCGCGCGTAGGCGGAGAGCGATTCGACATAACGGCGCTGGCCTTCGGCGTACAGCGTATCAAACGCCAGCGATGATTTGCCCGAGCCGGAAAGCCCGGTAATCACCACCAGTTTGCCGCGCGGCAAGTCGATATTGACGTTCTTCAGGTTGTGCGTGCGCGCACCGCGAATACGGATCATCGGTTGGTCGGGCGCAAACGAAGCTGGGCGATACATGGCGTTGTCCGGCGATTAAATAGCCTTCGATTGTAGCGCTTTATGCAGTGGCTTGATAGTACATAGTACGTTTGTTCACCGTGCGCTTGCGGGGGCTGGCGGTGCCGGTAGAGGGCTGAAGAAATGAGGTATGGGGTATTGCTTTGTGGCGCTTTCTAGCTATTGCCTACATGGTAATACCCTGTTTAATTCAAATAAAAGCCGCATGAAAAGTGGCGATGCGGCGCAATCGGGTAAAATGGGCGGCTTGATGACGTGGTCCGTGTTTTCGCGGGTTGCGGGCCAGCCGGATGTAATGCGAGATGATGAGTAAACTGGAATTGCGCGCCGCCAGTGGTTTGGCGGGTTTGTATGCCTTGCGGATGCTGGGCATGTTTTTGATTTTGCCGGTGTTTGCCGTATACGCGGGCAAAATGCCCGGCGGTGAAAACCATGCGCTGGTCGGGCTGGCTTTTGGTGCCTATGGCTTGACGCAAGCCCTGCTGCAATTGCCATTCGGTATGTGGTCTGACCGGGTTGGGCGCAAAAAGGTGATTTATATCGGGCTGGCGCTGTTTGCGCTGGGCTCGATCATGTGCGCGCTGGCCGACCATATTATCTGGCTGATTCTGGGCCGGGCCGTGCAGGGCGCGGGGGCGATCTCGGCGGCGGTGACTGCGCTGCTGGCCGATCTGACGCGCGAAGAAAACCGTACCAAGGCCATGGCGATGGTGGGGGCCAGCATTGCCACGACGTTTGCCGTCTCGCTGGTGGCAGCGCCCAAGCTGGCGCAATGGATAGGCCTGCCGGGGATTTTTCTGCTGACCGCGGCGCTGGCGGTGTCGGCGCTGATTGGCGTGTGGAAGGTGATTCCCAATCCGGCCATCAGCCGCTTTCATTCGGATGCCGAGGCCAATACATCCCGCTTGCCGCTGGTGTTGCGTCACCCGCAATTATTGCGCCTTAACTACGGCGTATTTGCGCTGCATGCAGCGCAAATGGCGATGTTTACCGTGATGCCGCTTTTGCTCAAAGACATTGGCGGGATTGATGTGGCACATCACTGGTATGTGTACCTGCCGGTGGTGCTGGTCGGCTTTGTGCTGATGGTGCCCGCGATTATTTACGGCGAGAAAAAGCGCCATCTGAAAGAAGTTTTCGTGTTTGCCATTGCGCTGATGTTGCTGGCGCAGCTGGGCATGACACTGTGGCTGCCCAGCCTGACGGCGATTGTGCTCTGGCTTGGGGTTTATTTTATCGCCTTCAATATTCTGGAAGCGACGCAACCTAGCCTGATTTCCAAAATCGCCCCGACCGCCGCCAAGGGCACGGCGATGGGCGTTTACAATACCTGCCAGTCGGCCAGTATGTTTATGGGCTCGGCCCTGGCTGGCTGGCTTTACCAGCATTACAACAGCGCCACGCCGGTGTTTGCGCTGTGTACGGCCTTGATGGCGATCTGGCTGCTGGTGGCCTGGGGCATGCAGCCACCGCTGCCGGTGAAGAGCCAAATGTTTCACATTGGCGAAGATTGGTCGGGCAATGCGGCCGAACTGTCTGCTAAACTAGGCGCCATTCGCGGTGTAAAAGAGGCCGTGGTATTAATTGAAGAACGTGTTGCCCTGCTCAAAGTCCTGCAAGACGGCTGGGATGAAGCGGCAGCACAACAACTGATTGCGGAGACCAACTAAATGGCATCGTTAAACAAAGTGTTGCTGATCGGTAACCTGGGCAAAGACCCTGAATCTCGTTTCCTACCGAGCGGCGGCGCAGTGTGCAATTTCTCAATTGCCACCACCGAGAGCTGGAAAGACAAAAACACCGGTGCCAAACAGGAAAAAACCGAATGGCACAACATCACTATGTACGGCCGCCTGGCTGAAATCGCTGGTGAATACCTGAAAAAAGGCAGCCAGGTTTACATCGAAGGCAAACTGCAAACGCGTAAATGGCAAGACAAGCAAACCGGCGCAGACCGCTACACCACTGAAATTATCGCTGACGAGATGAAAATGCTCGGCGGCCGTGCAGGTGGCGGCATGGGTGGCTCGCAAGGTGCTCAGGGTGGCTACGGTGGTGATGATTTCAATCAGGAATACAGCGCCCCAGCAGCCCCACGCCAGGCCCCACAAGCCGCACCACAGCCAGCAGCACGCCCGGCAAAAAGCTTTGACGACTTTGAAGACGACATCCCGTTCTAATCGTCAGCTTGCAATCAACCGAGGTGGCTAAAAACACGCTTTTGTCTCCTCCTGTGGCACTGCAGATCTTGTGCTACTTAAAGAAAGCCCATGATTCGCGTGCTTGCTTCAAACCCAGCAAAATCAGATCGTTTGTACGACACAGCAAACTTTGCTCGATTGACTAATTTCTGACGATGGTAGCTGGATCTACTTCATGAGGTTAAAAATGAAAGGCCGCAAAGCATTCGCTTGCGGCCTTTATTTCATTGCAGCCAGAACATCAATGCCTTGGCCCTAGCAGACAGACAAGATCTTTTTTTGGGCTACTTAAATCAAAGTGCCACCACTTTGCCTGATACAAAGAAAAGCCCTGAGTTTCCTTTACACATCACGCTTGTCAACCTAAAACCATTGGATGAAGAATCAAATATTATGCATGGCCTTATTGTAGAGATGCAGTACACACGTCTTAGGTAACAAGCGATTTAAAAAGACGTAGAGTTTATTTTCAAAAGTCGGAATCTCGCGTAGCTGCCCTTTGAACAAAGCCCTTAGGCCAATTCGCGCCACGGTTGCAGGCGAGATCCTGTGTTTGGCCGCAAAGGTGCCACTCCCATTCCGAGCAAGATCACGACCATTCAATTTAAAAAATCCCGTATCGGTGCGGCCTGGCGACAAGACCATCAGATGAACACCGAGCGGCTTCATTTCCATTGCAAAAGCTTCAGTAAAATGCGCTACAAAGGCTTTGCTCGCAGCATAAGCCGCCATGAAGGGTTGGGGCTGGTATGCTGCCGTTGAGGCCACATTCAGAATGTGGCCGCCACCTTGCTGGCTCATCCGCCATGCAAAATACCGACTCAGTTTGAGAACGGCTGTTTGATTTACCGCCAGCATGGCATCAACGGTTGTTGCCGATAATTCAAGGCATTTGCCATACAAACCGAAACCCGCATTATTGATGGCTACATCAATTTGCCCTGGGTATTGCGCTAGCTCAGCGAGCAAGCGATCTTGCTGTGCCAGCTCGGCCAAATCGGCCACGATCGTATGGCACACGTTCGGCAGCGTTTTTTGTAGCTCACTGAGCTTGCGGGCATCTCGCCCATGAATAATCAATGCGTAGCCTTGCTGTGACAATTGCTGCGCCATCGCCAAACCAATACCGGAAGTTGCACCAGTGATAAAGGCCGTTTTCATATTGGGTTTTCCCATAAACTGAATCGAGCCATCAGCATAAACTCTCCCCTAAAGAGGAGAGTCAAGCGGGTTTTGCAAAGATTGCAGCAAACATTGATTATGTTGAATCACACTTTGCTCTAGCAGTGCCAATCCATTGAGCATGCCATTGATTTGCTCTAGTTGAGTCGTGAGCGCAGCACGTTTAATCCCGATTTCGTTTCGCAATAAATCGATCGGCACTAAGCCTTGCTGCGTTTTGGCTTGCACTATCGTTTGCAACTCAAGCAATGTAAAACCAAGGCTTTTGGCCAAGGTGATCATGCCCAAAACCGGCACATAGCTCTGATCGTATATGCGATATTGCCCCTTTCGGGCCGGGACTTTAATCAAGCCAATCTCTTCATAATGCCGAATGGCCTTAATACTCAGACCTGTGATTTTGGCTAACTCACCGATGTACATCTTGCTCCCCGCTGCTGAGTTTTGAGCGAAGCGTTGATTCTACTTCGTACGGAAAGTCGAGCGGCCAACTGATTAAGCCATCAATGAAGAGGGAGTGTCTGCGTTGGCCGAACCCTAACCGCTCTGGGCGAGGGGCATTGATTGGTCTTTGGGACGCATCTTCTCGGTCAATCCAAGACTATCAATTACCAATCCCTTCAGTGCTCGTCTTGCGTGCCCAGTTGCTGTGCGATGCGTTCGCGCACGTCTGCGGGGAGCGGATGGTCGGCGTGTTCGGCTTCGGCGGCGGATTGCTGTGCCAGCCATTGACGGATGGTTTGCAGTTGTTGCTGGTTGCGGCGGCAGTGTTTGCAGATCATCAGGTGCAGGCCTAGGCCGATTTTGCGGTAGCGGCTAATTGGCTCTTCAGGGGCGAGTGTGAGCATATAGCTGACTTCACGGCAGTTCAACATGGCGGCCTCCTTCGCTTAGGCACTGGCGCAGGCTTTGGCGTGCGCGGTACAGCAGTTGGTACAGATTGGCGCTGCTGATGCCCAGCTGCGCACAAACCTGCTCGGCGGGCTCGTCGTTGAGCTCGCGTAGCCAGAACAATTGCGCCATGCGGCGCGGCAAGCGGGCCAGACAGGCGTCGATTTGCTGTTTGATCTGCTTGCTGTCAAGCAGCCGTGCCGGGTCGTGCCAGTCTTGCGGTGGCACAGCCCAGTGGCCTTTTTGATCGAACAGATCGTCTTCGCCCACCGTTTGCCATTCCATCTGTTCGTCGTCCAGCTGGGTGACTTTTTGCTGGGCGCGGAATAGATCAATGATTTTGAATTTCAAAATGCCAATCAGCCAGGTGCGCGGGCTGGATGCGCCGCTGAATGCGGCGCTCTGCTCAATGGCGGCCAGTAAGGTGTTCTGCACTGCTTCTTCGGCCAGATGCGGGTCGCGCAGGCGGCGCAGGGCAAAGCTGTAAAGTACATCGCCATGTTCGGTCAGCCAGTTCAGTGCTTGCGTCATTGCGCGGCTCTTATGCGTGGGGTGGGGGTGTATCTTCGCAAACTGTGCCGCTGCGGTCTGCTGCGCAGACCAGTTGTTGCTGAAATAACCACAACAGCGCCTGATTGATGTCGGTGTGCTCGTCCACCGCCAGCGCTTGCTCCAGTGCATCGCCCACGCTGCTCCGCTGTTGCAGCGCGCTAAAAAAAGCCCATTGCCCGTCGCTAACGGTTTGCCATTGGTAGCGGCTGATCATGATTTTCTGCCCGCCAGCGTCCAGATTGGCGCTTGGGCCACCAGCGTGCATGGCCAGAATGTCGGCGATGGGCCAGCTGGCCGAGGCCACCAGCTGCATGGCGGGGTGCAGCTGCAGGCGATAGCTGGCAAAGTCGTCGCTGGCGACAAAAGCCAGTTGATCGGCGGCCAGCTCTGGCGCATCGGGTGCCAGCCAGGCTTGCCAGCGTGCCCAATCGAGCTGCGCCACATCGGGTAGATAGGGCAGGGCGGCGGCGGGGGCAAATTGCGCGATGAAGCCGGGGAATTCGCCGCCCATCTCGTGCAGATTGGCCGAGGTGGCCGGGATGCTATCGACGTATTCGCGCGCCATGGCGCGAAAAAAATCAGCCCCCAGCAATTGCTCGACGGTGCTAAATGTCGCTTGCAGCGCTGCAATGCGGTTCAGGCGGCAATTGGCACGGTAGTGCCGCATCCTGTGCGCAAAGTGCAGGCCGCTGGCCGCAGGCGGCTGATCGGTGTCGTCTTCATGATTGAGCACCTGGGCAAATGCGCTGATGGCCTGAGCGTAGTTCATTTATACACCCCGCAGGTATTGGCTTGGGGCTTTTTTATCATCTGCTCTAGCTGCATATACTCCTGGTGCAAATCGGCAAAGCTTCCCAGCTGGGTATCGCGCTCAAGCAAGACGGGTTTGTGCCCCCAGCGCTGCAGGGCGTTGCCCAGCAGCTGACAGACTTCGGTGCTGACTGCTGCGCCGTGCGTATCGACGGCCGTGCCTTCAAACCATTCAAACCCCGCAATATGAATCTCTTCAACCAGCTCGCCCGGTATCCGGGCTAATTCGGCTTCGGCGTCCAGCCCTAGATTGAGTGTATTGACGTAAAAATTGTTCACATCCACCAGCAGGCCGCAGCCGGTACGCCGGGCTAGCTCGACCATCAGCTCGGCCTCGGACATGATTTCTTCGGCAAAGCCAACGTAGGCCGAGACATTTTCAATCAGAATGGGGCGCCGCAGCGCATCCTGCACCTGCATGATGTGGCTGGCCAGATGCTCGACCACACCTTGCACACGCGGTACGGGTAGCAAGTCGTTAAAATAGCGGCCAGCAAAATGATTCCACGCCAGATGTTCGGAAATGGCTGAAGGCTCGACACGCTCGGCCAGCTGTTTAAGCTGCGCCAGATGCCGAGCATCCAGTTCGCCCAGCCGCCCCAGCCCCAGCCCGACGCCATGCAGGCTGAGCGGGTAATCGCGGCGGATTTGCAGCAGCTGCGCCACCGCTTGCCCGCCGCCAAAATAATTCTCGCTATGCACTTCCCACCAGCCAACGTCCGGGCGGGTTTCTAGCACGGTGGGCAAATGGGGAGAGCGCAAGCCCAGTCCGCTCAGTTGGGGTAGTGTGGTTTTCATAGGGTATATCTTGCTAGGCTAATTGGAATGTAACTTGGGTGGCAATACCATTGGGTGTATATCCGGTATTGCCCCCGATCTGCTTCGCGCTTACATTGGTTTGAGCGAGCCCTTCATCTCGACGCAGGTGCCTGCCGCAACGTATTTCCATTCTTTGCCATTGTTGTCGCTTTTGGCTTGCCCAGCGCAAGCGTGGCCGTTGGCCGCACAATCGTTTTTGCCTGCTTTGGCAACGCCATAGCATTTTTCCTTGTCGGCAGCGAGGGCTGTACCGGAAACACCGGCAGCCAATACAGCGGTCAGGGCAGTGCTCAGGATGAGTTGTTTATTCATGATCGTTTGCTCCAGAAGTGGTTTAAGCGACACCATGATTGGCGTCTGATGCTTGGTCGGATAAGGTGATGGCTTTCTGACAGGGACTGGCAAATTTTTTTGCGCCCCTCATAGATTAGTACGCGAAATGAACATCGTCTGAGGCAAAGTGGAAATCGCCAAATTGAAAGGCCTAGGGCCGAAAAGCCAGCAGATGCTGGCGCAGATCGGCATAGAAAATGCGGCGCAATTGCTGGCGGCTGATCCGTTCGAGCTATACGCCCAACTGCAGCGTCAACAGCGAGGGGTATCGCTCAATCTGCTGTATGCCATGATAGGCGCACAGGAAAACTGCCCCTGGCAGCAGATCAAGCGCGAAAGAAAAACTGAGATTTTATTGCGGCTGGACGAGATGGGCTGCGCGCCCGATTAAGCGGCTTTATCTTTGCAGCATCTCTTTTTCAAATGTCAGGCTATCCTGTTCTTCCCATTTATTTTTCAGCGCAATCAGCGCGTCCAGATTAGCCATAAAGGCCTCCACTAGCCTTGGGTCAAAATGCGTGCCCGAGCCGCGCTGGATTTCGGTGATTGCGGAATCCAAGCTCCATGCCTGTTTGTACGGGCGCTTGGTGGTCAGTGCATCAAATACATCGGCCAGTGCGACAATGCGCCCGGATTCCGGAATTTGTTCGCCCGAGAGCCCTGATGGGTAGCCGCTGCCGTCCCACTTTTCATGGTGGGTCAGCGCGATTTCAGCGGCCAGCGCAAACAGCGGCGAGTGGCCGCGGCTGAGAATCAGATGGCCGATCTGGGCGTGCGTTTTCATAATCTCCCATTCGTCCGGCTCCAGCGGGCGGGCGGCTTTCAATATGCTATCGGGAATGCCGATCTTGCCGGTGTCGTGCATCGGTGCCGCCAATTCGATGCGTTCGGCCATGTCTTCGTCCCAGCCGATGGCGCGAGCCAGAAAGCCGCTATATGCCGCCATGCGCCAGATATGCTGGCCCGTATCGTTATCATTAAAATGCCCGGCCATTCCCATCATGTAAATGGTTTCCCGCTGGCTGTCTTCCAGCGATCTGGCGCGCACCAGCGACAGATGGGTTTGAATGCGGCGCAGAACCACGGGGCCCGAAATCGGCTTCTGGATATAGTCGACGGCGCCCACATCAAAGCCGCGTGCTTCGTCCTCGTATTCGCACATGGCTGTGATGAAAATCACCGGTATTTCGCGCGTTTCTTTTTGCTGCTTCAAGCGGCTGCAGACTTCGTAGCCGTCCATCTCGGGCATCATGATGTCGAGCAAAATCAGGTCGGGCAGATAGCGCGACGCGGCTTCCAGCGCCTTTTGGCCATCGGTGGTGAAGTAGAGCTGAAAATGGCTGCGCAATATTTGCCGCAAAACTTGCAGATTATTGGGCTCGTCGTCGACGATCAGGATTTTTTTCATGTTGTCAGCCCCAAAGTTTCGCCCAGTGTAGCCAGGTGGGCTTGTGCGGCATTGAAATCAAACGATTCGAGCATCCGTGACAGTGGTGCCACCTGTTCCGAGGGCAAAAATTTGCGCAAATCTTTCAGCAGTGGCTCGACCGTATCCGGGTTAAGCTGGGCTAGCTCTTCCTGCAGCCGCTTCATCAGCTCGCGAACCTGCTCTGCATCATAGCAAGCGGTTTGTTCTTCGGCCTGCTCGCGCTGCACATGCGTTTCAATCGACGTAATGGCCTGCTGCATGGCTTGTTCCAGCTGCGTCAGTGTGCGCAGATCCAGCGTGTTTTCGCTGCTCTCGCCTGCGGTGAGCAGCGGCTTGACCTGAGCATCCAGCTGGCAAACCAGATTAAACACCTGGCTCAGATAAAGATTGCCCGCCATGCCCTTGAGCGCGTGCAGCAATCGGTAGGCATCGCCATAATCGGGCGGGTTGCGCCCCAGTGCAGAGCCCAGCGCAGCCATCGTATTGGCCTGCTGGCGTGAAAACAGCAGCAAGGCGTCTTCATAGATTTGCGGGTCTTGCCAGACGGCCAGCGCTTTTTTCAAATCGACAATGTCGGCCAGCTCGACAAATTCCTTGGCCAGCGGCTCAAGCATCGGCACCATGGGCGATGCGCTGGTATCGCGCACGATACCCAAATTGGCCGGGGCGATTTCTTCCATCGCCCGGAACAGCATATTGAAGTCAATCGGCTTGCCTTCAACAAAATTCATGCCCGAGCCAAGGCAGCGCACATGGTCTTCGTGCAATACGCTGGCGGTGAGTGCAATAATCGGGATGGCGGTTTTATTGTGCGCCGCTTCGTAAGCCCGGATGCGGCGGGTGGCTTCCAGCCCGTCCATATCCGGCATCATCACGTCCATCAGGATGATTTCATAACCGCCCCGCATCATGGCCTGCACCGCTTCGCGACCGTTTTTTACCCAGTCTACCCGGTGGCCTTGCTGCGAGATGCGCAGCAAGGCCAGCGAGGCATTGGTTTCCAAGTCTTCGGCCAACAGTACATTAAACAGGCGTGGCGAGATATAGGCTTCGTTGAGCAGGCTTTCATCTTCATTAAAACAGCGCTGCTCGGTGCTGATGGCGGGCAGCCTGGCGGTAAAGTGAAAGGTCGAGCCTTGTTTCCAGAGGCTTTCAGCCCAGATCCGGCCTTGCATTTGTTCAACAATCTGCTTGCTGATGGTAGTGCCCAGCCCGGTGCCACCAAAATTGCGCGTGGTGCTGGCGTCTGCTTGAGAAAAAGCGTCAAAAACTTTGGCCAGCTGCTTTTCGGTCATGCCGATGCCGGTGTCACTGATTGAAAACTGCAACATGTCGGGCTCTGGCCCTGCCATGACCAGCAAGCCGATTTCGCCCTTATCGGTAAACTTGATTGCGTTACCCAGAAGATTAAGTAAAACCTGCCGCAGCCGGGTTGGGTCGCCCATCACTTTCATCGGCGTATTGCTGGCGACCTGACATTGGTATTTGAGGCCTTTTTCCTGCACTTGCTGCTCGATGGTGTGCTGCAAATCACGCAGGACATTGGGCAGATGAAAAGGGATGTCCTCCAGCGTAAATTTTCCGCTTTCCAGCTTGGAAATATCCAGTACATCATTAATGATGCCCAGCAATGAGCGCGAGGCACGCAAGATGGTTCTGACATGG
This sequence comes from Chitinibacter sp. GC72, assembly GCF_009760905.1. Classification (GTDB taxonomy): domain Bacteria; phylum Pseudomonadota; class Gammaproteobacteria; order Burkholderiales; family Chitinibacteraceae; genus Chitinibacter. The sequence continues at coordinate 41,875 of NZ_VIRW01000009.1, read as the reverse complement.
CCCTGCGTGGCTTCGCTCAGCGTCTCATCCTGCAGTACAACTTCGGCAAAGCCGATAATCGCGTTCATCGGTGTGCGAATTTCATGGCTCATATTGGCCAGAAAAGCCGATTTGGTATGCGCGCCAGCTTCGGCGTCTTCTTTGGCCTGCTGCAACTCGGCGGTGGCGCTGGCCACCATTTCGGCCAGCCGGTCGCGGTGCTTGAGTAATTCGGCTTCGGCTTTTTTGCGCTCGCTGATGTCGACAATAATGCCGACAAACATCGGCTCTCCACCCACTTCCATGCGCCCGACCGACAGGTGCATTGGAAAGGTAGAGCCGTCTTTTTTACGCCCCATGACCTCACGCCCTTTGCCGATGACATGCGGATTGCCTTCGCGCAAATAGCGTGACAAATAGCCGTCGTGTTCGGACTGATAAGGTTCGGGCATCATGATTTTGATGTTTTGCCCCAGAACTTCTTCGCGGGCGTAGCCAAACAAGGCTTCGGCTGCCGGATTGAACGAGCACACCTGACCGATTGCATCAATGGTGATAATCGGGTTAATCGCTGTATTCAGAATGGCACGGGTGGTTTCCAGGCTATTGGCCAGCTCGGCTTCGGCGGCCTTGCGCTCGGTCATATCGACAATAATGCCAACAAACATCGGCTCGCCACCGATTTCCATGCGGCCTACCGACAAATGCATGGGGAAAGTCGAGCCATCCTTTTTTCTGCCAACAACCTCGCGCCCTTTGCCAATCACGTGCGGATGCCCTTCGCGCAGATAGCGTGCCAGATATTCGTCATGCTCGGAGTGATAGGGCTGCGGCATGATGATTTTGATGTTCTGCCCCAGAATTTCATGGCTGTCATAGGCAAACAGCTTTTCTGCCGCCGGATTGAAAGAGCACACAATCCCTTTGGCATTGATGGTGATAATCGGGTTGATCGCCGTGGCCAGAATGGCTCGGGTGGTTTCCTGGCTTTGCAGTAAATCAGACTCGATACTTTTTTGTTCGGACAGCTCGACAATTGAGCCGACAAAAACCCGTTCGCCACCCAGCCGCACTTCATTAACCGCCAGCCAGATCGGAAAACTATGCCCGTTACGGTGCAGGCCCATGACTTCACGCCCCTGACCGATAATGCGCGGCGCGCCTTCCTGCCGATAGCGACCCAGGTACTGATCATGTTCGCTTTGGTAGGGCGCTGGCATCAGCATGGAGATATTGCGACCCAGCACATCGGCCTGGGTGTAGCCAAAAATACGCTCGGATACAGCATCAAATGAGCAAATCAGTCCCTGCTCGTCAATCGTGATCGTGCCTACTGCGCTAATGCTGGAGCGTGGGGCTGTGGTCATGATCTTTCCTTTTTGAAAGTACGCAGCCAAGAGAGTTTTGGAAGTTAAGTTCTTCATCACAGACAATTTTTTTCATGTTTTCAAGTCTGTAAGCGATGGCTGGTTGTGCAAAAAATACAGCCAACTTGCTATTTATTACTGAAGTTCTGGGTTGTGCTGCGGTAATACGGGAATTTAGGTGTCAGATAAGCTATAAAAACGGGTGCTAATGCCCTCTACTGTTAACCGCTCAAAGGAGCCGCAATTGAGCCACTTTCATCGTGTCTGGCCTGCTCGTCTGGTGATGTCCTGCCTGCTGATGCTGGTGATGATTGTCACTGCCACCGTGCTGCTCTCTATCGGCTGGGTGGGAACACGCGATATTTTGCTCGATTCGGCCAGCCGTACCGCCAGAGATGCCGGACAAATTGTTTCGGAGCGTGCGCGCCGCATGATCGAGCCTGGCGCGGCAACTTTGCGCATTCTGGCTTTTGATCCGATTGTGTCGGCCAAGGCGCTGGATGATCGCCTGAGCCGGATCGGCGTGTTTGCCGAAGAGCTGTCGGCCAATCCGCTGGTTTCTGCTATCTATGTCGCGTACAGCAATGGTGATTTTTTGCTGGTACGCCCGCTCGATAGTCGCGAGCTTCGCCAGCGCTTTCAGGCGCCCGCCGAAGCCAACTTTCTGGTGCAGACCGTCACACAGCGCGCCGATGGCAGCAGGGAAGGGGCTTTTTACTATTTCGATGCGGAAAACAAGCTGCAAATGCGTCGCCCGATGGCTGATTATCAGTTTGATCCGCGCGTCCGTCCTTGGTACGTCGCTGCCAAAGATACGATAGATACCGTCGTATCCAATCCCTATGTGTTTTTCTCCACGCGGCAGGTTGGCACCAGCATGTCCAAGCTGGCGAGCAATGGTGACACTATCGTTGGTCTGGATATGGCGCTGGATGATCTGGCCGAAGGCTTGAGCGGGCTCAATATCACACCGGGTACCGAGCTGGCGCTACTGAATGCCGATGGTCTGGTGATTGCTTATCAGGATATGAGCAAAGTGCTGGTGCAGCAGCCCAATACCGACACAATCCGCTTTAAAAACATCAAAGAAATGGATGTGCCAGCCTTATCCTCGCTGGAAGGTTCGGCGCAGAGGGGGCAGGCGATGACCTACCATATCGAAGGCAAGGAATGGCTGGGTGTTTCCTTGCCGTTTGACGCGATTGAGGGTAGTAATCTGCACCTGCTGGTTGCTGCACCGGCCGACGAGTTGCTGGGTGATCTGCAGCGCAGCCGCAACCGTTTGATTCTGATCGCCGTTGGCCTGATTGTCTTTTTCCTGCCCTTTGGCTGGCTGGCCGGTAATGCCATGGGTAAAAGTATGGAAAACATTGCCGAGCGGGCAAGGCGGATGATGAGCTTTGACTTTAGTCGCACGCAAAGTCCGCCGCCACGGCTCAGGGAAGTAAAGACGCTGGGTGAGGTGATCGACAATGTTAGCAACACCATAGAAGCCTTTTTATCGATCAGCCGTGTGCTCGGTGCCGAGCCGCGTATTGAAACCATGCTCGCACAGGTCTTGAGCAAATTCATGACTGCGACGCGCTGCGATGCCGCCGCAGTCTATCTGCTGCAACAAGACTCCGACTCCCTGCTGCGTGCTGCCGAATGCGGCACGCCCGATTCGTTTGCCGAAACGCTGGCGCATCGGCCATCGGATTCCGCACAGGATGCCTACTGGCATGAAGGGCGGCTGATGCTGCAGTTGCGGGGCCGCAGCAGGCGGCTGGAAGGCTTGCTGGCACTGCGTTTGCCCGACGATCAGGAGCATGCCGCTACCGAATTTATGTCATTTGCCAGCCGTTTAAGCGGCATGCTGGCGGTGGCGATTGAGACGCGGCAGCTGATCGAGGCGCAAAAGAAATTATTCAACGCGGTGATTCGTGTGCTGGCCGATGCGATTGATGCCAAAAGCCCGTACACCGGCGGGCATTGCGAGCGAGTGCCCGAGCTGGCGATGATGCTGGCCGATAAGCTGACTCACGAAAACACCGGCAACTACGCCGCCTTCAGCCTCAATGAAGAAGAGCGCTACGCCTTCTACCTTGCCGCCTGGCTTCACGATTGCGGCAAAGTCACCAGCCCTGAGCACATAGTTGATAAAGCCACCAAACTTGAGGTGATTTACAACCGCATTCATGAAGTGCGCATGCGCTTTGAAGTGCTGTGGCGCGATGCCGAGCTCGATTGCGCCCGTGCCATTGCGCTAGGGGACGATGCGCTCGCTGCACAGGCGTCGTGTCTGGCCAGACAGGCGCAGTTGCAGGCCGATTTTGCTTTTGTTGCGCAGTGCAATCAGGGCGGGGAATTTTTATCCGAGCAGGCGCTGGCGCGCTTGCAGCAGATCGGCTCGCAAACCTGGCTACGCCACTTTGATGATAGCCTGGGTTTATCGGCCGAAGAGCTGCAGCGGCTATCGCGTCATCGTCCAGCCCCTGCAGAGCTGCCTGCCAGCGAATATGTGCTGGCCGACAAACCGGAGCATCAGGTGGCCTGGGGCGAGCGCAAGCCGCCTGTTGAGCGGGGCGATCCGCAAAATGTATATGGCTTTGACATGAAATTGCCTGCCAACCGGCAAGACTTGGGCGAATTGCATAATCTGGGCGTGCGGCGAGGCACTTTGACCGATGAGGACCGCTTTGCCATCAACGACCATATTGTGCAAACGCTGATCATGCTGAAAAAACTGCCCTGGCCTGCGCATCTGGAGCGGGTGCCCGACATTGCCGCCAATCACCATGAAAAAATGGATGGTACAGGCTACCCACGGCGTATTGGCGCCAAGCAGCTGCAGCTGACCGACCGGATTATGGCGATTGCGGATATTTTTGAAGCGCTCACGGCAGCAGACCGGCCTTACAAATCGGCCAAGAGCGTATCCGAGTCGCTGCGCATTATGGCTTTGATGGGCAAAGACCAGCATATTGACGCCCAGTTGTTTGTTTATTTCCTGCGTAGCCGTATCTGGTTTGATTACGCGCAGCGTTTTATGTCGCCAGCCCAGCTCGATGAGGTGGATGTCGAGCAGCTGGTTCAGCTGGCCATGCCCGCAGCCCATTGAAGAGTCAATTTACCGCAAGCAAGGATTGAATAATGATGAATCAAACGCCGACGATGGAAAAACTGCCAGCCGCCTGCCGTGCGCTGCTACTGACGGCGGCACTCGCCGCGCTGGCTGGCCTTGGCGCGGCCAATACGGCCAGCGCGATGGACAAACCGGCTGGCAAGGTGATTTTGACGATCTCGGGCAAAGTGAGCAAACCCAATCAGGGCAAGCTGGCGCAGTTTGATTTGCGCATGCTCGAAGCCTTGCCGCAGGTATCGCATACCGTCACCACGCCATGGTATCCACGCAAAGTAACTTTCCGCGGCCCCTTGCTGCGTGATGTGCTTAACGCTGCTGGCGGGAGCGGAACAAGGATCAAGGCGATTGCGATCAATGATTATGCGGTTGAAATCCCGTTTAGCGATGCGCTGCAGCACGAGGTGATTCTGGCGCTACGGCTCAATGGCAAGCCGATGGCTGCACGCGACAAAGGCCCGATCTTTGTGATCTATCCCTACGACAAATTTGCGCCGGAGGCTGTGCCGCGTTTTTACGACCGCTCGGTCTGGCAGCTTGATACTTTGCAGCTGGACTGAATTGCCTGCGCATTGCAAAACACCCTCAATCGCTGATAGCTCACCCACGCAGTTCGGGGTGAGTTGACATTCTGGCGCAACCGTCGGCTTTTACTATCTCTGTCCATCACCAGACTGGTGTTCAAATTCATGGATGATGGAGAGAGAAAATGCAGCAACTGAAAACGCCGACCCTACTGGCGCAATTAATCTGTCTGACTTTGGGCGCGGGGCAAGCGATTGCCAGTGAGCCATGGCAAGAAGGTGTGACGTATCCTGCTGGAAGCGTTGTTAGCTATGGTTCCCGTGAATATACCTCTCTGGTTACACATACGGCCTTTCAGGGCGCGAACTGGAATCCGGCCGCGACCCCCGTGCTGTGGCGAACTCTCACTGGGACGCCGACAGTCTCCCCGACAGTCCCGCCGAGCAGCCAACCGACCAGCCAGCCCAGCCTAACTCCTACGCCAACCCAAACGCCTGCAGCGGGCGAGTGCAGCACGCTCTGGCAAGCCACAGCGGTGTATATCGCAGGCCAGCGCGTGCAGGTGCAAGGGGTGATTTATGAAGCCAAATGGTGGACGCGCGGCGATCAACCCGCCCAATCCGGCGAATGGGGCCCTTGGCGCAAGCTGGGCGCGTGCGCAGTAGCGACTGCTACGCCAGAACCTAGCGCAGCGCCGACACCCGCTATTACTCCAACCACATCACCAACAGCATCACCCAGCCCGACCCCAAGCCCGGTGGTCAGCGCTACACCAAGCGCAGAGCCAACACCGAGCGCCACCCCAGCCAGCTTGCCGATGGCTTCGCTCACGCAAGGTCTGGTGCATTACTACCCGCTGGAGCAAGGCGCGAGCGACAGCGTAGCCGGCATCACCTTGCAAGCGGTTGGCCCGCAGCAGCGCGCCACTGGCCGCTTTGCCAATGGCGTGTTGCTCGATGCCAAGCAGGGCGCAGCGCTCTTCTTGCCGCGCGCTTTGAGCGGCACTTACACCATCGGCTTCTGGCTGCGCATGCCTGAGGACATGGGCAATAAGCTCGCCAGCATTCTGGCCAATAAAGACTGGGAAACCGGCCTCAACCCCGGTATTTCGATTGGCCGCAATAATGATGGCCGGCTGAAAATCAATATCGGCGATGGCAGCAAGCGTCTGGATGGCTATCTGCCGGGCGCAGGCAAAGGCTGGGCCTATATCGCGCTCACCGTCGATGAGCAGGCCAAGGTGCTGACTGCCGCCGCCACCGACGACAAAGGTTTTGTGAACCGCATCAAGCTCAATTTCGCGGCGCTGGGGAATATCTTGCCAAGCTTTAATCGCTGGGCGCTCAATGAAGATGCGCGCGGTGATTATTACAGCCGCTATCCGGCCGAGCGCTTTGCGCTGGAATATGACGAGCTGGCCGTATGGCAGCGCTCGCTTAGCGATGCCGAAGTGCAAAGCCTCGCCAGAGCGGATGCGCCATTGGCTGCATTGAAACCGCAGCCGACCACTTTGCCGCCTAGCCCAACGCCGAGCGCTACGCCATCGGCTAGCCCTAGCCCAAGTATCACGCCGACGATCACGCCAAGCCCCGATCCACAGCAACCACCAACAGGCGTTGGCCTGCCGACCTTCAGTATTGCGCCTTCGCTGCAAGGCCCGGGCCCGGATCGGATGACCGTGATGTTTGAAAGTGCACAGGTGAAAGGCGAAGTGTGGGTGCGGCCGTACGGTACGGGCGAAGTCTTCCGCCGCTTTGCCGCGGTGCCGCATTCGAAAGACGCCACCGTGCAGCACGCGGCGCTCACCGAGCTAAAATCAAATACCCTGTATGAGTATTACGTTCGAACGCATAGTGTAGATGGGATGGCAGCCTATACCTCGCAGCGTTATGCCTTCAAAACCTGGCCCAAAGCCGGTGATGGCGTCGAGCAGGCCAAGTTTGTGCTGTTTAGCGATACTCAAGATGGCCGTGGCACGATCTTTACCGATATCGTGAACAAAGGCGTGATTCCGCTCGAATGTGAAAGTACCGATCCGGTGCAATGTAGCGAGAAAATCGCCGGCATTATCCACCATGGCGATATTGTGGCCAGTGGCGGTTCGCGTGATCAGTGGCGCAATCAATTCTTTGGCCGCCTGCAGGCACTGAGCCCCTATGTGCCGATTATTCCAGCGCCGGGTAATCACGAGTATTTCGCCGAAGAGATGGGTAATCCAGCCAAGGTGGCGCAGCCTGATCTGAATAAAGCCATGCAAAGCTATCGCAAATACTTTGCCGGCGTGCCGGATAATGGCTCGGCGCTGTATCGCGGCTTCTGGTTTAGTACCGACTATCTGGGCCTCAAACTGATTAGCCTAGATACCACGCCGATTTCTGGCCGCCATGCGCATGGCAACTGGACGCCGATGTCGATGTACTGGGATCAATTCCGTGTGGCGCAGCTCGATTGGTTTAAGCAGCAAATCGCCAGCGCCGAGCAGCAAGCCAAGCCGTATGTATTCAGCATCAACCACGGCCCGTGTCTGTCGGAAAAATGGCGCAATGGCGAAGTGATGGCCACCTGCGAGTTTGTGTCCGAGCTGGAAGACTACAGCCGCCGCACGCAGGCCATCACTGGCAATCTGTTTGGCCACGTGCATAGCTATGCGCGCGGGCATTCGATGGATGTCAAACACCTGTGGCTCAATGCCGCCAGCGCCAGCGGTGGGCTGGAAGGGGGCGGCAATCAAGGTAGTGATGGCAAAGATCTCGATATCTTCACCATTACCCGCGATGAATTTGGCTACAACACGCTCACTTTCCGCTTCGGGCCGCAGCAAAGCTTGGCGATGGTGCGCCGCTCCAGCGGGATTACCGGCACCAATACCGCCTTCCCGGTGACTGATCAGCTGCAGATTACCCAGCAGCCGCTGATGGTGCCACCAAGCTTGCCGCAACGTGATCTGGGCGAGGTGGCGCTGGCTGAGCTTACGCTGCAATTTGTGCCACCAGCAGGGCTAGATGGGCTGGAAGCGCATTGGCAGCTGGCGAAAAATGCGGATTTTAGCGATGCCTTTGACATCTGGGGCAACCAGACGCGTAAAGAAAACTGGTTCTACACCGGTAGCACCGAAGCGAGCTTTGCCAATACGCGTGCGGGTAAGTCGATGACTGAACTCTCACTAGCCAACGCCCTGCAAGCGCGTGAGATTCTGCAAGACGGCGGCAATGAAGCCTTCGAGCGCTGGTCACTCTCCAAAGGTGCTAGCTGCACCACACTGACCGGCTCACGCGGCGGGCAGTGCACGCATGTGTCGAGCTATGATCGCTTCGCCAGCAAACCCGCCGCCCTGCAACTCGCCAGCGGTGAAACCTGGTACTACCGCGTGCGCTTGCGCGATAGCGGTCTGAACTGGACGCCATGGAGTATGACTGGCAGTGTGAAAATCAAGTAAGTACTCCCGCCCACGGTGAAGCCGTGGGCATTGATGGGGAGTCGTGGCAAATAACGCCGGGCATTGCCCGGCGTTATTTTTTGGTCTTGCTCTGTGCAGTGGGAATCAGGTTTGGCTGACGACGTTGAGGCAAAAAAGATGAGCACGCGCAGTGCTGACTGTACAACTACGATGGCATTTATTTATGCCTTACCCGTCGCGGCGCTGTGCGATAACAATTGCAAGAAACTGCGAATCGAGCGCATCTCGGCCCGCTGGCGCAATAAATACAGATATTCATGCACGGCATGCTGGCTATCGCTAAGTGCAATCGCCCGCAGGCGCGGATGTTCGCCCACTTCACCGGCGGCCATCAAAGCCCAGCCCAAACCGTGTGCTACCCCTTCGCGCACCGCTTCGCGGCTACCCAGCTGCAATCGGCGCTGCAGGCTGATTTGATGCTCGGTCAGCAAGGCATCCACGGCCTGCTGGGTGACCGAGCCAGCCTCGCGTGTGAGCAGGGTCGCGCCCTGCAGCTGCTGGCAAGGCACTGCGCTGAGGTGAGCGAGCGGATCACTACTGGGCACCAGTAAGACCAGCGGGCTGCTGGCCAGCGGGCGACACATCAGCCGCGCATCGTCCAGCGTTTGCGAGGTCACGGCCAGATCGACCTGATAATTGAGCAGGGCTTCGAGCATCACGGCCGAATTACCAAACTGCACATCGACTTGCAGTGCCGGTTGGGCTGCGTGCAGGCGGGCGAGCAGCGGCAGCAGATAAAACGGACCCGTGGCACCGATGCGCAATTGCCCGGCCTGGCGCTCGCTGTGTTGGCGCAGCTCGAATTCCAGATCGGCTTCCTGTTGCAGCAATTGCTCAACTTTGGGTAATAGGCTGGCGGCAGTGTCGGTAAGAATCAGCCTGCCATTGCGCCGCTCGAATAATTCCAGCTGAAAGTGTTCCTCCAGCTTGCGCAACTGGCTGGTGATGCTGGGCTGGCTGATTTGCAAATGTCGCGCCGCCGCCATCACGCCACCCTGGCGGGTGACTTCCAGAAAGATTCTGAGCCAGCTGGTGAGCATGGTTTCTCCTTGATAAATTGCATCGCCTGTTGAATAAATCCCGGCGCAGACCCCGGCACAAACCTTGGCAGCATACGCAAGGCAAGCTACAAGCCGATTGCAGCCGCGACATTAAAAATTCGTCTAGACGTAATGCCGCTGTAATGGAGCAATGCACATAATTGTGACGCTTAAACCCACTCCCTCAAGGAAAGCTGCGCAATGAAAAAACTAACTGCTCTATCTCTGGCGCTCTCTGCGCTGCTGACTTCAACGCTGGCGCTGGCCAATACCACGCTGACGGTTTATACCGCGCTGGAAGCCGATCAGCTCAAGGCCTATCAGGCCAAATTTGAAGAAGAAAACCCGGGCATTAAATTGAAATGGGTGCGTGATTCAACCGGCATTATCACTGCCAAATTGCTGGCTGAAAAAAGCAATCCGCAAGCGGATGTGGTGATGGGCCTGGCAGCTTCTTCGCTGCTGGTATTTGAAAAAGAAGGCATGTTGCACGCGTATGCACCGAAAGGCGTGGAAAAGCTGAGCAAGCAATACGTTGACGATAGCAATCCGCCAACATGGGTTGGTATGGATGTGTGGGGCGCCACGGTGTGTTTTAACACCGTTGAAGCGGCCAAACTGGGCTTGAAAAAACCGGAAAGCTGGAAAGATCTGCTCAAACCCGAATACAAAGGCAAGATCGTCATGCCGAATCCAGCCTCTAGCGGTACGGGTTATTTTGATGTAAGCGCATGGCTGCAGATTTTCGGCGAGAAAGAAGGCTGGGCGTATATGGATAAATTGCACGACAACATCGCGCAATATATCCATTCAGGCTCCAAACCTTGCAAACAGGCCGCAGCGGGTGAATTCCCGATTGGCATTGCGTTTGAATACCGTGCAGCCAAGCTCAAAGTCGAAGGCGCGCCAATTGATCTGGTCTTCCCGAAAGAAGGTTTGGGCTGGGATCTGGAAGCCACTTCGATTATGAAAGGCAGCAAAAATCTGGACGCGGCGAAAAAGCTGGCCGATTGGGCGGCTTCCAAATCTGCGAACGAGCTGTATGAAAAAAACTTCGCCATCGTTGCGATGCCCGGCATTGCCAAGCCCAACAACTTTATCCCGGCGGACTACGAAAAACGCCTGATCAAGCAGGATCTGCGCTGGTCTGCGAGCAATCGCGACCGCATTCTGGCTGAATGGACCAAACGCTACGACAGCAAATCAGAAGCTAAAAAGTAATCGACCCACCTGATCAACTCGGCTGGCGATCCTGCTGGCCGAGTCTGGATAAAGCATGTTCCCCACAATTCAAACCCTGCCTGAACTAGGGCGCTGGTATGCCAGCGCAGGCGTGCAGCTCTATGGTGGCGAAGCAATCAGCCAGCTTGAGCATGCGCTGCAAAGCGCACATTTTGCGCAATTGGCCGGTGCCAGCCCGAGTTTAATCACTGCCGCTTTGCTGCACGACTTGGGGCATCTATTAGCCAATCAGCAAGACCACGATGTCGAGCAGGGGATTGATGATCACCATGAAGCGATTGCAGTGACTGCGCTCAAACCGCTATTTGGCCCTGCGGTACTGATGCCGATTGCCTTGCACGTGGAAGCCAAGCGCTATTTATGTGCGATTGAAGCCGATTACTTGGCGAGCTTATCGGCCGCCTCATTGCAATCACTACAGCTGCAAGGCGGCGTGATGAATCAGGCCGAAGTGGCCAAATTTGCGGCTCGCCCGTATGCCGCTGACGCCGTGCAGCTACGCCGCTTTGACGATCAGGCCAAGGTAGTCGGTCTGCCAACCGCTTCACTTGCCGATTACCTCTCTATTGCTGCCGCTGTGTCACTCACAGCGCAGAGCCCACTGTGAAATAGTGATATGCAAACTGAACTAGACCATCGAGAGTTAGACATCCGGCAATTGGGTAAATCATTTGGTGCCTTTACGGCGCTGAAAAATATCGACCTGAGCGTCAACAAAGGCGAATTTGTTTGCCTGCTGGGCCCTTCGGGCTGCGGCAAAACCACTTTGCTGCGCATGATTGCTGGCCTTGAGCGCTGCGAGCAGGGGCAAATTTTGCAAGCGGGCCGCGATATCACGCGCGCCAGCCCTGCGCAGCGCGACTATGGCATTGTGTTTCAGTCGTATGCGCTGTTTCCCAATCTGAATATTCGCGACAACATTGCCTATGGCTTGAAAGGCAGGCAGGAAGACCGTCAGCGTCGGGTTGATGAGTTGCTCGAATTAATCGGCCTGCCCGGGCTGGATCGCAAATACCCAGCGCAAATCTCGGGTGGCCAGCAGCAACGTGTGGCGCTGGCACGTGCGCTGGCGACCTCACCAAGTCTGCTATTGCTTGATGAACCCTTATCAGCGCTCGATGCGCAGGTGCGTGAACACCTGCGCTTCGAGATCAAGTCGCTGCAACAACGGCTGAACGTGACCACCATCATGGTGACGCACGATCAGGAAGAAGCGCTGACGATGGCTGACCGCATTGTGGTGATGAATCACGGTGTGATCGAGCAAATTGGCACGCCTGAGCAAATCTACCATCAGCCTGCCAGCCGCTTTGTCGCCAACTTTGTGGGGCATTGCAATTGGCTCAGCGCCACGGCCAGCGGTACGCGCAGCGTGACATTAGGTCAGGCCGATTTGCTGACGGCGCCTGAGCAAAATTTGCGCGCAGGCGAGCCATGCGAGCTTTATATCCGCCCCGAAGACATCGAGCTGCTGCCCAGCTGGGATCCCGAATCGCACACCGCACTGGGCAAACTGCTGCACCGTGAATTAATCGGCAGCATCTACCGGCTGCGTGTCGCTGTGGCGCAATGGGGCGGTGTCGAGTTGCAAATTGTGGCCACGCATCGCGAGATGGCCAATTTGCGCATCGATGATGGCCAATTGATTCCGGTGCGGATTCCGCCCGGGCGCTTGCGCAGTTTTGGCAGTGGGGCACGGGTATGAGCGCAGCAATGATGCAAGCGGCACAACAACGCCCGCGCAGTGAAATCTTCGCCTGGGGTCTAGCCGGGCTGTGTGTGTTGGTCTTGGCGATGATGCTGATTGGCCCGCTAGTAGCGATTTTAAGTCAGGCATTTATTGATCCTGCGTCTGGCCAATGGGGCTGGCAGAGTATGGCGGCCAGTCTGGCTGCGCCGGGCATGTTGCAAAGCACGCTCAATAGCGTGCAGCTGGCCTTGGTGACCACGCTGATTGTGTTACCGCTGGCTTATCTCTATGCCGCCGCCTTGTGCCGCACCGCGATGCCGGGCAAAGGTCTGATGCGCATGCTGGCCTTGCTGCCGCTGCTGGCGCCATCCTTATTGCCCGGGATTGCCTTGGTGTATTTGTTTGGCAATCAAGGCATTTTGAAATCATGGTTTCCCGACGGCAGTATTTATGGCTTTTGGGGCATTGTGATTGCGCAGGTGTTTTATACCTTTCCGCATGCCTTGATGATATTGCTCACCGCGTTGCGAGTGGCCGATGCGCGGCTGTATGAAGCCGCTACGGTATTGGGCGCGGGCAAAATCCGCCAATGGCTAACTGTCACACTGCCTAGCGTGCGTTACGGCTTGCTCTCGGCTGCGGTGGTGGTATTTACGCTGGTGGTGATTGATTTTGGCGCGGCCAAAGTGATCGGCGGGCAATTTAATGTGCTGGCGCTAGAAGCCTACAAGCAGGTGATTGGCCAGCAAAACTTTAGCCGTGGCGCGGTGATTGGCGTGCTGCTGTTGATACCTGCATTACTGTCATTTGTGCTCGATCATCTGGCGCAGCGCAAACAACAGGCCATGCTTGGCGCGCGCGCGCAGCCTTTGGTGGTGCAGCGCCAGCCGCTGCGCGATGGCCTGGCCTTGCTATTTTGCACGCTAGTCAGCGGCGCTTTGCTGTCCATTTTGGCGATGGCCGTGGCCGCGGCGTTTATCAAGCTGTGGCCGTATCAAATGCAATTCTCGCTCAATCACTTCAATTTTGACGACGTTGATGGCGGCGGCTGGGGGGCGTTTTATAACAGCTTGCTGATGTCGCTGGGCACCGCCGTGTTTGGCACGCTGCTGGTGTTTGTTGGCGCGTGGTTGACTGAAAAAGTGGCAGCGGCTCAGCCGTGGCGACAGGCTTTGCATTTGCTGGCGATGTTGCCCATGGCGGTGCCCGGCTTGGTTTTGGGCCTGGGCTATGTGTTTTTCTTTAACCATCCGTCCAATCCGCTGCATGGCGTGTACGGCACGCAGGCGATTCTGGTGCTGTGCTCGATTGCGCATTTTTATACCACCGCGCATTTAACCGCCGTCACGGCGCTCAAGCAGCTCGATCGCGAGTTTGAAGCGGTGGCCGCTTCACTCAAAGTACCATTCTGGCTCACCGCATGGCGCGTGACTTTGCCGGTGTGCCTGCCTGCAGTGCTCGATATCGCGCGCTATTTCTTTGTTGGCACGATGACCACGGTGTCGGCGGTGGTGTTTATCTATACCCCCGACACGATGCTCGCTTCGGTCTCGGTACTGAATATGGACGACGCTGGTGATACTGCTGCAGCCGCAGCGATGGCCAGCCTGATTGTCGCCAGCTCGGCGCTTGCCTGCGCCATTTTTGCGGTATTGAGTTGGCTACTACAGCGCAAGAGCCAGCGCTGGCGTGATTAATACCTTGTGATGTATATGTTTGCAAGCCAGTATTGATATGTTCCCGATGGCAATACCCCTTATCAAGCGCAGCAATGCGCTTTTTAAGGTATTAAAAATTCATCTAGATGTATGAGGTTGATATGTTACAAGCTCCACTACTATTAACACCCGGCCCATTGACCACGAGCCTGGCCACCCGTACCGCGATGCTGAAAGATTGGGGCTCGTGGGATGGCGATTTTAATGCGCTTACCGCTAGCGTCTGCGCCGATCTGCTCGTAATTGCCCATGGCGGCGACAGCCACTGCTGCATTCCGCTGCAAGGCTCGGGCACGTTTGCGGTTGAAGCGGCGATTGGTACTTTGCTGCCGCGCGACGGGCATATGCTGGTGCTGGCCAATGGTGCGTATGGCGAGCGCATGGCCAAAATTGTTAGCACGATGCATCGAAAAGTCAGCGTACTGCGCTGGCCGGATGGCACGCCCGTTGACCCGAACGCCGTGCGCGCAGCGTTGAGCGCCGACGACAGCATTAGTCATGTTGGCGTGATTCATTGCGAAACGGCCACCGGCTTACTGAACCCGCTCGATGCCATCGCGCAAACGGTGGCCGAGCTGGGGAGGGATTTGATCGTCGATGCGATGTCATCGTTTGGCGCACTCGATATTGATCTGCAACGCCAGCCGATCACTGCGGTAATTGCCGCCTCGGGTAAATGTCTAGAAGGCGTGCCGGGAATGGGTTTTGTGCTGGCCAAGCGCGCTGCGATTGCGCTGGCCAAAGGCAATTCAAACTCGCTGGCGCTGGATTTAGCCGATCAATACGACTATCTGCAGCGCACTGGCCAATGGCGCTTTACGCCGCCAACCCATGTGGTCGCCGCTTTACGCGCCGCGCTGGATCAATATTTGGCAGAAGGCGGCCGCCCGGCGCGGCTGGCACGCTATCAGGCCAATGCCGCGGTGTTGATTGGCCGCTTGCAAGCCGCGGGTTTGCGCCTGTTTTTACGGCCTGAACTACAAGCGCCGATCATCATGACTTTCAATGCGCCAGCGCATCCCGACTACCGTTTTGCGACGTTTTATCAAGCGATGCGCGAACGCGGCTTTTTGCTGTATCCGGGCAAACTCACCGAAGTGGAAACCTTCCGCGTCGGCTGCATTGGGGCGATTGAAGCCGCCGCTTTAGAGCAAGCCGCGCACGCGATGATTGATGTGCTCAGCCAGCACGGCTGGTTGTGATGAACTCTCTAAAAAGGATAAATACCATGCAAATAAACTCATCACTTTCCTCAAAACGCGGCCCGCTTGAGGCGGTGATTTTCGATTGGGCTGGTACCGTACTGGATTTTGGCTCGTTTGCGCCGACCCAAGTCTTGGTGCAGGCCTTTAGCCAGATTGGCGTGGACATCAGCTTGGCCGAGGCACGCGTGCCGATGGGGATGGCCAAATGGGATCACATTAAAGCGGTTGGACAAATCCCGGCTGTGTCGGCGCGCTGGCAGGCCAAATTTGGCAGCACAATGAGCGATGCCGATGTTGATCGCATCTATGCACTATTTATGCCATTGCAAATTGAGCAAGTAGGCCATTTTTCGCAGCCGATTCGTGGCGCGATTGACACCATCGCGCAGCTACGCGCACAGGGCCTCAAAATCGGCAGCTGCACCGGCTACCCGCGCGCGGTGATGACGCAGTTGATTCCGCTGGCAGCGCAAGCCGGCTTTAGCCCTGATCATATTGTGGCGGCCGATGATCTGGCTGCGGGCTCGCGTCCCGGCCCGTGGATGGCGCTGGCCAATGTCATTGAGCTGGGCATAGTGCAAGTAGCCGCCTGCGTCAAAGTCGATGACACCATCCCCGGCATTGCCGAAGGCCTGAACGCGGGCATGTGGACGGTGGGGCTGGCCATTAGCGGCAATGAAGTAGGGCTAACGCAAGACGAATGGGATGCGCTGGACGCAGACCAACAAGTGCAGCGACGCAGCGTGGCGAGTGAAAAACTGACTCAAGCTGGTGCGCATTATGTGATTGATAGTATCGCTGATTTAATGCCGGTGATTGCCGATATCGAGGCCCGCTTGGCGCGCGGTGAACGGCCATGAGTTTGCGCGACGAGTTTCAGCCGTATTGGATGGCGCAAGCGCTGGCGCAGGAGCGATACCAAGCCCCCAGCCATCGGACGCCACTGGCTGAAACGATCAACGCTGATGTGTGTATTGTCGGCGGCGGCTACACCGGCCTGTGGACCGCCATCCAGCTCAAACAAGCGCAACCCGAGTTAAACATCGTGATTCTGGAAAAAAACCTGTGCGGCAGCGGCGCGTCGGGGCGTAATGGCGGTTGCGTGCTGACCTTGGCACCCAAATACCTGACTTTACGCCGCTTGTTTGGCGAGGATGAAGCGGTACGCATCGTCAAAGGATCGGAAGCAGCGGTCTTGGCGATGGCCGATTTTTGCCGCGCGCATCAGCTCGATGCCGAGTTGGAGCTTGATGGTGCGGTATATACCGCGACCAATCAGGCCCAATTGGGCGCGATGGATGCGGTGCTGGCCGAGCTGGATGCGCAGGGTATCAATAGCTGGCGCAGCTTATCGGCCGCAGAACTCAAAGCCAAAACGGGCTCGGATGCGCATCTGACCGGCGAGTTTTCACCGATTGCCGGCAGCGTGCAACCGGCGCTGCTGGTGCGCGGCTTGGCACGGATTGCCGAGCAGATGGGGGTGCGCATTTATGAACATACCCCGATGCTCAGCTTGAACTACGGTCAGCCCGCGCAGCTGCGTACACCCGCCGGATTGGTGCGCGCCACTAAAGTCGTGCTGGCGCTCAATGCGTGGATGGCCAGCCAGTTTCGCCAGTTTGCGCGCAGCATTGCGCTGGTGTCATCCGATATGGTGATCACCAAGCCTTGCCCCGATCAATTGGCACAACAAGGCTTAAACCACGGCGCGGCGGTGTGTGATTCGCGGATTTTTGTGCATTACTATCGCCGCACCCGCGATGGCCGCTTGATGCTGGGCAAAGGCGGCAATACCTTTGCCTTTGGCGGACGCATGCTGGCGAGCTTTGATCAGGCCAGCCAATACGTGCCGATGCTACAGCAAGCGATTCGCCGCTTTTTTCCAAAATTGGCCGATGTACCGATTGCCGCATCGTGGACTGGCGCTTCGGATCGTTCGGTAACGGGGCTGCCATTTTTTGGCTATTTGGTGGATCAGCCTCATATCGTGTATGGCTTTGGTTATTCCGGTAATGGGGTTAGCACCTGCTATCTTGGCGGGCAGATTTTGGCCAGCATGGTGCGCGAGGAACAAGAGGGCTGGCGCACTTGTGCTTTGGTCAGCGGCCCGCTTGGGCATTTCCCGCCTGAGCCGATTCGTTGGCTGGGTTCAATCATGGTGCGCAACGCGATCCGCCGCAAAGAAGCTGCCGAGGATGCCGGACTAGCGCCGCGCTGGCTGGATCAATGGCTGGCGCGTTTTGCTGCTGCGGCCGGCAAGGCAGATCACTAAGGGGTATTGGCCTGTAGATTAATATTGATCTAATCTATAGGCCAATACTCGTACTGGGTAATCTTGCTGTGGTGCCTTATTCTGGCTCGATCAACAGCTGAATCGTATTGGCTGCAAAGCGGGTAATGCCATATTCGATCACCTGGTCAGCTTCATCCTGATACACGCTTTCGACGTATAAAATTGGCTGGGTTTTGGGCTGCGCCAATTGGGCGGCGACTTCGGGGCCGGGCAGGCGGGCGGTAATGCGTGAGAGTTTGCGCGACACATTCTGCACGCCAGCGGCACGCAGTGCTTCGCTCATCACGCCGTGTTGCCGCAACAACTCAGCAAACTGCGCAAAGCGCGGCAGCGGCAGATATTCGGTATTCACGCCAACTATTTGCTCGTCGGCATAATCGAGCGCGTCAATTTTCAGTACCTCGCTACCTTCGGGCACTTCCAGCATTTTGCAGACTTCATCGTGTGCGAGTACCACCGAATGCTGCGTGATTTTGCTTTGCCCAGCCAGGCTTTGCGCCGCCAGACTGTGCGAAAAACGCGCCTTGCGCCCCATCCGGTAAGCAATCAGGTCTTCCTGCACAAAAGTGCCGCGCCCTTGCTCGATGCGCACCAGCCCCAGATTTTCCAGCTCCTGCAAAGCTCGCCGCACCGTATGGCGGTTCACCCCAAAACGCTCGGCCAGCACGGGCTCAATCGGCAACTGGCCGCAGAGTTGCTTGTGGTGGATTTCATCCGCCAGCGTGCTGCTGATTTGTTGCCATTTCGCTTGGGATTTGCCGGACATGCTGGCCTGCCAGATAAAGAAAGCCGTGATTATAGTGCCAATTGATGACGTCTAGATGATGTCCGTGCCAGGCTCATCAAGTACACGCCGTGCGCGCCACAGTAGGCGAGGGCAGATATTCAGCGCTTCAACTTCGCCATTCGCCTGCAATTGCCTGAGCGCCATCTCGGTGATGGCTGGTGGCTCCTGGCTAGCCAGCCACCACGAATGAACACCCTCCAGCGTATCCGCCGCCTGCGGATGGCGCTGCAGATGCTGCCGGATCTGACCCATGGCCAGCTCAATTATCGTGTTTGAGTCCATGATTTTGTGTCTGTTTAAAAACCTGTATTTTGGCGAATTGAATACTGCAAATGTATTTTGTCTTTTTGAGTATTTGCCAAGCAAAACCATATGCGGGGATTGAGGTGTCGCAATTGTGGCAACAGCTTGAACGACGATTAAGTTTTGGCTTCTATAGGGAGGAGATTTTCTGTCAGCTGTAAGAGCTTGGCGCTTTAGGTTAAACTCTTGATTTGATTGGCGCACCCAGCAGGAATCGAACCTGCGACCTTCAGCTTCGGAAACTGACACTCTATCCAACTGAGCTATGGGTGCATCCGAGGAGGGCAGATAATAACTGCTTCCGCAGGGTACGTCTAGCTGGCGAATGCTTTGTGGTCGCTGCGATTATCGGTATAATTGCCGCACAGAAGCTGAATTAGGCTCACTTTTATAACGATTTCTACAAGGGATGACAGCATGAGCGGATCCAACGCAACTGCGTCGAAAGGTGTTGCTGGCATGGTGCTGGCGGCTTTGATTGGCGTGCCACTGATTGTTTACTTGCTGATCAAGCTGTTTACATCGGGCATGGATACCAATCTGACGAGTTCCACAATGACTGGTGAAGCGGTTTCGGCGCGCTTGCAGCCAGTTGGCGCTGTTAAAATTGTAGAAGGCGGTGCTCCGGGTTCACGCAGCGGCAAGAGCGTGTACGAAAGCGTGTGTATCTCCTGTCATGGCGCCGGCTTGGCTGGCGCACCCAAGTTTGGCGATGCGGCTGCCTGGACTGCGCGTCTTGCCCAAGGTTTTGAAACGCTGAGCAAGCACGCGATTGCCGGCTTTAACGCCATGCCAGCCAAAGGTGGCGCGGCTGATCTGACCGATGACGAAGTCAAACGTGCGGTTGCTTTTATGGGCAATGCAGTGGGTGGCAAGTTTGAAGAGCCTGCCGTTGCTGGTGCAGCAGCTGGCGGTGCAATTGATCCTAATGTGAAAGGCAAAGAAATCTACGCCTCGGTGTGTATGGCCTGTCATGATTCCGGTGCTGCTGGCGCACCTAAATTTGCTGACAAGACAGCTTGGGCGCCTCGTCTGAAAAATGGTGTAGACGCTGCGATTGCCAACGGCGTTAAAGGCATCAATGCGATGCCGGCCAAAGGTGGCTACAGCGGTTCTGATGATGAATTTAAAGCTGCGGCACTGTATATGATTAACGCAGCAAAATAATTAGCCAATTATTTTGTTTGAATGAAAAACGCCACAGATCGTGGCGTTTTTTTATGCCTTGCCGCTGTTAAAGCCTAGGCGTTTTATTCCTTATCGAGTGTTTTGCTCAGATTGCGTGGTGTATCGACCTGATTGCCGCGGGCAATGGCGGTCAGGTAGCTGAGCAGCTGAAATGCAATCGCATACAGAACGGGGTTGAGTAGCGGCAGCTTGCGCGGCATCCGGATGCAGTAAAACCCCTCCACCGAGCTTAAACCCACATCGCTCAGGACATAAATTTCACCCTGACGGACTCGCACTTCCTGCAGATTGGCCAGCATTTTTTCGGCCATCAGGTCCCAGGGCAGGCAGGCCAGCACTGGCACAGTGTGGTTGATCAGGGTGACGGGGCCGTGCTTGATTTCTCCGCCCGGATAGCCTTCGGCGTGGATGTAGCTGACTTCCTTCATTTTTTGTGCCGCTTCCAGCGCAATCGGAAAATGCAGATTGCGCCCGATCAGAAACAGGTTTTCCACCTTGGCCAGCTGTTGTGCCCATTGTTTGAGTGCATCTTGCAGATTCAGCACGGCGGCCACCGCGTTGGGCAGCAAATTGAGCTCAGCTGCGGCGATGCTGATATCAATCCGCTTGCCTGCCGCCAGCTTGAGTGCGACAAAATACAGGCACAGCAATTGGGTCGAAAATGTTTTGGTCGAGGTGGCGCCCATTTCTTCACCGGCATATTGCGTGAGCTGATACTTGGCCAGCTGGCTGAGGGTGCTGGCCGGGTGGTTGGTGATGGCCAGTGTGTCCTGATGTCCGGCCTGAATCGCATGCCGCAAGGCCGCAATGGTATCGGCGGTTTCGCCCGATTGCGAAATGGCAATCACCAGCGTGTTGCGCTCGACAATCAGGTTGCGGTACCGATATTCGCTGGCGTATTCAACATGAACGGGTAATTGGGCAATTTGCTCGATCCAGAAGCCCGCCGTTGCCGCTGCATGATGGCTCGAGCCGCTGGCCAGCAATAACACGCGCTGGTACTGGTGCCCGGCTGCCAGCTGCTCCAAAAAGCCGGATAATTGTGCGTTTTGATAATGCTTGATCAGTTGTGCCAGCAGCAGGGGCTGTGCAGCAATATCGGCCTGCATATGATAGTCAAAATGGCCAGCTGCATGGGCAGGTAGCGGGCTTTTCTTGCACGGCTTGCCCTCGGTATCAAAGCAGGCAATATGCCGTGGATTAAGCTCGGCCATTTCACCGCATTCAAGCTCGATCAGCAATGAGGATCGGGTGCGGATCAGCGCGGCGTCGCTGGCAAAATGGCAGCCATCCTGATTTTGCCCAATAAACAGGCTGGGACCCAATGTGGCGCAATACAGATTATCTGCACTGCCTTTCTTGATTGCGGCCAGCGCAAAATAGCCCCGGCATTCCTTGAGCGCCAGCTGAACAGCCAGTGCAAAATTTTTGTGGATGCGGTCGTACCAGTCGATCAGCGCGGCGATGACTTCTTCGCTCTGCCCCAGATTGTGCGAGTAACCCAGTGAGGTCAGCTTGCTCATGATCTGTTCGGTATTTTCCAGATGCCCCAGCAGTGCCACCAGCACTCGTTCGCGAAACAGCGTCAGCCCAGAATCATGCTGATTAAAACCCAGACAGAGCAAACCCACAGGGTAAGTCCGGCTGGGTTTCGGGTAATGTTCTTCCTGGCGGATCAGGATTTCATCGTTAAAGGCACAGACATGGGCAAAATGATACGGTTGATCTGGCAGCTGCGAGCAGCCCTCTTGCAGAAGGGTGTTGGCGTCGCTACTGGCAATGGCTCCGAGCAGAATATTCATCGTGGTGTGCTTTGTATTCAGAATATCTTTATCCTAGCTGTCAGTGAGCCGACTTGAAAGCTGGCTTTCTGGGCGATGGTCTTGCTGCGGCTTATTTTGTGCATGGCCGCATGATAGCCAAGGCCAAAAAATTGCTGCTGAGGTAGAATAGCGGCCTTTAGAATTAGCCCCAAGTTCGCCTGCGGTATTGAAATGGCGGCTGGATAGACTGCGAGATTGTTGATGGCCAAAGCAGCGAAAGCGAATTTACCCGAAAGCTATGAGGCTGGCGTTGCCGAGCTTGATGCGCTGATTTTACAAATGGAAGCCGGTCAGATGCCGCTGGAAGAGAGTCTGGCTGCGTATCAGCGTGGCACCGAGCTGCTGCGCTTTTGCGAGGGCAAGCTGGCTGCCGCCGAACAACAGGTCAAGATTCTTGAGGCAGGCGAATTGAAAGCCATGCCGGAAGCGGGGGCTTAAATGACGGCAGTGATCGATTTTAAAGACTGGATGGCACAGGTGCAGGCGCAAATGGAAGAAGCGCTAGCGCATTACCTGCCTGCCAGTACGCATATCCCGGAACGTTTGCACGATGCGATGCGCTATAGCGTGCTCGACGGCGGCAAGCGCGTTCGCCCCTTGCTGGTGTTTGCTGCCGGGCAGGTGGTCGATGCCGATCCGCAACGCCTGCAAGCCGTTGGCGCGGCGCTGGAAATGATCCACGCCTACTCGCTGGTGCACGACGATATGCCGGCGATGGACAATGATGTATTGCGCCGTGGCAAACCCACCGTTCACGTCGCTTTTGGCGAGGCGACGGCTTTGCTGGCGGGCGATGCGCTGCAAACGGCGGCGTTTGATGTGCTCAGTGCCAGCACTTTGGCCGATCAGCCTAGCGATCAATTGAAAATGGTCAATATCCTGGCGCGCGCTTCAGGTAGTCTGGGCATGTGTGGCGGGCAGGGGATTGATCTGTATAGCGTGGGTCAGAGTTTGAGCCTGCCCGAACTTGAGCGCATGCATATCCTGAAAACCGGCGCGCTGATTCGCGCGGCCGTGCTGCTGGGCTCCTACTGCGGTACAAGCTTGAGCGACGAGCAGCGTAGTGGGCTGGATCATTACGCCAAATGTATCGGGCTGGCGTTTCAAGTGGTCGATGATATTCTCGATTGTGAAGCCGATTCCGTCACTTTGGGTAAAACTGCGGGTAAGGATGCGGCCAATAACAAGCCCACTTATGTCGCCTTATTGGGCATGAAAGGCGCCAAAGAGAAAGCCGAAGAATTGAAACAGGCGGCTTTTGCCGCGCTGGCTCCGTTTGGCGAAAAAGCCCAGTTACTGCATGCCCTTGCTGGGTATATCGTTGACCGCAAATACTGATAATCTCTACAGGGGTATACCCCTGTGGATGGGATGATAGATTCATGACTTGCCCCGTAAAATATCCCTTGCTCGACACCATCGACTGTCCTGCCGATTTGCGCCAGATTGAGCGCAAAGATTTGCCGCAAGTGGCGCAGGAAGTACGGCAATTTCTGCTCGACTCGGTCAGCCAGACCGGCGGCCATTTCGCCTCGAATCTGGGCGCAGTCGAGCTGACTGTGGCGCTGCATTATGTGTTCGACACGCCACACGACCGGCTGGTGTGGGACGTAGGTCATCAAAGCTATCCGCATAAAATCCTTACCGGTCGCAAACAGCGCATGCACACGATGCGGCAGAAGGGCGGCCTGGCAGGTTTTCCCAAACGCGACGAATCCGAATATGACACCTTTGGTGTCGGGCATTCGTCAACGTCGATTGGCGCTGCGCTGGGCATGGCCGAAGCGGCTTTGCTCAAAGGCGAAAAGCGCAAAGCGATTGCCGTGATTGGCGACGGTGCCATGACGGCAGGGCAGGCGATTGAAGCGCTGTTTAACGCCGGCCATCGTGACCTGACCGATTTGCTGGTGATTTTGAACGACAACGAAATGTCGATTTCACCGAATGTGGGCGCGTTTAATAATTATTTGGCCAAACTCTTGTCGGGTAAATTCTACAACGGTATCCGCAGTGCTTCGGGCAAGGTGCTCGATGCGATGCCGCCGCTCAAAGAGCTGGCCAAAAAAGGCGAAGAAAGCGTTAAAGGCTTTCTAACGCCGGGCACGCTGTTTGAAGAAATCGGCTTTAACTATATCGGCCCGATTGATGGTCACGATATGGAAACGCTGGTTGCAACTTTATCGAATATCAAATCGCTACGCGGCCCGCAGTTTTTGCATGTGGTCACCAAAAAAGGCAATGGCTATAAGCTGGCGGTGGCTGACCCGGTGAAATATCACGCTGTGACACCCTTTACGCCGGAAGACGGCATGGCCGCAGGCAAGGGCGGCGGCAAGCCGAGTTTTACCCAAGTATTTGGCGATTGGCTGTGCGATATGGCCAAAATCGACGACAAATTGGTCGGCATTACGCCTGCGATGCGCGAAGGCAGCGGCATGGTGCGCTTTCATGCCGAGCACCCCGAGCGCTATTTCGACGTCGGCATCGCCGAGCAGCACGCAGTGACCTTTGCCGGTGGTCTGGCCTGTGAAGGGCTTAAACCCGTGGTCGCGATTTACTCGACCTTTTTGCAGCGCGCGTATGATCAGCTGGTGCACGACGTGGCGCTGCAAAATCTGGATGTGACGTTTGCGATTGACCGCGCTGGCTTGGTTGGTGCCGATGGCCCGACGCACGCGGGCAGCTTTGATTTGTCTTACCTGCGCTGTATTCCGAATGTTGCGATTCTGGCGCCGGGCGACGAAAACGAATGCCGGCAGATGCTCTACACCGCCTACCAGCATACAGGCCCGGCCTGTGTACGCTACCCGCGTGGCAGCGGGATGGGCGTTGCGGTGGACGCAAGCATGACCTTGCTACCTTGGGGCAAAGGCGAAATTCGCCGCCCTGCGGCCGAGCAGCAAGGCAAAAAAGTCGCCATTCTGGCTTTCGGCACGGTGCTTGAACCGGTACTAACAGCTGCTGAAGCGTTGAATGAGACCGATGTCTTGAGCGTGACGGTGGCTAATATGCGCTTTATCAAGCCACTTGATACCGCGCTGGTGCTGGAGCTGGCCGCAAGCCATGATTTGATTGTTACCGTTGAAGACAATGCCATCATGGGTGGCGCAGGCAGCGCAGTGATCGAGGCCATGATGGCCGCGGGCGTCTGCAAACCGGTGCTGCAGCTGGGGCTGCCCGATAGTTACGTCGAACACGGCGAACAAAAACAGATCCTGGCCGAATGTGGTCTGGATGCTGCGGGCATCAAGGGCAGCATCGGGCTCAAGCTGCAAAGCCTTTAAAAGCCTGCTTGTGGTATGCTGCAAAAGCCAGATTCTTCTGGCTTTTGCGTCTTCAGGGGGGGTGAAATTCCCCACCGGCGGTAAATCGTAACGATGAGCCCGCGAGCGCCTGCAAGCTCCCCGCTGGCAGGGTCAGCAGATCAGGTGAAATGCCTGAGCCGACGGTATAGTCCGGATGAGAGAAGACATGCAGCGTATTCATTCTTGCAATGAGTGCGCTGTTTTCGCTTGCGCTTTGCGTAGAGTGCCCTGAACGCTTTCTTGCCCACTACAAGGAGCGTTTTACATGAACGAAATTGCTACCACTTTTTGCACTTCCAGTTCCAGTTCCAGCGCCGAGTTGCGTGTCAATCAGGCCATTCTGGCGTTTCAATCGGCTCGTCCGGTGATTTTGCTCGACGATCTGGATCGTGAAAACGAAGCCGATCTGATATGCCCGGCCAGCACCTTAAGTCACGCGGTGATGGCCATGCTGATCCGTGATTGCAGCGGCATTGTGTGTTTATGCCTGACGCCGGAGCGCGCCAGACAACTGGATCTGCCGCCAATGGTCAGCCAAAACCAGAGCCGCTATGGCACCGCATTCACCGTTTCAATCGAAGCGCGTGAAGGCGTTACCACGGGGGTATCTGCCGCTGATAGGCTGGCAACCATTGCTGCAGCCATACACCCCGATGCAGTACCTGCGGATCTGGCTCGGCCTGGTCATGTCTTTCCGCTGATTGCCCATCCCGCGGGCGTGCAGGGGCGGCGCGGACATACCGAAGGGGCGATTGAGTTGAGCCGGCTGGCCGGATGTGGTGATGCGGCGGTGCTCTGCGAATTGATGCAGCCTGATGGCACCATGATGCGGGGCGAGGCGCTGCTTGAATTTGCCCGTCAGCATCAGCTGTGCATGCTGTCGATTGAAGAGCTGGTGCAGGTCTCTCGCGTCGCTGCGATGAGTATTTAAGGCCAAGCAGCCAGTGCCTGAGGCGGGCACAGGATGCTTTTCAAGCCTAGCCGCTTGACATCAGGGGGCTTTAGTTAAATTGATAGTGCTTACGCAACGGCGCAGTAATCTGCCATGTGCAGCTCATTCCGGCCGGAAAAGTCGCCAGATCCCCGGCATAAATCGTGACCGGCTCACCACCGCTCGGAGTCACAATCACTTCCCCTTTGATGTGCAAACTGGTTTTCACAAAATCCTTGCGATCAGTTCTTCTGCACAAAAGTTTGCGGCCCCGCTATGACTCATTTGCACTATTTCTACTTCAACTTCCTTGCGCATATTTGAACAAATTTACTGCCAAGTTAGAACATTCTATCGCAACAAGCTGCTCGCTAGAATGAAGTCAGCATATCCACTTGTTTGTACGTAATCCAGTGTAAGCAAATGTGCTCACTGAGCACAGATCTTGAGTGAGAGCCCACTCATCACCTCACCCAAGTATGCCAGTTGTCGCAGTGGGCGGGGCGAGGGCAAACACCTTGCTCCGCCATTGATGCAAAGACTGCGGCTAGTGCAGCACAGTGAACTTTAGATTTTCGTCGTTATTGAAAGTATGGCGGCGGGAAGCTGGCGACATCTGCTGTCGCCAATTCAGCAGTACATCCGGCCAACAGAGGTTGGGCCAGATGCAATCTATAAAAAGCGCATCAAGTGCATTAAGGATGGAAGAGACAGTATGAAAAAAACATTAATCGCAGCAGCCCTGCTGGTCGGCATGGCGAGCGTACACGCCGATGATAATTACAACTACTTTGCCGGTAAGTCACAGCCGTTTAAGCAGACGTCGGGCAAAGTCGTCACCGCGTATTTCGGGGGCCAAGAATCTGCCGACCAGATTGCCGGCAATAATCTAACGCATCTGGTGTACGCATTTTTACGCGTATGTGGCCCCGGTGAGTATTCAGGTGACAAGCCAATATGCGATGCCAACCGAGCCAAAGTCGGTGCAAATGGCTCGGACTATCGTCTGGCCGTCAATGAAAATACCTCGGACGTAGCTGCTCATGTTCGGATGCTTGAGATCAAGCAGCGTTTTCCTCACCTGAAGATTACTGCGGCCATTGGCGGCTGGGGAGGTGGTAATGCCTTTCATTTCTTTGCAAATGATCCGGCCAAACGCGCCATTTTTGTTCAATCGGTCGTCGATTACCTACGCAGCCACACTGCACTCGATGGCATAGATATCGACTGGGAAGCCCCTACTGACAATATGTGGCAAGACGGGGTGAAACTGGGTAGTCCCGAGGATCGGCAAGGGTTTATCGATCTGATGCGCGATTTACGCACAGCATTTACCGCGCTTGGGCATGAGAATGGTCGCAACTACATACTGACCACCGCACTGGGCGCTGCCGCAGCAGGTGGCTACCTGGATCTGCCACTAGATAAGGTTTCTCCGTTTGTCGATTACGTCCATATCATGAGCTATGACTATGCAGGCTCATGGTCAAACGATGTCGGTCACCATACCAATCTCAAATGCACCAGCTATACCCAGTTCTGCTTGGATACCGCCATGCAAAGCTATCTGCGCCTAGTGCCAGCTGAAAAAGTAGTGCTTGGTGTCGCAATGTATGGGCGTGGCTGGACCAACGTGGCGGACATGCGCGAGCCTGGCAACCCAATGACAGGTAAAGGCCAAACTGGAAACTTTGGTTCCCAATTTATGGGTCCGGGTGAGTTTATCTACAAAGATCTGCATGCAAACCATATTGGGAGCAAGGGCTTGGGGGTAAATGGCTACGAAGTGCGCTACGACACAAATATCGGCTCGCATTATCTTTGGAATGAAAGCACAAAGAGCTTTATCGGCTACGACGACCCGCGTGATGTTGAGCAAAAGGGCAAACTGACCGTCACGCACAAACTAGGTGGTGTCATGGCTTGGGTCTTAAGCCAAGACAACGGCGATATCCTCAATGCAATGAATCTCGGTGTCGGCAATCAGCGCGCCAACCCATTACCGGAGTGCCCCAGCGAGCAATGGAATAAAAAACAGATCTATCAAGCCGGCAGCAAAGTCACCTTTAATAACCAGATCATGCAAGCCAAATGGTGGAATATTGGCGAGCGCCCGAATAAGCAGGAGTGGAGTGTCTGGAGCAACCTTGGCAAATGCAACTAGAGTCCGCCGCTTGATCGCTGATTAACGGAAACGCGAGCTTTATTGACCCCGCCTACTTCTGAGGGGTGTATTAATGGGGCTCCCTGATATCGCGATCAGCGCACGAGGAGTAGGGAGCGTGAAGAGCAGCATAAAAAAATCACCTCCCTCTCTGGTGGGCTTGTGCCTGTGGCTACTCGGTAAAACTATGCTCGACATTAGCAATAAATCGGTACTGCCTTCTTCAATTGGAATACCTTGCCTGATTTACAGGCGTTCTGCACTGACTCTCAACCCAGATGGAGATCGACATGAAAAAACTACTATTACCACTACTGATTGCATCTGCATTTGCGCAAGCTGAAACGACACCAACAAATTACGTATTCGCGGAAGATTTTGAAAAGGATTTAAGCCAGTGGATCGGTCAAGGCGGTGAAGATCGGTCGCCAATTTATACGTCCATCGTTGTCGATCCACTCAATCCGGATAATAAAGTTGCTCGATTTGATAAACCGGTGAATGTGGGTGATATTTTTACCCGCAGCAAATTTCCAGCCGGTAAATATAAGGTTTCTTTTGACTATCTGGGCACATGTGGGGGCAACTGTGGCGGAACATTGGGCATTGATGAAGGCCTGCCCGGTCGAAAATACTACTGGATTGCCAGCACCGCTTCTGGCTTTCCTGAGCGGCTGAAAGACACCAAGAAATGGGAGCATTACGAACTCGAATTCAAAGGCAAATTCGATTTCCATTTGAAATGGGAGCAATGGGATTCGGCTAAAGGCGTTGGCAAAGATGCTTACATCGATAATGTGAAGTTGACCTTGCTGGAGGCGGCTAAACCCAGTGAGGCAAAAGAAGCCAAAGTAGTGCCGATTACCGCTGGCGTTGCTGGCCCATCTACACCTCAATCGGTGATGTACTTTACCGCGTGGGGTAAACACAGTGGTTTCAATGTTAAAAACCTCGATATCAGCGGCGCGGCCAGCAAAATCACCGTGCTTGAGTATGCTTTTGGCAATGTCAAAGACAACCGCTGCGTGATCGGCGTAGATAAAAAAGGCGAGGGTGCGGCTGGTGACGACTACTGGGACGCATTGCCTAAAGAGGCGACTTTGGATGGATTGCCCGATGAAGGCGACAACGGCATATTTGGCCACTGGAATCAGCTTAAGCAGTTGAAGAAAAAAAATCCGAACCTCAAAGTGGTCATCAGCCTTGGCGGTTGGACGTGGTCTAAATATTTCTCTGACGCAGCGCTGCCTGCCAATCGCGAAGCTTTCGTCAAATCATGTGTTGATGCCTACATCAAAGGCAATGTGCCCAACAAAGAAGGCAAGATCATCCCTGGTCTTGCCGCCGGTGTGTTTGATGGTTTTGACATCGATTGGGAATACCCAGCCTCTCCGGGCAATGCAGGTAACATCGTGCGCGAAGAAGACACGCAAAATTACACTGCGCTGTTGGCCGAATTTCGTAAACAAATCGATGCCGTAAAACCGGGCTTGCTGCTGACGATTGCCGCGCCTGCCTCGTCGTCCAAATCGGAAAAAATCGAGCTAGAAAAAATCATTCCATACCTCAATTGGATCAATCTGATGGCCTATGACTTCACTGGCCCATGGTCTGGTACGACGGGGCATCATGCCGTTCTGAATGGCGGGGCCAAAGATCGTGTTTCGGTCGATGGCTCGGTCGATGACTATTTAGCGCGTGGTATTCCAGCCAACAAACTCATATTGGGCGTACCGTTTTATGGCTATGGCTGGAAAGTGAACAGCCTAGAAAACAACGGCCTTTACCAGCCGAGCCTGGCTGCTGTCAAAGGCCCCGATGGTGAATCAACGCTGAAATATCACTATGTCAAAAACCTGCCGGGCAAGGTATTCCGTGATGAGAAAACGCGTGCGGTTTGGAAAGTGAATGGCAACGATGTCATTGTTTATGACGATGTTCAATTACTGAAAGAAAAAATTGAATTCGCCAAAAAGAAAAAACTCGGTGGGATGATGGCCTGGGAGTTATCTCAAGACACGACTGGTGCTGAATTGGTTAACACCATCTACGAGAACTTGATTAAAAAATAGTCCACACCAACCCTGCCCAATATGCGGCAGGGTGTGCAAAATCAAAAAAATGAGTCGAGACCCAACATGAAATTATCCAAAAACCTATTTGCTACCGTATTGATGGGCTTATCAATAGCAGCATTGGCCAATGAAGCGACAATCAGTACGATGGATAACGTCGGCTCTAGCATCAAGGTCAATTGCAATAGCAACCCTAAAGCCTTGAAAAGTGCGCTCGAGCGCCGCGTTCGTGATGTAGAGAAACAGCGTTTTGTGATCACTGGCTAATGCCATGGCCCGCTCGTCATTGAGCGTAATGGCGTAGAAATCAGCGGTAACTCGTGTCAAAATGCTCGTTTGCGTGTGATACAAAACGGCATTGAAGATGCCGCGATTGTGGTGCTCTCAGCCACTGTGAAGCTGATCAACTTCAATATTACCGTGCCTGGCGGCGTGAGCGCAGTCAAGGCCAAAGCCAATGCGATTGTTTATCTCAATGAATCACGACGGATACGAAAAGCGACTGGAATGCCCCGCGCGCCCAGTTTATCGCCACTGACAGCAGCAGCTTATTCCTCGCCAATTTGAAAGGCGCGGAGGTTTTGGTTATCGGCGCTTCGTCGGCCGATTTTGAAGCGGGCAATTCGGCACTTGAGCTTGATGTGCGTGACACATCGGCAGCCAAATCAAGCGGCACTGGCAATCATTTCAAACGGGTGCAACTCTCGGCCAATGCCTATTTGCTGGCAGATTTCAGGCGCGTATTGATGCGCTGGGCATCAGGGGCAAATCTTCTGCTGAAATCACGCGCCAAAGCACTGTGGGCAATCTAGGTATGGGCGGGCAAACTCTATTTGCCGCCTACGCTAAATCCACCGTCACTGGACCGTATGGGATTTATGGGAATGTGGTGTTTGAACTGAATGAACCTAGCGCCAAATGCTGGCCTAAACTCGATAAGCCGCACTCATTGTTTGTCGGTAATAATGCCACGGTCAATGGCATGCTCTACCCAAGCTGGAGCTGGATTGGCCAAGCTGAAAACGACACTGACCCGGTTTGTGCGAAATAAAGCATCCTTTATTTCGCACTCAAAGCCGTGCACGCCTTGCGAGAGGATTGCACGGCTTTTTGCTATAAGACATGGCACGATGAAGATCTGGTGCAGGTCTCTCGCGTTGCCGCGATGAGTGTTTAAGGCCAAGTAGCCAGTGCCTGAGGCGGGCACTGGATGCTTTTCAAGCCTAGCCGCTTGACATCAGGGGGCTTTAGTTAAATTGATAGTGCTTACGCAACGGCGCAGTAATCTGCCATGTGCAGCTCATTCCGGCCGGAAAAGTCGCCAGATCCCCGGCATAAATCGTGACCGGCTCACCACCGCTCGGCGTCACAATCACTTCCCCTTCGATTAGCAAACAGATTTCGCTGCAGTTATACGTCCATGGAAAAGTGGAGACCTCTTTTTCCCAGACAGGCCAGCGCTTGATGCCCAGCTCGGTTTGGCGCTCGGCGCTGATAGCGCGTTCAATGTGAATAAGGTGCATGGGATAGTCCTGATAGTTTTTGCTGATGATGCCCATAGTTTACTTGACCGTTTATCGCTGATGGTGAGTTGACGCTTGTCAGTGCCGGTGATTTTGAAGATAATGAGAACGGATATTAATTAGGTTCTCAGTCATGATTGTTTGTGTTTGCAATAATGTGAGCGATAAAGCGATTCGTAAAGCCGTCGAGCAAGATGGCGTGCGCACTTACATTCAGCTGCAGCGCACCACGCAAACCGGTACTTGCTGCGGTAAATGCAGCAGCTGCGCCAAGCAGGTATTGAAAGAATCAGTTGAAGCCTACGAAGAGAAAATGCTGGCCGATTTGCAGGATCTGGCTTTTGCCTGAAGCACATTGTCGCAAGCACCCACCCGCCACGGCGGGTTTTTTTACGCCCGTAGCTAGGTTCTGTTGATGTTTGGTTTACGGTCGCGAAAAGCGACCAGCCCTGCGGGTTTGGCTGTTTTTGGTCTAACACTGCGTTGCAAAACCTTTTCATAGAATGACTATGTAGCAGGCTTTGCGCCTTGTGTCAGGCCAAAACCAGCACAAACGCGACTCGCAAACCAAACGTCAACAGAGCCTAGGGCGCGGGCAGCAAAAAGCCCGGGCGAACCCGGGCTGGGAGCGACGGTCGGGCCGGGCTTGCCCGGCAAATCGGCCGTGCCTACCTGAAATACTCAGGATGCCTGCGATTGCAGATAGTTGGGCAGACCAATGGCCTTGATCAAATGCAATTGCTGTTCCAGCCAGTGGGCGTGGTCCTGTTCGGTGTCTTCCAGCAGCGTCATCAGCATTTCGCGGGTGACGTAATCTTGCTCTTTTTCGCAAATGGCGATCACTTTTTTCAGCGCTGCGGCAACTTCGTATTCGGTTTGCAGATCGAATTCGAGCATTTCCTTTACATCCTTGCCGACGCGCAATGGCGTGCGGGCAGCGACATTCGGGATGCCTTCCAGAAACAGAATCCGCGCAATCAGCAGCGTGGAATGGCCGATTTCATCCTGGCGCTCGTGGTCGATGCGCTCATACAGCTTGCTATAGCCCCAGTTGTGGTACATCTGGCTATGAACAAAATACTGGTCGACTGAAGTCAGCTCGGCCGCGAGCAATTCGGACAGCGCGGCAATGACTTTATTACTTCCTTTCATGATCATCTCTCCTTGAATGGCACCGGCTTATGCGGAAAAGGCTTGCGATTGCAGGTAATTGGCCAGGCTCATTTCCTTGATCAGCGTGTGCTGCGTTTCCAGCCAGTCAACGTATTCTTCTTCGTCTTCCAGAATCTCGGCCAGCAGATCGCGGCTGACATAATCCTGTGTGTCTTCGCAGATCTTGATTGCGGCGCGTACTTGATCGAGAAATGCGCTGAATAGTTTCAGATCACAGCCCAGCATTTCCGGTACGTCTTCGCCGATCAGCAATTTGCCCAGATCTTGCAGATTGGGCAGGCCTTCCAGAAACAGCACGCGCTCGATCAGCTTGTCGGCGCGTTTCATGGCATCAATGGATTCGTGATACGCCTTGTCGTTCAGGCCTTTAAAGCCCCAGTTGCGGTACATGCGGGCATGCAGAAAGGTCTGGTTGATTGCGATCAGCTCGTTGGCCAGAACGCCATTGAGTGCCTTGATGACTTTTTTATCGCCTTGCATCGTGATTTCTCCTTGCTGGTTTGCCCAGTCTTGGGAAGTGGGCGGCTGGTATTGGCCGCAGTGATTGTTTAAAAGTGTACGCTTTTAGTCGGATATTTCAAATGAAAATTTCAAGCTAAGTAATTGAATAGAAATATAAATATAAATAAAAACAATTCTCAAACCATTCAAGCCTTTGTTTTAAAACGCCGATGGCCAGTTAGCTTGCTGCGCAAGCCATCGTGAAAATAGGGGGCTGCATATTAACTGACATAAAAAGCTCGTAAAATACGCTGATTATTTTTTGGAGTAATTCCGTGATTGCCAGCCCAGAACAGATTGCCTTTGCCAAAAAACTTGCCGATGCCAGCGCGGCGGTGATTCGTCCGTATTATCGCAGCGGTCTGGCGATCGATGACAAATCCGACGATAGCCCGGTGACGCAGGCCGACCGTGAAGCCGAGCTGGCGATGCGCGCACTGATTAACGCCGAGCGGCCAGCAGACGGCATTATTGGCGAGGAATTCGGCGCCGAGCGCGATGATGCAGACTGGGTCTGGGTGCTCGATCCGGTTGACGGCACCAAGGCTTTTATCACTGGCCGCCCGCTGTTTGTGACGCTGATCGGCTTGCTCTACAAAGGCGTGCCGGTGCTGGGCGTGATTAACCAGCCGATTGCCAACGAGCGCTGGGTGGGCGTGGTGGGGCAGGGTTGCACGCTGAATGATGCGCCGGTGAGCATTAGCCAGATTAGCGATTTTGCCCGCGCACGCATTGGCACAACCGGGCCGCAATATTTTAGCGAGGCGGGGCGCAGTGCCTTTATGCAATTGCAGCAAGGCGGGCGCTTTACTGTGTACGGCGGCGATGGCTATCAGTATGCGCTGGTGGCCACGGGCGGGCTGGATCTGGTGATTGAAGAAGGCCTGAAGTTGCACGACTTTGCCGCAGTTGCTCCGGTGGTGATTGCCGCAGGCGGTATTATGACCGACTGGCAAGGCGCAGCCTTGACCCGCCAGAGCGCTGGCCGGGTAATTGCTGCAGCTACTTCCCAGGTGTATCAGGCTGCACTGAATGCTATGAGCGCTGTGTAGCGCTATA
The DNA here is from genome assembly GCF_009760905.1 of Chitinibacter sp. GC72. Taxonomy (GTDB): domain Bacteria; phylum Pseudomonadota; class Gammaproteobacteria; order Burkholderiales; family Chitinibacteraceae; genus Chitinibacter. The sequence continues at coordinate 7,406 of NZ_VIRW01000009.1, read as the reverse complement.
CCCCTGAATGTGAGGCAATGTTCTCAACTTGTGTTGATCGCTTTTAGCGCCTTCGGCGCGATGTTTTTCAGTCGCAATCCGCGACGGGGACTCACTTTTCTTGCTCCGCCAAGAAAAGTAAGTAAAAGAAGGCGGCCCTCCGGGCTTCCCTCGGTCGGTCGCGAGCCAAACGGTAAAGCTGTTTGTCTCGCTCCACTTCCTCGGCGATGGGCGAAAGGGGGTTTAAAGCCCTAGATGCACCAGCGAGCCTCGGATCAACACGTATTGAGAACATCGCTGTTTGTGATTGGCCGTATTCTGCGGCTTTCGTGCTGCTGCCGTGGCTCTGCTCACGCAATAACGCAGCATCACCACTGCCTGTGAGACTTAAACAATGGAGAAGGGAATGGGTGTATTGATTGAAGTGGCCCAAGTACAGGCGCTGCTGGGGCAGGCCGATGTGGTGCTCATCGATTGTCGGCACGAGCTGGCGAATCCCGACGCGGGCCGGGCTGCGTATTTGCAGAGCCATTTGCCCGGTGCGCATTTTATTTCGCTTGATGATGATCTCTCTGGCCTTAAAACCGGGCGCAATGGCCGCCATCCCTTGCCCAATCCGGCGACGCTGGCGCTGAAACTGGGTGGTTTGGGCATTGGCCCGACGACGCGCGTGATTGCTTATGACGCCAGTGGCGGCCCATTTGCCGCTCGGCTATGGTGGTTGCTGCGTTGGCTGGGGCATGACCAGGTGCAGGTGCTCAATGGCGGCTGGGGCGCTTGGCTGGCCGCAGGTGGTGAGCTGGAACATCGCATTGCGGCAATTGAGCCGCAGCACCTGCCGGTGCAATTGCAGCCGCACCTGGCGGTGGGCGTTGAAGAGGTTGAGGCCAATCTGGCGCAGCCGCAATTCCAGCTGGTCGATGCCCGCTCGGCCGAGCGCTTTGTCGGCATCGGCGAGACGCTGGACCCCGTTGGTGGTCATATTCCGGGCGCAGCCAATCGTTTCTTTATGGATAATCTGAGCGATGGCCGCTTTAAATCAGCCGAACAATTGCAGCAGGAGTGGGGGGTATTACTCGGTGAGTTAAGCCCAGAGCTGCTTGTACACCAATGCGGTAGTGGGGTAACGGCGTGCCATAATCTGCTGGCGCTGGAAAGTGCCGGCCTGACTGGCGGACGGCTCTACCCCGGATCGTGGAGCGAATGGTGCAGCGATCCGCGCCGCGCGCTGGCAGTGTAAAAGCCTTGCCCGCTGATTTAGCTATCGTACATGCTCCGCATCGCTCACATTGAACTGCTTCCAAGCTCGGTTTGGCGCTATAAATCAGAAAGCGATCAATGCAATCCGGGGTGTTTATGTTGCGAATCTGGGTGGGTTTAGGAGCCTTTCTGTGCTCGGTGGCGGTGTGGGCCGGGCAGACGCTGAATGTGGGCTATTTCGATTTGCCGCCGCACGCCCAGTTCCGCCAGGGCCAGCATACCGGCGCGGCGCTGGCCTACTTTGATCTGATTGCCAGGCAGATGGGCGTGAGCAAAGTGGTTTATACCCAGCTGCCCTTATCGCGTTTACTACAAGATCAGAAGATTGACCTGATTCTCTATCTGGGCAAATCTCCCGAGCGCGAAAAACAGCTGCGTTTTAGCCGCCAGCCCTGGCTAAAAATGCAGGGAACGCTGACAGTGAAGGCCTCAGGCCCCATCCAGCGCATTCGCTCCCGTGATGATCTGGCGGGGCTTAGTATCGGCGTTTGGCAAGATGGCTATCGCTCGCCGCTGATTACGCAGTCCAGCGCGCAGCTGGATCTGATGGCGGGTGATGGCATTGTGGCGCGCAGTTTGCAAAAGGTGGCGCTGGGGCGAATGAACGCTTTTTATAGCCCGGAAGCCCTATCGGTTCAGCGGGAAATACAGCGGCTAGGGCTGGGTGAGCAGTTGCGGATGATTAATCTGCCTGAGCCTGCCGTTGAGCTGTGCGCCGCTTTTCGTCCTACAGCGGCGCACTATTTGCCACGCTATGAAGCCGCGGTGGCCAAAATGGCTCGCACGCTGCCGTATTCGCAGTTTCTTCGCACGCGGTAATGGTGGCTTGACAATATTTAAGGCCGGCAATCTCTTTGCTGCAAGCTTGTTAAGCCCAGTATTGATATGAAGCAGCTTGCGCGTGTAAATATGCCCTTGCGGGCTGAAATATTGATCCGCGCCAAGTGCGACTAAGGGTTTTGCAGTATAGAATGCCGCTCCTTTTTCAGTTTTGCCAAGGACGCAATATGTCTGCTGCCACCACGCTCACCCTGCAAGATCAATCTGCCAACCCTGCGCCACTGGGCCTGATGGGCTTTGGTATGACCACTGTCCTACTCAATCTGCATAATGCCGGCTTGTTCGAGCTCAATGCCATGATCTTGGCGATGGGGATTTTTTACGGTGGTTTGGCCCAGGTGATTGCCGGCGTGCTGGAGTCGAAGAAAAACAATACCTTCGGGATGACGGCATTTACGTCGTATGGCATGTTCTGGTTGACGCTAGTGGCGCTGATTGTATTCCCGCAATGGGGTATTGCCCCAAAAGCCAGTGAATCCGCTATGGGCTGGTATTTACTGATGTGGGGTATTTTTACGGCCTTTCTGTTTGTTGGCACTTTGCGCATGAATTTCATTACCCAGTTTATTTTTGGCTCGCTCACGCTGCTGTTTGCCTTGCTGGCCATTGGCGATTTCACTGGCAGTGCGGCGATTAAAACGATTGCCGGTTACGAAGGCATTATCTGCGGCGCAGCAGCGATTTACTCGGCGATGGGGCAGATTCTGAACGAGATTTATGGCCGCGAAGTATTGCCGCTGGGTGGTTCTAGCCATTAAGTGAGATTGGCTGCATGGATGTAAAAACCCGCCAGATTGTGGCGGGTTTTTTTCGGCTAAAGTGCAGGATTAGTTGAGCCGGTTCCAGGTTTTGGTGGCGTTATTGAAAAAGCCCGAGTCGCGGTAGGCTTTGTCGATCAGGCCTTTTTCGCGCAGCTTTTCCAGCCCCGCGTTTAATTGCTTAGCCGCTTGCGCGCCGTTCGGATCAGCTTTGCTCACCAGAAAGTGGCGGCTGCCTTGCAGGCCGACTTTCACATTCTGGATGGGCACCAGTTTCTTGCCGCCGACATCCATCGACAAGTCCGGCGTTGGCTGAAACGGTGCCAGCAGAACATCGGCGCGTTTTTTATTCAGCATGCCCACCATCGAATCCCAGCTCTGGGTTTTGAGCAGATTGGCAAACTTCAGGCTTTCCAGCGTGGCCACATCGGGCTTCCAGCTTTCGGCCACCACGGCGGTGAGCTTTTGCAGATCGGGCAGGGTACGGGTGAGCCGGGCGTCGGCATTATCAGCAGTGGTGTAAAAGCCAGCTTCAAACTCGCCTTGCCGGATCACCGGCTCGGAAATATGCACTTTGTCGGCCAGCGGTTTCAGATCGATCAGCCAGGCGCTATTGCCGCCCATGGTGGCGCTGCCGGTGGTGATTTCCTTGATAAAGCGGCTGTACGAATCGCTGCTATTGTCGACTTTAACAATCTTGATCGGCAATTCATTGCCGCCAGCCTTGAGTGCCTGCTGCACCAGCACCAGCTCGACCACATCACGCCGCGAGCCGGGGCCGCCGTACTGGGTAAGCGTGAGCGGATCACGCTGGCCGATGAATTTCTGGTAATCATTAAATACGTCTTGCTGGGTCAGAATGGTAATGACTTTTTCGCTGGCCATGCTGTGACCCGATAGCGCCAATGCGCCAAAGGTCATGGAGAGCGCGAATTGTGAAATGAAGCGCATGGTGGTTTCCTCGAAAAGTCGCAGTGGTTTGATCATGGCAAGTTGTAAGCAAAAAGGCAATGGCTGTTTTACCGCATTCAAAAGCTGTGACAAAATCGGCCAATTAGCGCATCAGGCCGACTTGATTTTAAAAGCCCATGCCCTGATATACAGCAAATCATCCTGTTTTAATTAACCCACTAGGAGCATCTCCATGGCTGTACTCGTTGCTAAACAAGCCCCTGATTTTACCGCTGCTGCCGTACTTGGCTCAGGCGAGATCGTTGATAGCTACAACCTGAAAGCGGCTACCGCTGGCAAATACGCGGTGATTTTCTTCTACCCGCTGGACTTCACTTTTGTTTGCCCATCAGAGCTGATCGCTTTTGACAACCGTCTGGCCGAATTCAAAGCGCGCAACGTTGAAGTGATCGGCGTATCAATCGACAGCCAGTTCACGCACGCTGCATGGCGCAACACGCCAGTAGAAAAAGGCGGTATCGGCCAAGTGGGTTACACCCTGGTTGCCGACGTTAAACACGAAATCTGCCAGGCTTACGACGTTGAATTGTCTGATGCAGGCGTTGCGCTGCGCGGCTCTTTCCTGATCGACAAAAACGGCGTGGTACAACACCAAGTGGTGAACAATCTGCCGCTGGGTCGTGATATCGACGAAATGCTGCGCGTGATCGACGCACTGCAATTTACCGAAGAGCACGGCGAAGTGTGTCCAGCTGGCTGGAACAAAGGTAAAAAAGGCATGAAAGCCGATGCATCTGGCGTTGCAAGCTACTTGGCTGAACACGCAGAAGCGCTGTAATTCGCTGGGTTTCACTGGCGAATAAAGGAAAAGCCCCGTTCGCGGGGCTTTTTTGCGGCGGCAAGATATGTACATCCGCCAAGACGTGTAAATCAGTAATAAGGTGGTGTTGATGGCCGCCTAATATTTTGTTCCCACGCCCCCCGCCCTCTCCCCGCAAGGGTGCCTCACTGCGTGAGTGATGGATTGCCCTGTGATTCACAGGGCTTTTTTTTCGAGTTAACTCTATAATCGCGCAACTTGAATTGCCGGATTAATCTATGTCGCAACATGTTATTGCCCCGCCACAATCAGGCGTCAGCCCGCTGGTCTGGTATCGCTCGCTGCAGTCGCAAGATGGATTTATCGCCGATGAATCGCAAGCGGCCGCCATCGGGCAGCTGGAAAAACTGTGGCAGGCGCTGATGGTGTTCAAGCAAAAACGCAATCGCCTGTTTGGTAAAACGCTATTGCCCACGCCCGATTTGCCGCGTGGCCTGTATTTCTGGGGTGGCGTTGGCCGGGGCAAAAGTTTTCTGATGGATGCCTTTTACGCCGGGCTGCCGTACAAACGCAAAAAGCGTCTGCATTTTCACCATTTCATGCAGGAAGTCCACCGCGAGCTGCGCGCCCAGCAGGGCAGCGACGATCCGTTGGCCAAAGTGGCCGATAAATGGGCGAAAGCCGTGCGTGTACTGTGTTTCGACGAATTTCATGTTTCCGATATTGCCGATGCGATGATTCTGGGCCGACTGATGGAGCAATTGTTCAATCGCGGTGTGGTGCTGGTGACGACGTCGAACTATGCGCCCGACGGCCTGTACCCCAATGGCCTGCAGCGCGCCAACTTTCTGCCAACGATTGAATTGCTCAAAGCCAAGCTGGACGTGCTCAATGTCGATGGCGGGCAGGATTTCCGCCTGCGCACGCTCACCGCCGCGCGCACCTATCTGCAGCCGAATAACGAAGCGACGATGGCCGAAATGGCCGAGCTGTTTGGCAAAATGGCCACCGGCAATGATCAGGATTCGCATGTCATCATCGAAGGGCGCAAGGTCAAAGCGCGTCGCCGCGCCGGTGGCGCAATCTGGTTCGATTTTGCCGTGCTGTGCGGCGATGGGCGCGGTCAGGCCGATTATCTGGCGCTGGCGCAGGAATATCACAGCGTTTTCCTCTCCGGCCTGCCCAAGCTTAAACCCGAGCAAAGCAATCTGGCGCGCCGATTTACCTGGCTGGTCGACGTGTTTTACGATCACCGCGTCAAGCTGATCATCGCTGCCGACGTGCCGGTGGAAGAGGTGTATGTCTCTGGCCTACAAGCGAGCGAATTTTTCCGCACCGCCAGCCGCCTGACCGAGATGCAATCAAAAGAATACCTGGCGCTGGCGCACCAGAGCGTCGAGCAGGAACAGGCCGGGCTGATCGAAACCTGATTGTCCGAGCATCGCTGACTTTGTGGTATGGTTTTGCTTCCAATTCATATCAGGGAGCACACCATGGCCAAAGGCTACTGGATCGTCCGGCTCGACATCACCCAGCTTGAGCCTTTTCAAGCCTATATCACCGCTAATGCTGCGGCGCTTGCCCAATACGGTGGTAGGTATCTGGCTAGAGCGGGCAGCTACACTGTGCCAGAAGGCAATACCCTCACTAGAAACACTATCGTCGAATTTCCCAGCTACCAATCCGCCGTCGACTGCTACCACTCCGCCCTATACCAATCCGCAAAAACACTACGCGACGGCGCATGCGAGATTGATTTGGTGATTGTGGAAGGGTACGACGGCGCGCAGCCGGGGTGATTTGGCTGAGGTTGGCCAGAAACGGACAGTCAGTAACCGTATAATCGATAGCAGGTTTACACCGAATTTCGGACAGCCCCCCGATTAGCGTAGCGTAATCGGAGAAATGACTTGCGTACGATTACGCTGCGCTAATCGTATCTACTACTAGGTGCTTAACTCGAATATTGGACATTACCATGCAACGTTTATTGCGTCGGTTGGCGATCTCAATTGTTGTACTGATAGGTTGTATCTGTCTGGCGACCTTGGTATTCGACATCTTGATGGTTAGACCCGTTGTGCTCCACATTGAACGTACCCTAAGCGAAGCAAAACCAAGTGAGCGCAAGCCACCTAAAATCGTCACGGACATGGTTCGAAAAGCTTACGGCTCACGCCTCATATACGCTGTAATCCGAAATGCGTTATCTGCTTCAAACCAAGTCAAAGAAATGAAAACAATGCATCGCCAGCTTACCGAATTCTGCGTTGGCATATTGTTGCCACTGCATCTTTCAGACGCTGAAATAGAAAGTTTTTATATTTCAACGGCCTATATAGGAAATCGAATTTATGGCTTTTCTCTTGCGTCCGAGCACTACTTTGGTACTCCATTAGAGCGTATCAGCATGATTCAAGCCGCTAGGCTGCTTGCTATCACCCATGCACCATCAGCATACTTGGCCAATCCAGAGGGCTTAGAACGCCGAGTACAATACCTTTTGTCTCTGTAGTGTTATTTCTCCGATTACGCTGCGCTCATCGTACCTACTCCCTGCTTCGGGTACTTTAGCGACCCAAGACCTCGTAAGTAGTTCCTTGCAACTAATTGGAATGAATTTTGCTTCAAAATAGGCTCTTCATAGGAGCCAAGCTTGAAACGTAATCTTTTAGGTCAACCACTCACGCCCGATGAAATCGTCATGTTAGAGAGCATGGCGCAACAGCATCATCACGCCAATTTTCGCCCACGCGCCTTGGGTTTATTGGCTTTGCACGAAGGAGAGTCGCCCAAGACCGTGAGCAAAATATTACGCATGAGCGAACAAATGGTTT
>NZ_VIRW01000008.1 GCF_009760905.1 Chitinibacter sp. GC72 | reverse complement strand
TCGCGAGGTGATTTTCCCCGCTCTGCACGATCTACTCGCTGCTTTTGCTGCGCAGATTGATGCACCTGAATTTACTGCCTTATGGGATGGTGAACTCGATAAGGAGAAACGCCAAGAGGCTGTCGAAGACGGTGAAATTGATTTCACCGCCAGCTTTGGCGCAACAATAAGCCTTGCAGGGGATGGGAATACAATCCCTGTATTTCGTGCGATCACATTGCATCGCAATCGCGATACTGAATCAGCAGGCTGGGCAGGTGAATTACCGTTAGCGCTAAACTTTGATGACAGCCCCGAAATACTCTTCAACAAAATTAAACAACCACCCGTTCAGCAATCAGATACCGCACTCACTGGCCACGCGGTTTGGCATTTTGCAGATTACACATTGCATGTTTTATATAGCAATTTGGATAACCGGCTATTAAGGATCAAACTAATTGCACCCGGTACATGGAAGTGCATGGAAGATGAATAATCTCTAAACGCGGCCAGTTTGCCCTGTAGGCTGCGCTCAGCTTGCGCAGCCCAGCGTTCACCACGAAATATATTGGTATTGCCATGCAGCCATTATTTTAAAATGGCTGCATAGCAATACCCTATACAACCCCTTTCACCAACCCTAATGCACCAAATTTTGAAGAATTTAGAGCGCAGTGGAACGCAAAATATATTGCTGGATTTGTAGTTCATAGCAAGGCTTTTGATGGGTTGAATGGAGATTTTCCAATTGGTTTTCTTGTCTGGAAGACAGATCAGCTTGCTAAGAAGAAATCGCCAATAGTAGAGGTTGCTACTGAAGCTCTTGATAGAAATGCGAAGCCAATCGGTGAGGAAATATTCTACAATCTGCCAAATGAGGTTTTTTTAAATGCTTGGATGGAGAAAAGAAAGAACAACGGTGAGCTTGCACTGCCTTTGTCAAATGCAATTACTGTTTCAAAAAATCCAAGAATAAAAAAATCATGCAATGGAATGAAAGGTTTCTTATTTGCTGGAAATAATGATTTACAAAATGCACGAACCGGAACATTGATTGCCTCTTCTATATATACTGGACGTAATGGCGGGGGTGTTTATTTAGACGATAAAAACCTCTGGCAAGCGGCAATTGTATTTAGTGTGCGCCGTTTGATTAAGCCAACATGGCTCAACGACCGCGATCAATTTCTTCAGCCCAGCCAGCCTTTACCCGATGAATTCAAAAGCGATTGCCTGATCTGGATGTTATTCAATGGCAGCAATCTCACCGCAGGCGCAAACGATCTGGAATGGAACGATAAAAAATGGTCCTTGGTGAATCATTTTATTCCGTTTACCGAAACCGAAGTCGGCGCACCCGATCGATTTGAATCCGACTTTATGGTGCAATATCTGGCCAATATTGCCGGAGGTATAAGCCTGGAGGCCAGGTCTGTACTGGATGCTGGCCGTATACTATGGCCGGCCTATTTTGCGCATACTGACCCGCGCAGCGTGCGCGACGAGTTGAAACTTAATCGCGCCGATGTCGGCTGGTATCAAATCCGCAATGCGCTGAAAAAACGCAATGAAAGCGGCGATACGTTGCCTGTTGATTTTTCTGCCTTTGAAGCGGCCTATAAGGCACTGACTGAAAAACTTCAGCCTCAAGTGTTTGAGCTGGGATTTTTGCGTTAAACGATTTTCGTAACCGTAAAAAAGCCCTGCATCAAAACAGGGCTTTTGCAGATAGAGCTTAAAAACCTCACTCCCACTCAATCGTCGCCGGTGGTTTTCCGCTTACATCGTAAACCACACGATTAATGCCGCGTACTTCGTTGATAATGCGATTGGATACTTTGCCGAGCAAGTCGTACGGTAATTCGGCCCATTTCGCAGTCATAAAGTCGCTGGTGACAACAGCGCGCAGTGCGACGACGTAATCGTAAGTGCGGCCATCGCCCATCACGCCGACTGATTTAACGGGTAGGAAGACAACAAAGGCTTGGCTGGTCAGCTCGTACCAGGTTTTGCCGCTTTTCTCGTCAACCGCAGCGCGCAATTCTTCGATAAAGATCGCGTCGGCGCGTTGCAGTAATTCGCAGTATTGTTGCTTCACTTCGCCCAAAATCCGCACGCCAAGGCCTGGGCCTGGGAATGGGTGGCGATACACCAGTTGCGGCGCCAGACCCAATGCCACGCCTAATTCGCGTACTTCATCTTTGAACAATTCGCGCAGTGGCTCGAGCAGGCTCAATTTCATCGTTTCTGGCAAACCGCCGACATTGTGGTGGCTCTTGATCGCGTGCGCTTTGCCGGTTTTAGCGCCCGCCGACTCGATCACGTCCGGATAAATAGTGCCTTGTGCCAACCATTTGGCGCTAGGCAATTTGGCCGATTCGGCTTGGAATACCTCCACGAACTCGCGGCCGATGATTTTGCGCTTCGCTTCCGGATCGGTTACGCCAGCCAAGTGGCCCATGAACTGCGCAGTCGCATCAACGTGAATCACACGCACGCCCAGATGCTCGGCAAAAGTTTCCATCACTTGCTTGCCTTCGTTCAGACGCAGCAAGCCGTTATCAACAAATACGCAAGTAAGCTGATCGCCAATCGCGCGGTGAATCAGCGCGGCGGCAACGGATGAATCAACGCCGCCCGACAGGCCCAGAATCACTTCGTCGCTACCGACTTGCTCGCGGATTTTGGCGACGGCTTGGTCGATGTAGTTGGGCATGGTCCAGCTTGGCGCTGAGCCGCAAATATCAAGCACGAAATGATTGATCATTTCGCGGCCTTTGATCGTGTGCGTTACTTCTGGGTGATATTGCACGGCGTAGAAATTGCGCGTGGTATCGGCCATCGCCGCGATCGGGCAAGACGCATTGCTGGCGATGACTTCAAAGCCCGCTGGCATTGCGGTGACTTTGTCGCCGTGGCTCATCCACACTTCCAAGCAAACCTTGTCGCCGTGAACACGGTCTGACAGGCCTTTAAACAGTGGATTGTTATTGTTCACTTCGATTTCGGCAAAACCGAATTCGCGCACGGTGCCAGCTTCAACCTTGCCGCCCAAGCTTTGCGCCATCCATTGCATGCCGTAGCAAATGCCCATCACGGGAATGCCCAGCTCAAACAAGGCTGGGTCGGCTTGATAATCAGACTCGTACACCGAGTTTGGGCCGCCGGACAAGATAATGCCCTTGGGGTTAAATTCTTTGATGAAGTCGATCGATACATCGAACGAGTGCAGTTCACAGTAAACATGCGCTTCGCGCACACGACGGGCAATCAGCTGCGTGACCTGTGAGCCGAAATCAAGAATCAGAATCTTATCCATACCGAATATCCCATTGGGTGTGCGAGAAAACGCGGCATTTTACCGCGCTATTGCGACTGAGGCGAGCGGGAACATGCCAGCGGAGAGCGTTCGCCAGAAGCAATAGGGGTATAGCCATGCAGGGCAATATGGAAAAGCGCTATAGAGCTATACACCATAGATGATCAATTCTCAATCAGGCCTTGCACCAGAGCATCCAGCACTGGCAACGCTTTTGCCGCGTCCGGATGATTGACAATGGCAACCAGCGCCCATTGATTGCCGCGACGATCTTTCACATAGCCAGCCGATGCGCGCACATCGCGTAGCGAGCCGGTTTTGATGTGAGCCATTCCGGCCAACGCAGGCGCGCCCAGGCGTTTTTTCATCGTGCCATCAATGCCGACCAGTGGCAGCGAGCTGATGTATTCGGCGGCATACGGGCTACGCCAGGCGCTGGCGAGCAATTGCGCCAGATGTCGGGCGCTAATTTGCTCTTTGCGCGATAAACCGGAGCCGTTTTCCAGCACCAGCTCGGGCCAGTTGAACCCCGCTTCGCGCAGGCCATTGCGAATCACGGTAGCGGCGGCGTCATCCGTCGTCGGCTGCGACTGGCCCAGCTCCGCCCCCAGGGTCAGGTAGAGCTGGCGCGCCATCAGATTATTGCTGTATTTATTGATGTCGCGAATATTGCTCACCATATCGGGCGATTTTGACGTGGCGAGCTTAATGGCATTGGCCGGTGTAATGCCATCCACCGAGCGCCCAGAGCCTTTACCGCCATTCTGATACCAGATCGACCAGAACAATGCTGCGGTGTAGGTACGTGGATTGAGCACCGGCACATAGCGCTCAACTTTGCAGCCAGCCGGCATTTCGCCAACGTACTGCACCAGATATTCCGAGCCATTTTGCCCTGGCCGCTGCTGCACACGGCGCGCCCAGGCCGAGCACTGCCCTTCGCTAGCAATCGCCAATTGGTTACTCACCCGCACAGGGTTCAGCGGCGGCTCGGCGGTAATGCTAACCCGTGCGCCCGTGGAATCGAGCGTGATTTTTTGAGTGCGAAAGTTACTCATCAGGGCGTGCGGTTCAACCATAAAAGCACGCTCGGTATCGCCATCATCGTCATACTCGGCGATGGTATTGCTGCGCTTGAAGTAGGATTCGTCCAGCACCAGATCGCCCTGAATATCTTCCACGCCAGCGGCCTTGAGATCGCGCACCAGAAGCCACATCCGCTCCTGCGTCAGTTTGGGGTCGCCCTTGCCCTGAAGATACAAATCCGTAGCGAGCACACCGTTAGTTGGCTTGGCCGTGCTCAGCAGATCGGTGTTCCATTGCCAGGCTGGACCAAGCAGATGCAGACCAGCCCAAGTGGTGAGCAGTTTCATGGTGGATGCCGGATTGCGCGGCACATCAGCCAGATGATCGTAAGCTTGCAACTGACGCGAAGCGGCTTTTTTTGCGGCAGCGGGCTGCCCGGCCTGCGTCTCGTGCAGAGGAATCATCGCAACGCTGATCGCGTCAGCCGAAATACCCGCAGCCTGCAAGCTTTGCACCACTTTGGCGGGCAATTGCGCCTGCGCCAGCGCGCAGGAAAAAAACAGCCCGCCCAACACAGGCCAATGAATGCGTAACAGTTTCATAAGTGCACTTTCCCTGACTCAGAAATTATTGCTTGGCGGCTTGGCGCGCCTTCCACGCCATATGCGCCACCCGGTATTCGTTCATCTGCTCGGCATAATCGTCAAATATGCACGGCGCACAACCACTGGTGCAGCAGGCCTCTAGCGGTGGCTCAATCGGCGCTTGCGGCTCGGGGTCTGCCTGCACAGCTGTAGCAATGTGTTGTCCCTCGCTCACGATTGCAGCACTGGATCGCTGTTTTTCATCCATCTTTTATCACCTAAATTTGTCTACCCATGTGGACGCAATTCAACTCAGAGCAATTGCGAATCTGATAGAATCGCGCCATGGCCTATCAAGTTCTCGCGCGCAAATGGCGCCCTAAAACATTCGCCCAACTCGTTGGGCAAGAGCATGTGATTAAAGCATTGGCAAATGCGTTTGCCAGCGAACGTCTTCACCATGCTTACCTGCTCACTGGCACTCGCGGCGTGGGTAAAACCACCATCGCGCGAATTATGGCCAAAGCGCTCAATTGCGAAACCGGCATTACAGCCGAACCGTGCGGTGTTTGCTCGGCGTGTACGCAAATTGATGCGGGTCGCTTTGTCGATCTGCTCGAGATCGATGCCGCGTCCAACACCGGTATTGATAATATTCGCGAAGTCCTCGACAACGCGCAATATTCACCCACCGCTGGCCGGTTCAAAGTGTACATCATCGACGAGGTACACATGCTGTCCAAATCAGCATTCAATGCGATGCTGAAAACTTTGGAAGAGCCGCCGAGCCACGTCAAATTTATCTTGGCAACGACCGATCCGCAAAAAGTGCCAATTACGGTGCTCAGCCGTTGCCTGCAGTTTTCCTTACGCCAGATGACGCCGCAGCAAGTCACTGGCCACCTGCATAAAGTGCTCGCAGCCGAAGAAATTGTCTTCGAGCCACTGGCGCTCAATCTGCTTGGCCACGCGGCCAATGGCTCGATGCGCGATGCGCTCTCTTTGCTCGATCAGGCGATTGCCCATGGCGCGGGTCAAGTCGAAGAAGCGGGCGTGCGCGCGATGCTCGGCGCGGTGGATCAAAGCTATTTATTCGATTTACTCGACGCGCTCGCCGCGCACGATGGCCCGCGTTTGCTGCAAACGGCGGATGCGATTGCGTCTCGGGGTTTGTCGTACGAGGCCGCTTTGCACGAGTTGGCGAATGTTTTGCATCAAGTCGCGCTCACGCAAGCCGTACCGAATGCTTTGGCCGATGATTTGCCGCAGCGCGGACAAATCTTGGCTGCTGCGCAAGCGCTTAGCGCAGAAGACACGCAACTGTATTACCAAATTGCGCTGCACGGCCGCCGCGATTTACCGCTTGCGCCCGATGAATATGCTGGCTTTACGATGACCCTGTTGCGGATGCTGGCCTTTGCGCCAGCGAAACCGGAGCAAATAAGTGGAAATGTCTCGCCGGCCAAGCCAGCGCAAATAAGCGAAAAGGCCTCTCCAGCACAGACAACTGCGAGCGCCGCACCAAGCCCAGCTGCGCCAACGAACAACGTCAGCACTTCAACTCAAAGCGCCCCTGTTCAATCAGGAGCAACGGCGCTGGGAAAGCCTGAACAGGCTACGCAGACGATACCAGCTCGCGAGCCGATTCAAGCTGCCACGCCCAAAACAGAATCAGCGCCGACTTACGATGATTTAGAGCCGCCACCGTGGCACAGCGAGGCGGCGGAGGCAATTTATCAGGCGAGTGAACCTGCGCCTCAGTCTGTTGCAGAGCCTGCAGCATCAGTGATTGAATCAACGCCTAGCGCGTCACCAGTCCGTGAAAATAAGCCCGCCGAGTCATTCAATGGCGACTGGCGTGGCCTTGTGGTTCAGCTCAAACTCGGCGCAGCGGGTATGCTGGCGCAGAATGCAGAACTATTGGGCTACAGCGATATACATTTCGATTTGCAAGTCGCCGAAGAGCATCGTGCGGTGGCTACGCGCGATTATCAGGATAAATTGCGCAGTGCCTTATCCGAGCATTTTGGCCGCGACATCACGGTCAACGTCAATATTGGCGCGATTGCCGGTGAAACACCTGCGATTATGTTGGTGCGCGAAAATGCCGCCCGACAAGAAGTCGCGGTGGCGGCGATTCAAAATGATCCATTCATTCAAACCTTGGTATGCGATATGGGCGGCACCATCGACGCCGCGTCGATCAAGCCCTTGTAAGCGACCACTCATTTACTTTAAAGAGGAAGCACTATGTTCAATAAAGGCGGTTTGGGCGGCTTGATGAAGCAAGCTCAGCAAATGCAAGAAAACATGAAAAAAGCCCAGGATGAGCTGGCCAATGTAGAAGTAGAAGGCCAATCGGGTGCTGGCATGGTGAAAATCACGATGACCTGCGCCAATGTGGTGAAACGCGTGGCGATTGACGACAGCTTGCTGAGCGATGACAAAGACATGCTGGAAGATCTGATCGCAGCCGCATTTAACGATGCGCTGCGCAAAGCGGAAAGCACGAGCCAAGAGAAAATGGGGGCACTGACAGCGGGTCTACCGTTGCCACCTGGCATGAAGCTGCCCTTCTAAAATTTTAGCTTGGCTGGCGGCTGCGCCTGCTCGGATTGCCGCCGTTCGCTACTCGCAATCCTCATGTACTTGAGTACATTCCGGTTGCTGCGTTGCGTGCGACGACAATCCGCTTTGGCTCGCTCATCCGCCAAACTCAAATTTGCTCAATACCCTATGTGGTATCAATCTGCAGATCAATTCCGAATCACCCTCCAAGGCAATACCCCATGAGCACGCCACGTTCGCTGAATAATCTGATCGAAGCCTTGCGCGTTTTGCCCGGCGTTGGCCCCAAATCAGCGACGCGGATGGCGTTTCATTTGGTGCAGCGCGATCAGGATGGCGCGGGCCGCTTGGCGCAATCCTTGGTTGAGGCGCTAGGCACACTCAAGCATTGCCGCCATTGCAATACCTTCACCGAAGCCGACGTGTGCGATATTTGCTCGGATGAGCAGCGCAATCACGCCCTGCTGTGCGTCGTCGAAATGCCCACCGACTTGATGTCGATCGAACACACGCGCAGTTTTGAAGGGCTGTACTTTGTGCTCATGGGCCGCCTCTCGCCACTCGATGGCATTGGCCCCAAAGACATCGCGCTCAATCAACTGCTGCAACGTGCTAGCGATGGCAATGTTGAAGAAGTCGTGCTGGCGACCAATTTCACGACTGAGGGCGAAGCCACGGCGCATTATCTGGCCGAAATGCTGCGCGCACGCGGCTTGAAAGTCAGCCGCATTGCCCGTGGCCTGCCGGTTGGCGGCGAGCTCGAACACGTCGACCCGGGCACGCTGGCGCAAGCACTGATCGAGCGGCGCGGCCTCTAACTTCTTAGGTCGAACTTCCGACCAGCATTCTTCTGCCATTACTCGCCCGCAATCTGCAACGGCGGCAAACCGTGACGCGCGCGGGCGCGATTACAGGCCTCGCTGAACACGCCGATTTCAGCCAACGCACCAAATTCGCGACATGGCGACGGGCGTTCGCGGTAAATACCACACGAAACCTGCTGGCCAATGGTGCCCACCAGCGCGAGACAACGCGGCTGGGCATAATCGGTGCCGCGCAGGCGCGCGGTGTAGGCCGTTTCCATATCGGCCAGACCATCAGGCACCAGCCCGCCCTCGCTGCATAATTCGGAGCGATCAAAGGAAACACGAAACGCGGCGCAGCACGCACCACAGCTCATACAGGGGTTTTCCAGGCTCATGTGCTCACCTTTGCAGTAAAATATCGGGCGAATTCAATCCAAAACACAGAGTCCGGTCAAGTGTCATCTCCGCTGATCCGCAACATCACCCCTACCGATCTACCGCACATACTGCGCATCCAGTCGGCCTGCTACCCTGCCAACTTGCTAGAAGATGCCGCAACCTTTGCCGCCAAATTGCAGTTTGCCCCCCATTGCAACTGGCTGATTGCACTGCATGAGCAGCCGCTGGGTTATCTGTTCACGCATCCGTGGGCGGGCGATACACCGCCAGCGCTCAATCGCGGTGACGCAGCCTGGCCTGCGCAAGCGGATCGTTTTTATTTGCACGACCTGGCGATTGATCCGGCTGGGCGCGGCCTGCAGCTAGGCCTTACGCTCGCCCAGCACGCGCTGGATTGGGCCAAAGCGGCAGGTTTTCCGCTCGCAATGCTGGTGGCCGTGGATCAAGCCGACACATTCTGGCGCAAGCTGGGCTTTACTGCTACTGCGGCACAGGACGCTAGGCTGGCGCAATATGGCAATGCGGTGTTAATGCAGAAAACGCTTTAGCCCCAATACCAACACGGGTATGCACATGTAAAGCAGCACGAATCTAATGTACCGACATATACCCCATAAGTAGCACCAGTTGATGCACCGCCAGCGCCATCACCAGCAGGCCGCAAGATCGACGAAACCAGATTTTTTTCAGCAAGGTTTGCAGCTTGTGCGCCATCAAGCCCATCAGCAAGAGATTGGGTAAAGTACCCAGACCAAAGGCCAGCATCACGCCCGCGCCGTGCAAGGGCTGAGCGCTGGCCAGCGCCGACAGGCTGGCGGTATAGACCAGACCACAGGGTATCCAGCCCCAGAGCAGACCAATCAATGGCGTCTGCCAGATACTCCTGATGGGTAATAGCTTGCGCAAGAGCGGCTGAATCCGCCGCCACAGCGGCTGGCCCAGCGCTTCAATCCGCGTTAGCACCCTGCTCCAGCCCGCAATATATAAACCGAGGATAAACAGCAGCACATTGGCGGCAAAAAACAGCCCGACTTTAACGCTTTGCAAGGCCGCCAGCGTGGCAAAGCTGGCCAGAGCGCCCAATAAAGCACCAATCAGCGCATATCCGGCCAGGCGTCCCAGATTAAAACCCAGCAGATAAGGCCAGCGCGCACCAGCGGGCAGCTGCAGGCTGAATGCGGTCACAATGCCGCCGCACATACCAGCACAATGGCCGCCACCGAGCAAACCAGCCAGAAACAGCGCCAGCAAATTGATTTCAAGCATGAAGACATCCGCGCCGCCGTAGCGACGCGCCAGAGGAGAATCAGATCAGCCGAGAATACCTTGCCTGCGTGGTTTTTGTCCGCAGATACTGGTCGAAAATCATCGCAATCGAACGAATCAGCATCCGGCCCTTGGCGGTGACAAACAGGCCGTCGGCCTCGATGGTCAGCAAACCATCCGCCACCAGCGGCTGCAGCAACGCCAGCTCCTGGGCAAAATAATCAAAAAAATCGATCATATAGCTGACTTCAATCGCCTGATAATACAGCTCGAACTGGCACATCAGCGCCTGAATCACGGCGCGGCGAATCACATCATCTCGATTCATCTGCAAGCCGCGCACCACCGGAAACTCGCCTGCATCGAGCTTGGCGTAATACTCATCCAGCGTTTTGACATTTTGATGGTAATTGGCACCGACCTTGCCAATGGACGACACGCCAAAGGCCAGCAAATCGCAGTCGGCGTGCGTTGAATAGCCCTGAAAATTGCGCTGCAGCCGTCCTCGGCGCTGCGCGACGGCCAGATCATCATTAGGCAGTGCAAAATGATCCATGCCGATCAGCACGTAGCCAGCATCCAGTAGCTGGCTGATCGAGTTTTGCAGAATATCGAGTTTGACTTCTGCTGCGGGTAAATCGGCCTCATTAATCCGGCGTTGCGGCATAAAACGCTCGGGCAGATGCGCATAGTTGTAGAGCGCGATGCGATCCGGACGCAAGCTAAGCACCCGGATAATTGTTTCGGCCACGGTGGCAGCGGTTTGCTTGGGCAAGCCATAAATCAGATCGACACTAACCGATTTAAAGCCGTGCATGCGCGCGGCTTCGATGACCGAGCGGGTTTCTTCCTCGCTCTGGATCCGGTTCACGGCCTCTTGCACCGCCGGGTTAAAGTCCTGAATACCGACGCTCATGCGGTTAAAGCCCAGCCCTGCCAGCGTGCGGATCATTGATTCGCCCACTTTACGCGGGTCGATTTCGATTGAATACTCGCCGCCCGGTAGCAAATCAAAATGCGTTCTGACCACCCCGATCAGCCGGGCAAGTTGCGCTTCGGACAAAAAAGTTGGCGTACCGCCGCCAAAATGCAGCTGGCTAACCCTGGAGCGCTGCGGCAACTGGGCTGCATTCATCTCGATTTCGCGGCTGAGGTAGTCGATATAGACATCGGCTTTGCTCGTGTCTTTTGTAATGATCTTGTTACAGCCGCAGTAGTAACATACGGTATTGCAGAAAGGGATGTGAAAATAAAGAGACAGTGGACTCAGCAAAGCACCAGGCAGACGCTGCTGCAGAATCTGTGCATACTGCTCATGGCTAACCACTTCAGCAAAGCGGTCTGCCGTGGGGTAAGAGGTATAACGCGGGCCTTTGCCATCGTAGCGAACAATCAGCTCGCGATCGAATTCAACCCCACCGAGACCCTGTGTTAATTCCTTGCCCATTGTGTATTCCGCCTTGATTGTTGCGCTGTCTGATCTGGCCATCCTGGGTTTGCAATGCACAGCGTACACCGATGACTGAGCCGCCAAGGCGAACTCGTCGCGCAAAATGCGCCTGTGATGTTATTTACCCAAATCACGCGCACGCAAGAGCAAACCCAAGCTAGCTGGCGCAGCTTAAAAGCTAGTACAATGATTGGGCTTGATCCATATCAAGTTCCTTGCACTGACAGTGGGGTATCTACCTCTTCGGAGAGGTACAATACTTACCCTGCCTGTTTTAACTATCATCTTGTGAGAGTCCCATGATTTCCCCGATCCAAGTTCGCGACATGTCACCACGCCATCTGCGCAATTCATGCACCAACTGCAGCTTGCGTGAACTCTGTCTGCCTTTGGGGTTGTCACCGGAGGAAATGCAGGAGCTCGATGGCATTATCACGCAGGCACGACCAATCAAACGAGGCGAGGCGCTGTACCGCGCTGGTGAGCCATTCCGCTCGCTCTACGCCATCCGTCTGGGGTTTTTCAAAGCCAGCGTGATTTCGGAAGATGGCCGCGAGCAAGTCACCGGCTTTCATATGTCGGGCGAACTGATGGGCATGGATGCGATCAGCACGGATGTGCATACTTGCGACGCCATTGCGCTGGAAGACAGTGAAGTATGCGAGCTGCCATTTAACGATATTGAAGAACTGTCACGCGAAATCCCGCTGCTGCAACGTCACTTCCATAAAGTAATGAGCCGCGAAATCGTTCGCGATCATGGCGTGATGCTCTTGCTGGGCAATATGAAAGCCGAAGAGCGTCTGGCGGCATTTTTGTTGAATTTGTCACAGCGCTTTGCCATTCGTGGCTATTCGTCCAGCAGCTTCCATCTGCGCATGACCCGCGAAGAAATCGGCAGCTATCTGGGCCTGAAGCTGGAAACGGTGAGCCGCACCTTGTCCAAATTCCAGGACCAGGGCTTTATCAAGGTGCAAAACCGCCTGATCGAGCTGGAAAACATTGATAGCCTGAAAAAACTACTCAATACCTGCCACGACGAGTAATTTACCCAAAGGGGTATATTGATGCACACTCATCTAGTAGCCCCTTCTCAGCTTATACCCCTGATCTCGGCGCGGCTTGCCTTTCACCCGCCAGCGCACAGCTACAGCCTGCACCCACTCAGTAGCCAGCTACAAGGCATCGCCAGCGATGCGCAGGTTTTAATAGTGCAGGCACCTGATGAGCAATATGTGCATCGCCTGCAGGCCAGCTACCCCGATCTGCTCGATTTGTTGCTCGTCCCTTCCCCGATTGCCCCGAGCCACGGCTTTATCACGCTGGCTAGCGGCAGCAATGCACAGCTGGCCCGGGCGAGCAGCCTGATCGACCATCTGGCGCCCATCCACAATGGCTGGCTGCATATTGGCCCGCTGGGTTCATGCGGATACATCAACCAGCTCTGGCATGCACTGCTCACCCCGCGAGGCACGCCACCATTTCTGGATTGGACACTGCAATCAGGCGTAAACACGCAGAGCAAGGCGCTGGATCACACCCGCATACAGGCCGACCTGATTGCCCAGCTGGCCTCGCTGATGGCTCAGCAGCAACTACAGATCCAGACCATGGCCAGTATTTCTCGCCGTTTTCTGGCCGACTATCCTGAAGAAGCATTCATCCCCCACCACCCGCAAACCAGCAATTTGTTTGGCGTTTTTGCAGCAAGCAATCAGGCGCCAGCTGAGCAGCTGGCACGCTTGCTGGCGCAATACTGAGCCCCTTTACCAGCATCAATCACCACGCAATAAAAACGCCACCCGAAGGTGGCGTTTCAGGCTACTGACAAAGTAGAACATCACCATTGCCAAGTCACGGCAAAGCCGTGCCTGAGAAATCGAGGCTTGAAACTGCAGCCTGTATGTTTTATCCCCACCCCTCCCGTCCCCTCCTTTAGGGGAACCTCGCGACGCGAGTGGCGTTTATCGTCAAATAAAAACGCCACCCGAAGGTGGCGTTTTTATTAGCGCGAAAGCGCTTTATTTCTTTTTGATGGTATAGAGCGGCGTCTGACCGGCAATCACCGAACCTGAAGCCAGATTCAGCAAAGGCGCAAAGTCATCGGCATTGCTCAGCACCACCGGACTGATCACCGATTTGGCATTGGCACCCAAAAATTCAAGATCCAATTCCAGAACGGGCTGACCCGCTTTTACAAAGCTGCCCTGCTCGGCCAGACGTGTAAAGCCCTGACCGCCCAGTTTCACCGTTTCAATACCAATATGCACAATCAGCTCGACACCTGCATCATTCACCAAGGCAAAAGCATGGTTGGTATTGAAAATTTTCACCAACTGTCCATCGCATGGCGCAAGCACCGTGTTGCCGGTTGGCAAGATGGCGACGCCATCACCCACTGCTTTACTGGCAAATGCAGCGTCTGGCACATTTTCCAGCGCGACAATTTCACCAGTGATTGGCGAGAGCAACACCAACTCGTCTGAAGCAGAGGCGACTGAAACAGAGGCCTTAGGCGCCGCGCTCACTTGCGGCGCAGCCTCAACTACTTTTTTGCAGCAACCCCAACGTTGGCACGCAACTGATCGGCGATCAGCTCGGCTTTAGGTCCAACGATGATTTGTACGCTTTGTTTATTGAGCTTGATGACACCACTCGCACCAAGGCGTTTTGCAGCTGCTTCGTCAACCAGATCAGCATCGTTCACTGACAAGCGCAGACGGGTGATACACGCATCGATATTGGTAATGTTTGCAGCACCGCCCACCACACTCACGTAAGCAGCACCTAATTGCGCCACATCACCGGCTGCAGCAGATACTGCAGGCGCAGCAGCAGCTTCGCCAGCCACTTCATCTTCACGACCTGGTGTTTTCAGATTCAGAGCGGTAATTGCGGCGCGGAATACGAAGTAGTAAATCGCGAAGAACACCAAACCTTGTACGATCAGCATGTACCATTTAACTGCCAATGGGTTTTGTGACGACAAGAACATATCGATGAAACCGCCAGAGAAGGCAAAACCTGAGATCCATTGCATTTGTGCAGCAAGGAATACCGAAACACCGGTCAGGAATGCGTGCAACACAAACAACAGTGGTGCAACAAACATGAACGAGAATTCCAGCGGCTCAGTTACACCCGTTACGAATGACGTAACCGCTGCAGCACCCATGATAGAAGCAACTGCTGCTTTATTCGCAGGTTTTGCAGTGTGGTAGATCGCCAAAGCAGCACCTGGCAAACCAAACATCATCACAGGGAAGAAGCCTGCTTGGTACATACCGGTAACACCAGCAACGGCTTTACCTTCTGCCAAAGATTTAGCGCCACCCAAGAAGTTAGGAATGTCGTTAATGCCTGCAACGTCAAACCAGAACACTGAGTTCAGCGCGTGGTGCAGACCCACTGGGATCAACAAACGGTTAAAGAAGGCGTAGATACCAGCGCCCACTGAGCCCAGATCTTTAATTGCCAGACCGAAGTTCACCAAAGCGTTGTAAATTACCGGCCAAACCGCCATCAGAATGAACGAGACAACAATCATCACCACCGAAGTCACAATCGGCACGCAGCGGCGACCACTAAAGAACGCCAATGCTTTGTGCAACTCGACCTGACTAAACTTGTTGTAGACCTCGCCCGCAATCACGCCGGCCAGAATACCTACAAAGGCATTTTCAATTTTGCCAAATGCTTTTGGCACGTCTTCAGGTTTGATGCCTTCGATTTGCGCCACAGCGCCCGGAGAGAGCAATGTCGTCACAACCAGGTAACCGACCAGACCTGCCAAAGCAGCCGCACCGTCTTTATCCTTTGACATACCATAGGCAACACCCACGGCAAACAGGATAGGCATTTTGTCGATAATTGCCGCACCTGCTTTGACCAGGAATGCAGCCAATTGGCTGTTCGATCCCCAGCCTGCAGGGTCGAGCCAGTAGCCAACGCCCAGCATAATTGCCGCAGCAGGCAAGACGGCGACTGGCACCATCAGCGAGCGGCCGATTTTTTGTAGATAACCCAGAATATTCATCTTGTTCACCTTTAAATGACGCTAAGATTTTTATAAATCAGCCAGGGTCTGTTGGCATTTGGTTTGCCGTCGCGCTGGCGCGAGTTTTTCGATGAGGCAAGGCGTAGATCGCGCCGCATAGTCATTCTATGCCAGCGGTCTACAACGCGGCAGCATCGAAAAAATCGCCTAGCCCGGAGGGTTTGGCTGCTTTTGGCCTGATGCGGCGTTACAAAGCGCTCACTTAGAATGACTAAGTAGCGCACTTCGTGCCTTGCCTCAGGCCAAAATCAGCACAAACGCGATCTGCAAACCAAACGTCAACAGACCCTAGACTGACATTTTATTACAACTCCAACCCCTGAGTTCCCAAGCTATAACCTAGGGACTCTAACTGGTATGGCGATTATTAACTGTCAACACAATATTAGGCAATGTTTAACTACCGACATGTGCGGGACAGAAAACAGATCACCTTGAACACAATAAGCAGATTCATCAGCTCTGTTGGCGCCAAGCTTTGCAAGAGGCAAACCCGGATCCAACAAACCTCATGAATATGTACTTATGGCAAGGATGGCATACCCAGCTCAGACATGATCTTGAGATCGCTCAATAATTACAATGCAGCGCCCAGCTTCTTAATAATTTGCAACATTTCTTTACATTCAAACCAAGACCACAGCGCAAATCGGCTACGCCCTGCCATGAAAAGGCAAAAAGTGTTCTTTTCTGCTGTTTCAAGCCGCTATCGCTTCGGTTAGAATGGTTTCTTTTTGTGATTGGTTCTCCTACTCATGCTCACAGGTAGCCTTGTCGCGCTCGTCACCCCTATGGATGTGAACGGCGAAATTGATTTTCCCACTTTACGCAAACTGGTTGATTGGCATATTGAGCAAGGCACCAACGGCATTGTCGCTGTTGGCACAACGGGCGAATCGCCCACGGTAGATGTAGAAGAACATATTGCGATTGTTCGCACCGTAGTCGAGCAAGCAGCAGGTCGTGTGCCGGTGATTGCAGGTACAGGTGCTAATTCGACACGTGAAGCAATTCACCTGTCCAATCAGGCGCTGGCAGTCGGTGCTAATTACGGCCTGAGCGTTGTACCTTATTACAACAAACCTACGCAGAATGGCCTTTATCAGCATTTCAAAACAATCGCTGAAAACACCGCCCTGCCTACGTTGCTCTACAATGTTCCTGGCCGTACGGCGTGCGACTTGAGCAATGACACCGCCTTGCAGTTGGCGCAACTGCCCAACATTGTTGGCATCAAGGATGCCACCGGGAATCTGGAACGCGCAGCCGAGCTGATCAAAAAAGCCCCGGCCGACTTTGCCATTTATAGCGGCGACGATGCTTCTACCCTGCCCTTTATTCTGATCGGCGGCCATGGCACGATTTCGGTCACTGCCAATGTTGCGCCCAAGGCCATGAGCCAGATGTGTGCCGCTGCAGCGGCAGGCAAGATCGAAGAAGCCAAAACAATCAATGATAAATTGCAAGGCCTGCACCGCCATCTGTTTATCGAAGCCAACCCGATCCCGGTGAAATGGGCGCTGGAAACCATGGGAAAAATCCCGGCCGGAATCCGCCTCCCCTTAACCCGCCTGAGCGATCAGGCACAAAGTATTTTGCAAGCGGCCATGAAAGATGCCGGTATTCATTAATCAGTTCAGCTTTTTTGGAATCAACCGAATGCACGCAACCAAATTGAAGCAGTTAACCCTTGCAGCGGCGGTCATTACCCTGTGTTCCGCATGCTCAACCGATGGCTCACTGGGCTTGACCAGCAAGGTGGATTACCGCAGTGGCAGCGACAATATCAATAGCAATACACTTGAAGTTCCGCCTGATCTGACCGCAGTTAGCGGCACATCAAGTTACAACTCACCCAACACGGCCAAAGCTGCAGAAGCAATTCAATCTCTGCGCAAGCAATCGGGCAATACCGTGCTTCCTCAGTACACGAATGCCCGGATTGTGACGCAGGATGGCATCCGATTTATTGAAGCTGATGTCACGCCTGATCAGGCTTGGGATAATGTGAAAGATTTCTGGTTATCAAACGGCTTTATTCTGACCACCGAAAATCCGACCATTGGCATCATGGAAACCGACTGGCTGCAAAATCGGGCCGATTTACCCACCGATGCAATCACCAAATTATTCCGCAAGATTGCAGATCAATTTGTATCGACCGACACACTGGACAGATACCGGGCTCGAATCGAACGAAGCAGCAAACCCAATGCGGTTAACATTTACATTACCCACCGTGGGATGACTGAAGTTTACAAGGAAGGTCAAGCAACCACCCAGCAATGGAATGGCACAGTCTGGACCCCAAGCGCGCCAAAGCCGGAACTGGAAGCGGAAATCATGGGCTTGATGCTACAATCTTTTGGGGTTAGCAAGCAAGCTAGCCAAGATGCCATCAAACCAGCAGAAACTCTGCCTGCGCGCGCTAACCTGCTAGCCAGCCAGCAAATCGAAATTCTGGATGGTTATGACCGCGCATGGCGTCGCGTTGGCCTGGCATTTGACCGGATTGGTTACAATATTCAGGATCGCAACCGCAGCACCGGGGTGTATACCGTGCAACGTGCCGCCAGCGATATTGATAAAGAAAGCGAAACCAGCTACTTCAGCTCACTGGCCTTCTGGAAAAAATCGGATGCTACCGATGCGGCCAGCAAATCACTGGGCCAGACTTTTGAAGTCAAGCTGACCGAGCAAGGCGGCAAAACGCTGCTGACGCTATCAAGCAAGGAAGGCGCCATCAATCCGGATGTACAAAAGAAAATCCTGAACGATTTGTTGCTACAGCTGAAATAAACACGAAATAAACCCGACGCCAATACACTCCAAGGGGGTATTGCTTCACACACATTGTGCAGCTTACCCCCTTTCTGTATACCCCATCAAAAATAGCAGACAATAAAAAAGCCAATCACCGCAGTGATTGGCTTTTTTCATCGCTCATGCCTGGCCAGCAATGCGCTGGCAAATCGCAAATCTTAGTTCGATGAGGCTTTGTAATTGCGTTTACGCTCGTTTTCAGTCAGGAAGCGTTTGCGGATACGTACTGATTTTGGCGTGATTTCAACCAATTCATCATCAGCAATAAACTCAACCGCTGATTCCAGCGTCAATTTCACTGGCGGCGTCAAACGAACCGCTTCATCCGTACCTGAGGCACGAACGTTGGTCAGCTGCTTACCTTTGATCGGGTTAACAACTAGGTCGTTATCACGGCTGTGAATACCGATCACCATGCCTTCGTACAGTTTGTCGCCTGGGCTCACAAACATACGACCACGGTCATCCAATTTCCACAATGCATAAGCCACTGCTTCGCCGTTATCTTGAGAAATCAACACGCCATTGTGACGACCTGGCATATCGGCTTTGGCCGGTGCGTAGTCATCAAATACATGGCTCATCAAGCCAGTACCGCGAGTCAGCGTCATAAAGTCGCCTTGGAAACCAATCAGACCACGTGCTGGAACATGATATTCCAGACGAGTACGGCCTTGACCATCCGACACCATATTGGTCAATTCGCCACGGCGACGACCGATTTCTTCCATCACGCCACCTTGGTGCTCATCTTCCAGGTCGATGGTCAGGTTTTCATACGGCTCGCATTTCACGCCATTGATGTCTTTGTAAACAACGCGTGGTTTCGCCACGGCCATTTCAAAGCCTTCACGGCGCATGTTCTCCAGCAGAATCGTCAGGTGCAACTCACCACGACCTGAAACACGGAATACGTCGGTGTCATCGGTGTCTTCAACGCGCAAAGCTACGTTCACCAACAATTCTTTATTCAGACGGTCACGGATCTGGCGGCTAGTTACAAACTTGCCTTCAGTACCAGCGAGTGGTGAGGTGTTCACCATAAAGTCCATCGTCAGCGTTGGTTCATCGACGCCCAATACTGGCAGGCCAACTGGCGCGTCTTTATCACAGATCGTTACGCCAATACCGATTTCGTCCAGACCGGAAATAATGATGATGTCGCCCGCTTCAGCCTGTTCAACCGGAATACGCTCCAGACCTTTAAAGCCCAGTACCTGATTGATACGACCCGAAGAAACTTGTTCGTCATGGTTCATCACCACAACTTGCTGGCCTGGCTTGATACGGCCATTAATCACTTTACCTACACCCAGACGACCCGTGAACGTAGAGTAATCCAGCGCAGAGATTTGCAATTGCAGCGGCGCATCAGCATCGCCCGGTGGGCTAGGCACAGCCGATACCAGCAAATCGAGCAATGGACGCATATTGTCCGATTCTTCTTCCAGATTCAGCTTGGCAAAGCCATTGAGGCCGGAAGCGTAAATCATCTGGAAATCGAGCTGGTCGTCAGTGGCGCCCAGCTTGTCGAACAAATCGAATACTTGATCGTGTACCCAGTCAGGACGCGCGCCCGGACGGTCGATCTTATTAATCACCACGATCGGTTTCAGACCCAAAGCCAGTGCTTTTTTCGTCACGAAACGCGTTTGCGGCATTGGGCCTTCAACTGCATCCACCAGCAGCAATACGCCGTCAACCATGCCCAATACGCGCTCAACTTCACCACCGAAGTCCGCGTGACCCGGAGTGTCTACGATGTTGATGTGCGTGCCGTTGTATTCGATGGCCGTGTTTTTGGCCAGAATGGTAATGCCGCGTTCTTTTTCAAGATCGTTGCTGTCCATAACGCGCTCAGCGACTTGCTGATTGGCGCGGAAAGTACCGGCTTGTTGGAGAAGTTGGTCAACTAGAGTGGTTTTGCCATGATCGACGTGGGCGATAATGGCGACGTTACGAAGTGCACGGGTCATGTTTGGACTGTGGGCTATTTGCGAAAGTCGCGGATTGTATCACGCCTAAGTGACAATTCAGAGTTTCAGTCAAGCAAGGCCATGAATAAATCGCAGAAACATTGACACTTAAATGACTAACGGTCATTGGCGGGCCGCAAATACCGCGGATAGCGACAATGGCCCTGAGCAAGAATAGGGTCAATCGAGCAGAAGTTGCCATTGCACTAGCTCGATTCACAATCAGGTTCTATCGACAGGTATACCTTCCAAACCCAATACGATAGAGAGCTGTAGCAACATACCTGCAGTAGCACCCCAGACTGTACGGCCAGCATAATCCAGAAAATGCGTCTTGCCGCGCACGCCATGCCGCTCAACCCAGCGACGTTCGTAACGCGAGGGATCGAGCACCACCGAGAGCGGCAACTCGAACACATCGGCCACTTCGTTGGCATCAGGATCAAGCGGATAGCCCGGCCGGATAGTGGCCAGCACGGGTGTTACGCAGTAACCGCTGATGGTGTGGTATTCGCCCAGACGCTGCAAAGGCTGGATCCAGTCAGGCGGAATGCCCACTTCCTCCTGTGTTTCACGCAAAGCGGCGGCGATGGCATCAGCGTCGTCCGCCTCAATCGCGCCACCAGGAAAGCTAACCTGCCCGGCGTGCGTGCTGAGATGATCAGCTCTTTGGGTAAACAATACATTGACCTGATCGGCGTGCATCACCAAGCCAATCAGTACCGACGCCTGCCGCCTGGCACTGGCGGCGAAGTCAGCCGCCGCAGGGTAATCGCGCCCCGCCAGGCGTTGCTGCAGCCAAGAAATCAGCTCGTTGGGGTTTTCGGGCAGCATGGTCATTCCCTATCTGTCACCCCATGATCATTCTCGACCTTGGGCAAGCTCAGGTCGCGCCAGTGAGCAACGAGCCGCAGGGTCAATCCAATCGCAAACAAAGCCCACACCCACAAGGCAGAATTGAGCCCCAGCTGGCGGGCAAAATAAAACAACACCGCCACCACAATCGCCACCGTGCCATAAAAGTCTTCATGCAAAATAAACGGCACGTCGTTCACCATCATATCGCGCACCAGACCACCGCCCACCGCTGTGACAAAAGCCAGTACGCACACGCCAAACAGGTTCAGATCCATCAGCATCGCCATTTGCGCACCGGCAATACTGAAAGCCACCAGCCCAATCGAATCGGCCACAATAAACAGCTTGCGCAACATACCCTGATTGCGCTGGTGCAATTTGATCAACCAGGCCAGCGCCAGCGTGGTAAAAATGGTCAGAAAAGGGCCGTTATCAATAAAAACACGCGGAATCTGCATCACCAGCACATCGCGGATCATGCCGCCGCCTATCGCAGTGAGCAGCGCCAGAATAACGACGCCGAGAACGTCAAAACGCTTTTGGGCGCCGATTAGATAGCCAGAAATGGTGAATGAGGCGGTACCAATCAGATAAAGCCAAGTAAATTCAGGGAGTATCAAGCCAAACCTCTGATCCTAACGGAATGAATTCCAGCATTAAATAACGAGAGCTTGAACAATCGCGCTCGATAAGATCTTAAGCTCTGCAAAAGCAGCTGGCATTGATTCAAATTCATTATTCCGAGCATCAAGCTCAATAGCTCTGCACATCTGAGAAATTCTCGCTGCACCAAGTTGTCCGGCAGCCCCCTTCAGCTTATGAGCAAAACTCACTATTTGAATGGCATCTCGCGCAGGGATATTAATCTCCAACCCAGCTAGGCACTCATTTAATGTAGGCAAAAATAGATCTAATAATTCATCGCGCATATCCATGCCAACGGCCTGATTAAGTTCCTTGAGCATTTTCTCAATATCAGCAAGTTCTTGTTTTACCACCAAAGATAAATTTGCATCCATTTCTGAAGGTTCCTGTTGTTGATCTTTTTGAATAATCCATTTTATTAACAGACGCTGCAATTCTTCCGCCCGGACTGGCTTGGAAATAAAATCATTCATCCCTGCCTGCATACAAGACTCAATATCAGATTGAAAAACATTCGCAGTTAACGCCACAATTGGCAGCGACAAATAATCCTGTCCTAAATCACGAATCGCCTTAGTTGCAGTAAATCCATCCATTTCAGGCATCTGACAATCCATTAACACCATATCATAGCGATGATTTTGCACTGCCTCCAGTGCGATACGCCCGTTCGGTGCAACATCAGTGCGACATCCAAGTTTCTCCAGCATCAATACCGCGACTTTCTGATTGATTGGATTATCTTCAGCCAACAAAAGATAAGGCCTTTTTGCGGCAATTTGCTCTTTCATAACGTGAACCGTCAACAATGGTTTGTTATCCGTTGGCAAATGCTGCATTTTCAGTGCTTCTTCAATGGCAAAAGACAACTGGGTCTGTCGTATTGGCTTGGTAAGAAATGCCGAATATCCCGCTGCTTTGGCATCATTGGCCATACCTGGCACAGCCATCGACGTTAGCAAAATCAGAGGTAATTGCGCAAAATCATTCATCGCATGCACAGCCCTAGCAAATGCCAACCCATCCATATCCGGCAACTGCATATCAACCAAAGCCAACACCAGCTCTGACTGCCCATGACTTAAATACTCGAGAGCCTCATTTGGAGTGCTAAAACAAATCGCCTGCATGCCAAAAACACTAAGTTGCAAGCTGACTAGTTCACGATTGGCGGCAAAATCATCGACCACTAGCGCTTTCAGTCCTCGCAGATTAACTGGGCTTAACTCAGGATTAGGAAGATTGGCACTGATCCCTAGGTTAACTTCGAACCAGAAAAGTGCGCCTTGCCCCACCTCACTCTCGACTCCGATTTCCCCCCCCATCGCCTCAACCAATCTTTTACAGATTGACAATCCTAGCCCGGTACCACCAAAACGGCGTGTTGTCGAGGAATCAGCCTGCGTAAACGGCTTGAATAATTTGAGCTGATTCTCAGCACTCAAACCAATTCCTGAGTCTTTTACAGTGATTCTTAAACGACAGCTCTGCTCAGGATTTAGCGTTGCACTGACGCGTGCAACCACTTCACCTTGGTGAGTAAATTTAATCGCATTATTGAGCAAATTGAGCATGATTTGACGTAAACGCGCAGGATCCCCTATTAACTTCTCAGGCACCAGTGGGTCAACTAGACAGGCCAAATCAATCATCTGGCTATTGGCTTTTTCGGAAACTATATCCACGGCACCTTCCAAAGTGTGCCTAAGATCAAACTCAATCCTTTCGAGTTCAAGATGACCAGCTTCGATTTTTGAAAAATCGAGCAAATCATTAATCAGACTTAGCAATGCATCACCTGACTGCTGAATCGAGGCGACAAATTCTTGCTGCATTTTTGTCAACACGGTATCAGCCAGCAGGCTCGCAAAACCAATCACAGCATTCATTGGTGTACGGATTTCATGGCTCATATTGGCCAGAAAATCGCTTTTAGCCTGACTAGCCAACTCGGCCTGCTCTTTGGCTTGCGCCATCGCTAAATTTAGGGATCTTTGCTCGGTAATATTGTAGGCAACCCCCAAATAGCCAGTAATTTGACCTTGATCATCTAAAATAGCCGTGACTGAAAGACGCACTTGAATCGAGCTACCATCCTTACAAATATAAGTCCATTCGTTAGTGTCACTAACACCTTGTTTGGCAAAATAAATAAAGACTTGGAAGCCAGAGACTATGTCACCTGTTTTTTCTCGAATAATCCGCGCCCGTTCGACAATTTCGTCCGGCAAGTGAAAAATCGCGGGACTCTGTCGGTAAAGAACTTCATGCGCCGAGTAACCCAGCATTTTCTCAGCGCCGGGGCTAAATACCTGTATTAGACCCTCGGTATCTGTCGCAATAATACTGACTTCGGTCGCTGCATTGACCACGCTACTGAGCTGACCCTGCAGCCGAGCCAGTTCTGTTTCACGTCGCACCAGTATCAATTCGTTCTGTTTACGTGCATCAATATCAAGATGAATCCCGGCAATTCGTAGCGCTTGACCTTCATCATTCCATTCATAAACACGACCAACAGCCAACACCCACCACCAGCCACCGCTTACTGTCTTCATTCTCATTTCGGTGCTATAAACTGGGGATTGTTTGGTAATGTGCGCGTTCAACGCAGCTGTTGCCAAAGGCAGGTCCTGAGGATGGACCAAATCCCGCCAAGTAGACACATCAGGTATTAGCGCAGATGTTTTTAAACCTAACATCTCCCCCCACATACCCCCGAAAACGGCCGAACCATCCTGCAAATTCAGATCCCACGTTCCCAAACCGGAGCACTCGACAATCAAGCTGAGCTGTTTTTGTTTTTCACGCAGTGCTTGCTCAGCTGCATAGCGCTGACTAATATCAGCCACCTGTGCCACTAGGAATTTTTTATCATCAAACTCAAATTGATTTAAGGTAATCTCAACGGGGAAGTGGCTTCCATCCTCACGCCGTCCCCAAAGCTCCCGGCCACGCCCCATTAATCCCGATTGACCTGAATATTGGTAAGCATCGACATAAGCTTGGTGGGCTTGTGCTATTTCCTCAGGCATTAATACACTGACATTTCGGCCAATCAAGGCCGCAGGATCATAGCCAAAGATGCTTTGCGTCGCCTGATTGCTGCTGACAATTTGTCCATGCTGGTCGGCCAAAATAATGCTATCCGGCGTGCTATCGAGTACCGCATTCATTTGCAATTCACGCTGCCGTGCGGTGTGAGACATCTGCTTGGCCAGACCCAGAGCCTGATTGCGCGTCCGTACCAAGCTGAGAAGAAATAAAACCAACAAAGTCGTAAAGCTCAAGCCACCCAGCAACAGTATTTCAGGCAATCTAGCTCTAATATCCCAGCTTTTTTCTTGCCGACCGCTCATAACTAGAGTCCACGTTTGCCCTCCCAGCTTGATCTGTGTATGCCGGTGTAAAGCACGCCCTTGAACAGAAACACTACCAGTGCGGGCGACGTGTGAATCCAAGTCATACAGTAAATTATCCCGAGCAGCCTGAAAACCGGCATAAACTTCAAAATCAATATGCTTCGGTAGATATTTCTCCAGACCTGCCATCAATTTTGAAGCCAGAATTGGGGCATAAACCCAACCAATCAGATTTTCCTCCCGCTGGTCAGCACGCAGGGATTGACCCCCTTCGATGGGGGGCAAGTAGTAAGGCAATAAAATTAAAAAACCCGGTTCTTTTTTTCCTGACTGCACCAACTGCAAACCTTCAGTTAGTGCAATATTGCCTGTTTTCATGGCCGCCACCGCCGCGGCTTTGCGTTTGGCTTCACTGGCAATATTTAAACCCACAGCAGCCCGATTGCTCACTAAAGGCTCGATAAACTCAATGATAAAATAGTCATCATCAGGAGCATTGTTCACCGAAGGTAGTGATTTGACAGTAAAATCGGGGCGGTAATGCTGTTGTTGCTGCACATAATTTGACAGATCGGCGGCAGCCAGCTTACGAATAAAACCAAAACCCAGTGCACCTGGGAATTCAGTATCAATATCCCTGCTTTCCATGTAACGCCGAAATTGATGTGGCAAGATATTGCCATTAGTAAGAATTGGTACGGAACGAGCCCCCCTCAAACCCAGAGACAGACTATGAATGCGTAATTGCAAGGTATTAATTAATACATCCGTTTGCTGGGTAAAGCGCAACTGATCTTGATCATTGATCCGCCCCTGCGCCACACGCCAGACAATTAGCGTTGCACTAATGCCCAGCACAGCGACCAACACGATCAGGGCATGAATTTTTGGCTGAAATTGATTCTTGAGTTTCATGCGCGAAAAACCTCTTTTCTTCTGATCATGCCAAGGAAGTACCATACCGTGGTGTTAACTATAGCCAATTCACTACATTTAGCCCCTGAACTGCCCAGACTAAGTCTGAGTTATAATCGCAGCATTGTTTGCTTTCATTTGGCGTATTCATGACCTCAATTTCACCTCGCAAGATTCTCGTTACCTCTGCCCTGCCTTATGCCAACGGCGCGATTCACATCGGCCATCTGGTTGAATATATCCAAACCGACATCTGGGTACGCTTCCAGAAATTGCGCGGCCATACTTGCCATTATGTTTGCGCCGATGACACCCACGGCACGCCGATTATGCTGCGCGCTGAAAAAGAAGGCATTACGCCAGAAGCGCTGATTGAACGCGTTCATGGCGAGCATTCGCGCGATTTTGCCGGTTTTCATGTCGGTTTTGACAACTACTACAGCACCAATAGCGAAGAAAATCGCGAGCTGGCTTGCAATATCTACCGCCAGTTGCGCAGCAACGGCAAAATCGCCAGCCGCACAATCAACCAGTTGTATGATCCGGTTAAATCGATGTTTTTGCCCGATCGTTTCGTCAAAGGCGAATGCCCGAAATGTGCCGCCAAAGATCAGTACGGCGACAACTGCGAAGTCTGCGGCGCGACCTACAGCCCGACCGAGCTGAAGAATCCGTACTCGGCGGTGTCAGGCGCGACGCCAGAGATGCGTGAATCCGAGCATTACTTCTTCAAACTCGGTGAATGTGAAGACTTTCTGAAAGGCTGGACCAATACACCGGGCAAATTGCAGGCAGAAGCGGCCAATAAAATGCAGGAATGGTTCGAGTCGGGTTTGTCTGACTGGGATATTTCGCGTGACGCGCCCTACTTTGGTTTTGAAATCCCCGATGCGCCAGGCAAATATTTCTACGTCTGGCTCGATGCGCCAGTGGGCTATATGGCCAGCCATAAAAACCTGTGCGACAAGCTGGGTCTGGATTTTGACGAATACTGGAAAAAAGATTCTACAACCGAGCTGTACCACTTTATCGGCAAGGACATCCTGTATTTCCACGCGCTGTTCTGGCCTGCGATGCTTGAATACGCGGGTTACCGCACGCCAACGGCGATCAACACGCACGGCTTTTTGACTGTTGATGGCGCAAAAATGAGTAAATCGCGCGGTACTTTCATCACCGCCGAGTCTTACCTGAATCACCTCAATCCGGAATGGTTGCGTTATTACTTTGCGGCTAAATTATCGAATACGTTCGAAGACATCGACCTGAATCTCGAAGACTTCACCGCACGCGTTAATTCCGATCTGATCGGCAAATACATCAATATCGCCAGCCGCGCGGCCGGTTTTATTAGCAAGCGTTTTAATGGTGTACTTTGTGAAGAAACATATGCCGACTTAGAATGGGCTGCTGTTGGACGTATTCTTTTAATTAGTATTGGCAATAAATCAGATGCGATTGCTGAACTGTATGAAAAGCGAAGCTATTCACAAGCAATCCGCGAAATCATGGCTCTTGCAGATCAAGTAAATCAATTTGTAGACAACTTCAAACCTTGGGAGCTTGCGAAGCAAGAAGGCAAGGATGCGGAGCTGCATTATGTTTGTACTGTGCTTATTAATGCATTCATGCGACTTACAGTCTACTTGAAACCGGTATTGCCAAAACTAGCCAAAGACGTCGAATCGTTTTTGAACTTTGGTGAACAAGAATTGACATGGGAATACGCCCAACGACTGCTAGTTGCTCCACACTCAATAAATCCTTACCAACACTTAATGACCCGGATCGACCAAAAAAACATCGAAGCGATGGTGGAAGAAAACAAACAGACACTCGCTCCAGTTGAAGCACCAGCCGCAGCGACGGAAAAAGCAGCTACGCCCGCATTCGAGATCGCGCCCATCGCTGAAACCTGCAGCATCGATGACTTTATGAAAGTCGATTTGCGAATCGCGCGCATCGCCAACGCCCAGCACGTTGAGGGCGCGGAAAAACTGTTGCAACTGACGCTCGATATCGGCAATGAAACACGCAATGTCTTTGCCGGAATCAAATCGGCGTACAAACCGGATGACCTGATCGGCAAACACACCGTCATGGTCGCCAATCTGGCACCGCGCAAAATGAAATTTGGCATGTCCGAAGGCATGGTGCTGGCCGCGGGTGGTGATGGTGGCTTGTATATTCTGGAGCCGCATGACGGCGCCAAACCGGGGATGCGCGTGAAATAAGCGCGGATTGCAACGGACTGAATTGCTCAGCAAAAAACGGCAGGCTTATCCCTGCCGTTTTTTATTGGCTACACTACAGCCACTTCCACCATCGACAAGGAGGCCTAGCATGGCGGCACTGGCAAATCATTTTTTTATCTCGGGCCTTGTGCAAGGCGTCGGCTTTCGCTGGGCGACCTGCCAGCTTGCGGAAGAACTCCATCTGGCGGGCTTCGTGCGCAACCGTCTGGATGGCCGTGTTGAAATCTGGGCTGAAGGCGATTCAGCCGATTTGGCCGAGCTGGCGCACTGGCTGGAAACCGGCCCCGATGGCGCGCATGTCGATACGGTGAGCAAGCAAAAAGTCGACTTCAAGGGTTATAACGGTTTTCATGAGATGATGACTATCTAGGGTATATCTCTACAAGTTAGACCTAATAAAGCCCACAAGCATATACCCTTCAATCAAAAAGTGACCTCATCCACGCCAGATAATCCACAGCTTTCGCATCGCCCGCTGCCGGAGCCCAGCTTGCCCATTCTTCTGGCGCCACCGGAATATACGGCCCGGCTTTGCTTTCAAAAAACACGCAGGGGCTTAAAGCGACAACCGCATGATAAGTTCGCGCTTCGATATTGATACCGATCACCTCGCCACCGACCTGCAAACGGTGCGTGGCAACAACCTGGCCCATATCGTCAAACAATAAAACCCCCAGCTCGCCACTGAGCATCACCATGCTTTCGGCTTTTTGGTCGTCCAGATGCCGGTGCGGCTGCACATAGGTACCTGGCTGCAAGGCATTGGCCAGACGATGGCACGCCGATTGATCGTTTGCATGAAAATTGCGGTTTTTGCGCAGGCGCGGATTATTGGCCGCTTCAAGCAGTAAATCATTCAGCAGTTGACGATCTATCAGGCTGTAATCGGGCATGGCGTTTCCTGATTTGCATAAGTAGTAACCCAAAAGTTTTCCAGCATCGTTACCTCGCCTTGTCGTACTACCTGTACTGCCTGCGGCTTTGGTGCCTTGCTGGAGAACTTTTGTACAGTTACTTATTCGGAGAGCGGGCGCCCATTAAAGCACGAAGCGCACCAAACATCAGCAGCAGCGACAATCGCGCCCGCTCGCGGGTATAATCGTCGCCTTGATTATTGCCCCGAAAAGCATTGCCATGACGCTGCCAGATCCCCGCCTTTATCCCCGTGTTAACCCGCAAAACCCGGTGATTCGCCAACTGATGTCGCTGATGACCGAGAAAAATGCGGATCAAGTCGCGGTAAAACGCCAAGGCTTGCGCCAGCTGATCAAGGAATTGCTTGGCGCGCGTGACCATTACGGTTTGAACGGTGCGATTACACAAGTGCCATCGCAAGAAGCATGGTTCGAGTTATGGCAAACCATCCGCGATGAAGTCGAGCAATCGACCTCCGCCCAATACGCGATTCCGTTCGCGATTCCGCTGGTGATTGTGGCCGGATTTAAAGGCGAAACCAGCCTGCCGAGCGAAATTGATGGCGCTGCGGCGCTGGCAATTCTGCGTGAACACGGCGTGGTTGCTGCGGACGCCGACGTATTTCTGTCTGGCGCACTGCTCGCGCCCGATTTACTCGCCGCAATCAATCCGGCGCAAATCGCCGAATGGCGCGAAACGATTAGCGAATCAGCGCGTTTCCCAATTGATTCAGCGGGTGCGCCGATTGCGATCAAGGACGAAGTCGTTGCACTGCGCTACTTGGTTGGCGTGGCGATTCAACATAAAGATGCAGCACCGGCGATCAAACTCGGTGGCGCAGTCGGCGCTTGGGGCATGCCGCTGGCGCAATTGATCAGCGACACGCTAAAAACCAACGGCGTAACACTGTTCCCGATCCCACGCTCACCAATGAGCTGGCTGGCCGCGCAAGACGCAGGCCGCGTCACGCAACTGGAAACGCGTTTGCAAGTGATGACCAGCAATGCACTGCGCAGCATCCGCACCAAAGGCCGCACGCCAGTGGTTACTGTGGCTGCGCACGAAAATGCCGAAATCCGCATTACATTTAGCACGACTGAAGACCCGGAACGCTGGGAAGGCTATGTCTGGCCGCTGGCAGCCAACGATCAAGTTGCCTACATCGAGCAATACGTCGCCGAACTGATGCAAGAATGCCGCGTTGATTCGGTCAAAATGGTCGCCAATGTGCAGCCGGTGCTCGACACCGACGGCTTGCCGCTGTTTATCACCGCGCACAATCTGGGCGCGGCGATTGAGCAGACCCTCCAGTGACGTTCTATACCCACACCCTTCGCCCTCTCCCTGAGAGAGGATCTCGCTACGCGAGAAGGTGTACTACTTAAGCCGATCCAGTCGAGGTCATAATGAGTTTTTATCAGCATCATGTTTTTTTCTGCCTTAACCAGCGTGAACCCGGCGAGCGCCAGAGCTGCAATAGCTGCGGCGCCGATGCACTGTGGGCCTACGCCAAAGAGCGCGTCAAAGCGCTGGGCTTGAACGGCACGGGTAAAGTACGGATCAATAAAGCGGGCTGTCTGGAGCGCTGCGAAGAAGGCCCGGTGATCGTGATTTACCCGGAAGAAACCTGGTACACCTATATCGACAAGGACGACATCGACGAAATCATCGACGAGCATCTTGTTCATGGTCGCGTCGTTGAGCGCTTGAAGATCTAGCGGCGGTGCTCAGCGCCACTCGCTGCGAGCAGGTCTCGGCAAAGCCGAGCCCTAGACACAGTGCAGTACAAATACCGCCTCACGTTTTATTCCCACTCCCCCCGCCCTCTCCTTGAGAGGGAGCCTCGCTACGCGAGTGAGTGGGTTTAGATACATACCTACCAAATGTATTTAACTGACAAGCAATACTGACATGACTTCCACGAATATACCCCATAGCATCCCGCGCAAAGCCGCCACATTTGAGCTGATCGAAATTGCTGGCCCGGCGGGAAAACTGGAATGCCTGCGGCTGGATTCGGCGTGGTCAGAGACTGTTGGCATTGCGCTGATCGCACACCCGAATCCTACCGAGGGCGGCACGTTCAATAACAAGATCGT
Source organism: Chitinibacter sp. GC72 (assembly GCF_009760905.1). Taxonomy (GTDB): domain Bacteria; phylum Pseudomonadota; class Gammaproteobacteria; order Burkholderiales; family Chitinibacteraceae; genus Chitinibacter. The sequence continues at coordinate 100,786 of NZ_VIRW01000008.1, read as the reverse complement.
GCATACGCTGGCCAAAACTTTATCGCGGCTCGGTTATGTGTGCTTCTGCCCGAATCTGCGCGGCGTCGGCAAATCGGAAGGTGAACACAGCCGGGGCGAGCTAGAGCCCGACGATATGGCTGCGGTGCTCGCCTACGCACGCAGCCAGTTTCCGGCGATCAACCGGCTGACGCTGGCCGGATTTTCTTTTGGCACGCTGGTGCAAAGCCGCTTGCGCGAGCGGCTGGGTGAGCATGAAGTCGAAGGCATGATTCTGGTCGGCCCGGCCGTCAGCCGCTACGACTTCCCGACCGTACCGAAAGGCACGCTGGTGATCCACGGTGAAGAAGACGAAGTGATCAGCCTGCAGGCGGTACTCGACTGGGCACGCCCGCAGCAATTGCCGGTGCTGGTTGTTCCCGGTGTTGGGCATTTTTTCCACGGCAGACTCACGCAATTGGGCGAGCTGGTCGATAAAGCCTGGCGTTTCTAAATATGACCCCTGCCCTTTACAGTTCGACATGGTTGCTAATGGGCTGGGCTGTAATGGGCTTTGCCCTGTGGCACGCGCTGCGCGCGGAAAACTGGTCGCGCATTGCGCCCACCCATGTGACGGGCTGGCTGGCCGCCTGCGTGATCATCTTGCTAAGCTGGCAATTGCGGGCGCAAATCCAGTCCGGTATTGCGTTTCATTTACTGGGCAGTACGGCGCTATGCCTTATCGCCGGACAGCACCGTGCGCTGCTGGGCATGGCAGCAGTGGTGCTGATTTCAGCGCTGTTTGGTCATCTGGATTGGACGCAGATCGCCCTGGTGTGGCTACTTAAAGCAGCCGTCCCCATCTGGATATGCAGCCTGCTGCTGGCCTGGGCGCAGAAAAAACTGGTGCATAATTATTTCGTTTATATTTTTCTGAATAGTTTTGGCGCTGCTGCGCTCGGCATGTGGGTGTTCGGTCTGCTGCATTGCTTAGTTCTGGCCAGCTCAGGGTTTTATGAATGGGGCTTTTTGCAGGAGGAAATCCTGCCGTATTACTTTCTGATGGGCTGGCCCGAAGCGTTTGCAACCGGGCTTAATCTCACCTTGCTGGTGGTGTGGCAGCCACAGTGGGTATCCAGTTTCGATGACCGAAAATACCTGCAAAAACACGATTAACTGCTAGATTGAAAGCCTAACTCGCCCAAGTTCAGCCATGCGCCGCATCCAAACCCACCTGAATCTGCTATTTGTCCTGATCCTTACCGCAGCGTTGACTGTTTCGGGCGCCATCTCTTTCTATCGTACCCAACAACGTCTGGAAGCCGAACTACTCGCCTATCAGCAACGGATGCAGCTCAGGATGGAAACCGTCGTTCCCGGTGTACTGTGGAATTTTGACGATATCCAGCTGGCACGCATTCTGGACGCCGAAATGAGCTATGTCGGCATTAGCGCGATTGAAATCTACAATGGCGACACTTTTCTTGATGGCCGCAAACGCAATGATGAGGACCAGATCGTCAAAATCAGCCTGCCCCAGCTGGAAAAAACTCCGACCCAGTTCAGCCTGAACTACAGCGGCGCTGAAAGCACCAAAACACTGGGTGAAGTCCGCTACTCAACCAGCCGCAAGCTGATCAACCAGCAATTGAAAGAACAGGTCATCGAGAAAATCATCGAGATTGTTATTCTGGACTTGCTGGTAGTGCTGGCACTATCGGGCTCATTACAAAGAATTGTGATTCGCCCGCTCTCTTTGCTGCGCGATCGACTCAACCAAATTGCCGAGCGCGATCGCAGCTATCAGGACATTGATCTGCCGCGCAATCCGTATCAGGAAATTGACGAAGTTTCACTGGGCTACAACCGTATCGCCCACCGTTTGCAGGACGATGTGTCCAATTTGTCGCGCACCGAAGCCGAAATGCGACAAGCTAAAGACGACGCCGAAACAGCACTAAACCAATTAAAAGAAGCGCAAACCAATCTGGTGCAGTCAGAAAAAATGGCCTCGCTGGGTAGCCTGGTGGCCGGTATTGCGCATGAAATCAACACCCCGGTTGGCGTTATCCTCACCAGTGCATCGGTTTTGCACGATGAATCGGTGAAATTTCACCAGATGGTTGAAGCTGGCCAGATCAAAAAATCCGATGTAGTCAATTACAGCCAGACTGCCGAACAGTCATCCACGCTGATTTTAAGCAACGCCTCACGTGCAGCCGATTTGATCCAGAGCTTCAAGCGCGTGGCGGTTGATCAGACTTCCGAAGTGAAACGCGATTTTGAGCTGCACGCTTATCTGAATGAAATCATGACCAGCTTACGCCCGCTGATCAAGCATGTGGCAGTTAATATCGAAATTGATTGCCATGAAGAAATCAAGATGGACAGCTTTCCCGGCGCTTTTTCGCAAATTCTGACCAATCTGCTCAATAACGCCCTTTTACACGCCTTTAGCTATCTGGACGATGGTAAAGCGCGCGATGGAAATCTGATTACTATCGCAGCTCACCGTGAGCAAGATTGGGTTATTCTCAATTTCAGCGATAACGGCGTAGGCGTTCCGGCGGCGATCGTCGATAAAATTTTCGATCCCTTCTTTACCACCAAGCGCGCCAATGGCGGCAGCGGGTTGGGCTTGAATATTGTATTCAATCTGGTCACCCAGACGCTGGGAGGTACAATCAGAGTGTACTCACAGGAAGGCCTGGGCACCCGCTTTGAAATGCGCATTCCTTGTAAAATCCAGCACTAAAGTCATCACCACCTCCATTAACGAGTCGTCAAGCCGATAAGGTGCATGGCATCGAATGCGTTTCTTGGGTATCCTTGCGCCTTTTAATGCCGAGCTCAATCATGTCTGACATCAACACCGCCATCCCAAAAGCGCTACTTGCTTATTGCCGCCCCGGTTTTGAGCCAGACTGCGCCGAAGAAATTGCAGATAACGCCCTGTGTGAAGGCACGTTTGAGCGCGGCGATGGCTGGATTGTCTTCACCCCCAGCGAGAAAAATCCCAAAGCATTAACTAGCCTTGTGAACAAACAGCTGATTTTCCCGCGCCAGACTTTGCTGGTGCACGACCGGATTACGCTGGTCGGCAAAGATCGCCTGACGCCGATTGTGAATTCACTCAAAACGATTGATTCGGCTTTTAGCGATATCTGGCTTGAATACCCCGACACCAACGATGGCAAATCGCTGTCGAGCTTTTGCCGCAAATTTGGCGATTATGTCGCCAAAGCCGCAGCTGAAAACAACTGGTTGCAGCCGCAGCGTGTCCGTAACCGCCTGCACCTGTTTTTCCCACAGCAAAATGAAGTCTTTATCACCTCACGCCCAGCCCGTGACACTGACTGGGTCAACGGTATTCCGCGCCTGCGCATGCCTGTAGACGCCCCTAGCCGTTCAACACTCAAATTGCTCGAGGCGATTTTGGTGCTGGTTGACAATCCGGAAAGCAAATTGCGCGAAGGCATGAGCGCGGTTGATCTGGGTGCAGCGCCGGGCGGCTGGACGTATCAGCTGGTGAGCCGTGGACTGAAAGTGTTTGCCATTGATAACGGCCCGATGAAGGGCAGCATGGACGGCCACCATCAGGTGAAACACATTCGTGATGATGGTTTCAAATTCCGCCCCAAAAACCCGGTTGAATGGCTGGTGTGCGATATGGTCGAGCAGCCGATCCGCGTGGCTGAGCTGATTGCCAAATGGGTAGCGGCAGGCAATGCACGCCGCTCGATTTTCAATCTGAAGCTTCCGATGAAAAAACGCTATCTGGAAGTATGCAAATGCTTTGGCTTGATCGAATCCAAGCTGGAAAAAGCCGGCATGCCATGCAAAATCACCGCCAAGCACCTCTACCACGACCGTGAAGAAATTACCGTTTACTTAACGGTCGCCAAAGACTAAATACAACTTACTTTTTACTCAATCTCGGGAGCTCGTTATGTTTAAAGAATTTCGCGAATTTGCCATGCGTGGCAATGTGATCGATCTGGCTGTCGGTGTCGTGATCGGCGCGGCATTTGGCAAGATTGTTGATTCGCTGGTCAAAGACATCATTATGCCGCCGCTGGGTTTTCTAATTGGCAAAGTGGATTTCACCAATATGTTTGTCACGCTGGTGGACGGCACAAAAGTCGCCGGCCCTTACGAGACACTCAAAGCCGCGCAGGACGCCGGTGCGGTCACACTCAATTTTGGCCTGTTTATCAACAGCATGATCAGCTTTACGATTGTTGCTTTCGCAATATTCCTGGTGGTGAAGGCAATGAATAAAATGAAACGCGAAGAAGCACCAGCGCCTGTCGTGGTTGAAACACCAGAAGAGATTGCCCTGCTACGCGAGATTCGTGATTCATTGAAAAAATGATCACGGTGTTCGCGTAAATAACGTAAATAAAAAAAACCGCAGCGGAGTAGCTGCGGTTTTTTATTTGGCGATATCTACACTAGATACATGCCCATGTATTGCCCGCTATTAGCGTTCAACACACAGTGCTACGCCCATACCCCCACCGATACACAAAGTTGCCAAACCTTTTTTCGCATCGCGGCGGACCATTTCATGAATCAGCGTCACCAATACGCGGCAGCCTGAAGCGCCAATCGGGTGGCCCAAAGCAATCGCGCCGCCGTTCACATTCACTTTGTTCAGATCCCATTTCAGCTCGCGCGCCACGCCCAGGGCTTGGGCGGCAAATGCTTCGTTGGCTTCGATCAGATCCAGATCATCAATGCTCCAGCCCGCTTTAGCCAAAGCGCGTTGCGTTGCTGATACCGGACCCATGCCCATAATCGTTGGATCAAGACCCGTGCTCGCCGATGCTTTAATCGAAGCCAGTACCGTCAGACCCAATTCATTGGCTTTGTCGCGGCTCATCAGCAACACAGCAGCAGCGCCATCGTTAATGCCCGATGCATTACCAGCAGTCACCGTGCCTTCTTTATCAAAAGCGGCGCGCAGTTTGGCCAGAGATTCAGCCGTAGTTGAAGGCTTGATAAATTCGTCCTGATTGAAAACGACTGGGTCGCCTTTCTTTTGCGGAATCACAACCGGGATGATTTCATCGACAAAGCGACCAGCGGCTTGTGCTGCAGCGGCTTTTTGTTGTGAAGACAGCGCCAAAGCATCCTGCTCTTCACGCGTAATGCTGTATTTTTTGGCGATGTTTTCTGCCGTCACGCCCATGTGATAGTTGTTGTACGCGTCGGTCAGGCCATCGTATACCATGCTGTCAACGAGGCTGGCGTTACCCATACGGAAACCATCGCGGCTGCCATTCAGGATATGCGGGCTGGCCGACATGTTTTCCTGACCACCCGCAATCACAATCTCAGCGTCGCCAGCCAGAATCGCTTGCGCGCCCAAAGCGACGGCTTTCAGACCAGAGCCACACACCTGATTAATCGTCAGGCCAGGTACTGCATCTGGCAGACCAGCACGGCGTACAGCCTGACGGGCTGGATTTTGGCCCAAGCCGGCAGTCAAAACATTACCCAAAATGACTTCTGACACTTGTTCAGCTTTCACGCCGGTTTTTTCGAGCAAGGCACGAATCACGGTTGCGCCCAATTCCGGCGCAGCCACTTTGGCCAGGCCACCAGAGAAATTGCCCAAGGCTGTACGGCCAGCTGCAACAATAACCACTTCAGTCATAAATAATCCTCTCGCAACAAAAGCAAACAACATCTAGCTGTAAGCATTTGGTTCTAAAAAAAGCAAGGCTGTTTGCCTTGCTGGATAAATCGATCAGAAATCAAACCACTTTGGCTTTCACATAACGGCCAGGCGCTGGCTCGATCATTTTGTATTTGGTATTGCCTGCTTTTTTCGGCGCAGCAACTTGGGTACCTGAATGCGGAGCCAACCAGGCCGACCAATCCTGCCACCAGCTGCCAGGACGAGATTCGGCACTGTTTAACCAGTCCTCACTATTGAGCGCAACATTGTCATTGACCCAGTAATTACGCTTATTGGTCGATACCGGATTGATCGCGCCGGCGATATGGCCTGAGGCACCGAGTACAAAACGGATTGGGCCTTTGAAGATTTTGGTCGTGGCAAATGCCGACTGCCAAGGCACGATATGGTCTTCACGCGCGGCAAAAATATAGGTCGGCACATTAATCGTCGTCAGATCAATCGGCGTGCCACACAGGCTGAACGAATTGGGTTTAACCAGATTGTTTTCCAGATACATATTACGCAGGAAGAAGGTGTGCATTGGCAAAGCCAGATTGGCCGAATCGCTATTCCAGTACAGCAAATCGAACGGCGCCGGGTTTTTGCCTTTCAGGTAATTATTAACAACGTAATTCCAGATCAGATCATTCGAGCGTAGTGCCGAGAAGGTACGAGCCAGCTCCTTGCCGCCGATCACGCCTTCTTTTTGCGCTTCGCGCTGACGGACGATATTCCAGTCGATAAAGTGCTTGATCTCGCCCGGGTCGGTGTGATCCAGCATCACGGTCATCAGCGTGACCGATTCAAACCAGTCCATGCCGCGCGCTTTCATCACCGGCATCGCGGTAGACACCAGCTCGCCACCGATGCAGAACGACAGCACATTGATTTTTTCAGCCTTGCTGATTTCACGCACCACTTCGGCCGCCTTGATCACACCACTTTCGATGTAGTCATCCCAGCGCAAATCAGCCTGATGCGGCTCAATGGATTTCCAGGAAACCAGGAAAGTGGTAAAGCCCTGGCTAACGATATAGCTCATCATCGAATTGGCTGGCTGCAAATCCATAATGTAGTATTTGTTCACACACGGCGGCACCACTAGCAGTGGGCGGCTATACACCTCGGGGGTACTTGGGGTGTACTGAATCAGCTGGAATAAATCATTCTCGAAAATCACCTCGCCCGGCGTAACGGCCAGATTTTTACCCACTTCAAACTGACTTTCATCAGTCATGGTGATCGAGCCTTTTTGCATATCTGCCAGCAATTGTTTCATACCTTCCTGCAGACTTTCACCCTTGGTTTCCAGCGCGAGCTTCATGACTTCCGGATTGGTAAAAGCAAAATTGCTCGGGCTCATTGCGTCGATATACTGGCGGGTAAAGAATGACATTTTTTCGCGCGTTGCATCGTCATATTGCGGCGAATTGATTTGGTCGAGCAGCCATTTGGACGTCAGCAGGTAATTCTGGCGGATATAGTCAAAAATCGGCGTATCCCATTCTGGCGCATTAAAACGGCGATCGCTTTTTTCGGCCTCAACCACTTTGACACCCGGCTTGGCCCCAATCAGCCCCAGCCACAAATCCATTTGCTGCTGATAAAAAGCGGTTTGTGCGCCGAGCAAGCTAGGCTGCGATTGTTGCAATTTGTGCAGCATTTCATGCATTACGGTCAGATGCTGGCTGGGTTCAGCCACAGGAAATGCTTTGGCCCATTGCTCTGTCCATTGACGGTTAGTCTGGGTTAATTGCTCGAAAAAAGCTTGCATGGCGGGATGATTCAGCACGTTAGGCTCCGTAAGACTAGGGTTTTCCCTAGCATTGTGACAACACAATTGTTGCAGTGCAATAAAAAAATATCCTAACACGCACTGCAAGCCAATCACATTCTAATGTCATTTATTAGCTAAAAACCACTACTTGTTGATTAACAATGACTTTTTCACACTCTTTGCGTAAAATCAGCATTAACTAACATAGCAACAGATAGTGTCTTATTAAGGGGTCTTTTATGCCTAAGTTATTTCGCCCACTATGCGCCCTGATTACCTGCGCATTTTTAGCGGCAACCCCAGCCCTTGCAGCTAAAAATACTGCAGAAAAAACAGGCACTTCAGCCAAAAAATCCAGCACAAAAAAATCGGCCATTGCGCAAAAAAAATCACCGCAGAAATACAGCAAAGCCAAAAAACAAACTACCCGAATTACCAGACAGTCGACACGCACGATTAATATCAAGCAGCGCGCCATAGCCGGTGCGCGCCGCGATGTGCAAATTTCCCGCGTCAATGCCAGCCCGATCAATTTTTACAGCCCAGGTGTGCAATCAGCTGGCGTGGTGGTGCTCAACCAGCAAACAGGCGAGGTTATGTACGAGCGCAATGCGGATAATGTGGTGCCGATTGCCTCGATCACCAAATTGATGACCGCCATGGTGGTGCTAGATGCCCGATTGCCACTGAACGAGCTGATCAGCGTCACTCATGATGATGTTGATACATTGAAAAACACCGGATCACGCCTGGCCGTTGGCACCACGCTGACGCGAGGCGAGATGCTGCTGTTGGCCTTGATGTCGTCGGAAAACCGGGCGGCCTCGGCTCTGAGCCATGCCTTCCCGGGTGGCCGCGCGCATTTCATCCGCAAAATGAATGAAAAAGCCCTGCAACTGGGCATGACGCACGCACGTTTTTATGACTCAACCGGGCTGAATCCGCAAAACGTTGCTACACCACGCGATCTGTCGTTGATGGTCAAAGCCGCACAGCGCTACCCGGAAATCCACCAATTCTCGACGTCCAGCGAATACACTTTCATTTCCAATTTGACCAATAATCTGATGACCTATCGCAACACCAATCCGTTGGTCAAAGACCCGGATTGGAGTATTGGTGTATCGAAAACCGGCTTTATCAATGAAGCGGGTCGCTGTATCGTGATGCAAGCCACGATTAACAGCATGCCAGTGGTGATGATTTTGATGGATTCGGCTGGTAAACAGACGCGAATCGGCGATGTTCAGCGCATCCGTCGCTGGATTGAGGAAACGCGGCAGAATAATTACCGCGCAGGCTGATCTTGAAACAGCCAACAATAAAAAAACCTGACGATGTCAGGTTTTTTTATTGTGTATCTGGCGTTTACTTAACACCCGCAGCCGTTTATTCCTTGTTAATCGGGCAGGTGCTAAAGCCGAAGACCTTATACAAAGGGCATGAGCGCAAAAGGCCCGTTGCCAGTGGCACAAGACCAATAAAACCCCAGGCACCGATCACACCCACAGCGGCCAGCACAATCAGTAGCAGCCCGATGACGATTCTGGCCATGCGATCCAAACCACCTACATTGTTCATCACACACCTCCTGCGGCAGCTGGCCGCTTGACAGAAACTACTTATAGAAACTGCATTAACCAGGCTTTGAATTGCCCCGGCGACAAGGCACCGGACACCCTCTCCAGCTCGGCATTGCCCTCCACCACCAGCAGCGTTGGAATGCTGCGCACGCGGAACTGATTGCCTAGCTCTGGCTGCGCCTCGGTATCAATTTTGACAAACAGCATTTTGCCAGCCATATCCTTGGCCGCTGCTGCAAAAGTAGGGCCAAACTGCTGGCACGGCCCGCACCACGGCGCCCAGAAATCAATCACCACCGGCAACTTGCTGTGTTTCAAAATCAGCGGCAGTGATTCCTTGGTGGCCGCAATCGGCCCGCCCGCCAGCAAAGGCGCTTTACAGGCGCCGCAGTTGGGCGCTTCGTTCAGGCGCGCCGCTTCCAGGCGGTTTACCGCGTGGCAATGAGGGCATCCAATTTGCACATCCTTCATATCCATCTCCTGCATAGTCATTTTTTATCCTTATCAAAATCAACAACAGCTTGCTCGCATCATTGGCTCGCCTCGCTGTACATATGCACTATCTTCGGCTTCGCCGTCTTGCATGCAAGCTTTTGCTTATCACTTACAAAGTATTCAAAGGCAGTTTCAGGTACTGGCGGCCATCCGCTTCGGCCGGGGGTAAATGCCCCGCCCGCACATTGATCTGGATGGACGGCATGATCAACACGGGCATGGCCAGCGTGGCGTCACGTGCTTCGCGCATTTTAATGAATTCTGCCTTTGTTACGCGGCTATTGAGGTGAATATTGTGCTGTTTGTGCTCGCCCAGTGTGGCCTCCCACACCGCGACAGGCCGATCAGGCGGCGGATAGTCATGGCAGGCAAAGGCGCGAGTTTCATCGGGCAGCTGATACAGCCTCTGCACCGAGTCATACAGATTAGCCGCACTGCCACCGGGAAAATCACAGCGCGCCGTACCCACATCAGGCATGAATAGAGTATCACCCAGGAATAATGCATCACCAATCAGATAGGCCACATCAGCAGGGGTATGCCCTGGTACAGCCAATACCTTTGCGCTCAAGCGACCAATACCCCACTCTTCATCATCAGCAAACAAATGATCAAACTGGCGGCCATCGGTTTGAAACGCTTCTTCCATACCAAAAATCGGCTTGAAGATTTTCTGCACCCGGTCAATGCCATGCCCGATGCCAATCTGCCCACCTACAGCGTCTTTAAGCCAGGCCGCTGCCGATAAATGATCAGCATGGGCGTGCGTTTCCAGAATCCAGTCGATCTGCACCCCCAGCTCGCGCACCCGCGCGACGATTTTTGCAGCACTGTCGGTACTGGTGCGCGCCGCTTTCGGGTCGTAATCAAGTACGGGATCGATAATGGCCGCGTGGCCACCGGCCTCGTCATACACCAGATAGCTGATGGTATTTGTCGCCGGGTCAAAAAATGCCTCGACCTGCGGCTTGATTAGATCATGGATGGGCATCATGGCGGGCTCCGTAATGGTTTGAATTAATTGAATTATTGATTGAACACCTTGCTTTACAATATATTTATTTATATAATATGTCAATATTAGTTGATAGCCGAGGGTTTGCAATGACCGATCAATCCACCACCCCTGTTATGCAGGCCATGCGCGTGGCCGCAGGCGAGGCGACACAGTTACTTAAAAACCTCGCCAACGAAGATCGCTTGCTGCTGCTGTGCCAGATGGTCGATGGCGAAAAATGCGTTTCCGATTTTGAAACGCTGCTCGACATCCGTCAGCCCACGCTATCGCAGCAACTGGGCGTGTTGCGTAACGCCGGGCTGGTCAATACCCGGCGCGATGGCAAACGGATTTATTACTCGCTCGCCAGCGATGAAGTGCGGCAGGTGCTGTCGTTACTTTATATGCTCTATTGTCCGGTTGAGCCTATCGACACCACGTCAAACAGCAAGGAGACGAACCATGCCATTTTTTCAAATTGATCTGGCCAACTTTACGCCGCTGGCCGGATTGCTCGGTGGCGCAGTAATCGGCCTTTCCGCTGGGCTTCTGGTCTTGCTCGCAGGCCGGATTGCCGGCATCGCCGGCATTATTGGTGGCCTGTTTTCCGCTGGCACCCTATTCAATGACCCCAAGGGCGATAGAAACTGGCGCATCCTGTTTATCTTGGGGCTGCTGCTCGCGCCTGCTGTCTGGAGTCTGTTTGCACCACTGCCTGCGCTGGGCATGGTGACCTCGCCTGTCGGGCTGATTGTGGCGGGCCTGCTGGTCGGAATCGGTACGCGTTACGCCAATGGCTGCACCAGCGGTCATGGCATTTGTGGTTTGTCTCGCCTGTCATTGCGCTCGCTAGCTGCCGTGATCTCGTTTATGGCGGCCGGGTTTATCACGGTCTATCTCATCAAGCACGTGCTTTAAGCGCGGAGGACATCACGATGAAAATGAATATTCTGGGTTTTGCCACTGGCCTCTTGTTCGGGCTAGGTTTATTACTCGCAGGCATGGCCAATCCGGCCAAGGTGCAAGGTTTTCTTGATCTGGCCGGGCTGTGGGACCCGAGTCTGGCCTTTGTGATGGGGGGCGGGATTGGCGTTGCCATCGTCTTTTTCACCCTGGCCAAGCGCACGCCCAAAACACTGCTCACGCACGAAGACATGAAGCTACCAACCAGCACGGTGATTGATCAGCGGCTGATTATCGGTAGCGCCCTGTTTGGCATCGGCTGGGGTATTGGGGGTATCTGCCCAGGGCCCGCACTAGTATTGGTCGGCACGGGATCACCCGACGGGGTATTGTTCGCCGCCGCCATGCTGGCGGGCATGCTGATTTTTGAACGTCTGCCCAAAAAAGCCTGACATCATGCCCAGCCGCTCCAGCCCCACTGGTACACCGGGTCGCCGCCTACCGCGCCGGATACAAGCTTGGATCCCCAACTGGATGCAGCACTATCGTCGCGACTGGCTGGCGGGCGATCTGAGCGCCAGCATCATTGTTGCGCTGCTACTCATTCCGCAGGGGCTGGCCTATGCACAGCTGGCGGGCTTGCCGCCGATGGCCGGGCTGTACGCCAGCATCGGGCCTTTGCTGGTGTATGGATTTTTTGGCAGTAGCATGACGCAATCAGTGGGCCCGATGGCGATCACTTCAGCCATGACGGCGGCGGCGCTCGCCCCGCTGGCTGCGCCGGGCAGCACGCAATATCTCTTGCTCGCCGCCACGCTCACGCTGCTCTCCGGCCTGATGCTAATGCTGTTTGGCACATTCAAACTGGGCGGCATCACGCGCATTCTGTCGCTCCCGGTAATTCAGGGCTTTAGCGCCGGCACCGCCTTGCTGATTGCACTGGGGCAAACCGGCGCGTTGCTCGGCACCGCCTGGCGCGGCGATACGGTGCTGGTCTTGGCGATAAACTTCCCCGCCGCGGTGCACAAGCTGCATTTATCCACGATGCTATTTGGCCTGAGCGGTCTGGCGCTGATGTGGCTGGCTGCCAATCCCGCCAGCCATCTGCTCGGCAAACTGGGCGTGGCCGACAAAGCCGCCCAAATGGCAGGCAAGATTTTGCCGCTGCCGGTGATGATTGCGCTTGCAGCCCTGCTCGCCACGCTGGACAACACGCATCAGATCAAAACACTGGGGCAATTGCCCGCCGCACATTTGGGCAGCTCGGCCATCACTGGTCTTAACAGCCTTGATCTGGCCAGCGTGCAATCGCTCTTGTTGCCTGCCTTGCTAATTGGTCTGGCCGGATTTTTACAGAGTATCACCGTCGCGCAGAGCATTGCTGCCAGCCGCCACCAGACCGTTGATGCCAACCGCGAGCTGCTCGCACTGGGCAATTGCAATCTGGCCTCGGCCATCGTCGGCGGCATGCCGGTCAGCGGCGGTTTTTCACGCACTGTCGTCAACACCAATGCGGGCGCGCAGACACCCCTGGCAGGTATGCTCTCAGCAATCTGGATCATCTTGGCTTTGTGGGCATTACTCCCCCTGCTCGCCTTTCTGCCACAGGCGCTGCTCGCGGCAACCATTATTTTGGCGACAGCCCGGATGATCTCGCTATCGCAACTGCGCCAGGCCTGGCAGTTTGACTATCGCGATGGCATTGCCTGGCTAATGACTTTTGGCGGCGTGCTGCTGACTGGCCCCATGGTCGGCATCGCGCTGGGCGTCGGCATCGCCATTGCGCTGTATCTGTGGCGCAGCCAGCAACCGCATATTGCTGTTGTCGGGCGGGTAGCACAAAGCGAGCATTACCGCAATGTATTGCGCCATCAGGTAGAAACCACGCCCGAAGTGCTAGCCGTGCGGATCGATGAAAACCTGTATTTTGCCAATATCGCCAACGTCATTACCCAGATCAACACCCAGCTGAGCCAGCACCCGGCAAGTCGGCAACTATTACTCATCCTGTCGGCGGTGAACAGCATCGACTACAGCGCAGTCAACGCACTCAAAGACTGGCAGCGTGAGCTGGCCGACCAAGGCATCACACTGCATCTGGCCGAAGTCAAAGGCCCGGTTCTCGACACACTGCGGCACGGCGACTTTCTCGACCAGCTGACCCACCCGCCCTTTATCTCCACCCACGCCGCCATGCAAACACTCAGCCCGCAGGAGCTGGATTACTCCATATAGGTATTGCCATGCAGAGCAATTACGCATTAACCTACAGGTCAATACCCATTATTATTTCTTGAATGCAATCAGCAGTCCATATCCAGCTCGATACGATGTATTCACCAATCGCGTGATTGTGATAGCAGGGTACTAGCGACAGCAGCAGAGAAAAATCGTGGTCTGTCCCTTATTGTTTTACCTACAAATCAGAGGGTTGAGCTTAAATTGATAAGTAGTGTTTCGTAACCAAATGGAAAATATCCCACTCTCCTGCGTAGATGTCGCTTGGTTATTAACTTTGCCACGACATGGGTTTGAAGTTTTTCCATCCGGTTGCAACGGACTACTTAGGATGGGCTTTATTTGAGATGAGGAGGCGTTTTTAATTAACCAACGTTGAATTTCTGAGCAAATCGCTCACTTTCATTAGTTAGCATGGTTCCGAAATTATCCCACTGCTCAAATGGAATACTTGTTTCCCTTGAGCATCGAAACACCTTCCCTGATTGATTATCAATGTAAAGTTTTGATCCATCTTCTCGATATCCACCAATAAATAAAAATGAGGGCTTTGCATCTGTACAGCGCTCTAGTGTATTAGGCAACACCAAATCATATGGATATTCAACATCTGTAGAGCGATCTATAGCAGGGCGGTAACCATATATAGCAATTTAGCCTGAGAACAAATTTATTCCATTTGATATTCGTAGAAAATCACAAAAATCTTGATGCAAATCTGCATTACATGCTTTTCTTAATTCATTAACTTCGAAATCAGAAAGTGCCGGATATAAATAATGCCACCACCGTTTAAAACCGAGAATAGGGTCTTGCACAAGCCCAAATACTTTTGCTCCATTTTTGCTTTCTTTAGAACCAAAACACTCTGCTTTACGCACCATTGATTCAATCTTATGGAAATACTCCATTTTTATTTACCTTTGAAGAAGCGGTCCTGAAGACGAATTTCCCCTATTTCCATTGCAGCAATAGGGGACAGACCACAGTTTGTGACCCTTTGCCCCCACCCACACTGTCATGCAAACGCTCAGCCCGTAGGCACTAGACTACCCCTAAAGGTATTGCCATACAGATCAATCTCACATTGACCTACATGGCAATACCCCTATTACTTCTTAAATACAATCAGATGATCCATTTCCAGCTCGATACCGATGTATTCGCCTATCGCGTGATTGTGGTGGCTAGGCACCAGTGAAAGCAGCGTGCGGCCGGATGGCAGGCCGAGGGTGTACATGAATTCTGCGCCGCGAAAGGCTTTGGCGAGCACTTTGGCTTTCATTTCGCTGGCGTCATTGTGCTGAATATCGTCCGGGCGGATCAGCACTTCCATCTCGCAGCCAACGCAGCACGCTACCGGTGCGGTGCGGCAGATCTGGCCCAGCTCGAAGTCAATGCATTGCGGGCCGGTGAGCTGTGCGGGCAGCAGTACGCCTTCGCCGATGAAGTTGGCGACGAAACGGTCAACCGGCTCGTGGTACAAATCGTAGGGCGTGCCCCACTGGCGGATATGGCCTTCGGACATCACGCCGATCTGGTCGGCCACCGCAAAGGCTTCGCGCTGATCGTGCGTCACCAGAATCGCCGTGGTACCGGTTTCTTTTAGAATGGCGCGCACTTCCTGCCCTAGCCGCTCGCGCAATTCAACATCCAGATTGGAAAACGGCTCGTCGAGTAGCAACAGCCTTGGCTGCGGAGCCAGCGCCCGCGCCAGCGCAACGCGCTGCTGCTGCCCGCCAGAGAGTTCATGGATATAGCGCTCACCCAAATCAGCCAGGCCAACCAGCGCCAGCATTCGGGCCACGCGTTCGGTTTGCTCGGCCTTGGGCAGTTTTTTCAGGCCAAAAGCGACATTGGCGGCCACCGTCAGATGTGGAAACAGCGCGTAATCCTGAAACACCATGCCGACACCGCGTAGCTGCGGCGGCACCATTTGCTCGGCGGTAGATACTGCCACATCAGCGAGCTGGATTTCACCGGCACGCAAGGCTTCAAAACCGGCAATCGCGCGCAGCACGGTGGTTTTGCCGCAACCCGAAGCGCCCAGCAGGCAGCCGATTTCACCGGCCTGCAGTTCAAACGACAGGCCTTCCACAATATTGCGTTCGGCAAAGCCGATGCTGATATTGGCTACCTTTAATAAGCTCATTTTCAAATCCCGAGTCAAATCAGCGTTCACACATCGCCAATCAGAAAGTGTAGGAGCGGGCTTGCGCCCCGCAGGAAGTACCCTTGGGGTGACCGCGAAAGGGGCACAGATTTGCAGCGCCTTCGCGAGCAAGCCCGCTCCTACAAGACAATTTAATCTTCCGATTTCAGCACCAGCAACACCACCGGGATCAGGCCGGTGATTACAATCATCAAGCTGGGCAAGGCCGCGTTGGCCCACATGCCTTCGGACGTCATTTCAAACACGCGCACGGCCAGCGTATCCCAGCCGAATGGGCGGGTCATCAGCGTGATCGGCATTTCTTTCATCACATCGACAAAGCACATCAGCACCGCAGTCAAGACACCGCCGCGCAGCAGTGGCAGGTGCAAACGCCATAATAATTGCCGCTGGCTCAGGCCGAGCGAGCGGGCAGCGTCTTCCTGATTGCGGCTGATGCGCTGCATGGCGCTTTCCATGGGCTGAAAAGCCACGGCCATAAAGCGGGCCGCCAGCGCCAGCAGCATCACCGCGACCGAGCCTTTTAAAATCTGGAAAGTGGCAAAACCCATGCTATTCGCAATCGGAATCAGCAGATTATCCAGCCAGGCAATCGGCAGAAAAACGCCCACCGCCAGCACCGAGCCGGGGACGGCATAGCCCAGCGTGGCCAGCCGCACCACCCAGCGCGTACCCGTGCTGGCAAAGCGGCGCTGGATAAAGACCAGCAGCAGCGCAAAAGCAGCCACAATCAGCGCGGCAAACAGCGAAATCAGCATCGAGCGCAGCGTAAAGCCGATATAGCGCGCATCAAAATCGTCCTGCCAGATGGTCTTAACCCACAGCAGCAGCTGGATCAGCGGAATGATAAAAGCGATCAGCAGCACTGTGCTGCACAGCGCAATGGCCAGCCATCGGTAAGCTCCCTGCAGGCGGATGCGTTCGGCAGCGACAATCCGCCCATGATAGAGCCGCGCACCGCGCGCCCAGTATTCCAGCGCCACCAGCACCAGCACAAACAGCACCAGAATCGACGCCAGCTGCGACGCGGCAGGCAGATTGAATAGCGCAAACCACGATTTGTAAATCGCGGTGGTGAAGGTATCAAAATTGAAAATCGACACCGTGCCAAAATCGGCCAGCGTTTCCATCAGCGCCAGCGTCAGGCCGCCAATCAGCCACGGTCTGGCCATCGGCAAAGCCACTTGCCAGAAGCCCTGAGCCCGTGACAAGCCCAGCATTTGCGCCGCTTCCAGCGCACGCTTGCCCTGCGTTAAAAAAGCATTGCGTGCGAGCAGATACACATAGGGGTAAAACGCCAGCGACAGCACCATAATCACGCCGCCAGTCGAGCGAATGCGCGGAAACCAGCTTGAGTCGCCGGTGAGCTCACGAATCAGCGTTTGTACCGGGCCGGTGAAATCGAGCAAGCCCACCTGAACAAAAGCCAGCACATACGCAGGCATCGCCAGCGGCAGCATCAGCGCCCAGCTGAAAAAGAGCCGCCCGGGAAACTCGCACACGGCAGTTAGCCATGCCAGCGGCACACCCAGCAGCAGCACGCCCAGCCCAACGCCCACAATCAGAATCAGCGTATTTTTGATTACATCCGGCAGCACATATTCGCTCAGATGCGCCCATACCTCGGGCTGCGGGTGCAGAAAAGAAGAGAGCACTACCAGCAAGGGAATGATGGTCAGCAAGGCAATCGGCGCGGCATACCCCATTCCACGCAACGATGAGAGGCGCATAGAGATCCTAATCAAAACAACTGACTGGCAATCGACCCAATCAGGAAAGAAATCCGGAAAGACAATGGGCAGCGCCTGATGGCCTGCCCATTAAAAAAACTGATCCGGCAGGCTGCCCTACCAGAAAATCAGGCTGGATTATTTGTAACCAGCGCGATCCATCAGTTTAACAGCTGCGCCCTGCAACTCGCCAGCTTTGCTCATATTGATCAGGTTTTGTTTGAACGGGCCCCAGCTGCTCACCAGCACGTCGGCTTTCACTTTCGGATTGGCCGGGAATTCCATATCTTTGTCTGCGTAGAGGTTCTGCGCTTTTTCAGACGAGAGCCATTCCATCAGCTTGACTGCACCGGCTTCATTTTTTGCGTAACGCGTTACACCTGCGCCCGAGATATTCACGTGCGTGCCATTGGTTTTCTGGTTGGCCCAGAATAATTTAACCGGGTAGGCTGCGCGTTTGTCAGCAGGCAATTTATCCAGAATACGGCCAAAATAGTAAGTATTGACCACACCAACGGCACATTGACCGGCCGCTACCGCTTCAATCAGCTTGGTGTCATCCGGGAAAACGTCGGTGGCCAGATTATCCACCCAGCCGCGGACGATTTTCTCGGTTTTTGGCTCACCCTGTTGGGCAATCATCATCGCCACCAGCGACTGGTTGTAGACTTTCTTGCTGGTGCGCAGGCACAGCTTGCCTTTGAATTTCGGATCGGCCAGATCTTCATAGTTTGAGAGCTGCTCGCCCTTGATCAGGCTTGGGTTGTAAATCATCGTGCGTGCGCGCACAGACAGACCAAACCACTGATTACGTGCATCGCGCAAATGCGCTGGGATATTGTCTGTGAGTGTTTTTGAGTTCACTGCCTTGAGTAAACCCATATTCGAGGCTTGCCACAGATTACCCGCGTCAACGGTAATGAGCATATCGGCTGGCGTATTGGCACCTTCGGCCTGCAGGCGCGCCATCAGCGGACCTTCCTTATCGGTCAGGACTTTAACTTCAATGCCGGTTTCCTTGGTGTAGGCATCAAACAGCGGCTTGATCAGCTGTTCATTGCGTGACGAGTACACCGTCACGGTTTCGGCCTGGGCAAAACCTGCCAGCAGCGATAAAGCAAGTGCAGAGAGGGCAAACTTTTTCATCATCGACGTCCTAAACAATAAGTATTCGCATTATACGCAAAAACCGGAATCATTCTCAATCATCCACGCTTGGGCTATTTTCACTATTTTCAGCGGCCTGCATAAAATCAGCACATAAAATCAGTTTTGCCTGCGCGCCGACAGCGCTACAATCGGCGACCATTCTTTGAGCCTTGAATATTAAAAAGGGACGCCATGCTGTGGTTTCGTAACTTACAAATTTATCGTTTATCCGCCGACCACGCCCTAAGCAGTGCCAGCATTCAGGGCGAGCTAGCCAAACGCCCTTTCGTGCCGTGCGGCAGCATGGATATGGAATCGAGCGGCTGGGTGCCACCAGCGCGCCACGAGCCCGAACTGATGGCGATCGAGCGCCAGAACGCCGTACTGGTGGCGCTGAAAAGTGAAGAAAAAGTGCTGCCTGCTGCGGTGATCAAGGATGAGCTTGATTATCGCGTGCAGCAAATTGAAGCGGCAGAAAGCCGCAAAGTCGGGCGCAAAGAGCAGCGCGAGCTCAAAGACCGGATTATTGAAGAGCTAACACCACGCGCCTTTACCCGCTCGCGCGTGCAGCGTGCGCTGCTCGATCTGGAAAACTACCTGGTGATTGTTGACGCCGCCAGCGCGGCCAAGGCCGAATATTTGCTCTCTACCTTGCGCGAAACGCTGGGCAGCCTGCCGACACGGCTGATCGACACCGAAATTAGCCCGGCGGCCGCGATGACCGACTGGCTCACCACCGAAACACCGGATGCCCTCTCGCTGGGGCAGGACGCCGAGCTCAAAACACCGGGTGACGAAGGATCCATTGCACGCTTCAAGCGTCAGGTGATGGATTGCGACGAGGTGCGTCAGCATCTGGACGCCGGCAAAATCGCCACACGATTAAGCCTGGCCTTTGGCGAGCGCCTGACTTTTACGCTAACCGAAGCACTGGAAATCAAATCGCTGGCGATGCTGGACGTACTGAAAGACGAGTTGAAAGATATGGACGCCGAAACGCAGGACGCGCTGTTTGAATCGCAATTTGCCCTGCTGGTGGGCGAGCTGCGCGGCTTTATTCCGGCGCTGCTTGACGCACTGGGCGGAGAAACGCAGCGCTAATTATCGGCCACTGGCAAGCGCACTATCTGGCACTGTACCTAAATCTGCCCAAGCAAATCGACACAGCGCCTGCCTGCATCAACGTGGGTATATAGCTAGAGGCCATATAAAAAATGACTTGTATTCATATACCCACAGAGGCAATACAGCTTGCTCCGCTATTGGCGCGTTTTGCCGGGGACGCTGCGCATTTTTTCGCGAACCTGCTGCACTTTTTGCCTGCACTCGGCCTCGCTCAATGGATTTAAATCGGGCCTGGGCGCTAGCAAGGGCTGCAAAGCCGAATTCACCTGCCGCCGTACTTCCAGATCAAGCTGCTGGGCGCTCATTTCGGCGCGCAGCGCTTTGACTTGCGCATCACACATGGCCCATGTCGGGCTGCTGAGCAAAATTAAAAACAATCCGCAGATTTTCATCGCCTATCCTCCGGTGCCTGATGCCTTACCATAGAATAATGCGATCAATACTCCAGCAGAATTTCTTAATTTTTCATTAATTTATAATTACCAACAAAGAAATTAATTGGTGATTAAAGCGCGCAAGCCAGCCGCATGCCTTGCTCGATCGCCCGCTTGGCATCAAGCTCGGCGGCCAGCTCGGCACCGCCGATCAGATGCACCACCTGCCCCAGCGCCTGCAGCTCGCCGTACAAGGCGTTCACCGACTCCTGCCCGGCGCACACAACGATCTGGTCGCAAGGCAGGCATTTTTCCACGCCATCATGAATCAAGTGCAAGCCTGCATCGTCGATGCGCAAATACTGCACGCCCCCCCATAGATGCACCTGATTGCGCTGCAGGCTTTGCCGATGTATCCAGCCTGTGGTGCGCCCCGGGCCTGCGCCGGGCTTGCCTTTTTTGCGCTGCAGTAGCCACAGCTCGCGTGCGGGCTGAGTGGGCGATACAGGCAACAGGCCGCCCGCTTGATTCAATTGCGTATCAATCCCCCAATCGCTTAAATACTGACTCAGCTCATGCCCTGAGTGGGTATGTGGCCGATGGAGCAATAAATCAGCCACATCCACACCAATACCCCCTGCACCGATAATCGCCACTTTCTGCCCTGCCGCCACCTCACCAGCAATCAGATCGGGATAATTCACCACGCTGGGGTGGTCAGCCCCCGGTAAATCCAGCGCACGCGCAGTAACGCCGGTGGCCAGCACAACGGCGTCGTAGTGGCCCGCCAGATCCGCCGCACTCACGCGGGTATTGAGCCGGATGTCGACCTGATGCAGGGCCAGCATCACCGAAAAATAGCGCAGTGTTTCGCGAAACTCGGCTTTGGACGGGATTAATTGCGCCAGCGCAAATTGCCCGCCCAGCTCAGATCTAGCCTCATACAAGGTGACCTGATGCCCCGCCTGTGCCGCGCTCAAGGCACAGGACAAACCAGCCGGGCCAGCGCCGACGATGGCGATCCGTTTGGCCACTGCCGCTGGCTCGATATTGAGTTCGGTTTCGCGGCAGGCACGCGGGTTGACCAGGCACGAGGCGGTTTTGCCTTCAAACACATGATCCAGACAGGCCTGATTGCAGGCAATGCAGGTATTGATCTGCTCGCTTTTGCCTTGTTCCGCTTTCAACATGAATTGCGGATCAGCCAGCAAGGGGCGCGCCATCGACACCAGATCGGCGTCGCCCGCCGCCAGAATCTGCTCGGCCACTTCGGGCGTATTGATGCGGTTGACCGCAATCAGCGGGATGCCAACATGCGCCTTTAAGGCGCGCGTCACCCAGCTAAATGCGGCGCGCGGCACCATGGTGGCAATCGTTGGAATACGCGCTTCGTGCCAGCCGATGCCGGTATTAAGGAGCGTAACGCCAGCGGCTTCCAGCGCTTTTGCCAGTTGCACGGCCTCGGCAAAAGTGCCGCCGTCCTGCACCAGATCAAGCAGAGAAATACGGAAAATAACGATAAAGTGCTCACCCACGGCGGCACGAACAGCGCGAACGATCTCAATCGCCAGCCGCTGCCGGTTGTGCAGGCTGCCACCCCAGTCATCGCTGCGCTGATTAGTGCGTAGAACCAGAAACTGGTTAATCAGGTAGCCTTCGCTACCCATGATTTCCACCCCATCGTAGCCTGCTTGCTGCGCCAGCCTGGCGGTGTGGGCAAAATCGGCGATGGTGGCTTCGATCTCGCTCAATTCATGCGGCGTAAATGGCGTAATCGGCGCATTGATCGCCGACGGCGCGACCGAATTGGCGTGGTAGGCGTAGCGCCCGGTATGCAGAATCTGTAACGCAATCTTACCGCCCGCCTGATGGACTGCTTCGGTCACGCAGCGGTGGCCATCAAGCTGGCTGTGCTGGTTGAGTATCGCACTGCCTTCAAAACCACAGCCCGCCAGATTGGGGGCAACGCCACCGGTGACGATCAGCCCCACGCCGCCAGCGGCGCGTTCGGCATAGAACGTCGCCAACTTGTGCATGCCTTGGGCTTGCTCTTCCAGCCCGGTGTGCATCGAGCCCATGATGCAGCGGTTTTTCAGCGTGGTAAATCCAAGGTCCAGCGGGGAAAACAGGTGCGGATATTGCATTTTGGGCATTCTGGCGACTCCAAACGATCGTTTGAATTACGATAGCGCAGAATGTGTAGCGGCTGCTATTAGGGTTGCGCCTGAGCAGATGAAGTGTCGGTAAAAAGAGGCAGAGCAAAGCCTGCTGTAAAATCGGGGTGATTTATTCGAGGTATTTTTTGCCGCCATAACCGGACAGCCCCATGATCAGCCGCACCAGACCAAAGCACAGCCACACCAGCAAACGCAAACCCGGCTTGGCCTGCTGCACATGCTGCGGCAAAATCGCGCGCGCATCCTGCACCAGATGCAGCTGCACATCCTGGCGTAATTGCCCGGCAAAGGCGCGGTCACGGATAAAAACATTGGCCTCGCGGGCCAGCAAGAGGCTGAACGGGTCAATATTGCTCGAGCCGACGGTAGCCCATTCACCGTCAAAAATGGCCACTTTGGCGTGCATAAAACCGGCACGATACTGATAAATCTCGACACCGGCCCTCAGCAAAGGCCGGTAAAACGCCCAACTGGCGTACTGCAATAAGGCGTGATCGCGTTCATCCTGCAGCAGCAACACCACCGCCACGCCGCGCAAGGCCGCCCTGAGCAGGGCCTGGCGCAGGCGCAAACCCGGCAGAAAATAGGCATTGGCGATCACAATTTCGGATTGCGCCTGATCGATCAAATCCAAATAACATTGCTCAATGGCACGCCGATTACGGGTATTGTCCCGCACAACAAGCTGGGCAAGCACGCCATTGTCATACTTGGCATGGGTATATAAGTGCTCGCGCTTGGCCCAGGCTTTTTTCAATTGCGACCAGGCCGTATGCCGCCACTCGCGGCACATCGCTTCGCGCACATCGGCGACCACCGGGCCGACGATGCGCACCGCGTAGTCATAACGCGGAGCCAGACCGGGGCCATCGTCGTCGCTCAGAATATTAATGCCGCCAACCAGCGCCAGCTGGCCGTCAAAGCACGACAATTTGCGGTGCATCCGCCGCAGGCGCGAGCGATTGAGCGAAAATCGCCGGATTTCCGGGCGAAAGAACAGCAGGCGCACGCCCGATTGCAGCAGTTCTTCTTTCAGTTGCGCCGGAAAATCGCGCGCGCCAAAGCCATCGATCAGCACCGACACACGCACGCCACGCTGCGCGGCTCGCATCAAGGCGTTCGCAACAGCAAGCCCCACTTCGTCAGGCTCGAACAAATACGTTTCCAGATGGATCTCGATCTGCGCCGCCTCGCAGGCAGCGAGCAGCGCCGGAAAAAACTCGGCGCCATTGCGTAGCAGCTCAACCTGATGCTGCGGCTTGGGTTGCAGCCTGATTGCTTTGGCCATCGCGGCTACCCCTGCAAAACGGCGTACAAGGGCGCGTGATCGGATAGATTGCGCCACGGCGCACCCGAGAGCACTTCGGCCACACTCACCTGAAAACCACGCACATACACCCGGTCCAGCGTGAGCAAAGGCATGCGCACCGGAAAGCTGCGCGCTGGTGCGCCATGCAGCGTTTCAAACGCTTCATGCATATCCAGATGCTGCGCCAGCATGGCGCTGAGCTCGCCACGCCAATCGTTGAAATCGCCCGCCAACACCAGCGGCGCGTCAGCCGGAATATGGCGCTGGATATAGTCAACCAGGATGCCAATCTGCTTGCGCCTATCGCCTGCGCGCAGATTCAGATGCACACACAGCGCATGCAGCGGCTGATCCCAGTCGGCCACATCCAGCTGGCAGTGCAGCGCGCCGCGCTGCTCGAAACGGTGCAGGGTCAGGTCAAAATTGTCCCAGTGCAAAATCGGATAACGCGACAGCAGCGCATTGCCGTGATGCCCGAGATGATAATGCGCATTTTTGCCGTAAGCGCTGTGCAGCAAATCGCCAGCCAGATATTCATGCTGCGCCTGCTGCCAGGTTTCAAAACGGTGCGAATGCGCCAGATGCACGCCCTGCACTTCCTGCAAAAACACCATATCCGGCGCCAGCTGGTTCAAAGCGTGGCGCACATCATGCAGCACCAGCCGCCGGTTCAGTGGCGATAATCCTTTATGGATATTGTAGGAAGCCACGACCAGCTGGCGGGGATGGGCTGGCAGTGCGGCGTGCGGGCGCATTTTAGTGACCTATCCGCTCGGGCAGTTGGCGGATTGCTTCGGCATTGGACGGCGAAAACACCATTTCGGCTGCCTGCTGCCAATCAACCCACCGATAGCGGCGATGCTCCTTGACCGCAATGTCGATCTGGCAGGCCTCGGGCAGCTGAACGCTAAATACATGCTCGGTATTGCTCATCACGCCCGGCGCGTAGCGATGCCGCCAGATTTCGAAAATCTCGAAATCGTGACATTCATGCCAGTCACGAATCTGCGCCAGCTCGACGCAAAGCCCGGTTTCTTCCTGCAATTCACGACGGGCGGTTTCAATCAGTGTCTCATCGCCCTCGCGGCTGCCGGTGACCGATTGCCAGGCATCGGTAAAATCATTGCGCTCAAGCAGCAGCACTTGAAGCGCCGGCGTGTGAATAATCAGCAGGATTGAAACGGGTTGTTTGTAAGGCATGTGGTTTTTGTCTGCCGCAAGAAGTATTGAAATGTGTTGAAAAGAATTGCTTAGCCCTGCCAAAGTTCCCGCAGCCGCACAGGAAGTTTTGGTTTCGCACTGAGCCATTATACAATTGCCCACCAATCTCTCTAGCATTGCCTGCCCATGTTCGATCTTGCCGTCCCCCGGTTTGACCCCTGCTACTACCGCGCCCAGTTTGCCATTTTTGCCCATCACCCCGATCTGGTGTATCTGGACAACGCGGCCACCACGCAAAAACCGGCGGCGGTGCTCGATGCCGAACGGCAGTATTACGAGTATTGCAACGCCAATGTTCACCGTGGCGCGCACCGGCTTGCCGTGGCCGCAACCGATGCCTTTGAAGGCGCTCGCGCTACCGTAGCGCGCTTTATCAACGCCGCCAGCTGCGACGAGATTATTTTCACCCGTGGCACCACCGAAGCCATCAATCTGATCGCTAATACCTTTGGAGAAAGTCCTGAGCAGCTGAGCGCTGGCGACGAGATTATTGTGTCCACGCTGGAACATCACGCCAATATTGTGCCGTGGCAAATGCTGGCGCAGCGCCGTGGCGTGCTGATCAAACCGCTGAATCTGACTACTGAAGGCGAAATTGATCTGACGCATCTTGCCCAGCTACTTGCCTCACCGCGTGCTCGGCTGCTGGCCATCAGCCATGCGTCTAATGCGATTGGCAGCATTCAGGATATTCGGGCGATCTGCCAGCTGGCGCACCAGCGCGATTGCAAGGTACTGGTCGACGGCGCGCAGGCGATTGCGCATTTGCCAGTCGATGTGCGTGCGCTCGATTGCGATTTTTATGTTTTTTCCGGCCACAAAGCCTACGGCCCGACGGGCATTGGCGCGGCATATATCCGCAGCGATATTTTGCGCACGCTGCCGCCGTGGCAAGGCGGCGGTGAAATGATAGCCGTGGTGTCATTTTCCGGCACCACCTACGCCAGCCCACCGCAAAGGCTGGAGGCTGGCACCCCGCCGATTGCCCAGGCCGTTGGCCTGGCGGCGGCGCTGGACTGGCTCAGCGGGCTTGATCGCGAGGCGATGCACGCGCATGAATCATCGCTGCATCGCCAGCTGGAAGACGGCTTGCGACAAATACCCGGTGTGGTGATTCACGGCCAAGCACGGCAAAAGGTGAGTTTGACGTCGATGAGCTTTGCTCCGATTCATCCTTACGATGTGGCGCAATTTCTCGATAACAGGGGTATAGCCGTGCGAGTGGGACACCACTGTGCCCAGCCGCTGATACACAGCCTGGGTATCAGTGGAACCTTGCGTGCCTCGCTGGCGCTCTACAATACTGCCGACGATGTGAACCGCTTTCTGGCGGCCTTGAGCGAAACACTGGAGATACTGGCATGAACGCGATCAGTGCAAGCAGCAGCACAAGCCTTGAACCTGCTGCCAGCGAGCATGCCGACCCGCGTTTTGCTCACCCTTTTGGCAATCCGGGTCACGCCAATGCGATTGATCTTGCCGAGCTGGCGCGCCAGCTTGACGCGGCAGCCAGCTGGGAAGCCAAAAACCGCCTGCTGGTGCAACTGGCCAAACAGTTGCCCGACTGGAGCCCCGAGCAAAAGACGCCCGATCGCAAGGTAGCCGGCTGCGAAAGCCAGGTCTGGCTGGCTTTTTCGCCCATCAAGCAGGCAGAGAATAATGTCAGCTGGCAGCTGGCCGCTGACAGCGACTCGCGCATTGTCAAAGGTTTGCTCGCGCTGGTGCTCACGGCCTACAACCAGCGCAGCGACAGCGGGCAATTTGATTTTGAAGCCTGGCTTAATGAGCGTGGCATGCAGCGCTTTTTATCCGCCAGCCGGGGCAATGGCCTGCGCGCAATTACCCGTACCATCAGCGAGCATTGGCAAAATCAGCCACAGCCTAATCGAGCTTAAATTGCACATTTTGTGCGCCAAAACTTCGCACCTATTAGATTTAGAACAAAGCCGATCCATGCCAGCCGCCCGCTTTTGCTCCCGGCTGCTACAGTAACAAGATCAAGCACAGGACTGACCCCACCATGCTGCAACATCTGCCTGACTCGGAATGCGAACAACTGGTCAAAAATCTGGTTATCCCGCCACGTCCGGAAATCCTGGTCGCGATCCGGGAGGCTCAGTTGGCCGAAGAGCCTGATTTTCCCTACATCGCCAGCCTGATCAATAGCGATCTGGCCCTGTCGATGGCCATGCTCAAGACGGTCAATTCACCTTTTTTCCAGCTGACGCAAAAAATCACCTCAATTGATCAGGCGATGCAATTACTGGGGCTGCGCAATATCTGCAATTTGCTCGAAGGACAGCTGCTGCGCCAGACGTTATCGGGAGAAATAGCCGCCGAGCACGAGGCCCGAATGAGTTATTTCTGGGAGACCTCGGTACAAATCGCGATGATTTCGGCCCAGATCGCCAGCAATGTCCATGGCATTTCAGCTGAGGAAGCCTATACCTTTGGCCTGTTTCGCAATAGCGGCAAAGCAATTATGGCGGCGCGGTTTGACACCTATATGGACACCATGACGCAGGGCGAGCGAATGAGCCGCCAAGAGTACATTGCACTGGAAAACACCCGCCATCAAAGCAGCCATCATGTCGTCGGCTATCTGCTCAGCCGCACCTGGTATCTGCCCGAAAGTATGCAGCTGGCCATTCTGAACCACAATGATTTGAAGCTGTTTGAGCAAGCCATGCATGGCGACTGGCATCATATCTGCACCCTGATTGCCATTGCCAGCCTGGCCGAACACATCCTGAAAATGCACGTTCACCAGTTTGAGCACCCGGAGTGGCGGCGTATCGAACCGCTGCTGCTAAATCATCTGGCGCTTAAACTGGAAGAGTTTGAAGACATGGTCGATAAGGTCTCACTCTTTTAATCAAGGGTATAGACATACAAGTCAATCTGAATAAAGTCTGCAGCCATATACCCATCAAAAACAAAAACAGCCTCAGCCCTGGGTGCTTTTTCGATAAAATAGCGGCATGAGTGCAAACAACCCCTGCTTCCACTGCGGCAACGACTGCCCCGATCCGGCGCAGTTTTCGATTCTGTATCGTCAGGTGAATCAACCGGCCTGCTGCGCTGGTTGCAAGGCGGTGGCCGAAACCATTCTGGCCAGCGGGCTGGAGAGCTATTACGAGCAGCGCACCGAAAACGCCAGCCGCTCCGAGCCTTTGCCCGCCGAAATCCGCGAGCAACTGCAGCTGTATGACGATCAGTATCTGCAAAGTGATTTTGTCCAGCAAGTCGCAGACGACATCCGCGAGGCTTCGCTGATTCTGGAAGGAATCAGCTGCGCCGCCTGTATCTGGCTCAACGAGCAGCATCTGGCCAAATTGCCCGGCGTGATCTCGGCGTCGATCAATTACAGCACTTACCGCGCCCGCGTGCGCTGGGATGAAAAACAGGTCAAGTTATCGACCATTCTGCAGCATATTGCTGCGATTGGTTATCGTGCGCATCCTTACGATCACGAGCGCCACGAAGCGCAATGGCAGAGCGAGCGCAAATCGGCACTACTGCGGCTCTGGGTCGCCGGGCTGTCGATGATGCAGGTGATGATGTTTGTCGTACCGATGTATATGGCACCCGACGGCGAAATCGAAGCGGTCTGGCTGACTATGATGCACTGGAGCAGTGCCATCCTGACCTTGCCGGTGGTACTGTATTCCTGCTGGCCGTTTTATCAGAACAGTTGGCGCGAACTCAAGCATGGCCGGGCTGGTATGGATTTGCCGGTCAGCGTCGGTGTGATCGCAGCATTCGCCGCCAGCCTGTATGCGCTGATCACCGAGCATGGCGAAATCTACTTTGACTCGGTGTCGATGTTTGTCTTTTTGCTGCTGGGCGGGCGCTATCTAGAGCTCAAAGCACGCCGCCGAGCTGGTGCTGCAGCCGAGATGCTGGTTAAACTGGTGCCGGCCTTTGCCCACCGGATCAGCCACGATAAAAGCGTGCATGAAATGCCGGTGCACCGCCTGCACGCAGGCGATCTGATTCTGGCCAAAGCTGGAGAAACCATCCCGGTGGATGGCGTGGTACTTGACGGGGAAAGCGAGGTCAACGAGGCCATGCTCAGCGGCGAAAGCCGCCCGATCAGCAAAAAATCCGGCAGCGCCGTGATCGCTGGCAGCCTGAATCTGATGTCGGCGCTGACAATTGAAGTTCAGGCCGTCGGTCACAATACCCGGCTGGGCAGCATGGTGCGCCTGCTTGATCAGGCGCTGCAGCACAAGCCGCGTCTGGCACAGCTGGCCGACCAGGTAGCGGGCTGGTTTGTGCTGGGCCTGCTGCTTGCTGCTGCGGGCTGCTACTGGTACTGGTCCATGCATGATCCGCTACACGCCCTGCCCTACACCGTAGCCGTACTAGTGATTTCCTGTCCTTGCGCGCTCTCGCTGGCCACACCTGCGGCGCTCACGGCCGCCACCGGGCATCTGGCGCAAATCGGCTTACTGACCACGCGTGGCAATAGCCTAGAAAATCTGGCCAAAATCAGCGATATCGTTTTTGACAAAACCGGCACGCTCACCTTTGGCGAACCCCGGCTAGTGAAAGTCATTCCGCTAGCGGCTTTTGCCGATGAGGCGCTGGGGCTGGCCTGCGCGCTGGAAGCGCAATCGGAACACCCGATTGCCAAAGCTTTTACCACCCAGCAACACCCAAGCGCCAGCGTCGTGAGCGAATTCAAAAACCATCCCGGCGGCGGGATTAGCGGCAAAGTCAACGGCGAAAACTATTGGCTGGGCTCGATCGACTTTATCCGGCAAACGCTGGGTTTTAATGAGCCCGAATGCACCAAAGCGCATCAGCAGGAAGGCAGCCTGATCTATCTGGCCGACGAAACAGCGCTTGCCGCCGCTTTTGTGCTGGCTGACCAGCTTCGCCCCGAGGCACACGGCCTGATCGAGCGCTTGCAGCAATCAGGCTACCGAGTGCATCTGCTCTCGGGTGATCAACTGCCGATAGTCAATCAGGTGGCTGAGCAGCTGGGCATTACCCAGCTACGGGCGGCAGCCAGCCCCGAAGCTAAAGTGGCCTACATTCAGGCGCTGCAAAGCAAAGGTCATCGGGTGCTGATGCTGGGCGATGGCGTCAATGACACGCCCGTACTGGCACTGGCCAATGTATCAATTGCCATGGGCGGCGGCGTTGACATTGCGCACGCAGCTGGCGACATGGTGCTATTGAACAATCAGCTAAGCGCGCTGCCACGCTCGCTTGAGCTGGCAAAAAAATGCCGTCACATTATTCGCGAAAATCTGGCCTGGGCTCTGATCTATAACCTAATTGCGCTGCCGGTTGCCCTGGCGGGATTGGTCACGCCGTGGCTAGCCAGTTTGGGTATGGCAC
This sequence comes from Chitinibacter sp. GC72, assembly GCF_009760905.1. Classification (GTDB taxonomy): domain Bacteria; phylum Pseudomonadota; class Gammaproteobacteria; order Burkholderiales; family Chitinibacteraceae; genus Chitinibacter. The sequence goes on along the minus strand of NZ_VIRW01000008.1, from coordinate 70,536 downwards.
TGAGCTCACTTTGCGTCGTTTTAAATGCCCTACGCTTACTCGGCAAGCAGCAAAAAGCGGAATAAATTCAATGGAAAGTCTTTATTTACTCATCCCGCTATCGATTCTGATTGCAGCGGCAATTGCGATTGTCTTCTGGTGGTTTATACGTAGCGGGCAGTCGGATGATCTGGAAGGGCCGGGCTGGCGCATTCTTCAGGATGACGATTCAATCCGCAGCCACGATGAGAAAACGCGGCATACCGCGGAAAAAAACCCTGACTGAGCGGCGGCAACAAGGTAAAATCACCCGGATTGTCGACCGGTCTGCTTGATATCCGTCAAGAAACTGCGCAGCAAGTCTGCGTATAGTCCAGTAGGCACTTTTGTACCCGGTTTGGGGGTGCTCTCCCTCAACCATAATCGCAAATTATTTTTCACTTGAATGTAATTTGCGATTATTTTTTATTTTTCAATACCTTATTTTAATTTTAATTCCAAGCAGTTGGAGATCAATCGGAGCGCTGTAATGGAAAACCAAGCCACATACAATTACAAAGTGGTGCGGCAATTTGCCATCATGACGGTCGTCTGGGGCATTGTCGGCATGCTGGTTGGCGTAATTTGCGCCGCCCAGATGTACTGGCCGGAACTCAATATCGGGCCATACTTTCACTTTGGTCGTTTGCGTCCACTTCACACCAATGCGGTTATTTTTGCCTTTGGTGGTTGTGCACTCTTCGCCACGTCTTACTACGTCGTTCAACGTACCTGTAATGTACGCTTACTCAGCGACAAACTGGCCGGATTTACTTTCTGGGGTTGGCAGCTCGTTATTGTGCTCGCCGCCATCACCTTGCCAATGGGTTATACCAGCGGCAAAGAGTACGCCGAGCTGGAGTGGCCAATCGACATTCTGATTACTGTGGTCTGGGTTGCCTACGCCATTGTTTTCTTTGGCACGATTGCGATTCGCAAGGTTAAACACATTTATGTGGCCAACTGGTTCTACGGTGCCTTCATTCTGGCCGTTGCTCTATTGCATCTGGTCAATAGCGCAGCCATGCCAGTCAGCGGCATGAAGTCGTATTCGGCGTATTCAGGTGCAGTTGATGCCATGGTGCAATGGTGGTACGGCCACAATGCGGTTGGTTTCTTCCTGACTGCGGCCTTCCTTGGCATGATGTATTACTTCATTCCTAAGCAAGCAGGTCGTCCTGTTTACTCGTATCGCCTGTCGGTCGTTCACTTCTGGGCACTGATTTTCACTTATATGTGGGCCGGTCCTCACCACCTGCACTACACCGCTTTGCCTGACTGGACTCAATCACTGGGCATGGTGTTCTCACTGATTCTGCTGGCACCAAGCTGGGGTGGCATGATCAACGGGATCATGACGCTATCAGGCGCATGGCACAAACTGCGCACTGACCCGATCCTGAAATTTATGGTAACAGCGCTGTCGTTCTACGGCATGTCAACCTTTGAAGGCCCGATGATGGCCATCAAATCGGTCAACGCACTGAGCCACTACACCGACTGGACCGTAGGTCACGTTCACTCTGGTGCTTTGGGCTGGGTAGCCATGATTTCTATCGGCTCGATCTACTATCTGATCCCGCGCCTGTTTGGCCGCGAGCAAATGTGGTCGGTGAAACTGATCGAAGTCCACTTCTGGATCGCCACGCTGGGCGTTGTACTCTATATCGCTTCAATGTGGATTTCGGGTGTAACCCAAGGCCTGATGTGGCGCGCAATCAATACAGACGGTACGCTGACTTATGCATTTATTGATGCAGTCAAAGCGTCTTACCCGTATTACTTCATCCGTTTCTTGGGTGGTCTGATGTATCTGTCAGGCATGGTCTTGATGCTCTACAACGTGCTGCGTACTGTATTTGACGGCAAAGCTGTTGATGCAAAAATTCCGGCTGTTGCAGCACACGCCTGATTAGGGAAGGACAATAACAATGAATAAAATTCAGAAACTGATCGAGGAAAACGTCGCGGCACTGATTATCCTCACGCTGATGACCATTAGCGTGGCGATGCTCGTCGAGATTTTGCCGCTGATGTTCAGCAAAACGGTGACCCAGCCTATCGCGGGCGTCAAACCCTACAGCGCATTGCGCCTTGAAGGTCGTGACATCTATATCCGCGAAGGCTGCTACAACTGCCACTCGCAAATGATCCGCCCTTTCCGTTCGGAAACCGAGCGTTATGGTCACTACTCTGTGGCTGGCGAATCGGTTTACGATCACCCATTCCAGTGGGGTTCAAAACGCACGGGCCCGGATCTGGCTCGCGTTGGCGGCCGCTACTCGGATGAATGGCATCGTGCACATATGATGAATCCGCGTGATGTAGTACCGGAATCAAACATGCCAGCCTTCCCGTGGCTACTGACCAACACCATTGATTCGACAATGACGCCGAAGAAAATGGAAGCGCTGCGCAAACTGGGCGTGCCTTATACCGATGCTGACATTGCCAATGCCAGCAAAGAGGTTGAAGGCAAAACCGAAATGGATGCAGTAATCGCCTATCTGCAAGGCCTTGGTCTCGCACTGAAAAATAAAAGGTAAGCACGATGGATCTGCAGAACGAAGTTCGTGTCATTGTGACTGTGATGGGGTTTATCCTGTTTGTCGGCATCTGTTTCTGGGCCTACAGCAGGGGGAGCAAGCAGCACTTTGATGAAGCCGCGCAACAACCGTTCCTCGACGATGATTTGCCATCGTCGGGCAAGCAGTCCTGACCGGCTAAGGGAGAATAGAGAATGACAGACTTTACTAGCGGTTTCTGGGGCTATTTTATTGCCACAGTGTCAATTTTGGGCATTGCTTTCTGTGGGTATGTCTTGCTCACGCAAATGAAGGTCAAGCTCAAGAAAGGCGAAAAAGCACAGGTCACCGGCCATAAATGGGATGGCGATCTTGAGGAATACAACAACCCCCTACCAGGCTGGTGGGTTGGCATGTTCGTGCTCACTATTGTCTTTGCCATTGGCTACTTGTGGCTCTACCCTGGCCTAGTGGTAATGGGTAATGCCAAAGGCTGGTCACAGGAAGGCCAGCACAAGGAAGAAGTGGCTAAAGCTGATGCCAAGTATCAGGCTTTGTACGACAAATACACCGCCATGCCGATTGAAGCCGTTGCCAAAGACCCGAACGCCAATGAAATGGGCAAACGCTTGTTCCAGACCTACTGCGTACAGTGCCACGGCTCGGACGCACGCGGCGCCAAAGGTTTTCCTAACCTGACCGACAACGATTGGCTATACGGCGGCTCGCCAGCCAAGATTGAAGAAACTCTGGTTAAAGGCCGTCAGGGTCAGATGCCTGCGTTCGGTGCGGCATTCGGTGAAGAAAAAGTGCGTGACGTAGCCAACTACGTGTTGAAAATCTCTGGCAATGCGGCGTTTAACGACGTACGCGCGGCTCGCGGCGCAGAAACCTATAAACAGGTTTGTGTTGCATGTCACGGCGCAGAAGGCAAAGGCAATCAGGATCTGGGCGCTCCTAACCTGACTGACAAGATCTGGCTGTATGGCGGCTCTGAGGCGACCATTGTTGAGACAGTCACCAATGGCCGTACCAATGTAATGCCGGCCTGGAAGGAATTCCTGGGCGATGGCAAGGTTCATCTGTTGTCAGCTTATGTTTACAGCCTAAGCCAAGACAAAAAGTAATTTATATTCAGATTGAATAGCCGGGCAGGTTCATCCTGCCCGTTTTTACTTGTATTTACTTTGCAGTGCCTTGATTAAACGAACGCCGTTTAATGAATGTTCTGCCCGGAGCGAAAAATGAGCCAAAAACTCAAAGACATTCCAGTCAATGTGGTCAACGTCAAAGACGATGGCGAGCTTGAAGAAGTCATGCTGTACGCCGCGCACAAGAAAATCTACCCGCGCTGGATTAATGGCTTCTGGAACAAGTGGCGGATCTTTTTTGTGATCGCCACTCAGCTGTTTTTCTACGGCATACCCTGGCTGCAGATCAATGAACGCCAGGCTCTGCTTTTTGATCTGGTCGAGCGCAAATTCTACATTTTCGGTCTGATTTTTCTGCCGCAAGACTTCATCTATCTGACCGCCCTGCTCTTGCTATCTGCATTTGGCCTGTTTGCCTGGACCACGATAGGTGGCCGCCTCTGGTGCGGCTACGCCTGTCCGCAAACCGTGTATACCGAGATTTTCCTATGGATAGAAAAATGGGTTGAAGGCGATCGCGCAGCGCGCATCAAGCTCGATAACGGCGCGCTCAATGGCCGCAAAATCCGCCTGAAAACCAGCAAACATACCTTATGGATATTGTTTGCCCTGTGGACTGGTTTTACCTTTGTTGGCTACTTCACGCCAATCCGCGAGTTGTGGCTTGAGTTGATTACGCTCACGCTCACAGGCACCGAAATATTCTGGATTCTGTTTTACGGCTTTGCTACCTACGGCAACGCAGGCTGGATGCGCGAACAGGTTTGCAAGTATATGTGCCCCTATGCCCGCTTTCAGAGTGCCATGTTTGACGCCGATACGCTGATCATCAGCTACGACAGCGAGCGCGGCGAACAACGCGGGACGCGAAAAAAAGGCGCTGATTACAAAGCACAGGGTCTGGGTGACTGTATTGACTGTTCGATCTGTGTGCAGGTCTGTCCGGTGGGGATCGACATCCGCGATGGCCTGCAATACGAGTGTATAGGCTGCGCAGCCTGTATTGACGCCTGTGACGAAGTCATGGACAAAATGAACTACCCGCGTGGCCTGATCCGCTACACAACAGAAAACGCGCTGGAGCACAAATACCCGGAAAAAGACATTCACAAGCAGCTCAAACGCCCGCGCGTCATCATGTACGCGCTGGTATTGGCCATTATTCTGGGGGCAACGGTTTATTCGCTTTATACCCGCCAGCCCATCAAGGTCAATATCGAACGTGATCGCGTTGCGCTGGTTCGGGAAGTGGAAGACGGCTGGCTGGAAAACAGCTACCGCGTGCAGATCCAAAACGCCAGCGAAAAAACGCACACCTATGCCATCAGTGCAGTAGGGCTGGACGGCATGAAAATTGTGGCCGAAGGCACTGGTCAGTACAAACTGGAACCAACAGCCACCGCCAATGTCTCAGTTCGCTTGCAAGTCGCCCCGGGCAAAGCCAAAGCGGGAAGTCACCCGATTATGATCACGGTGAATTCACTCGATGAGCAGGGCATTACCGTTAGCGAAAAAGCTACTTTTATTGGAAGAGATTGATGGACGAAAAACCCTGGTATAAACATTATTTTGTCTGGCTGATCATCCTGTTCCCCGCCCTGGCGATTGTGGGCGGGATCAATATGGCTTACCTGGCTTATACCAATAAAGACGGGCTGGTCAGCGACAGCTATTACAAGGACGGCCAGCGGATTAATGAGCGCCTCGCTCAGGATCAACATGCGGCTGCACAGGGTTTGCAGGCCCAACTGCTCCTGGGGAGCGATCAGCAGAGTGTGCGCATTATTCTGAATCAGGCATTTGAAGGGGAATTGACACTGAAGCTCTCGCATCCAACCCGGGTGGGCGTTGACCAGACACTCAATTTGAAACCACAAGCGCCAACGCTATTTGCTGGCAAACTGGCTCATCCGCTGGCGCTTGAACGCTGGCAGGCTGAAATCAGCGACAGCAAAAACGGCTGGCGCCTGGTTAAAGAATGGCAGGTATTGCCCGACGAGCCAGTTACACTAAGCCCTAGCAAGTAATACCCCCAAGCCCACTCAATAATGGGCTTTTTTCAGGCTTTAACGTCGACGTTTTGCCCCAGATTGGGTGGATTATTCGTTGCAGGTGCCTGAGGTATACTTTGCAGCAGGCTCAAGGTGGTCTGCGCCTGAATATCCATCGCCTTTTTCAGCATCATCAGCGGTGCCACATCGCTGGGCCCTGCGCTACTGGCGGCATTCACTAAACCGGCATCCATACCAAACTCCTTATTTGTGCTGATCGTAACCATCATACCCGTGGCCACGATAAAGATCAGCTAAAACGCCAACGACAAAGAAGCGCTGGTGTTAAAATATCGGCATGAATACGCCTTCCTTTACCCCCCCATTTATTCATCTACGCCTCCATTCCGAATTTTCCGTGACCGACGGTATTGTTCGGCTGGACGATGCGGTCAAACGCGCCAAGTCCGAACAGATGCCGGCACTGGGTGTTTCTGACCTGATGAATCTGTTTGGCCTGGTCAAGCATTACAAAGCTTGCCGCAATGCCGGGCTGAAACCGATTGTCGGCCTGGATGCCTGGGTAGAAAACGAAGATGACCGCGACAAACCATCGCGCATTTTGCTGATTTGCAAAAACCGCGCAGGTTATGGTCGATTGTGCGAATTGCTCACGCAAGCCTATAAAAGCAATCAGTATCGCGGCCGGGGTGAACTGAAAAAAGAATGGCTAACTCAGGGCGACAATAGTGGATTAATCTGTCTCTCTGGCGCCGAATATGGTGAAATCGGCCAGCAGATTCTGGCCAATAATCAGCCGGCAGCGCAGCAAGCTGCACAGTGGTGGTCTGGCCTGTTCCCCGACACTTTCTACCTGGAACTCCAGCGCACCGGCAGCGCCAGCAGCGAGAAAAGCCTGCAAGGCCATCTGGATCTTGCCGAGCAGCTGAATCTGCCGGTCGTAGCCACACACCCGATTCAATTTATGAATCGCGAAGACTTTAAAGCCCACGAAGCCCGTACCTGCATTGCCGAAGGCTTCGTAATGGCCGACAAACGCCGTCCCAAGCGATTTACCGAAGAGCAATATTTCAAATCGATGGCCGAGATGCAGGAATTGTTTTCCGATCTGCCTGAAGCGCTCACCAATACAGTCACCATTGCGCAATGCTGCAATTTATCGATTGTGTTGGGCAAAAACTATCTACCGCTGTTTCCAACGCCGGATGGCATGACGCTGGATGATTTTCTGGTGTATGAGGCCAAACGCGGCCTGGAGATGCGCCTTGCGCAGCTATACCCCGATGAAGCTGCACGCGAGGCTGAACGCCCCCGCTATTACGAACGGCTGAAATTTGAAACCGATACCATCGTGCAGATGGGGTTTCCCGGCTACTTCCTGATCGTTGCCGACTTCATCGCCTGGGGCAAGGTCAACGGCTGCCCGGTCGGCCCCGGTCGTGGCTCGGGTGCGGGTTCGCTCGTCGCATATAGCCTTGGTATTACCGACATTGACCCCACTGCCTATGCCCTGCTGTTCGAGCGTTTCCTGAACCCGGAACGCGTTTCGATGCCGGACTTTGACATCGACTTCTGCCAAGAAAACCGCTGGCGTGTGATCGAGTATGTTCGCGAAAAATACGGCGCCGAAGCCGTTAGCCAGATTGCCACTTTTGGCACGATGGCCGCCAAAGCCGTCGTCCGCGACGTCGGCCGCGTGCTTGATTTGCCGTATATGTTCTGCGATGGCGTCTCCAAGCTGATCCCGGCCGCGCCGGGCAAGCAATACAGCCTGGATGATGCGGTAGAAATGGTGCCTGAATTGGCCGAGCGCATCGAGCGTGAGGAAGAATTGCGCGAACTTTGGGATCTGGCCAAAACACTCGAAGGCCTAACCCGCAATATCGGCATGCACGCGGGGGGGGTATTGATCGCTCCGGGGCAGATTACGGACTTCTGCCCGGTATACCAGGCCTCTGGCGAGGATTCGTCTCCTGTTTCGATGCTCGATAAAGACGACGTTGAATCAGTCGGTCTGGTGAAATTCGACTTCTTGGGCTTGCGAAATCTAACGATTATCGAGCTGGCGCTGCAGTACATCAAAAACCAGACTGGTGAATACCTTGATCTAATGAGCCTGGGCTTTGACGATCAGGCTGCGTATCAGGTGTTCCGCGATGCCAATACGACTGGCGTATTCCAGGTCGAGTCGGACGGTATGAAACGCTTGCTTGAAAAGCTCGCACCCGACCGGTTTGAAGACATTATCGCCGTTTTGGCGCTGTATCGTCCGGGTCCACTCGGCTCAGGCATGGTCGATACCTTTATCAACCGGAAAAAAGGCATCGAGCAGCCTGATTACTTCCACCCTGATCTTGAGAAGTGCCTGGAGCCAACGTACGGCGTCATCGTGTATCAAGAGCAGGTAATGCAGATTTCACAGATTATCGGCGGCTACACGCTCGGCGGTGCCGATATGTTGCGCCGAGCGATGGGTAAGAAAAAGCCCGAAGAAATGGCCAAACACCGCGCGACAATTGCCGAAGGTGCCGCCAAAAAGGGTTACGATCCGGCGCTGGCCGAGCAGTTGTTTGACTTGATGACCAAGTTTGCCGAGTACGGCTTTAACAAGTCGCATACGGCCGCCTATGCAGTCGTCTCATATCATACGGCATGGCTAAAGGCCCATCATACTGCGGCCTTTATGGCGGCAACGATGTCGTCCGAGCTCGATAACACCGACCAGCTCAAAGTGTTTTTTGACGATTGCATCGAGAAAAACAAACTCGAAATCCTGCCGCCTGATGTCAATCAGAGCTTTTACCGCTTTGTCCCGGTTGGCAAACGGCAAATCCGCTATGCGCTCGGCGCCATCAAGGGCGTGGGTGAAGGCGCGGTCAATATGATCGTCGCCGAGCGCGAGAAGAACGGCCCGTTCACGTCGATTTATGATCTGTGCAGCCGCACGGATAAAAAGGAAGTCAATAAACGTGTTCTGGAAGCATTGATTCGTGGCGGTGCATTTGATGCCATCGACGATCATCGCGCCCGGCTGATGGCCAATGTCGAGCAAGCGATGGCGGTGGCCGAAGCCGCCAACGCCAATGCCAATCAGATCAGCCTGTTTGATATGCTGGAGCCGGCAGCAGCACCACAATTTGAAACCATAGCAGCGCCGCGCTGGGATGATAAAGTCCAACTCGCTGAGGAAAAAACTGCGATTGGTTTCTACCTGTCGGGCCATCCGTTTGATGCTCACGCCAAAGCCATCAAAGGGCTGATCAAAACCCGGCTTGACCGGCTGCAAAACCAGCGCGAACCCCAGTTTATCGCCGGTATCGTAGCGGGGATGCGCGTGAAAAACGGCGAGCGTGGTCGCATGGGCTTTGTGCAGCTGGACGATGGCAATGGCAAGGTCGAAGTCGCACTGTTTTCCGATGTATTCGAAGCCAACCGCACCAAGGTCAAGGACGATGCGCTGATTGTGGTTGAGGCCAAGGTATCGGAAGACCGTTTTTCTGGCGGCCAGCGCATTGTCGCCGAGCGGGTTTTTGACATTGCCGAGACCCGCAGCCACTTTGCCCGCGCGCTGAAATTGAATCTGGGCACGATGAACGACGCTGACAAACTCAAATCACTGCTGTCAGCCCACTGCAGCGAGGAAGGCTGCGCGGTCGAAGTGCAATACCAGAACGAGCTGGCCAGCTGCATGGTCAGGCTGGGTCATCAATGGCGGGTATTATTGCGCGACGAGTTAATCAGCGATTTGAAAGCGGCGCTGGACGCCAGTGCAGTAGAGGTAAAATTCTAGAGTCGGTTACATAATCACCGACTCAGCGTTATCGACCAGAATCAATGATGGGGTATTACCCTGTAGCGCAATATAGAAGCGAGCTACATGACAATACCCCACCACTACATGCTTTGATCAGCGCGATCAAGCTGTAGCAATCACCGGCAGGGGCTGGGGCTTGCCAAAGTAATAGCCCTGCGCATAATCGACCCCAATCGCAGTCAGCTCGGCCAGAATGCTTTCATCTTCAACAAATTCGGCAATGGTGCGGCAGCCCAGACTGTGCGCAATGTCGTTTACGGCAATCACCATCTGGCGGCTAACCTTGTCCTCGGCGATATCAGTTACCAAGCTGCCGTCAATTTTCAGAAAATCCACCGGCAAGGTTTTCAGATAATTGAACGATGAAAAACCGCTGCCAAAATCATCCAGCGCAAATTTGCAGCCACGGGTGCGCAAGGTTTCGATAAACATCGACGATTCTTTCAGATTGGAAATCGCTGCCGTTTCGGTAATTTCAAAGCAGATCGTATAAGGCGGCACCTGAGTGCGGTCCAGCTGCTGCAAAATAAACGCCAATGTCTGCTTATTCAGCGATTTACCCGATAAATTAATCGCAATATGCGGCAGTGGCTGCTTGGCCTGCTGGCACTGCGCGAGGTACTCGATGCTATTTTCGACCACCCATTTATCAACCTGCGCCATCATGTCAAAGCGCTCGGCAGCCGGAATAAAGGCGCCCGGCGCAATCACCCTGCCAGCACCATCGACCAGCCGCAGCAGAATTTCCAGATGATGCACTTCGCTAGTGTGCGAATTCATTGGCACAATCGCCTGGCAATACAGCTGGAAACGATTTTGCTCAATCGCTTCTTTTAAAGTTGCCAGCAGTTGGATTTCATTATGCCGCTCCTGCAAATCCTGATCTTCGCTGCTGTACCAGCTTAACTGATTGCGCCCGCCATCTTTGGCGGCAAAGCAAGCGACATCGGCCTGACTCATGGCTTCTTGCGGCGTTGCACACCGCTGGTCGAGCTTGACCAGACCAATACTCACCGTCACACCATGCGGCCGGTCCTGCCAGACAAAGCGGAATTGGGCCAGCGCGTGCAAAATACGCTCGGCCAGCATCTGGGCTTCAGCGTTGGTGACATTCGAGAGCAAAACGCCAAACTCGTCGCCTCCCAGACGCCCCAAAACCGAACGTCCCGGCAGCATCAAACCCTGCAGGAGTGAGGTCACGTGCCGCAGCAGCTCGTCACCAGCCAGATGCCCGCAAGTATCATTAACCAGCTTGAATTGATCCAGATCCAGCAGCATCAACACCTGGGGCTCACCGCCCGACAGCACCTGCTGATGCGCCAGATTCAGTGCGTTTTCAAAACCACGGCGGTTGGTTAGCCCAGTCAGGTAATCGTGTTCGGCCTGATAAGCCAGCTTTTCGGTCAAGGCTTGCGATTCGGTCACATCGTGCAATACCAGCACCAAGCCGACCACATGGCCATCCTGGTCGGAAATCGGTGCGACGGCGTATTCCACATTCAGCTTGGCGCCTTCGCGATTGAGCAGCATGGCTTTCTGCCCGTCTTGCGCCTTGAGATTATCACGCGCCCTGAGCAAGGTGCTTTGCAACTCTTCCGGCGTCAGATCGCCGCCCAGACACAGCAGATCGGCCACCTCGCGCCCGCGCGCATCAGCCGTATTCCAGCCGGTGAGAGCCTCGGCCGCCGGGTTGATCAACTTGATTTTGAAATCGCTGTCGGTGGTTAAAATGGCGTCGGTAATGGAAATCAGCGTTACCTCGGCCAGCTCTTTTTCCACATACAAAGCCCGCCTTGCCTCTTCGCGCTCCTCGTGACCACGCCGGATATTGCGACGCATTTCATTGATCGCATCGACCAGAGTCTGCATCTCGTCGGGTTTATTGCTGCGGCGAAATAAATGCAAGGGCTCGGATAATTGCTGGTAATTAAAACGCCGCGTGTATTCGGCAATATGGCTCAGATGGCGGGCAATCAGCCGATGGTACAGAATCAGGAAGAAAATAGCCGCCGTCGCCATTCCCAAACCCTGCAAAATCAGCAGGCGCAAAAACTGGGCATAGAGGCGTGATTCGACTTCAGACAGCGTAGTGCTAATTTGCAATTGCCCAAGCACTACCTGCTTATTGGTCAGCGGATGCAGATAGACCACCGGAAAGATCTTGGTCACTTTATTGCTATCGGATTCAAGCGAAGGGCCCGCGCTGTATTGCTGGCCATCGCTTTCAATCAACAGCACATGCTGCACAACGCGCGTTTGCAGCAAGGAGTTGAGCTGGCCATGAATGGCATCGGTATTGACCAGCCACAAATTGCTGGCCAGCTGCGGCGTGGCGCTTTTGCCCAGTGTTTGCAAATCGGATTGCGTTTGCGCCAGGCTGCGATCGTATTCATGCTTGAGCAAAAACAAAGTCATCGCCACCGTCACCACCAGACCGGTCAGAAAAACTGCAATAATCAAGTGCCAGGCTAGGCGATTAGCGCTATAGAACTGCCCGATGCGCTGAAAAAAAGAAACCATCACGAATTGATTACCCAATTTTTACTGAACCGGTTGAAACGTCTTTGGTCAGCATAAACGCTAGACTGTAAGGAAACAAGCATTCACTGATAGACGCCATAGGCAAAACGACACATATTTTGCTTAGCTTTTTCCGATTCATTTTCCTGTAAAAATTAACAAGCCAGCAGACAGCCGCGATGCGATTCAAGCTGCTGACCCAGCCTTTTTGATCAATTGTGTATCGCTTTGGCCACGCTCAAATACCCCTTGCGGGTATTGGGTATTGTGGCTACCATACCCCTATGGGTACTCATGCACACACCGCCTCCAATCATGAACACCTCGATATACCTATCGAAGGCATGACTTGTGCTGCCTGCGCAAACAGGCTGGAAAAAGTACTCAACCGCCTTGATGGCGTACAAGCCAGCGTCAATTTTGCCAGCGAGCGCGCCAGTATTGTTGCCGATGCGTCGCAACTTGAAACAATACAGGCAGCAATTCACCAAGCCGGGTTTCAAATTCCCACCCAGAATTTCACGCTCGCGATCAGCGGCATGACTTGCGCAGCGTGTGCGACGCGAATTGAAAAACAGTTGCGCAAATTGCCCATTGAGCACGCACAAGTCAATTTCGCCACCGAAACCGCCACCATCACCGCCAAAGCCGGGCAATTCACAGTGAGCGATTTTCAGGCTGTGATTAGCCGTGCCGGCTACGCGGCCAGTGCAGTGAGCGAAGCCAGCGCAGCGCAGATAGCACCAAGCTGGCAGCGCCCATGGACACTCTGGTTGGCCGTGATCTGCACCTTGCCGTTTCTGTACGAAATGCTGTTGATGCTTGCTGGTGAGCATGGCGCTTTGTCACCACTGCTGCAGTTAGTCCTCGCCAGTCTGGTGCAATTTATTGCTGGCTGGCGGTTTTATCGTGGCGCATATCTGGCCATACGCGGTGGCGCGGCCAATATGGACGTACTGGTAGCACTGGGCACCAGCGCGGCATGGGGCTACAGCGCCTGGGCGTACTTCAGCGGCCTGCATATCTTGTATTTTGAAGCCAGCGCCAGCGTCATTACCTTGGTCTTGCTGGGAAAATGGCTGGAATCACGCGCCAAGCAGCGCACCGGTGCCGCACTGTCGGCCTTGCTCGCGCTGCAGCCACAAACGGCCAATGTGCTGCGTGATGGTCAGTGGGTAGCGCTTGCGATTGGGCAGATTCTCCCCGGTGATATTGTGCAACTGCGCGATGGCGAAACCGCACCGATTGACGGTGAAATCCTCCAGGGCCAGGTGGAAATGAACGAAGCCATGCTGACCGGTGAATCGCTCAGCATCAGCAAAATGCCGGGTGACACCGTTTATGCCGGCACACGCAATCTGGCAGGCAGCGCACAAATTAGCGCCACCGCCATCGGCAGCCAGACTCAGCTGGCAGCGATCGTCAATCTAGTGAGCCAGGCGCAAGGCAGCAAGGCACCGATTCAGCAACTGGCCGATCGCACCTCGGCCATTTTTGTGCCTGTCATTCTGCTGATTGCGCTGATCACACTGATCGCCACCTATCTGCTGACACATGAGGGCAGCACAGCCATCATCCACGCAGTGGCCGTACTGGTCATTGCCTGCCCTTGCGCGCTGGGGCTGGCGACACCTGCGGCCGTCATGGTTGGCGTAGGTCTGGGCGCCCAGCACGGCATCCTGTTTCGCAACGCCAGTGCACTCGAACTGGGCAGCCATATTGATACGCTGATTGTCGATAAAACCGGCACGCTCACTCTTGGCGAGCCACAGCTGATCGCCACCGAATACTTGGCTGCGGCAGCTTTCACGCCACAAGATATCCTGCTATGGGCCGCCAGTTTGGAAGCCAGCTCGCAACATCCGTTGGCGCATGCTTTTCAGGCGGCGCTCAGCCAGCAATCAGCCAAGCAGCCTTTACTCGACGCCAGTGAAATTGAGTCAACAGCTGGTTTTGGCCTGAGCGGCACGGTGGCCGGTCATCAACTCCAGATTGGCCGCCCGGACTGGGTTTTTCCGGTCGAAACAGTCGCCAGCCTGCAAAATACACTAACCCGGTATCAGGCTGAAGGGCATACTGTTATTGCTCTAGCGGTCGATACCCTGCCTGCAGCATTATTCATGTTGCAGGATCAACTTCGCCCCGGCAGCCTGGCCGCCATTCAGGGCTTGCAAGCGAATGGCGTCGAAGTGCTGATGCTCACCGGCGACCATCCGGACAGCGCCGCACGCGTGGCCAAGGCGCTGGGCATTAGCCAGTTTCACGCCCGCTGCTCGCCTAATGACAAATACCAGACCTTGCTGGCATTGCAAAAAGCCGGCAAACGTGTCGCCATGGCTGGCGATGGCGTGAACGACGCGCCCGCGCTGGCCGCTGCGGATGTCAGCTTTGCAATGAAAAGCGGCGCCAGCGTAGCGCTGGAAACCGCCGACATTACGCTAATGCACAATGACATTGCCCATATCAGCGCGGCGATTGCGCTCTCGCGCGCCACGCTGCGCAAGATCCGGCAAAACCTGTTTTTCGCTTTTATTTACAATATTCTGGGCATTCCACTGGCTGCTTTTGGTCTATTGAGCCCGATGATTGCCGGTGCCGCCATGGCGCTGTCGTCAGTCTCGGTGATTAGCAATGCCCTGTTACTGAAACGTTTTAAATGGCAGAAATCCGATGAAAGCAATTGAAGAAACCATTGAATTGAAAATCGAAGGCATGAGTTGCGGTGGCTGTACGGCTGCGGTAACGCGTGTTTTGGAAGCGGTTGCGGGGGTGCACAGTGCCACCGTCACCTTAAACCCCGGCACAGCACGCATCGTGTTCGACGCCACGCAAACCAGCCGCGCAGAGCTGGAAACCAAGATAGAGGAAGCTGGATATGACATCAAGCCTTAAGCAAGAGCGCCAAAACAAAGACCAACTGATCAAACGCCTGAACCGCATCGTCGGCCAGGTTTCAGGCATCACCCGCATGATCGAAGAAGACCGCACCAGCAGCGATGTACTCAATCAAGTGGCTGCTGCGCGCTCGGCGCTCGACGCTTTGGGCCTGATCCTGCTGGAACAGCAAACACAAGACTGCATCGCCCAGGCCTTGAAATCAGGCAAAGCTGACGACGCGGTTGAGCAATTGCTGCAAGTGATCAAGAAAGTGCGCGGCTAAGCTGCACGAACTGTTGTGGTTTATAGCGCAGGTCTCGGCAAAGCCGAGCCCTAGAGGCATAAATGCAAGCCCTGCAGCCTCATGTTTTATACCCACTCCCCCCGCCCTCTCCTTGAGAGGGTGCCTCGCTTCGCGAGAATGTCAAAACAAAAACCACGCTAGATAGCGTGGTTTTTTATTGCACTGGGTATATCTCTCAAGCCCAACATTTAATTAGCTCAGAGAGCTATACCCCAGGCTTAACATCACAAAGGCTGCAGATTCAATTTTTTGAATAGCGCTTTGTCACCTTCCACTTCCGGGTTGCCCGTCGTTAGCAATTTATCGCCGTAGAAAATCGAATTTGCACCGGCGAGGAAACACAAAGCCTGCATCGCTTCAGGCATTTGCTGGCGACCAGCCGACAGACGAACAAACGACTTTGGCATCGTGATGCGCGCAACAGCGATCGTGCGCACGAATTCGGTCCAGTCGACTTTTTCACTGCCATCAAGCGGCGTGCCGTCAATTTGCACCAGATTATTGATCGGCACCGAATCGGGTTGTGGATCAAGATTAGACAGCTGACCGATCAGACCAACGCGATCCAGCCGCGTTTCACCCAGACCAACAATGCCACCGCTACACACATTCAAACCAGCTTTACGTGCTTTACCCAAAGTATCAAGGCGGTCGGCGTAGCTGTGCGTGCTGACGATGTCGCTGTATTTTTCTTCGGACGTATCTAGGTTGTGGTTGTAATAATCCAGCCCGGCTTCGCGCAGCTGTTCAGCCTGTCCGTCTTTGAGCATGCCGAAAGTCGCACAGGTTTCGAGCCCCAGCGCTTTGACGCCGGTGATCATTTTTTTCACTTCTTCAAGATCACGGTTTTTCGGGCCGCGCCACGCTGCGCCCATACAGAAACGCGACGAGCCGTTTTCTTTGGCAATGGCCGCGGCGGCAATCACGTCGTCGGCGTCCATCAATTTTTGCGTTTCCAGGCCGGTGTCGTAGCGCTTTGATTGCGAGCAATAGCCGCAATCTTCCGAACAACCGCCGGTTTTTACCGATAGTAGCGTTGATAACTGCACTTTATTGGGGTCAAAGTTTTCGCGGTGAACCACTTGCGCCTGAAACAGCAAATCGTTCAGCGGTAAATCGAATAGCGCCTGGATGGCCTCGCGCGACCAGAGGTCTTGTTCGGGATGCGGGGTGTGACGTTTGAATTCGATGGTTGCGGTGCAGTTGGCTTGACTCATGAGGCAGATTACCCAGATAGATTCTATTCTGGAGGGATTGTCCGAGCGGGAGGATAACTTGTCAAATTTATTCAGCCGTTTTTTGAACAACTACATCCCGGCACAATGTCTGGTCTGCCGTGGTCTGCTTAATCAGGCACAATCCACCGTAGCGAACTCGGCAATTTGTCAGGCCTGCCAGCAGGCTTTGCCACGCTGGCAGGCCGCCGAAAGCTGCCCGCGCTGCGCTCGACCCGATACACAGGGCCACGTATGCGGTGCCTGCCTGCGCAAGCCGCCTGCTTTTGATCAGACACTCGCGCTATATCTGTTTGTCGAGCCATTGCAATCGATGATCCATGCGGCCAAATTTGCCCGGCAATGGGCTATTTTCCCGGCGCTGGCTGGACAGCTGGATACTGAAGCTCGATTGAACGAGCTTGTCCGATTGAACGCCGATTTCATGCTACCGCTACCGCTGCACCGGCAGCGCTTGCGCGAGCGCGGCTTTAATCAGTCGCTTGAAATTGCCCGCACCATCAGCCAGTTGTCCGGCATAGCCCTCAGGCGCGAGCTGTTGCTGCGCGTGCGCGATACCGAGCATCAAAGCAGATTGAGCGCGCAAGCGCGCTGGAAAAATCTGCGCGGCGCTTTTGAATGCAAAACCGATTGCAGCGGAAAAATCATTATTGTTGTTGATGACGTCATGACCAGCGGCGCCAGCCTGCAAGCGGCGGCCAAGGCCTTAAAGCAAGCCGGAGCCGCACGCGTGATCAATCTGGTGCTGGCCAGAACGCCGTTTAAGTAAGTAAGGCGGAACCACATTCGCGCTACTGGTAATAATGTCAGTTAAAACTGTCAGGACTGCTTATTTAGTCTGAAGTCAGTGTGTATTTCACATCCACTGCACTATTATCCACGCCGATACGGGACACTAGCGACCAGTTGCGCGATAGCTGCAAGGTGAAACTCACCGCATCGCTCAGACCGTTAAAGCTTTTCTCTAGCGAGACGCGCAGTGATTTGCTCAAATGCTTGCTCACCGTCACCACCTGCGTCGTCGTGCCATCGTCCTCTTCCTTGGACTTGTAGCCGACTTCATCAATGCCGAAATTACCCAGAATTTCGTCGGTCAGGCCTTTTCCATTGCCGCCATTGCTCGCCATCGCGTTGAGCAACTGCAGTACCAGCGCTCCATCGGATTTGGCCATGCTGTCGCTGCCGTGACCAAACAGCAGCCAGGAGATCTTTTCCGCGTCTGGCACATTGGGCTCAGAGTACAAGCTGACACGCGGCGCATAGGCATGGCCGCTGACTTGCACACCGGCCTCAACCGCCTGATTGCGGCGCATGGCCAGAATATCGAGTGATGGATTATCGACCGCGCCCTGAAACGACAAAATACCGCGCTCAATCACCAGTTTTTGCCCATACGCCTTGTATTCGCCGCCCTCGGTAGTAATGGTGCCCGAGGCTGTCAACAATTGATTTGGCACGGCGTTCAATCTGAGCTTGCCCAGTAAGCGACTTTCCAAGCCGTAGCCACGGAAAACAAACTGATCGCCCAGGTCAAAATCAAGCAACATATTGAGCTTCATCACATTCGCTGAGCGGGGTTTATTCTCCCTGCCGATGACGCGTACATCATTTGACAGCTTGGGCACATCAGAAGATTGATACTGAATATCGCCCGCGTCGGCCTTAAAGCTGCCGTTCACGCTGAGCACACCGTCTACCACGCTTAAACCACCCTGCCCGCTCAGCACCAGCAGCATTTCCGGCTTGCTGATCAGCGTAAAACGCTCGGCCAGCAGCTTGAGCTGGCCATTGGGCTTACCACCGGCCAGACTGAGCGAGCCCGAAGCCTTAATCTCGCCTTTGGATACACTTTTGGCGGAAAACGACTTCAAAATCGCATCCTGATTACTCAGCGCAAGCTCCAGCTCTCCGTCCTGCAGCTTGATTCCGGCCTGCGTATCGGCGTAAAGCAGATGTGCCGCGCGGATGCTGCCGCCCAATTGTGGCTCGCTAACACTTCCGCTAACACGCACATCAAGCACGGCATCACCAGCCAGCTTGGTGTCCGGCCCCAGAAAAGGCGCAAACACACTCAGATTGGGCAATGTGCCCTTGATGCTGGCGCTAACTGGCGCAGCGGCATCAAACCCGCCTTGTGCCAGATCGGCCAGCGCCGAGGCCGTCAGACCCAGCTGGCCAAATTTCTCGCTCTCGAGCTGCGCCTGAATATTGAGCCGGTTCATCTCCAGCTGGCCGCTTGCACTCAGCTTGCGCAGCGTCAGCGGGATGACTCCCCGTTGTGCGTCATGCCAGCGCACATCACCGCTCACACGTGCCAGATTGAATGTGCCGTTTAAAACCCCGCTCTGCCTGATTTGCCAATCTCCAACCAATTGTAAATCGGAGACGGGATTGGCAATTTTGCCCAACTTCAACCATTCAGCCAGCGCTAGCGAGCGCAATTGGCCGCTGGAGACAAAAGTTCCTTTTTTCCACTGCGTTTGCTGCAGCTGAATCTGGCTTGCACCGATGGCGAGGCTGGCCGGGTCAAGGTCGAACTCATCGCTGGCCAGGACCAGTTTGGGCGAGTTTTGCAGTTTGAATGGCAAACCGGCCTGCCCTGACAAAGCCAGAATCTGCCCTTGCCAGCGCCGCTGCGCGTCAAAGCCGCCACGCGATTGCCAATCGAGCGCCAGTGCGACAAGCTCGCCGGACTCGGCTTTGCCAGGCTCAGGCGGAGCCATCGCCTGCCTGCCAGTCGCCTGCAGATTAATATCATGCTGCTGCATCGTGCCATTGATCGCCAGCGTCAGCTGATCCAGCCGGGTTTGTGCGTAAACCAACTGCTGAACTTTGCCGCCAATTCGAATCGGCCCCTGCAAATCACTGCTGAGCGCCAGATCGATATCGGCCTGCTGCACTTTCACGGCAAAAGGCGTGGCCAGCTGTCTGATCTGCAGCCGGGCATCTACTCGTGGATGCAGCAATGCACCAGAGAGCGTCGCATCACCGTCAATGCGGCCAGCAAACTGGCTGCCCAGCACGGCCAGATTGGGCACATCCAGCACCAGTTGCAAGCGATCGGCAGGCAAGCCCAGCGCGCCGCTGGCACTGATGCGGTTATTGCCCAGCGCCAGCCAGAAATCACTCTGGCTCAGGCGCTCGGCACTGAGCTGCACGCTACCCCGCCCGGTTAGCGCTTGCTGGTTAAATACGCTGTCCTGCAGCTGGAACTGTAGATCCAAGAGGGGTTTAGGCTGCAACTTCCCTTTGATATTAGCCTGCCCGGATATACGTCCGGCAGGTATCTGGGCAAACTCGGCTGGATTGATGTTTTTCAGCGTGAGCTCAGCGGCAAAATCCTGCTGCGCCTGCAGATTGAATTCGCCCTTGGCCGCCAGTTGGCTGCCCCCCCGGCTCAATTGCAGCTGGCGGATCGCCAGGCGGCGCTCGGTCTCAGGCTTGATCCAGCCAATATCGAGCTTTAATTTGGCCTGCCTTTGCACATCGCTAATTTCGCCCGACACACCCGGCGTCAGCCAGGGGCCTTTAAGCTGCAGTTTGCCATTCATTTCACCCTTGGGCTGCGGCGACCACAGCGTTTGCGGATCGATTTGCTGTGCTTGCAGCTGCAAATCCAGCGTCCCTTGCTCAATCTGGCCGCGAGCCTGCACGCTGCTTTTGCCCGGCAACTGCACATCAAGGCGGGCAATGTTCAGCGTCTGATCGCGCAGGGCAAATTGCAACGTGGCGTGCAGCAGCGGCAATTGATGTTGATCGAGCGCACCCGGCAGGTGATTTTTCAGCGTCAGCTGCCCATCGACCCCGTCTTTCACCGGCTCAAAGCGGGCATCCAGATCCAGCCGGGCCTGCGGTGCGTCACTCTGCCACAGCGATGGATTAAGACCGCGCACATTGATCTGGCCCTGACGAACCAGCTGATAAGCGTATGGCGCAAACGCATCGGCTTGCACGCTGATTTTCCCACTCAAGCGCGGATGGGTCACCGAGGCCTGTACCATTAGCGCGCGCAATGGCCCTTCCAGCTGACCAACGGCTTGAATCGCCTCGCCTTCCAGCTGACCGCTTAAAACAAAAGAGCCCGCACTGTGAAACGGTTTTTTGCCGGTGATATTGAGCGCAGCGGCCAGACGCCCTTGAGGCACTTGCAACTGCTCAAGCTGCAAGCGGTGGAAACGGCCATTACTCGATACCCGGCCGCGAATATCGGTGAGCAGATTGCCATTGATATTTAATTTGGCGAGCGAAAATTCATCCAGATGAATACCAAAAGGCAGCGATAAGCTATCGGGCGCAGGCGTGGGTGGCGCATTGGGCGGCGCAGCTTTGGTTTGAATGGACAATTCGCCTAAAGAAACCTTAGGCAGGTATAGGTCGCGAAGTAAGAGCATATATGGCTCCCACTCAAATACCCCATAGTCCAGTGCCAGAGTGAGATCGTCGGTTTTCACGCTGAGCTGCTTGATCTGCAGCTCAGACCAGAATGAGCCTTCAATCGCGGCCACGCTGACCACTTGGCTGCGATTGATCGCATCGGTCAGCCAGTAACGGCCGGAGGCTGAATTAAACCAGCTTAGTGCCAGAAACAGCAGCAAGGCAATCAAGCTGAAAGTAACTAAGGTGCTCCAGAACACGGCGCGCAGCAAACGCCGCACAAAGCCATAAGGCGGTTTGCTGCCTTGCCGGCCAGCCTCTTGTGGCTCAGCAGCGGGCGCGGCGAGACTTTCTACTTGCTCGGTCGCGGGTGTTGCCGGATCAGGCAGGCCGGATGTCGTCAAAATGCCAACCCCATTGCAAAGTGGAAACGAATTTGCTGGTAATCCACGCCATAAGCCAGATCCATCCCGACCTGCCCAACCGGGCTATTCCAGCGCGCGCCCAGCCCCAGCCCTGTGACCGGCTGCAGGCTTTGCCAGTCGGCGCCTGCTCCGCCGTAATCAACAAAAGCCGCTGCCCGCCAATCGCGAATCACCGGATGCTGGTATTCCAGCGAGGCCGTGGCCAGCACACGCCCGCCCACGGTCGAGCCATTGCTCTGTACACCCAGCGATTGATAATCATAGCCGCGCACGCTGCCCGCGCCACCGGCCCGGAATAGCCAGTCACTGGTAATCCCGGCGGGCGAGCCCGAGAACGTCTGCCCTACGCTGGCCTGCCCGATAAACTGCCCCTGCTGGCCAATGCGCGAGTAATAAACACCACGGCCATACAGCCGCAAAAAGCTGGCATCGCTCAAAATCTGCTTGAGCGCGCCGCCCGCTTCCAGCTGCAGCAGATAACCATTGCGCGGATTATTGGGGTTATCGAGCTTGCGCTGGGTCCAGACATGATTGAGCGTAAACGATTGCGGGTATTCCTCACCACCGCCGTCGAATTTGCGTGACTCGATCTGGTACTGCAGGGCAAAAAAACGCTCGATTTCATCTTTTTTCTGCACACGCGAAATGCCGGTTTTATATAAATGCGAATTCAAACCCTGCAAATCCTGCGCCAGCACCGAGCCCCAGACACGATGCTCCCAATTGCTCGCCCCACGCGGAAAAGTCACACTGGCTTCGGCGGCCTGCTCCAGCTGTTCCAGCCGCACACGGCCGTCAAATACCCAGCCTTTGTCGAACAGATCATGATAGCGGTAAGCGGCTTCGGATTTGAAACGTGTATTGGTACTGTAACCCAGGCTGCCATTCCAGCGCTTGAATGGCACTTCCTGCACATCGACGCGGATCGGCGCCACATAGGGCGCTTGCTGCGGCAATTGCACATCGACCAGCGCGGTAGCAAAGTGCGGCATGCTTTGCAGGTCGGCCTGCAAGTCATTGAGCGCCGAGCGGCTATAGCGGCTGCCTTCGGCAATTTTGATCCGCTCCTGAACCAGGCTTTCCGGGTAACGCGATAATCCGTTAATCGTTGCCGGGCCAAATACATAAGCCGGGCCGCTATCGATCAGCAGATTGAATTGCGCTTCTTTGCGCACCGGGTCAATCAGCGCCTCACTGTCGAGCAGGCTGGCTGCCGGGTAGTCCCGCGCCTGCACGGTTTGCAAAGCGCGCTTTTTAAAATCATCCCAGATTGACTGGCTAAATGGCCCGTCCTCAAGCAAATCACCACGGCGGCTAAAGCGCTGCATCAACGTGGCGTAACGCTCGGCGTCGTCAACAATCGCGCCTTGCAAAACAACAGAGGTATTGCCCACCATCGTTTGCTCGTCAAGATCTACCTTGATATACACCGTGGCGGTATCTTCACTCAGCGTGGCCTCCACCTTGGCATCAAAATAGCCTTCGGTGGCCAACAAATCGCTGGCCGCGGCAGGCAGCGCGCTGAGTTCACGCTGCAATAGCTCGGGGGTAAAGCGGTTTTTCTGCTGCCATTTGTAGATGTTCAAATGTTTGACTAGCAAATCGCGCGCTGCGGAAGGCGCTTCCAGCCGGATGTCATAGCGGAAAGTCTCTGTCTCTGCCCACGCCGGTGCGGCGATAGTCGTCGAAATGGCAATCGAAATGGCACAGAGCAGTGTAAGCAATCGCACAGAACAAGCTCGCAGGGAAAAACATCACTTTACCAAAAACTGTCTTGCCACAATGGAAAGCGCCGTTATTTGGACAAAAAAAACCCGATTAGCAAACATCTTGCGATGTTGACTGAATCGGGCACAGGAGGATGGAGTCGATAACGCAACTTTCGTCGCGGGTACTACAACACTACGATTTACTACACACTACGAAACCGGTTTGCCACTCGCTTAGCGAGGCAGAGTCAGTGTCCAGCCGTACGATTTAACGAGCAATTGCTGGAAAGCTTCTACAGTTTTGGAAAATTTCATCATTGAACGCATGGTCTATCTCCTTGCATTAGTGCCGCCTCACACTGAGGTAGCTGTCTTTTCTTTCGATGAGTGAACTTTATCAAAACTACGAAATTAGCGCAAGTCTTTTTGTAGTATTGCTACGTACATATTTGTAACAACTATTCACAATAACTACAAAGATAGATATAAACACTAGTAAATACGTCATTAAACCGTAACTACAACAGATCAACACCAAACCCAGATCGTAACTAAACTACATACTTCCACACCCAAACAAAACGTGAAACACTAGGCTAGCGCCCCAGCAATCTGGCCTTCAGATTCTCCTGAACCGGCTTGCTACCCAGCCAGATCAGCAGCAGATCCCGGGCAAACTCATCGGATGGAATGCTGCCAATTTGCTGCCCGCGAAACTGAATGCGGGTGCCCTGCCCGGCAATAAAATCCAGATTGATCACATCGCCTTTGTTCGCTACCTTGGTTTCCAGCAGGATCTTCTCCAGCTCGGCAATCCGTCCTGCCTGTGCGGCAAACTGGCTGGCGCTCAGATTGTCTTGCAAGCCTTCACGCAGCGCTTCGGCCAGCGCTTTGCCCTCTACGCTACGCAGCATGGTGAGCTGCATGCGTTTTGTCGTTCTGGCATTGAGTAGTTGTGCAGCGTCATTGCTTTTGCTGGTGGCGTACAAGGCGGCGACGTAGACATCAAAGACCATTTTCTTGCGCAGCCCTGCACCATTGAGCTGCAAGGTCTGGCCTGCCAGCTCGAGCTGATCGGCCAGCTTGACGCCTTCAAGCTCGGCCGCTGCCGTTAGTTGCACCGCACCCAGCTGAAATGCGCCCAAAATCACTGCCATCAATAATGTATGTTTCATTGCTTACTCCTGAATACGGTACAAAAGCCCATTGAAAGCGGAAAAAAACCCGCGCGAAGCGGGTTGAGGCTTAAAAAGCGGATTAACTTAAAGCACCTGCAGAATCCCCGCTGCGCCCATCCCAGTACCAATACACATCGTCACCATGCCGTAGCTGCCCGCTTTGCCCTGCCGACGCAGACCATGAATCAGCGTGGTGGCACGGATTGCGCCGGTAGCGCCCAGCGGATGACCCAAGGCGATGGCGCCGCCGTTTGGATTCACTTTGCTCATGTCCAAGCCCAAATCGCGACTCACCGCCAAAGCTTGCGCGGCAAAAGCCTCGTTGAGCTCAATCCATTCGAGCTGATCTAAGCTCAAACCCGCTTGTTTTAAGGCGGCAGGAATCGCTTCTTTCGGACCAATGCCCATGATGGCTGGTGGCACGCCTTTCACCGCAAACGTCACATATTTGGCCAGCGGCGTCAGATTGAATTGCTTAAGGATTTTTTCCGACACCAAAATCAGCGCCGCAGCGCCATCCGACATTTGTGAGCTATTGCCTGCCGTAACGGAGCCTTTTGCAGAGAAGACCGTTTTGAGCTTAGCTAAGCCCTCCAAGCTGGTATCCGCACGCGGGCCTTCGTCTTGCGTGATGGTTTTGCTGACCAGCTCAACTTCGCCGGTGGCCAGATTGGGTACGCGGTAGGTTACATCCAGTGGCGCGATTTCATCGCTAAACGCATCACTAGCTGCGGCAGCCAAAGCACGGGTATGTGATTGCAGGGCAAATGCATCTTGGTCTTCGCGCGAGATACCCCACTGCTGTGCGACTTTTTCAGCGGTCAGCCCCATGCCGTAGGCGATCGCGACATTTTCATCTCGCTCGTAAATCGAGCTACCCAGCGAGAGTTTATTCCCCCCCATTGGCACCATCGACATCGATTCGGTACCGGCCGCAATCATCACATCGGCTTCACCCAAGCGGATTTTGTCAGCCGCCAGCGCCACCGCATTAATCCCGCTCGAACAAAAGCGATTAATCGTGATCCCGCCCACCGTATTGGGCAGGCCAGCGAGCAGCGCCCCGATACGCGCGACATTCATGCCCTGCTCGCCTTCGGGCATCGCGCAGCCGACAACGACGTCTTCCACCAGCGCCGGATCTAGCCCCGGCACTTTCGCCATCGCGGCTTTGAGCACATGCGCGAGCAAGTCATCGGGTCGAACATTTTTCAGCATACCGCGCGGCGCTTTACCGACTGGGCTGCGCACGGCGGCAACGACATAAGCTTCTTGAATTTGTTTGCTCATTCCGAGCTCCTTATTCCAAATTTGGATAAGCATCGTTTAGTTAGATGCCAAAGGCGACATTGGAAGAGAGCGAGCCCCTGTCAGGTCGTGGAGTCAGAAGCGCAGGAACCGGAATGGACATCAAGTCCATGAGGATTCCGAGCATCGCACGACGCGAGATCACAGGAGGCGCAGCCTTTTCCAGTGCGCCTTTTAGTTGCGCAGTGGTTTGTTAAACTCAATCATGTGCATGATCCGCTCCTGCGTTTTGCCTTTTTTCAGCAAACCGATAAAGCGCTCACGCTCCAGCTTCAAGATCCAGTCCTCGTTCACCAAGGTGCCCGCCTCAACGTCGCCGCCGGTGACCACATCAGCGATTTGCATGCCGATGTGATAGTCGTATTTGGAAATAAACCCACCTTCGAGCATATTAACGAGCTGACCACGAATAGTCGCCGCCCCCGAACGCCCCGCCACCGCAAAGGCTTTGGGCGGCACCGGTGCGCGATAGCCCGTGGCGGCCATTGCGCGGACTTGCGCTTGAGCGACAAACAGCAGCTCATTGGCGTTCATCACGATGACGTCAGACTCTTTCAAATAGCCGATCTGCTGACCTTCTTCGGCACTGGTGCCGACTTTGGCGGTCGCCATCGCAAGGTAATAATCTTTCAGGATTTCCAGAATATTGCCGTTGCGCGCCAGCTTGGATGCGCGCAGTGCAAACTCTTTGCAACCACCGCCAGCTGGTAAGAGGCCGACGCCGACTTCGACCAGACCAATATAGGTTTCAACATGCGCCACCACGCGGGCGCAGTGCATCAAGAACTCGCAACCGCCGCCAAAAGCGTAGCCTTGTGCCGCGCCAACGACGGGCACTTTGGCGTATTTAATGGCTTGCGAGGTGTTTTGAAATTCGGCGACCATGGTTTCAATTGCGGCAAAATCACCGGTCATAAACGCCGGGCCCATGCTCATCAAATCAGCACCGACCGAGAATGGCGCTTCTGGATGCCAGATCACCAGACCTTGATAGTATTGCTCTGCGATCTTGATAGCTTCTTGCACCCCAGCCAATACCCCAGCACCAATACAATGGGCCTTGGTTTTGAATGACAGTACCGGTACATCGTTGCCGCCTGCAGCAACGGGCGGCAACCACATACGTACGCTGTCATTTTCATAGACTGTTTGGCCGTAATCGGGCGCTACTTCACCCAGCACTTGCGGCGGATAAAGCTGACGTTGATACACCGGCAAGTTCGATCTCGCCACCAAGGCGCCACTCGCCGCATTGAACGAGCCTTGCTCGCCATGCACGCCGTCACGATTCAACACCCAGGCTGGCAACGCCGTAGCAGACAGTGTTTTAACTGCTGCGATATCAGCGTTAATGGCCTGAGCAACTGCTTGCCAGCCAGCCGCTTGCCACATTTCAAACGGGCCTTGATTCCAGCCAAAGCCCCAGCGAATCGCAAAGTCCACATCACGGGCGTTATCGGCAATGTGCTCCAGCTGTACGGCGATGTAGTGCCACACATCGCGCAGACAAGCCCAGATAAATTGCGCCTCAGGCAGCTCAGATTCGCGCAGTGCGCAAATCCGTTCGGCAGGATCAGCAATCTTGAGCAATGCTTTGACAGCATCGCTACCTTTTTGCCCGCCAGCGACGTAATCACCTGTTGCAGGATCGAGCACCAGCAAATCTTTGCCGACTTTTTTATAAATACCCTGGCGGGTTTTCTGCCCCAAAGCGCCGCCAGCGATCAGCTTTTGCAGCCACTCGGGCGATGCAAACAGCTTATGCCACGGATCATCACCCAGCGTATCGGTCATTGTTTTAACGACATGCGCGAAGGTATCCAAGCCCACCACATCGGCGGTGCGGAAAGTGGCTGATTTAGGCCGCCCCAAACGCGGGCCAGTGAGATCGTCCACAACGTCAAAGCGAATGCCGAAATCCTGCGCATGCTTGATCGTCGCCAGCATCGAGAAAACGCCGATGCGGTTGGCGATAAAGTTGGGCGTATCTTTGGCGCGTACTACGCCTTTGCCCAGACGCAGCGTCAGGAAAGTTTCCAAAGCATCGAGGGTATCGCCGTGTACGCCTTGCGTAGCAATGAGTTCAACCAGATACATATAACGTGGCGGGTTGAAAAAATGGATACCGCAAAAACGCGCACGCAGCTCGGCAGGCACAGCTTGCGCCAGACTCTCAATCGACAGACCCGAGGTATTGGTCGCTAAAATCGCATGCGGCGCTAGATGCGGCGCGATTTTGGCGTAGAGATCTGATTTCCAATCGAGGCGCTCGGCAATCGCTTCGATCACCAGATCGCAATCGGCCAGCAGGGCCAGATCGCTGCCATAATTGGCGGGTGTTATGCCATCGACACGGCTCGCCGACATCAGCGGAGCCGGTTTGAGCTTTTTCAGGTTTTCAATCGCTTTGAGTGCAATGCCATTGGGCTCGCCCGACGGTGCGGGCAAATCAAAGAGCACCGTGGTAATCCCGGCATTGGATAAATGCGCGGCGATTTGCGCGCCCATCACGCCTGCGCCCAATACGGCGACACGGCGGATCTGCGGCGTTGCTGGTTGTTTCAATACAGTCATTGTGGTGGCCTCGGCTGAGCTGGTGTAACACAGGGCATGGCCCTGCCTGATTGATCCGGGGTTGGCCAGTGACCAGCGCCCCGGATGGCGTTAACAATCAGAAACGATGGTTGTACTGCGCGCCCAGGGTGATAGAGCTGACATCGTAATTGCCCCGTACTGTTGCGCCGTTCTGGTCGGTTTGTGCCACTTTGGCCTTGGCCAGATCAACGTAGATCGCGGTAATGTCAATCGACTGGCTTGGCGAAATAGCGTAGTTGGCACCCAGTGCCACCCAGATCCGGTCGCTGTCGGGGATGCTGGCAATGCGGTTGGCGTCGTTTTCCGGCGCATTGTCGTATGCCAGACCAGTACGGATCAGCCATTTTTCGCTGGCTTTATACGTTGCACCAATGGAGTAACGGCTGGTGTTGTTCCAATTGGTTGGCGTGACCGAGTCAGCCTTGCCATCGAGCTTGATACGGATCTCTTCAAATCGCGAATGGCGGGTCCAGGTGTAATCGGCCATGACTGCCCATTGCTCATTAATCTGGTGAAAGCCATTAATCGAGAAAGATTCCGGGGTTTCAACCTGCAAAGTGGCTTTGGTATTGCTCAGTTGGGCATTCAGGCCAGCTTGAATGCCGCCCCCCAGCACCGGCCCCAGTGGGCTGCTGGCGAAGTTTTGCGGCACAGTAAATTTCGCATCACCCTCCAGCTTGTGGCGGATGGCCGAGCGATACGCAATACCCATACGGGTATCGGCCGAGAAGTTAATGGTTGCGCCAAGGTTAAAGCCATACCCTATATCGTCACCACTCACCTCGCTACTGCCATCGTAAGCGGTATTGCTGGAAATCTGCGCAGCAGCGGCACGTACGGCAGTACATTGTGGCGACAATGGGGCTGGCGTACACACGGCAGTCAACGCCGAACGTGCGGCCGAAGAGCCCAGATCCAGCTGTTTGGCCAGCTTGCCGTCGATATACTGCACGCTCACACCAGCACCAATCGTCAGCATCTCGTTCACTTTGTAGGCCAGCGAAGGGTTGAAATTAAACGTCGACAGCGAGCTTTCGGTCGTGTTGTAGCGCCCTACCCAATCCTTGCTGTAATCGGTGTGCGAACCAAAAGGCACAAACAGCCCGGCACCCACGGTCAGGCGATCATTCAGCTGATGCGATAGATACAGATGCGGCACCGGCGTGCTCACGCCAAAGCTGCCACCATTGCTGCCCACAATCGGGCGGCCTGCAGCATTCGTTGATCCAGTATCGCTAAATTTGCCGTCAGGCATGATGTAGTTGAGCACACCCGCCACTTGCGTGCCTTCCACCTGGGCCAGACCTGCCGGGTTATAGAACAAAACCGAAGCATCGTTCATCCCGGCTGCGCCCGAATTGGCCACGCCCTGATTGCTGGCACTCTGCGTGCCAAAGTTATAGCCCGAAGCCAGTGCCTGACCAGAGCCGAGCAAAGCGCCAAGCAGGCCAATCATTTGTAACGAACGTACCGTGGTTTTGAGTGAAAAAGCGCTTTGCGTCATTATCGTTTCTCCAAGAGGCAGTGCATCAATGAGCCAGCTCTTTGTCCGACCCTTATTCAGTATCAAGTTGCAGGTCAAATCAATTCTGGCCTAGGGCCATTGATTGCCGCAGGCGCAGCGATGACATCGTTAAACAATAGTCCGCCGAATTGCATCAGGGTCTGGGTTGCTTAAATTGGCGTCAAAATCGTCGACCATAATGACTTCGCGTTTGAGGCGGCGGGCGCGGGTTACCGCAGCAAATTCCTCCTGCGTCAACAAACCCTGATCAAGTGCTTCCTGCAAGCGCTCGCTGCCAGTTAATGCTTTGAGCTGGCCTTCACGCTGCGCACGGCGTAATTTGCTTTCCACGCCTTCGGTTTCAATCACCGCTTTAAGGGCAAACTCCAACACGCCGACCGCATCTGCCTCGTCATTCGGGCGATACATGTATTTCACCAGACGATCACGCGCCACCGAGGGCTCCATCAACGTGCGGGCAATCCGGGTTCCCACACGATCAGCAGGCGCTTTCATGCTCATGCCCCACGGAAATACAATCCGGCGGGCGCACCAGGCGATAAAGCGATTCGGGTGATTGGCCAGAAAGCCATTCATTGCTTCCTGACAATCGTAGAGCGCAGTTTCAACGGCCCAGCGCACCAGAGGACGATCTTCTTTGGGCTCACCATCGTCGTGAAATTTCTTCAGTGCGGCGGTGGCGATATAGAGGTTGGACAACATATCACCAAGGCGAGCGGAGAGTTTCTCTTTAAATTTCAGGCTGCCACCGAGCGTACCCATCCCCAGATCGGCGAGGAAAGCAAAAGCACTGGAAAACCGCACAATATCGCGATAATTCTGCGCGGTTGGCCCGTCTTTCGGTGACACAACAAAGCGTGCGCCAGTGAGGCCGAGCCAGAAAGCACGCACTTTATTGGATATCGCAAAGCCGATATGGCCGATTACCGCGTCGTCAAAGGCGTTCAAATCCTTGCTCATTGCCGCGCGCAGTTCTTTTAATACAAAAGGATGGCAACGAATTGCGCCTTGACCAAAGATAATCATGCTGCGCGTCAGAATATTCGCGCCCTCTACCGTAATAGCGACGGGTATCGCCTGGTAGCCCAATGCCAAGTAGTTCCGCGGGCCGATACATACTGCTTTACCAGCGTGAACGTCCATGGCGTCATTGATGGTTTTGCGCATGCGTTCGGTATTGTGGTATTTCAAAATCCCCGACAAGACCGATGGTTTTTCGCCCATATCGAGCGCGGTCAGCGCCAAGCGTTGCGCCGCATCCATCTGATAGGTGTAGCCACCGATGCGACCCAAAGCTTCATCGACGCCTTCAAAGCGGCCAATTGAGAGGCCAAACTGACTACGAATCCGCGCATAAGCACCCGTGGTATACGCAGCCAGTTTCCCCGATGCCACCGACATCGCTGGCAGTGAGATGCAGCGGCCAACCGACAGGCACTCAACCAGCATTTTCCAGCCTTGACCGACATAATCCTGCCCGCCAATCACCCAATCCATCGGGATAAACACGTCTTTGCCCCAGTTCGGGCCATTCTGGAAAGTGCTGGTGCCGGGGTAATGGCGGCGGCCAATGTGCACACCATCATGATTGGTCGGAATCAGTGCGCAGGTAATGCCCACATCGTCCTTGGTGCCGATCAAATGATCGGGGTCGTACAATTTAAACGCCATACCCAGAATCGTCGCCACCGGGCCGAGTGTGATATAGCGTTTTTCCCAGCTCAGGCGTATGCCGAGGACGTTCTCATGGCGCTCGCCAGTGCGTTTATCGGTATAACTGCCGCGCGTCACGACGCCGTAATCAGGAATACCGCCCGCATCCGAGCCAGCTTCGGGGCTGGTCAGTGCAAAGCATGGAAGTTCTTCGCCTTTGGCCAGACGGGGTAGATAGTAGTTTTTCTGCGCTTCAGTGCCATAGTGTTGCAGCAACTCGCCCGGGCCGAGCGAATTGGGCACCATAACCGTCACAGCTGCGCTGCCCGAACGTGTCGCGATCTTGGTTACAACACGGGCGTGCGCGTAATTGGAAAACTGTTTGCCGCCGTATTCCTTCTTGATAATCATGCCCAAGAAGCCGTTTTGCTTGATGAAATCCCAGACCTCGGGCGACAAATCTTTGCGATTTTGCGTGATATCCCAATCATCGAGCATCGCGCATAGTTGCTCGGTCGGGCCATTGATAAACGCTTCTTCTTCAGCGCTGAGTTTAGGTTCAGGATAGCTGTGCAGCTCGTCAAAATTTGGTTTGCCGCTGAATAACTCTCTATCCCACCACACCGTACCGGCGTCGATGGCTTCTTGCTCGGTTTGCGACATCGGCGGCGTAATTTTGCGGAAAATGCCAAACAGGGGGCCGGTCAGAATAATCTGGCGCAGCGGTTTGACATTCAGGATGATCGCGATGGTCAGCAGGAGATAAAACCAGATCGGCGATGTGTCCTGAGCAAATGTGCCATACGCCGCACCGGCCAAAATCAGCACCGAGCTAAGCCAGAGCGGCGCACGCAAGTACGCCAGCGCCCCCAGCAACACCACAACAATTGCCATGCAAATAACGAGGGTCATGATAGCCTCCTAGGCCTGAACAGCTGCCGGGCTGGTTAAGCCTGCAGAAATGAAGGGAAGCAACATTTGCGCCACGCGCTGTGGATCACGCGCATTGACCATGGGCTGGGCGGTAAACAGGCGCAGCACATGATTGCCAGCAAAGGCGTTAAACATTGCACTGGTCATAAAGTGAAAGCGCCAGGCGACTTCTGCTGCCGATAATTCAGGCAAAGCGCGTTCGAGTGCCTGCTGATAACGGCGGGTCAATTCACCATAGCGCTGCGGGATTTTTTCTTTCAAAATGGCGCGCGGCTCGATGTAGGTGCGCGCCAGCAGCCGGACAAACACCAGGCCACCATATTCCGGCTTGCTCCCCATTTCGAGCGCTGCCGATAAAAATGATTCGGCTATGGCGATTGGATCGTTGGCCTGTACGGTAGACTCCAGCTCGGTCAGCTTGGCCAATGAAAGCCGCACGAATGGCTCGGCACGGCGTTCAAACACCGCCTGAAACAGGCCGTCTTTTGAACCGAAATAGTAGTTGACCGCGGCGATATTCACTTCGGCCGCGGCAGTGATTTGCCGCATTGAAGTGCCATCAAAGCCATGATCGATAAACAGCAGCTCGGCGGCATTTAAAATCCGGGTCGATGTATCGAGGTTTTTTACTGCATCCATCGTGAGCTCCAGCGACTAGATTTTGTAGTTGATGAAAATCAATTTCAAACGAGTGTTTGAAAATTAAATCCCGCCCGAAGTCTTGTCAAGTAGCAAACGCTTAAATACAGGTAATTGCCTAGGAGAACGTGGCAAAACCAACACTGCTCACACAGAGCAGCTCCTAAATAGCTCGGCCAGCAAATCATGGCAATGACAAAAACTGTTTGTTCCCACATTAATCAAGCACCAGGGTATTGACCTGTAGATCATATTTATCAATGCATACAGGGCAATACCCGCCATATCAAATTCAAACTCCAGCACAAACTCATCACCCGCTGTCTGCCACCCCGGATTTGGTGCACCTTGCACAATGCGGCTTGGTCCGACGACACAAGCGTTGCCGGGCAATGCGGCAGCCTGTGCTAAACTGCCACCACTTTGACTTTGGCAAGCGCTATGTTTGAACTACTCATCGGCTTACGCTACACACGGGCAAAACGCCGCAATGGCTTTATCTCCTTTATCCAGCTGATTTCGATTGCCGGCATCGGGCTGGGCGTTGCCGCGCTGATTATTGTGCTATCGGTGATGAATGGCTTTCAGGAAGAAGTGCGCAACCGCATTCTGGGCATGGCCTCGCACATAACAATCACTGGGCCGGGCAGCGCCCTGGGCAACTGGCAAAACGCGGCCCAAACCGCCGAGCAGAACCTGCATGTAAAAGGAACAGCGCCGTATGTGCTGGGTCAGGGATTATTTACCAATGGCAGCCAGGTGAAAGGCGTACTGGTGCGGGGCATTGAACCGGCTCAAGAGCCTAAAGTCAGCGAGATCACCGACAAAATGCTGGTGGGCTCTGCGGCCGATTTGCGCGCTAATGAATTTTCGGTGATTCTGGGCTGGAATCTGGCGCAGGAGCTGGGCGTAACCATGGGCGATAAGGTCACGCTGATTACGCCGCAGGGCCAGGTCACGCCGGCTGGCCTCATTCCGCGCCTGCGCCAATTTGATATCGTTGGCATTTTCAAGGCCGATTACTACCCATACGACGCCAATCTGGCGCTCATCCACCTGTCGGACGCGCAAAAACTCTATCGTACTGGCGACGCAGTAACTGGCGTGCGGGTCAAACTTGACGACCTATTTCAAGCACGACAGGTGGCCAGGGAAATCAACCGGAGCCTGCCCGAACTGATCGTTGCCGACTGGAGCCAGGAAAACCCCAGCTATTTCCGGGCGGTTGAGATCGAAAAGCGCATGATGTTTATTATCCTGACGCTGATTGTTGCGGTAGCAGCGTTTAATCTGGTTTCCACGCTGGTGATGGTTGTGACCGACAAGCAGGCCGATATTGCCATCCTGCGGACATTGGGCGCCTCCCCCGCTTCTATCATGAAGATCTTTCTGGTTCAGGGTGCCATGTCAGGCGTGATAGGCACGGCCAGTGGCGTAGTGGGCGGCGTGCTGGTTGCGCTCAATATTGGCACGATTGTCCCGTTTATTGAACGGCTGATCGGCAGCCAGATTCTTTCCGCCGATGTTTATCTGATTACCGAGTTGCCCAGCAAGGTCATCAGCAGCGATGTGATCAGCATTGGCGTGATCTCGCTGTTGCTGGCTCTGCTGGCCACACTTTATCCAAGCTGGCGCGCGTCCCGAGTCAACCCGGCCGAAGCCTTGCGCTACGAATAGACCCCGATGCAAAACACTCACCGCGCCGAGGCCGCACACACAGCCAGAGCTGACTGTGTGAGCTGCTTAGCTATTATTTTGATGAGTTCATCATGAATACTTCTGAAATCATTCTCAGTGCCCGCAATGTATGCAAAAGCTACCAAAGCGGAAAACTGAGTACGCCGGTACTGCACGACATCAATTTCAGCCTGCACCGGGGCGAGATTACCGCACTGGTCGGCGCGTCCGGATCGGGCAAATCAACCTTGCTACATTTGCTGGGCGCGCTGGATCAACCCAGCTCCGGCAGTATCGAGCTAATGGGGCAAGATCCGTTTGCGCTGGGTGAAACTGCCCGCGGCCAGTTACGCAATACACATCTGGGCTTTATTTATCAGTTTCATCATTTGCTGCCCGAATTTAGCGCGATAGAAAATGTCGCCATGCCCTTGCTAATTAGGCGCATGGACAAGGCTGCCGCCTTAACGCAAGCCAGCAAAATGCTCGCTCAAGTGGGACTTGAACACCGATTGGAACACAAACCTGGCGAACTATCGGGTGGAGAAAGGCAAAGAGCCGCCATCGCCCGAGCTTTGGTGACCCAGCCCGCCTGCGTGCTGGCCGATGAACCCACCGGCAATCTGGATCGCAGCAACGCCTTGGCCGTTTTTGATCTAATGATTGAATTGGCCCAAAACACCGGCACCGGATTCGTGATTGTTACGCACGACATTGAGCTGGCCGAGCGTTGTCAGCGTATATGCAAAATAACAGATGGCCGGATTGATACAGAAAAATCAGTGAGTCAGATTTGAATGCTTTGCTGGCGATATAGAGAGTGTCAGCCTGATTGGCTAGGCTGCAGCTGATTTGAGCCAAGTTTGAGTGCTAATCCCGGCTTTTGTAAGGGATGAGCATTAAAAAAACTTGGGCGGGGATTAAGCTACTCACCCCGCAATAATAAAGATTGCGGGGTGAGTAGCTTCAAAAGACTTTATTGAATAATCTAATTACTTAGCCAGCAAAATCCGCAGCATGCGACGCAATGGCTCGGCAGCCCCCCACAGCAACTGGTCACCAATCACAAACGCGCTGATGTACTCTGGGCCCATATTCAGTTTACGAACACGGCCTACACCAATATCAAGCTTGCCAGTGATTTGCGCTGGGATCAGCTCTTTCACGCTGACTTCTCTATCGTTGGGCACCCATTTCACCCAATCGTTGCCCGATTTGATGATGGATTCGATTTCTGCCAATGGCAGATCGCGTTTCAGTTTGATCGTCAAAGCCAAGCTGTGGCAACGCATTGCGCCGATACGCACGCACAAGCCATCGACTGGAATCGTTGCGTCAGTACCGAGGATTTTGTTCACTTCGGCTTGGCCTTTCCACTCTTCTTTCGATTGACCGTTGTCGAGCTGTTTGTCGATCCAAGGGATCAAGCCACCCGCCAATGGCGCGCCGAAGAATTCGGTCGGTACGTCGTTAGAAATCGTGTGTGCGACTTTTTTATCGATTTCCAGAATTGCAGACGATGGCGTTGCCAGCTCGTCAGCCACCGAGTTGTAAACCACGCCCATGCCTTTGAGCAATTCGCGCATGTGATTCGCGCCGCCACCTGAAGCTGCTTGGTAGGTCATTGAGGATACCCAGTCAACCAAACCCGCTTTAAACAAACCGCCCATACCCATCAGCATGATCGAGTTGGTACAGTTGCCACCGATGTAGTTTTTCACGCCTTTAGCCAACGCGCCCTGGATCACGTCGTCGTTCACCGGATCGAGGATAATTACGGCATCGTCTTCCATACGCAGCGTTGAGGCCGCGTCAATCCAGTAGCCTTCCCAACCCGCTGCACGCAATTTAGAGAATACCGCAGTCGTGTAGTCGCCGCCCTGGCAAGAGATAATCACATCCATCTCGGCCAATTGTGCAATATCGTTAGCGTCTTTCAGGGTACCAGCATCTTTACCGAAGTTCGGCGCTGCCTGACCTGCTTGCGATGTGGTGAAAAAGACGGGATCAATTACATCAAAATCGCGTTCTTCCTGCATACGCTGCATCAGAACCGAGCCCACCATACCGCGCCAACCGACTAAACCAACCCGTTTCATTTTCTTTTCCTTATCCGATAACAAAACACCAAGCACTGCCCTCTGTGATTTGCGACTGCAATCCAGACTTTTGTCTGTGCTTCAGAGC
This sequence comes from Chitinibacter sp. GC72, assembly GCF_009760905.1. Lineage (GTDB taxonomy): Bacteria > Pseudomonadota > Gammaproteobacteria > Burkholderiales > Chitinibacteraceae > Chitinibacter. Next base: position 33,877 of record NZ_VIRW01000008.1, on the reverse strand, counting down.
AAGCCCTTGATATTAGAGAAATTCCGTATATCTGGCTAGTTGGAAAACAGCAAGAATCGGCCCGGAATAAAAAATTTACTTATAAATTAAGGAATAAGCTTCATTCGCTCAAGCCCATAGTCGGCGCAATGAATTCTCCTCTCCACTGTGGTACACAACAATGCCAGAGACTTCAGCTAGAAAATTCAAGCATCCAATGTTGATCGAAGCCCAGCAAAAGCTCGCCATCCAGCAGCTTCTGCGTGATCGGGATGACCTTGCCTTCCGGATCGAGATGGCGCTGATGTCGGGGCAGTCGCGGCAATTGACGCTGTTTCTTGAGGACAGCGAAGGGCTGACGTTCTTCCAGCGCCATTTGCTCAAAGATTTGCGGCAACTGCATCAACATGCGCCGCGTGAAGCCGCCAGTCTGCAAGAACAGCTCTTACAGGGCTTGCCCGACGGGCACCAGGGCGCTTTTGACAGCCAGCTCAAGATATCGCAGTATCCGCATCTTTCCTCTTTGGCTGTACGTTAATGCGTGTTCTTATTCAGCGGGTTAGTTCGGCTCAGGTTACCGTTGCCCAACATGTCGTCGGCAAAATTGATCACGGTTTGCTACTGCTACTGGGGGTCACTCATACGGACACCGCCGCAGACATTGAACTGCTGACTAGTAAAATTAGCAATTTGCGCATTTTTGACGATGAACTGGGGGTTATGAACCGTTCGGTTATTGATGTCGCAGGCGAAGTGCTGGCGGTTAGCCAATTTACCCTGTACGCCAGCTGTAAAAAAGGCAATCGCCCCAGCTGGAGTGCCGCCGCGCCGGGCGCCATCAGCGAGCCTTTGTTCGAGCAGTTTGTAGCTACGCTGGCGCACAAGCTGGGGCGTCCCGTCGCCACCGGGCAATTTGGTGCCGATATGCAGGTCTCGCTGACCAATAACGGGCCCGTGACGATCTGGCTGGATTCAAAACAGCCCGATTAGGCACGTACGGGAAACTACCGATCTTGACCCTGCTTGCGGTGCGGGGCAGAATAAAACTAGCGCTGAGTTGAAAACAGCTTGCAGGGCGCTTTAAATAATCTGCTAAAGCGTGCATAGCATCCAGCCACGCGAGCCGTGGCTTTTTTATTGCCGTGCTGTTGCGCCTATTAATCGACAACTTGCGGGGCGCGCGGGCCAATCCGGCCCAAATACCGCTAAAGCGTCGGCAGCCCAGGCTGCCGGCAACTTCATTCAGGAGTTTGCCCAATGTACGACTGTTTAGACGATACCAGCGTAAACCGCGCCATACCTGCAGTGACACATACAGCTACACCCGCCGTCGTGCGCTTTCAATTGCATCTGCATTACCGGGAACATTCGCGATTGCTGCTCAAACTGGCACCAGGCGCTGCGCCTGCACAGCTTGGTCTGGCCTATGCCGCAGCGCTCAGTGCCGGGCTGTCCACGCAGAACTTAGCCGATGGTAGTGTGCTGATTTTCAAACTCAATCTGGATCAGGCGCTGTCGTTCCAGCTGCGATTTGTCGATCTGCTAGCCCATTACGAACCCGCACGGCACACGCCACACACCGCTTAGGACACCATGTCATTACGAATAGACGCCAAAGCAACCTGGGTACTAGCCTGGCCGATTATGGTCGGCCAGTTGGCCCAAACCGGAACGGCTTTTGTCGATGCCGTGATGGCCGGGCACGTTTCGGCGGCTGATCTGGCTGCCGTATCGGTGGGTGCGTCGATCTGGACCACGCTGATCGTCACGCTGATGGGTTTATTGCTGGCCATCAGCCCGCTGGCGGCGCAAAGAGTGGGTGCCAATGCCCAGGCCGAGTTGCCGGGCCTGACCCAGCAGGCTCTGTATCAGGCCATTCTGGCCGGTGGGATGGCCATGCTGATTGCGCATGCGGTCTTGCCGGTGTTTGATCACCTCGGCTTGACGGCCGAAGTCGCCGATAAAGCCAAGCGTTTTCTGGCTGCAGTGAGTTGGGGCTTGCCTGCGCTAGCGATCAGCCGGGTTTTGTATGGCTATAGCTCGGCGCTTAATCAAACCAAACCAATGATGGTAATTGCCTTGATTGCGCTGGCGTTGAATATTCCGGCCAACTGGGTGCTGATTTACGGTTATTTTGGTTTTCCAGCGCTGGGGGCAGTCGGATGCGGGTGGGCTACGGCTTTGTGCATGTGGGTCAGTGCGCTGATGTGGCTGCTCTGGATCCGGCATGCACCGGTGTATCGGGGCACTCATCCTTTTGACAAAATCAGGGGTATTGACTGGCAGGCTCAGTGGCAATTGGCCAAGCTGGGTATACCCATTGGCATGATGTTTTTTATCGAGGTCAGTGCCTTCAGCCTGATTGCCTTGCTGATCGCCCGTCTTGGCACCACGGCGGTAGCGGCACATCAGGTGGCGCTTAATTTTGCCTCCTTGCTGTTTATGATCCCAATGGCGATAGGCACAGCACTCACAGTGCGCGTGGGGCACGCGGCAGGGGCTGGTGACTGGGTACAAGCACGGTTGATCGGCCAGAATGGCGTTCGGCTAGGCCTGATTGTGGCGGCGCTGGGTGGCGGCTTAACAATGCTGCTGGGTGGCCAGATTGCCCGGCTTTACACCCAGGATGCCGCTGTGCTGGCGCTGGCGACGCAATTGCTGGTGTTTGCCGGATTATTTCAGTTTTCCGATGCCACTCAAGTGGTGGCCAGCGGCGTTCTGCGCGGCTACCAATCGACCCGGTTGCCGATGGTCTTGCATTTGCTAGCTTTCTGGTTGATTGGCCTGCCGCTGGGCTATGCACTGACTTTTGGCCTCGGCCCGATTGCAGCACATGGCGCTCAGGGCTACTGGTTAGCGCTGGTGGTGGCCTTGACCTTTGCCGCCTTGTCTTTACTCTGGCTATTCCGCCGCGTTAGCCTCAGCCGACTTTCGAACTCTTAAAAGCTTCCCCTTGGTATATGTCTGTAGCCTATTTGAATCATAGGCTACAAGGCAATACCCCCTACTCGCCCCAGCGCTGCATCAACTGGTGCGGCACTTGCAACTGATCCAGTATGCGCGCGACAACAAAATCAACCAGATCCGACACCTGTGTCGGGTGATGATAAAAGCCCGGATTGGGCGGCAAAATCACCACGCCCAGCCGGGCGAGTTTGAGCATATTTTCGAGATGAATTGCCGAATACGGCGTCTCGCGCGGCACAACGATCAGCGTTTTTCGCTCTTTGATCATCACATCGGCAGCGCGCTCCAAGAGATTATCCGAAGCGCCGTTGGCAATCGCCGAAAGCGCGCCCATCGTACACGGCACCACCACCATGCCGTCACCCGGATTGGAGCCCGAAGCCATCGGCGCAAACCACTCCTGCTGACCATAAACCTGCAATTGCGCCGGATCGGCCAATTGGTACTGCGCACGCAACAGCTCGGCCAGATCCGCAGCACGCGAAGGCCAGCTCAGATTCATTTCCTGCTTGGCCACAATCTGCGCCACCGAGGTATACACCAAGCGCACCGTGCAACCAGCAGCCAGCAGGCATTCCAGCGTGCGTAGCCCGTAAGGCAAACCGGATGCGCCAGTAAAAGCCAGAGTAATCGTTTTCATGCTAAATCCTGTCGGGGTCAGTGCGTTTGCTGCGTGTGAGCATTAGCGATCGATGCCGGTGCTTGCGCCGGATACTGCCTGAGTAAACGCTCGGCAATCACACCGTTCACAAAGCCAAATACCAGCGCCATGCCGCTCAACAGCGGGATCAAATAAATAATGCCATCGTGCGGAATCAGCCACAGCCGCGCCAGTAGCAATTGCCCTGCGGTATGCGCCAGCGCTGAGAGCAAGGAAATACTGACCATGCCAAAGTGCCGCCGGGGCAAAAACTGACACAGCGCCAGTACCAGCAAGCTCAATACACCGCCCGCCAGGCTGAGTGCAAAACCCGGCGAAAAGATACCGCCCAGCACAATACTGGCCCCAAGTATACGCAGGATACTCACCCAGGCAGCGGCTTTCCAGCCCATACGTTCCAGCGCAATCAGCGTTACAATATTGGCCAGACCCGGTTTCACGCCCGGGATGGGCGATGGGATGCCCGACTCGAGCACACTCAACACAATTGCATACGCTGCCAGGCGCGCAATATAGGCGTCCTGCGGCGTAATCTGAATACGCTTGGGCGCGGTGTGTTTAGCAGTACGCTTAGTAACTGAGGCTGTCATAAGCACGCGGCTGATGGCCAACAAGTTCAATGCTGGTTCGGTTAGGCAGGCAAATGGCACTCTGCCCTGCCTGCTGCAACCACCCCGCCTGCACGCAATACTGGCGCGGGCTAGGATCAGCGGCAATCCGCGCCTTCCCCGAGGCCACTTCGACGACCGTTTCGCCCAAAGGCCCGGTCACGTGCAAGGTTTTGGCGGCCATCAGATCAAGCTCGGCATACACCTGGCCATCCTGATAAATCCGGACCCGCGTTGCTCGTGGCTGCGCCCAGCTCCAATACGTCAGCACACCCCATAGCGCAGCCAGTAGCAGCAGACACAGCACATCGCCCCATTTCAGCAGCCGCCAGCTTTCAATAACCATCTTGCTCGCGGTGGCGGATCATCACCTGCCGGGAACGGGCAAAATGCCGTTTGAGCTCCTCGGCCAGATACACCGAGCGGTGTTGACCGCCGGTACAGCCAATTGCCACGGTGACATAGCTGCGCTGATCGCGCTCGAACTCGGGCAGCCAACGCTCCAGAAAGCCCAAGATATGCGTCAGATACGGGCCCACAGTAGGCTGGCGCACGAGAAAATCCGCCACCGGCTTATCCATTCCCGTCAGCGGGCGCAAATCAGGGTCGTAATAGGGATTGGGCAGGCAACGCGCGTCAAACACAAAATCGGCATCCAGCGGAATGCCATGCTTGAAACCGAATGATTCAAAAATCAGCGTCAGCTTGGCTTTATCCGAAGCAATAAAGTCACGGATCCACTGCCGCAACTTGGACGCAGCCATGCCGCTGGTATCGATGCAATGCCCCATTTCGCGAATATCACCGAGCACTTCGCGCTCCATCCCGATGCATTCGCTCACGGTGAGCTGGCCATTAGACAGCGGATGGCTGCGGCGGCTTTCGGAGTAGCGCTTGATGATAGTTTCATCATTGGCCTCCAGAAACAGCACGCGCACATCCACGTTCAGCTGCAACAAGGCGGCCAGATGTTCGGGCAGGCTGGTCAGGTTATGCGCACTACGGGCATCGACCGCAATCGCTACGCGCGGATAACCATCCAGATCCAGCATGGACACTGCTTGTGGCAATAAGGGGGCCGGCAGATTGTCGAGGCAATAATAGCCCAGATCTTCCAGCGCCCGCAAAGCCACCGACTTGCCAGCGCCAGACAAACCAGATAACAACACGACTTGCTGTGGAGTCGGCATTTATTCGCCCATTTCCATAAATTTCTGATGCCGTTCGATAAATTCGCGCGTTGAATCAATCCCGCGTAGCTGCAAAATATAATTGCGCACTGCCGATTCAACCAGCACCGCCAGATTACGCCCGGCGGCAACCGGTATCACCAGCTTGCGGATCGGCACATCCAGAATCGCCTGCGTGGCCGCCTGCATTTGCAAGCGATCAACTGGCGCAAGCGATTCGCCGCCAGCCTTGGCCAGATGGATGATCAGTTTCAAGGTTTTTTTCGGGCGCACGGCCGTTTCGCCAAAGATGGTGCGGATATTCAAGACCCCGATCCCGCGCACCTCGAGAAAATCGCGCAACATCGGCGGGCAGCGACCTTCCAGCGTTTCCGGATTAGTCCGATAGACCTCGACTACATCATCGGCGACCAAACCGTGGCCACGTGAAATCAGCTCCAGCGCCAGCTCGGATTTACCCATTGACGACTCACCAGTTAGCAAAACGCCGACTTCCAGCACATCCAGAAATACCCCATGCAGGTGTGTCGATACAGCCAGCGCCTTGCTTAGGTAGTAGCGCAATACCTCCATTAAATATGGGGATTGCTCGGGACTGGTCAATAAGGGAACGTGGTGTCGTTCAGCTGCGTCGCGCAGCGCATCGGGAACAATCTGCCCATTGGCAACGATCATCGCCGCCATTTCGCTGGCAAAAAGCTGATTGAGACTATTGAGCTGTACATCCGGCGAGAGGCTGTTTACGTAGGCAATCTCGGCAATCCCCAGTACCTGAATCCGGTTCGGATGAACAAAATTCAAATGCCCAACCAGCGAGAGTGACGGCTTTTGCTCACTAGCATCATTCGAGAGCAGATTATTGGCCCCAGATTGACCTGCAACCCAGGTCAGGCGCAATTTTTCGGCGTTATCAATAAATAATTGGCGGGCAGTAATCTGGGGCATACGATTCTCAAAAAAAAACTGCACCGATGAGATGCAGTCTTGATATTAACCAGCTAAGCAAACGGAGTCTAGCTTAATGCAGTTACGCGAAATCGGCGCCGTACGGCAGCCAGTTTGCGATGCGCTCCCACACCAGATGCGGCTCCGGCAAGGTATTGAGCTCTTCGCGCAATTGCTTGTCCGAAAAGAGTTGCGCCAGCTCGGAGAGAATCTGCAAATGCAGATCAGTGGCATTGGCAGGCACCAGCAAGACAAAAATCAGCGACACCGGCTTGCTATCCGGCGCGTCAAACGGAATCGGCTCTTTCAGGCGGACAAAAGCACCCGTGGCTTCTTTCAGGCCTTTAATCCGGCCGTGCGGAATCGCCACGCCCTGCCCCAAGCCGGTAGAACCGAGCTTTTCGCGGGCAAACAGGCTATCAAAAATCACGCTGCGCGCAATGCCGTGGCTATTTTCAAACACAATGCCCACGTGCTCAAAAACGCGTTTTTTGCTGCCAACGTCTAGATCCAGAAAAACATTGCTGGTTGGCAGAATTTTGGTAATCAGGCTCATGGTCTGTCTGTATTCCCTAGTGGACTGGGTATTGTACTTGCCTTGCTCAGAAACAAAAACGGGAACGACTCGCGGCGTTCCCGTTGTCTTGCTTACGCAACGAATTATTCTTCAATCACCGCTTGGTGTTTGATCGCTTCATTGCGATGTGAAGACATTTTTTCTTTGTGTTTGACCACCTGACGATCCAGTTTGTCCATCAGGACATCGATCGCGGCGTACAAATCTTCCTCAATCGCCTCAACGTGAATGTCTTTGCCGCTCACATGCACTGTGACCTCGGCTTTGTGCTGCAGTTTGTCTACCGTCAGAATCACAGAAGCATCGATGACGTTGTCGAAATGACGAATCACGCGCTCGATTTTGCTGCTGACATACTCACGGATAGCTGGAGTAACTTCAAGATGATGACCGCTGATGTTGAGGTTCATATTATTGCTCCTTCGATTTATATCGCCCTGCTACAGGCTTTTGCGCTGACTGGCAGGCGCTATGTTCAGCGCCTCCCGATACTTGGCCACGGTGCGCCGCGCTACTGCAACACCTTGCCTTGCGAGTTCTTCAGTTATAGCACTATCCGATAGGGGTTTCTTCGGATTTTCCTGTGCTACCAGCTGTTTGATCAAAGCCTTGATCGATGTAGCCGAATTTTCGCCACCGCTGTCGTTTTCAACATGGCTACCGAAGAAGTATTTGTACTCCAAAACGCCCCGTGGTGTCAGCATAAATTTTTGCGTTGTCACACGAGAAATTGTCGATTCGTGTAATTCCAGCTCGTCAGCAATGTCACGCAAGACCATGGGCTTCATTGCTACTTCGCCGTGCTCGAAGAAAGCTTGTTGTCGCGCGACGATCGCTTGGGCTACTCGCAAAATGGTACTGCCGCGCTGTTCTATGCTTTTAATCAACCACCTAGCTTCCTGCAAAGCACCAGCCATGCTCTCGCCTGCTTCGCCCTGTAAGAGCCGCGCATACATTTCATTGACTTTAATTTTGGGCTGGGCGGCCTGATTCAAGCGCACGGTCCAGCGGCCACGCAACTTTTGCACCAGCACATCCGGCACAACATAACGTGTTGTATCCGCGCCCCAGTTGGCTGCGGGCCGCGGATTAAGGCTGCGAATAATCTGCTGCGCCTGCCGTAACTGATCTTCGTCACAATGGAACTGTTTTTTAATCCGGGCAAAGTCACGCACCGCTAATAATTCCAATCCGGCGTCAATCAACTGGCGTGCCAATTCGTACTCGGGCAAGCGCGGGGCGGATTTCAATTGCAAAAGCAGGCATTCGGACAAAGAACGCGTACCGATTCCCAGCGGCTCCAGTTGCATCAGATGTTGATGGGCAGTGCGCAGCTCATCCACCTCCAGTTCAAACTCCTGCACCAGCTCGTCAGGCAATTGCGCAAAAATCTCATCAAGCTCCTGTGTCAGCAAGCCATCTTCGTCCAGCGCTTCAATAAGTAAAGCGAGCAAAGCATGATCGCGCGCCGATAATCCCAGCAAGCGTGCTTGCTGCAGCAAATGGTCGCGCAACGTTACCTCGATGGCGACACGCAAGGTGGGGTCATGCTCATCGTCATCATCAAAAGAAGCCCCGCTTTTGACTTCGTCCCAACGCAAACCGTCCAGATCATCGCCCTGCTCGGCACTGGTTTCGGCTGTGTCTGACTGAGCCTGCTCGGTAGCATCCGGCTGATCGGCCGTATCTTCACGTTCAAGTAAAGGGTTATCTGCTAGGTATTGCTCGACTTCCTGATTGAAATCGAGCGTAGACAGTTGCAGCAGCTTGATCGACTGCTGCAACTGGGGCGTTAGATTGAGCTGCTGCGACATGCGCAGCTGCAGTGATTGCTTCATAAATCCAGCGATAATATAAAAAAGCTACATGCGAAAATGCTCGCCCAGATACACGCGGCGGACTTCTTCATTATTCACGATCTCAGCCGGTTTGCCAGCGGCCATCACGGCACCTTCCGAGATAATATAGGCACGATCACAAATCCCTAGGGTTTCACGCACATTGTGATCGGTAATCAGTACGCCGATACCGCGCTCTTTCAGAAAGCCGATAATGCGCTGAATATCGATCACCGCGATCGGATCAACGCCGGCAAAGGGCTCATCAAGCAAGACAAACTGCGGGTTAGACGCCAGAGCACGGGCAATTTCCACCCGGCGGCGCTCGCCACCTGACAAGCTCATCGCGCTGCTGTCGCGCAAATGTCCAACGTGCAGATCATGCAATAACTCATCTAGCCGCTCGTCAATTTGCGCTTTGTCGTCATAGTGCAACTCCAGCACGGCTTTGATATTTTCGGCCACGGTCATTTTGCGAAAAATCGACGCTTCCTGCGGCAAATAGCCCAGCCCCAGTCGAGCCCGTTTGTGAATGGGCTGGCGGCTAACATCAACACCATCGAGCTCAATCGAGCCCTGATCCATATTGACCAGCCCGACAATCATGTAAAAACTGGTGGTTTTGCCCGCTCCATTGGGGCCAAGCAGGCCAACCACTTCACCCCGGCTCACTTCCAGCGATACATCGCGGACTACGGTGCGTTTTTTATAGGTTTTTTGCAAATGCTGGGCTTTTAATGTGCTCATTGCGACGCATCTTTCTTTTTCGGAGTCAAAGTGATGTTGACGCGGCCACCTGCCTTGCTCAGCGCCTGGTAATACTCGGTATTCATGTCATAGGTAATGGTGTCGCCAACGACCATATCCTGATTGCGCTTGATCCAGGCTTTATCCATCAGCACCATCAGGCCTTTAGCACCGTCATAGTCAAAGCGCAGCGCTTCAGCATCGAGCATTTCACCTGAGTCGAGTTTTTGCTTGAAGCGCACCGGGCGCCCCTCACCTTTGGCGTACTGGTTACCCTGTTCATCCTGACGGGTGGTGAGCTTGTCGGCGCGCATAATCATCGTTCCCTGAGTGACGACCACATTGCCGGTGCAGACGCTTTGCTGGGTTTTCTGGTCCAGCGTGCAATTATCAGCCACGATATTCATCGGCTTGTCACGGTCAGCCGTTTCTGCAACAGCCAGATTACTGAGCAGCAGTGCCAACAAGGGCAGTACGAGCGGTCGGAACATAAGTCATTTTTACCTTAGATTTTAAAATTAGCGTTTGTGCATTGTTGTCAGCCACAAATCCGACAGCTTCAGCATGATGCGGGCCCATATCGGCAACCACCGGGGCATTTGAGCTGGCTTGCTGACTGGCCTGATCAAGCCAGATATCCCGGCTGCGGATCAGTAAGGCCGCCTGCCCGTTAAAGGGCGCGCGCTCCAAGCGAGTCTGGCCGTAAAACCAGACCTGCGATGCTTTCAAAATACTTTTACCGCGCTCGCCTGTTACGGTCATCACCGGTTTTCCCGGCTCGGTCTGAATCAGCTTGGGCTGCTCAAACAGCATGGTGTCTTGCTGCTGAATATGCCTCACTTCCGCCGCAATCAACTCGGAGCGCTTTAAACCCTGCTCGTCAAAACGCACCAGCACCCCGCGTTGGGTAATCATGTCGGGCGAATCCGGGCTCACCGCTTTTTGCGCGACAACGTCGATAGCCGCACGACTCAAACCCCAAATGAGTGCCGCAACGAGCAGCAGCAGCATCAGGGGCAAAGCCCATATGGTTAAACTGCGCAAAATGAATGCCTTATTCCAGATAGGGAGCCATGGCGGCATCCCAGGTGTTCTGACTCTGCATGATCAGCTCGCAAACTTCACGTACCGCGCCGTGTCCGCCCTGCCGCCCGGTGACATAGTGGGCGTACTGTTGCACCAGTTCTGGCGCAGCCGGTACCGAGACGGCAAATGCGACACGGCGCATCACGGGCAGATCAATCACATCATCGCCCATATAGCCGCAGTCCTGAGCGCTAACGCCAACTTCGGCCAGCAGAGCCTGAAATGACGCCAGCTTGTCGTGCGCCCCCTGATGAACATAATCAATCCCCAGGTTGCGCGCGCGATGCGCGACCAGCTGCGATTGGCGTCCGGTAATAATGGCAAGCTTGACGCCGCTGTTTTGCAGCATTTTCAGGCCATGACCATCGAGCGAGTTAAATGCCTTGAGCTCTTCGCCCGCGTCGGTGAAATACAGACCGCCATCGGTCATGACACCATCGACGTCAAAAATCATTAATTTTACTTGTTTGGCTTGCTCGATCATTTGTTTTTTACTCAGGGTATATCATTGAAATCATTGTGAACAATAAGGTACAGGGCAATACCCCATTAAACCACTCTGGCACGCAATAGATCGTGCATATTGATTGCCCCCACCAGCCGCCCCTCATCCAGAACGAGCAAACCGTTGATGCGCCGCTCTTCCATAATGGCCGCCGCCTCGGCAGCTAGGCGCTGAGCCTCTATGGTAGCAGGATTACGCGTCATTACCGTCGCCACCGACGTTGCACGCAAGTCATAGTCGTGATCCAGTGTGCGGCGCAAATCGCCATCGGTGTAGATGCCCTGCAAATGGCCAGCAGCGTCGACGACCGCCGTCATGCCCATACCTTTGCGGCTGATTTCCAGCAAGGCATCACGCAAGCTCATATTCTCCTGCACCACTGGCAAGGCTGCGCCGCCGTGCATCAAATCGCGGACATGCACCAGCAGGCGACGCCCCAGGCTGCCACCCGGATGCGATAAGGCAAAATCATCCGCCTGAAAACCGCGCGCCTCCAGCAAGGCAATCGCCAGCGCATCACCCAACGCCAAGGCCGTAGTCGTGCTGGCGGTTGGCGCCAGATTGTGCGGACAGGCCTCCTCGGCAATCGCCACATCAAGATGAACCTGAGCCTCCACCGCCAATGTGGATTTGGCCTGCCCGGTCATCGAGACAATAGGCACCGCCAGACGCTTCAGACTGGGCAAAATAGCCAGCAATTCGTCGCTTTCGCCTGAGTTGGACAAAATCAGTACCAGATCTTGCCGGGTAATCATGCCCAAATCGCCGTGCGCCGCTTCCGCTGGATGAACAAACATCGCCGGCGTACCGGTGCTGGCCATCGTGGCCGCAATTTTGCGGGCAATATGGCCGGACTTGCCCATTCCCATCACCACAACTCGCCCCGTGATCGACAGGATTAATTCACAGGCGCGATTAAACAACGCTTCATCCAGCCGCGCGGAAATCGATTCAATTGCCGCAGCTTCCACCGCCAAAACTCGGCGGGCGCTACGATAAGCATTCTGCATCACTTCAACCATGGCCTTAATTTTTGAGCCCGAATTATAAAAGACCTCGGCACTTGATGACAGCCATACGCTATAAATACCATTTTCTTCAGTTATACTTACATCAAGCAAATCGGTCTTTCAATCCTTTCACAGGCTGATCCCTCCTTCATCCTGACTTACTGAGAAGCGTCCAGCTGCATGTCGTCCATCTTGCAAAATTTGCTCCTTCTGTTGGCGATTGCCGTCGTAACGGTGGTCATCTGCCGCAAAATCAAGCTGCCGCCGATGCTGGGCTATCTGCTCATCGGCATGGTAATTGGCCCCCATGCGCTAGGGATGATTCCCTCCAGTGAAGAAGCCAGCCATCTGGCCGAATTTGGTGTGGTTTTTCTGATGTTTACGCTGGGGCTGGAATTTAATCTGGCCAAACTCAAGGCCATGCGCCGCACGGTATTTGGCTTGGGCCTGAGTCAGGTACTGTCCATTCTGGTGCTGGTTGGCGCCATTGTCATGCTGTTTGGCATGAGCTGGCAGGTAGGGCTGGCTTTGGGCGCAGCCATGGCAATGTCATCGACCGCCATGGTGTCAAAACTGCTGTCAGATCGGAATGAATTGAACGCGCCGCACGGGCAGAATGCGTTTGGGATTTTGCTGTTTCAGGATCTGGCCGTTGTCCCTTTTCTGATCATGATTCCGGTTTTAAGTCAGCCGACCGAGCAATTGGCAGCCTCGCTAAGCTTTGCCGCGCTCAAAATCATCTTTGTACTTACTCTGCTGCTCTGGCTGGGGCAAAAGCTGATGCGCCCCTGGTTCAACCTGGTGGCCAAACAGCATTCGAGCGAGCTATTCATGCTCAATATCCTGCTCATTACCCTAGGGATTGCCTGGCTGACTGAACTGGCGGGGCTTTCGCTGGCGCTGGGCGCGTTTCTGGCGGGGATGCTGATTGCCGAAACCGAGTATCGCTATCAGGTTGAAGACGATATTCGCCCATTCCGCGATTTATTGCTCGGTCTCTTTTTTGTCACCGTCGGGATGAATCTCGACTTTGCGATTTTACTGGCGCAATGGCCGCTGATTCTAGCGCTGGTGATTTTGCTCGGGCCAGTCAAAATCATGATCATCGCCGGCTTAGCTCGCCTATTTGATCACTCTCCCGGCACGTCCTGGCGCACGGGGTTTGCCCTAGGACAGGGTGGCGAATTTGCATTTGTTTTGCTGGCACTGGCCGCCGGGCAGAACTTCATGCCCTCCGCACTACTACAAAGCACGGTGGCGGCAATCATTTTGTCGATGATGATTACGCCATTTCTGATCGAGCATTCCGATAAATTAGTGCTGCGACTAGCCAGCTCGGAATGGATGAATCTGGCCGCCAATCTGCACCAGATTGCCGTGCGCAGCATGGCCAATACCGGGCATGTCATCTTGTGCGGCTACGGGCGCAGTGGCCAGTCTTTGGGGCGGATTCTGCACTCGGAGAATATCCATTTTTTCGCGCTCGACCTAGATCCGGAAAAAGTGCGCGAAGCGGGTGCAGCGGGCGAGTCAGTGGTGTTTGGCGACGCGGCCAAGCGTGAAGTGCTGATTGCCGCAGGGCTGATGCGTGCCCGCGCCTTGATTGTGACGTATGCCGATACGCATTCGGCAATGAAAATACTGGAAATGGTGCACCAAATTCGCCCCGAACTGCCAGTCATTGTGCGCACGCAGGACGATAACGACATTGATTTGCTCAAAAACGCCGGCGCGGCCGAAGTGGTGGCTGAAATCATGGAAGGCAGTCTGATGCTGGCCTCGCATACGATGATGCTGCTGGGTGTGCCGCTAAATCGGGTGGTGCGCCGGATTCGTGAAGTGCGGGAAGCGCGCTACCAGCTGATTCGCGGCTTTTATCGCGGCTCGAACGAAGAAAGCGAAGATTCAGATCGCCACCAGCCCCGCCTTCACACCGTTCAGCTGACACAAAACGCACATGCGATTGGTTACACCATCGGCGAATTGGCGCTCAACCAACTGCATGTGGAAGTGCGCAGCATCCGGCGTAAAAACCAGGCTTCTACCGAGCCTAGTTACGATTTCCAGCTGCAAAACGGCGATGTGATGGTGCTACTGGGTGTACCCGAAAATCTGGCCGCCGCCGAAATACTGCTGCTTCAGGGCAATCGCTAAGGCTAGTGCTTTGCGTCGATTGATGAGTTGATTGGGTATTGAATATGGCGATGCAGTCACTCTGGCGCACAAGGGGTTTCAACGCTGAATTGACACAAGCAGCGGCACACCTCATTAGCACGGGTATGTCGCCACAAGCCAGATATAGAATGACGTACAGGGCAATACCCTAACACAGCACTCCGCAATAAAACAGGCCTGATGGTTAAAACCAATCTGGCCTGTTTGCGGCTTGAGCAAGCACTTAGTTGCGATTGAACTTAGGTCGCTTGCCAATGAGCACACGCGCTTCTACCGTCTCGCCCTGCCGCACATACACCAGTGACACATCCTGCTCAGGCTTGAGCGCAGAAATGATATTGAGCATTCTGGCCGAATCGCCCACCTCCTTGCCATCAATTGATAACAAGACATCACCCGGTCTGATGCCGGCCTTTGCCGCCGGGCCATTGCGCACCACGCCGGCAATCAGCGCGCCGCGCGTGTCTTTCAAGCGAAATGATGAAGCCAGCTCGGCGCTGACATCCTGCACTTCCACGCCCAGCCAGCCGCGCGTCACACTGCCATCCTTGATCAGCGCTTCCATAATCTGCTTAACCGTCGTAGCCGGAATGGCAAAGCCAATGCCGAGCGAGCCGCCGGTTTTGGAATAAATCGCGGTATTGATCCCCAGCAAATCGCCACGGGTATCGATCAGGGCGCCACCCGAATTACCCGGATTAATTGCCGCATCGGTCTGGATGAAATTTTCAAAGGTATTAATGCCCAGCTCTGAGCGCCCCAGCGCCGACACAATGCCCATCGTCACCGTCTGCCCAACGCCAAACGGATTGCCGATGGCCAGGACAACGTCACCAATGTCTACTTTGTCGGCATCGGCAAAGCTGATGGCCGGCAAATCGGGTAAATCAATTTTAATTACCGCAATATCGGTATCCGGATCACTGCCAATCAGCTTGGCTGAGGCTGTGCGCCCGTCTGAGAGCGCCACTTCAATTTCATCGGCTGCTTCAACCACGTGATTATTGGTCACGATATAGCCTTGCTCGGATACCAGCACGCCCGAACCGAGGCTGGATGGTCGCTGGGCTTCGTCGCCCAGACCACGCTCGCCAAAAAAGCGCCGGAACAAGGGGTCATTGAGCAAAGGATTGCGCGGCTGACGGGCTTGCTGCGAAGTAAAGATATTCACCACCGAGGGTTTTGCTTTTTTGGCGGCGGCGCTATACGAGAGCTCGGCGGGCGCAGAAGCGGCGGCAAGTGTCTCTTTTACCGTCACAACCGGAGTCTCGGGAGCCACCGGAAAACGCCATTCCGGCTTTAATAACGTCAGCAAAAACCAGACCGCCAGACCGATCGTGGTGGTTTGTGCGAAAATAAGCCAAAGTTTTTTCATATCACGTTTATCTTTATGCGCAGGTTCAAATAAATAAATGCAACGTCAAGAACTGGAAAATTATATCGGACAACTGCTTGCAGTGGCACGATTCAAAGATTACGCACCCAATGGTTTACAAATTGAGGGCAAAGACCAGATTCACAAGATCGTGACCGGCGTAACTGCATCGCTCGCGCTGATTGAAGCGGCCATTGAACACGGCGCCGATGCAATTCTGGTTCATCACGGCTATTTCTGGAAAGGCGAAGAGCAAGTCATTACCCGCACCAAAAAGCAGAGAATCAGCAAACTGTTGCTCAATGACATCAATCTGTTTGGCTACCACTTGCCGCTGGATGCGCACGACACGCTGGGCAATAACGCCCAGCTGGCGCAAAAACTGGGGCTGATCCCAACCGGGCGGTTTGGCGAGCAGGAACTGGCATGGCGCGGCGAGCTGCCCGTCCCGATGTCACTGGACACCTTTAGCCAGCATATTGCATTGCAACTGAACCGCACGCCGCTCACCATTGGCGAGGCCAGCAAACCCGTGCAACGCATCGCCTGGTGTACAGGCGGCGCGCAAAGCTATTTCCGGGAAGCCAGCACCCTGGATATCGACTGCTTTATTACTGGTGAAGCGTCCGAATTTGTCACCCATCTGGCCAGAGAAAGTGAAGTGGCCTATATCGCAGCCGGTCACCACGCCACTGAACGCTACGGCATCAAGGCACTCGGCCAGCATCTGGCTGAAGAATTCGGCCTAGAACACCTTCATCTTGACTTGGACAATCCGGTATGAAAATCAAACTCCAACACGGCATCGCTCTAACCTGCTGTGCGCTAATGGCAGCGTGCGCCACCCCCGGCAAGGCCCCCTCGCCCAGTGCCACACCCGCCCCCACTACGACAAAGATGCCCGCCCCCAAAGCAGGCGTGCTGGTCATCGGCCGCAGCAGCAAGGCGATCATCGAAGATATTGTCAGCTATCGCAGCAGCAAGGGCATGAAGATACTGGTGCGCACACCAACCTATATTGAATTTTCGTCCGCGATCGGCAAGGCCAATATCCCGACCGAAGCGCGAATCCAGTACACACTGAGCAGCAGCGCACAAGGCTGGGTGCTCAGTGCCAAAGTGCTACAAATCAGCTACCCGGGGACGAAAAAAGAAAAAATCGAAGAAATAACCGCGCATGTGCAAGACAAATTAAATGAAGAATTGGCGCGCTACGCGACCAATTAAACCCGCTTTTTGAACTTTATTTTGCAAAAGCGCCGCCAAGACGCATCAGAGAGCTTTAAGTTCCGCACTGCTTTCGGGTAGAATTTGGCGGTTTAAGAATATTGCGTTCCTACAAATCAGGGATTGGGTTATGAGTGAGCAGCAAGTAGATAATAGCAAGCGGCGATTTTTATTAATTGCCTCCAGCGCAGTGGGCGCGGTTGCGACGGCAGGGGTAGCAATACCTTTTGTCGCCAGCTTTTTTCCATCCGAGCGCGCCAAAGCAGCCGGGGCTCCGGTCGAGGTTGATGTTAGCAAGCTAGAACCAGGCCAGAAGATTACCGTTGAATGGCGTGGCAAACCGGTATGGGTGGTTAATCGCACCCCCGAGATGCTGAAGAACCTGTCGAAAAATGACCCCAAGCTGCTCGATCCGAGATCGGACGCCAGCGAACAGCCAGAGTATTGCCATAATGCCACCCGGTCTATCAAACCGGAAATCTGGGTTGCCACCGGCGTATGTACTCACCTGGGCTGTTCACCCACTTTCCGTCCGGATCTGGCCCCAGCCGATCTGGGTGCTGACTGGGTTGGCGGCTTTTACTGCCCCTGTCATGGCTCCAAGTTTGACCTAGCTGGCCGCGTCTTCTCTGGCGTTCCAGCTCCGATCAACTTGGTTATCCCTCCGCATAAATACCTTTCCGACACGACGATTCTGGTCGGCGAAGACAAATAAGGGGCTAAGTCATGAGCATTCAATTAAACGCTGTACCGGAAAAGGTATTGAACTGGGTCGACGAGCGCTTTCCGCTCACTAGCACCTGGAAAGCCCACGTTTCCGAATATTACGCACCAAAGAATTTCAACTTCTGGTATTTCTTCGGTTCACTGGCCATGTTGGTGCTGGTGATTCAGATCGTCACCGGCATTTTCCTGACGATGAACTACAAACCCGATGGCAATCTGATCCCGGGCACCAATATTTCGGTCGCCTTTGCATCAGTTGAATACATCATGCGCGACGTGGCTGGTGGCTGGATTATCCGCTACATGCACTCGACTGGCGCATCGATGTTCTTCGTCGTGGTGTATCTGCACATGTTCCGTGGCTTGATTTATGGCTCTTACAAGCAACCGCGTGAACTGGTTTGGGTGTTTGGCGTCCTGATTTTCCTGATCTTGATGGCTGAAGCATTCCTGGGTTACCTGCTACCTTGGGGCCAGATGTCATTCTGGGGTGCGCAGGTGATTGTGAACCTGTTTGCGTCAATCCCGGTGATCGGCCCGGACCTGTCAGTGCTGATTCGTGGCGACTTTGTGGTTTCTGATGCCACACTTAACCGCTTCTTTGCCTTGCATGTGATTGCCGTACCGCTCGTCTTGCTGGCTCTGGTCGTTGCGCACTTGGTTGCACTGCACGAAGTGGGTTCAAACAATCCTGATGGCGTTGAAATCAAGAAAAACAAAGATCCGGTTACGCACATTCCGCGCGATGGCATCCCGTTCCACCCTTATTACACGGTAAAAGACGTGTTTGGCGTGGCGGTATTCCTGGCGGTATTCTGCGGCGTGCTGTTCTTTGCCCCGGAAATGGGCGGCTTCTTCTTGGAGCACCCTAATTTCGATCCTGCTGACGCACTGAAAACGCCTGCACATATTGCGCCCGTATGGTATTTCACGCCGTTCTACGCCATCTTGCGCGCAATCCCGTCTTTCCTGGGTACGCAAGTTTGGGGTGTATTGGGCATGGGTGCAGGGGTAGTGATTCTGGCCTTCCTGCCATGGCTGGATCGCTCACCGATTAAATCAATCCGCTACCGCCCAACCAGCTTTAAAGTAATGTTGGTGCTGTTCCTGATTTCATTTATTGGTTTGGGCATCCTGGGTGCGAAACCAGCAACAGATTTCCGCACAGTGGTTTCACAAGTACTGAGCATTGTTTACTTCGCCTTCTTCCTGGGTATGCCGTTCTACACCAAGAACGAGAAGCCTTGCGCGCCAGTACCTGAGCGTGTGACTTTCTCCACCGGCAAACAGCAGATGATGTTCATTGTTTACGTCACCATCGCGGTGGTTGGCGCTTACCTGTTCGGCACATTCATCTAAGGAGACAGCCATGAAAAAAACACTCGCTAGCCTCCTCACCGTTGCCAGCCTGGCACTATCCACTCATGCACTGGCTGCTGGTGCAGGTGTACCTCTGGATAAAGCGCCAATCGATCCAAGCAATGCAGAGAGCCTGCAACGCGGTGCACAGACTTTTGTGAATTACTGTCTGTCTTGCCACGGTGCAGCGGTTATGCGCTATAACCGCCTGCAGGATATTGGCCTGACCGAAGAACAGATCAAAAACAACCTGATGTTCACCACTGATAAAGTCGGTGAGCAAATGAAAGTGGCAATGGCGGCCAAAGATGGCAAAAACTGGTTTGGTGCGACACCACCCGATCTGAGCCTGATTGCCCGTTCACGCGGCACCGATTGGCTCTATACCTATCTGCGCACTTTCTACCGTGATGACACCCGCCCCACCGGCTGGAACAATCTAGTGTTTGATAAAGTCGGTATGCCGCACGTATTGTGGGAATTGCAAGGCGAGCAGATTCTGCACGTTGAAGGCGAGGGTGAACACGCCAAGAAAACGCTGAAACTGGTTAAGCCCGGCACATTAACCCGTGGCGGTGAGAATGGTCAGTTTGATAATCACGAATACGATCAACGTGTTGGTGATCTGGTCAACTACCTTTCGTATATGGCTGAGCCAACTCAGGTGAAACGCGAACAGATCGGTTATGGCGTGCTGCTGTTCCTGATTTTGTTCCTGATTCCAATCACTTACCTGCTGAAAAAAGAATACTGGCGCGATGTGCATTAATTTGCAGCGTCAGTAACGAATCAAGAGGGCGGATTTTCCGCCCTTTTTTACGGGTATATTGCCCAAAGACTTATACAGTCAGTCCTCCTAGCCAATACCCTCAATACAAACCCAACCTCATCAGGCAATAAGCACACAGCGCCGAAATTGCCAGTTTTCATTTAAAAATCATCAGCTTATCGGTGTTTTCGTAGCTATTGCAGCGCAATATCATTACAATTGCGCCTTGCTACTCACAAAGGACATACACGCCATGATGAAGTTGTACTCTGGTACTTCCTGCCCATTCAGCCACCGCTGCCGCATTGTGCTATTTGAAAAAGGCATGGACTTTGAAATTCTCGATGTAGATATTCATAGCAAACCAGAAGATCTGGCGATCATGAACCCGTACAACGAAGTACCGGTTCTCGTTGAACGCGATTTGCAACTGTATGAATCAAATATCATCAATGAATACATTGACGAGCGCTTCCCGCACCCGCAACTGATGCCTGCGGACCCCGTGATGCGCGCTCGTGCACGCCTGATGCTGTTCAATCTGGAACGCGAGTTGTTTATCCACGTTAAAACCCTGGAAGACAGCAGCTCCAAAAAAGCCCAGCTAGAAGCTGCACGTGCGGCCATTCGCGACAATCTGACACAAATTGCGCCGATCTTCACCAAGCAAAAATTCATTCTGGGCGAAGAGTTCTCGATGCTTGACGTCGCAATTGCCCCACTACTGTGGCGTTTTGAGCACTACGGCATTGAAGTGACCAAGGGTTTGGTGCCCGTAATGAAGTATGCAGAGCGTCTGTTTAGCCGTGAAGCCTTTATCGAATCGTTGACCGCCAACGAAAAAGCCATGCGCAAATAATCCAAAGCCCCGTTCGCGGGGCTTTTTGCTGCATGCTTGATTTACACCGAAGCAATGTAAGCCTGCTACAATTGCAAAATACTTTTTTATTTTGCGGGGCCGACCATGCAAACTGTATCGACCAAACCGTATTTACTGCGCGCCATTCATGAATGGTGTTCCGACCAGGGTTTCACCCCTTATCTGGTTATCGCCGTCCGCGGCAAAATGCAAGTACCTATGGAGTACGTCAAAAATGGTGAGATTGTGCTCAATGTGAGTTACAACGCTTGCCGTAATCTGACCATTGCCAATGACTTTATCAGCTTCTCAGCGCGCTTTAATGGCGTTTCACGCGATATTGAAATTCCGGTGGGTGCAGTTATCTCTATTTTCTCCCGCGAAAATGGCGAAGGCATGGGCTTTGAATACGAGGGCAACGAGTCTGCCGGTGAACCGGAATCAGCACCAGAATCTAGCCATCACGACGAACCACCACAAGACCCGCCACCACGCCCAAGCGGACGCCCCCAGCTGCGTGTCGTGAAATAACCACCTGGGTAAGTACAGCACTTCTACCGCCTCAATTGATCAATAAAAAACCCGCCAAAAGCGGGTTTTTGCGTTTAACATAATTGCTATGTATTACTCGATTGCCTCATCCTCAGCCGACAGCATGGCCGATTCCTCCTGCGCTTTGGCTTTTTCCACCGAAACGCGCTGCAGTACCGCAGCAAAGAAAGCATCGGTCTGATGCTGCTGCGGTGTCAGTTGCAAGAATTCATCGTTGAGCGCAATTTCAACGCGCTCTTTGGCCAGTAATTCGCGGGCGTCAAGCAGTTGAAAATCAGGGTGCGCCATCAGAAACTCGCGCACAATTGCTTGATTTTCGCTGTGCAAGAAGCTGCATGTGGCATACACAAGACGACCACCGTTTTTCACCAGACGCGCTGCCGATTTCAAAATAGCGCGCTGTTTGTCATTCAACTCAGCCACACTGCTCGCCGACTGGCGCATTTTCAGATCAGGATTGCGGCGCAGCGTACCCATGCCGGAGCACGGCGAATCGACCAGCACGACGTCCATTTTGCCAGCCAGACGCTTGATCTTCTGATCGGTCTCCGACGCAATCAGCTGTGGATTGACATTCGACAGCCCAGATCGCGCCAGACGCGGTTTCAAATTGGCCAACCGTTTTTCCGATACATCAAAGGCATACAAACGGCCAGTATTTTGCATCATCGCACCGAGCAATAAAGTCTTGCCGCCAGCGCCAGCACAAAAGTCCGTCACCATCTGGCCACGTTTCACGCCCGACAGCAAACCGAGCAGCTGACTGCCCTCATCCTGCACCTCAACACGGCCTTCGATAAAGCATTTGTATTTATTGATCGCCGGCTTGCCTTCCACCCGCAAGCCCCAGGGCGAATACGGCGTTGGCGTGGTATTGATATCGCCAGCGGCTTTCAGCTCAGCGGCGACGGCTTCGCGTTTGGCTTTAATGCTATTGACGCGCACATCCAGTGGCGCGGGCTGCAACATCGCCAAGCCCATAGCCAAGATCTGCTCTTCAGTCTGGCCCTCGGCCAACATGGCATCAACCAACCACTGGGGTATAGCTGCGCGCACGTTGAGTGGCGCATCACGCAGCGCCATACCCTTCATGGCACCGGCACGTTCCTTGTCTTCATCGGTAAATACCGCCGGCAACTCGCGCACATTCAGATGCTTGATCCGGGTAAAGTACGCCAATAGCAATTCACGCGTACTGGCCAGACGCGCCTCGCTACTACCTGCCAGCCATTCGAGCTGCGGCAAATGGCGCAGCATGCTAAATACGGTTTCCGCAATGACAGCCCTATCTTTATGCCCTAAATCCTTGTTTTCGCGAAAATGGCGCGATACCACGGCATCTGCAGGAGCGTTAAAACCCAGCGCCGAATTCAAAATATCCAGCGTGGCAGATAATTGCTTTGGTGTCATAAATACTCTCTTTTTCAATCGAGCCACCTGTAGGCAGCTCATGCGTCGGCGTAATAGCCGGCGGCTTCAGGGTCGAAACCCTATTAAAAATCTGTTCATCAAGGCCGTCGCTGGCCTTGTGTGTTGGGGTTAACCCATTCCAGTACTTTTTTACCGTCTAGTGTCAAATTGTAGGCGGATAAATCATAAGTGCCATCCTTGCCAAAATTGAGCACCATGCGCACTGGCAAATTATGCCAATCCGGCGCAAGCCAGAAATCGACCTGACGCTCGCCGGTACGTGAGCTCATCAGCAGCGCGGGAATCTCCTTGCCGCCAATTTTGAGCTGCGCTTCGCCCTTGAGTTCAAACTGCACCTCGGGATAGCGCTTGCGCCCGGAAAACAGCGCCATTTCATACTTGGGCTGGCTACCGCCCATCAAGGCCAGATGCAAGGCAGCCGACATCAGATCCTGATCACCCGCAGCAAAAGGCTCCACCTTCTGATTTTCGCCTTCACTGAGCGTGACTTCTGCCCTCTCCCAGTCAAAGCGCACATCAAACTTGGGCGTAGTAAACTGCTTGCGATACTCGACAAACTGCTCGGGCATCACGCCCTGCTTGTCAATTTTGCCACGGCTGATAAAGCGGCGAGCATGGCCGGGAATCGGCACATCCAGCTGCAAGTCATAGCGTCCTGCTTCCAGTTTCCAATGCAGATAGGCTGGAAAACCAAGATAGCGATATTCGATTTTGACTTCACGTGGAAACAGTTTGGCCGCTTCGCGATCGATCTTGGTCGGATCAATCCGCTTTGCCAGCGCCGCTGACGCCCGTTGCACGCTGGATGCCTTCTCTGTACCAAGCAAAGCCTTCACTGCGCTAGCCTGACTCGCGGCAGCCAGTGCTATGCCTGCCGACTGCAGCACATTGACCGCCGCCAAAGCCACTGGCTCGCTGGCGGCCAGACCATCAGAATCATTAGCAGTGATCGACGAAGTGATGGCCGTCGGTGCACTTGCCGCATCCGTCGACGGCGTGCCTTCTTGAACGACTTGCGAAGCAGCTTCTGCCGCCAGCTTGCGCTGCCGGGCCTTGGTTACTGAGCGCGCGCTTGTGGCAGGCTCAGCCTGCCGCACGGCGGCGGGCTGCAAGAAAACCACTTGCTGCTCTACTGCTTTCACCTTGGGCAACTGATCTGGCGTATCC
This sequence comes from Chitinibacter sp. GC72, assembly GCF_009760905.1. GTDB lineage: Bacteria > Pseudomonadota > Gammaproteobacteria > Burkholderiales > Chitinibacteraceae > Chitinibacter. The sequence goes on along the minus strand of NZ_VIRW01000008.1, from coordinate 10,124 downwards.
AGATGATCCAGCGACTGGCTAGCCAATTGTCGCGCCGTCTTTTTCAGCACGGGATCAGCGATCTGCCGATAGCTCAGCCAGTTGAGCACCGGCTCGGCCAGCACCGAAACCAGATGAAGCGTCAGCGACAAGGCCAGAGCCCACCAGGCATATTTGCTCATGATGTGGTGCTGGGGGCTCGCAAAAAGACTTCAGGATTGGCAGCGGCGGCGTTTTTCACCTTGCCATCGATCACCTGCAGCTGATCGGCCACAAACCAGGCCACCGCCTGCGGATACAGCTGATGCTCCTGCACCAGAATTCTGGCTGCCAGCGTGTCGGCGCTATCATCATCGAGCACGGGTACCGCAGCCTGCGCAATCATCGGGCCGTGATCGAGTTCGGCGGTGACAAAATGCACGGTGCAACCGGCCAGCTTGACGCCCTCATCGATCGCGCGCTGATGCGTGTGCAAACCGGTAAAGGCTGGCAATAGCGATGGATGCACATTGATCAGGCGGTTTTCATAGCGCTGCACAAAACCTGCGGTGAGGATGCGCATAAATCCGGCCAGCACCACCAGATCGGGCGCGTAGCCATCGATTAATTCGGCCAAAGCCTGATCAAAGCGATCCCGGTCGGCAAATTGTTTGTGATCGAGCACGGCGGTTTGAATGCCGCGCTCGGCCGCCCAGGCCAGGCCCGCCGCATCGGGGCGATTGGAAATCACGGCGGCAATATGCGCTCCGGCAATCTGTGCGTTCACAATGGCCTGCATATTGCTGCCACGGCCAGAAATCAGAATTACAAGATTTTTCATGCGTCATCCATGGGTATATGCCTACAGGTCAATCTGTAAAATAGCTGCAGGGCCATACCCCATTAAAACAATTACTACACTATCAAAACAAAAAGCGAGGTCAACGACCTCGCCCGGATGAATGACCAACCCCACTCGCGAAGCGAGGCTCCCCTCAAAGAGGGGACGGGAGGGGTGGGAATAAAACATAAAGGCTGCAGATTCAAGCCGCTATTGATTAAGCTCGGCTTTGCCGAGACTTGAAAATCGCCATTTCCCATTTTGTCAGCAGCCTGCGCGAGGTCTGCGACCTCGCCTTTGTCAGACCAGCATCAATCAGGCAACCTGAGTCTGGTGCTCGTCGCCAACACGCTCACGGACCACGCCCAGCTGATACACCGTTTCGCCTTCCTGCGTCAGCAAGGCGGTCGCGGCGGCGGCATCTTCAGCGGCGACAATCACCACCATGCCGACGCCGCAGTTAAAGGTTTTGTACATTTCCTGTTGCGCCACATTGCCCTGCTCTTGCAGCCACGTAAAGAGCTTGGGCATCGTCCAGCTCGCGGCATCGATTTGCGCAACAACATTGTCCGGCAACACGCGCGGCACGTTTTCAGTAATACCACCACCGGTAATGTGCGCCATGCCTTTCACGGTCAGGGTGTCGATCAGTTTCAACAATGGTTTTACGTAGATGCGCGTAGGCGCCATGACCACATCGGCCAAAGAACGACCACCGTCGAATTCGGCGTTGTAATCAACGTGATCCAGATTCAGAATTTTGCGGATCAGCGAGTAGCCGTTGGAGTGCGCACCGTTTGATGCCAAGCCCAGCACGACGTCACCGGCTTTGATGTCTTGGCCCGTGATGACTTTTGATTTTTCCACCACGCCCACCGCAAAACCGGCCAGATCGTACTCGCCAACCGGATACATGCCCGGCATTTCAGCAGTTTCGCCGCCAGTCAGCGCACAACCTGCTTGCTCGCAACCAAAAGCGATGCCTTTGATCACTTCAGTCGCGCTATCTACATCCAATTTGCCACAAGCAAAATAGTCGAGAAAAAACAGCGGCTCGGCGCCTTGTACCAGAATATCATTGACGCTCATGCCCACCAGATCGATACCCACGGTATCATGGCGATTGAGTTCGAAAGCCAGTTTCAGTTTGGTGCCAACCCCGTCGGTACCGGAAACCAGCACGGGTTCTTTGAATTTTTTGCTGATTTCAACCAGCGCACCAAAACCACCAATACCGCCGAGCACCTCGGGGCGCATTGTACGCTTGGCAAAAGGTTTGATATTTTCAACAAGCTGGTCACCTGCGTCGATATCTACACCGGCATCACGGTAACTTAGACTTTGCTTGTGTTGGCTCATGGGAATGGTCTCGTAGTGGGCGGCGCTGTGAGTTAAAATGCAGCGCCAGATCTGCTAAAGTGCGCATTTTATCGCATTTAGCTGCGTCTGTTGACCCCAGTTTCAGCTTTTATCACACTGAAAATGCAGGTTTATTAAAATACCGCCTTGCATTCTCTCTACGGCACTTTCAGACTTGAACCGCATTTTTAATCGTATGCCCACGCATAAATGAAGCAACTGATCCTAGATTTTCTGCCCCCGGCGCCGCGCACTTTTGATGATTTTGTGCGCGGGGACAATGCCGAACTCCTTTTCCAGCTAGGCGAATGGGCGCAGGGAGAAGTGCGGGCCTTGTATATCTGGGGAGAAAGCGGAGCCGGCAAAAGCCACCTGCTCAGCGCCAGCGAAGCCAGGCTGGAAGCCGCACTGCCCAGTTACTACATCAACGCGCGCCAGAGCATGCTACCGCAGCAGATCGAAGGCAATGCCGCACTGCTGGTCGATAATGTTGAATATCTGGATGCCGAGCAGCAAATCACACTTTTTGATCACTACAACACCCTGCGTGAAGGTGGCGGGCGGATTCTGGCCAGCGGCAATCTGCCACCGATGTTGCTTGCCCTGCGCGACGATTTGCGCACCCGGCTAGGCTGGGGGCTGGTTTATCAGCTCAAATCATTATCGGACGACGATAAAATCGCAGCCCTGTTGCGCCGCGCCCGGCATCTGGGCTTCGAGTTACATCGCGAACTGGCCGAATACCTGCTGCACCACGCCAGTCGCGACCTTCCCAACCTTTATCAATTACTGGAAGAGATCAATACAGCGTCTTTATCACGCCAGCGCGCGGTGACGCTGGGCCTGATCCGTGAAACGCTCAAGTCCAGCTAAATCAGCTATCACGGTAAAACCCTGATCCCCACCGAGCCATTACCAGCTAGCGCCCAGCAATCGCCACCATCATTGGTGTATGCCGCGGCGCCTGCCTGTGTGGCGGCATTAGTCGCCGAGCTGCGCACATTGCCCGTGGTCGGAACACCATCGTCAATCGCCCGATCCAGCGCGCAGACAAAACGCACATCCACATCCTGCTGCGTCGTAACACCGGCACTGGTTTGTGTACCCGGCGTCATATAGTTATGCGCAGTCGTGTAGTTGGTGATTGCCGTGCCTTCGGTAATCACCCAGGGCACACCAAACACGCTTTGCATATCGGCAGCACTTAGAATCCCAGCATTGACCAGCAAGAGCGGTGCACTATTGTTTTCCAGCAAGCCCAGGCTGCCATTTTTTGCCCCGCTGCATAGCGTTTGTGTGGTCACCAGCGCGGCACAGCCATCACCCGGATAAGCACCGTATTTTTCGTAATAGACATTGAATGCTGCCTGCATTTTATTCACTTGCGCGGCCATATTTTTTACTTTGGCACCGTCAATCAAGTCCTTGCCTTTAAAAGCGGCACCAAGGATCAGGCCGATAATCACCAATACAATGGCCATCTCGACCAGGGTAAAACCATATTGCCGGGAATGAAGCATCTTGAAATCTCCTGCGCGAGTGATTGAGCACTTTTATCGGGACTTCAGTTTAGATAGCCCTCGCAATAATTTACAAGACAAGTAATAAAAGATTTTCAAGTCCTGCACCGGCGGCCAATTCAAGCGCAAAGCCGTATCACTAGCTCACAGCAAGCTCGATACAAGGCCGGTGCAAAAATCGCGCCCGCACGAAGGCAAAGCAAACGTCAAGCGACCCCGGCTCAGGTATAATCGCCGTTTTGATATTTTCGACAACGCCGCCGACCATGCAAGAACAGTACTCACCGCTCTCCGTCGAAGCCGCCGCCCAAAGCCACTGGGATGAAACGCGCGCATTTGAAGTCACTGAAGACACCAGCAAACCGAAATACTACGCCTGCTCGATGCTGCCTTATCCATCGGGCAAGCTGCACATGGGTCACGTGCGCAACTACACGATCAACGATATGCTGGCACGTCATCTGCGGATGAAAGGCTTTAATGTACTGATGCCGATGGGCTGGGATGCGTTTGGTCTACCCGCTGAAAACGCAGCGATTGCCTACAAGAAATCACCGGCGGAATGGACTTACGCCAATATCGACGACATGAAGTCGCAAATGAAGCCATTGGGCTTGGCATTTGACTGGTCGCGCGAAATCGCGACGTGCGATCCTGAATACTACAAGTGGAACCAGTGGTTCTTCCTGAAAATGCTGGAAAACGGCACCGCATACAAAAAAACCCAAATCGTGAACTGGGATCCGGTAGATCAAACAGTCTTGGCGAATGAGCAAGTGGTGGATGGTCGCGGCTGGCGTTCTGGCGCGATTGTAGAAAAGCGCGAAATTCCGGGTTACTACTTTGCGATCACCAAATACGCCGATGAACTGCTAAACGACATCGACACGCTGGAAGGCTGGCCCGACATGGTGCGCGCAATGCAGCGCAACTGGATCGGCAAATCAGAAGGTGTACGTTTCGCGTTTAAACACGATATCAAAGATGCGGACGGCAACCTAGTGCAAGACGGTAAGCTGTACGTTTTCACGACGCGTGCCGACACGATTATGGGCGTGACCTTCTGTGCCGTGGCCGCTGAGCACCCGCTGGCGACACGCGCTGCGGAACTCAAACCAGAACTGGCTGCATTCATTGAGGAATGCAAAAAGGGCGGCACTACCGAAGCTGAACTGGCAACGCAAGACAAAGTCGGCGTGGCGACGGGTCTGTTCGTGACTCACCCGCTGACTGGCGCACAAGTGGAAGTCTGGATCGGTAATTATGTCTTGATGGGCTACGGCGATGGCGCGGTCATGGCCGTACCTGCGCATGACGAGCGCGACTTTGCCTTTGCCAAAAAATACAATTTGGCGATCAAACAAGTGATCGCCGTTGAAGGCGAAGCATTCAGCACCGACGCATGGGCAGAATGGTATGGCGACAAAACGCGCGGCGTGACGGTTAATTCGGGCAAATACGACGGGCTAAGCTACAAAGCGGCGGTTGATGCGGTAGCGGCCGACTTGGCGGCGCAAGACGCTGGCGAGAAAAAAACCACGTGGCGTCTGCGCGACTGGGGTATTTCCCGCCAGCGCTACTGGGGTACGCCAATCCCGATTATCCACTGCGATTGCTGCGGTGACGTACCTGTGCCGTACGAGCAGCTGCCCGTTGTGTTGCCGACCGACTGCATTCCAGATGGCTCGGGCAATCCATTGAAACATCGCGAAGATTTCTTAAACGTAGATTGCCCGAAATGCGGCGCACCAGCGAAACGCGAAACCGACACGATGGATACCTTCGTGGATTCGAGCTGGTATTTCATGCGCTATTGCGACCCGAAACTGAGCGACGCGATGGTTGGCAACGGCACAGCGTACTGGATGGGTACGGCTAACAATGCCGCTGGTGGCATGGACCAATACATCGGCGGTATCGAGCACGCGGTCTTGCACTTGCTGTACGCGCGTTTCTGGACCAAGGCGATGCGCGACGCCGGCCTGATCAATTTTGGCGAGCCATTCAAAAACCTGTTCACGCAAGGCATGTTGCTGCGCGATTGCTATTACCGTGAAGACGCAAGTGGCAAAAAACGCTGGTTCTACCCAGCCGAAGTTCAGGTGCAGCACGACGACAAAGGGCGTCCGATTGCGGCGATTGCCGTTGAAGACGGCCAACCTGTCATCATGGGCGGCATCGAAAAGATGTCGAAATCGAAAAACAACGTGGTTGAGCCCAAAGACATTATCGAGAAATTCGGCGCCGATACCGCGCGCCTGTTCACGATGTTTGCTGGTCCGCCAGAGCAAAGCGCGGCTTGGTCAGATAGCGGTGTTGAAGGTGCTTACCGTTACCTGCGCCGCCTTTGGGGGTATAGCTTTAAACACGTTGATTCCATTCAATCAGCAGCCAATACCCTGCAAGGTATTGATCTTAGCAAAGATGATAAAGCGCTGCGTTTTGAAGTGCACAATACACTCAAGCAGATTAACCTCGACTACGAACGCCTGCAGTACAACACGGTCGTGTCAGGAGTGATGAAGTTGCTCAATGCACTGGAAGGCTATAAAGGCGAAAACAGTGCGGTGATCCGCGAGTGCTTCGGTATCCTGCTGCGGGCGATTTACCCGGCTGCGCCGCACATTGCTCATACGCTATGGAATGAACTGGGTTATCGTGCAGCGCAGGGCGGTGAGATTGCCAGCGCCGCGTGGCCAGAGCCGGAAAGCGATGCGCTGGTGCAAGACGAAGTGAAGCTGATGGTGCAAATCAACGGCAAACTGCGCGGTGAAATTCATGTCGCCAAAGACGCGAGCAAAGAAGCGATTGAAGCGGCTGCGCTCGCCGACGAAGGCGTGAAAAAACATCTGGAAGGCGCGCCGAAGAAAGTGATTATTGTACCGGGACGTCTGGTCAATATCGTCGCCTAAGCCGGCAATAAAGTGGTTGACCTGTGGCCTGGCGCTTCATGCGCACGGCCACAGACAGTGCAACAGCAGCCATTTTTTTGCGACACAAGGCCGAAATATTCACCGCTTGGCAGCTTCAACGCAGACACTGCCTCCAAGCAGCGACTGTATTGGCATTGCATTCCTGACATCGGCTCAGCACTGCATAGAGAATTTCGGCAGAACTGGATTGAAAATTGCAGAGCAATTGCGTCACCAACAAGTTTAAACACAAGGAGTTTTCATGCCTTTGCACCTTCGCACCCTGCTAGCCGCCCTACTCAGCCTAAGCCTGATGGCGTGCGGTTTTCATCTGCGCGGTCAGGGTCCAAACTCGACGCTGCCCTTTGCCAGCGCCAAACTGATCGGTAATGGCGGCGCTTTTCAGGATTTAAGCCGCCAGCTCGGTTTAATGAAAATCAACCTTAACTCACCAACGCCGGAAATCACCATCCAGATTCTGTCCGAAGGCATGGATAAGCAGGTGCTGAGCGTCAATAGCAGTGGTCAGGTGGCCGAATACCGGCTGTATTACCGCCTGCACTTTAGCGCCAGCAAAGTGGGCGAAACGCTAATCGACGACCATGCGATCTCCTTGCAGCGCAATATTTCCTGGGATGAGAACAGCGTGCTGTCCAAGGAAGCCGAAGAGGCAAGCCTGATTCGCGAAATGCAGCGCGATGCTGCCGGGCAGATTATCCGCCGGATTAATGCCGCGGCCAAAAATGCGGGCAACACGTCTGCAGCAAACAGTAGCAACGCTGCAGGCCAATAATGCGCCCTGACGAACTCCCCCGGGCGCTGCAGCGCGGGCTGGCTCCGCTGTATGTCATCCACGGTGACGAGGCGCTACTGGCGCTGGAAGCGGCGCAGCACATCCGCGATGCAGCGCGTCAGGCTGGCTATAGCGAGCGCGAAGTGCTCATGGTGGAAAATGCCGCCCATTTTCAATGGTCACAGCTGCAAGCCAGCGGCGCAACCATGTCGCTTTTTGCCGAACTGCGCCTGCTGGAATTGCGCATTCCCAATGGCAAGCCAGGTACTGAGGGGGGTAAAGCGCTGGAGAGCTTTGCCAGCAATCTCCCCAGCGACATACTCACCATTATCACGCTACCCAAGCTAGACAAAACTGCACTCAACAGCAAATGGATGCAAGCGCTGGCCAAAGCGGGCGAAGTGATCGAAGCCAAGCTGATCGAGCGCACTGCACTGCCGCAATGGATTAATCAGCGCCTTAGCCTGCAGGGGCAAAGCCTGGCTGACGACGCCATGGTCTGGTTGGTCGACCGCGTTGAAGGCAATCTGCTGGCGGCACATCAGGAAATCCAGAAACTCGCGCTACTGCACCCCAAAGGCGTTTTGACGCTGGCCGAGCTGGAAGCTGCGGTAGCCAATGTGGCGCGTTATGACGTATTTAGCCTCGGCGAGGCGGTGCTCAGCGGCGACGCCAGCCGCGTTTGCCATATGCTGGCCGGGCTGCGCGCCGAAGGCGAATCACCAGTGCTGGTGCTCTGGGCGCTGGCCGAAGAAACACGAACACTATACAAATTTGCCCAAGGTCGCTCGCGCGGGGTTGCCGCAGCGCAGCTGACCAAAGATTTGCGCATCTGGGGCAATAAGCAGCGCTTTATCGAAGCGGCTGCCAGCCGCGTCAACGCTAAACGCCTGAAAGCTGCCCTGCAGCTCGCCCGCCGGATTGATGGCCTGATCAAAGGCATTGGCGATGGCGATGTCTGGAACGAATTCACCGACCTGGCTTTACTTCTGATCAACCCCGGTACGCAGCGGATTTAACACGCCCTATGAAAGAACAGATTCTCGTCAATATCACCCCGCAGGAAACCCGCGTCGCAACAATTGAAGACGCCGTAGTGCAGGACATCCATATTGAGCGCACCGCGCACCGGGGCCTGGTCGGCAATATCTATCTGGGTATGGTCAAGCGCGTATTGCCCGGCATGCAAAGTGCCTTTATCGAAATCGGGCTGGAGCGCGCCGCTTTTCTGCATATCGCCGACGTCATTCAGCAGCGGCAAAATCCGAATGAAGTGCAACGGATAGAGCGCATCCTGCACGAAGGCCAGGCGGTGATGGTACAGGTGATCAAAGACCCGATCGGTACCAAAGGCGCGCGCCTATCGACCCAGATCAGCATCGCGGGCCGTTTTCTGGTCTTTTTGCCGCAAGACAATCACATCGGTATTTCGCAACGCATCGGAGACGACGCCGAGCGTGATCAACTGCGCAAACGCATGGAAACGCTATTGCCCGGAGATCATTGCGGCTACATTATTCGCACCAATGCCGATCATGCATCCGATGACGAGCTACGTGCCGATATTGATTACCTCAATTTGATCTGGGCCGATATCAAGCAAAGCGCGCAAACCAAACCGGCCAAATCGCTGCTGTTTCAGGATTTATCGCTGCAATTGCGCGTGCTGCGCGATATGGTCACCGAAGAAATCGAAACCGTCCACGTCGATAGCCGGGAAAATTTTGGCCGCATGAGCGAATTCGCCGCGCGCTTTGTCGCCGACGTGCTGCCCAAAATCCAGCATTACGCAGGTGAGCGGCCGCTGTTCGAGCTGTATGGCGTTGAAGCCGAGATCGAGCGCGCGCTCAGCCGACGCGTCAATCTGAAGTTTGGTGGCTATCTGATTATCGATCAGACCGAAGCAATGACGACCGTAGACGTCAATACCGGTGGCTTTGTTGGCACCCGCTCGTTTGACGACACGATTTTCAAAACCAACCTGGAAGCCACGCAAGTCATTGCGCGCCAACTGCGCCTGCGCAATCTGGGTGGCATTATCATTGTTGATTTTATCGACATGGATAATGAAGAACACAAAAATGCCGTGATTACCGAGCTGAAAAAAGCATTGGCGCGTGATCGCACCAAAATCACCGTCAGCGGCTTTACCAGCCTGGGGCTGATCGAAATTACGCGCAAGCGCACGCGCGAATCGCTAGCGCACATCCTGTGCGAGCCATGCCCCACTTGCCAGGGACGCGGCGAAGTGAAAACCCCGCAAACGATTTGCTATGAAATTCTGCGCGAGATACTGCGCGAAGCGAAGCAGTTTAACGCCAGCCAGTACCGCATTTTGGCGTCACAAGCAGTGATTGATATGTTCCTGGACGAAGAATCGGCCAATCTGGCCCAGCTGGTTGACTTCATCGGTAAACCGATTTATCTGCAGGTAGAAAGCGCGTACACGCAAGAGCAGTTTGACGTGGTACTGGTTTAATGAGCGTTCATACATGTCCAGTCCCGGACGATTGCTGATACGTTTTTTGAATAATTCTGGATGCGTTTTCTGCCATTCTTTCATGGACTGGATCGGCGTGCGATGTCCCAGCGCCAGTTGTGGCAAATGTTGATTGTAGAGCAACACGTAGCGTGCCAGCGTTTCGGCCAAATCGGCGCCTGAGACAAAACGATGAGTGGCCAATACATCGCTAATGCGTCCATTGAAACGCTCGACCATCCCGTTGGTTTGTGGGCTGCGC
>NZ_VIRW01000007.1 GCF_009760905.1 Chitinibacter sp. GC72 | reverse complement strand
CACCCAGTTTTGTCTGGTGACCATAGCGAGGTGGTCCCACTCCTTCCCATCCCGAACAGGACAGTGAAACGCCTCAGCGCCGATGATAGTGCGGATTGCCCGTGTGAAAGTAGGTCATTGCCAGACTCCCCAAAAGAAAAGCCCAGTTCGAAAGAGCTGGGCTTTTTGCTGTCTGCGAGATCGGCAAAGCGTCGGCTGGGTATGTGGCTGCAGGGTAAGTCAGATCTGATTTATAGGTGTATACCCCTGCTATGTGAGCGGTTGTGAATTGTAACGAGCAGCGAAACTAAATCTGTTTCTGCCATTCTTATTAAAACCAAAGTTACTATTTCTTGGTAGTATTCTGCTTCCGTCTTTGATCCCCATTTAAGGTTTCCCCATGTTTGAGTATGCCAAGCCGAGCTTTGAGCAAAAAATCTGCCCGCCGGAGCAGTTGGCTGAGCGCCTGTCGGGTTTGGTGCGGCCTTTGGTGTTTACCAATGGCTGTTTTGATATTTTGCACCGGGGGCATGTCACCTATCTGGCACAGACGCGCGCTTTGGGTGCAAGCATGGTTGTGGCGCTCAATACCGATGCTTCGGTACGTCGCTTGGGCAAAGGCGATGACCGGCCGATCAATTCGTTGGCGAACCGGGCTGCGGTTATGGCCAGTTTGGAGTCTGTTGGTTTGGTGACTTGGTTTGATGAAGATACACCACTGGAACTCATCAAGCTGATTCAACCCGAGGTGCTGGTTAAGGGGGGCGATTGGTCGCCTGAGCATATCGTGGGTAGCAAAGAAGTCCTGTCGCGTGGTGGCTCGGTGCATTCCATACCATTTTTGTTTGATACTTCAACGACCAAGACATTGCAGTTGATTCGGGGCGAGTGAGAGGCACAATGCAATTAGAACGACACAATTTGCTGGCGACACTGGTGCGGGATCTGGCCGAGTATGGCTTTCTGCACCCGCAAATACTGATTCAGGCTGTTTTGCTACTGCTGTGCTGGGGAAGTGCCTACTTTCTGGCTAGAAATATCTTGCGGCATCAAAGCATTCAGACCTTGCGCTGGAAAACGGGTGGCGATGGTTTAAAGCGCCTGCTCTTTCCCGGGCTGGCTTTGCTACTGGTGAGTGCCGCCAATCTGGTGTTGCATCTGCTGGAAGGGCAGAATAATTCACTCCTGCGTGTCGCCAATTTGCTGATGTTGGCGATGGTGAATATCCGCATTCTGGTGTACGTGATCCGCCGGGTTTTTGAGGGGGCCGCATGGGTGCAGCAGTGGGAGCGCTATATTGCAATTACCATCTGGTGCGCTTATGTGCTGCATGTACTGGGTATTTTGCCGGAAGTGCTTAGTACGCTGGATGCCATCAGCTTTAATGCCGGCAAGGTCCATATTTCAGTGTTGACGGTGCTGCAGGGTTTACTCTCTGTGGCGGGCACTTTGCTGATTGCGATGTGGATTGCCCGCACGCTGGAGCAGCGCCTGATGTCGGCTGAAGTTATGGATATGAATGTCAGGGTGGTGCTGGTCAAGGTAATTCATTCGGCCTTGATCGTGGTGGCGATTTTGCTGTCGCTGTCCATGGTCGGGATTGATCTGACCGTGTTATCGGTATTTGGCGGTGCGCTTGGCGTGGGGCTGGGCTTTGGCTTGCAGAAAATTGCGTCCAATTATGTCTCGGGCTTTATTATTTTGCTCGATCGCTCAATCAAGCTGGGCGATCTGATTTCTGTGGATAATCGCCAAGGGGTCATTAGTGGTTTAACCTCGCGTTATATCGTGTTAAAAGCCGCGGATGGGACAGAATCCCTAGTGCCTAACGACACAATGATCACGCAGACCGTGGTAAATCAGTCTTACAATGATCGCTCGGTATGGGTGGGTTTACCTGTTTCAGTGGCTTATCAATCGGACCTTGAGCTGGTGATGAAAGTGATGGTCGAGGTCACCGAAGGTAACCCGCGTATTCTGCCCCAGCCTGCCCCAGCTGCTTTTGTGACTGCCTTTGCCGATAGTGGCATTAATTTAACGCTGGGTTTCTGGCTGGCTGATCCGGAAAATGGACAAATGGGTTTGAAGTCGGATCTGAATCTGAAAATCTGGCATGCGTTTAAAGAGCATGCTATCGAAATTCCTTATCCCCGCCGGGATGTAATGCTGCTACCCTCCGAAACGGGGTATGTCGCTAAAGAAACCGTGTAGCTCGAAACTGCATGAAGTTGGCCTTGAATAGATAGGATGTAATATGGTTTTGGAATGGCTCAATGGTCTCATCGATTTGCCTTGGTGGGCTTATATACTGGTTACCTTATTACTGACGCATGTCACGATTGCTTCGGTAACGATTTTTTTGCACCGCCATCAGGCGCATCGCTCGCTTGACTTACACCCGCTGGCTAGTCACTTTTTCCGTTTCTGGCTCTGGCTGACCACCGCGCAGGTAACGAAAGAGTGGGCTGCCATTCATCGCAAGCATCATGCCAAATGCGAGACGGCAGAAGACCCGCACAGCCCGCAGATTTTCGGTATCAAAAAAGTATTTTTTGAAGGCTGGGAGCTGTATCGTGCCGAAGCTGCCAATACTGAAACGCTGCAAAAATACGGTCACGGCACGCCTGACGACTGGCTTGAGCGTCATCTGTACAGCAAACGTGCGCTCTGGGGACCAACCTTGATGGCACTGCTTGATCTGATGCTGTTCGGCGTCAATGGTATCTGGATCTGGGCGATTCAAATGCTGTGGATTCCGATTACTGCCGCCGGTGTCATCAATGGGATTGGTCACTACTGGGGCTATCGCAATTTTGAATGTGAAGATGCTTCGACTAATATTGTGCCGTGGGGCATTCTGATTGGTGGGGAAGAGCTACACAATAATCACCACACCTTCGGCACGTCAGCTAAGTTGTCGTATAAATGGTTCGAATTCGATATCGGCTGGCTCTATATCCGAGCGCTGGCTGCTTGTCGTTTGGCCACCGTACGCAAAATTGCCCCCAAGGTGAAGCTGGCGCAGGTTCGCCCTGTGCTGGATGAGGCTGCGTTGCAGGCAATTATTGCCAACCGCTATGCCATTGCGGCCAATTATGCCCGTACCCTGATGGTGACGGTTTCTGCCGAGCTTGATTCACTGAAAACATCGGCGACCATGCCGGCGCTGAATATCAATCTGCGTAAAAAGATGAAAACCTGGCTCAAGCAAGACGATAAAGACCTGCCGCTCGCCGAGCAAATGCATTTGCAAGCCTTACTGGCGCAAAGCGCAGTATTAAATCAGGTGTATCAGATGCGCCAAGAGCTAACCCGCATCTGGGAACGTTCCACACTGACCCGGGATGAACTGGTTCTGCAATTGCAAGACTGGTGCGTGCGGGCTGAGGCCAGTGGTATCAAGGCGCTGGCCGACTTCTCGCTTCGCCTGCGTGCGGTGGCTTAAACTGTTTGAATCAAGGCAAGTGCAAGCTTGCCTTTTATTTTGGAGAGGAAAAAATGTCATCAATTCAGCGCTACCATGTTGGGCCAAGATTGTGCGAAACCGTCGTGCATAACAATACGGTCTATCTGGCTGGCCAGATTGCCGAAGATCTGGCTAAAGATGCTCTGGGGCAAACCGAAGAAGTCTTGGCCTGTATTGATCGCTTGCTGGCCGAAGTGGGTTCGGACAAAAGCAAGATCTTGCAGGTGACTATTTTCCTGAGTGACATGACCGATTACGATGCAATGAATCAGGCTTGGTCGGCGTGGGTGCTGGCAGGGCACACACCGGCTCGCGCGACAGTGCAGGCCAAACTGGCTGATCCGCGTTATCTGGTCGAAATGACGGTTATCGCTGCGCTGTAAATGTCATTTGGGCTGAGCAAAGCCCATCGTCGCCCGGCCAAGCCGGGCTTTTTTCCAGCTTGAATCAGTTTGAGGTCGGTATGGCGGGTATTTTCTTAGCGTATTTTGCTTCTTGGCAACCCAGCAATCTGGCGCAAATCCCCGCGGAGAAACTCAGCCATTTATGCTATGCCTTCGCCAGCGTGTATGAGCATCAGGTTGGTTTAAAACCATCGTTTTCACCGGATCAGGATGCTGAAGAATTAGCCCGCCAGCAGAGCATTTTGTCCCAATTGCTGACACTCAAGCAGCGTAATCCGGATTTGAAAATACTGGTTTCGATTGGTGGCTGGGGGGGCGATGGATTTTCCGATGCGGCTCTGACTACCGCATCGCGTGAACAATTTGCCCGCTCTGCCGTGCAGTTTATGCGGGATTATCAGCTCGACGGCATTGATCTGGATTGGGAATATCCCGGCAATGACATGGCCAGCATTAAAGCCCGGCCTGAAGATCAGCAGAATTTCTCGCTGCTGCTGGAGGCTTTGCGCGCGCAGCTGGATGCGCAATCCAAGCGCGATGGGCGCGCATCCAGTGCCCCTTACCAGCTGTGCATTGCGGCTGGCGCTGGTCAGTATTATCTGGACAAGGTCGAAATCCGGCGGGTGGCTGCGGCGTGCGACTTTATCAACTTGATGACATATGACTTCTACAACGGCTGGGCGACCCGTGCCGGCCATCACGCCAACCTATTCAATAGTGTCGTCGATCCGGCGGGCGATAGTGCTGCGAAAAGCATCGACCTGTTTGTTAAAGAGGGTGTACCACGCGACAAACTGGTGCTGGGGTGTCCGCTATACGGCCGTTCATTGAAAGGCGTTGCCTCGCCAGGCTTGGGCCAGCCCGGGTTGGCGGGCAGTAATAGCGCGCCCAGCTTTCGCCAGATTAGTGCCGAGCTGCTCCCGTCTGGCCGTTTTATTCGCCATTGGGATGCCGATGCCCAAGTGCCGTACCTATACGATGGCGACGAATTTATCAGCTATGAAGACTGCGAGTCGATTGCGCTGAAAGGGCGCTACGCTAAGGCGCAGAAATTAGCGGGCGTGATGTTCTGGGAGCTGACCGAAGATCACGATAGTCGCTTACTCAATGCCTTATACGAATCAACTCGTTAGGTATATTCTTCTAGGCCATTTTACATCTATCGTGCAGCCATATACTTTACGGGGTATTTATGTCTGAATCTGCTTTGGCTTCGCGCTGCATCGCTTTGCCCTTCGGTTTTGTCCTGCTATCTGCAACAGATACTGCAGTGCACAGGCTGGACTTTCTCGCCGAAGAAATCGCTTGCCCGTCGACGGCGAATCACGCCTTGCTGGACGAGGCCGAACAGCAGCTGCTGGCGTATGCGCGTAATCCCGCGCATGTTTTTGATTTGCCCTTGCAGCTGGAGGGCACCGCACATCAGCAGAAAGTCTGGCAGCAAATTGCGACCATCGGCACGGGGCAAACCCGGCGTTATGCCGAGATTGCCAGCGCAATTATTTCCAGCCCGCGCGCGGTTGGCGGCGCGTGTGGCCGCAATCCGGTGCCCATCATTATTCCCTGCCATCGGGTCGTTGCTGCGCAAGGTTTGGGTGGCTTTAACGCCAACCGCAATGGCCTGGACTGGATGCCGATCAAGCGCTGGCTGCTGGCGCATGAAGGCGTGATCGAGCGTGCAGCTAGCCAATGAGCGATTTAGCTTTACCGCCTGCAGCGCTGGCGCAATCAGAAGAGGCACTGATAGATCGTTTTCTGGATGGTATCTGGCTGGGCGATGGTCTGGCGCAAAACACCATCGACAGTTATCGGCGTGATTTGCTGATCTGGGCTGGGTGGCTGCAGAACGAGCGGCAGAAAACGCTTTGGCAGGCTGATCGTGATGATGTGCAGGCTTTTCTAGCGCGACAGGCGCGGGACTTGAAGGCGGCGAGCCTGGCGCGGCGGATGGCCAGCTTGCGCAAATTTTATCGCTACTGGATTGCACAGGAAATGCTCTCGCTTGATCCTTGTGCCCAATTGGTTTCGCCCAAACGCGTCCGCCCACTGCCCAAGTCCTTGTCCGAAAACCGTATTGAGGCTTTGCTTGACGCTCCTAATCTGGAAGAGGCAGCAGGCGTGCGGGATCGGGCCATGCTCGAATTGATGTACGCTACCGGCTTGCGCGTTACTGAGCTGGTCACTTTGCCGATTGCCCAAGTCTACTTGCGCGAGCGCTATCTACATGTCACTAATGGCAAAGGTGGCAAACAGCGGCTGGTTCCGCTGGGTGAAGTTGCCGCTGACTGGGTCGCCCGCTATGTGCGCGAAGCCCGCCCACTCCTATTGAATAGTCCGTCTCAGGCCTGCCTGTTTGTGAACCAGCGTGGGGAGGCCATGACGCGGCAAGGCTGCTGGTTCATTATCAAGCAATATGCCTCGCAGGCGGGCATTGCACCCGAATTGCTCAGCCCGCACGTGCTGCGGCATGCCTTTGCCACACATCTGCTCAACCACGGTGCAGATTTGCGAGTGGTTCAAACCCTGCTTGGGCATTCGGACATTACCACTACGCAGATTTATACCCAGATTGCCGCTGAGCGTCTGAAAACATTGCATCAGGAACATCATCCACGCGGTTAAAATTCAGAATTTAATAGGATTCGGGTAAGATCTGCGAGGGTCTGCGATTTGACTATTTCAGGAGAATGAGCAATGGATGCATCGCTTCTTACTAAGTATCAAGACATTGCAATGGGGTATGCCGCTGAGTTTGGGGTAAAAATTCTGGCGGCGATTGCATTTTGGGTGATTGGCCGCTGGCTGATTGGTGTGGTCGTGCGCTTTGTGCAAGGCGGGCTGCATCGCCAGAATGTTGACCCGACCGTATTGCGCTACGTTGGCTCGGCTGTCACCGTGTTGCTGAATGTGTTACTGGTGGTTGGGATTCTGGGCTACTTCGGCATCCAGACAACCACGTTCGCCGCCTTGCTCGCAGCTGCGGGTGTGGCCATTGCTATGGCTTGGTCGGGATTGCTGGCCAATTTTGCTGGCGGCGCATTTCTGATTGTCTTGCGCCCCTTCAAAGTGGGCGACATGATTACCGCTGGTGGTGTGACCGGGGTGGTGCATGAGGTGGGTTTGTTTGCAACCACCGTGCTGACGCCCGACAATATCATTACCGTGGTCGGAAATAACAAAATCTTCAGCGACAATATCCAGAACTACACCTCAACGCCATACCGCCGAGTTGATCTGAAGGCGCAGTTATCAGGCGCAGCCGATGTGCCAGCCGCAATTGTTAAGCTGAAAGAAAATATCGCAAAAATTCCAAACGTGGTGGCCGAACCTGCAGTAGATGTCGAAATTCTCGAGTTCCAGTTGGTCGGCCCGGTGCTGGCTGTGCGGCCGTATTGCCACAATGATCATTACTGGCAAGTGTACTTTGATACCAATCGCGTCATTCTGGAAACACTGGCGAGCTTTCCGGCGCCGACTCCTGCACAATTTATTACTGTGCAACAGAAGTAATCCTAATTGCGGCATGAGCCATAAAAAAACCCGCGTAAGCGGGTTTTTTTATATTACCTCATGATTACCTGGGTTGGGTATCAGGCTGGGATTGTTTCTTTCTGAGGGATGTCGAGCAATACCTTGCCTGCCTCATCAATATCAATCATCACCTCGCCACCATTGACCAGACGACCAAACAGTAGTTCGTCAGCCAGTGCTTTGCGGATGGTATCCTGAATCAGACGCGCCATTGGGCGAGCCCCCATTTGCGGGTCAAACCCGTGTTTGGCCAGATAGTCCTTCAGTGTGCTGCTAAAATGGGCTTCCACTTTTTTCTCGTGCAATTGCGCTTCAAGCTGCATCAGGAATTTCTCAACCACTTGCAGGATAATCTCGTGCGTGAGTGATGCAAACGGGATAATGGCATCAATCCGGTTGCGGAATTCTGGCGTGAACATGCGTTTGATTTCCTGCATTTCATCGCCAGCTTCTTTTTTAGCGGTAAAACCGATCACCGACTTATTCAGCACCTCAGCGCCCGCATTGGTGGTCATAATAATGACCACATTGCGAAAGTCCGCCTTGCGTCCGTTATTATCGGTCAGCGTGCCGTGATCCATCACCTGCAGCAGCACGTTATAGATATCGGGGTGTGCTTTCTCGATTTCATCCAGCAAAACCACCGCATATGGATGTTTGTTGATTGCCTCGGTCAACAAACCACCTTGCTCGAAACCCACATAACCCGGAGGCGCACCGATCAGGCGGCTGACCGCATGGCGCTCCATGTATTCGGACATGTCGAATCGAATCAACTCAATACCCATCGTGTAAGCGAGCTGGCGGGCTACTTCGGTCTTGCCTACGCCAGTAGGGCCAGAGAATAAGAAAGAGCCGATTGGTTTTTGTGGATTGCCCAAACCCGCACGCGCCATTTTGATTGAAGTGGCCAGCACTTCGATGGCTTTTTCCTGACCGAATACGACGTTTTTCAAATCACGTTCCAGTGTTTTGAGCGTATTTTTGTCGTCGCTAGAGACCGATTTGGGCGGAATACGCGCGATTTTGGCAATGATGTCTTCGATCTCGCCTTTGCCGATGGTTTTTTTCTGTTTCGAGCGCGGCAGGATTTTTTGGGCCGCGCCAGCTTCGTCGATGACATCAATGGCCTTGTCAGGCAGGTGCCTATCATTGATGAATTTGGCCGATAGCTCAACCGCTGTCGTGATCGCTGCTTGCGTGTATTTCACGCCATGATGCGCCTCAAATTTATCTTTCAAGCCTTTCAGAATCTCTACCGTTTGCTCAATCGTTGGCTCGACGATGTCGATTTTCTGGAAGCGACGCGACAACGCATTATCTTTTTCAAAAATGCCACGATACTCGGTGTAGGTGGTTGCGCCTATGCATTTGAGCGTGCCGTTTGAAAGCGCAGGCTTTAGCAGATTGGATGCATCCAGTGTGCCGCCCGAAGCCGCGCCAGCACCAACCAGCGTATGAATTTCATCAATAAACAGAATTGCGTTGCGCTCTTCGGCCAGCTGCTTGATCACCGCTTTAAGACGCTGTTCGAAGTCGCCGCGATATTTGGTGCCAGCCAGCAAAGCCCCCATATCGAGGGTGTAGACAGTCGCATCTGACAAAACGTCAGGCACATCGCCTTCAACAATTTTGCGAGCCAGCCCATCAGCGATGGCTGTTTTACCCACGCCCGCTTCACCCACCAGTAGCGGATTGTTTTTACGGCGGCGGCACAACGTTTGAATCACGCGCTCCAGCTCATGATCGCGGCCAATCAGCGGATCAATTTTGCCCGCCAAGGCCTGGCTATTCATATTCTGCGTGTAGTTTTCCAGTGCGCCACCCGCGCTACTTTCTCCTTCGCTTTCTTCCGATTGCTCGTTTTTCGGCGCAGATTGTGAGGAATTGCTCGCACTTTTACTGATGCCATGCGCAATGAAATTCACGACATCGAGGCGGGTAATGCCTTGCTGGTGCAGGAAATACACTGCGTGACTGTCTTTTTCGCCAAAAATGGCGACCAGTACATTCGCGCCGGTAACTTCTTTTTTGCCGGAAGACTGAACGTGCAGAATGGCCCGTTGAATCACACGCTGAAATCCAATGGTCGGCTGGGTTTCCACTTCACTGGTGCCCGATACCACGGGAGTGTGTTCAGTGACAAAATCGCCGAGCTGGCGGCGCAATTCGTCCAGATTTGCGCCGCAGGCTTTCATCACTTCAATCGCGGAAGGGTTGTCGAGCAGAGCCAGTAATAAATGCTCCACCGTAATATATTCATGGCGCTTTTGCCGCGCATCCATGAATGCCATATGCAGGCTGACTTCGAGTTCTTGGGCGATCATTTTATTTCACCTCCATGATGCATTGCAGCGGGTGCTGGTGCGAGCGAGCGTGCTGCGTAACGTCGGCCACTTTGGTTGCAGCGATGTCTTTGGGGTAAGTTCCGCAGATGCCGCGACCTTCATGGTGCACTTTAAGCATAATCTGTGTGGCCTGATCCGATCCTAATCCGAAAAACTGCTGCAACACGTCGATGACGAAGTCCATCGGGGTGAAATCATCATTGAGTAACACAACCTGCCACATGGGCGGGGGGGCGGTGCGAACATCTGCGGTTTTTAATTCGGTATCAAATTGGTGCGTGAGTGCCATTGGTTCCACTGCCTACTATGTCTCTTCTATTTTGGCTCCAAGTCGGCTTTTTTCAAGCGTGATAGAGATGACACACTGTGAATTGGTAAAGATTTTTCCACTTGACCGACTTGGTTATTCTCGCGTAAAAAGTAATGCAAGTTTGATGGAAGTATTTCTGTCTAACTAAACCGCGGTATCAGCATACATTTGTTGGCCGACATTTCATGATTGTTTAATTTAGTTTGCAGGATTATTTCAAAATGGCATTAGGTACTGTTAAGTGGTTCAATGATTCTAAAGGTTTTGGCTTCATCACTCCAGACGAAGGTGGCGATGATTTGTTTGCGCACTTCTCTGCGATCAATATGCCTGGCTTCAAGACACTGAAAGAAGGCCAGCGCGTTTCTTTCGAGTTGACGCAAGGCCAGAAAGGCATGCAAGCAGGTAATATCCAGACTGCTTAATCCTTAAGCGCTGTGTTTACCCAAAGCCCGCTGTTTGACCTGCGGGTTTTTTATTGTCTGTGTTAAATCAGTATATCGACACCGCACAGCGCTGCTTCAGGTGAGCCGCTGGGCGTGCGCTTTTGCTGGATGATTGACCTCCCGCGCATCAGCAGCAGTTCCGGTTTATCTCGGCGCAGTGTGCATAAAAAAAACCCCGCTACGCTTAGCGGGGTTTTTGCTGATCGCGCATTAAATCAATTACATGCGTTCGATCATGGCTTTGCCGAAGGCCGAGCAAGAAACTTCTTGTGCGTCGTCCATCAGGCGGGCGAAATCGTAAGTCACGATCTTGTCTTTGATTGCTGCGCCCATTGATTCGATGATTTTGTCAGCCGCTTCAGTCCAGCCCATGTGGCGCAACATCATTTCAGCAGACAGAATCAATGAACCTGGGTTTACTTTGTCTTGGCCAGCGTATTTCGGTGCAGTACCGTGCGTTGCTTCAAAGCATGCTACGTTGTCAGACAAGTTTGCACCTGGAGCGATACCAATACCGCCTACTTCTGCCGCCAGCGCATCAGAAATGTAGTCGCCGTTCAGGTTCAAAGTAGCGATGACATCGTAATCCGCTGGACGCAACAGGATCTGTTGCAAGAAGGCGTCAGCGATCACGTCTTTGATTACGATGCCGTTTGGCAATTGCAACCATGGGCCGCCGTCGATCTCAACGCCACCGAATTCGTTCTTAGCGAGTTCGTAGCCCCAAGTGCGGAACATGCCTTCGGTGAACTTCATGATGTTACCTTTGTGAACCAAGGTAACGCTCTTACGGTTGTTGTCGATTGCGTATTGAATCGCTTTGCGTACCAGACGCTCAGTACCTTCTTTCGATACTGGTTTGATACCGATCGAAGAAGACTCTGGGAAGCGAATCTTGTTCACGCCCATTTCTTTTTGCAAGAATTCGATAACTTTCTTCGCGCCTTCAGAGTTAGCATCCCACTCGATACCGGCGTAGATGTCTTCTGTGTTTTCACGGAAGATCGTCATGTCAACGCGTTCTGGGTGTTTAACTGGCGAAGGAACGCCGTCGAAGTAACGTACAGGACGCAAGCAAACGTACAGGTCCAGGTTTTGACGTAAAGCCACGTTCAATGAACGGATGCCGCCGCCAACTGGTGTAGCCAATGGGCCTTTGATCGATACAACGTATTCTTTCAGTGCGTCGAGGGTTTCTTGTGGCAGGTAAGAGCCGTCAGCGTACAATTTAGATGCTTTCTCGCCGCAGTAGATTTCCATCCAGTGGATTTTGCGTGCGTCGCCGTAGCATTTTTTCACAGCCGCATCGACAACGTCGATCATTACTGGGGTGATATCCACACCAATACCGTCACCTTCGATAAACGGGATAATTGGATTATCTGGCGTCGCGAGGTTAGGAACGATTTTCGTGCCGCCTTGAGGTACTTTGATCAGACTCATCGTGCTATTTCCTGTGAAATACAGTCATTGAAAACGTCCTGTGAGGCTTTTTGTTTTATTTTTCCAAGCCAAACAGAAAAAACGCACTATTATCACAGGTTTGACGCTTTCCTGCCAAGCCCGTTCGCCATGCCACAGCTTCTCCTGTTGAATAAACCCTACGGTGTGATTTGCCAGTTTACCCCCAGCCCGCCGCATCAATGTCTGGCCGACTATGTGACTATCAAGGATGTCTACGCCGCCGGGCGGCTCGATACCGATTCGGAAGGGCTGTTATTGCTGACCGGCAATGGCGCGCTGATTCACCGGATTACCGATCCGAAACACAAGCTGCCCAAAATCTACTGGGTGCAGGTCGAAGGCATTCCGAATGAAGCTGCGCTGCAGGCACTGCGCGACGGTGGGCTGGATTTGGGCGACTTTAAAACCCAGCCTGCGGGTGCACGGATTATCGAGCAACCCGACATCGTCTGGCCGCGCGTGCCGCCGATCCGCGAACGCGCCAATATCCCAACGACGTGGCTGGAAATCACGATTTCCGAGGGCAAAAACCGCCAAGTGCGACGTATGACCGCCAAGGTAGGGTATCCAACACTACGCCTTATCCGCTATGCCATAGGGGGATATACCCTTGATGATATTCCACTAGGGCAATATAAATTACTCAATATTGCCGCACCGGGCAGCGCCAAGCCGGAGCCGGTGAAGGCCGCACGGCCCAAGCAGCGGGGTCGGCGCGGGCCAAATAAAGTCCGTTAAAGCAGCGCCTTGAGCACGCTGTTATCCAGTCTGAGCCGCGTCAATCGTCTTGATGCGGTAAACTGCTGTTTTTTCAGGTATTCCTGATTTTTATTTCCGTATTTTTGAATAGTTGCCTCTATGCCTTTTGCTGCCCTTGCCTTATCCGATCAACTCGTCCGCGCTACGCAGGATTTGCACTATCAAGGCCCGACGCCGATTCAGCAGGCGGCCATTCCAGCCGTGCTGGCGGGCCATGATGTGCTCGCCTGTGCGCAAACCGGCTCGGGCAAAACGGCGGCGTTTGTGCTGCCGCTGCTGCAGAAATATCAACACTACCGCACGCAAATTAACGCGCTCGACGTCGATTCACGGCCAAAGCATAAATCTGTTCAAACGCTGATTCTGGTGCCAACGCGTGAGCTGGCGGTGCAGGTGGCCGAGACGATTCGTGGCTTGAGCAAACGTCTACCCGAATTGCCCAAGCTCGCTTGCGTTTACGGTGGTGTGTCGATTAATCCGCAAATGATGGGCTTGCGTGGCGGCGCTGATATTGTGGTGGCCACGCCGGGGCGCTTGCTTGATCTGATCGCGCAGAATGCGCTGCGCATCAACGCTGTGCAGCAACTGGTGCTCGATGAAGCTGATCGGCTGTTTGATCTAGGCTTTAGCGACGAGCTCAACCGCATTCTGGCTTTGCTACCGCTTGAGCGGCAAAACCTGTTTTTCTCGGCCACATTCGCGCCTGCGGTGCAGGAGCTGGCCGAGAAATTACTGCGCAAGCCGACGCGAATCGAGATCGAAGCCACGCCCGTCGCCGCACCGGATATCTGGCAGCGCGCGATTGAAGTCGACGAAGCCGCGCGGACGATGCTGCTGCGTCATTTACTGCAAGAGCGCGGCTGGCAGCGCGTGCTGGTGTTTGTCGCGACACAATACGCCGCCGAACATGTGGCCAAAAAGCTCAAACGCGCCGGCATCAAGGCCGAGGCGTTTCATGGCAGCTTCGAGCAGGGCAAGCGCAGCCAGGTGATTAGCGACATTAAAGCCTCACGTATTCAAGTGGTCGTCGCCACCGATCTGGCCGCGCGCGGCATTGATATTGCCCAGCTTCCTGCCGTGGTGAACTACGATCTGCCGCGCTCCAGCACCGATTACACGCACCGGATTGGCCGCACCGGCCGCGCGGGCGAACGTGGCGAAGCGGTGAGTTTGATCAGCGCCGATTTTGCCGCGCATTTCAAAGTGCTGGAAAAACAGCTGGGTTTGAAGCTAGAGCGCGAACGCATCGCCGGCTTTGAGCCGACCGAGACTTTCAGCAGCAAGGCGGTGAGCTTGGTGGCCGATGACCATGGCGGCATCAAGGGTAAACGCAAAAGCAAAAAAGACAAATTGCGTGAAGCCGCCGCGCTGGCCGCCAAGCCGCTTGAATAGGGGTATTTGTTGCTAAGCCATGCTGGAATTGCGGTACATTGATATACCCTAGCGGGCTATTTGGAGCTGCGGGCTGTAGCGGGCTTCAATCTGCTTGAGGCTTTGATCCGAGCGCATTTGCGCCAGCGCTTGCGTTAGCCGTTTGATCAGCGGGGAAGGGGTGTTCGGGCTGCAGCCCAGATACAGGTCGAGCTGGTTAAAGGCCAGTAAAGGGACAATACTTTGTGGCGGAATCTGCATCCGGCGGGCAATTTCCGGTCCGGCGTGCAGGCTGGCGGGGTAGAGGTCAATATGCCCGGCGAGCAGCTTTTTGATATTTTGCTCCTCGGTATTGGCGTAGTCGATCTTAAACCCCAGCTGTTCCAGCCACACCGCGTTGGCGCCCTGACGCAAATCGCCAATCCGCAGCTTGCGCGCGTCGTCCAGCGATTTAAGCTGCAGCTGGCGCTCGCGCAGGCCAAAAAACACACCTTGAATCCGCGCAATGGGCCCGATCCAGACATAGCGCTTTTCGCGCTCGGCAAGCCGCCCCAGCGTGTAGACGCAATGATTGGGCGTGGTCGCCGCAGTTTGCAGCGCCCGCGC
Source organism: Chitinibacter sp. GC72 (assembly GCF_009760905.1). Taxonomy (GTDB): domain Bacteria; phylum Pseudomonadota; class Gammaproteobacteria; order Burkholderiales; family Chitinibacteraceae; genus Chitinibacter. Next base: position 138,906 of record NZ_VIRW01000007.1, on the reverse strand, counting down.
CCACGGATAATTGTACTGTTTGGCGCTGAGCGCGCTGCGTTTGAGCATTTCGCCGACCACATCGACCGCCATCCCCTCGGGCTTGCCGTGGACAAAGCTATTAAACGGCGGATTGTCGCCCACCAGCAGCGTGAGCTCGCTAGCGTGACTGCTGGTGCTGATAATCAGGCTGGCCAGCAGCAGGCTGCGCAGTGGCCAGCGGGGAAGGCGGCAAAATGTCATGCTAAAACACCCAGGCTTTGCAAGCCTTCACCGTGCTGGTGCGGCTTGCGTGTAAGAATCTGCCTTGATGCTACTGTAATCGGGCTTTCTTCGCGATGTAATATTGGATTGCGCGCCCTACTTGCGCGATCAGCGGAATGATGTGTCAATTGACTGAGGGGGTATTGCTCTGAAGTTCTATTGCTAGTTGCTTTGTGGGGCTATACCCAATGCTGTATTTCTAAAGGCTAAACTTTCAGCAGCGCTTCACGTCCCGGCAGCCAGCGATCCAGATGCGGCTGCGCCAGCTGTGGATTGTGCGCCAGAATTTGCTCTGCCGTTTCGCGCGCGACTTCCAGTAAATCAGCATCGGCTTCCAGATCGGCAAAGCGCAGCATAGCCACGCCCGATTGTTTGACGCCCGCCAGCTCGCCCGGGCCGCGAATTTGCAAATCTTGCCGCGCGATTTCAAAGCCGTCGGTGTGCTCATAAATTACTTTCAGCCGCGCCTTGGCCGTATCGCCCAGCGGGCCGGTATACAGCAGAATGCATAAGCTGGCGTGTGCGCCACGGCCGACGCGGCCACGTAGCTGGTGCAATTGCGACAAGCCCATCCGCTCGGCGTGCTCAATGACCATCAAGCTGGCGTTCGGTACGTCAACGCCAACCTCGATCACCGTGGTCGCGACGAGTACCTGAATCTCGTTGCGCGAAAACGCCGCCATCGTCGCGGCTTTTTCATCGGCCTTCATCCGGCCATGTAGCAATCCAACCGTAATGCCTTCAAGCTCTTCCGATAGTTGCGCGTGCGTATCGACCGCTGTTTGCAATTGCAGCGTTTCCGATTCCTCAATCAGCGGACAAACCCAATACACTTGCCGACCTTCGAGTACTTTGGCTGCGATGCGCTCGGTAATTTCGTCGCGGCGCGCGTCGGAAATCAGTTTGGTGACAATCGGCGTTCGTCCCGGCGGTAGCTCGTCGATGACGCTGACGTCCAGATCAGCGTAAAAACTCATCGCCAGCGTGCGCGGAATCGGCGTCGCGCTCATCATGAGCTGATGCGGGCTACCACCTTTTTCGCGTAGCGCCAGCCGCTGTGCAACGCCGAAGCGATGTTGTTCATCGACAATGGCTAAGCCAAGATTTTTCAACTCAACGCTGGCTTGGAAAATCGCATGCGTGCCGACCAGTAATTGGCCGCTGCCATCGGCGGCGGCGGCGAGTGCTTCGCGTTTTTCTTTGGTTTTCAAACTGCCCGCCAGCCAAATCACTTTGACGCCGAGCGGCGCAAGCCATTGGCTAAGTTTTTGATAATGCTGTTCGGCCAGAATCTCGGTCGGCGCGAGCATCGCCACTTGATAACCCGCTTCAATCGCATGGCAGGCGGCAACGGCGGCGACGATGGTTTTCCCCGCACCGACGTCGCCTTGCAGCAGGCGCTGCATCGGGTGCGACTGCGCCAGGTCTTTGGTGATTTCAAGTAGCACTTTTTTCTGCGCGCCGGTCAGGCCAAACGGCAAGTTGCCGATGAGCTGCGCCGCCAGACGGCCTGCGGGTGCAATTTTCGGCGCGGTGCGTTCGCGCCGTACGGCGCGAGCCAGTCGCAGCGACAATTGTTGCGCGAGCAGCTCATCAAACTTCAAACGCTGCCAGGCCGGATGCGTGCGTGCGGTGAGTAAAATTTGCGGAATATCGGGCGTCGGTGTGTGCAGCAGTTTCACGCTGCTGGCAAAGTCGGGCAGATTGATTTCATCAAGCAATGCGGCAGGCAGCGTGTCGGGCAGTGGCTCAGCTTTTAAGGCTTTGGCAATCAGCGTGGCGAGATGGTTTTGCGACAATCCGGCGGTGGTCGGGTAAATCGGGCTCAGTGCTTCTTGCAAGCTGACTTCTCCGCCGACGCGGATTTTCGGGTGAACCATTTCGGGGCCGAAATAGCCACGGCGGATTTCGCCGTACAGCCGCACGCGTTTGCCGACCTCGAGTTGCTGCGCTTGGCTCGGATAGAAATTGAGCAGCCGCACCATTACCGAGCCGCTGGCGTCTTTAACTCGCGCAACGAGCTGCTTGCGCGGCTTGTAGTTCACTTCGCACGACAAAACTTCGCCCTCGATTAACACGCCTGCACCCAGCGGCGCGTCGGCAATGGCGTACAAATGCGTTTCATCCTCGTAACGCATAGGCAGGTGCAGCACCAGATCAAACGGCCGGCTAATACCGACTTTGGCGAGCTTGGCCTGCAAAGGGGCGGGGAGTTTGGCGAAGTCCATATTGATTAAGGCAAAAGTTCTCCAGCTATGTTGCTTTCTTCTTGTCGTACGGCCTGTACTGCCTGCGACTTAGCGCCTTGCTGGGGAATTTTTGCACTATGAGTTTATTGAACAAACGTTCTGTGATATTGCTACTCTAGCGGCAATTGCTCAATCAGGCAATTGGGTTCACTTTTCTCAAGGTGACGAGGGTTGATTGGCCTCGCTCTGGCTGAGCGTCGATAGCACAACAGCCGCCCGGGTTTTTTTGGTAAAAAATAGGGGCCGCCGGATAATGATTAAAGATTCGCGCAAGTTTTGCGTTGGAAATTTTGCTTAAAGGAAAAGCTATGCCGTTTTGTCCATCGTGTGGTGCTGAAGTCAATGCAAAAGCCGTGGTTTGTGTGAAGTGTGGCGTGCCGGTGAACGGCTCGACTGGTTTTGCGGTCAATCCTGAAAATGTGTCGGACAAAGAATGGATTGTCGCGATGTTGCTCAGTTTCTTTGTTGGTGTTCTGGGGGTCGATCGTTTCTATCTGGGTTATACCGGCCTGGGCATTGCTAAATTGCTGACTTTTGGCGGCTGTGGTATTTGGTCTCTGATCGACTTTATCCTGATCTGCATGGGAAAAGTAACCGATGTCGATGGCCGGCCTCTTAAAAAATAAGCCGTTTTTTTGCTTGTGCGCCCCGGCGCTGGCTGCGGCATTGATCGGTATTTTTCCCGCCCAGTTTCTGGTCATCGCACCGCCATGCCTGTTCAGTGCTTTGTTGCATTGGGATCATTGCTGGGGGTGTGGCATGACGCGAGCAGGCTTGGCTATTCTGGCCGGAGATTGGTCGGCAGCCTGGCGCTTTAATCCGCTGAGCTGGATTGTTTTTCCTCTGCTGGCCTGGCTGTATGTGCAGGCGTGGCAAAACTGGTACCGCACATTCAGCCAGCAAAGCCCTGCGGCTCGCCCGCTTTGATAATCGAGCCTAGGTTTTAACGCCTGACTTTGGCCAGAAAACGATCGAGTGATTTGCCAAAAGCCTGCCGGTCGGCCTGGCTAAACGGCGCAGGGCCGCCCGCTTGCAGGCCGGTGCTGCGCAGCTCTTCCATAAAATCGCGCATATTCAGCCGCTCGCGGATATTTTCGGCGCTATAAAACTCGCCGCGCGGATTCAGCGCCGCGACGCCTTTTTCCACCGTGCGCGCCGCCAGTGGAATATCGGCGGTAATCACCAGATCACCGGGCTGCGCCTGTTCGACAATCCAGTGATCAGCCTCGTCAAAGCCGTGCGACACCTGCACCGCGCGGATGACTTTGGACGGCGGCACGCGCAGCAATTGATTGGCAACCAGCACAGTCGGCAGCTGCAAACGTTCGGCAGCGCGAAACAGGATTTCCTTGATCACCACCGGGCAAGCATCGGCATCGACCCAAATGTGCGGGCTACGGGTATTACCCTGCAGCTCAGTACTAGATTGTTCTACAGGCATATACCCTTATTTCCTTTCTGCCAGTTTCTTGCGAATCAGCGGCAGCGCGGCCAGCGCGGCTTTTTCGCCTTCGACGATGGCTACGTTTTTCTGGTCGAAATCGGCGGCGCCGATTTTGCCGACTTTGGGCGTGATCACTATATCGGCGCGCGCCAGCTCCTGTTCGCCGAGTTTCTGCCCCATGATGACAATCGCCTGATTCATCATGCCCAGCGTGCTGGTTGATGATTTGCCGCTGGCCTTGGCCGAAATATCCACTGCAATCACAAAGTTCGCGCCGAGCTCGCGCGCGGCCTCGACCGGCACCGGGCTGACGACGCCACCATCGACGTATTTATGCTTGCCTATCACCGTGGGCATGAAAATGCCCGGAATGCTGCTTGAGGCACGCACGGCCTGGCCGACGTTGCCCCGGCTGAAAACAATGCGATTGCCATTGTCCAGATCGGTCGCGACTGCGGCGAAGGGTTTGGCGAGCTTCTCGAAAGGCTTGTTGCCGATTTGCGCGTTGACGTAGTCTTGCAGCTTCTGGCCTTTGACGAGGCCGCCGCCGAGCAGATTGACGTCGCGAATCTGGCCTTCGTCGAGCGCTACGGCGCGTTCCTGCAACGCAAAAGCGTCCATGCCGCTGGCGTACAGGCTGCCAACAACGCTGCCCGCGCTGGTGCCGGTGACGACGTCTACCTTGATGCCGTTGGCTTCGAGCATTTTGATGACGCCGATGTGCGCAAAACCTTTGGCTGCGCCGCCGCCGAGCGCCAGACCAATTCGCGCTGGTGCTGGCGTTTTAACGGGTGCCGCCGGTGCGCTGGGGTTGGTGTTGCAGGCGGTGAGAATGACGGCGCAAAGCGCTAGCGCTGCGCGGCGTGAAGTGGTGATTTTCATGTGGATGCTACCCGTTCAAATTAGGTCGAGTGTTCAATTGGGTCGAGTGATTCAACAAAAGCGGTTTGTCCATCGCAACGCCATTTCACATCGTAGCGATAGAGCCGCACGCCATACAGGCGGTATACGTCGCTAGCATAGGCTGGCCTTGGGTCTTGAGCCAATACCTCGCTGATTAACTCGCGCAGATTGGCTTCGGACGCGGCGGCGATTTGCTGGTTTGCTGCGGCGGAAAACTCAACCGCCAGTTGCGGCGGCGCACCCGAGACAAAACCGCTGCGTACGTCGGGCTGGCTTTCGAGACTTCCTAGACTTTCCGCGAACGGTATATACGGTTTGATGTCGATAATCGGCGTGCCATCAACGAGATCAACGCCGCCAAAACGCAGCGTCACGCCATCGCGGGTATCCACGTCGAGCAGCTCGACCAGCGACAGACCGAGCGAATTGGGGCGAAACGGGCTGCGGCTGGCAAACACGCCGACTTTGGCATTGCCGCCCAGACGCGGCGGGCGCACGGTGGGCGACCACTGACCGGCGACTTCGTGGAAAACAAACTGCAGCCAGACGTGCGAGAAATCAGCCAGCCCACGCACGCATTCGGCGCGATTGTAGGGCGGCAAGAGTTGCAGCGTGCCAATCGCGTGCGGCGCAAGGCGCGGCTGGCGCGGAATGCCAAATTTGTCGGCAAATGGCGTGGCGAGATGGCCTAGCGGCTTGATTTGATAAGTAGTGGCTTTCACGCTGTGCATTGTGCCCAATCTGCCCCGATTGATACAGAGCCGACTGGCGCACAAACACGGTAATTATGTTACAGACTGTGCCACCAGATTGCGCCGATCACCAGCGGCGACACCCAGGCACACACCACACGGAAAGCGGGCAGAATGCGTGCTGAGCCTTCCAGATGCAGATCCTGATGCATTCGCGGCCAGATGGCCCAGCCGACAAAGAGCGCCGACAGCAAACCACCCGCTGGCAGCATGATGTTGCTGCTGGCGTAATCCATCAGATCAAAAGCATTTTTGCCAAAGAACAGCACATCTTTCATTGCGCCAAACGACAGCGCCGCCGGAATACTAAAGACCCAGACGCTGGCACTGGCAAGCCAGGTCGCAGGTTTGCGCTCGAAATGAAATTCATCCATCAGAAACGCCACCAGCGGCTCCAGAATCGAGACCGATGAAGTGAGCGCGGCAAAAATCAGCAGCAAAAAGAAGGCAATTGCAAACAGTTGGCCAAACGGCATCTGCGCGAAAATCGCCGGCATGGTGATAAAGGTCAGGCCGGGGCCGGCGCTGGGGTCAACATTAAAGGCAAACACGGCTGGCAGCACGAGCAGCCCGGCCAACAGGCAAGCGAGCGTGCCCAGCAGCGTAATCCAGACCGACGTTTTGGCCAGATTGGTATCGGGCGCCACGTAGGAGCCATAGGCGATCAGCAAGCCCATGCCGACCGAGAGCGAAAACAGCGCCAGACCCATGGCGTCCAGAATCATCGGTGCGTTGACTTGCGAAAAATCAGGCGTCAGGAAGTAGTTCACGCCCGCCATTGCGCCCGGTAGTGTGAGCGAGCGGCCGATCAAGAGGATGAGCAAGCCAAACAGTAGCGGCATCAAGACCTTGCTCCAGCGCTCGATCCCTTGTTGCACTCCGCCCAGTACCACCAGCATGGTTACGCCCAGAAATAGCGTGGTGTAGAGAATGGCCAGACTGGGGTTGGCGATAAACTGGCTGAAAATATTCCCCAGCTCGGTCACATTGCTGGTAATCGCCGCGCCCGTGATTGATTGGTACAGATAGGCAAAAGTCCAGCCGCCAACGACCGAGTAAAATGACAGAATCACAAATGAGCACAGCACCGATAGCCGCCCGGCCCACGGCCACAGGCCGCCTTTCAGATTGCGATACGCGGTGGTGGCCGATTTTTGCGCCGCACGGCCAATGGCCATTTCAGCCAGCAGCATGCCGATACCGACGGTAAAAACGCAGGCCAGATACACCACCAGAAAAGCGCCGCCGCCATTTTTGCCGGCCATATACGGAAATTTCCAGATGGCACCCAGCCCGACGGCCGAGCCTGCGGTAGCCAAGATAAAGCCCAGTTTCGAGCCCCAGTTTGCGCGTGACATATTGATTTACCTGAATGAATAAAACGCGGTCTGTACCGTTGCTGGCGATGCCATATGGGGTACAGCAAAGCGTTGCAGTATGCCTTTGCTCACTGGTTTGCTCTATTGTGGCAAGCCCGCATAGTGCGCCAGCCTAGGGCAAAGCGCGGCTGGGCAGACTCGGCGTGGTGTGCGGCCTGTCCGCCGTGGCTGCGATTTCAGTTGCTGCCCTTAAATCGTCATCGCGCATCAGTTACAATGCGCTTTTGCTGCATTTTTCAGATTTCGTTTGGAGCCATCATGCCCGTAAATATCGCCCCGCTGGACCCTGCTGCTCTGTTGCCCGTTGCCGGCGTTGAAATTGGGATTGCCTCGGCAGGCATCAAAAAGGTGGGTCGCAAAGACACGACCTTATTCCGCATTGCGCCAGGCTCGCGCGTGGCGGGCGTGTTTACGCTGAATCGCTTTTGCGCTGCGCCGGTACGGCTCTGTCAAGAATACCTGCAGCAGTATCTGTCTACAGGCCAATCAATTCGTGCTCTGGTGATCAATACCGGCAATGCCAATGCCGGTACCGGCGTCGATGGCATGCAGCGCGCGCAAGCGATTTGCGCTGCAACAGCCGAGCAATTGGGCATTGAGGCTAATCAGGTGCTGCCATTCTCGACTGGCGTGATTTTGGAGCCGCTGCCAGCCGACAAGATTATTGCCGCACTGCCTGCCGCGAAAGCCGATTTCTCGGCGAGCAATTGGGCCCAAGCCGCCAGCAGTATTATGACCACCGACATCGTGCCTAAAGCATCGAGTACCCAAGTGCAAATCGGCGGCAAAACCGTGACGATTACCGGTATCGCCAAAGGCTCGGGCATGATCCACCCGAATATGGCGACGATGCTAGGCTATGTGGCCACCGACGCGGCCATTAGCCAGCCTTTGCTGCAGCAAATGCTCAAATATGCCGCCGATCACTCGTTCAACAGCATCACCGTTGATGGTGACACCAGCACCAATGACAGTTTTATCCTGATCGCTACCGGTCAGGCGGGCAACGACGAAATCGTCGATGCCAGTAGCGCTGACTACGCCGCGCTGCAAGCGGCGGTGTTGCAAGTGTCGCAGTTCCTTGCGCAAGCGATTGTGCGCGATGGCGAAGGCGCGACCAAGTTCATCACGATCAATGTCGAAGGCGGCGCAAGCTATGAGGAATGTAAAGCGGTCGGCTACGCAATTGGTCGCTCGCCACTGGTGAAAACGGCGTTCTTCGCGTCGGACCCTAATCTGGGCCGGATTCTGGCGGCGATTGGCTACGCGGGGATTAATGATCTTAACGTTGATAACATTGAAGTACGTCTGGATGACGTGCTGGTGGCGATCAACGGCGGGCGTAACCCGGAGTATCGCGAAGAGCAGGGCCAGGCAGTGATGAACAAGGCCGAGATCGCGATCAATATCAAGCTCAATCGTGGCGAGCATCAAGCCACGGTGTGGAGCTGCGATTTCTCATACGACTACGTGAAAATCAACGCCGAATACCGCAGCTAATCGGTTTTTCGGCTTGTGCTTGAGCCAAATGGTATTTAAATTGGCCGGGAAATGAAATAGGGCGATATTACTTCTTATGGGTATATCGCCCTGATTTTTATCCAGATTGGCTTTGTGGGCTATACCCCGCTATATAGGCAATGGTGTATTGGCTTGCCCAAGTGGGCTGACCTATAGTGAACATCACCCGACCCAGAGTGATTGTGCATGAATCAGCCCGCCATCACCGCGCCCCTGCAAGCGGCGCTCGATAAAATCATCAAACAATGCAATGCTGACCGCTACGAAGCGTTTGGCCACTGTGAAGCCGCCTTTGCTATGGCGCGCGCCGCGCACGACGATGCTGCGTTTATTGCCATTGCCATCCAGTATGGTCTGGTGATCGATCAGCATGGCTATCCCGACTCCAGCATCAATATCCTGTACGAAGCGCTGCAGCTGGCGCAAAGCTACCACCAGTTTCAGGACGAAGCGCGCCTGCTCAATGTGATTGGGCGGGCAGTTTACACCCGCGCTGAATACCGCCGTGCCATGCAGGCGTGGGCGCATTGTCTGGAAGTGGCTACGCTGGCTGAAGATCAGGTGTGCTGGGTGTGGGCCAAAGTGGGGATTGCGCAGATTTATGACGCGCTGGAAGACAATGCCACTGCAGCCATCCTGCTGCGTCAGGCCGAGGATAAAGCCCGCCTGATCGATGATCAAACGCTGTTGATGAATATCCTGCTCAATCTGGGCGTGAATTTGCTGCGGATCGGCCAGCGTCAGGAGGCGCTGCAGGTTTATCAGGAATCTTTACAACTGGCCGAGCAGCTTGATCACGCCGACGATATTGGCGAGATTTACTTCCGCATTGCCGAGGCGTATCTGGAGCTGGGCGAACTGCCGCATAGCAAGGCCAATCTGGCGCAAGCGCTGAGCATTTGCCAGCAGGCACATCATATGTGGGCGCTGGCCAATATTTATGGCGTTCGCGCCCGTATTGCCGAGCATGAAGGTCATCTGCAAGCCGCACTGGATGAAGTGCAAACCGGGATTGATTTTGCCAGCGCATCGGGCTCGGCGCATATCCAGATGCGGCTATTGATGCAACAGGCTGAGCTGGCCGAATCGGTCAATGATGCCTCACTGGCCTTGCGGGCTTTTAGGCAGGCTAATCAGTTGCGCGAAAAAATCAGCCCGCATGATCATCAGCAACAATTGGCCGAGCTGGAAGATCTGGCTGGTTTGCGCCCCAGCTCCGGGCGCATTTTGCTTGAGCTGGCCAATAATGGCCGTCTTGAGCATTGTGATCTGGACGAGCTGGCCCTGCTGCTGTGCCAGACCAGTACGCAAATTATCAAGGGCGTCGGTGCGAGCTATTGGGAATACATGACCGATTTTCAGTCGTTCCGGCAGGTTTACCCGCATAAAACCGAATCATTGCAGCAATTTGGCCCCGGATTACTCAAAAGCTTGCGGCTGGGCGAGGTGACCGTGGCGCACAATTCCCAGCATCACCAGCACACCTGGGATATGTACGAAAAACTGTTTCAACCGGGCAAGGTGGGCGCAGTCGTGATAAGCCCGTTGCGTTTGAATGAAAGTCTGTATGGCGTGCTGATGGTCGAGCAAAGCGGCAGTACCAAAAACTGGAGTGCCGATGAGGTGCAATATATCAACCAGCTCACCATTATTGGCACGCGCGCGCTGGCCAATATCGAGCGGCAGATTTTCCAGGCCGATATTGCCCGGCTGAACGCCAAACTGCAGCAAAATAATACCGAGCTTGAGGCCCGAGTGGTCGAGCGTACGATCGAGCTGCAAAAAGCCATGGCGCATTTGATCGAGTCGGAAAAACTCGCCTCGCTGGGAAATCTGGTGGCCGGTTTTGCCCACGAGCTCAATACGCCGCTGGGCAATACGCTGACTGCAGCCAGCACGCTGCTCGATAAGAATCACGAAATACTCGACAAAATCAGCGATGGGCAAATGAAAAAGACCCTGTTGCTGCAGTATCTGGACGATACCAGCATGATTGCCGAGCTGGTCGAGCGCAATGCGCGCAGGGCGAGCAATCTGATTTCCAATTTAAAGCAGGTGGCCGTCGATACTGCGTCCAACAAGCGTCGCCGCTTTGATCTGCAGCAGATCATCGCCGAAACCATTGCCGCGAATGCGATGAATCTGCACAAAACAGCAGTGCAGATTGTGAACCGGGTACCGGCAGGGCTGGTGCTGCACAGCTACCCCGGTTCTCTGGAGCAGGTGATCGGCAATTTTATTAACAATTCGCTGATTCATGGCTTTGCCGCACATGCCGCCGGGGAAATTGTAATCGCAGCGCGGGTGGCCAACGAGGCGCAAATCGAATTGAGCTATCAGGACAATGGTTGCGGTATTCCCGATGCGATGAAAAAGCGTGTGTTCGATCCTTTTTTTACTACCCGCTTTGGCCAGGGCGGCAGTGGTCTGGGTTTGTATCTGGTGTATTCGCTGGTTAATGGCACGCTGGGCGGCTCGCTTGAGCTGCGCGATGCCCCTGAGGGCGGGGCATTGTTTGTCTTGATGCTGCCGATTGAAGCGCCTGTAGAGCAGCAAGAGCCGATTAATCTGTTGCGCCATTAAAGCCGGGATACGGGTGACAGCAACAGGTAGATGATGACAGTAAATAAAAACGGGGCTTTCGCCCCGTTGCTGTTTAGTCATTCAATCCTAGCTGGCCGTAGCTACCGAAATGGTTCAGCGATTTCCAGTGCGAGATTTCTCGCGTCATCGTGATCCAGTTTACTAGGTGCTTTAAAGGCCCGGAACAAGTTCATCAACGCATCGTTGACCGTACTCGCTAAGCCTTCCATGAAGTTAAATCGCATGGCGAACTCCTTGAAGGTTTCACGAGGGTCTGTTGGTGCTTGGTTTGCGACCGCGCTGGCGTGGGTTTCGCGGCAAATCAAGGCATTTCGTGTGACTTATAGCTCGCTATACGAACACGGAATAACGCGGAGTTGCCGCGAAATTCACCCAGCCCTGCGGGTTTGGCTGCTTTTGGCCTGATCCGGCGTTACAAATCCCTTGCGTAGAATAACTATGCTACGGGATTTGTGCGCAGGCCAAGCTCAAACGCGATTCGTAAACCAAGCTCCAACAGACCCTGCTACGTCGCTGATTTTGCTGACAGGTGCGACTGCTAAATCAGCCGCTCGTTGCAGGAGTGTCGTCTCCTGCCTCGCCGGCACATTGGTGCCAGCCTGTTTGCACAACCGTACGTGTTGCCCTAACCCCATGTTAGAGCAACGATTTACTCTAGCACTGGGTCTGGCGAATCGGCAAATGATTTCATCGGCGCTATTGAAATGGCTAGCTGGTGAATATTGACTGTGCCGCAGTACTTACCGCCCTGCGGGGGATTTTTCTGCGGCGATCAGGTAAAATTGGCCAATTCCCAAGTAAAAACAAGACACTTCCATGTGGAAACCCAATACCACCGTTGCCGCCGTGATCGAGCGTGACGGACGCTTTCTGATTGTTGAAGAACGCATTCAAGGCCAGCTCAAACTCAATCAGCCCGCAGGTCACGTCGATGCCAATGAATCGATTGTCGCTGCTTGTCGGCGCGAAACGCTGGAAGAAACCGCGTATCAGTTTGAGCCCCGCGCCTTGGTCGGTATTTATCAGTGGACCGTGCCGGGTACGGATCTGACCTATCTGCGCTATGCCTTTTGTGGCGAGCTGGGCGAGCATGATGCGGCACGTCAATTGGGTTTGGCCGATGAAGGGATTGAAGCGGCGGTGTGGTTGACGCGTGACGAGTTGATTGTACGAAGCGAACAGCACCGCAGCCCCTTGCTGCTGGCGTGTATTGATGATTATTTGGCGGGTCGGCGGTATCCGCTGGATATCATCCGTGATTTTGATGGAAACACTGATTTGAATGGAAAGCAGTCATGAGCAGCAAAATTGTAGTAGGTCTTTCTGGCGGCGTCGATTCATCGGTGACTGCGCACTTGCTCAAAGCACAGGGCTATGAAGTGCATGGCGTTTTCATGCAGAACTGGGAAGACGACAATAACGACGAATATTGCTCGATCAAGGAAGACAGCATGGACGCGATTGCAGTCGCGGATTTGCTGGGTATCGATATCGAGCTGGTCAATTTTGCTGCGGAGTACAAGGACCGCGTATTCAGCCATTTCCTGACCGAATATTCAGCCGGGCGCACGCCGAATCCCGATATTCTGTGCAATAGCGAAATCAAATTCAAATCGTTTCTCCAATACGCGATCAAGCTCGGTGGCGTCAAGCTCGCGACTGGGCACTATGCGAAAACCAGATTAAGGGAAGACGGCCGTACCGAAATGCTGCGCGCTGCGGATCAGAGCAAAGATCAGACTTATTTCCTCTATCGCCTCAGCCAAGAGCAAATCTCGCACGCGGTGTTCCCGCTCGGTGATTTACTGAAGTCCGAAGTGCGCGTGATTGCCGAGCAGATTGATCTGCCGAACGCGAAGAAAAAAGATTCGACCGGTATCTGCTTTATCGGCGAGCGCCCGTTCCGCGAGTTTCTCAATCGCTATCTGCCGAAAAAACCCGGCGCGATGGTGACGCCTGAAGGCAGGGTGATGGGCGAGCATCAAGGCTTGATGTATTACACGCTCGGCCAGCGCCAAGGGCTGGGCATCGGCGGCACCAAAGGCAGCGCCGAGCCGTGGTTTGTCGCCGGCAAGAATATGGAGCGCAACGAGCTGATCGTCGTGCAAGGCCATGATCATCCCTTGCTGCTCAATCCGGTGCTGGTCGCCAAAGATTGCTCATGGATTCTGGGCGAAACACCGCTTGAGGGGCGCTATACCGCCAAAACGCGCTACCGCCAGCAGGATAGCGCCTGCACGCTCACTCATATTGAAGGTGGTGTGCAACTGGTGTTCGACGAGCCGCAATGGGCGGTGACGCCGGGGCAATCAATGGTGTTATACAAGGATGAAGTTTGCCTGGGTGGCGGGATTATTCAGTAAGTTTGTAGAGGTATAGCCCTGTAGCGCTTTTTGATATTGCGCTGCAGGGCTATACCCTTGGTGGATTATGCGCTAAGCAAGCTAGCGTCGATTTTGATGACGACTTTTTTGATCGTGCACGATTGCGTTACGCTGCGACAGGGTTTGTGCAGCTCGCCCGGGAAGAAAATGGCAAACATGCCAGCGCTTAAATGCAAGCGCGATTCACCTTCGATCGGGTGAACAAAAGCAATATCGCGCTCGGCCAATTGGTCTTTCATCAGATCGGGCGTGTGCGGCGCGATGTGATAGCCCATGATTTCCTCGCCTTCCAGCACATATTGAATATCCAGATAGCGCTGGTGAAACTCGGGCAATCCGGTTTCCCAAGGCTGGGTTTGCGGGGTTTGTACAATGGCGATCATCTGCTCGCCATCCAGCGGATAGCGGCCGGGCTCCATCTGGCTAAAGTCAGTGCTACGCAAATAGTCCAGCGCAGTTTCAATGATGCGCGGCAAGGGCGCTTGCGGGTGGTGCAGATGGCTAAGGTACATGGTGAGCTTGGGCTTGGTGACGAAGGACAAATTGTTTGAATTCTGCGGCCGGAATGGCGGGTGACCAGTAGTAGCCCTGACCTTGGGCGCAGCCGAGTTCGATCAGCCGGTTCAGCGTGGACTGATCTTCAATCCCCTCGGCGATCAATTGCAGCTCCAGGCTGTTGGCCACCTGAATAATCGCGCTGACGATGGCTTCATCGTGCGCGTCCTCGGTCAGGCGGCGGATAAACGATTGGTCGATTTTGAGGCGCTCCACCTCAAAGTGTTTCAGATAGCTCAGATTTGAATAACCCGTACCAAAGTCGTCGATCGAGAAGCTAAGCCCCAGGCTGCGCAGGTTCTGCAGAATGATTTTCAGGTGGTCGGAGTCTTCCAGCAGCAGCGATTCGGTGAGCTCCAGCTCGACCAGCTCGGGCGGCAACTGGGTCAGTTTGAGCGCGGTAGACACCAGTTTTTCCACATCGCCACGGCGGAACTGGATGGGCGAGATATTAATCCCGACCACGATGGACCCCAGGCCTTCGTCGTACCATTCCTTGGCTTGTCGGCAGGCTTCAAACACAATCCATTCGCCCATTTCCACAATCAGGCCCGAGTTTTCGGCCACCGGGATAAATTTGCCCGGCGGCACCAGACCCAGCTCGGGGTGGCGCCAGCGCACCAGCGCCTCAGCGCCGATAATCCGGCCGCTTTTAAGGTCAAACTGCGGTTGGTAGTGCAAGGTAAATTCGGATCGCCCCAGTGCGACGCGCATTTTGGATGCCAGCTGCAGCTGCTCGGTGGCTTTGGTATTCATGCCTTCGTCGTAAAAGCGATAGCCATTACGCCCGGCAGCTTTGGCCTTGTACATCGCCATATCGGCGCGTTGCATCAACTGGTCGTAATCGGTGACATGCTGGTCGGAAATCGCAATGCCAATCGAGCAGGTAGCCGTAATGCTCAGGTGGCGCAGTGTTAGCGGTTGTGACAGGCTTTGGATGATTTTCTCGGCGATTTCTGCTGCGATGCGATCGTCGCTGATCTGGTCGAGCATAATCAGAAACTCATCACCCCCCTGGCGCGACACTGTGTCCGAGGCGCGCACACAGGAGCGCAGGCGTTCGGCCATGATGACCAGCAATTGATCGCCTTCGGCGTGCCCCAGTGAATCATTGATGGTTTTGAAATTATCCAGATCAATAAACAGCAGCGCGGTATGGCTCTGGTGACGCTGATTGAGCGCCAATGCATGGGTACAGCGGTCACGCGCCAGCACACGGTTGGGCAACCCCGTCAGCGTGTCATGCGTGGCCAGAAATTCGACTTCTTTTTGCGATTTGGAAACGCGTTCATTCTCTGAATGCAAAGCGGCCAGAGTACGGCGAAAATCCTTCATGATCAGGCCAACGCTGATGGCCACCGTGCTCATGATCAAGCTGAGATCGATCCAGAAACTCAAATCCACCGGCATGACTTTGGATACATGCCAGCCCTGGGTTTCGGCAAAAATCAGCGCGCTCAGGTGCGACATGATCAGTACAAATTGCAGTGCAAACAGCCACGGTGCGCACAGCAGGCCGGTAAAGACCAGAATGGCCGGATAGACCAGCATGGCCGGACCATACAGACCGGAGCTGGTCCAGTGTATGCTGGCGATCATCCCGGTAAGGCATAGCGAAAAAAGTATCGAGGCCGATTCGTAATGCGAGCGTCTGACGAGCAGCAGCGACAGGGAGATAACCAGAAAAGCGATCCCAAGCAGGCTGGCGTTATGCCAGTTGCCAAAAAAAGCATTCTGCGTGGCGCTGATCAGGATGGCCAACATGGCGATGCTGATAAAGTGTGCCAATCGATACTGGCGAATACGCTGAATGCTTGAGTCACTGTTAAAAAACGAGCGCAGCATGAGCAGGGTGAAGTCCTGTAAGGCGTAAGGTTTGAAGGGTAATCAAATATAGTATGAGACGGGAAGGGCGAGAAGCAGATTCGACGCAAAAGGCCGAAAGTGTCTCGGGAGGAAGCACAGCGACCCGAAGGTCGCTGTGGGATGGGGCAGATTACTTCAGTTTGGCCAGCTGTGCATTGAGCTTGGCGAGTTTATCGTCTAACTCAGCCAGTTGCGCGCGGTCTTTCTCGACCAAGTGCGCTGGCGCTTTGTCGGTGTAACCCGGTTTTTCCAGCTTGGCGACGAGCTTCTCGCGGGCGTCGGTGGTTTTGCCGATTTCTTTGCTCACGCGCGCGGTTTCCGCTGCTTTATCGACTTCAACGACCAACATCATGCGCGTCGTGCCCAAGGCGCTCGCTGCGACTGCGACTGGTGCGTCACCCGCTGGCAGGCTAGCGACGATATTCACTTCCGACAATTTGGCCAATGGCTTCAGATACGGCGCAAACTCGGCCATCTCTGGCGAGCCTTCCAAGAACATCGGCACTTTCACCGCAGGCGACAGACCCATTTCGCCGCGCAGATTACGCGCCGCAAACGCCAAGGCTTTCAGCGTTTCAACTTTAGTGTTCGCTTGGGCGTTCACTTTGCTCAAATCAGCCACTGGCCATTTCGCCGTCATCAGCGAATCGCTGTCTTTCTTGCCGGCGAGCGGCGCAACGGTTTGCCACAGCTCTTCGGTAATGAAAGGCATGATCGGATGCGCAAGGCGCAGGATGGTTTCGAGCACGCGAATCAAAGTGCGACGCGCAGCGCGCTGCTGGGTATCTGTACCAAACTGAGTAGATACCTTGGCTAGCTCGATATACCAGTCGCAGTATTCATTCCAGACGAATTCGTAGATTGCTTGTGCAGCCAAGTCGAAACGGAAAGTGTCGAGCGCTTGCGTGATCGTCGCTTCCGCTTCTTGCAGGCGGCCAATAATCCACAAATCTGGGAAGCTATATTCGAGTTCTGCGCCATCCTCTAAGCCGCAATCTTTGCCTTCGACGTTCATCATCACGAAACGCGTCGCGTTCCAGATTTTGTTGCAGAAGTTGCGATAGCCATCGCAGCGTTTCTGGTCGAAGTTGATCGAGCGGCCCAAAGACGCCAACGACGCAAACGTAAAGCGCAGCGCATCAACGCCATAGGCTGGAATGCCGTCCGGGAATTCTTTCGCCGTTTTCGCCGCCACTTTTGGCGCGTTTTCTGGGCGACGCAGACCGGTGGTGCGTTTTTCCAGCAAAGGCTCAAGCGCGATACCGTCGATCAAATCGACCGGATCAAGCACATTGCCTTCAGATTTCGACATCTTATTGCCTTCGGCATCGCGCACCAGACCGTGGATGTACACGTGTTTGAACGGTACTTTGCCGGTGAAGTGCTTGGTCATCATAATCATCCGGGCCACCCAGAAGAAAATAATGTCGTAGCCGGTCACTAGCACCGATGAAGGCAGGAAGGCTTGCAGATCCGGCGTCTCGTTCGGCCAGCCGTGGCTAGAGAATGGCACCATCGCCGAGCTAAACCACGTGTCGAGTACGTCGTTATCGCGCGTTACTGCCTTACCACCGGCTTTGGCAACGGCTTCAGCTTCGGTGCGCGCTACGTACACTTGGCCGTCTTCGTCGTACCAAGCTGGGATTTGATGGCCCCACCAC
Source organism: Chitinibacter sp. GC72 (assembly GCF_009760905.1). Classification (GTDB taxonomy): domain Bacteria; phylum Pseudomonadota; class Gammaproteobacteria; order Burkholderiales; family Chitinibacteraceae; genus Chitinibacter. The sequence goes on along the minus strand of NZ_VIRW01000007.1, from coordinate 121,345 downwards.
AATTGGCGTGAAATACACCAATCTTGGATATTGTTCAGCCATGCGTTATAGGTGTTCACCCAGTCGCCCGGTACAAATTGCACTTCGCCGCTATGCACGGCTTCGAGCGCTTTATCGGTAATGCTTTGGCCGTTTTCGTCGGCCTTGCTCATCGCCATAAACCATTGGTCGGTCAGCAATGGCTCGATCACCGTGCCAGTACGGTCGCCACGTGGCACCATCAGTTTGTGCGGTTTGGTATCCAGCAACAAGCCTTGTGCTTCCAAGTCAGCGAGCATCGCTTTACGCGCTTGTGCGGTCGTCAAACCGGCGTAGGCGGCTGGCAATTCAACGCTGCCCAAGCTTGCGCCGTCAAAGCTGAATACTTGCGCTTTGGCGAGGATGGTTGCTTGCAAGCTCATCACATTGATCAGCTGCGTGTTATGGCGCTTACCCACTTGGTAGTCGTTAAAGTCGTGCGCTGGCGTGATTTTGACAAAACCAGTACCGAATTCTTTATCGACGTATTCGTCGGCAATCACGGGAATGGTACGGCCCGTCAGCGGTAACTCAACTTGTTTGCCAACGAGGTGCAGGAAGCGCTCGTCGTCCGGCGCAATCGCCACGGCCACGTCGCCGAGCAGCGTTTCTGGACGCGTTGTCGCGACGGTGATGAATTCATTCGAGCCGACCACTGGGTATTTGATATGCCACATATGGCCGTTTTCTTCTTCGGAAATCACTTCCAGATCAGAAATCGCGGTGCCCAGTTTGGCATCCCAGTTCGACAGGCGTTTGCCACGGTAAATCAGGCCTTCTTCATACAAGCGCACAAAAGCTTCGATGACGGCGGTCGACATTTTGTCGTCCATCGTGAAGTATTCGCGGCTCCAATCGACCGACGAGCCCATGCGGCGCATCTGGCTGGTGATCGTGTCGCCTGATTCTTTTTTCCATTCCCACACTTTTTCGAGGAAGGCGGCGCGACCCAAGTCGTGGCGCGAAACACCTTGCGCGTCGAGTTTGCGCTCAACGACGATTTGCGTCGCGATACCCGCGTGGTCAGTGCCTGGCAACCATAAAGTGTTGTCGCCGCGCATACGGTGGTAGCGCGTCAGGCCGTCCATAATCGTTTGATTGAACGCATGGCCCATGTGCAAAGTGCCGGTGACGTTCGGCGGTGGCAATTGGATACAAAAGGCCTCGCGGGCGAGGTCCATACTTGGCTGGAAATAACCCTGGCTTTCCCAGAACGGGTACCAGCGGGATTCAATATTCTGTGGCTCGAAGCTCTTGGCGAGTTCCATGGCGGCGTGCTCGAATTAAACGCGAAACCGCAGATTATACGTGAAGTGAGCGGGTGAGGAGTAAGGTGTGAGGTGCGAGGTGTATTTTCTGAATGATGTTGGGATGTATATTGATACGGACTTTATAAAATAAGTCTTTCAGGGCAATACCCTGCTATTTTTACAATCTGAACGCCTCACGCCTCACGCCTCACGCCTCACGCCTCACGCCTCACGCCTCACGCCTCACGCCTCACGCCTCACGCCTCACGCCTCACGCCTCACGCCTCACGCCTCACGCCTCACGCTTCGTGCGTCACAGCAAACCCTTGCTGCGCAATTCGTTATCAACCAGCTCGGCGATGCGCGGTGCGAGATGCGCTTCGAGATCGCGGCTGATTTCTTCGGTGAGTTTGCGCAGCGTTTCGCCGTAGAGCTGGTTCATCAGTGCGCTGAAATGCTGCTTTGTGAGCTGCTCAACTTCGCTGGCAATATCGATTGCCAATTGGGCGCCAACGATGGCGGTGATTTCGGCGACGGCATTCTGATCCAGTTCCTGACTTATTGTGGGTATTGCTTCCTGGGTGTTATTAGCTATTGCTTCTACGGCTATACCCACTGCAGTGTCGGTATCGGTGGTGGCTTGGGCTGGTACGGTATCCTGCCATTCCTCCGATAGAGCCACGCTGGCCGTCAAGGGGATTGCAGGTTGGCCGATCTCATCGCTGGCGGTTGGCCATTCAGCTTCGTCGGCGTCCAGATCAATCACGACCGGTAGCGATTCATCGTGCCGACCATACACAATCAGCTCGGCCGCGCTGTGCTCATCGCTGTGACGCAGCGTGGGGGAGGGGATGCTGTGCAGGTCTTGCGGCTCGCCAGCCCGATGATCTTGCGCATTGAACTCGTCTGTTTCTGGGGCATCGCCATCGTCGCTCAGGTGCAGATCGATATACTGCAGCTCTACATCTTCCGGATTGCTCGCTGGGTTTTCATCAACCTGCTCGTCAAGGTCTGCTTGCGGGTTTGGCTCAATCTGGGTGGTTTCAAGGTGGGCGGTCTCAAGATGGGCGGGTTCGGTGTCCAGCTCCAGGGTTGCAAGCGTCGACTCGGCTGCAACGGCGGCAACACTGCCCGTGTCATCCCTATCCGCGCTTTCTGGAGCCGCATCTTCCGGATCGGGGAGCGCGAGTGTTTGAGCTGGCGCGGCTTGCTCTGCAAGCGACTCAGCTTCGCTGGATACCGGGGCACGTGGGGCTTCGTTCACATTGCTGTTAGCGATGACCGCAGAAGCTGGCGCACTGTCTGGTTGGGCGATCGACTCGGTAGGCTCGACTTGCTCGCTGCGATTGAGGCTGAGGATGGCGTCCAGATCCAGATGCGGTACTTCCGCTGCAGCCAGGCTGGCTTCGGCCAGTGCTTGTGTGAAGTCGGTGTCGGCTGGTGTCGCTTCGGGCAAGGGCTCCAGCGGCAGCACCAGATCGCTGGCCAGAAACTGGTGTTCGCTGCTGCTAACCAGATCGCGCCGCGTCGTGCTCGGTAGCGTGGGTAGTTCGATCAGGTCCGGGTTGTGCTCCTGCTTGAGTGCTTCAAGGTCAAGCATGGGCAGGTCAAGAAAGACGGGCTCGGGTTTGGGCTTGATGCCGCCCAGCAGGGGCTTTGCCGCGCTGGGGCGTGGAATGGCTACTGGCTGCGCTGCCAAGGCTTGCTGGACAGTTGGTACTTCGTCATGGTTCTTGGCTGGCGAGGCTTGAAACGGCAGCGGGTCAATCATCAAGGCCTGTGGTTTGCGGCTGACCGCAGCCTGCTCTGGTTCCGGATGCGTAATGTCGCTATCCTGATGATCTATCCCCCATTCGAGCTCCAAACTGGCAATTTTGTCCGCCAGATTGGGCTCAACCACGTCGGTGAGCGACGGAATATCATCGACCACATCAAACAGGCTGGGTATGGTTTTGGGGGCAACTTCGGTCAGTACCGGAATGTCATCTAGGCTGGCAGCCGGGCCATTGCGGTGGCGGGCCATCAGCGCGTCCATTTTATTGAAGAGCGGGTTTACCGAGTCGTTATTCGGGGTTTGCTTCTGGTCGGCCACGATTTCAATCGCTCCTGGATGGGTTGGCTGCGACATCGCTTGGTGATGTCATATCCGTTGCGTTCGGGCTAAAGCCCAGCTGTTTATAAGCGGCCCAGCGCTGGCGGGCCGCTAGACGCAGTGCTTCGTCGCTATCCACAATTTCAATCAGGCGGCCAAATTCGCCAAAGCGCGGTGCAACGTGCTCAGTCCAGTTGAATAATACATCGCGCGCGCGCATCAGCTCGACGCGATGATCCAGAATAATCGGTGTTTGCTCGGCGATGGCTGCGTCAAAGCTGCAATGCGGCAAAAAGCCGGTAGCCGGAATTTCCCACAGCAGGCGATCAAGTACTTGCGACGCGGCGGGCGAGCCGGTCAGGATGCAGATCGATTTGCCCGCCGCGAGCGCCTTGCCCGCGAGCTGGCACAGCGCCGTTTCGCGGGAACGCACATTAAAGTAAAACGTGATGTCAGTCATGTGATGTAAGGGGCAAGGTGTGAGGTGTGAGGCGTAAAGCCTTGATTCCTCTCTCCTTGCACCTAATTCCTTACAGTGTGGCGAGGTATTGCAAGAGAAGTGGAACCGGGCGACCGGTTGCGCCTTTAGCCGCGCCCGATTTCCATGCCGTACCGGCGATGTCCAAGTGCGCCCATTTTTGCTCTTTGACAAAGCACGAGAGGAAGGCCGCAGCGGTGATTGAACCGGCTGGACGGCCACCAATATTGGCCATGTCGGCAAAATTGGATTTGAGCTGCTCCTGGTATTCGTCAAACAGCGGTAAGCGCCAAGCCTTGTCATCAGATTCTTTCGATGCGACGAGCAGCGCGTCGGCCAGATCATCGTCGTTGGCAAACAGACCGGTGGTGGTGTGGCCGAGCGCAATAATGCACGCGCCGGTCAGTGTGGCAATATCAATGATCACGGCAGGCTCGAAACGCTGCACATAGGTGAGCGCATCGCACAAGATCAGGCGGCCTTCGGCGTCGGTGTTCAGAATCTCAATCGTCTGGCCACTCATGCTGGTGACGATATCGCCCGGTTTTACCGCATTGCCTGCGGGCATGTTCTCACAAGCAGGGATAATGCCGACCAGATTGATCTTCAGATCCAGCTCGGCCACGGCACGGAAAACGCCCAGTACGGTTGCTGCGCCGCACATATCGTATTTCATCTCGTCCATGCCCTCGCCGGGCTTCAGAGAAATACCGCCTGAATCAAAGGTGATACCTTTGCCAACGAGTGCGACCGGTTTTTGTTTTTTATCGGCGTTGTGATATTCCATTACGATAAATTTGGGCGGTACAGTCGAGCCTTTGGCCACCGCAAGGAACGAGCCCATTTTCAGCGTTTCGAGTTCTTCTTGCTCCAAGACATGGCAAGAGAAATCATAGGTATGCGCCAAGTGCTGTGCCGTGGCAGCCAGATAATCCGGTGTGCAGACATTCGGTGGCAAATTGCCCAGATCGCGCGTCAGATTCATGCCGTGGCCCAGTGCCAAACCGTAAACCAGACCGGCTTCAATCTCGTCGATATCGCCTTTTTTCGGCGCGAGCAGGCTGACGAGTTCGAGTTTGGGCGCAGGTGCCGCATCCGATTTGAATTGATCAAAACGGTAAATTTCGAGCATCAGCGCGTTGACGACTTCTTGCGCGGTGGCTTTTTGATCCTGTTTTTTGTAGCCCGCTGCCGAGAGTGCAATGCATGCGGTCTGGTTCTGGCTGGCAATCAGCGCTTTGGCCAGCGCGCGTGCGCTGTCGCGAACGATTTTCTCGTTCGGCTCTTTGCCCAATTGCACCAGAATCACGCGCTTAAAGCCCAAACCCGCAGGCAATCCCAGCGCCAGAACCGACGCTGCTTTGGCGGCCAATTCGCCATCTTTGATTGCCTGACTTAAAATACCGCCAGCCACGGTATCGAGCTCTTTGCCTTGTGCGGGCAGTTTTTCACCGCAAACAGGCAATACCAGGCAGTCGGCAGACTCGGGTAAGGGGGAAACTATGGTAAATTCCATGGGGCGCTCCGGGCTCATTTTCTAAGAATGAATCGATTATTCACTTACACTTCGCCCAAGTCAAAAGACAAATCTCAGCTGGCCTGGCAAACATCGGTATCTCGCTGGCCGCGCACTGTATGAGCTGTCTGTGGCGTGCTTACATTAATTGCCCGCCTTGCGGGCAAACTTTTGGATTCCTATTTGGCAATGCTGTTTCGCAAAACCCTGATTCATGAAATGACCTGGATGGCCTTTGGCCTGTTCATAGTGTTATTGCTGATCGTCATGACCTCGCAAGTGGTACGCCTGCTTGGCGAAGCTGCGCTGGGCGCGTTGGCCAGCTCGGCTGTGTGGGCCGTGATGGGCTTTACCGCCGTGCGCTATCTGCCGCTGCTGTTTTCGCTAATGCTGTTTATTACCATTTTGTCGGTGATTACCCGGCTATGGAAAGATCACGAAATGTTTGTCTGGTTTTCGGCCGGACGCTCGATTTATGACTTTATTGGCCCGGTGCTGACGATGGGCCTGCCTGTGGTGTTGCTGATTGGCGCGCTTTCGCTGGGGGTGTCGCCCTGGGCGCAGCTCAAAGGCAAGGAATATCGCGAAGCCAGCCTGAGCAATCAGGAAGTCACCCAGGTTGCTCCCGGTGTTTTTCGTGAGTCGCGCGGCGCTGACCGGGTGTATTTCATCGAGAATTTTTCCGCCGAGCGTGGGCTGGGTGAGAATGTATTTTTGCAGATTCGCCAGAACGGCAAGATCTCGACCATTCTGGCCGATCAGGGTGGGATGGAAATCGACGAGCAGGGCGACCGCTGGATGTGGCTGAAAAATGCCACCGCGTATCAGGCCATTCCGGGTAGCCCGCAGTACGATATTCTGACCTTTGAAACGGGTAAAATCCGCATTGATGTGCCCAGCAAACCGCTGGTCAGCCCAGCCATCGAGGCGATGAAAACGCCCCAGTTGCTGGAAAACCTAAGCCCGCAAGCCTGGGCCGAGCTGCATTGGCGTATGGCTTTGCCGATTCAGGCGCTGATACTGATGCTGGCTGCCATCCCGCTGGCCTTTGCCAACCCGCGCGGCGGGCGCTCGTTCAATTTGCTATTTGCCGCTTTGCTGGCTTTCTCTTATTACAACGCGATTAACGTCTTGCAAGCATGGATTGCCACCGAAAAAATTCCCGGTCTGATCGGCATGTGGCCGCTGCATGTGCTGGCGGCGCTCCTGACGCTGCTGCTTTACCGCTGGCGCAGCAAGGTGAGGGCTTAACATGAATCGCATGGGCCGTTATGTCGTTTCTACCATCGCCTGGCATGTGCTGCTGGCCTTGCTGGTGCTGTTTGGCTTGTTTGTCTTTTTTGACTTGATCGGCGAGCTACGCGATGTGGGCAAGGGCAGCTATCAGTTCGGGCATGCGCTGGTGTATGTCTTGCTCAGCTCCCCGGCCCGCGCCTATGAATTACTGCCGGTGTCCTTGCTGATTGGCGGTATTTTTGCCTTGTCCAGCCTGGCCGATAGCTCGCAAATTACCGTGATGCGCGCTGCCGGTGTGTCTATTTTGCGCATTTGCCGCTGGCTGCTGGCTGCCGGCTTACTGTTTGGTGGTTTGACTTTTGCCATCGGCGAATATATTGCACCTTTAAGCAATGACGCGGCCACGCGCTATCAGGTGGCGGCCAAAGAGTCGGTGCTATTCGGGCGCTTTCGCTCTGGCGTATGGCTGAAAAATAATCAGGAAATTATCAATGTCTCCGCCATGCAGTCCGATTTAAGCCTGCAAGCCTTGCGGATTTATGTGCATGACAATCAGCATAAATTGCTGAAAATCATTGATGCGCAAGGTGGCCGTTATCAGGGCAACGGGATGTGGCAGCTCGAAGACGTGACACAAACGCGTTTTCTGGCCGATTCGGTGTCGGTGACGCGCGCTGGCAGTATGCCGTGGGCAACGCAGGTGGACCCGAAGATGCTGGCTGTGCTGATGATCAAGCCCAAAGATATGTCGGTGCAGGCTTTGCAGCAGTATGTTGAGCATCTGAAAGACAATAAGCAAAGTACGACGCGCTATGAACTGGCGCTGTGGGCCAAGATTTTCTATCCCTTTGCCTGTCTGGCCATGATGCTGATCGCCTTGCCCTTTGCCTTAAGCCAGCGCCGCAGCGGCAATGTCGGCATGAAAATCTTTCTCGGCATTTTGCTGGGCGTTTCGTTTAATTTTGTTAACCAGATGATGAGCCACATTGGCGAGCTTTATCAGCTGCCGCCTTTGCTGGCTGCGGCCCTGCCAACGCTGGGCTTGTCGATGCTGGCGATTTACTTTTTGTGGCGGCAGGAAAAAGGTTGAGCGTATTTCATGCGCTGTCGCTGGATGAGCGGTGATAAGTCGCTGAACACAAATTTCCGGGCACGGCGAAGCAGCTTGGCTATTTTTGATCTAGCCCAGGGTCACGCCCCACTCGCCGCTGGTACTTTATATATTCTTTGAGTTGGATGGATACCCTTGCTATGTATGTCTTGCTAACTGGCGGTGCAGGTTATATTGGATCACATACCTATATAGAATTGCTCGCAGCGGGTTTTACGCCCGTCATTTTTGATAATTTTTACAATTCAAAACCCGAAGTTCTGCACCGACTGAAAACGATTACCGGGCGCGATGTGCTGTGCATTGAAGGCGATATCCGAGATCGCGCCGCAATGGATGCCGCTTTTGCCCAGTACCCGTTTAGTGCGGTGGTGCATTTTGCCGGCTGGAAAGCGGTGGGTGAATCGGTCGCCAAGCCGCTGGAATATTACGATAACAATGTGGTGGGCACGCTGCGTCTGCTGGACGCAATGAAGGCTGCTGGCGTTAAAAACCTGGTGTTTTCATCAAGCGCGACAGTGTATGGCGACCCGCATGCGGTGCCGATTTTGGAGCATTTCCCGCTCTCGGCCACCAATCCCTACGGCCGCAGCAAATTGATGATCGAAGACATGCTGCGCGATTTGCGCGTCGCCGATCCGAGCTGGAATATCGCGCTGCTGCGCTATTTCAATCCCGTTGGCGCGCATGAAAGCGGCCTGATTGGTGAAGATCCGCAGGGTATTCCGAATAATCTGATGCCGTTTGTCACGCAAGTGGCCGTTGGCAAACGCGAAAAATTGTCGGTGTTTGGCGGCGATTATGCAACGCCGGATGGTACCGGCGTGCGCGACTATATTCACGTTGTTGATCTGGCCTTGGGGCACGTTAAGGCGCTGCAAAAACTGCAAACCAAACCGGGCAATGTCACTGTCAATCTCGGTACGGGCATCGGCTATTCGGTGCTGGATATGGTCAAAGCGTTTGAAGTGGCGTCCAATCGTGCAGTGCCGTATGAGATCGTCGCCCGCCGCGCTGGCGATATTGCCGCCTGCTACGCCGACCCGCAAGCCGCTTTCGAGCAACTGGGCTGGCGTGCCGAAAAGACCTTGCAGGATATGTGCAATGACAGCTGGCGCTGGCAAAGTGCCAACCCGAATGGCTACGGTGCTTGAGACTTATCTTTTTTCTGACTATACCTGTAAACACATAAGGTGCAGGTTGGGTCTATAGGGGTATTGCCCTGCAAGTTATGATCTACATGACTTAGAGGGCAATACCAATGATGGGTAATTGTGCGGCGCGACGCCTGGCTCAGCGAGGGGCGGCTTTATTACTGCTGCTGATGTTGCTGGTGCTGGCATGTTCGGCGTTTGCCTTATCGGCGCTACGTGGCCGTGACGCCGAATTACTGCGCCGCGAGCACAACGCCCGCATTCTGGCGCAAGCGCGTCAGGCCTTGCTGGCCTGGTCTTTAAGTCGTGATGGCACCGCCGGGCTGGGTCATTGCTCACCCACCTCATCCCCCAATGGCCGTGCCTGCTCGCCGCTTGAGCTGCCTTGCCCGGCCAATCCCAATGAAAGCGCCATCAACAGCATTGGCACGTCGATCACAAGCTGCAATAGTGCGGCCAATCCGGCTTCGCGCCAGGGCTGGCTGCCGTGGAAAACGCTGGGCATTCCCAAATTACTCGACGCCTATGGCGAGCCACTGTGGTATAGCGTGGATCGAGGTTTTGTAGTGCGCATGCAAGATACCGAGGCCCGCAAAATCAATCTGGATAGCCAGGCCAGCCTGCGGGTTTTTCAGGATGGTGTCGAGTTAACCGCCACAGGTGATGGTGCGGCGGCCATCCTCTTTGCCCCCGGCCCGGCACTGGCCGGGCAGAACAGATCGCCCCCGTATCAGGCGGCGCAATTCCTGGATGCGGCAGGTATTTATAATAATGCGCAGGCGGGCGGGCCGTATGTTGCTGCGGGATTGGCCAGTAATTTCAACGACCAATTGCTGTTGATTCGCGGGCAGGAGCTGATCGAACTGGTGCAGCCACGGCTAGGCGTGGCGATTGCCAGCCAGTTGCAAAGCCACTGGGAAGCGTTTCAAATCGCCTATCCACCAGCCCCTTCTGCGAGTCCTGTACCGAGTGCGCCGCCTGCACCAACTGCCATTCCCGAAGCGTATCCCTATCCCGCCAATATGCTGGGTGATGCCAGCTGCCGCGATAATGTGATTTACGCGGCCAATACCGGATGCCGCAGCCAGACCGACTTATGCGCAGGCATTTTGCCGCGAGCGGCGAACGATTGGACAGGGCAGGGGCGCTTTGCTACTCCGGCGATCAATCGACTTCCGGTATGGTTTCGGCAGAATATCTGGCACCGGGCAGTGTTTTACGCCGTCAAACAGGGCGCTCATTGCACGGCCGATTTTATTCTGGATAGTGTGGCTGAGCCGGATATTGACGTGCTGCTGATTCTGCCCGGTGCCAGTCAGAGTGCCAGAGCCGACAATACCCAGCTGGCTGCCAATGCCAGCCTTGATCTGGCGCTGTATCTGGAAGATGCGGCGCATCAGAACAAATGGTTGCAGCCGCAAACGCGTGAGTTTGTCACCCCTGCGTGCACCAGCAATGATCTGATGCTGGTGTGCCGGCAGGGCGTGTGTAGCGAAAGGACAAGACTATGTTAAAGCAGCGCGGGTTTTCATTGCTGGAGCTGGCCGTGGTGCTGCTGATCATCGGCATTATGCTGGCCAGCGGGCTTGGCGCATTTAGCGGGCAAATGGCCGCCCAGCGCCATCGGGAAAGCAAGCTGATGCTCGAGCGCGCCAACGAAGCCCTGCTTGGCTTTGCACTGGCCAACCATCATTTGCCATGCCCGGCAGACCCGGCCCTAGGCAATACCGAGGCCACTGCAGGCATGCAAGAGCGCCAGGACGCAGGCAACGCCAACGCCTATCGCTGTGTTCGCAGCTACGGCGATTTGCCATGGCGTGAGTTGGGGCTGCCCGAGCTCGATGCGTGGGGGCGACGGCTTAAATATGCCGTGGCCACCAATCCGGGCGGAGGTTCGGCCAGCTACGCAGGTGATTTTGCTGGATCCAACCCCACCGCTGGCACTGCCTGTGGTCTACCCGCCAGCAAACCCTGTTTCACACTACAAAGCGCCAGCAATCTGATCACCCTGCGCTCCGCCACCCGTCGCAATGGCGCAGCCGTGACATCCCGCATCCTCGTTAGCAACGCCGTCGCAGTGGTTTATTCCGAAGGCGAACTCGGTGCGCTAGGAACGAGCGATGAAAATGACAACCGCAACGCCGACGCTAATTACCGGGCGGATTCCCCGGATGCCGAGCTGGACGATATGGTGCTGTGGCTGCCTAGTAGCCAGTTTTTATACCAGATGACTCAAAGCCGGGTGCTACCGTGAATGGATAGTTGATTAGTAGTTACTGATAAGGGCAATGTACTGACGATAAATGTCACTCGCCCGGTATTGAGGTATCAGATGTGGAAACGTGCGCAGGGGAAACAATTGCAAAGCATGGCTGCAGATCGCCCGATTCAACTAGCAATACGGGGAATCCGCAGCGATTTTGCCCTGTTTGTGTAAGCAGGATCACACCAGAAATGGCCTGCGAGGCATAGAAAAACAAAGTTGGCACACCCTATGCTTATACTAAGCCCAAGCAAGGTGATAAGCCTGCTCAATCCAAACCCAAGGAGAAGCAAAATGACTCAAACTATGAAACGTGCTCAACAAGGTTTTACCCTGATCGAGTTGATGATCGTTGTAGCGATCATCGGTATTTTGGCTGCGATTGCGATTCCAACATACACCGATTACACCAAGAAAGCGAAAACTACGACTGCTTTGGGTAGCTTGGCAGGTCAAAAGTTGAAAGTGGGTGAAAAATATTCAGTAGATGGCGTTCTGGCTTGTACAGACTCGAATGGTGCAGCAATCCCAAATTGTACTAGTACTGGTATTCTTTCATTCACTTATGATGGCGCTACTGTAACCTTGACGCCAACAGCCCCTACTGTAGTGGGTGATAATATCACTTGGAATTGCGCTCCATCTGGTACAGCTGTTGCAATCAAGGGTTGTGGTGCGTAATTAATAGTGATATGTTGATATTCGTATGATGTAACCAAAAAAGCCCGCGAAAGCGGGTTTTTTTATTGGGCATAATCATTTTTATAATTTCAAGTGATGGTATATTTTTATGAGTGTCCTAACAATAGATGTCGTGCAGAAAATTTATAAATACTATGCACCATTTTATTATTTTATTTTTGGTTTTTCATTAGAGCACGGTCGCAAAGTATTGGGGGCCACATTATCACAGCAAAGATTTAATAATATTCTAGAGATTGGTGTTGGTACAGGTATGTTACTTCGGCATTACCCTTTTGAATGTCAAGTTGTAGGCGTTGATATTTGTGAACCAATTTTAGCTCTAGCGCAGAAAGAAGCAAATAAAATAGCGCATCCTTCTATATCATTGATGATGATGGATGCAGAAAATATGCATTTTCCGGATGAAAGTTTTGATTGCGTGGTGCTCCCCTATGTCTTGTCTGTAACCCCCGACCCTGAGGCCCTGATTGCTGAAGCCCGTAGGGTTTGTAAGAATGGTGGGCATATTTTTATTCTTAATCATTTTAGTGGAGGGGCTTTTTTATATAGAGCTTTTGAGTGTATTTTGGCTAAATTTCCATCATTGATTGGTTTTCGTTCTGATTTTTGTTTTAAAAAATATGTATTGGATCAGCCTTGGGAAATTCTTGATGTTTGTGCCGTCAATTTTGGCGGGCTGTCAAAGTTTGTAACAGTGCGGAATGTTAAATGATTAGAAATGCTACTTGTTTTCTGTATGAGCTATTCTTGTGGATTTTTTTTCCTTTTCTATTTTGTCTATATTATGTACTAGGGCATGATAAACCATGGTTGGCACTTGTTGAACATATCTACTTTGTTATTGTTGTTTTTTCTTTTTTTCAGGTTCTGAAAATAATATTGCTGAGAGTTTTAGGCTCGTCTGCTTGGATTAAAGTTCTTAACTCGATGTTGCAAGGAACATTTTTATTTTTGCTGCTGCTTTATTGGCTTGCAGTCGTTGCTTTGTTGAATATATGGGGTAGAGTAATTACAGAGGAAATTATTGTTAGCTATTCTGGGCAGCTTGCATATTTTGTAGAGATTTTTGGTTATTCTTTATATGAGGTTGCCGGGTTGTTCTTTCTTGTTTATGGTTGTTTTTTGATTTTTTTCTTTTATGTCGGCCAAGTGCGTACTTGGGAGCCGGCATGGTTTTTCCTGAAGATACGATTCTTCGGTTTTTTTATTTTTGTGGTAATGATGTTTTTTGGTAAGCTGATTTTTGATTGTTTTTATTTTGCATCTGATAACCTTGAGCCAATTTCAACTACATTATATTCAGGTAAAAAAAACCATCTCCTCACAAAATTTGATCAAGGCTTGATTGTTCCCGATTCAGTTAATCGCGAGGAGTTGCTGGCTTCTGAACACTATCTTCCAGGAGTAAATAAGAAAAATAAAAATATTATTATTATTGTTGTGGATGCATTGCGATTTGATCATATGAGTGTATACGGCTACGCACGCAAAACTACACCTTATTTGGACTCACTTGCTGATTTGGGCATTTTGTCTATTGCCAGTAATGTAAGGGCTTCCTGTGGTGAATCGGTGTGCGGGCTTTCTAGTATGGCTGGCAGTCGATATAGTCATCAGATGCCAAACTCTCCTTTTTCCTTATCTAAAGTTATGCTGAGGAATGGTTATGATGTTCGTATGATACTGAGTGATAATCACTTAAATACTTACAGTACATCTGATTTATATGGCGCAGTGACTCAGTACTACGATGGTGGGATGGCTGCCGCTTATATGTCTGATGATGGGCATGTCCTTAATGCTCTGCAAGGCGTTAAGTCTTGGAGTGGGCGGCCGACTATGATGCAATTTCATTTAATGTCAGCCCATCAATTAGGTAAAAAATATCCTGAATTTAAAAAGTACATTCCAGCAAAAGGGCATGCAGGAAAGATGAAAGGTGATCCTACAATCGAGAATACTAATTCATATGATAATGGTGTTTTGCAGGCTGATGATTTTATAAGAAAAATATTGTCGATGCTGGCTGAGAAAAATTATTTAAATGATGCGCTTGTAGTTATTACAGCAGATCATGGAGATAGTTTGGGTGAGCATGGTTTGTTTAATCATACTAATAGTGTCAGAGAGCAATTGTTGCATATTCCATTGCTGATGCTGAACTATCAGGAAGGCAAAGCGTCACCTGGTGTTCGTATTGATTCATTTATATCGCAAATAGATATTGCCCCATCAATTTTATTTGAACTTGGAATTGAAAGGCCTTCGGTTTGGGAGGGGAACCCATTTCAAATTTACAAGAAGAAAGATTTTACATATTTCCAAATGGTTCCCAGTATTGGTCTCTATGATCACCGAAACGATCAATTTCTTTGGAAGTATTGGATCGATAATAGCAATAATATAGAGTATGTTTTTGACTTGATTTCGGATCCTGCCGAGAATAATAATAAGATTCAAAGTGTTGATAGAGTGCTTCTTAGTCAGTGGAGGGAAAAAATTAGAGCCGTAAATTATGAAAGAAAGTAAAATACCTTCTGATTAAATTCTATGGTTTTGGTCTAATTAACGTTGAGACTTGAGTTGGTGTTGCTGTTCTCTGCCTCAGTGACTTTTACAATCTGGCATGCTTCATGCTTCTATTTAAATATGAAGGAGCCATAAAGTTATTCTATGCACGGAGGGCGTGTGATGACTCAACTTAATGTAAAAGCACAAAAAGGATTTACTTTGATTGAGCTGATGATCGTGGTAGCGATCATCGGTATCTTGGCTGCAATTGCGATTCCTAGTTATACGGATTACACGAAGAAAGTAAAAAGCACCAATGCGCTAGCCAGTCTGGTGGGGCAAAAAATTAAAGTAGGTGAGAAATACTCTGTAGATGCTGTATTGGCATGCACTGATTCCAATGGCGGAGTGATTCCAGGTTGCAGTGGGGATGGCATACTTTCCTATACCTATGAGGATGCAACAGCAACACTAACCCCTGCTGCGCCTTCCATTGCAGGTGAAAATATCGTATGGACTTGTGTCATGTCTGGTGCCAATGGCGTTGCAGTCAAAGGCTGTGGTCTATAGTCGCTAATCAAAAGGCGATGGAAGTGCGACCATCCGCTGATTCCCCGACCCCCGCCACGGCAGTGTGCTGGGGTTTTCTTTTTCGTATTTGCCGTCGATTACCACATCCACATACTCAAACACGGCCAGCTTGCGTACTTCTTCGTACAAATACCCCGTCCACAGCCAGATATTCTTGTCCGGGTAGCGGGTTTTGAAGGCTTGGCAGAGTTCCAGTATTGCTTCGCGGTTGGCGGTGTGAAGTGGATCACCGCCGGATAGGCTCAGGCCATCGTGCTCTTCGCAGGCGTCGAGGAGTTCTTGCTGCACTTGTGACGTAAAAGGTAAGCCCGATTTTCTATCCCACGTCGATGGGTTGTAGCAGCCGGGGCAGGCGTGGCTGCAGCCGGTGACAAACAGCGTCACGCGGATGCCGGGGCCGTTGACCAGATCGTGGGTGTAGTAGCGGTCGTAATTCATAGTGCTGGTAGCAATGCAGGGGTATTGCTCTGTGGCTCTTGATTGGTATTGCCTTTGGAGAAATACCCATTAGTGTATTGGGCTTGGGCGTGGTGTTTTACCCGGCGCATTACTTCTTTCTGTTTGCCGGTATTGAATGGGCGGGCGTTGGGGCTGCCCAGATAGCCGCAGACGCGGCGGGTGACGGAAAGTGTCGCACTGTCGTGGTTGCCGCATTCCGGGCAGGTAAAACCATTAGCTGTGGCTAATGTTTCGCCCATAAATCCGCATTTTCCGCAGGCATCGACCGGGGTATTACTGCCAAAATACGGCACCTTGGTGATGGCGTAGTCCCAGATGCGTTCCAGTGCCCGCAGGTTGTGCTGCATATTGGGTAATTCGACGTAGGTAATATGCCCGCCGCTGGCGAGCTCGGCGTAGCCTGCTTCAAAGTCGATTTTTTCAAATGGATTGACCTTATGCGCAACGTCCAGATGGAATGAATTGGTGTAGTAGCCTTTGGCGCATAATTCGTTCACCTCCGGCAGGTGGCCAAAGCGGGCCTGATCGAGTTTGCAGAAACGATGGCACAGTGATTCGCTAGGGGTTGAGTACAGCGAATAGCCAAAGCCAGTCTCGGCTTTCCAGCGTTGGGTGACCTCGTTCATGGTGTGCACGATGCGCTGCAGAAACGCTTGCGCGGCCTGGCTATTGGCGGGGTGTTCGCTAAACATCAATATGCCCACTTCGTGCAGGCCGATGAAACCGAGCGAGATCGACGCACGGCCATCTTTGAAAATACTGATGATGTCGTCATCAGGCTGCAGGCGAATGCCGAAAGCGCCCTCGGTATATAAAATAGGCGCCACATTGGCTTTGACGCCTTTCAGGCGCTCAATCCGTACCGACAATGCACGGAAACACAGCTGTAGACGTTCGGCGAGCAATTGCTCAAAGCGCGCCAGATCGCCCCGCGCTTCAATGGCAACTCGTGGCAGGTTCAGGCTGACGACGCCCAGATTATTGCGCCCGTCGAGTTCTTCCTCGCCTTGCGCATTGCGCCACACTGGCAGAAAGCTGCGGCAGCCCATCGGCGAGACGGGAACGCTGGAGCCGGTGATCTGGCGATTGAGTCTGGCCGAAATAATATCCGGGTACATGCGCTTGGACGTGCATTCCAGTGCGAGCTGCTTGATGTCGTAATTAGGGTCGGTCGGTTTGAGGTTGATGCCCTCGTCGATAAAGAATACCAGCTTGGGGAAAACCGGCGTTGTGCCTTCTTTACCCAGCCCCTTGATCCGCACGCGCAAGATGGCTTGCTGGATAATGCGCTCGGCCCAACTGGTGCCCATACCGAATGAGAACGTCACAAATGGCTGCTGGCCGTTCGAGCTAAATAGCGTGTTGATTTCATACTCGCAGGCCTGAATGCCATCGTAGGCTTCTTTTTCGGTGCGCTCCTTGGCATAGCGCTCGGCATCGGCGATTTGATATTCGCGGGCGACGCCGAGATTTTTCTCGTAGGTTTTTAATACATACGGCGCAAGGGTTTGGTCGATATTCGGAATCGTCGTGCCGCCGTATTGATGGCTGGCGACTTGCGCGATGATTTGCGCGGTGACCGCGCACGCCACGCCGACTGATTTCGGGCTTTCTATTTTGGCGTTGCCCAAGCGGAAGCCATTTTTCAACATGCCTTGCAGATCGACCAGGCAGCAATTGGTAAACGGCAGAAAGGGCGAGTAATCCAGATCGTGAAAATGAATATCGCCGCTGTGATGCGCTTCCAGGATATCTTTGGGCAGGAAGGTGCTGGCAAATTGCTTGGAGACGATACCAGCCATTAAGTCGCGCATTACCGGAAAAACATTGGCGTCTTTATTGGCATTTTCGGTAGTGGCTTCAAGATCGGTTTTATTAACCAGACCCATCAATTTGGCGTGCAGCTCCGAACCTTGGGCGCGGATCCGGTCGCGATCCGAGCGGTACTGTATATATATACGTGCCACTTCCGGGTATTGCGCCATCAGCGCGTCTTCGACCAATTGCTGAATGGTGGGAATATCCAGCTGCGGCGGCGTTTTGCTAAATAGATCGGCCTCGGTCAGCTTGCGGCATTCATCTTCGACGTAGGCGGTGATCTCGGCGGCCAGCAGCTCGGGCTCCGGATAGCGGGCGGCAGTGGCGGCGCGGCGGCACGCTTCAAAGATTTTTGCGCCGTCGTAAGCGGCTTTGGCACCGTCGCGTTTGATGACTTTCAGCATAAGCTTGGCTGTTCCTGTATCAGATTGTGCCCGGTATCGAGCTGCTGCCAGCGATGCCCAAGGCCAATACGCACCTGTCGCGCCAAGGCGGCGCGAAAAAGCGGGCGAGCTCGTGTGCTCGCCCCAAGTGGCTCATTTCAGCGGTATCAGACCTGAACCGGATCAGTGCTGCCATTGCGGTGTGCGCGCTGTGAGCTGGCGCTGCGGCGCAGGGCGGCATTGATCGGCGGTCTTTACGCGTAAACACAATATATGGTGTTTTTATGGCTTGATGTTCGCTAGATGTGCTGTTTTTGACCCGAATCAAATTCTGACGGCCAGCTCTTGAAGCTGACATCCACCAGTGGGGAGTGGGGCAGGAAAGTGCTTGATAGACAAGTAACTAGAAGAGGGTATTGCCCTGTAGGTATTGATAGGTTTGCGCTACAGGGCAATACAGTGTGGTGTATATTGGGTGATCGTTGTCTGCGCCGCGTTACAGCATATAGCGGGCCAGGTCTTCGTTGCTCGCCAGATTGCCAAGCTTTTGCTGCACAAAGCTCGCATCCACATTCACTGTGCCGCGTTTGGCATCAAAAGACACGTCTTCCAGCAGGCGCTCCATAATGGTGTACAGACGGCGCGCGCCGATGTTTTCGGTGCTTTCATTCACCGACCACGCCATTTGTGCCATTTCCTTGATCCCATCGTCGGTAAAACTCACCTCGATCTCCTCGGTGGCCAGCAGCGCCTGATATTGCTTGGCCAGGCAAGCGTCGGTGCCGGTGAGGATGGTGGCGAAATCGTCAACGGTCAGCGAGTTGAGCTCAACGCGGATCGGAAAACGGCCTTGCAGCTCGGGAATCAGATCGGATGGTTTGGCCAGGTGGAAAGCGCCGCTGGCGATAAACAGAATATGGTCTGTTTTCACCATGCCGTACTTGGTGGTGACCGTGGTGCCTTCCACCAGTGGCAGCAAATCGCGCTGCACGCCTTGGCGCGAGACTTCGCCGCCGCTGCCTTCTGATCGCGTTGTCACCTTATCGATCTCGTCGATAAACACAATGCCATTTTGCTCAACCGCTTTCAGTGCTTCGGCCTTGGCATCGTCTTCATTGACGAGTTTGGCGGCCTCTTCCTCGATCAGATGTTTAAGCGCATCGGTCACTTTCATTTTCTGTGTTTTGGTTTTGCCACCCATCGCGCCTTTGAACATTTGCTGGATCTGGCTGGAAAAATCTTCCATTCCCGGCGGGCTGAATACTTCCATGGTCGGTACGGCGGCGGCGACTTCGATGTCGATTTCCTTATCGTCAAATTTGCCCTCGCGCAGCATTTTGCGGAATTTCTGCCGCGTTTCCGCCATCGGATCTTCACCATTGACGCTACCGTAGTTATTGTTGGTCGACGGCGGTGGCAGCAGGACATCCAGAATGCGATTCTCGGCGGCGTCTTCAGCGCGGACGCGATTACGGCCAATGGCCACATCACGCACCTGCTTGATCGCAATTTCCATCAGATCGCGGATGATGCTGTCCACGTCTTTGCCCACATAGCCGACCTCGGTGAATTTGGTCGCTTCCACCTTGATGAAAGGCGCATCAGCCAGCTTGGCCAGTCGGCGGGCGATTTCGGTTTTGCCCACGCCAGTCGGGCCGATCATCAGGATGTTTTTCGGCGTGATTTCATGGCGCAGCGGCTCGGCCACCTGCTGGCGGCGCCAGCGGTTGCGCAGCGCAATTGCTACGGCTTTTTTAGCGGCAGCCTGGCCGACAATGTGCTTGTCGAGTTCGTGAACGATTTCCTGCGGCGTCATCTGCGTCATATTGGCGATCCTTTAATACGAATATGCAAGAGATCGGGGCAGGCGTACCACTTTTAAAGATGCGCCAGGCGACATTTCCCGCGCGGTGTTGTGTGGATGATTGTCTATAGTGGAAAAACCCTAACGAATCGAGCCGAGTGTTGAAAGCTGATCCACTCTTTGCATCCCGCCCCTCGCGCATCCTGCTGGCCCTGATTTTCGGTCTGCTGCTGGCGACTGATATTTATTGCCTGCAAGTGGGTTTCTATTCTATCGGTCTATGGGGTATTGCCGTACTGGTATTGATTCAGCTATTGTTGATGGCAATACCTATGCTGTTTGTGTATTCGCTGATTCAGCAGCATCTGCGTGAAGCTTTACATGTTTTGCCCACTCTAGGGCAGCTCAATGATCAGCAACTAGCGGGGTTAAGCGGATTTTTTGCGCCCTTATTGCGTGCGCTGCAGCCTATTTTGAGCGAGCAAAATCGCGCCATTATCGAGCTTAATAACAAGAATGAATTATTTGCCGATGCGCTCGATGAGATTAATGAAATGGGTTTGCAGCTGCGCCGCTCCGAGCGGCGCTGGTCTATGGCGCTCGATGCCACAGGCGACGGCATCTGGGAGTGGGATGTGGGCAAAGACAGCTGGTATTTCTCGCCACGCTGGAAAAGCATGCTGGGATACGCCGAGCATGAATTGCGCGATGAAGCCGCCACTTTGTATGCCCTGATTCATCCTGATGATGTAAGCGCGGTGGGGGCGCGTTTTTCTGCCTTTTTGCAAGGGCAACAATCCGCCGAGCATTGTGTACTGGAAGCGGAATTCAGAATGCAGCACAAAGCAGGCCATTGGCTCAATATCCTGTCGCGAGCGGTGGCCTACCGGGATGCCGAGGGGCAAATTCTAAATGTGGTTGGTGCGCAATCCGATGTCACTGAGCAGCGGTGCGCCACGGCCGATCTTTCTGCTGCCAAGGATGCCGCCGAGCTGGCCGTGGCGCAATTGCGCAGTGCGCAGCTGCAGATGATCGAGTCGGAAAAGCTCGCCGCTTTGGGCTCGCTCGTTGCGGGGGTGGCACACGAGGTCAATACCCCGCTAGGCATTGCGCTCACTGCCGCGTCCACTTTAAGCGAAGATACACAGGCGATCGTGGCCCAGATTCAGGACGGCCAGCTGAAAAAAACCGAGCTGCAGCACTATCTGGGGCTGGCTCAGGAGGCCAGCGCCCTGATCTTAAAACACTGTGATAACGCGGCCGCGCTGATTCGCAGCTTTAAGAATATCTCGGTCGATCAGACCTCCGATGCGCTGCGCGAATTTAATCTGGGCGCCTATCTGGACGAAATCCTGCAATCGCTCAAGCCCAGCCTCAAACAAACGCCACATCACGTCGAGCTCGCTTGTCCGCCCGAGCTGATGGTGCGTACCTACCCGGGCGCGTTTACGCAAATTCTGAATAATTTGCTCAACAACGCCATCCTGCATGCTTTTCCACCCGATCAGGTGGGGAGCATCATGATTCAGGCCGCTCCGTATGGCGACCGTTTTGTCGAGTTGCGCTTTATCGACAATGGCGTGGGCATTGCGCCAAGTGTTCGAGCAAAAGTATTTGAGCCGTTCTACACTACAAAGCGGGGACAAGGTGGCAGCGGTTTGGGAATGAGTATTGTCCATAACTTGGTCGTCGCCCAATTAAAAGGCACTATTAGCATTGAAGAAACGCCGGGCGGTGGCGCAAGTTTTGTGATTCTTTTTCCCCGAGTCTTATAAGGGAGACGTTTGGAATGAATATGCTTGACGATGATAACTGGCTGGAAGACGACACGCAGGATGATCATGCCGTCAAAGTAGCACCCTGGAATGTACTGGTGGTGGATGATGAACCCGATATCCATCATGTCACCAAACTGGCTTTGTCCAATATCGATTTTCTCAAGCGTCCACTCAATATCCTGTCCTGTTATTCAGGCAAGGAAGCATTGGCCTTGCTCGCGTCACGCGATGATATTGCGCTGGTTTTGCTCGATGTGGTGATGGAAACCGAAGATGCGGGCCTGGTGGTGGCGCGCGAAATCCGCGAAACGTTGGACAATCATCATATCCGCATTATTTTGCGTACCGGACAGCCGGGCGTGGCGCCCGAGCGCCATGTGATTGAAAACTACGACATCAATGATTACAAAGCCAAAACCGAGCTGACCCGCGACAAGCTGTATACCTCGGTGCTGGGGACGCTGCGCTCGTATAACGACATCATGCTGATCGAGCATCAGCGCCGCCAGCTCGATGCCAACCGCCGTGGCCTGATCAAGGTAGTTGATGCGTCGACTAGTATTTTCCGTTTGCAATCCATCCAGCAATTTGCCCAGGGCGTGCTTGAGCAGTTGCAATCATTGTTGTTCTTCGAACAGGATGCTTTGTATCTGGTGGTTAATGGGGGTATGGCTGCGCTAACCCATGATAATCAAGTGATGGTGATGTATGCTACCGGGGGGTATCAACAATATTGTGGCCGCCCGCTTGGGCAGACCGAGTTAAGCCGCCTGCAGCCTTCGATTGACGAGGCCATCGCCAAGCAGCAAAGCGTTTTTGCCAGCGATCATTTTGTCGGCTTTTTCCTCTCGCCACACGGCCCGATTAATCTGCTGATTATTGATGGGCCGGTTGAGCTATCGCATCCGGATGCCAATCTGGTCGATCTGTTTTGCAAAAATGTCTCGATTGCCTATGAAAACCTGATGTTGAATAAGGAAATCGAAGACACCCAGCGTAGCATTATTTACCAGCTCTCCGAGGTCATCGAGAACCGCTCCAAAGACACCGGCAAGCATATCCACCGCATGGCCGAGTTTTCCTATGTGCTGGCGCTGGAATTGGGGCTGGACGAAGAAGACGCGCAAATCATCCGCGCCGCCAGCCCTTTGCACGATATCGGCAAAGTGGGTATTCCCGATATGGTTTTGAACAAGCCCGGCCCACTCGATACCGCCGAGCGCGCCATTATGGATACGCATGCCCAGTTAGGCTATGACATGCTGCGCGAATCCAAACCCCGGATTTTGAAAATGGCCGCCATTATTGCGCATGAACATCATGAAAAATGGGATGGTTCGGGCTATCCGCGCAAACTCAAAGGAGAAGAAATTCATATTGCCGGGCGGATTATTGCGCTCGCTGATGTGTACGACGCGTTGACGCATGCGCGCTGCTACAAAGATCCATGGCCGCGTGCCAAGGTGCTGGAGACCATACGCGAGGGCTCGGGGCAGCATTTTGATCCGCGCGTTGTGGAGGCTTTTTTCAATTGTCTGCCCAAAATCGAAGAAATCAGGCAAGGTTTAACCGATCATTGAAATCGTTAGGTCTCTTTTAAGGTTAAAATGGGTGAATTGCGACGACATTTCGCCCATTTTGGCCAGACCGATATGACAAAAGACTATCTTGAACGCACGCTTTCCGCCCGGGTTTACGACGTAGCGGTTGAATCTCCACTGGATTTTGCGCCGAATTTGTCGCGCCGTATTGGTAATACGGTGTATTTCAAACGCGAAGACATGCAGCCGGTTTTTTCGTTCAAGATTCGCGGTGCCTATAACAAAATGGCGCAATTGAGCCGTGCCGACCTTGAGCGCGGTGTGGTTGCCGCATCAGCGGGGAATCACGCGCAAGGCGTTGCCATGGCGGCGCAACATCTGCAATGTCGTGCCACCATCGTCATGCCGGCAACCGCGCCACGCATTAAAGTCGAGGCGGTATCCCGCCGTGGCGCAGAGGTGGTGCTGGTTGGCGAGTCATACTCCGATTGTTACGAGCATGCCGTCAAGCTGGCGGCCGAAACCGGTGCCACGTTTGTTCATCCCTATGATGACCCCGATGTGATCGCCGGGCAGGGTACGGTCGCGATGGAAATTTTGCGCCAGCATCCCGATCCGATTTATGCCGTGTTTATTCCGGTGGGCGGTGGCGGCTTGCTGGCAGGGATGGCCGCGTATATCAAACGCTTGCGCCCCGATGTGAAAGTCATTGGTGTTGAGCCAACCGACGCCAATGCGATGTATTTGTCGCTCAAGCTTGGTGAGCGCATTACCTTGCCGCAAGTTGGCATTTTTGCCGACGGTGTTGCGGTCAAGCAGGTGGGGGAAGAGACTTTCCGCCTGTCGCGTCAGTTTGTTGACGATGTGATTCTGGTCGATACCGACGCGATGTGCGCGGCGATCAAGGACGTATTTGAAGACAACCGCTCGATTCTGGAGCCTGCAGGCGCGCTGGCGATTGCGGGCATGAAAGCTTGGGCGGCACGTGAAGGCGTGCAGGGGCAGACTCTAGTGGCGATTGCTTCAGGCGCAAACATGAATTTTGACCGCCTGCGCTATGTCGCCGAACAGGCCGAAATGGGCGAGCAGCGCGAAGCGATTATGGCCGTGACCGTGCCCGAGCAGCCGGGTAGTTTCCGCAAGTTCTGCAGCCTGATCGGCGCACGGGCGGTAACCGAATTTAACTACCGCTATGGTTCGGACAGCCAAGCGCATGTCTTTGTCGGCTTATCGATCCAGCAACGCAGCGAAGTAGTCGAATTAATCGAAAAACTGGCTGCCGAGGGCCTTCCTGCACTCGATTTGACCGACAATGAAATGGCCAAGCTGCATATTCGCCATCTGGTCGGCGGACAAGCGCCACAAGCCTTGCATGAGCGCGTGATCCGTTTCGAGTTCCCTGAGCGCCCGGGTGCATTGCTCAATTTCCTCAATGGCATGAGCGATAACTGGAATATTTCCTTGTTCCACTATCGCAATCACGGCGCAGACTATGGCCGCGTGTTGGTTGGCATTCAGGTGCCACCCGAAGACGACGCGCATTTTCAGGAATTCCTGTCCCGTTTGGGTTATCCGTACTGGGTGGAAACCCAAAATCAGGCTTACCAGCTTTTCTTGGGTTCGAATTAAGTTGTAATTAACCCCGTAGAAAGAGATCATGCTTGGAGGCAGGGAGATATACTGTAAGAATAAAAGGGGCTTTATGCCCCTTTTTTGATCGACCAAGGAGTTGGCTTTGCACTTGATCTGGGCATTCTCCCGACGCTACTTTGTCTTTTTCTCGGTATTGCTGGCCGGATTGCTGGTGATTGCCGGCACGCTGCTACTGATTCAGAAGCAGATTCAAGCCGCGGCACAGAACAGGCTGGAAATGATCGGTGCCGTGCAGGCCGCCCAGCTCGAGGCGCGGCTGGTGCAGCAGCAGGAAGTGCTGCTCGGTTTGCAGGCCGCTTTGACGCTCAACCCCAAGCTTGATCGCCAGCAGTTCTACAATTTATTGCTGCAAAGCAATGTCATGTATCGTCACCCCAGCTTGCTGGCCGTCGCACTGGCCAGACCAGTCGCTCATAATGAGCTGCCGCAGTATCTGGCGGCGGTGCGCGCCGATAAACGGGTTGCGCCGCTACCTTACAAAAAATTCACCGCCAGGCCCGTTGTGGGCGACTCATCCTTGCTGGTGCTGGAGCATCTGTACCCGATCAATCGCTTAACCGAGCAATTTCTCGGCAACAATCTGGCCGAGTCGGAAGATTTGAAGGAGGGTGTGGGTATTGCCCGTGATACCGGGCGCATGCTGGCCAGCCCTGTTATCCGGCTGGATCAGCACGATGAGCCCATTTTTTGCCTGTTTGCACCCATCTATGTCAATTTGCCCGTCGAGCCCACCGTGGCCGAGCGGCGCACGCATCATGTGGGCACGGTACTGGTTTATGTCCGGCTTAACGAGATATTGCGCCCGATCAGCCGCGTGCTGGAGGAGCATGATTTAAGCTGGCAACTGTTTGATCAGGGCTATGCGCTGCAAACCTGGCTTAAAGCGCGCGCTGCCAGCGAAGTAATGCGCAGCGCAACGACGGAGGGTGCGGCAGCGTCGCAATCAATGACGCAATTGGTGCACTTGCCAGGGCGACAATGGCGGATAGACCTGCATTCTTCGCAACCCATCTGGAGCGAGAAAGAAAATGAATGGCTGATCATGGTGGCGGTAATTGCCACGCTAAGCCTGATTCTGGTCGCAGCGCTGATGCAGTTTTTATATCTGTCGCGGCAGTGGTCGCTGCAAATGCTGATGAAGGCGCAAGGCGACGAGCAATTGCGCCAGCAGCAAAGCCAGCTATTGATGCAGGCCGTGCAAAATAGCCGAGATGCACTGGTGTTGCGTCAGCCCGACGGCAAGATCATTTATGCCAATGAAATGGCGCAGCAGTGGTTTGCCCCTGAGCAGCATGATTTGCTCGGTAAATACGACGTATTGCTGGGGCAGTCCGAGCTGGGTGATATGACGCATTCGTCCACTTTCTCGCTGCATTATCCGCCGGGCGATCCGGAGGGCCGGCAGCTTGATGTGGCGGTACAGCCAGTGCGCAATGAAATCTTGCAGCCGGTGGCGATCGTGATGCAAGTGCGCGATGTGTCCGAATCCTATGCCCAGTATCTGGAGCTAAAAGCCTCCAACCTGCGCCTGTCCGAAATGGTCGAGCTCTCGAGCGACTGGTTTTGGGAGCAAGACACCGAGGCGCGCTTTACGCTGGTGACAGGCGGGTTTTTTAGCCGTTTTGATGTCTCGCCCAGCTTCTTTATTGGCAAGCGGCGCTGGGATCTGGGCTCCGGCGGTTTGAGCCAGGTGCAATGGGACGAGCACCGCGCCATTCTGGCCAAGCAATTGCCTTATCGTGATTTTGAATATTCATCCACGCTGGGG
Organism: Chitinibacter sp. GC72; assembly: GCF_009760905.1. Taxonomy (GTDB): domain Bacteria; phylum Pseudomonadota; class Gammaproteobacteria; order Burkholderiales; family Chitinibacteraceae; genus Chitinibacter. The sequence goes on along the minus strand of NZ_VIRW01000007.1, from coordinate 95,216 downwards.
CGTGAAACCATTATTGTCAGCGTTTCGGGCTTCCCTTGTTTTAATGCCGAAGGCCAGTTCACGGGTTATCGTGGTATCGGGCGTGATGTTACTGCCGTGCGGATGGCACAAAAAGCATTGCTTTCCGAGCAGCAGCGCGCGCAGGCAACACTGGAGTCCATTGCTGATGGCGTAATTACCACCGATATTTATGGTCGGGTCGATTACATTAACCCGGTGGCTTCATCGCTGGTCGGTTGGGAGTTGGCGGCAGCCAAGGGCCAATTGCTGTCGGTGATTTACCAATCGGTTGATCGCCTGAGCCGCTTGCCCTTGCCTGATCTGGTGGATGAAGTTTTGCGCGAAGGCGGGCAATACCATGGCACGCGGCGCAGCGTGCTGCTCAATAAATTCGGGCTTAATTTTCAGGTGGAAGAATCCGCCGCCCGGATTCGTGACGAGCAAACCCGCACCATCGGTGCCGTGCTGGTTTTCCGCGACATCAGCAATTGGCGGGATCTGGACGACAGGGTTGAATTGATGATTAATTAGTGATGATTTTGCCTTATTGAAAAATATAATGGGTATTGCCGTGTAGCCCTTTTTTAATAAAGGCTGTATGGCAATACCCATTGGTATTGCTGCGCCGCTTTGTTTTTCGGCGTTAGTTCGTCGCTGGCTTAGTCGGCCAAACCTTCAAACAGCTTGGTCGACAAATAGCGCTCGCCAAATGACGGGATAATCACCGCAATCAGCTTGCCGGCGTTTTCCGGCCGGCGTGCAACCTGAATCGCTGCCCATGTAGCTGCGCCGGCTGAAATGCCGCACAAAATCCCTTCCTGCGTCGCCATCGCACGTGCTGTCGCGAAAGCGTCGTCGTTCGTTACGCGAATCACTTCGTCGTAAATCGCTGTATTCAACACCGCTGGCACAAATCCCGCGCCAATCCCCTGAATCGGGTGCGGGCCTTTGGCACCGCCGCTGAGTACCGGGCTGGCATCGGGCTCGATGGCAATCGCCTGGAATGATGGCTTTTTCGCTTTGATCACTTCGGCCACGCCGGTAATCGTGCCGCCGGTGCCGACGCCGGAAATCAGAATGTCGATCTGGCCATCAGTGTCTTCCCACAATTCAACGGCGGTGGTGTTGCGGTGAATTTCCGGATTGGCCGGGTTTTCAAACTGCTGTGGCATAAAGTAATTGGTGTGCTCTTCGGTCAGCGCTTTGGCTTTGCCAATCGCGCCACCCATGCCTTCTGGCCCGGGCGTCAGGATCAACTCAGCACCGTATCCGCGTAAGAGTGCGCGACGCTCTTTCGACATCGTTTCCGGCATCGTCAGCACCAGTTTGTAGCCGCGCGCCGCGCAGACCATTGCCAGACCAATGCCGGTATTGCCCGAAGTCGGCTCGACAATCACCGTGTCCGGGCCGATTTTGCCAGCGGCTTCGGCCGCGTCGATCATGCTGACCGCGATGCGGTCTTTGACCGAATGCGATGGATTCATATATTCAAGCTTGGCGACGATGGTCGCGCCGCCGTCGTTGATGCGGTTCAGGCGCACCAGCGGTGTTTTGCCAATCAGTTCGGTCACATCATTTGCGATTTTCATACGGCCATCCTTGGAGTGAAATAGGGGATAATTAGAAGATTGTAGTCTTACTTGCTGGGCCAGTTGAAGTAACTCTTCATTTTAAGGAAAGAATATGCAGGTCTATCGTGTCGGCGGCGCAGTGCGCGACCGTTTATTGGGTTTGCCCGTCAAAGATATTGATTGGGTCGTTGTCGGCGCGACACCGCAGCAGATGCTGGATTTGGGCTATCAGGCGGTGGGCAAAGATTTTCCGGTGTTTCTACATCCAGATACCCGCCAAGAGTATGCGCTTGCACGAACCGAGCGCAAAAGCGGCCATGGCTATACCGGATTTACTGTTCATGCCAGCCCGGAGGTGACGCTGGAGGAAGACTTGCTGCGCCGCGATTTGACGATCAATGCCATGGCTCAGAGCGACGATGGCCAGATTATTGATCCATTCAATGGTCAGGCCGATTTGCAGGCTAAATTGCTGCGTCATGTCTCGCCGGCGTTTTCTGAGGACCCGGTGCGCATTTTGCGCCTCGCCCGATTTGCTGCCAGATTTGGTTTTAGTACCGCACCGGAAACCATGAGGCTAATGCAGCAAATGGTCGTCGACGGTGAAGTCGATCATCTGGTGCCCGAGCGCGTCTGGCAGGAGCTGGCTAAAGGCCTGATGGAAGATAAGCCCAGCCTGATGTTTGCGGTGCTCAGAGAATCGGGCGCGCTGGCGCGCATTGCGCCGGAAATCGACGCGCTGTGGGGCGTGCCGCAGCGCGCCGACTACCACCCCGAAGTCGATACCGGGCTGCACACGATGCTGGTGCTCGACTACGCCGCAGCGCAAGGGGCGCCGCTAGTGACGCGTTTTGCCGCGCTGTGCCATGACTTGGGCAAGGCAACGACGCCGCCCGATGTTTTACCACAGCACATCATGCACGAAGCGCGCGGCGTGCCGCTAGTTGAGGCGCTGTGCCAGCGTTTGCGGGTACCCAGCGATTGTCGCGATCTGGCGGTCATGACATGTCGCGAGCACACGCTGGTGCATACCGCGCAACAATTACGCGCTGAAACGGTGCTGAAATTATTTATCCGCTGCGACGCCTTCCGCCGTCCGGAGCGTTTCGGGCAGATGCTGGATGCCTGTTTGGCCGACGCGCGCGGACGTTACCAGTTTGAAAATTGCGATTATCCGCAGCCCGACTATTTGCGCCGCTTGCTGGCGGCGGCCAATGCGGTCAACGCGGGTGAAATTGCTCAGCAATGCAGCGATAAAAAGCAGATCCCACAGGCGGTGGAGAGCGCCAGAATCGCGGCGATCAAGGCAGCAATTTTGAACTAATGCCTGAAATGATCGTTTTAAAAATTGGTTTGATACCAGTTGATCTGCTTGAAAAAGGGGCGTTGATGTACGGGTAATCCCTTACTTTTCCAGTATTTATGCGGTTTCTATGTGGTATAGCGCACAATTTTGGCGCAGCACTATTCTAATCGGCAAAGCTCTTCTGGTATTATCCTTCCCAGATTGATCTGCTGGTTGAGGTGCCCATCTTGGCGAGCAGTTGCTTGGTTTTTACGAACCATTTGATCTGTGGTTAGAGTTTCTCTAACTGATTTTTGCGCACATCGGGAGTATTTGCTCTTGATTTGAAACCGACCCTTGGGTCGGTTTTTTTTTTGCCCCTGCGCTGTATTTTTACACAGAGCAGCGCCTGCGCATGCCGCTGATCCGCTTTAGGCATGATGTGAAAGCCGCCGTGATCTACAGGTTTGTACTGATGGTTTAAGCCCTTGAATTATCAGTTCAAATTTTGGCTACTTTAACCCGGTTCGGCAGGGAAATGCCTGTTTTTACAGAAAAAATAATCGCTTGGCGTTTCGAGTGTGTCCAAACCTGGACCTGCAACTTACATCACTTGCGGGTTTCAATTACGTTAAAACGATGATAATAATGTCGGCATCATGACTTTGGCCCCCCAATGAATGTCGATTTATCAACTCAAATCCGCTTTTCAGCAGCTGCTACGGCCGCTGGTGCGTCAGCTGGCACGTCTGGGTGTCACTGCGAACGCGGTGACTATGGCCGCGCTGCTGGTTTCGGTGGCGCTGGGCATACTGCTGTGTGTGGCTACGTTATTGCACAGTGAAGCACGCTGGGTCTGGTTGTTATTACCAGTCTGGCTGTTTATCCGCATGGCCTTGAACGCGATTGACGGTATGTTGGCACGTGAGCACGGGCAGCAAAGCCATCTGGGCGCAATTCTGAACGAAGTGGGTGATGTGCTCGCCGATGCGGCGCTGCTACTGCCATTCATGATTCTGGCCTGGTATCTGGATGAGGCGCTGGCCGTGCCCCTGATTCTGGCGTCGCTGATTTTATCCATGCTGACCGAATACATCGCAGTGCTCGGCCCCATGCTGGGCGCAAGCCGCCGTTACGATGGCCCGCTGGGTAAAAGTGACCGTGCTTTTGCACTGGGCGTGCTGGGGCTGGCGCATGGGTTGGCTTGGCTGCCCAGCGGCACATCACTGCTGAGCTGGGTGTTTGCGGCGTTCACGCTGTTATTGCTGCTCACCTGCGTCAAGCGCGCCCGCGCCATGTTAAGCGAGGTAAAACATGCCTGACTTTCTGCTGCAGATGGCACCAGCGCTGCGCTGGGCACTGCTTGCCGTATTTGCGCTACTGCTTGTGGCCAGCAGCACGATAGCCCTTCTGGGCGTGCGTTATCCCGGCAAGGACTGGCGCGAGCTTAAAGCGCGGATTAACACCTGGTGGTGGATTGTGCTGGTGTTTTCGCTCACGCTGATCGGGCAATTGCACATTGCACTGGCCGTATTTGGTCTGATTAGCTTTCTGGCGTTTAAAGAATATCTAACGCTATCGAACACCCGCCAGGCCGACCATGTGGTGCTGTTCTGGGCGTATCTGGCGATTCCGCTGCAGTATTTCTGGATCGGCATTTCGTGGTACGGCATGTTTGTACTGTTTATTCCGGTGTATATGTTGTTACTGTTGCCGATGCGCATGGTGCTGATTGGCGAAACCAAGGGCTTTTTGCAATCGGCGTCTAGCTTGCATTGGGGCCTGATGATTTGCGTCTTTAGCCTCTCGCATCTGGCCGCGTTGCTCACTTTACCCGGTTCGCCTGCAGAAGGCGCGAAGTTGGTGTTCTTCTTGGTCGCGCTGACGCAAGCCAATGACGTCGCGCAGTATCTGTGGGGCAAATCCATCGGTCGACGCAAAGCCAGCCCGACGGTTAGCCCGAATAAAACCCTGGGTGGATTACTGGGCGGGATTTTCACGACGACCTTGCTGGCCTGGCTGATCGCGCCGTATCTGACACCACTTTCGCCGCTGTATGCTGCGTGTGCTGGCGTACTGATCGGCACCATGGGATTTATTGGCGATATTGTGATTTCGGCGGTGAAGCGCGATTTGGGCGTCAAGGATTCGGGAACGTTATTGCCGGGGCATGGCGGGATACTCGACAGGCTCGATTCGCTCACCTATACCGCGCCACTGTTTTACCACTTTATCCGTTACCTCTACTTCTAGAAGTGAAGGCAAAAGCATGCATGCTGCGTTGTTACGGCCTTGCCTGCATGCTTTTGGATTTCGAAATCTTTCGAAGGCCGCATTTTTCGGCAACGAGGAGGGGCATGTTTAACCTCAGAACCTTATTCGTCCTGCTGATCGCGCGCCCTGTCGTGCGGCTGTGGCTGGGGCTGACGGTGCGCAACGCCGATCGCCTGCCGCACCAAGGCCCAGCCATTGTGATCGCCAACCACAATAGCCACCTCGACATTCTCACGCTGTATTCGCTGTTTGATTTAAAAGACATCGCTAATGTCCGCCCGGCTGCGGCGGCGGATTATTTTTTGCGCAACCGTGCGCTGGCGTGGTTTGCCACGCAGGTGATCGGCATTATTCCGGTGCAGCGCGGCACCGCCAAAAAAGGTAGCGATCCGCTCGCCGGCTGCCGCGAAGTGCTGCAGCAAGGCAAGGTATTAATACTGTTTCCTGAAGGCACGCGCGGCGAGCCTGAGCAGCTCTCCGAAATTAAATCCGGCCTGTGGTATCTAGCGCAGGAGTTTCCTAATGCGCCCATTGTGCCGGTGTATATGCACGGCCTTGGCCGCGCGATGGGGCGCGGGCAATGGTTACCGATTCCATTTTTTGTCGATGTTGCCATTGGCCGGGTTTTGCCGTGGCGGCCAGAGCGACCTTTGTTTAAAGCCGAAATTACCGAGCAGTTTCAATATTTACGCAAGAAAGTTGTTCCAACACAGGAGTAAGATCTGATGCGTCAAATCCGTGAATGCCAGGAAAAGCAGTTTTCATCGTTTGATCAGCACGGGGTTTTTTACCGTCACTGGCCTGCGGTGGGCGAGGGTGGGGCACGGCGAGCGGTGGTGCTCTTGCATCGCGGACACGAGCACTCCGGCCGCGTGCAGCATATTGTTGACGAGCTGGGTCTGGATGATGCGGCTTTCTTTGCCTGGGACGCGCGCGGCCATGGCCGCAATGAGGGGCAGCGTGGCTATTCGCCGAGCTTGGCGAGCACGGTGCGCGATCTGGATTGCTTTATCAAACACATCACGCATGAGCACGGCTACGCGCCGCAAGACATTATCGTTATCGCGCAAAGCGTCGGCGCGGTGCTGGCCAGTACGTGGGTTCACGATTATGCGCCGAATATCCGTGCGCTGGTGCTGGCGGCTCCTGCGTTTAAAGTGAAACTCTACGTACCTGCGGCGCGTACCGGCATTGCGCTAATGCAAAAACTGCGCGGCCAGTTTTTTGTCAATTCCTATGTTAAAGCGCGCTTTCTGAGCCACGACCCCGAGCGCATCGCCAGCTATGAGCGCGACCCGCTGATTACGCGCCCGATTGCCTCGCATATTCTGCTGGCGCTGTATGACACCGCCGAGCGCATTATCGACGACGCCGGCGCGATCACCGTGCCGACGCAAGTGCTGATTTCGGGCGCGGATTTTGTGGTGCACCACGGCCCGCAGCACGCGTTTTTTGATCGTTTGGGCTCTAGCGTCAAAGAAAAGCACATTCTGGATGGCTTTTACCACGACACCTTGGGCGAGCTGGAACGCGAAAAAGCCTTTGTGCTGATCCGCAGTTTTATCGCCAAAGTCGATCAGGGGGTATTGCCTCCTGATCTAAGTCAGGCTGACGTTCAAGGTTATACCTATAACGAGTATCGTTCCCTGCAACAGCCTTTGAGCGTGCTTAGCCCCAAGCGCTGGGAATTTGGCATTACGCGCCGCACTTTGGCGAGCATCGGTAAATTATCCAGCGGGATTCAATTAGGTTGGCAAACCGGTTTTGATTCGGGCTCGACGCTCGATTATGTGTACCGCAATCAGGCCAACGGCATTACGCCGCTGGGCAAGCTCGGTGATCGAGCCTATCTCGATTCGGTCGGCTGGCGCGGCATCCGTCAGCGCAAAATCCACTTGCAGGAATTAATTGGCGACGCGGTGCGCAGCCTGCACGCGGCGGGAAAACCAGTGCGCATTGTCGATATCGCCGCCGGGCATGGCCGCTATATTCTCGATGCGATTGACGGCCTGCCGTTTGATGATGTGCTGCTGCGCGACTACAGCGACATCAACGTTAAAGCGGGGCAGGACATGATTGCGCAGCGCGGCCTGAGCGATAAGGCGCGCTTTGCCCAGGGCAATGCCTTTGATCGCGAGAGTCTGGCAATGCTAGACCCGCAGCCGACGCTGGCCGTGGTGTCCGGCCTGTACGAATTATTCCCCGAAAACCAAGGCATCCGCGATTCGCTCGCCGGTTTGGCCGCCGCCGTTCCCGAAGGCGGCTATCTGGTTTACACCAATCAGCCGTGGCATCCGCAGCTGGAAATGATTGCCCGCACGCTGACCAGCCATAAGGATGGTAAAGCGTGGGTGATGCGTCGCCGTACGCAAGCTGAAATGGATCAGCTTGTCGCTGCGGCAGGCTTTGAAAAAGTCGGCCAGCGCATCGACGAGTGGGGAATTTTTACCGTTTCGATTGCACAGCGTAAAATCGCGCCAACGGTCGCCAGTGCAAACACTCGCGACGCTCTGGGCGAAGTGATGCCCTAAATTTGAAGCCCGCCCAGAGCGGGCTTTGCAAAGGATTTTTATGAATCAAAAACACATCAACGAGCTATTTGAAATCATTGCCGATGGCAGCCTCGATGCCGAAGATATTGCGGCGATGAGTGATGAAGTGCTCAAGGCGCACGCCGATGCGGCGGCGTATTTGCTAGACGACGCTGAGTCGCAATATCAGCAATCGTACCCGCTGCCATTGTGGGAATGGGTGCTGCTGGAGCAGTTGGAAGGCGGGCTGATTTTCCACGCGCCGCACATCGACGCGTTGTATGCGCAAATCGTTGACGCTTTTGGCGACGATGAACTCGATCTGGCCGTTGCTGATCTGGCCGGTTTGGATGCGGCAGCTGCTTTGGCCAAAGTGCAGGACGAGCTTGCGCCGACGTATAGCGTCGTCGATTTCAGCAAATCAGTGGCTGGCGAAAAACAAGTCGTTCTGGTTCGCACCGCCAAGCTGGCGCGCTTTCTTGAGTTGAGTGCTGCCTTGGGTTTGCAGGCTAGCGCGTAGGATTTTACAGCCAGTTTGGGCTGAAAAAATTTGATATTCATGCAAGAAGCTGATGGGGTATTGCTCTGTAACCCATGTAAAAATTGGACTGTAGGGTAATACCCAGTACCTGCTGTATTTTTCTAGCGTTTTCATCCCGTGTAAATACGCTGTGCTATGCCGCAGCTACAAAAGCCGTGTAACTGGGGCAATGCCGTTCACTTAAGAAACAAGCCTCGATTCCTTAGCTAGAAATCGAAGCTTTTTCATGATCTTCGGATGAATTTATGGCTCAAAACCGACCAAATTATCGAAGATCAACAGGAAAACGCAAAATAAACATCAAAAAATGCTGCTCGCTCGGCTTAAGTGAACGGCATTGGCGTTACTGGGAGGGCTCTTGTCAGTGAAAGGATTGCTACTGGGTGTGTCTTTGCGGGTAAGCCCACTCCCGCGATGAATATAAACCCAGGCTGTAAGGGTATTGTGCTGTAGGCGAATTGGAGCCTGGTTAATAGGGCAATACTCTAGCGCTGTTAGGGCTCATTCGAATTGCACGCCTTGCTGGCGCAGTTGGCTGATGAGTGCAGGGCTTAGGCCGTGGCATTCGTTGATTTTCTGAAGCTTGAGCTTGAGTAGCAGCTCGGCGTCGCTCACTTTGCTAAGGTCTAAAAACTCAAGGCATTTCAGATTGACAAGCTGTTCTATACCTTCGAAGGATGTCAGGGTGAATTCTTCGCCTTCGCCGTCCCAGTTGGGCATGACGAGAAAGTGGGTGTCGCAGCATTCAGCAGAGAGCAGGGTGACTTTTTCCAGCTGCGCCGGGGATATTTCGATTGCGAGCAGTAATGCTCTGGCCTCAGGGATACAGTCGTACCAACCGTATTTTGGATTTTCGCCGCGAACCAGCTCCTCTAGGTTGAGTGAGTTTATGTGCTCGATGGCAGCTTTAATGGCTTCGTCTTCGTGGTATAGATCGTCCAGAATGAGTAATTTCAGCTGCTCATTCATTGGGCTTAACTCCGTAGTTTTAAGAAAGATCTGGGCTTGCGCGGGCAAGCGTTACTTCTGCGCCATGATGCTGCTTTCCGGTGCGATGAGCCTGGCCAGTGTTTTGCGCAAATCGCCTTTGAGCGGCGTGCCGTCGCGGTACATAATGACCGGGTCCAGCAGCGGCTTTTCCCGGATCGCCAGCTGCGCCACATTATCGGGGCTGATGGTATAGCGGCCCAGTGTTCTGGCCAGCGGCCAGGGCAGATCGGGGAAAACCACGTAGGCCAGCTCCGAGCAGACAATCCGTTCATGCGTTAGCACATCAAAATTGAAATCGTATTCCTTGCCCACCTGTTCAATCGCAGTCAGCGCGGCGGTCTTCTGATACGTGTTACGGATATCGCCGTTCTGGCGCAGCACCAGCAAATCGTCAATGTCCAGAAAGCGTTGTAGCGGGCTGATGGTAACACCGCTGCGCAGCGCTTCAACAATCCGCCCGCCTTCGCGGATGCTTTGCTGGTATTGCGCCGGAATTTGCGACCAGATGCCCAGCTCGCGCAATTCCTGCTCGCTGCCCAGCCAGATCGCCACATGGCCGTAATGACCGGGAATCATTTTGTCGCTCAGGCGGAATGGCGTTTTTTCCAGCAAGATGTCCAGCGGTTTAAGCTGCTTTTCCAGCGCTGCCACTTCATCGGGCTTGAGTCTGGATAGTTTGCCGCCCCGCGTTTTGACCAGACCGATCATATTGCCAAAGCCCATACTCAGGCCGTAGCTCAGCGTGTTGTGCAGTTTTTTCTCGCCTTGCCCCACTGTATTGAACAACTGGCGCAATGAGCCGGTGAGCGCCAGCGGATTGCCCTGATGCAGCGTGACGTACCAGATGGTGCTCTGGCTGAGTGCGTAGTAATTGTTTTCGTTCTCACTGGCCGCTTTGCCCTGGCTGCGCCGATAGGCCATCAACTGATCGACAAACTGCGTGGCGCGCTGCAGGCGAACCCGGTATTCGGACGAATAATAATTATTCGATAGCTCGCGCAGCGTGGTTTTGCTGCGCACATCGTAGGTGAGCAAGTAGCCGATGGTGGCGTTGTCGCGGTAGGGCTCGATGGCAATCTGGTAGCTGTCCATCAGCACTAGCGCAGCAGCAAGACCGCGCTGGATGTCATGCAGCAGCCGTATGCCTTTGGCGTCGTTGGGGTTGACGTAGATAGTGCGAATACCGCGCTGGATGCTGGGTGGCGGCTCGCTCAGAATCTGCTCGGCGTTGGTCGCGTGTTCGGTACTCAGCGTGAGCTTGACGTTGGTTTGAAAGAGCGGCGCCATCTCGCTGGCATAGGGCAGCAGACGTGCGCGCAATTCGATATAGCGCAGCGCCAGCTCGCGCATCTGGTTGCTTTGCGCACGGGTCAGCGCCGGGGTTTTCTGCTCGGTGATCTTGTGTTTGACGGCAAACTGATACGCCTCGGTGCGCAGCGCGACCAGATCGGCCACCTGCTGGCCAAATTCACTGCTACTTGAACTCGCTTGCACACTCAGCGGCCAGACCAGTGTCAGTACCAGACCAAGAATAAAACGCCACATATCACCTCCCCAGCAAGGCGCAAATCATCGCCTTGCTGGCGCGATCTGTAAAGAATTGCCCTGATAGTGTGCCGATTTCAGCCCATCGCAACCCCTTACTGCGCATCTTCGCTTATTGCCCGCACTGCTTTGCATAGCACCATTGAATCTATGCTTTTGCATGATCTTGGCATGCTGCTTGGGTAAACTTCGACCCAGACATTATTCTGCACCACTAGGACAAGCAATGAATACACCGCAGGATACGGGAGGCGTGAGCTTCTGGCAGGCTTTTCGTTTCTGGCTGAGGCTAGGTTGTGTGAGCTTTGGCGGGCCAGCCGGGCAAATCGCCATCATGCATCAGGAGCTGGTCGAAAAACGCCGCTGGATTTCCGAGCGCCGTTTTCTGCATGCGCTGAATTACTGCATGCTGCTGCCCGGCCCGGAGGCGCAGCAGCTGGCGACGTATATTGGCTGGCTAATGCATAAACGCCTTGGGGGTATTGTTGCAGGGGCCTTGTTTGTATTGCCTTCGCTGGCAATACTGGTGGCAGTATCCTGGCTGTATCTGGCATTTGGCGATGTGCCGCTGGTCGCCGGCCTGTTTTACGGCATCAAGCCGGCGGTGACGGCCATTGTGGCGCAAGCCGCGCACCGGATTGGTGGCCGTGCGCTGAAAAACCGCGCGCTGTGGGCGATTGCCATTGCCGCCTTTGTCGCGATTTTTGTCCTGCATCTGCCTTTTCCGCTAACAGTCGCGGCCGCGGCGCTGGCCGGATGGCTGGGCGGGCATTACACGCCGCAATATTTTCAGGCTGGTGGCGGCCATGCGGCAGCGCAGGCCTCGTATGGCCCGGCGTTGATTGATGATCACACGCCCACCCCGGCGCACGCACACTTTCGCTGGGCTGGTTTGCTCGGTGTAGTGCTGGCCGGGTTGGTTTTATGGGCGCTGCCGATGGCTGCGCTGACGCTGTATTTTGGCTGGCAGCATACGCTGACGCAGATGGGCTGGTTTTTCACCAAGGCTGCGCTGCTGACTTTTGGCGGCGCGTACGCCGTGCTGCCCTATGTGTATCAGGGTGCGGTGGGGCAGTATGGCTGGCTGACGCCGACGCAAATGGTCGATGGGCTGGCGCTGGGTGAAACCACGCCGGGGCCGCTGATTATGGTGGTGGCGTTTGTCGGTTTTGTCGGGGGCTATGTGAAAGGCGTTTTTGGCCCTGACAGCCTGTTTCTGGCCGGTACAGTGGCCGCGTGTCTGGTGACGTGGTTTACTTTTTTGCCCTCGTTTGTGTTTATTCTGGCGGGCGGCCCGCTGGTTGAATCAACGCACGGCAATCTGAAATTCACCGCGCCGCTCACGGGCATTACCGCCGCCGTGGTCGGCGTGATCGTCAATCTGGCGCTGTTTTTTGCCTATCACGTGCTGTACCGGCCTGCGCCGCAGGGCGGCACTATCGACTGGATTGCACTCGCCATCGCGCTAGCCGCTGCTGTGGCCTTGTTCAAATTCAAGCGCGGTGTGATCGAGGTGATCGTGGGTAGTGCATTAATAGGCTGCGTACTCAGCCTGAGCGGTCTGGCAGGCTAATCGGGCACCACAAGCCTGTGTGCCCGATGGTCAGACCTCTAATGAGAGCGCTGGCCAGAGTGTGCCTTGCCGATGAAAGTACTCAGTAGCTGCATGTTAGTAATCGCGAACTCAGCTAGTGTGTCGGTTAAAGCAGCGCAGATTCCAAGCAAGCTTGGCGAAATTCAGTGTTGATTTTATCGCACCGGTCGGCAAACAAAGTTACCGCCCGGAAAAAAAATTGGCACCTGCGTTACGCAGAACGCAGATGCCAATGGGTCAAGCTTAATCCTTAAGCAGAACCGGGTTTATTTCGGATAGGTATTCAAATACGCTTTGTGACCTTTGGCAAAATTGTAGCCATTGGTTTTGTCCCAGTTGATCGACCAGGTCATCACGCCGCGCAGGTCTGGCTGCGCTGCGGCTGGCTTGTAGCTGCCGCAGTTTTGCAGCTTCATCAGGCAGTCGAGCGCTTTTTGCACTTCGGCATTATTCATATAGCCGCCCGAAGGTGCCGCAGCAGGGATCGAAGGCAGACCAATACCAACTTGATCCGGGCGCAGCGGCGGGAAGAACTTGTTCGGGTCACGGCCCACATTGAAGCCGGTCAGCAGCATATCCGTCATCGCTACCTGGAAGTCGACCGTACCCTGGTTGTAGACTTTGTCGTCTTTACCGGTAATGCCGCCGGAGTTGTAATGCTGAACATGCAATAGGTTCAGCTCGTCACGCAGGCCGTGGATAATGCCTAGGTAGCCACCCCAGATACCGCCAGATACGCCATAACCACCCTGCACATAGGCGGTTTCTGGTGCCATTGTCAGCGTAAAGCCTGGGCCAAAGCGTTGTTTCAGCGCTTTCACACCGGCAACCAGATTCACGACTTGCGGCGTGGTTGGATTGCGGAAGTCTTCGCCAGCGGCAATCGACAGATTGTTTTCAATATCGATGTCCACACCGTTAAAGCCGTATTTGGCAACGATGTCACCCAGAGTCTGGATAAACACCTCACGTGCAGCCGGGCTGTCGATCACGATCGTACCGTTAGCGCCGCCGAGCGAGACTTGTACGATCTTGCCTTTGGCTTGTTTTTCCTTGATGTCGGCAATGAATTCGGCCTCGTTAAATGCTTTGTCCAGTACGAACGTGGCTTTGCCCTTGGTCCAAGGATCGCCTTCGACGAAAGACACGTTAATGATGTCGTATTCATCCGGTACGTCTTTGATGCGAATGACGCCAGAGCCATTTTCAAAGTTATGCCAGTAGCCCACGACAGCGTGTTTGGGCAAGATTGCTGCACCTGGGGTGGTGTTTGGTGTTGGTGTTGGCGTTGGTGTTGCTGTGGCTGCAGGTGGAGTTGTTGGAATTGGAATGAGCTCAGCATTAATCATGCAACCATTGGCGTCATAGGTATATTTATAAGTGTAACCCGCTGGTGGAACTGGGGGGCCAAATGGCGGGCATGTAGGCTTTGGAGACACTGTGGGGGTTGGTGCTGGTGGCGTCGCCGTTGTACCGCTTACCAGTTTCCATGGGCCCCATTGATCGGCACCCGGTGCGTTATTTTGAGTCCACCATTTGGCTTCGTACACTGCGCCGTTGTAGCTCACACGCTGGCCGCCGGTGTAAACCGCCGAGCTGCTCCAGGCGCTCACTCCGGTGATGGGGGTCGCTGTTGGCGCTGGTGTTGCCGTGGCGGGTGGCTGGGTTGGTGCATTGTCGTGCGGGGTTGGCGGTGGCGTCAACGTAACGAGCGTCACCCAGCGTTTCTCGCACGTGAGCTGATTTACAATTTCCCAATACCCGAACTGATTTGGCGTGCCAATTGGGCAAGCTAGTGGGGTTGTTACTGGCGTTGCCGTCGGTGCAGGGCTGGCTGTTGGACTGCTAACACCGGTTTCTTTCCACAGCGTTGGTGTGCTGGCCGGATTCCAGCCTGCGCCAGAGTAAGCGGTGTGTGTCACCAGCGCGCTGTAGGTTTTGCCGTTGTAATCAACGACGGTGCCTGCGCTATACGTGCTGCCTTCCTGCCAGGTGGCTGCGCTGACGCTGGCGGCGAGCATCAGCCCGCCAATGATTGCAGCAATACGGGTACGACGCATCAGGGTGCGTTGAGTCATTTTACGTCTCCATCCAGTTATTATCGGTATGCGGCTATTCTGTGGCCGCTATGGGTGCCGAATTTTCTCGGCCAGTTGATACTAAGTGATTCGGATTCATGAGGCAATCGTGCGGCAAGTGCTTGTTGCAAAATAGAATTACTGCTTACAACCATATGACTAATACGGGTATAGAATGAATATATTTCATCATTAAACATGGTTTGTGGTGATATTGTTCATGCATTGTGAATCAAGAAGTGATCGTCATGCCCCAGCCATTACGCCCCGTTAGCTTTGAATTTTTCCCGCCCAAAACCGCAGAAGGCGCTGCCCGGCTGGCACAAACCCGCCAGCAGCTGGCGCAGTTTTCACCTGCGTTCTTTTCGGTGACTTTTGGTGCCGGTGGCACAACGCAGGAAGGCACATTGCATGCCGTGCAAGCGATCCGTGCCGCCGGTTTCGCCGCCGCGCCGCACTTATCGTGCATAGGCTCAACACGCGATAATATTCGTGACATCGTGCGCCAATATCAGCAGCACGGCATCCGGCATATTGTGGCGCTGCGCGGCGATATTCCGTCCGGCATGGTCGGGTTGGGCGAATTTCGTCATGCCAACGAGCTGGTGAGTTTTTTGCGCGAAGAATTTGGCGACTGGTTTCATATCGAGGTGGCGGCCTATCCCGAATTTCACCCGCAGTCGGTCAGCGCGGCGGCCGATCTGACGCACTTTATCAACAAGGTGCGCGCTGGCGCCGATTCGGCGATTACGCAGTATTTTTTTAATGCCGATGCGTATTACCGTTTTGTTGACGAAGTGCAGGCGCGCGGCGTGAATATCCCGATTGTGCCGGGCATTATGCCAATTCAGAATTACAGCCAGTTGCAGCGTTTTTCGGATATGTGCGGCGCAGAAATCCCGCGCTGGTTGCGCCTGCGCTTGCAGGGGCTGGGTGACGATAGCGCATCGATTCGCGCCTTTGGCCTTGATGTGGTCACCGAGCTGGCCGAGCGCTTGCTGGCCAATGGCGCACCGGGCTTGCATTTTTACACGCTGAACTCGGCCTCAGCCGTGTCTACGATATGCCATCGCTTGGGGTATAGGGCTGTAGGCAATGATCAGCTTGCCCTGCAGAGCGATACCCTTGAAGTGGTTTAAAGTGTTTTCTTTACGGGTGCCGCGCGGTTGCTGGGCACGATGCGGGCGCTCTGGCCATCGCTGATCACGTCAACCTGCTGGCCCACACTTAGTGCCAGATCGGCATCCTGAATCACCACCAGCCGCTCGCCATTATCGTGCATATGGATGGTCAGCTCTTTGGCCGGTTTGCGCATGATGTTCTTTTCAATCTGGTTGCCCAGCAATCCGCCGAGTAAAGCGCCGATTGTGCCGCTAATCACCGTACCGCTGCCCTTGCCGATATTGGACGATGCGCCCACACCGCCAATCACCGCGCCCACAATCGAGCCGATGCTGGTGCTGCTATCGTCGATCTGCACATCGCGCACATTCTCGATCACGCCAGCGCGCGCGGTGGCCAGCTGTTTCATTTCGTTTTTCTTGTATACATTGGCTGAATCGGCAGTGATGCAGCCTGTCAGTACCGTGCAGAGGGCGAGCAGGGCGCCGAGCAAATAGTGTCGGGTGCGCATGGCAAGCTCCTTGATCTGTCGTTGAAAGAATAAAAACTATTCTACTCTTTCAAACCGATGATTTCACTGTGCATTCTGCCAAGTCTTAGTTGTGCTGGGAAAACCGCTGCGCTTCGAGCGCCTCGTCTGCGCTAGTCTGTTTCATAAGGCGCTTGGCTGTATACATTCGCAGGTCAGCACAGCTTAGCAATTGCTGTTCAGTTAGGCCATCAGCCGGGTAGCAGCTAAGTCCTACGCTGGCAGCTACGCGGATTGTGTGACTGCCGACTTGCGCGGGCGCGTTGATCTGCGTGACCAGCTTATCGGCGACCGCCTGCGCGATCGTGCCATTCGCGTTGTCCAGCAAAACCACAAATTCATCGCCACTCAGGCGTGCGACCATATCCATCTGGCGGACACCGGCGCACAGCCGCCGGGCTACTTCTTGCAATAGGCCGTCTCCGGCCGCATGCCCGAAGCAATCATTGATGGCTTTAAAGCCATTCAGATCCAGAAACAGCAAGGAAAAAGGGTGGTGCTCGCGCTCAGCACGGGCGATGGCATTGCCTATGCGTTCGGCCAGCAGCACGCGGTTGGGAAGCTGGGTCAGCTCATCGTACAAGGCCATTCGCTTGAGCTGTTCCTGCAGGGTTTTGTACTCGATGGCGGAAGCAATCTGGCCGGAAACAAATTGCAATAACTCAAGATCCGGGGCCTCGTAGCTCACGCTGCCTTCATAGCTGCCCAAGGCCAGCACGCCAAACGGTCCCCGTCCGGCATTTAAAGGAACGCCCAGCCAGCTGCTCAACCTGCGGCCATCAGCATGCGGGCTTGCGCAGGACAATTGCGCAGCATCATTCAGCAGCAAGGGCTCACCAGAGGCGAGAATCTGGTCGAACATGAGCGACAGCCCCATCGCCGCTGCGTGCTGATTGGCCAGCGCAGGCGGGTAGGGAAAAACCAGTTTTGCGTCCTGACTGGGCCTGATGGCAACTGTGAAAGCCGTAGCAGGCAGCAGCTGGCCAATGATCTGATGGGTTTGTCGATACAGGGCTGGCAGATCGTCGGCTTCGATGACCAGCTGAGCAATTGCATACATTGCCGCTTGCATGGACTGGGCACGTTTGCGGACGGTGACATCCCTGGCCACCGCAATGCGCACGCGCTCGGTCTCTGACCACATCGCCGACCACATGATGTCCACCAGATGGCCGTTTTTATGGATATAGCGGTTTTCAAAACCGACCCATGGTCGTCCGGACATGACGTTAATGGCTTCGGCCAGCGTGCGTTCACGGTCTTCGGGGGCAACCAGGCTGATCATTTCGCGCCCGATCATTTCGGCCTGCGTATAGCCAAATACCCGCTCGCAACCCGCGCTGACATAAATAACGCGACCATGCTCATCAACCACGCAAATGGCATCCAGCAGCTGGTTCAGTATGCTGGCCAGCAGCGAGTAATGTTTGACTTCCATCTTCATGAAACGTCTTCCAGAAATAAACCGCCACCGGCTTTCAATGTTGGATACAGAGTAGTGAGTCGAGCCACAGTCGTGATGAGTCCATGGCTTGAGGCAATTGCAGGATTCATCTTAAGTCAAGTCTGCGTATCTGCTAGGTTCGATTTTGACCAGATTGTCTCCTTGCCGCCCATTGGCTGCAAAACTTAAGTTGCGCAATGTCGTGGCAGACGCACATCAATTGGGGCCGGACCAAGGAAATTCCCTGGCGCATCTACGATGCCTGCTCCAGCATCGGCAGCAGGGCAGACAGGCCTTGATCGAGTACTGTGCGCTGCGCGTCTGATAGTGGCGACAGGATGTGCTGCAGATTGCGGGTGTGCGCTTCGATGGCTTCATCAATCAGCGTCAGGCCGTTCTCGCTCAGCTGCACCAGCAGGCTGCGGGCGTCTTGCGGGTTGGCTATGCGGCAGACCAGGCCCCGGTTTTCCAGCTGCTGCAATTGCCGGGTCATCGTGCCCGAGGCCAGCATCAGTGCCGAAAACAGCGCGGTGGGCGCCAGGCAATATGGCGCACCAGCACGGCGAAGCGTGGCCAGTACATCAAACTCCCAGCTGCTTAAATCGTATTGCGCAAAGAGCTGATCCATTTGTCGCTGCATCAAGGCCGCACTGCGCTTGAGCCGGCCTGCCGTGCCCATGGCGCGGGTGTCGAGTGCTGGTTTTTCCTGTTGCCATTGCGCTAGGACACCATCGACAAAGTCGGCTGGCCCTGTTGCTGCTGTCTGTGGTGCTTCTTTCATTTTTATTTCCCCAATATATCTTGCATCCGAGATAAATTGCCCGTAGAGTGATTATATCTTGAATACGAGACAAAATCATGCGCGCTTTGTTGAAACCTCATTTACTGCTCACTGCACTGGCTCCGCTGATCTGGGGTTCCAGCTATATCGTGACTTCCCAGCTCTTGCCGCCCGATCGGCCGTTTACGGCGGCGCTAATCCGTGTGTTGCCCGCCGGGCTGATTTTGCTGGCGCTGCAATGGCAGCCTCCAGCTGCGGGTCAGTGGGGCAAGGTATTGCTGCTGTCGCTGCTCAATATCAGCCTGTTTCAATCGCTGCTGTTTATTGCGGCTTATCAGCTGCCCGGTGGTTTGGCGGCGGTAATCGGCGCGATTCAGCCTTTGCTGATTCTGGCGCTGATCTGGATGCTGGAAAAAATTAAACCTTCGCTCTGGCTGGTGTGCGCCTGCCTGATGGGCGTGCTGGGCATGGCCGCTTTGCTACTGGCACCCGATAGCAGCTGGAGCATTTCCGGTGTACTGGCGGCACTGGCAGGAGCGGCGTGTATGGCGACGGGTACCTACCTAACCCGGCACTGGGCTTTGCCTCTGCCGGTGCTGGCGCTCACGGGTTGGCAGCTCTTACTGGGCGGGGTGCTGCTCCTGCCGGCCATGCTGTGGCTGGATGCGCCACTGCCAGCCTTAAGGCCCAGCCAGCTGCTGGCTTATGCCTACCTGTGCATTTTTGGCGCGTTGATTGCCTATGTGCTGTGGTTTCGCGGCATGCGCTCGCTATCGGCAGTGGCGGTGTCTGCTCTGGGCCTGCTTAGTCCGCTGTCGGCAGTGCTGCTGGGCTGGTGGCTGCTGGGCGAGGCAATGAGCCCGCTGTCACTCGCCGGTTTGCTGATTGTTTTTGCCAGTGTCATGGCGGTGCAGTGGTTTGCTCGGCCTGTTCCTTCATCCTTTCAGGAGAAATAAACCATGTCATATTTCATCCCGCATCCTATCCATCAACTGATCGAGGCGCGCCGTTCGATCAATCATTTTGACCCGCAGTGCCAGCTGGACGATCAGCAGATTGAAATGCTGGTCGATCTGGCTACACGCTCGCCCAGCGCGTTTAATTAATCTGAGGTAAACCCCCGGCTTTGCCGGGGGACTCACCAAGGTTTGACCTATACAACGGTCATTGTGAAGCTCCGATCTCGACCAAGAGAAGGAGTTTCAAATGAAAGAGTATCAAAGTCTGAGCCATACGCGTTGGGATTGTAAATATCACGTGGTGTTTATCCCCAAGGCGAGAAAGAAGCGATTATTCGGCGCATTGCGCCGTAATCTTGGGGTTATTTTCCATGAGCTGGCACAGCAAAAAGGTTGCCAGATTGTAGAAGGGCATATCATGCCCGATCACGTGCATATGTGTATCAGCGTGCCGCCGAAGTATGCTTTGTCGAATGTGGTGGGTTTTATCAAAGGAAAAAGCGCAATCACGATAGCGCAGCAATTTGGTGGTAGGACGAAAAACTTCACCGGTGAAGTTTTTTGGGCGCGCGGCTATTTTGTTTCGACGGTGGGTTTGGATGAAGCAATGGTCAGAGCCTATATCCGAAATCAAGAAAAGGAAGATGAGCGTTACGACCAGATGAAGCTGGGGTTGTGACTCGCCGCCTTGGGCGGCACTTGGTTTGTTGACGCCTTCGAGGCGTTCCTCTAATAAGCCCCCAGCTTTGCTGGGGGTCATTTAACTTGCAAAACTGGCAATTTATCGCCGTGCGCAGCCAGCCGCACAAGTTGCGCTTGCAGCAACTGAGTTTTGGCCAGCAAAAAGTGGCCGACGCAGCGGTGACATTTATTGTGTGCGGGGTGCGCAATGGGTATCAGGCGCTAGCCAGCGTGCTGGCGGGCTCGGTGCAGCAGGGCGCTATGCCGGCGGCACTGGCCGATAGCTGGGTGGCGATGGCCAGCGCCACCCAGCACGAGCAGCCGCAAGCGCAGCGCGACGAGGCCATCCGTTCGGCCTCCTTGGCCGCAATGACACTGATGCTGGCCGCCGAAGGCATGGGGCTGGGCAGCTGCCCGATGACAGGCTTTGATCACGACGCGCTGATTGAGGCATTTGCCCTGGGCGACGAGCTGATCCCGGTCATGCTGGTCACCGTAGGCCGCCCGCTGGCCAGCAACTGGGCGCAAAAGCCCAGAAAGCCATTACAGCAGGTGCTGACTGTGGTTTGAGGATTGGTTGGAGTAATGCCTGAAATATATTCAGCCACCCACGGGTGGCTGGCGCGAATCTGATCGTCGAGACTATCTGGCGCGGCGCCGCAGCTCCTTCGGACACCTCGGACAGGGGTATTATAGAAATATTGAAAGTGCAATGGGTATTGCTTTGTATGCCAACCTGTGTTTGGCTTGAGCGGCAATACCCATGCTCTATTGAGGTGGCTCTACACACCAGATGGCTTAGGCTGCTGTACTGTCAGGAGACGAGATCAACGACATACCCAGAAAAATTTTCATTGCAGTGGATGCTCTTTGCGGTGAATTCGCTCATTGATGGTGCCAGAAGCCATGCTAATCCAATCTCTTCGTCGGCTAGCAAATCGGCTTTTTCGCTAGGAGAGAGTGCTGCAAAATTGTCTAACTCAAATTCTTGAATGAATTCTTCCTGCGAATCGCAAGAGGCATATAGATCATGATCTAGGCTGGCAATGTAGCCTTTGAATTTGCCATGCAATATTTCAACAAAATCATTGCCGCCATAATCAACCCCGATGGGGAAGAATAAATCTTTGAAAATAAAAGCGTGTTGCTGCTCTTCCAGGTCGTAATATTTGTCAGCTGAATCAAGGCCATAGAGCACTCTAAAATCTGGCTTGCCATCTTCTTCTTCCGGTGAATCAGCCATATATTCTGGACTATCTGCAGCCTCCTCAAGGCTGGAAATCACAAAACCATTTTGCTGGCGTAAGAAGGCCGAATAATCATTTGAAAATTGATATTTTTCCTGGATTGCAGCAACACGATCGCTTGACGGTAGCTCGTAGCCGTATGGGTTGGGGAATAGGATTTTCATTAGGCTTGAATTGAAAGGTTTGAAGCAGGTAGTTTAACTTTTGTTGACATTTTTTGTCATCTTTGACTGGTGATTAATTCTAATCCATTGCTGCTGTGTGGAGTTTTTGCGGGCAAATTTTTAAAGTAATTGAACGAAAGTTTCTTTGCATGATGTCAATTCTGCAAAGCGAAGACTTCATACAGCTTGTGTCATAAGACGAGAAACTAGCTGGGTGAAGCCATGTGCCGCTTGGGTTTCAAACTGCGCGGCGGCGATACCAGCCGGTGAGGGAGTAGCGATCACGCCGGGCTGGTAGCACTTCGTGCTCGAATCGATCCGACATAAACACCGCCAGCGTACCGCCGTAGGGAGTGACATCCAGCTGCTCGCCGTCATTCAGGTACAGCCGCAGCTGGCCGCCATCGTCGGTGTGCCAATCCGGATTGAGGTATTGCACCACGGTCACCACGCGTGTGTCCTGCGCGCGGTGCTGATCCAGATGCCGCTGGTAAAATGCGCCCACCGGATAGTGGGCAAAATGCCATTCCAGCTCGGCCAGCCCCAGAAACAGCTCGCGATTGAGGTGCTGCTGCAATTGGGCCATGCGTGCATTGGCTTGCTGCATGGCTGCATCGTGATCTTCAATCCACAGCACCGAATCGCCGCGAATATCATTGCGTACCTGATGCGCTGTCTCGCGGCCAACACCAGCGCGGTGAAAAGCTTCACGCCTTTGCTGCGCCAGCTGATGCAGCTCGCTCACCGTTTGGGCATCAAGAAAATCGGGCACAATGATCCAGCCCTGTTCGGCCAGCGCATCGCAGATCGAGGTGTATACCGCTTCACTCATTGACTTTGTCTACCTGTTTGGGCGCAATAAAAAAATCTACCGGCCGCTGCCAGAACCGTTTCCACAGCAGGCCGAGCACGGGTTGCAATTCGCCCAGGCGGCGTTTGCGCGAGCGCAGCGCCACCCACAGCGCCAGTACAAAGCTGGTGACTAGATTGGTGGTACCGATCAGCGCCACGCCGAGCAAGCCCCAGATCACACTCCACATCGGCAGGTAAAAATCATTGGCTGCCAGCACAAAGGAGAAATTAGCCGCCGAGAAAGTAATGTGGCGAATATCAATCGGTAGTCCTAGCAAAATTCCTACCGTGCCAATGCAGCCGAGCATAAAGCCGAAATAGAAATTCCCCGCCAGTGCGCCCAGATTGTGCTCGATATACTGCGCCAGCCGCTGGCTGCGAAAATCGCCGATGGTTTTGCGCAGCAGTGGCAGGGCGGCAATGCGCTGCGGAATCTTGTTATACAGCGCCTTGTTATCGTAGTAGCCCGAAATCAGCCCGGCCATAAACAGGCAGACACCGGCAATCGCGGCATGCGGCACGCCCATGCCGGAAATCGGCATCAGATCATGCATTAGATGCGCAGCTTTTTCGGGACCGACCACATGGCTGCCCAGGCTATCCCACCACAGCCAAGCAATCGCCAGCGCCACCGGCATGGCCAGCAACACATTGCCCAGAATGGCAATAAACTGCGTGCGTACCACTTTGACGATCAGCTCGACCAGCGTGCCATAGCCCTCCTTGCTGCCCGGTGCGGGTAGAGCCGCGGCGATGCGGGCTGCGGTCATGGCGGGCTGCTTGGTGGCAATGGTGCAATGCATAATGTGAATCAGCATAAAGCCGATGGCGTAATTCAGGCTGAAAGCAAACGCTTCGAGCAGCAGCGGCAGATGCGCCTTGCTGATCAGGATTTTAATCAGCGCCATAAAGCCGACCACCACGCCCGCGCCCGCCGCCGAGCGGAACATATCCAGCCATTCGCGGCGCGATTCGCTGGTGTAGTGCTCGCCGGTATGGCTGGCATGCTCGGTAATCTGCAGCGCCAGCAGCTCGGTGTTTTCGCTAAATACATCGCGCACGCTGTTTTTGCGGTTTTCCGCCTTGACCAGCGCCTTGAACAGGCGAATCAGCGCATCGGCCTGCTCGCCTTTGGGGTCGACCAGCTCAAAGAGGAGCTTCATGCGGTCGATATGCTGCTTCAAGCGCAATAAATGATAAGTCAGGCTGACCGATGCGCCGTTTTTGGACGCGTATTTCCACACCTTGCCCATGATCGCTTCGCACTGCTCCAGCAACACCAGCAAATGGCTGTGGTCTTCGTCGGGTGGGCGGCGTGCGGTGAGATCGTGGCGGTATTGTTCGATGTAATTGAGCACTTCGGCATTCAGGCGCACAAAGGGCGACTCGAAACGCTCGACATCCGGGTGATTACGGATGATTTCCGGCTCCAGGCCAATGGCCGAAATCCGGCACGACAAAACCTGAATGGCTTCTAGCTGCTGCAGGCGGATATGCGGCGGAATTTCGTTCTCCTGCAGCTCGTGCATATGCAGAGCCTGGCCGACTTCATACCATACCTCCTGGGGGAGTGCGTCTAGCCACAAGTAATCACTTGGCTTGTGGAAGATTACCCCCAGTAAATCGCTGAAATGTTCTTCATTGATGGTGGGCGGCAACAGCTTGGCACCAATGCGGCGCTTCACCGCCGTCATCATGCTCTCGTTGAGCAAGATGCCCGTCTCGGTATACAGATTCACTTGCCGGGTATTGTCGAGCAGCGAAAAAAACTCGCGACGCAAAGAAGCCCGGTACTCGGGATTTTGTTCCAGCAGATAACACAGCGCGCGAATATTATTCACCGCCGTCACCTGATCATCCGCCCTGGTCGGGCGCAGTGCATTAACCAGCGCAGTGAGTTTGCCCAGTGAATCCTGATCGGTCTTGCTGTTTTGCATCTCGCGCAGCAGTTGTTCCATGCCTAATCCTTTTTCTAGCTTCAAGACTATCCCGCCTTATGACTGATGCGGCCGGGTCTGGTTCTCCAAATCGGTCAGCCAATGAATCGCATAGTGCTGACTATCGCCGCACATTTCAATATGGGGCTGCAAACCTGCACATACCGCTGGACGAGCCGGGTCGAGGAAAATCTTGCAGCGCAAATCATCATCAAGCTGTACGCACGGAACACCTGCGGGCTTGCCTTTGGGCATGCCCGGAATGGGGCTGGAGATGGATGGGGCGGTGCAGCAGGCACCGCAGTGTGATCGACATTGCATTGGGCAAGTATACCCGATACCGGTGCGAACCCTGCCGC
Organism: Chitinibacter sp. GC72; assembly: GCF_009760905.1. Classification (GTDB taxonomy): domain Bacteria; phylum Pseudomonadota; class Gammaproteobacteria; order Burkholderiales; family Chitinibacteraceae; genus Chitinibacter. The sequence continues at coordinate 70,732 of NZ_VIRW01000007.1, read as the reverse complement.
CCTGCCCGTTGTTGCACGACCGCTGTCGCACCCGGCAGTGATACCCGTCAGCATCAAGATGGCGATGGATGATGCTTTGCGAGCGCCGCTTTGGTACATTGATGCCCTAAGCGCAATCAGCGCGGTAAGACAATAACAAAGGCCAATAGAGCCTAATGGATGGAGTTGCCAATGATGTTCCGTAAACTGATGCTGGGTGCCAGCTTAAGCCTGCTGCTGGGTGCTGTGCATGCAGCAGAAACCAGCGCGCAAGCGCTATTGCTCAATGAATCTTTTGAGCAGGGGGCGGGTGCCAATCTGCCCGAAGGCTGGTCATTAATGACCTGGCAGCCGAATGTTTCCAGCGCCACGCTGGCAGCGGCCAGCGCTGCCGATGGCAAGCAAGTGCTGCATTTAAGCAGCAGCAAGCCCAATCATGTGCGAGTGAATAAAACCATCGCCGTTGAGCCCAATCAGACGTATTTATTTCAGGCCAAAGTCAAAGCGCGTGGCGCGAATGCTGACAAACTCGCCGCCGTGATCGGCGTTGAGGGCGTGTACGATGTGAGCGAAACAGTGCGTACCGATGCCGACTGGCAGCTGCGTCAGGTGTATATCAAATCGAACGATGCGCAGGAACTCCAGCTCTTGCTCGGCCTTGGTCATTTTGGCAATGAAAATCAGGGCGAGGCGTGGTTTGACGCGGTGAGCTTAGAAAAAGTAGCCGAGATTCCCGCTGGCGCCAAAGTGCTCGAGATGCCGCGCTCGCAAGCCAAGACTGAGAACGTCACCGCAGCGCTGAGCCCCGCCGCGCAAGGCAAAGCCGCGCCGTGGCTGATGCTGGTGGGATCGACGCTGGTGCTGTCGGTGATCGGCATGGGGCTGGCTATGCTGCTGATGCGCCGCAATGTTGTGGAAAAGGGCGTCGTCGCCAAGGATGCAGCATGATGAGCGCGCCAACCTTAGAAAACCCGCACGCACCGACGAGCGCTGCGCAGCATATTGCCATTGTCGACGGACTGCGCGGCTTGGCGATTTTGCTGGTCGTGCTGTTTCACTATTGGCAAATCACGTGGTGGGTGATTCCTGTGCCATTCACGGGCGGGACGATCAATTTTGAAATGATTCAGTATGCTGGCGCGCTGGGCGTTGAATTGTTTTTCTTTTTAAGCGCATTTTGTCTGGCCTATCCGCACGCCAAAGTGATGCAGGGCAAGGGCAGTTTGCCGAGCATTGCCCACTACACTTACCGACGCGCAATCAAAATTTTGCCTTCGTACTGGCTGGCGATGCTGCTGTTGCTGGTGCTGCTGCCCGAGATGTACCCCACCAGCAGCCAACGCGGCTACTGGACCGACATCCTGATGCACTTGGGCTTTGTGCATAATCTGTTTCCCGACACGCACGGCAGTATTAATGGCGTGTTCTGGTCGCTGGGCGTTGAGGTGCAGTTTTACCTGATCTTCCCGCTGCTCGCGTGGGGTTTTCGCCGCAAGCCGTGGTTGGTGTTTACGCTGATGTGCGCCGTGGCGCTGATCTATCGCCACTGGACACGTACTTTACCGATCGGTGAATTTACCAATCTGAATAATCAGCTACCGGGTTTTCTCGACCTATTTGCTGGCGGCATGCTGACCGCGTATTTGCTGGTTTGGGTGCGAGAACAAGGTCAGAGTGCTATCAGCGCAGTAAAGTCAGGCATGGGCGTGATCGTTGCGCTCGCGCTGCTAACGATGCTGCTGCTGTTTAACGATCTGTATCAAATCCGCTTTGAGCCCGATTCCTACCCGATCTGGCAATCGCAACACCGCTTGTTTTTCTGCTTTGTGCTGATCGCACTAACGGTGGCAGCGACCTACGCGCACGCAATTTTCCGCACCATCCTCGCCAATCGCGCGCTGACCTTTTTGTCGCTGATATCGTACAACCTGTACATCTGGCACCAAGTCATCGCCCGCGTCATCAAAGAGCACGGCTGGTGGACCGCCGCCACGCCTACGCCCACCGACGATCCCACCTGGCGCTGGACGATGTTTTTCATCGCTTTCATCGCCTCCATCATCGTCGCCAGCCTGATTACCTATTGTTTCGAGCGGCCATTGCTGCAATACGGTGTGAAAGGCAGCTGGGCTAGATTAAAAGCAAAGATGGCGGGGTATATGGCTGAGGATCAATCTGGTGTTGAGCTAAAAGGCAATACATAGTGGTTGTATCTGGGTGAGGGGCGTAAATCTTGTAGGGGATTTGTAATCCTTGGCTGTTGGAGTCTTTGCAAGTAAATACGCCATTCTGGTGTTAAAAAGGCCGCAATCGCGGCCTTTCTGACTTTGAGTTGCTCGCAAGCGCCTCCGCGCTTTTGAGCTGCCGTTTACCAGGTGTATTGCAGGTGCGTGGAAAATGCGCCGCTGCCTTTTGATTTTACCAATGGGCTATCGGCGGCATCGCCCAGTAGCTGGTTGTATGTCAGATTGCTGACCAGCCGTAATTCCTTGCTGATCGGCACAATGCCCGTGATGCCCACGCTGGCCAAAGTCAGGCCGCTGCCCGCCTGATACGCTTTAAAGCGGCTGTTTTTGGCTTGTTGGGCTGTTACGCCATACCAGCGCTGCTGATATTTGCCATTGCTGGCTGTGAGCGAGCTGTTGAGCGTCAGGGCAAATTGTTCGCTGGCGTATGCGGTGTAATCGGCACCCAGCGTCAGCTGCACGCCGCGATTTTTGTCCGATAAGCCGGTTGTGATCACGCTGGAAAGCTCGATATCTCCCAGGTTGTAATTGATCGACGCACCAGCCTGCAGCGCAGAATCAATCTTGCCCATACCTTTGAAGGTGATTTTGTCGGTGAGCTGGTCTTTTTCATCGCGCGAGGCGCTTGCACCCAGAAAAACGGCGGCTTGCCAGGCCGGATTGTCGGTGTAGCTCCAGCCTATGCCATTGCTGCTACTGATAAAAAAGCCCGAGCGATGCGCGACATCCAGGCTGACCAATGGGCTGGCTTTGTACTTCTTGCCACCTAGAACTTCGGGCGCATAAGCCATGCCCAGCCCGGCAGCGAGCTGCCAGTTGTCGCCCTCGCTGGCCTCGGCCCACAGGCTTTGCAGGCGCAACAGACCTTGCTCGGTGCCCGAGCCCAGCGTGAGCTCGCTGGCAAAACTGATCGGGCTCAGAATACATACAGATAAAATCAATGGTTTAAGCATGATGTTGGACTTCCTTGGTGGTGATAATTTCTGCTGGGTACGGAGCTGAATCAGGCTGCGGGGTTTGTTGCTGTGCCTCGCTACTGCGTTCTATTGCCGGGCGTTTTGCTGCGGCTGATGTTTGCGCGGCGATGATGCGATCCAGATCGATTGGACAGTGGCCAAAACCCCACATGATGAGCTCCCGCTAAAAAGCCGAATTCAAGCTTGACTGTTAGGGCCTGATTCGACGTGATTGATCATGTCCAGCACTATGGCAGGGGCAAGCTTTGGCTAAGCTTAAGGTTGTTCGGGTAAAGTGACGGCATGCATATCCTCATCATTGAAGACGACCTCGATCTCGGGTTCGCACTGCAGCAGGCGCTCAAGGCCGAAGACATCAGTAGCGAATGGCGGCGAAGCATTGCCGATGCGCCGCATGTCGCACAGGACATGGCTTTTGATTGTGTGCTGCTTGATCTGACGCTGCCCGACGGGCTGGGCTTTGATTTGCTCCGGCGCTGGCGGCGGGCGGGTATTGCCACGCCGATTATTGTGATTACCGCGCGTTCGGCGCTGGATGATAGGCTGGCGGGGCTGGATGGCGGGGCGGATGATTTCATTATCAAACCGTTTGCCACCGAGGAGTTGATTGCTCGCATGCGCGCCGTTTTGCGCCGTTATGCCCAGCAGGCCAGCGATGTCTGGATCATTGGCGAGCTGCACATTGAGCCACGACGCTATCAGGTAAGTCTGGCGGGCGTGCCGCTGGATTTGTCGCCGCGCGAATTTCATCTCCTGCTTGAGCTGGCCAGAGAGCCCGGGATTGTGGTGCCGAAAAGTGCATTGGCGCAGCGTCTGGAGCCCTTGGGGGACGCGATTGATTTTGGTGCGCTGGAAGTGCATCTATCGAATTTGCGCCGGAAAATCGGCGCGCAAAAAATTCGCACCGTGCGCGGTGTTGGCTATATGTTGGTGAAATGAACCGCTATCTCGACTACTTTGGCCCCAGCCTGATTCGCCGCGTAGTGCTGGCGATTTTGCTCGCTTTTGCGCTGATCTGGGTGGTGCTCGCCCTGTATGGCTATTGGTCCGAGACCAATCCAGCCGAGCGTGATCGCATGCTGCTCACCCAGGGCAAAATGATGGTGCAGGTGCTGGAGAAAGCGCAAACCGATACCGAGGCCAAGATGGTGATGGCCACTCATTCCGATTTGTACAACTTAAACTATCGCGAGCTGCAGATACCCCGAGTGATGTTATTTCAGCTCAGCAATGCGCAGGGGCGCTTGCTGTATCTGTCGCCAGAGGCCCAGGGGCGCGCTCTGCCGCAGGGGAACGCGACGCTGTACGATATCCGGCGTAATGGCGAGACTTACCGTGTTTTTCACGCCAAGACCCCGCGCTGGGAATTGATGTGGGCGGTGCCCAGCCTGAATTCATTCTGGTTTTTCAAAATGGTGGTCGTCAGTATGAGCATTGAAATGCTGATTGCCTTACCGATTATGATCCTGACCATCTGGCTGGTCGTTGCCCGTGGCTTGCGCCCATTGCGCGTTTTGTCCGGCACCATCGCCGCCAAACACCGCGATGATCTGTCGCCGCTTAACTTTGCCAGCCCCTATGCCGAATTAAAGCCACTGACTGCTGCGCTGGATCACCTGCTTGATCAATTGCGCGGCAAAATCGAGCGGGAACACGCTTTTGTACAGGATGCCGCCCATGAGTTGCGCACGCCCATGGCAGTTATTTCAGCGCAAGCGCATGTACTGACACTGGCGGCCACGCCCGCCGAGCGAAAAACCGCCGAGAAAAATCTGGAGCAGGCCATTCATCGCGCCTCGCATCTGATCGCGCAGCTGCTCGATATGTCGCATATCGATAACGATCGCCTCAAGCCGGATGAGCTGATTGATGTTGCGGCCTTGTTGCAGCGGGAGCTGGCACACCTTGTCCCCGCCGCCATGGCGCGGCAGATCGAGTTATCACTGAATGCGCCCGATACGCTGCCATGCCGCACGGACAGCAATGCGCTGCAAACTATCGCGCAAAATCTGCTGAATAACGCCATTTTGTATGTCAACGAAGGTGATCAGATCGAGGTGCAGTTGCAAGTGGCCAACACCTGCCTGATTCTATCGGTGGCCGACAATGGCCCGGGCATTGCAGAGGCGGATCGGGAGCGGATCTTTGAGCGCTTTTATCGCGGCGCGGGGCACGATGTGGCAGGTACCGGGCTGGGGCTGGCGATCGTCGCGCAAGCCGTAGCCCGCTTGAATGGCCACATCAGTTTGGGCAGCGGGCTGGGCGGGCAGGGCTGCTGCTTCACGGTGACACTGCCGTATCAGGTCTGATATGACAAGGTTTACTATCATTAGGTATATCCATCAAGATCAATTCCAGATTGCTATTGCTGGATATACCCTTGTTGATTTTCAAGATTTCTGGCTGTGGCTTGGACCAATTTGGACGTAGTTACTGTGCGCAATATTGGGCTAGCGCTGGTAATTTTGCGCATGCTGAGACACCGCCAGCACCTGCACCTGCCCGTTATCAAAAATCACCGGATACAGGCCAAACAGGCTGGCAAAGGCCGGATAGTTGCTACGCTCGAAATCGCTGATGAAAATATAATCCACCTTGTACTTGGCGATCAGAGCCGCGCGCTCGGACGGGCTCTCGTAGATTTTGCGCACGTCGTCGTGGCGCTGCTTGGTATCCAGGCCGTGGAAGAACAAATAGGTATCCGTGCCGACGACAATATTGCGGCCGGTGAGCGCGGCGACGGTGTTGTTGTGGTTGTCGGCAGTGACAAACATCGCATCCACCGGCGTGTTGTTATCAATAAACTGCGCCGCAGCAACATGCGCGGGGTTGTACGCGGTGTACGTTGAAACCCATTCGCGCGCCAAAGTCAGCCCGCCCGAAATGCAGCCAATGACGATGCTAAATACCACCAAATTAGCAGCCAAAATATAGCGGCCACGCGCCAGCCAGTAGCGGAAAGCCGCGATAATCACGCAGGCAGCGGTGATGGTGGCAAACGCATACCAGATATAAAACAGCTTGTTGTTGTCATATAAATTGGGCTGGAAAATAATCAGCTCGGCAACGATGTAAATCACCAGCGGGCCAAGCTGCAACAATGCCAGATGTTTATCGAGTAGCGAGCCTTCTGCTCCATCAGCCGCGATGGCGAATTTCTCGCGCCATGCGCTACGCGCGAGCAGCGCCAAGCCCATCAACCAGCCCACATACACGACACCCATGTTTTTGAGGTAGAACCACAAATACGGGTCAATCTCGAGTTTGTTGACCCAGTTCAGATGAAAATGGACAAAACCGTCCCCTGCCGTGGCCTGCTGGAAAGTCCAGAACATTAATTGACCGATGCCAAGGCCAATCGCCGGCAATCCATACCAGCACCAGTCGATAATCACCTGCACGATAGCTTTACGACGTAGCACCAGATCAACACCCAACCAGCCGAGCGAAATCAGGCCGATGGCCATAAATGAATGGGTATGGATCATCGGGAGTAATCCCACCAAGACCCCGGCGAGCATACCCCAGCCGCGTTTATCGCGCCCTTCACTGCGAGTGAAACGCAGTAGCGCCCACAGCGCGAACAGCGCGACAGACCAGCCCGCCATTGTCGTGCGCTGCGGGATGATCATATCGGCGATAACGTTCGACCAGCGGATATTCATCTCGTTGTAATTGGTCGGCGTTTTGTAAAATTCGGTCAGAATTTGCGCGAAGGTGTATTCGTGCCAGCCAAAGAAATAAATAAAGCCCAGGCCACCATTAAAGAAAAACAGCAGCGTTGCGAGCTGCGTCGCGCGCTTGTCTTTGCTGACCTCAAACGCGAGCAAGATAAAGCTGAACACAATCATCGCACACATCAATAGCGACGGTAGCAGCAGCGACCAGCGCAGCGAGAAACCCATCTGATACAGCGATGACGACACCAGATTAACTAGAAACGGATAGCTCAGGCGTTGGCCGGGCAAGATGCTGTATTCGGGCGGGAAAATCTGCTGGCGCGCCAAGGAAGTCACCATGCCCATATGCATTTGCAAATCGCCAAACGTTGATTGGCCAACGTCATAGCCATTGGCCGTTGGCAAAATCAGATGGGTGTGCAGCAGATAGGCCATGACAGCAAAGATCGGCAGGCCCAGCCACAGTAGCGTTTTTTGCATCGCGCCGTAGTTAATCGGGCTGGCCGCGAGCGGGCGGGCTTTGGCATAAATTGCTCCGGCCAAGGCGCACGATAGCGCCAGACCGAGCCCGTGGCTCAGCGGACTAAATTGCACAAAGAATGCAAACGGCACCGGCGCCCACATCAGCGCGGTGGCGCCTAATACGCCACCTGCGCCCAAGCGTATCCACTGTGGATGCGTAGCAAACAGCTTTTGCGCGGCATAGCCCCAGGCGATCAGGTGGGCGATAAAGTAGATCAGTGCGAAAAACATGGTTTTTTCTCTTTTAGCAATCTTTAAGCGCTGGCTGGGTGACGAAATGCCCACCAGCGGCTACCAGCAAAATTCCACAGCAGACCAATCGCGGTGGTCAGCAATTGTGCAGGCCAGTAGGCCCAGGCCAGCATATCGACAAACAGCAGCATTAGGCCGGTATTCAAAACCCAGCCCAAGCCGGCAATGGTGTAAAACTTCGCCGCCGCCTCGCGGTGCGATTTCTGCCCGTGCTGGTCTTTGAACGTAAAGAAATAATTAAGCAGATAGTTCGCCACCGAGCCGAGCAGATAGCCGATGCCGGACGCCAGCGCGGCCTTCATGGCCAGAAACTCAACCCCCAGCCATAGCACCAGATATTGAATACCCGTGCCACAGAGGCCGACGGCGGCGAAGGTGAGAAATTGTTTCAACAGTTTTGGCATTTCATTTCTTTTTAGTGAGTGTCACGAGCTAGCAAGCTAAAGCGCAGCAGATCGTGAATCATGGCCAATCAAGGTAAAGCCATAGTGCGCCATACGCATTAATCCCCAACCCAAACAGTGCCAGCATCAAATCTTTGCCATCAAACTTGCTGCGATTGAGCCACAACAGCAGCACCACCGCCGGAATCATATCGATAAAGTAGCGATTACCAAACTGCCAGCCGCCCATGGTGCGATGGCTCCAGGTGGCGAGCATATGGATGGCGATGGCGGCAAACAGCAAGGCATTGACTTGCCAGAATTCGCGCTTGAGCTGCGTGAGCTTGCGCGCCAAGATCAAAAAGATCGGGTTGACCAGGAAGAACATCACGCCATCCATGCGCGGGAAGCTCAGCCCGCCCTCGGGCGTAAAGCTTGGCAGGCGCAGGCTGCGCAGGATGTTTTCCGGAATATACGACAGGCTAAATTGCCCCTCGGTCGCACGCTGGAATTCTGGCAGGTAGTTATGGCCAAACTCAATCGGATTGCCAAAGCGCAGCCAGTTATACCAAGCCAGCGCACCACCAATGATGATTGGAAAAATCAAAAACTGTTGCAGCGGTTCGGCTTCTTCGCGGCCTTCGGGCGTTTTGGTCTTCGGTGCTCCATTGCCAATATGGCCAAGGTGATAGGCAAAAATCCACAACAGCGCCGGGAAGTAGACCAGCTGGAAGGGGCGGCAGCCCACCGCCAGCGCTAAACTGAGCGCCGACAGATGCATGGCCCACGGTCGATTCAGGCTCTTTACCGCGAAAAAGAACGCGCTGATCGTGAATAAAAACGCCAGCACTTGCGCCTGAAACCACACGCCGCCATTGAGCGAAACGGCAAGCAGATTGCTACCAAATACCGCCGCCAACGGCACGCAGAATTGTTTCAGTTGGGCTTGCGGGTTAAACCAGAAGCTCAGTAGTGCAAAGCTCAGGATGGTGTAGGCCGAATTAAGGAAATGATTCGGCGTGCCCTCACCAAAGAAAGGGTAGAGCAGGAATTGCGGAATCGTCGGAACCGGCGGGAAGCTCACATAATACTGGCCCTTGAAAATCGCCAGCTCCAGATACGGATAATCGTGCGCCAGCATGGTTTGCCCTTGCCACCAGGCTTTCGCTTGCAGAATGTACGAGTCCCAGCCACTGTGTGCAAACCACGGCTGCTTGAGCGCCGCGTAAAACAGCACATACATCAGCACAATGGCAAACAGCGTATAGCGCCATTCTTTGCGCACAAACAGGCTGCTGCGCCAGCGTGCATTCCAGCGCGGCAGGATGGCATCCAGTTTGCGACCAACAAGCAGGGTATAAGCCTGGCGGCTAAATCTAACGCTGCTTTCATCGATATACCTAGCAAAAAGGTGCGATGAGCCCAACACCGCCAGCAGGTAGACCAGCAGCGTGAGTACGAATGCTGCGGCATAGCCGATGTTAGGCACCAGCGTCACAATCAGCCACGAGCAGATCGAGCCCAGAAACAGGCCGTGCATTAAATACATTGAAAACGAAATCCGCCCCAGCCAGCGCCACGGTTGGCGTGACAAAATCGCCTGCCAGTTTGGCGCGTGCAGCACGGCGATCAGCAAAAACAGCGCGCCCCAATTGTGCGTCCACTGCGCATTGGGCATTGATCCGCCGTCCAGCCAATACAGCCAGCTAAACCAGAAGTTCTGGCTGGCGTCGATGCCCTTTGGAAAACTGCCCAAATAGAGGCCAATAATCGCCAGAGTCCAATACACCGCAGGGCGGCTCAATAAAGCGCGTGCTTTCGCTGCGCTCGGCGCATACATAAAATCAGCCAGCGCCACCCCCATCACAAAACACAGATACGGCGAATTGCCCAGATACCAGCCCAGTGCCAGATAGCCCCAGCCGCGCCAGCTCTGCCGACCGAGTACCGCCACCATCGCAAACGCCAGCAGCGAGCCATAAAACTCGATGCAGATCGTCCACAACACATTGTTGTAGCGTGGTTCGGGCTTAAAAGGCACCTCTAAGAAAGTATTGCGCAGTACATCAACAAAGCCCGCATTCGGCGTATGCCATTGCAGCGCCAGCCATTCAAACGACAGGGAGTATTGCGCCGCTTGTTGATGAAACAGCCCGCCCATCTGCATCACGAGCAGCACAATCAGTGACGCAGCAAAAATCGGCAACACCAAGCGTGGATAGCGGCGCAGCGTGGCCGAAGTTAAAAAGCTCACTCGGCTAAAGTTCGGGTCGTGCTGATCGCGGAAGAAGCGATAGGTGAGCACAAATGCGCTCATCACAAAAAACACCATCACCGCATAATCGCCGCTCCACAGGATATTGAGCGGTGTTTGCGCAATCGCCATTTCAAACGATGGGAAAATCAGCCCCTTATTGCCCGCCGCACCCCAAATTAGCGCGGGCAGAAAGGCATAAAAGAAATGGTGCATGGTGACAGAAAACGCGGCAATGCCGCGCACGCCGTCGAGATAGTCAAAGTGACCAGCTTCTTGCTTCATGTTTTTCCTCCATCCATCCCGCGCTTTAGTTTTGTGTTTCCGTTGCGGGGATTGGCTCAATCATTGTGGTGTGTTGCTCGGGTGCGGCTTTGAAGGCCGCTTCAAGGCGGGCAAATAATTGCGGTAATCCATAGCTGGCCAGCAGTAAGAGCGGAATCGTGCTCGATAAGATGTAGCGCGATTTGGATTCCCACAGCATATACATGCCAAATACCATCAGCGTGTAAAACGCCAACAGCAGCAGGGTTTCATCCAGTTGCGCATCCTGATCGCGGCTGGCGCGTTTGAAGGCCAAAACAACGACACAGGTCGCGGCAAACAAATACAGCCAGTTTTGCAATTGGGTAATGCGGCGCACTGCGTAGCGGAAAGTCTCGCCATGCGCGCCATGGGCAAACTGCGTCGCTGCCGTGGGGTGAGCAAAATAATCGGGGCGGGCCGGATCACCAATGCCGTAATACACCGCTTGGTAAGTGCCTTCAGTCCATTGCCAATAGGTTTTTTTCGCCCAGTGAGCCAGCGTGCCGCTCAGGCCAATCTCTTGCCATTTCTTGGCGATTTCCTGTTTGAACAGCGCGTTGACGGCGTCTTCGTCAATTGGCGCTTCGCTAACAAAAGTCGCGTACGCTTCGTTGTACGACCACACGCCAAGCCGCTTATAGTCGTAGCCAATATTGAGCCACATCCATTTAGGCGCGGGTGCGCTGGTACTGACGCCGCTATAGGTCGGCACGCCACCGAGCGCGAGCGCGCCGTTGACGAGTTTGTGCGGTACTTGAATCGCAATAAATAGCCCAAACAAAATCCACAAGTAGTTAAGCAAAAGTTTTCTGGCATCGTTGTCTCGCCTGGTCGTACTAGATGTACTGTCTGCGGCTTCGACGCCTTGCCATAAACCTTTTGCACTCGTCCTTTGATAAGGCTTGTGTTGGCCGGTTTTAATCCAGCGCAGCACAATAATCAGTGCAAAGCTCAGCGCTAGCAATAGCGCAATCGGGCGAAATAGATTGGCAAAGGCCAGTGCAATCAGGCACAGAATGATTGCGCGTTTGCGGCCTTGCTGTTGCCATAGCGTAAAAAAGTAAATCGATACGCAGCTGAGGAAAATCGCCGGGAAATCGTTATACACCCACGCGCCGAGCAAAATAAACGGAATAAAGGTCGTGCAAATCAGTGCGGCAAAAAAATCATGCCGTTTTTGCTGCCACAGCAAATAAATCTGATAAATCACATAGCTGCAACCGGTGATCCAGACGGTATTGATAATGCGTGTATAGGTGTAACTATCACCAATCAAGCTGTGAATGGCGTAGGTGTAGAGCGTAAATGGCACTTGCAATGGAAACAGGTAAAGATAATTTTTGGCCTTGTTTTCCAGCGTCATCGTGTCGAAAAACGCAATGAAATTGCCGCGCAATAAATCATCGACCACGATGCGGATCACCAGTGCATCGTCATACGCATGCACTGGAAAATAATAAATAAACAGATTAATCAGGCCAAAAAAGCCCAGAAACAGCGCGGCAATCATCAGGCGGATAAATCGGCTTTGATCCAGGCGTTTTGCCACGCGCCACGCGCCGTATAAAACCAGAAACCACGCCGCAATACCCAGCGCCTGCAACAGCGGGTTTTGTGGTCCTAGCATTTGCAGATCGCCCCGCGAAAACCAGGTATCGCTTTTCCAGAATGCATCGACAAAAAAGGCGATGGCCAGAAAAACGGAGAAAATACTGGCAAAGATCAGATAGATCGACTGCGGAACGAAATGGCGCAGCAGTGTGTTCGACGGGGGCATGATGCTCTCTTCGAGGGTATGTGCTTGGCGGTATTGCTCTGCTTTGTCTGGCGAGCAATACCATTATGGGTATTGTGGGTAAAAAACAACCCAGCCTTGAGACAGGCTGGGTTGTTTTTATTGCTGCTCGTCGGGGAAACCCAAACGATCTTGCACCACGTACAGCGGGCGGCGCTTGATTTCGTTGTAGGTGCGGCCAACGTATTCGCCCAGAATCCCGATACACAAGAGCTGAACGCCACCTAGGAACAGAATCGCCACCATGATCTCGGCCCAGCCCGGCACCCAGTGATCGGTGGTTAAACGCACAACCAGTGTGTTGATAATGCCGATCAAGGCAAAGAAGGATGACAGCAAGCCCAGCGTCACGGCCAGTCGCAGCGGCTTGGTTGAGAACGACATAATGCCGTCGGTGGCGAAACGCACCATTTTGCGCAGCGGATATTTGCTCTCACCGGCAAAACGCTCGGCACGGCGGTAAGGCAGGGCAATCTGTCTAAAGCCAACCCAGCTGACCATGCCACGGATAAAGCGGTCGCGCTCGGGCATGCCTTTGAGTACGTCAACGACTTTGCGATCCATCAGGCGGAAATCACCCGTGTCGAGCGGAATCGGTACGTCAGACAGGCGATTGAGGACGCGATAGAAAGCGCGGGCGGTCACGAGTTTGAATGCCGATTCGCCCGGACGATCAACTCGCGTGCCATACACCACGTGGTAGCCGGTGCGCCATAGCGCAATCATTTCGCTAATGACTTCGGGTGGGTCTTGTAAATCGGCGTCGATCAGCACCACCGCATCGCCACTGGCGGCGTCAATCCCGGCGGTAACAGCGGTCTGGTGGCCAAAATTGCGCGCAAAGCCGACCACGCGGATTTCGGGGTTGGCTTGCTGGGCGGCGGTGAGTAATTGGCGAGTACGATCTTTACTACCGTCGTCGACAAAAATGAACTCAACGTCTAGGTCAGTAACGGTGGCACGAAATTCGCCCAGGCGTTTGAGCGTTTCACCGATCACTTCCTCTTCGTTGTAGCAGGGGATTACTACGGACAGGCGTTGCTGTGTTGGGCTTTGCTGCATTGTCTCATCCTCCATGCGCTCCAGGCTCTGATTTGCACTCGGTTGGCGCTAGGCACGTGGCCTGTTTGTTATGGTTTTTTCGCGATTACATTGCGATTGGGCTTAACCTTACATCATCAAGCCTGGATTGAAAACCCCGCTTGCCAAGCTTTGTGCCCCAGCTCTCGCTAGGCGGTATTGCAGGTGCAAAATGACTGAGGCAAATTTGCCACAACACTAGGAAAATAAACGCTTTAGCGGATGCTGATATAGCAATTTGAATGTTGCAGTGCGATGGGCGTGTCAGGCCGCAGCACTCTTGGGCTTGTAAGGAATTGCCACGCCGATTTGGCTCCGGCTTGTTGCAACTGCGCACTGCCGATGTGATGTCAGGAACTAGGCGTCAGGATATAGAGCCGTTATAGTGCCACCTTCCCCCGCTGTTTGATCGAGTTTGAATCATGTCGATATCTACCACGCTATTTGCTGGCCGCCTGAGTCTGCAACGGTTTTTACTGGCCTGCTGGTGTTGCTTGCTGGTACTGGCGCTGCCTGCGCACGCCGAGCTAGCGCGCAATGCGGGAGCGGAAGAGAGCAGCCCGTCGGGCGGTGCATCAGGCTGGACCTTTGATCACTGGACGCAAGGCGAGCCGCAAAGCATCGGTACGCGCGACGAGAGCGTGTTTCGCAGCGGGAAATCTTCACTCAAGATTCAACTGGGGCAGGGCGATGATGGCAAGCTGACCCAGCTGATCAAGGTTAAACCGGATACCTGGTATCGCGTCTCGGCCTGGGTCAAAACACAGGGCATTGCTGCCGACGCCAAGGTGGGAGCCAATATCAGTATTGTCGACGCAATGGATCACTCGCGCGATATCAAAGGCGATCAGGATTGGCAGGAGCTGGTGGCCTGGGGCAAAACCGGCCCCGAGCAAAATGAAATCAAAGTGGCTTTGCGACTGGGTTTTTATGGCAGCCTGGCCACAGGTACGGCCTGGTTTGACGATATTTCGGTGCAGGAAGGCGAGCCGGGCGAGCAGGATTCGAAAACCCAGATTATCAGTTTTACCCCGCCGCCAGCTGCAGCACCCGCTGCAAGCGCTGCCGATGGCAGCCCCTCGGCACTGAGCGCCAATGTGGTGCTCTGGCTGGTGACACTGGGCTATATCGGGCTGGTCGCGTGGCTGATTCGGGCTCGCGATGGCGCGTATCAGCGCTTTGGCGCCGTGCTCGATGGCATTGCCCCGCTGAGCAAAACCTGGCCAGCGATTGCGCTGGTGCTGGTGGTTTTCCTGATCAAAATCTACTGGGCTGGCGCGTATCGCGGGCATTCATATGACATCGGTACATTCAGCGCGTGGGCGTTTGATATGTACCAGCGCGGTTTCGAAGGCTTTTATCGCCCCGGCTATTTTGCCGATTATCCGCCCGGCTACATCACCGTCTTGTGGCTGGTTGGCGGTGCTGCCAACTGGTTTGGTCTGGCCTACGATACGCCCGGCTTTCTGGCCGCGCTGAAAATGCCCGCCATGCTGGCCGATATTGCCGGTGCGCTATTTCTGCTCTGGGTGGGCCGCAAAGATAATACGACGCGCGCGATTGCGCTGATTGCCGCCATTCTGTGGCTGTTCAATCCGCTGGCGATTGTGACCTCAACGTTCTGGGGGCAGGTGGACAGCATCTTCACGCTGATTCTGGCTGCATCCTTCCTGATGCTGGAGCGTCGCCGCATTGTGCTCTCGGCGGCTCTGTATGCCGCAGCGGTGATTTTCAAGCCGCAAGCCTTGTTGGTGGGCCCGATTGCGCTGATTGCTTTGCTGACTTTTGGTGATATGAAGGTTCAACTCAAAGCCTTGGGCGCGGCGATTGGTACCTTTATTCTGCTCTCGCTGCCGTTCACCATTTCGCGCGAACCACTGTGGATTTTCAGCCTGTACGGTGGCACGCTGGCTAGCTACGACTACCTGACCATCAATGCGTTTAATCTGTACGCCTTGTTCAACGGCAACTGGCTGGCCAATAGCACGCCTTTCCTGGGGCTGGCCGTTGGTAAATGGGCGTGGCTGCTGACGCTGTCGTCGCTGGCGGCGGTGGTGTATGGCGTGGTCAAGGGCAAAGGTGAGGGCCGCTATCTGTTTGGCGCGTTTGCCATTTATGTGCTGTTTTTTGTGCTCGGCCCCAAAATGCACGAGCGTTATTTATTCCCCGCCGCCTTCGTGGGCCTGACCGCCTTTATGGTGATTGCCGATAAGCGCGTGCTGTGGCTGGCCGTTGCCGCCAGCTTGACGACCTTTGTCAATACGCTGGTCACGCTCGATATTCTGACCCGCCTTAATAGCACTGCGGTGCCCAATGGCAGCTTCTTTATGGTGGTGTGCTCGCTGGCGAATGTGGCTTTGCTGGTACAGACCTTCCGCATTGGCTACGATATTTTCCTGCGCGGCAATCGTCAGGCGCTGGTTTTTAGCGATACCTCGGCAGGTATTGAGCCCAGTAGCAATACAGTTGCTGGTTTTGTAGCTATACCCCCGGTTGAGCAGCCGCTTGCGCCTGTCAGCCGCCGTGCGTGGGCTGCGCTGGCCATGATTTGTGCCGCGTACAGCGTGGCGGCATTTACCTATCTGGGCAATGGCCAGTCGCCGCAAAAATTCTGGAATCCGCCTGCTGCGGGCGACTGGGCGGTGTTTGATCTGGGCAAAATCGAGCAGGTGAGCCAGCTGCAATACCATCACGGCTTGGGCGAGGGCGAGTACGCCTTGCAATGGTCGGCCGATGGCCAGAACTGGACGGTGGGCAAAGGGATTGTGATCAGCAACCGCTTTTCCGAATTCCGCTGGCGGCCGCTGGAAGTGAATCTGCCTGCGCGTTACTTCAAAATCGGGCTCAGTACCGGCGCGCTGCAAATGAACGAGATCGCGGTGCGTGGCCAGCAAAATGCCTTGCTTACGCCGGTGTTGCAGGCGGGGCCGAGCGACGCGGCGGCGCTGATCGACGAGCAGGACAAAACAGTTACGCTGTCTACTGCTTACAACGGCATGTATTTTGACGAGGTGTATCACGCGCGCAGCGCGTGGGAAATCTCGCAAGGCATTGATGCTACCGAAAACACCCACCCGCCGCTGGGCAAAATCATTATTGCGATTGGCGTTTGGCTGTTTGGCATGAATCCGTTCGGCTGGCGCTTTATGGGCGTGGTGTTTGGCATTGCCATGCTGCCGGTGTTTTTCGGCCTGTCGCGCCGAGTATTTCGCTCGGAAAACTTTGCGCTGCTGGCCACTGGCTTGCTGGCGCTCGATTTCATGCACTTTACGCAAACACGAATTGCGACCATTGATACCTACGGCGTGTTCTTTATTCTGGCCAGCTCGTACTGGATGCTGCGCTGGATGCAGCAGGAACCGGCTACGCAGGACTGGAAAACCGACTTCAAATCACTGCTGCTGTGCGGCACGATGTTTGGTCTGGGCGCAGCCAGCAAATGGATCGTGCTGTATCACGGCGTGGGTCTGGCGTTCTTGTATTGCTGGAATGTGTGGCGTCAGTATCGCGTCGCGCAAAGCCTGCCTCCGAAGCTACCGGGGCAGCGCACTTATGCCGATTGGGTGACGCAAAGCGTACTCTGGTCGGTGCTGGGCTTTATTGTGATTCCGGCGCTGATCTATACCGCGGCCTATATCCCGCTGATGCAAGCGACCGGCCAAGGCATTTCGGGCATGTTGGCCAATCAGACCGGCATGTATCAATATCACAGCCAGTTGAAAGCCACTCATCCGTTCAGCTCGATGTGGTACGAGTGGCCAACGATGCTCAAGCCAATGTGGTACTACTCGGGTACCGAGTGGACTGGCCCGCTGAAAGTGTCGTCAATCAGCGCGTTTGGTAATCCGGTGACCTGGTATCTGGGTACGCTGGCCTTCCTGATCGCCATTGGCTGGCGACTCGCAATGGCAAGCTCCAAATCCTTGGTGCAACGTTTTGCCGTGAGTCAGAGCCAGCTGTTTGCTTTGAGCTTTATTATTGCCGCAGGCTTGATTCAGTTCCTGCCGTGGGCGCTGATCCCACGCAAACTGGTGTTTATCTACCATTTCTTTGCGTCAGTGCCGTTTATTATTCTGGCGCTGGTGTGGCTTCTTCAACAGTTGCAGCGTTTGCAGCTCGATAACCCACTGCGTGTGTGGGTGAAATACCTGCCATGGGGGGTGGCTGCGGTGGCTGCGGTGCTCTTTATTGCCTACTTCCCGGTGATTAGCGGTTACCCGGTGCCACGCGGCTGGGTCGAGTTCATTAATAAAGGGCCAGTGACGCTGTATTTCTAATCGGCACTACTGCGGAAAAAAGGCCGACTTGAAAGTCGGCCTTGGGTATGGCCCTGAATGCCAATGCTGGCTTTGCGTTCAGGGTTATACTGCTCGGTGTATTAGCCGAATAATTTGCCCTTGAGCAAGTCCAGCCCTGCGCTGAGCAAGTCGCCACTGCCGCCAGCGGGCAATTCACCATTTGGTGTCAGGCCGTCGATCAATTGGGGCAGCACTGAAGATAGCTGGCTTGCGGCCTGTTGCGGGTCAACGCCAAACTGGGAAGCCAGATTGGCAATGGTTTCATTGCCCAGCACCGACTCGATTTGCTCGGCCGAAATCGGCAGATTGCTACCCGTTGAAATCCACGACTGGGCAATTTCGCCCAGACCGCCATTCTGGAATTTCTCGATCAGGCCGGCTACGCCGCCTTGTGATTCCAGCAAACCCGCCAGTGCGCTGCTCTGCTCGCTGCCGCCGAGTACTTGTGATGCCAGGGTGTCGAATAAACTCATTAGTAGGAAGCTCCGTGGGTGAAAGACATAAGACGCGGAAAATGCAGGCCTATCATAGCAGTGATCCTTGTCGGTTTCGTGTCAAATGATTCACCCAGTGATCAGCTAATGCTTTCATTGCTCAATCTGTGGCAATAATTATCCAGACAGAATCTGCACTGCACCAATTTCGATCGTGTTCTACACTGATAAAAAAATAACCAGCAGTCAACATGATCAAAAAAATCCCCTCCGAAGCAATACGCGTTGGTATGTTCATTCATGACCTGAATGTGGACTGGATGAATCATCCCTTTGTTCGTAATAAATTTCTGATCAGCGATGATAATGCGCTTGCCCAGATCGCCGCTACTGGCGTGCGCGAGGTTTACATCGACACCAGCCGTGGACTGGACATGCCTGACGCGCCGACGGTGGAAGAAGTTAACGCCGAACTCGACGCGCAGCTGATCAAGATTGCCGAAGCGCCGTCACCGATCATCAAAGTATCGTTTGCCCAGGAAATGGGCCGCGCTCAGAAAATTCATGGCCAGGCGACCAATGTCGTGCGCATGGTGATGCGCGATGTCCGGCTGGGGCAGGCCATTGAGCTTGACGGTGTGGCGCAGGTGGTGGAAGACATTACTGATTCGGTGCTGCGCAATAGCGGCGCGCTGCTGGGCTTGAGTGCGATTAAAAACAAGGACGAATACACATTTTTGCATTCGGTGAGTGTGTGCACCCTGATGGTGACTTTTGCCCAGTCGATGGGAATGGACAAAGAGCTGATCCGGCTCGCGGGTGTCGGTGGGCTGCTGCACGATACCGGCAAAATGAAAGTGCCCAACGAGATTCTGAACAAGCCCGGCCGCCTCACCGAAGACGAGTTTGCGATTATGCGCACCCACCCGGAGGAGGGCTGGCATATTTTGCGGCAGATCGATGGCCTGGAAGACATTCCGCTCGATATTACCCTGCATCATCATGAACGCATGGATGGGACGGGCTATCCATATCGCCTGCCAGGTGAGCAGATTAGCCAGATGGCGCAAATGGCGGCCGTGGTGGATGTGTATGACGCGATTACGTCCGATCGCTGCTACCACAAAGGCATGCCTGCCCCTGAAGGGTTGCGCAAATTATGGGAGTGGAGCAAGTTTCATTTCAATCCCGAGCTGGTACAGGCATTTATGCGCACGATCGGTATTTATCCGGTGGGTACACTGGTCCGGCTCGAATCAGGCCGTTTGGCGGTGGTGATTGAGCAAAATGAAGCGGCCATGCTGCAACCCATCGTGAAAGCCATTTTTAGCACAAAATCAAATACCTATATCACGCCGCAGCTGATTGATCTGGCCAGACCGATGGGCAAAGGCGGAGCCGACAAGATTGTCGGGCATGAAAACCCGCAAAAATGGCAAATCAATACCACACGCTTTTTGCTTGAATCCGGATAGAGTGCAGTCATCGCTATGACTGTGGTATCGGATTTTTATTGAATCATCTTTCAGCTCAGGGCTTTAGTATGCAGGATATGAACAGAAAACGGATTTTGATCATTGATCGTGATGTACGTTTGAGTGCCAACCTCGCCCAGGCCTTGCAGCATTTGGGAGAGATCAAGCAGCTGGCGCTGGCCGAGGGTGTTTTGCCGCAGGTTTTGGCAGATGCGCCGGATATTGTGGTGCTCGACACCCATACTCCTACCATGGCTGACTTTGACCTTTGCCAGCAAATACTTGAGTCCTTGCCTGATACGCGGATTGTTTTTCTGGCAGCCGAGGATTCGGCAGAAAACCGTGATCTGGCTTATTCGGTTGGCGCAGACGATTTTATTGTCAAGCCTGCACATCTGGCTTCGATTGCTTTTAAGCTTGAGCGGCTGTGCTCGGTGATTACCGATGCATCGCGCTTGAAGCAATCGTTACAGGAAGCGACTAACATTGCCATGATGGCGATTTCCAATAGTGGTGAAATGGGCGGCGTGATTGATTTCATGAAGCGCACTAGTGATTGCCACGATATCGAAGCCCTGCTCAAAGCGCTGGTTTCCAATTGCGCTGGCCATTTCCAGCTCAAGGTGTCTGCGCAAATCCGGACCGAAACCGAGCAGAAAACCTTGAATAGTGAAGGTCGTTCCAGCCCGCTGGAGGCTGAATTGCTGCTTAGTCTGAAAGAAGGTGAGCGGATTTACCAATATGGTAGCCGCATGATTATCAACTATCCCAAAGTGACTTTGCAGATCAAGGATCTGAACTGGGAAAACAGTGATTACATTGGCCGAATTCGTGACCATATCGCCATTATGGTTGAGGCTGCAGATCACCGTGTTGACGGTATTGTGCTCGAGCAAAGAATGGCGGCGCAGAGCCGAAAAATCCGCGAGTCACTGGCCGCCATTGCTGATGTAGTCAGGCAGGTTGAAAAAGATTACAAATATCAGCAAACCGCTTCGCACGAGCTGTTTGATAATCTGCGCACCCAGTTTTCAGCGTCCCTGGTGGGCTTCGGCCTGACCGACGCACAGGAAAATGAGCTGGCTTTCATGATCGAAGCCAGTGCCCTGTATGCCGACAATCTGTTTGAAGCCGGGTTTAGTCTGGATGATAAGTTTTCCGGCGTGATTTCGGTATTGAACGAGCTGGTGATTGAAGACACCGAGCTGGCATCAATGCGCCCATCCGATCTGGATGACTCGGTGATCCTCTTCTGACATTGATGTATTGAGGGGCAGTATCATGTTCGCATCCGCAGAATTGGGGCACTCACTGAGCAAGGAACACTATAAAACCGCAGCCGATACGCTACGGCAGAAGTTGCTAAATATGCAGTTCCAGCTCAAAGAGCGTGGTGATTTTCCCCTGATTATTCTGCTTGGCGGCGTGCCGACTGCCGGCCGTGGGCAGGTGGCTAATCTCTTGCTCGAATGGATGGACCCCCGGCATATTGCCACGCATGCTTTTGCTGCGCCCAATGATGAAGAACGTGCCCGCCCGCCTTATTGGCGGTATTGGCGTGTATTGCCGCCCAAAGGCAAAATGGCCATGCTGTTTGGCGGCTGGTATAGCGGGCCGATGTGGGAGCAACTGACCTCGAACCCGGATTCGGTGAGCTACGAGCATGAAGTAGGGAAAATCATCCATCTGGAAAAAATGCTCTCGGATGAAGGTGCGCTAATTCTGAAATTCTGGCTGCACCTGCCTAAAGAGCAATTAAAGAAACGCCTGAAAAAACTGGCCAATGATCCGCGCACGGCATGGCGTTTTGATGAGTCTGATCTGTGGTTTCTGGATCATTATGATGAAGTGATGGCCTCGCAACAGGATTTGCTATTGCGTACCAATCTGGCCGATGCGCCCTGGCGGGTTATCGAAAGCACCGACGAGCGCTATCGAAATATCACGATTGCAACGCATATCGTCGAAGCCATCAGCCATCATCTGGAGCGTGAATCAGTACGGCAAAAAAGGGTTGATGCCGCCCCACTGATGCCTTCGATTGATGGCGTTCGTCTGCTGGACAAATTGGCGCTCGATGCAGATCTGGACAAGGCGCAATACAGCGAGCAGCTGGAAGTGTTGCAAGGGCGTTTGAATGGTCTGACACGCCATCCCGATTTCAAGCAGCATTCGGTCGTTTGTGTGTTTGAAGGCATGGATGCGGCGGGCAAAGGCGGCGCGATTCGCCGGATTACTGCGGCACTCGATGCCCGGCAGTATCGCACTGTCCCGATTGCAGCACCGACCGAAGAAGAACGGGCGCAGCCTTATTTATGGCGCTTCTGGCGGCATTTACCGCCGCATGGGCAAATTACCCTGTTTGATCGTTCCTGGTATGGGCGTGTGCTGGTCGAGCGCGTCGAAGGTTTTGCCAGCCGTGCCGACTGGATGCGGGCGTATGGCGAAATTAACGATTTCGAAGCACAAATCAGCACTGCCAATGTGATTGTGGTGAAGTTCTGGCTGGCGATCAGCAATGAGGAGCAATTGCGCCGTTTCAAGGAGCGCGAGAGCATCGAATATAAGCGTTTTAAAATTACTGAAGAAGATTGGCGTAACCGGGAAAAATGGGACGCGTATATCGAGGCGGGCAGTGATCTGATCGAGCGTACCAGCACCCAGGTTGCGCCCTGGCATCTGGTCGGCGCCAATAATAAATACCACGCACGGCTTGAAGTACTACGGCATCTGTGCGAGCGCATCGAGGCGGCGCTGGCGGCAACTGCCAAAAAACGCAAGAACAGCAGCAAGTAAATATTGGCACTGCACACTTTGCGGTGATAACTCTCCTTTTGTGCGGCTTCAACGTTAAAATAGACGCCAGACAGGGAGAGTAATGTGGCCGATTGGAGTATCTGGAAAACGCTGGAAGATTGGCGGAACAAGCGACACGAGCTTGATCCCATCTTTGCCCGCGCTGGCGTTGCCCCCGAGCTGGAATCGCTGGCGAACCGTCTGGCCACCGATCTGCGCCGTGTTCCGCCGACCAAACCCTTGATGTCGGGCGATAGCAGTCGCGACGACAAGGAAATGTTGGCTTACTATGACGCCTACTTCAGGCATTATGACGAAGCCTTGTACAAAGCCGAAACGCTGGTTCGCATGCCCTGGGTGCCCGAGGCGGCGCCCACTGGCCGTGCGGTGCTGGCCGAAGTTGAGCGTATCCGCAAAGAAATGCGTACCCACCCCGGTACGCATCCGCCATTCGAGCCGCTGGATCAGCTGATTCAGCAGTACATCCGGCTTGACGATCCGGATTTGAAAATCCCTGCCGAGTTGATGAATGCTCGTCGGCAGATGCTGATCGAAATTGCCGGTTATCCTTTGACCGTGCAGCATTCGATTAAAGATCCTTATGACGATTCGGTGCCCCCCTTGTCGAGTGAGGATTTTTGTACGCAGCTGCACGACAAAATGCAGCAATATCTGGAACAGGATTGGCTGCATTGCCGCGTTGTCACCCAGTGGTACATCAGTCTGGCGCTGGATGCTGCGCTGGCGCGCAAAAAGCGCGACGCGGGCGACGATAGCCGTATCCGTTCCATGCTCAAGCGCCGCTGGCCGACGTTGTCAGTGCTGTTTCCGGACATCGAGCATATTGATCAGGTCTGGTATCTGGGTTTATCGATGGGAGCAATTGCCTGTTTGCTGATGGAGCTCTGGCTGCTGGCGGTGCCCTTGATTCTCTGGCTGAACCTGTCGCTGGGGGGGCACAGGCGCGAGCGCAAGGAAATGGAAGCCAGGCGCGCCCAGCTGGCATCCCGTGCGCAAAGCCTCAAAACCGTGCGGGATCGTTTCTCCCACAACCAGCTACCGCTGGAGCGGATCGCGCCGATGCTGCGTCAGCTGGATGAAAAAGGCGAATATTTTGACGACCGAGTTTTTGCCCTGCTGAATCTGCACCAATTTGCTGCTTAGGGGTATGTGGCTGCAGCTATTGGCGGTATTGTGCTCTATGTATATACCCTAGGCAGTTTGGCCGTCTATAAACATCAGTAGCTGTCCGATTTGCATCGCGATCCAGTTTTCATTATCGGTCAGTGGTTCGGTGGCAATCATCGCTACTCTATCGTTAGGCGTCGTTTCTCGGGAAAAATCCACTGCCAGATCGGTATCGCTCAAATGGGCGTGGCTAAATGGCGCTTGCCGCACCAGATAGTGCAGCTTGGTGCTGCAGTGGGCAAATAGCGCCTGGCCGTTGGACAGCAGAAAATTGAACGTCCCCCGTTGCGCCAGCTCGGCGCTCAAACCGGCAATTGCCTCGCGTAGCGTGAGCAAGTCGGGCTGGGCGGGAAAGCGCAATGCCAGCTGATTGAGTAAATAGCAAAATGCCAGCTCGCTATCGGTGCTGCCGACAGGCAAAAAGCGGCTGTTCTCCAGCGTGGGCAGCGTATTCAAATTGCCGTTATGCGCAAAAATCCAGTGCTGTCCCCATAGCTCGCGGCCAAACGGATGGGTATTGGCCAGATTGATCTGCCCTTGCGTTGCTTTGCGGATATGGGCGATGACATTTTTGCTTTTGATCGGATAGGCCCGCACCAGATCGGCCACCGGGCTGGAGATCGACGGCAGGTAATCCAGAAACAGCCGGCAGCCCTGATCTTCGAAAAAGGCAATCCCCCAGCCGTCGGAATGCTCATCGGTCAGCCCGCCACGACGCCGGAAACCTTCAAAGGAAAAAATAATGTCGGTAGGGGTATTGCAATTCATGCCGAGTAGTTGGCACATGGTGGATAACCTATTGATTTTGAAACATTATGGCGTAAAATAAAGCAGGGTGCTCTGGATGATGATTTCCTGTGTCTTGTAGGAAAAATCCGCGAGCATTGGCAGGTGATGCCCATGCTGAATAGTATATCTGGCCGCACAGATTTTTACTCGCGCTACGGCAGCGCAGACGCAATTTATGGTCGTGGTTCAATCACGCAGTCTGCCGGTTTGTCATCCCGATTGCTGGATCGCATTTACCAGCTCAGTGCGGTGGAGAGGCTGGGCGCATCCAGCCTGCGGCTGAATAACTCCGATTCGTTCAATCGTTTATCAACTGACTTTCAGCAAAAACGTGCTGACAGCACCTCGGTCACGCTCTCCACGCCCGCCAGAGTCCAGTCGGCGATCAGTAATTTGAACGCCGAGTTGAAAACTCTGGCCGCGCCCGCTGCGCGAAATCCATTACAAACCAGCTCGAGTGAGCCCGATATTCTGACCGCCCGGCCCATTGGCGGTGGCGAGCCCCGTGCGCCGCAAAACGTGCGGATTGAGCAATTGGCGCAAGGGCAGTTAAGTCAGAGCGGCAATTTGGCCAGCAAAGATGAATTGGTCGGGCAGGGGCGGTTGAGTATTCAGTTTGGCGCGCTGGGGACAGGCGGTACATCACAACGTGAGGAGTCGCGTATCACGATTGACGTTGCCGCCAGCGATACGCTGGGTGATGTGACAAGAAAAATTAGCCAGTCCCAGCCCGGCTTGAAGGCGAGTGTGATTGAAGACGCTGCAGGAGCCCGTTTGCAGCTGGAAAGTGCGGCACTGGGCGCTGCGCAGGCGTTCACGATCACCGCCCAGACCAATCAGGGCGCTGCAGCAACGGGTAATTTGGCCAAACTGAGTATTGATGCCAGTCAAGCGGCGGCGGCCAGCCGTGTCGCGCGGGATGCGCGCTTCCAGATTGATGGCCGGGAAATCCGCAGTGCGAGCAATCGCGTACGCGATAGTGCCAGTAATCTGCAGCTGGATTTGTTGCAGACAGGCGAAGCGGATGTCGCGCTCAGCCGCGATGCCACGCAGCTGGGCAAGAATATTTCCCAACTGATAGGGCGGGTCAATCAGGCGCGGGAAAAATTGAACGCAGTCAATGCTGCAGAAAGTGGCGCTGGTGCATCGGGTCTTGCGCGGCGTGAAATCAACCGGCTGGAAGGTGTACTGGGCAATCTGGCCACAGGCCTGGGCAATGAGCGTTTATCGCTGAATGATCTTGGCATCACGACGGCGCAGGATGGCAAGCTGGTGGTGAACGAAACCCGGCTGAGCCAGCAGGCCTTGGCGAGGACTGATGCGGTTAACCAGCTCTTTAACGACGCTGTAGATAAATTGGGGGGCAGTGTATCTACCGCTCAGCAGGAGCTGGCAGTACTAAATAGTCCATTGCAAATATTGCGCAGCAATACGGTTAGCCAAGCCACTACTTCGCCAGTGGGTGCGGCTGGTTTTTCCTTGTTGCAATCGGGCGAATCGGGGTTTAGTTGGCGCGGATTGTATGGAGTATCACAGTATCTGCAGGTAGCCCAATTCCGATAAGGTGTGCAGCCGTATACGTACAGAGGTAATAAAAAAGCCCGCGACGAAGCGGGCTTTCTCATGAGCGAAACGCCAAACTTATTCGCTGGCCAATGCGCCTGCACCAATAAAGAAGCCCACATCAACGTGCAAAATTTCGCCTGTCATGCCAGAAGCCAAGTCAGAGAGCAGGAAGGCCGTGACATTGCCGACTTCTTCCTGAGTGACATTGCGCTTGGCCGGGGTGGCGTCGGCGGCACCTTTCAGCAATTTGCCGAAGTTGGCGATACCTGCTGCCGCCAAAGTTTTGATCGGGCCCGCCGAAACGCCGTTAACACGGATCTCTTTGCTGGTGCCCAACGAGGCTGCCATATAACGTACATTCGCTTCCAGGCTGGCTTTGGCCAGACCCATCACGTTGTAGTTCGGAATGGCGCGCTCTGCGCCCAGATAAGACATGGTGACCAGTGAGGCACGTTCATTCAGCATCGGACGTGCAGCTTTGGCCAAGGCGGCAAAGCTGTACGAGCTGATGTCGTGTGCGATGGCAAAATTTTCACGTGTTACCGCATCAAGGTAGTCACCTTTAAGCGCGTCACGTGGCGCAAAGCCAATTGAATGAACCAGGCCGTCAAAACTTGGCCAGTGTTTGGCCAGCTCGACAAACAAATCACCAATCTGCTCATCGCTTGCCACATCACATGGCAGCACAATGCTGGAGTTGAAATGGCTAGCAAGTTTAACTACGCGATCTTTCAAATCGTCGCTGACATAGGTAAATGCCAGCTCAGCGCCTTCACGGTGACAGGCTTGCGCAATGCCATAGGCGATTGAGCGATCAGACAGAAGACCAGTAATCAAAATCTTTTTATTAGCGAGAAACCCCATGGGGCATAGTCCTCGAATATCAATAATCGGCCGATTATAAGCTTAAATATCAATTCATGGCATAAGGGAGCGCCAAGTTGTGCAGCAATGGGCCATTTGCATCACCTAAATGAAGGCCGTGCTCAAGGCTGGCAATCTGTGCTACGACCAGCAACTCCATGCCACCTTGTGGCGCCGGGGCGGCCAGCATGATTTTACCGCTGGGCTGACCATTCATTTCGGCACTAAATACATCCTGCCCCTCTGCGGCGTCGAGGCTGTCAACATGCATGCGGTAGGTGCGGCGCTTGAGTTTGCCTAGGTATTGAGTTCGGGCGACAATTTCCTGGCCCGGATAGCAGCCTTTGGTAAAGCTCACGCCGCCGATCAGCTCCAGATTGGCCATTTGCGGAACAAACTCTTCCTGAGTGGCAGCCGTGATCCATGGTGATCCGGCTTGGATTTCGCTTAGGCGCCAGATTGGTTCGCCTGCCGGATTGGCTCCTGCTGCCACTAACTTATTCCAGATGGCTTCAGTCTGATTTTGCTCGAGCAGGATCTGGTAGTGCTCATTGGGAAGACCAATTAGCTGGACGCCATCTTGCTCAATCAGCTGCATTGATTCTGGAGCCTGACCGAATACTTGAATCATGGTGGATTTGGCGTGTTTGCCAGCTACGCCCAGCAAGCCGAGCTCGCTGCTGGCATCGCTGGCTTTGGTTTTGCTGCGCAAAATAAACATCGACAAGCGCTTCTGAATGGCTGGCTGGATTTCGGCTGCTATTTGCAATAGGTAATCATCGCCGCGACGGATGACATAAAAGCTCGCTTGCATGCGGCCTTTGGGTGTTGAGTAACTGGAAAATTGAATCTGCTCGCGTTGCAAAGCGCGAATATCGCTGGACAGTTGCCCTTGCAAAAAAGGCTGGGATTCTTCCCCGCTAAAGCGGATCAAGCCAAACTGGCTCAGTGGACAAATCACAGTGTGTTCTGCGTAGGCTTGCAACTCGGCGGCTGGGTTGCCAAACGAGGTGATGATTGCCGGGTTTGTCTCTGAATAAATTGCGCCTAGCGAAGCGAGCCAAGTCATATTGAGGCCTTCCTGTCTGGAGATAAAAAGTGCGCTCAATCTTATCACGCTCCGCGTCGTAAGACGCGGCAGCGAGATTATTCGCCAGAGGCGGCTGGCAGGGTTTCCGGCTGAACAGTTTCAGTGATTGGGGCTGCTTCGTTTGAGGGGCGGTACGCGCCGCCGCTGCGCAGCTCTGGCGCGTCTAAAGTTCCACCCACTTGCAGCTGATTGCTGGCTGTGACAGTACCTGCTGCCAGTTGCGAAATAATATTGCCGCTAATTTTGTTGTCACGAATAACTATATCCCCTCGCGAGCGGAATTTGCCCGCATCCAGCGAAAGCTGACGCAACTGTACGCTTTGGCTGCTGATTGCAATTGCGCCGGAAAGGGTGTTGAAATTGGTTTGCCCCCCTCTGCTTTGCACGCTAGGGCTTTGAGATTTTAATGGTGTGACCAAGTCAAAATTGCTGAGCATACCGTCTTGAATAATAAAGCGGCCACTGATTTGAGGTTGCTTAAATAGAGTATTGTAGTGTGCCGCCTGAAAGCGAAATTGCGCATCAGCGTTCATCCTGCCGCTGGAGCGGGTGACATGGCTGAATACTTTAATAAACGGTTCTGCCTGGATGTTCTTGCTAAACAATTGGCCTGCCAGAGTCCAGCCTTGATCCCATTTGAGTGCGGCATTGCCCGTAACCAGGCCGCCGTACACATCCGCCCGGATGTCCGCTATCTCGATACCTTCACGGTTGGCTGTGCCGATTAGCTTGAGGTATTCAAACTCTACCGGATAAGTAAATGGCAGTTGCCAGCCCTTGGCGTTAAATTGCACCTTGAATGCATCACCTTCTGCTGGCTGCACTTGCAACTCAGCGCGGCCTTGATCGGAAGTGATCAGCAGATCATCAATGCTGCCATCGGCTTTGAAACGCAATTGTCCATTCACCGGCCCAACTAAGCCGTTCTCGAGTTTGACCGAGGTGTCCTCCAGATTGATCCGGCCTATTTTTAGCCCAGAGCCTGCCTTGGGCTGCAAGCGATTGGGGAGGTCAATGGCAAAAGCACGGGAAAACTGGGCTTTTGACAAGGTGATATCGCGGATGGAGTTACCCAAGTTGAGTATATTGTATGTGTTCAGCGGGATTGAAATCCGCTCGATGCTTGCGGTTTCGCTCGAATCAAGAATGACATTCGATAGAACAAATTCAGGCCGTGGGCTGTAGTTGAACGATATTTCACCGATCTGCGCTTTGGTATTTGACAGCATCGAAAGCTTTGATTCCACATCGGTTTTGAAGATTGAATATGGAAAAAAAAGCGGCGCAGCGGCAATAATGCCCGTGCTTACTAGAAAGCTGATCAGGATATTTTTAGACATGAGTTTATTTTCGTCGATAAATTTATACGGTTTTTCTTGACAGAGCAGCAATGGGTGTCTATTATACGCCCCATACCGCTTCCCCGATAGCTCAGTTGGTAGAGCAACGGACTGTTAATCCGTGTGTCCCTGGTTCGAGCCCAGGTCGGGGAGCCAAAATTACCATATTTAAGTTTGTAATCCTTACTAACTTAAATGATTTGATTGTAAAGATCAATTCCCCGATAGCTCAGTTGGTAGAGCAACGGACTGTTAATCCGTGTGTCCCTGGTTCGAGCCCAGGTCGGGGAGCCAAATAAAAAGGCTAGCTGTCAAGCTAGCCTTTTTTCTTTTCCACAGCAAACTATTCTTTTTTGTGCTTTGCTGTTGTCGCGATTATGCTAACTCCTATTTCATATCTGCTGTGATGGAGTTGAGTATGTCGGATGATGCCGTAGCTGCTACGCCTTCCCCTGTTGATGAACCGCCGCAATCCCGTCCTAATTTACTGGTGCAATATCGTCTTCATCTGATTATTGCGGCAGCAGTGATCTCTTTGCTTTTTTCTTTGCTCGCGGGTGTCGCCATTGGCATGGCCAAGCGCCATTTTGAGAAAAAATTCTATCTGGAGCAGATCGAGAAGCTTAAAGACAGCCTCTCGGATGTTTTGGAGCGCAATGAAGAATTGGGTAAAGAGCTGAAAGAACTCAAAATCGATCTGCGTGCCAAGCAGGATCACGTTGCAGATCTGGAAAGCAAAATAAAAAGTCTGGAGCGCAAAGCTAAATCGGTGGAGAAAAGCGCTCCGGCTGCCGCAACCAGTCGTGAGTCTGAAGTATCAGGCTCGGGGGATGCTGGGGTTGATTATCTGCGTTTGAAGGCGGGTGATTGTGTTGTTGATGGCAGTTCGGCAGCAACGGCGACAAAATGGCGTGAATGTTTGCAAAAAGCCAAAAAATCCCCTGGATCAGCCCATTAGGCTGCCGCTAGGGTCTTGTGTGATTTGCCAGTAGCGTGCTTGGATGCTTTATAAGTACTGCTTAATGTCTATTTCATCGATTTGCTCGGGTTTCATATAACGCCGGGCGTATTGCAAATAGACGTCTGAGTGCAAAAACAGCGAGAAAAGGTCAGCATCAATATGTTGGCCTTTTTTCATTTCAGCCATGATACGGATGGTTTCCGAGAGCTGTTTTCCTTTTTTGTAGGGTCTATCCACGGCTGTGAGTGCTTCAAAAATATCGGCGATGGCCATCATGCGCGCCGGGATACTCATTTCATCGCGAAGCAGGCGTTTGGGGTAGCCTGTCCCGTTCATTTTTTCATGGTGCCCGCCGGCGATCTCGGGAACACGCGACAGGTGGCGGGGGAAGGGGAGCTTTTCCAGCATGATGATGGTCTGGATGATGTGCTCATTGATCTTGTAGCGCTCCTCTTCCGAAAGTGTGCCGCGTGTGACGCATAAATTGTAAAGCTCGCCCCGGTTGTAGAGATATTCGGGCACTTTGACTTTGAAACCCCAGGGGTTATTTTCTGGCATTTGCTCTTTGGCACTACGAATAATCAGGTGCTCGGCTTTGTCGGCCAGCAATGGCTCCAGCGTTGGCAGGGTAGGTTCCGGATTGCGTTCTTTGCGCGCTTTTTCTTCGTGGGCGATGCCGATCCGGTCTGATAAGGTGCGCAGCCAGGTTTTGCTGGCGATTTGCTGCAGACGGCTGATTTTTTCGGCGGCCATATCTTCGCCTCCTTCATTGCAAGCGGCAACGAAGGCAAAATCTTCATCCAAGCTGACCAGTTGTGCATCGCGCTGGGCGGCAAGCCTGTTTTCGTCGCCGCCAGCCGAGAGCGCCTGCCAGTATTCAATGATTGCGTCTCTTTTTAAAACTTCAAAGCGCATGCGGATTTCGTGGATACGATCGTACAAAGTTTCCAGCTTGCTAGCCTTGTCGACGACGTATTCGGGCGTCGTTACCTTACCACAGTCGTGTAGCCACGCGGCGATATGCAATTCGTCCCATTCATTTTCATTCAACTCAAAAGTCGCGTACGGGCCTTCTTTTTGCTCGCAAGCTGCTTGCGCCAGCATTTTGGTTAACTCGGGAACCCGTTGGCAGTGGCCGCCGGTGTAGGCACTTTTAGCATCAATCGCCCCGGCAATCAGCTGGATAAAGGCTTCAAGCAGCTTTTTTTGCTCCAGAATCAGGCGCTGATTTTCGATGGCGACGGCAGCGTTACCGGAAATGGCCTCAATCAGGGCTTGCTGCCCGGTATCCACTTTGCCGCTGGGTAGCAGCAGGAGAATAACGCCGACCAGCGTTTTATTACGATCTTTCAGGGGAACGGTAATGGCTGTGCTGGTGCTGTTCAGCGCAGAGTGCGAGCCCAGTAGTTGTTGTAAGGTGGCAGAATTCAGCTGATCAATCACGGTGCTATTGCGGGCTGCCCGAGCGATCACGGTTTCATCGTGATCAAGCTCGATCAGTGCTTGCGTGCTCATATCAAGCTGCTTGCCGTCGATCACGCCCAGTTTGGCCTTGAGTAATTGAGGATTGGTTTCTGGCAGATAAATCGCCCCCCCTTTGGCGCCAGCGATATCGGAGAGTTCATTGAGTACGCGTTCAAGCAGACGTTCAAAGTTGGTCTCGGAAGCTAGGCTGGTTGATAAATCCAGAAATGAATTGATAGTCGATTTCATATTGTTCATGGCATGCGCGAGTTCGAGTACCTCGGTAATGCGCGACTTCATTTCAATTGGCGACTCAAAATCAAATTGTTCGATTTTTTGTGCTTCTTCACTCAGCTCTTTCAGTGGTTGTGATGCCATACGAGAAAACTTGAGGGCGGCCACCAGACCGGCTAATAGCAAGATGGTAAAAATCAGCATGGCCTGATTGCGCGATGCGGTGACTGTCTCGAGTAATTCGGCCCGAGGCGATGTAATCAGCAAGCGCAGCGGAGAGCCGCCGGGAATATCGATTCGGGCAATATAGCCTTGCCATTCTTCGCCATGAATATCCAGCGGGGCAGGGTGCTGGCTGTACTGTGCTTCAGCCGCCAGCAAGGCTTTGAGTTCGCGCGCATCCTGATTGCTGACGGTGGGCAGGGACATGCTGCCGTCAGCATTTTTGCGCAGTTTGGGGATGCCACTAATTGATTGCCCCAGCTGCCAGCAGAGGATTTCTTCTTGTGGGTTGATCAGTGCCAGCCGGCTGTTGGGCGTGATTTTTTGTTGCAGCGCTTGCTGGATACGCGTCATCTGGATATCCATCGCCACGACCGCTTTTTCGCCAGCCGCTTTTTTTGAATAGCTCAGGCCGACTGTTTCGCTGGTCGCAAAATAATACGGATCAGTGGCAATTGCGCTATCGGGGGATTGCCAGCCGCTGACATACCACGGACGTGGGCGGGGGTCGAACTGGTAATCAGGGTCGATGCGGCGTTCCAGCTCATTGAGCTGCCCGTCGTAGTAGCGATATTCGCCCTGCATGATATTGCCCCGCAGGTTGACGCTCTGAATAACCCAGCGCGTTTTGGCGGGCGGATTGAGCTTTTGTCTGAGCAGTGCGCTTTCCTGCCATTTTCTGACCATGAAAAATTCGCCATTCTCATACCCTATATAGGTAGAGATCGCTGGCTCAATACTATCAAGGGCTGTAGTCAGATACCTCAGGCTTTCTACGCGTTCCTCCAGCGTACTGGCGCGCGTGATGCGGTGATGGGCAAAGATTTCGACAAATGTTTTGGTCGGCTGATAAACGCTGAGCACGCTGGTGGCCGCCATTTTGCCGATCATCTCATAGCGCTGGTTGGTCGCATCCAGTGCTTCCTTGCTCATTTTGCCAAACAGCACGATCCCCACCAGTAGCGCAAAAGCCAATATCAGGCCGATGAACAGGTAGGAAATATGCAAGTGCAGGGGAATATTGCGATTGCTAAATGGCATGATAATGACCGCGTAGGTGTATGCCAAACCAGTATAGAAACAAAAAAGCCCGCACAAGGCGGGCTTTCGGGCAAATGATTGCAGAGCCGGAAATTACAGCACTTTCGCGATCGAATCTGCTACGTAGTCGATGTTGTTCACGTTCAGCGCCGCCAGACAAATGCGGCCAGTTGATACAGCGTAAATGCCGTATTCGGCGCGCAGCTTTTCAACTTGATCAGCAGTCAGACCGGTGTACGAGAACATACCACGCTGTTGCGTTACGAACGAGAAGTCTTGTGCCACGCCGCGCGCAGCCAGTTTTTCCACCAGACCTGAGCGCATCGCGCGGATGCGAACACGCATGCCGCCGAGTTCTGCTTCCCACATTGCGCGCAATTCTGGGCTCGCCAGCACTGCAGCAACGACCGCGCCACCGTGGATCGGCGGGTTAGAGTAGTTGGTGCGGATCACGCGTTTCAGCTGGCTCAATACGCGGCCAGATTCTTCTTTGCTTGATGTGATGATCGACAATGCGCCAACGCGCTCGCCGTACAAAGAGAAGCTTTTCGAGAACGAGCTAGAGATAAAGAATTGCAAGCCAGACGCGGCAAAGGCTTTAACAGCGACTGAGTCTGCGTCGATGCCTTCGGCAAAGCCTTGATAAGCCATATCGAGGAACGGCACCAGACCGCGTTCGCGACACGCTTCAACCACTTCGCCCCATTGTGCGTCAGACATGTCCGCGCCAGTTGGGTTGTGGCAGCAAGCGTGCAGGATAATGATCGAGCCAGCTTCCAAACCCAACAAGAAGGCTTTCATTGCTGCGAAATCAACGCCGCGTGTCGTCGCGTCGTAGTATGGATAATCGCCCACTTTGAAACCCGCTGATTCAAAAATCGCGCGGTGGTTTTCCCAGCTTGGGTTGCTGATGTAAACGGTGGCATTTGGGTTTAGACGTTGCAGGAAGTCGCCACCGATTTTCAGTGCGCCAGTGCCGCCCAAAGCTTGAGCAGTTACTACGCGACCTGCAGCGATCAATTCGCTTTCTGCGCCGAACAACAAGTTTTGCACGCCCGCGTTGTACGCTGGGTTGCCTTCGATGGCTTGGTAGCCGCGCGGAGGTTGCGCAGCCAGACGGGCTTTTTCCGCTTCTTTCACCGCAGCGAGCAAAGGAATCTTGCCTTCGTCGTTGTAGTAAACGCCTACGCCCAAATTCACTTTGGTGCTGCGGGTGTCGGCATTAAACGCTTCGTTCAGGCCCAGAATCGGGTCGCGAGGTGCCATTTCTACGGCGGCGAAAATCGAGGATGTCATCCTATGCTCCATCAATTGAGTGTATCCGGGCAAAGGCCTGTACGTGCGGTTGCCGCGGTTTTGGGAAAAGATCGGCGTCGATTTTAGCACGACTGCGCACCTTACGCTGCAGTCCGTTTTTGCACCGCGGCTTGATGGCTTAAGCGCGTATTGGCATGATTTGAACTATGGGGTATTAGCTTGTAAGCTCTGTTTTTAATGGCCTAGGTGGATATACCATCGTGGGTATTTTGGGGCGCTAGCATTAGCTCGCGCCCCGGGCAGGCTTTAATTACGCGGTAAACTTGAAACCTTGAGCCATTGCGGTCGGTGCCACTTCGGGAAAGTAGATGCTTTGATAAAACTGGGCGGTATTTTCTGACCAGATTTTACCGTCGCCACGCCCGATGCTTTGCCAGAATTGCGCCAGCGTTTCGTCATAAGCGTCAATTTGCTGGCGCAAATCGGCGCTTTGATATTGTTCATGATGAACAAAACTGGCTCGTGGCAGGCGTGGTTTTAGCGGGCTGTCGTGCTGGATATGACCAAGTGCGAGCCCGGCAATCGGGAATGTTTTGGCTGGCAGTTGCAGCAAATCAATCATTGCCTGTGGATTACGCCGAATACCCCCGATAGGTACGACGCCCAAACCGGCTGAGCGCGCCGCAGTCATCAGATTACCCAGGGCTATACCGGCATCGACAGCGCCAACGGCAAAACCTTCGACACTTTCATGAATGAGTTGCTCCTTGCCTGCTTTAGCGAGCGCCTGCGCGGTTTTATAAAAATCGATGATCACGGTGATAAATACTGGCGCTTGCGCAATCCACGGCTGGCCACCGGCGATATCGGCAATTTGTGCGCGGCGGCTAGCGTCTTGCGTCACCACCAGCGAAACCTGTTGTCCATTGATCGACGTTGGGCCTTTGTAGGCTGCATCCAGAATGGCGTCCAGCGTTTCAGTGCTGATTGCTTGGTCTTGAAAACTGCGGATGCTGCGATGCTGGTGCATCAGTTGGAGGGTGTCGTTCATGCTGATTTCCAGTAATGTAAATTGATGGTCTGGATTTTATTAGACCAGTCGTCTAGTTTGCAAGTGTAAAAAAACCACATCATCAGCCTGACGATGTGGTTTCTGCTTTTAAGTGCTACGCCGTGAAAAATCGCGAGGGCGGAAACCCAGTAATCCCAGCGTTGCAAAGTAGGCAGCAACACCGACCAAGACCAGGCTGGCAAGGCGTAATAGGCGCGTCAGCATATTGCCTTGCGACCAATCGGGCATCCATTGCATCAGGCCAAAGAGTGCGGCGGCCATGATGCCCACTGCGATCAGCAGTTTGCACATGAAGATCAGCCAGCCCGCCTGGGGAGTGAAAATTTGCTGCTTGCGCAGCTGATAAAACAGCAAACCCGCATTGGTCAGCGCACCTAGACTAATGGCCAATGCCAAACCCGCGTGTTTGAGGTGACCGATCAGCAATAGGTTAAATAGCTGCGTGACCGCCAGCGTAAACAAGGCGATTTTGACCGGCGTTTTAATGTTTTGCCGTGCGTAAAAGCCGGGCGCCAGAATCTTGATCAGAATCAGCCCGACCAGACCGACGGCATAGGCACTCAGTGCCTGTTGCGTCATGGCGGCATCGTGGGCGGTAAATTTGTCGTACTGAAACATCGCCACCGTGAGCGGCTCGGCAATCAGCGCCAGTGCGACTGCGGAAGGAATTGCCAGTAGTAGCGCCAGACGTAAACCCCAGTCGAGCAGGCGGGAATATTCAGCGGTATCGTCGTTGGCGTAGGTTTTGGAAAGCGAAGGTAGCAAGATGGTGCCTAAAGCCACGCCCAGCAATCCGGTGGGAAACTCCATCAAACGATCGGCGTAGTACATCCACGATACCGAGCCGGAAATCAGGAAGGAGGCAAAAATAGTATTAATAATAAGTGAAATCTGGCTGACTGAAACGCCCAGAATAGCTGGCCCCATCTGCTTGATCACGCGCCACATTCCGGCGTTTTGAAAGTTGAGCTTGGGCCGGGACAGCATGCCGATTTTGCGTAAATGCGGCAGCTGGTAAGCCAGTTGTGCCAGGCCACCAACGATGACGGCGACGGCCATCGCCATTATTGGCGGATCAAAATAGGGTGTTAAAAACAGGGCGAATACAATAAATGAGATATTCAGTAGTGTTGGAACAAAGGCCGGAACCGAAAATTTATTCCACGTA
Source organism: Chitinibacter sp. GC72 (assembly GCF_009760905.1). Classification (GTDB taxonomy): domain Bacteria; phylum Pseudomonadota; class Gammaproteobacteria; order Burkholderiales; family Chitinibacteraceae; genus Chitinibacter. The sequence continues at coordinate 33,999 of NZ_VIRW01000007.1, read as the reverse complement.
TTGAGTACTGCGCCAGCCAGTGACGAGAGCGAAATCAGCAAGATGTACGGAAAGGTAATGCGCAGCAGATCGGTAGTGAGGGCAAACTTGTCGGGGTTTTTGGCAAAGCCCGGCGCAGATATCCAGATTACCCATGGTGCGGCAATGACGCCAATCGCGGTGACGATGGCTAGAATCAGCGTCAGCATGCCTGATACGTCGGCGATGAATTCGCGCGCAGCCTCATCGCCCTGCTTGTTTTTATATTCAGCCAGTATCGGCACGAAGGCTTGGCTGAATGCGCCCTCGGCGAAGATACGTCGTAATAAATTCGGTAATTTGAACGCAACATTGAATGCATCGGTTGCCACGCTTGCACCAAAAATCCGCGCCATGATGGCATCGCGCGCAAACCCCAGCACGCGTGAAACCAGCGTCATCGAGCTGACGGCTGCCACTGCTTTTAATAGATTCATCGTGTTTCCTCACCCTGTGGGGGCGAATGATACGCCGCTCTTGCGCTTGCCGTGAAGAACGAATAAAATCGTCGGCTTTCTAGGGTTGTGTGTGCTGCCGAAAGTCCGTGTCTCCGGCCAAGCAGTAGACCCGTTACACCTACTAGGAGCATTACAACATGGCAAATACAGCACAAGCACGCAAACGCGCTCGTCAAGCTACCGCAGCACGTGAACACAATGGCGCTCAGCGTTCAGAGTTTCGCACTGCAGTTAAAAAGGTACTGAAAGCGATCGCTGCTGGCGACAAAGCTGCAGCAGCTACTGTTTACCAGCAGGCGGTTAGCACGATCGACCGTATCGCTGACAAAAAGATTTTCCACAAAAACAAGGCTGCTCGTCATAAGAGCCGTCTGGCTGCTGCTATCAAAGCAATGGCTTAAGTTTTTGCCCGAATCGCAAAAAAGCCCACTTTCGAGTGGGCTTTTTTGTGCCTGTCGCCTGCGGAACTGTTGGTTTTCAAGTGAAGCAGGTCTCGGCTTAGCCGAGCCCTAGATGATTAGGTTGATTAGTTCGCAGGCTGATGTTCTATACCCACACCCCCCCGCCCTCTCCTTGAGAGGGAGCCTCACTGCGCGAGAGGGTATTTCATAGTACTCAGTTTGTTTCGTAGAAATTGCTATATTTCAGTTTTTTGAGTATTTCAATTAATGCGGGTGCGAGAGGCGAAAGCTTTCCATGATGCGCCAGTAAGAAGCTTCTTCGAGAATGAAGACGCGGCCATCAGGGGCTTCGTGCGGGGCGATGTCGATCATAATGCGGACAAAGCGTCCTACGTCCTGCCAGAGCGCTGCCGCCATGCGCTCGACAAACCAGTCGGCGCTCTCGCCGGGCTTGAGTGCTGCTTCATGGCGCACTTCAAGCAGTAGAACACCATCGCCCAATGGTTGTTTGCGCACCCAGGAGGGCATGCACCAGATGCGGCGGATCGTGGCCAGCGCCACTTCGGCTTCGGAGGGCGAGAGTGGAGACAAGCCAATTTGTAAGCGGTAGGTGCTAGCCATCGGATTGACCTTGATCGAGAGGACAATGTCGCAAGAATGCTTGTTTTTTACACGCCATACCGGGTAATGTCTAGTGATATTGCACAAGTCGCACTGCTGATTCACACGTTTTGCGGCTCATTATGCTAGGCTAGGTAATACGTTTAAAGCATAGACTGAATCTTATGAACGAGAATACCGAGCTGGTCAACCGTCCTAAAATTCTGGTTGTTGATGATTCACGGATCGTGCGGGCAACCATCAAGAAACATCTTTCCGAAATGTATGATCTGGTCGAAGAGGCCGATGGTGAAGCAGGCTGGCGTCGCCTGATGAGCGATGACAGCATTAATCTGCTCTTGTCCGATCTGACCATGCCCGAGCTGGATGGGCTGGGGCTGCTCGCGCGCGTTCGCGCTTCGGGTGAGTCACGCTTGCATTTTTTGCCGGTGATTATTATTTCCGGTGAAGAAGATGAAGCGACCAAATTGCGCTGTGTGGAGTGCGGTGCGAATGATTTTGTGACCAAATCTACCGATAAAACCGAAATGCAGGCGCGGGTGAAGGCCAATCTTGAGCTGGCCGAAACCCGGCGTGAGCTGGCCGAATCGCGCTCGGTCCAGGTGCAGACCAGCACCACGGACGCGCTCACTGGCGTGGGCAGCTCGCACTTGCTCAATTTGCAGCTGGAGCAGGCGATGGCGTTTGCCCTGCGGCACAATAGCGAAGTGACGGTCATGTTGCTGGAGGTCAATCACGGCCAGGCTCTGCAGCAAAAACTGGGTGAGCGGGTGTATGGTCAACTGCTGGGCATGCTGGCCAAGCTGATCGAAGCCCGTCTGCGCAAGGAAGACACGCTGGCGCATTTGAATGATTCGATGTTTGCTGTGGTTTCGCCGGCCACGCCGCTGATCGAGGCCAGGGTGGTCGCCGAACGATTGCGCCAGACGATCGCCAATGCGCGGGTTAACTTCCGTAGCGAGCAATTGCGCGTCACTGCGTCGGTCGCGGTGGCCAATTCATGGCATGACGATGTGCATTCGGCCGAGCGGATTCTGGCGGTGCTGCAAGATCGCCTGTTTGCGCAGCCGATGGACAATCATGTCTTTATGCCTGATGCGGCCAGTGTGCAGGTACCCACGCCGCTGATTTCCGAGGCGCTGGTGATGCTGCACAAAGGGCGCGAAGACGAGTTGCGCCCGCATCTGGCTGCACTGATGAATAATCTGAAGCCTTTGCTGGCGCTGGCTAATCAGGATCTGAATCTGGGTTGGGATTTGTCCGGCCTTGATGGATTGCAGCAATAGGTAGCAAGGCCAAAGTCTTCACGCATCGTTGCTTCGCTTCACCGTACTACTTGTTCTGTCTTCGGCTTTGCATCTTGCTTGAAAACTTTTGTCCGCTTACTCAAGCCCTCGACTTACTTGGATTGCAGCCATGGAGACAAACCCGGCACGATGATGCCGGGTTTGTGCTTTTAACCATTCAGTTCGGCATTGTTTTGCTTAGGGTATTGCTCTGTAGACCTTATTTGTATTGCCTTTTCGGCATATACCTTGCCAGTTTCAATCGGATTGGGAATGCGGCGTTCAATAAACAGCGCATTGCCGCTTTCGCGCTTGGCCATGCTCTTGGCGCTGCTGGCGATGCTGGCTACTTCATGATGACTTTTATACCACTTGGCCACGATATGCGCCGCGCCCAGCGAGAGCGACACTAGCGGGTGGGCTTGCAATTGCCCCTGTCGATTGGGGGCGACATAGCTGCCGCTCTGTCTATCCTCTTCATTAAAAAACGCCGCAATCCGCAGTTTGAAATCGGCCAGCAATTGCTCGCAACGTTGTTGCCAATCCGGGCTGCGCAGCAGCAGGATAAAATCATCCCCGCCTATGTGGCCGACAAAATCGACTCCGGCGTCAAAATGATCCTGCATTAATTGCCCCAGACACTGCAGTAATTCGTCGCCACGCGCGTAGCCATACACGTCATTATAGGGTTTGAAGTGATCCAGATCGGCGTAGACCACGGTGAAGTCGTGCTGCGCGGCCAGCAGCTGGCTCATGGCGTCCTGAATCGGCACATTGCCTGGCAAGCCGGTCAGCGGGTTGGCGTGGCGTGCAGCGGCCAGCTGCAGCTCGGTCATCGCCCGAATCAGGTCGCGCCCGGTGCCCATGCCCAGATACCGCCCCTGTTCGGTAATGATAAAACCGTCGTCCAGCTGGCGGCGCTCGCACGAAGTCATCAGCCGCGCCAGCTCGGTCAGGCTCATGGCGTGCTCGACAATCAGCGGCTGGGCGTCCATATGCAGGCTGCAGCTGCGCCCGCCAAACAGCTCGCGGCTATAGGGGCGGGCAAACAGCTCGAAAATTGCATTGCGTTTGATCAGCCCGATGGCCTTGTTCTGCTCAACCACCGGCAGAGCCAGCAGCTCGGGCTGGGCACGAAAGCGTTGCCAGACCACGTCATGGCTATCGTGCGGCGACACCGCGCTCACTTCCTGCAGTAGCGATAGCGCAGTGGTGCTGGCCTGCTCGCTGCTGTAATCGTGGGTCAGGCACGGCAGCTTCAGTGCAGTATCGGGCTGCACTGCCGGACGGCCAAGCAGAAAACCCTGAGCCAGCTTGATGCCAGTGCGGTTCACCACTTCCAGCTCGCCACGCGTTTCAATGCCCTCGGCGATTACCGTGGTGTGGGTATTAAGTGCAATTTGCTGGATAGAGCGGACAAATTGCCGCTTTTGCGCATCCTGATCAATTCCGTGGATAAAATATTTATCGATTTTGACAAAATCCGGCTTGAGTTCCGACCACAGCCTGAGCCCGGAAAAACCCTCGCCCAGATCGTCCAGCGCAATCTTGAAGCCCATTTGCCGATAATGCGCCACCGCGCGCGATAGCAGAGCGTAATCACGAATCGCCTGGCTTTCTGTTAGCTCGATCACAATGCGCTGCGGTGCCAGCCCTAACTCGGCCAGATAATCGAGCGTGGCCGCGGCACGTAAATCGGCCTCTATCAGGCTGCCGGGGCACACATTCAGAAACAGGCGGCCGGGCAGTTGGCGCTCGACAAAGGCGCGCAAAATTGTTTTGCAGCAGGCTTGATCCAGCTCGGCCAGCAGGCCACATCGTTCAGCGGCCTGAAATAGCTGAATCGGCGAGTGGAGTGGATGATGCTCCGGCCCCCGTATCAAGCCTTCAAAGCCAAAAGCCTGCCCTTCGCTCAGCGCGGCAATAGGCTGGAATAAGGCGCTCAGTGCTTGCGTCTGAATGATGTTCAGCACTTGTTCGGCTTGGTGCTCGGGAAGATTTTCGGATGGCATACCAGTATGTCGGTGGTGCGATAAGTCTTGTAAGGTATCAGTGCAAGATTGCATTTATGTTACATCAAGATGAAAAGTCGCTACTTGTGGTGGCTTTGGGCGACTTAAGTATTTAGTTTGCAAAAGAAAATTGCGCATGAAAAAAGCCGCCCGGAATGGGGGCGGCCTGTGCCTTGTTACAAAGCAGTCCGTTTCAGGAGCTGACCAACAGTTCTGGCTCAAGACCAGCTCGTCGTTCCCTCGTAGAAGGGCGGTGAAGCCGAAGAGAGTACAGATCGCACCGCAAGGCGAGCCAGGGAAGTACAGGCACTTTGGTCTGGCTATTTACAGGCTAAAACGCTGCGTGATCGGCATGCGCCAGTCTTTGCCAAACGAGCGCTCGGTAATGCGCGGCCCCACTGGCGCTTGGCGGCGCTTGTATTCGTTGATTTTCAGTAGCCGCACCACTTTATTTACATCGGCCTCGGCGTAGCCGCGCGCGATAATGTCGGCGATGCTGAGGTTTTCTTCCACATACGCCGCCAAAATCGCGTCGAGCACGTCGTATTCCGGCAGGCTGTCTTGGTCTTTCTGATCCGGGCGCAGCTCGGCCGACGGTGGGCGCGTGATAATGCGCTCAGGAATCGGCGCCGGCAGACCTTGAGCAATTGCTTGCTGATTGCGCCAATTCGACAGGCGATAGACCATCGTTTTGGCCACGTCTTTCAGTACCGCAAAACCGCCGGCCATATCGCCGTACAGCGTGGCGTAGCCGGTGGTCATTTCGGACTTATTACCCGTGGTGAGTACCAGCTTGCCAGTCTTGTTGGATAAGGACATCAACAGCATACCCCGGATACGGCTTTGCAGATTCTCTTCGGTGGTGTCCATTTCGCGACCCGCAAATTCGTCGGCCAAGCCCGCCATCATGCTTTCATACATCGGCCAGATTTCGATTTCTGCATATTTGCAGCCCAGAATATCAATCATCGCGCGCGAGTCGGTGACCGAAATATCGGCGGTGTAGCGCGACGGCATCATCACCGCGTGGCAACGCTCGGCACCGAGCGCGTCAACGGCAATTGCCAGCGTCAGCGCCGAATCAATCCCGCCCGACAAACCGAGCAAAATGCCGGGGAAGCGGTTTTTGCCGATATAGTCTTTCACGCCTTGTACTAGCGCGCCGTAAATGCTTTCTTCTATCGAGGTATCGGCTTCAACCTTAGAGGGTAAAAGGTCGTCAGCGTTATACTCGCAGTAGGTAATTAGGTTTTGATACGCAGGCGCTTGCAGTACTAACTCGCCAGACTTGTTTAAGGCAAACGAATGGCCATCAAACACCAATTCGTCTTGCCCGCCAACCAGATTGCAATACACGATTGGGAAGCCGTTTTCTTCCACACGTTGGCGCGCTACTTCGCGGCGGGTTTCTTGCTTGGCTTGATGGAACGGCGAGGCATTGAGCACCAGCAAAATCTCTGCACCTTCATCGCGCGCCGCCGCTGCTGGCTCGGTATCCCAGATGTCTTCACAAATCGCGATGCCGACCTGAACGCCATCCTGTTCAAACACCAGTGGCGAAAAGCCAGGGGTAAAGTAGCGAACTTCGTCGAAAACAGCATTATTCGGGAGCAAAAGCTTGTCGTAGCGGCCGAGCAGATTGCCGTCGCGAATCACGCAGGCCGAATTGAACACTTCATCGCCCGCCACACCGCTGGGGTGGCCAACGATCAGCGTAATGCCGTCCAGCTCGTCGATAAAGCGCGCCAGCATCTGTTTGCATTGCTTGAGAAAAGCTGGGCGCAGCAGCAGATCTTCCGGTGGATAGCCGGTCAGCGCGAGCTCGGGTGTGAGCAAAATATCGGCACCGGCAGCGATGGCTTCGCGGGCTGCAGCGAAAATCAGCTCGGTATTACCGGCAAGGTCACCAACAATCGGGTTGATCTGGGCGAGGGCGATTTTCATGGCGGCATTCACGCAAAGATAAAACCGCCATTTTACCCCAGAATGACGTTGTGGCAGCGGCTCTGGCTGATGGCTGCGTGGGTACAGGCTGACCCGGCTCAACAATGCGTCGCTTTGTCTGTGGGCAAGATCACCTTCGGGGGATTGGTGCTGCGCTGCAGCGGGTCGGCACGGTACAATGCGAACCGATTGATTCCCCAATATTTTTTGCCATGAGCCAGCCGAAAATCGCGCATTACCAGTTGCAATCCCGCCTTGGTCAAGGCGCGATGGGCGTGGTGTTTCGTGCGCGGGACGAAAGGCTGGAGCGCGATGTGGCGCTCAAGCTGGTACAGGTCAATCTGGCGAGCAATGAAGCGGCTGATTACGCTGCGCGGCTGCTGCAGGAGGCCCGCTCGGCAGCGCGGCTCAATCACCCCGGCATTATCACCGTTTACGATTGTGGCCAGTGGCGCAACAAGCCGTATCTGGCCATGGAGTTGGTACAGGGCGTCACTCTCAAGGACATGCTGGAAAAGCGCGGCCCTTTGTCGATCCGGCAAGTGATCAGTATTGCACGCCAGATGTTTGCCGCGCTGGGGCACGCGCACCGGCATAAAGTCATTCACCGTGACATCAAGCCTGCCAATCTGATGCTGACCCGCGAGGGGCGGCTGAAAATCACCGATTTTGGCATTGCCCAGATGCCAGCCAGCGATCTGACGCGCACCGGCACCATACTAGGCTCGCCACGCTATATGTCGCCCGAGCAACTGGCGGGCAAAAAACTCGACGGCCGTGCTGATCTCTATTCGGCGGGGGTCGTGCTGTACCAATGCCTGACGGGCAATGCGCCGTTTGACGGCGAAACAACGATGAATATCGTGTATCAGGTTTTGCACAGCAATCCGCCACCGCCGCACGAGTTGCGAGCCGAAGTGCCACGGGCCTTGTCCGAGCTGATTATGCGCTGTCTGGCGCGCCACCCCGAAGCGCGTTTTGCCCATGCCGACGAGGCGCTGGCGGCCTTGCTGGCGGGGGCCAATGGTCCGGTGAGCGAGGCCAGGCTGGCGAACGAGCCCACACTGACGCTGACTCCCGAGGGAGGGGCAGGCGGATCACAGCCCGATTCGGCTTCGCCAGCCGCTTCTGCCATGTCACCCCCTTCAGCCGCTTCACCTGTGCTGCCCTGGCTGGTGCAAACCGGTAGCTTGCTGGCCTGGCTCTGGCAACATGGGGTGCGGCTGGCGACCTGGCTGGCTCGCTGGTGCTGGCGTACGTTGCAGGCGATGGCCGCGCTAATGCAACGCTGGACACCGCTGCTGTGGGCCAGATTGCAGCGGGGCTGGGATAGGGGCTGGCGATGGACGCAACCCCGATTGCGCAGCACCGCGCTGGCTGGCAAACAGCGCTTTATGGCCTTGCCGCGCGCTGCTCAGGTCGTGGTTTCGCTAACCAGTCTGGGCGCTGTGCTCTGGCTGGTCTGGCCGCAGCCAGATCAGCTGCAGATCGAATTTGCCCAGACGCAGATCAGCGTCGAGGGCGAGGCGGTTGAGCCGGTCAAGCAATGGATAGCGCAGGGTGAAGACCTGCAAATGGAGCAGCAAGAACGTGCGCAAACGCTGGCAAAAATGGCTGCCGATGACTTGAATGAGATCGCCCAGGCCAGCGCTCCGCCGCAATGGCAGGAGCAGGCACCTGCTGAAGCGATCGCGCAGCCGCCGGGCGAGCGTAGCAGCAAGCAAAAAGTTGCCACCCGACCAGCCCAGCCGCCCGCCGCCGATACTCCGCCTGCGCCAGATGAAGAGGGAGGCCTTTCCGGTATTGGCAGCCATCTGAGCAAGGCGGGCGAGCAATTAGGCACCGGCGTCAAAGGCGTCTTTGACTGTATTCGCGGCCGCGCAGTGTGCCCAACCTCAGCGCCCATGCCTGAACAACGAGGTGCGCGTTAGAATCTGGTTGGCATGTGCCGCTTTGATCTGATCTATTTCATTTGATCAATGACGTCGAATGTTTGGTCGATAATCAAGTTTCTGGATCTACATCCTATAGGTATATGGCTGTAGGATTAATTAGGATTGATCTACAGCGATATACCCTTGTTGGTGTTTGGCCGCTTTGATTTGCTCAATCAGCCAGCAGGCGGCCGGGCCGAGTTGGGCCTGGCGAAGCCACACCAGATCGACGTGGACGGCACGCGGCCAGGTGGGGACGTCAAGCATCACCAGCCGGTTTTGCCCGAACATCTGCACCAGCCAGCTCGGTAGCGCTGCCCAGCCAAAATCGCGCAAAGTCATTTCCAGCAGCATCAGATAGCTTGGTGCCAGCCAGCAGCGCGGGCTGTGCGTGCTGGGCATGGTTTCGCTATAGCTGCTGAGCTTGAGCTCGCGATGTGCAGCCAGCTCGGCATTGCTCACGGTGCCTGCGCTGGCCAGCGGATGTTGCTGGCCGACATAAATGGCAATTTCGGTGCGCCCGGGCAGTGGGTGGCGGTAGACATCGGCTTCGTCCGATTCCAGCGCCCTGATCAGCCCCAGCTGCGCGCGACCGCTGCGCAGCAAGGCCAGCACATCCTGATCTTCGCCCACCAAGCATTCCAGCCGCAAAAGCGGAAACGCGCTGGCAAATTCGCTCAGCAGGGCTTCAAATTCCAGCGACTGGAAAGTATCGGACAACACAATGCTGAGCTGCGCTTCCAGCCCGGCTTGCAGCGAACGCGCCTGATGCGTCAAATCGGCGTGGCTATTGAGCACATGCCGGGCGTGGCTCAGCAGGCGGGTGCCCGCCGGAGTCAGGCTGGGCTGGCGCGAGCTGCGATCAAATAGCTGCAGACCAGCGTCGATTTCCAGCTGGCTGATGGCCTCGCTGATGGTGGACTGGCTTTTGCCCAGATGTCGGGCTGCGGCGGAAAATGAGCCAAGCTGGGCGGCGTGGACAAAGGCATTCAGTGCGTCGATTGAATTGAACATGGCGGCGTACCCGCTGTGTTGTGAACTGATGTATCGGATTATCCGATGGAAGCTAATTTAGTTCTATCGGTTTTTTGCCGGATAATCGGCGTATCCGTTTAACTCGTACAGGAAGACCCTCTTGCTGAACACGGCTCATCAGTCCGACACCCTCTTATCGCTCCCGGAAAAAACCTGGCTGGAGCGCGCCGCCCACGCGCTGCTGTTTGAAGTGGGCGGCGTGATTCTGGTCACGCCGCTGGCCGCCTGGTTGATGGGGTCAAGCATGGCGCACGTGGGCGTGCTGGCGGTGATTCTGGCCAGTATTGCCATGCTGTGGAACGCGGTGTTTAATTTTCTGTTTGAAAAACTCGAACGCCTGCGTGGCTGGCAGCGCACGCCACCCATCCGTGCCTTGCACGCCTTGCTGTTTGAAGGCGGCTTTATCCTGATGGCCTTGCCGCTGACGATGTGGTGGATGGATTTAAGCCTGTGGCATGCGCTGGCGATGGATATTGGCTTTTTTCTGTTTTTCCTGCCCTATACCTATTTATTCAACTGGGGCTACGACACGCTGCGCCGCATGTATTTCCGCCGCGTTTGCCCGGCCTAAAAGCCTGTTCACAATCTGCTGCGCTTCGGAGATGCGGCGTTAAAAACGCCTTCGGAATGCTCATTTACAATGTGTAAACTCCGCTTCCTCTGCCGTTTTTGCCTTGCCTCGCTCTAGCTCGCTAGATTGTGAACACGCTTTCAATCTAAAGGTCTGCTGATTAGCCCAGACGGCGATCAACGCCATTCCATGCTGCGCTGACTAGCTCTGGCGCGACATCAGGGTGGAGCAGCTTGTATTGGGCCAGTGCATCGTGCACATGGGCAAAAAAGCTGTCGGCACCCAGTGCGCTGGTGACGCCGTAGCGGTCAAACGCCTCGCGCAGCGGGCGGTTGCAGCGGGCAAACTTCAGATCAATGCCCGCTTCTTCCAGTAGGCGATTGAGTGTTAGCAGCTGCTCGGCAGCGGTGACGTCAAGAAAAGTGATCGCTTGCGCGTCAATCAGCACCCAGCGCGTGTCACCGTCTTCGGCCACCAGCTGGCTGATGCGGTCAACAAAATAGCTGCTATTGGCAAACAGCAGCGGCGCATAAAAGCGGTAAACCAGCAGGCCTTGCAGATAGCGCGATTCACCGCTTAAATGCGCCTCGGCCACATCATGAAAGCCCTTGCGGCCAGCCACCGAGCACAGCACAGCATCAAAGGGGCGGGCCATAAACTGTATGAGGTATGCCAGTGAAAGCAAGATGCCAACAATGATCCCGGGCAATACCCCCACAATCAGCACGCCAGCGGTGGTAATCAGCGAGAATATTGCCGCAGTGCGGTCAAGCCGGTACATCTCGACCCAGGTGCGCACCTCGATCAGGTTTAGCCCGGCAAAAATCAGCAGCGCCGACAGCGTGGTTACTGGCAGATAGCGCAATGAGCCGGATAGAAAAAGCAGAAACAGCAGCAAGAGCAGGGCGGCAAACAGGCCGGACATTACCGATTTGCCGCCAGCCGCATCGTTGATCGCCGTGCGCGACTGGCTGGCACCCAGCGCAAACCCTTGCCACAGGCTGGCCGCTACATTGGCCAGCCCCAGCGCCATCAGCTCGCGGTTGGGGGCAATTTCATAGTGATTTTTTTGTGCAAAAGCGCGGGCCAGCAAAATGCCCTCGGGCATCGCCAGCAAGGCAATACCGGCAGCGGCAGGCAATAGCGTGGTGATCTGGGCCAGGCTGAGTGCTGGCCAGGCCAGATCGGGCAGCCCCTTGGGCAGATCGCCCAGCAGCGCCACGCCATGCTCGGCAATATCGAGCAGATACGCACCGCTAATGGCCACAATAAACAGCAAAATCGCTGCTGGCAGCCTAGGTTGCAGCTCGCGCAGCAAGGCCAGAAACAGAATGGAGAGCAGGCCAATAATCAGGCTGGTGGCGTGGATCTGTTCATGTCGGGTGATTAACTCCAGCACGCGCGGGAAAAAAGCCGATTCGTGCAGACTCAGCCCGGTCCATTTGCCCAGCTGGCTGGCGATCAAGATCAGTGCTGCGCCATTCATAAAACCCAGCAACACGGGTTTGGACAGTAAATCGGCCATCGCGCCCAGCCTGGCCTTGGCTGCAATCAGCATCAGCACGCCCACCAGCAGCGTCAGTACGCTACTGAGCATCAGGTATTGCGCCGGATTGCCATTGGCCAGCGGGGTAATGGCCGCCGCCACCAGCAAGGCGAGCGCGGCATCCGGCCCGACAATCAGCTGGCGCGAGCTGCCCAGCAGGGCGTACACCAGCATGCCGGCCAGCGCGGTATACAGGCCATACTGGGCCGGCATGCCCGCCAGATCGGCGTAGGCCACGCAGGCCGGAATTAGCACCACGCAGACGCTGATCCCCGCACCCAGATCGTCGGCCAGATATTCACGGCGGATTTTGGCCAGCCCCGATTGCTGCGACAGTTGTTGAAGCAGCCGAAGTACCTGCCTGCTTGCGGCACTTGCCGATGGTTTCGCCATTATTTTTATCCTGTTGCGAGCATCCCTGTTTTCAGCTTAGCCAGCAAATTGTGTTCTGGCGCACGATCTTCTTGCCCGGTTGGCGCTGTAAGCTTTTCCAAAGGCAGGGGGTGAATATTTACGTTAAGATCTGCGCACTTCTTTTATGGTGTGTTGCTGTGCGCCCACGCGGTTTTCCTGCCCTTTTCCTGCCCCGTCGTGCCACGCTGGCCAGCTGGCTAGCGCTGCTGGCCATCGTGGCGCAGCTGTTGCTGCCGTTTGTGCATGCGGCAGCGATGGATGCTGGCGTGAAAATGGCCTGGTGTGGTACTGGCCCGGTGCCTGCTGCGCTGAATGGTAATGTGCTGACGCCCGATACCGATCTGCTCGAGATCGCCGAGATGGCCGTGCTGGCCAGCGAGCGTGGCGACGCCAAGCTGATCGTCAAATGTGCTTTGTGTTCGGTGGCCGGGTTGCACGCCATTGCACCGCTGCAAGCGCCAGTCAGCCTGCCTTTGCTTGCACCCCTGCAGCATGCGCCGCCGCCGTGGCAACAGGCTTTTGTCTCCCCGCTCTCATTCTCCACGCCGCCGCCACCGCGCGGCCCGCCGCTGATTTCCTGATCAATCTATCTAGTGTCTGCTGACTTTGGGTTTTCAAGCCCAAGGTCAACGTCAACAATCTGCAAATCCTTGTTGTGCTGCTGCCGGTCTGTCCGCGTTGGCGCCAGCCACGCGGTGTTTGCAGGTATGGATTCGATTAGCCCTGCTGCATTTGGCAGCAGGGCTCGCCGAGTCTGGCCGCCTGCTGCGCGCCAGACCGTGAGGAAAAAAATGTCTGCTATTCCAACTTTGCGCAGCAGTGTCTGCGCCGTCCTGGCCACGCTGGGGCCTGCGAATGGGTTCGCCAGCGAAATCACACAACTGGATGAAATTGTCGTTACCGCCACCCGTGAAGCCACGCCGTTGACCAAAGCACCAATGGCGATGGGCAAAGTGAACGAAAAAACCATCGCAGAGACCAAGCCCAACTTTATCGGCCAGGTGCTCGATAAAATTCCCGGCGTGCATATGACCGATCTGGGCAACGAGCAGCACAATATGTCGATTCGCCAGCCGATGACTTATTCGGCGGTGTATCAGTATCTGGAAGACGGCGTACCGATTCGTCCGGTCGGTATTTTCAACCACAACGCGCTGTATGAAATCAATCTGCCCGGCAGTGACGGTATTGAAGTCGTCAAAGGCCCAGCGTCCAGCCTGTATGGCAGCAATGCGGTTGGTGGTGCAGTCAATTTCACCACCGCTGCGCCCAGCGCGACACTGAGCTGGAATGCTGTTGCGCAATTAAGCTCCGAGGGGTATCGCCGTACAGACCTTGGTGTATCTAATTCCTGGGGTGATACCGGCTTGCGTATCTCTGGCTATAGCGCCACGCGTGGCAGCAGCTGGCAAGACTATAGCGCGATGAATAAAACCGGACTGACTGCGCGGCTGGATCATTGGCTCACCGATTCGCTGCTGTGGAAATCGGTGCTGACCTATTCCAAGCTCGATACCGATATGCCAGGCAGTGTGAATGAAAGCGACTATCAGACCCGCCCCGGTTATTCGTATCAGACCTTCACCACGCGTCAGGTTGAAGCCCTGCGCGCCAGTAGCAGTCTGGCGGGCGAATTGAACGCGGGCGGTTTTAGTAGCGCCACGCTGTATTACCGCGACAACAGCACCTATCAGTTACCGAGCTATCTGATTTTCAATACCGGGGCGAGTTCGGCCAGCGGGCGAACGACCGATAACAGCTTCACATCTTTGGGGCTAAGTGCCTTTCATCGCCAGCAATGGGGCGATTTGAAGCTGACCGTGGGTGGCCTGATCGAGGCCAGCCCGAATGATCAGCGCGAAGTAAATCTATCTATCGTCCGTGATCCGAAAACTGGCAAATACCTCAGCTACCAAACCGGCAGCGTGCGCCGCGATTACCGTGTTGATCTAGGCAATCAGGCGCTGTTTGCCGATGCCAGCTATGCATTGGCGGCGGGCTGGGCGATCAATGGTGCAATCCGTTACGACCGGGTGAAATACGATTTTACCAATCATTTAACGCCGTCGGCGAGCACTGGCGCGGCTTCGCAAACGCAGTCGTTTGCAGCGACTTCGCCCAAAGTCGGCTTTACCTGGGATGCAGCCAGCCAGGTCTTTGTTTACGGTGGCTACAGCCAGGGCTTTACGCCGCCCGAAGTCGGCTCGCTATTTAGCAGCGCCACTGTGCCCGATCTGAAGTCGGCCAGTTTTGATCAGTTCGAGCTGGGCGCGCGTTTTTCGCCGCTGGCTGGTGTGAAGGTTGATGCAGCGGTGTACCGCCTCGACGGTGAAGACGAGCTGGTGAGCTACAGCATTATCCCAGGCAAATCCGAGCCACGAAACGCGGGTAAAACGCGGCATCAGGGGGTCGAGCTGGGGCTGGACTGGGCTGTGAATCCACAGTGGACTGCCCGTCTGGCTGGCCAGTACGCGCAGCATCGCTACCGCCAGTACAGCCCGTCACCAAGCGAAAACTACGCGGGCAAGGACATTCCGGCAGCCCCCAAGTGGCAAGGCACGCTGGAGCTGACCTACAAGCCGTTCAGCCAGGCCAGGCTGGCATTGGAAACGGTATACCTGGGGCCGTATTGGATGGATAGCGGCAACACCGTTGAGTACAAGGGACATACCCTCTTTAATCTGCGGGCGGAATATCGCCAGCAGAACTGGACCTTCTGGGCGCATGCGCTCAATTTAAGCAATGCACATTACGCCGAAATGGCCGCATCCAGCTACAAGGGCAGCGGTGCACATGGCCCTAATACGCAGGATACCTACAGTCCTGGCGCACCACGCAGTTTCTTTGTTGGTGTGAGCTATGCTTTCGGCGCCAGTCCCTTTGGCGCTAAAGGAGAACAGTAATGAAGCGCGAAGAGATTGAATTGGCCCCCCAGAGCACGCAGCGCAGCAAGGGCAACAGGGTCAGTAGGCTGGGCTGGCTGAATCGCTGGCATAAAAAGCTGGCGTGGGTGGCCGGGATAGCGGTGATTTTCTGGGGCTTAACCGGGGTCTTGCACCCGATTATGTCGGCGCTCTCGCCCAAGGTGCAGCCCTTGCCCGTGCCAGCTGCGCTGCCTGCCGATCTGCAGCCGGTGACGCTGCACAGCCTGCAGCTGCCCGCCGGACAAATCCAGTCGGCCCGTTTGCGCATGCTCGGCGAGCAGCCGGCGTGGCGGATTGGTTTGCAGGGGCAGGCGAGCGGCCTTTGGTATGACGCGCAAAATGGCAAGCTGCTGGTGAATGCCGACGCGGCCGAGGCCGAGCGTCTGGCACGTGCGCTGGTGGGCGATATGCAGTCGCCGATTGCGCGCATCACACCGGTGACCGAGTTTAGCCGCAGCTATCCGGCCATCAATAAAATGCTGCCGGTCTGGCGGGTCGAGTTTGCCCGCGACGATGGCATGGTGGCCTTTGTCGATACCGAAGGGCGGCGTCTGGCCAGCTTGTCCGACCAGACCAAGCGCAGCCTGATGCCGGTGTTTTCGCTGCTGCACACCTGGAGCTGGGCGAGCGAACCGGTGAAAAAAGCTGGTATTACGCTGGTGCTGGGCATTGCGCTGCTCAGCATGCTCGGCGGCTTGTGGATGTACTGGCTACGTTACCGGATGGGCACGCTCAGAAGCGAGCAGCAGCGTTTGCGCCGTCTGCATCGGGCACTGGGTCTGGGCGCAGGCGTCGCCGGTCTGGTGATTACCGTATCCGGTTTGACGCATTTATGGCTGCAAGCCGCGCCGTTTCAGGCGGCCAAAGCGCAGCCTCTGGCGCAATTGCCCGACTTGCACCATATCCCGCCCGGCGTGGCGGTGCTCACTGCAGTGAATGTCGCTGGTAAGGGGTATTGGCTGGTAGAGCATACTAAGAAAGAGCTGCAGGGCAATACCCAGGTGGCTGCTCATCAGCATCATGCCAGCACCGCCCCTTCGCAGCTGCCGGACTATCTGGATGCGCACGGCCAGCCACAGCAGGGTTTGGCGCAGATTCATGCCATGCAACTGGTGCGTCAGCTGGCTCCGCACGATGCTACTGTGCAAAACGCGTCGGTGAGCAAGGTCAGCCTGATCAGCCAGTTTGGCGGCGAATACGGCTTTTTCCAGAAACGGCTGCCGGTGTACCGCGTAGATCTGGCGCTGCCCAATCAGCCCAGCTGGTACCTCGAGCCAGCGACGGGCACATTTTCCACCCGAGTGGACAATGCCGATCGATTTGAAGGCTATCTGTTTGCCAATCTGCACAAATGGCACTGGCTCGATGGTTTGGGCAAAACCAGCCGCGATGTGATTCTAGCCGGTTTTGCCGCTGCCAATGTGCTGCTGGCGGTAATGGGTTTGTTTTTAATGAGGCGGGCCAAGGGTCGAGCTGGCCGCTGAATCGGGGGAGGATGAGTCGGCGGTATTTTTAAGCGGAACCTGACTATCGCGTACCTGATTGCGCCCGTTCTGTTTGGCAAAAAACACCGCCAGCTCGGCTTCCTGTACCAGATAACTCGGGTCAAGCTCGTGGCTGGCCATACTGCCGGCGCACCCTATGCTGGCACTGACATAGCCGGTGGGCGATTGCGGGTAGGGGATCTGCAGCTGGTGAATCACGTCGAGCAGGCGCAAGCCGATGTTCTTCGCGCCGATCAGCGGCGTATATGGCAGCAGCACCACCAGCTTGTCGCCGCCAAAGCGGGCGATCAGATCTTCCGGGCGGCGCAAAGTGCTTTGCAGGGCTTTGGCAATTTTCTGCAGGCATTGATCGCCAGCCAGATGGCCTTCCTGTTCGTTAAAGCGGGTGAAATGATCCAGATCGATGATCAGGATGGAGATTTCGCTGCCTTGCCGCCCGGCCAGCCGCCAGAGGTTTTGCAGTGTTTCATTGAAAAACGTGCGGTTGGGCACGCCAGTCAGCTCGTCCTGATAGGCATAGCGGCGCAGCGATTCGGCGCGCTCTTGCAGGATTTCTTCGCGCATCACCGAGTTGGTGACGTCGTGAATCTGGATCAGCGCAAATTGCTCGTCGTTGTACTGCGGCAGAGGCGTGATATGGATGGCCTGCTGCATGCGCGTGGGCATATCCCCTTGCTGCTGCGGGGCGCGAAACAGATTGAACGGCGCTTTGTTCAGCGATTGCGACAGCGTGGCCGACAGGTTTTTGTGCAGCGCCTGCTCCAGTGCCTGAATCAGACGGCTGTGCTGCAGCTCGGGGCAGGCTTCCACCAGCCGCATGCCCGCGACCTGATCGGCACTCAGGCCGGAGGCACGCTCGAGCCAGTGATTCCACAGCACAATTTCGCCGCGCTGATTGAGCAGGATAATGCCCAGCTCCAAGGTATCAAAGGCGCTATAGAGCAATAAAGGATAACGATTTTTCATAATGTATATGGCCCTGAGCTAATCAATAACTGGCCTGCGGCCCTATACCTGATAGAAATTTCTCGATTTCACAAACCAGCAAATCCAGCGAGTCCGAGTTCATGATGAAAATGACATAACCTTCAATTTTGCGATCAGCCAGTGTGAACTGGATATGCAGCAGCATGACCAGCTGTTCGGGCTGACAGCGCTGCAGCACTTCCTGGCTGCTGCCGATGTGCAAGATGGGCAGGCCGCAATGAAATTGCTGCTGGAATACTTCGGATAGCGAGGCCAGACAGGCATTGAGGATGATATTGCCCACCTCGGCCAGCGCGTCTTGCTCAAGCTCGGACAGGTACTCGATCGGCATGTTTTTACCTATCATCAGCCGTACCAGCTCCAGCGAGCGGTTTTCCGGGAAAATCAGAAAAGCGTGGCCGTTAAAACAGCCGTCAAAATCCTGCTGGACACCGCAAATGCGCAGATTGCTCTTCGATAGCAGCTCGCAGGCGTTTTCCAGCGTGTAGAACTGGAGATAGGGCACCGAAAGTAGGACTTCTTCGCCGACCATCTGGCTCATTGTGGCGGCAGCCTGCCCAACGCTGATATTGAAAATCTCGCAGATGGCATCCTGCTGCAAAGGCGTAAACTCGCGCATTATTGGCCCTCGGCAAAAGCAATAATCTGCAGCAGTGTTTGCTTGTTGATTGGTTTGGGGATGAAGTAGAGTTTGGCTCCCGCTGCGCGATCACGTGTACTTTGTTGCACATTGGCTGTGAGCAGGATGATTTTGGCTTCGCTTTGCAGCGCATGCAGCTGGCGGGCGGCTTCAATGCCATCCATGCCCGGCATGTTCAGATCCATGCTGACCAGCTGGATAGTTTCGCGGATAGCATGGTCAATGGCTTCCTGACCATTGGCGGCCTCCAGAAAATGCCAATTCGGGCGCAGATCGGCCAGTTGCGAGCGTAGCATCAGGCGTGAAACCCGGCTGTCGTCAACAATAAGCATGGTGTAGGTCATCGTAGGCTGCCTGTGGTGGGATAATCCACTTTAGCAGTTTTTATTTGAAGCGCAGCCGGGCTGCGATGGGTCAGCAGATCCACCCGCGGCTGCTTGTGAATGGCCAGCTGAAAGCCTGTAGGGCGCACCTCAGCTGGCATTCGGGAAACACAGTATGACACTGAGTTGGAAATGGATTGTCCTGTTGTCGCTGCTGATCCACGCCAGCCTGATCGTCTGGCTGCCGTACACGCCGCCTGAACGGGCCAGCGCGGTGATGATGGTGTTTGATCTGGCGCCTGTACCACCACCTGCGCCATCGGATCGAACCACCGTGCAGCAATCTGCCGTGCAGCCCGCACCGCAAGCCGTAAAACAGCCGGGAAAAGCGCCGCTGCCGCCTATCCAGCCCGGCTCGCTGGTGTCCAAGCAGCCGGAACTGCCAGCCCCAGCTACGCAGCAAAGCCCATCTGCCAGCGCACCCGTAGAAAAAGCGCAATCAGAAGCGGCTGCTGAACGCATGGCTACAGAGCGCAATCCTGCCGCTTCAGCAGGCCCGCAATCAACCGCAGCCAGCAAGGTTGCAGAGAGTGGCAATAGCGGCCCGGCATTGCTGCGCCATCCGACGCCGGAGATTCCACGCCAATTGCGCCAGCTCAAAGCCAATGGCACGGTCAGGCTGCGCATTGTGCTGGCGGCCAGCGGGGAGGTACGTGAGGTCGAGATTATGCAAAGCAGCGGGTATGACGCTTTTGATCAGGTGGCCAGAAAGCAGGTCTTGAATGAATGGACATTCAGAGCGGCGCGGCGCGGTGGCGTGGCGGTTGAGAGCGAGCTGATTGTGCCGCTGCGCATGCAGGTGATTGATGAGGCGGTGCCCTGACAACGGTAGCTAGATACTCGGTTTGCTTAAATCGGGCTGCTGTATGTTGGGTGCCAGTAGCGGCAGATGCAGCGTAAAGCGGGTAAATTGCCCCGGCTCGCTATCGAGATACAGCTCGCCGCCCAGTACGCCGGTGGCCAGATTGTAGGCAATATACAGCCCCAGCCCGCTACCGCCTTTGCCCAGCTTGGTGGTAAAAAACGGATCGAACACGCGTTTTTGCAGCTCGCTGCTGATGCCGCAACCATTGTCCTGATACACAATGCGGCAATAGTCGGGCGCGTGCTCGGCCAGCGATATGGTGATCTGCCCCGAGGGCAGGCTTTCAAAGCCGTGCAGAACGCTGTTCAGAATGAAATTACTGAAAATCTGCTCAAGCGGCCCCGGATAGCTGTTGAACAGCACACCAGTTGGAATCTGGTTTTGCACGCGATGCTGAGTGTGTTTGAGCTGCGGGTGCAGCATCAGCAGCACTTCGTCGATCAGCTCGGCCAGATCGAATTCGCGGCGTCTGGTGCTGTCGGTATCGACGGCAACCTGCTTGAAATGCGAAACCAGATCGCTGGCGCGGCGGATATTGCGCTCGATCAGCTGGCTGGCGTCCAGATTGTTGCTGATATAGCTTTCCAGCGTTGATTTTTTCAGCGTATTGCTTTGCAGCTGCTGATCGAGCTCTAGGCTGCTGGTGCTTAGCGCGCTGCTGCAGGTCAGCGCCGCGCCCAGTGGGGTATTGAGCTCGTGGGCAATCCCGGCGACCAGACTGCCCAATGCGGCGAGCTTTTCCGATTGCACCAGCTTGTCCATCGCTAGATGCAGCTCCTGATTACTTTGCGCCAATGCTTTGGTGCGCTCCTGCACCCGGCTTTCCAGCGCTTCGTTCGATTCGATCAGCCGCACATTAAGCTCGTGAATTTCATGCTGGAATTGTCTGCGCTCCTGATTAGTCATCGCGCGCACCGCAATATCGGCGATCTGGCTGGCGTGCTGGATATCGTCCGGAATCCAGTTACGCTGCTCGCCACGGTGCTCGAACATCAGCACATAATGCTGGTTGCTACTGTGAACCGGAAAAGCCAGGATGGATTGAATCTGGCGTGGCTGCAGATAATACTCGGCCAGATCCCAGGCATCAGGGTGATGCAGCGCGTCGTGGGCAATCAGCGATTTGTGGCGCGATATCAGGCGCATGAATACCGGCGCCGCTGAGGCCAGAATCGGCGCCTCGTGGATAAATTGCCCGCTTTCCCGACAATACATACTCAGGCAGCGAAGCTGATCGGCTTCGCACAGCCATAATCCCACCCGATCCAGATTCAGAATCCGGGTTGCCGCCTGGGTGATTTCGGGGCAAAACTCGTCGGGTTTGCCTTGCTCGATGGCCGGGTGATTAGCCAGATTGATCAACATGCTGCCCACGCTCAGGCGCAGGCCGGTTTTTTGTTCCAGCTCGGCGCGCTGTTCGGGCTGACTGCTGTTGTTGAGCTGCTGCTGAAATTCAAAACCAGCTTTCAGTTCGGCCAGTGCTAGCGGCATATTGAATAAAGCTTCGGCGTAGCTGGCGGCCGCCAGGTGCAGGCGCATCAGAATGTGCGAGAAATCATTTTCCAGTGCTATACGCTGGCCTTCGTGAATGACATCCAGCGCTTGCTGCCAGTGTTCTTGCCGGGCGTGGATTTTGGCCATCGCGCTGTAGATATTGGCCAGCCCCCACTGATAGGCAACCTGTTGCGCCAGCTTGAGCGCATTGTCGAGCAAGTGCATGGCCAGATTCAGATCACCTTCATCCAGCGCGATTTCGCCCAGCCGGTAGTAGGATTCGGCCGCGTAGTCGGGGAAATGATGGATCAGACACAGATCGCGCGCGCGCTCCAGGATTTGTCTGGCTTCGGAGTTGCGGTGGCAGCGTAGCAGATTGACGCCCAGATTGATGTAGATTTTGGCTTCCAGATACGGATCGTTCACTTCATTAATGCGCGCTGCGGCGGCCTGATGAAACTGGATGGCCGCTTGAGGATCGTCCAGCGCGTCGTAAATCTGCCCAACGCCCACTTTGGCTTGCATCCAGGTTTTGGCGTCGCTCTCGGCCAGCTCGATGCAGGTGAGCCAGTTTTGCAAGGCGGTGCGGTATTCGCCCTTGGTGTAATGCAGGCGGGCAATCTGCTCGTAAATCCGTGCTTCCAGAATAAAATCATGCAGCGCCTGCGCCTGCTGGACGGCTTCGTATAGCACATTGCGCGCTTCAAAAGCGCGGCCTTCGTGATCCATGATTTTGCCGTACAGCTCGGCAGCACAAATCTGGTAATAGGGCTGGCGCATTTCGCGCGCCTGAGTAATCAGCTCAAGGCAGGCCAGCCGCGCCGCTTCGGGCTGACTATGCCAGATGTGTTCGATTTGGATGAGCTGGGCGGCCAGATCGGATTGCACGGTGCTTTCCTGTAGTAATAAATGCTTGGGTCTGTTTCACTAAACCCGCAATGAATGAATTCAGTGTGGCATAGTTTTGGGTTTTTTCTGCCGTTTCTGGCCACCCTGGATTTAGGGCGCGCGCAAGGGGATTTCCAGTTTGATCAGGGTGTATTGCTTTGTAGAGCTTTCTACATAAAGCTTCCCGCCCAATACCTCCCTGGCCAGATTGCTGCTGATATACAGCCCCAGCCCGCTGTGCGCCTGATCGCCATGCACAAAAGGCTCCATCACCTGCGCAAGCAAGCCAGGTGCAATGCCGCTGCCGTTGTCGCAGCAACTAAGCACCAGCTGCTGGCCGATTTGCTGGGCGTTCAATTCGATCATGCCGTTCTCCCTGCCGGCCAGACCATGCTGCAGCGAGTTCTGGATCAGATGCGTCAGAATCTGCTCCAGCGCACCGGGGTAGCTGTCGAGCTCGATGGCCGGATCGATGGCCAGCAAAATCTGCTGTGATGGCCCGGCCAGCGAGCGCGACAGGATTCTGACCAGATCCTGCACGGTCTGGTACAGATTAAAGGTGCGGCGGCGCTCGCTGCTGGTATCGACGGCCACCAGCTTGAACTGGCTGACCAGCTCGCTGGCTTTGGCGATTTTTTGCTCGATGCTGCTGCTTTGCATGTGAATGGTGCCCACCATGCCAAGCAGGTCGGATTTTTTGAGGGCATTGTCGGCCAGTTGTCGTGCAATTTGCGTGCTGCTCTGATTGAGCGACTGGCTATACAGCAGCGCTTCTTCCAGCGGCGTCACCAGCTCGCTGGCAATGCCCGACACCAGCCGCCCCAGTGCCGCCATTTTTTCGGTTTGCACCAGCTGGTGCATCGCCTGCTCCAGCTCGCGATTGCTCTGTGCCAGCACCTGCGTGCGCTCTTCAACGCGCTGTTCCAGCTCGGTGTGCGCTTCGCTCAGGCGTGCATTCAGAATGTGGATTTCGTCCTGGAAATGGCGGCGGTCTTCATTGCTAAGTGCGCGCGCGGCAATATTGCTCAGCTGATGGCCGTATTGCACCTCGTCGGGCAGCCAGTTGCGCTGCGTGCCCTGATGTTCGAACATCAGCAAAATCTGCTGCTCATTGTACTGGAGCTGGAAAATCATCACCGAGTGCACCTGCCGTGGTAGCAGATAATGCTGCGCCAGATCCCAGGCGTAATGATGGTGCTCGGCGTCGTGCGCAATCGTCGCCTGTTTGCGGGCCAGGCTGGAGAAGAACACTGGAATCTGCTCGCGATACAGCGTTAGCCGGGCAGGGTAGAGGCGCTGTTCGCTGCAGTACAGATTATCCAGCTGTGCCGCATCGGCGCTCAGCTGCCATATGCTGACGCGATCGAGCTGCAATATATCGCAGCCTGCCTGCGCAATCAGCGGCCAGAAGTCGCAGCTGTCGCCGTGTTCGATCAGGTGATGATTGGCCAGATCAACCAGCTTGCTGCTGGTGCTGGCGCGCAAATTGGTTTTGCGTACCAGTGCATCGTTTTCTGCGGACTGATTGCTATGCTGCAAATGCGTTTGCAGCGCAATACCGGCTTTCAATTCGCTAATGGCCAATGAGATCTGGCCGGTCTGCTCGGCAAAGTGCGCGGCAGACTGATGCAGGCGCATCAGCACCGGGGAGAACTGCGCGGCGCGGGCAATACCCTGCGCAATAAACACCCGTTCCAGTGCCGCCTGATCATCGTGCTGGCGCGAATGAATCAGCGCCATATTGTGCAGAATATTGGCCTCGCCCCAGCGATAATTGACCCTGCGCGCATAGTGCAGCGCATTGCTGAGCAATTCCATGGCCTGATCGAGCGCGTTTTCCTTGAGCGAGATTTCGGCCAGCCGGGAAAACGAGGTGGCGGCATAGTCGGGAAAATCATGCTTGAGGCATAAATCCAGCGATTGAGTGAGCGCCTGTTCGGCGGCTTTGAGTGAATCGAGCTTGAGCTGGACTACGCCGATATTGATCAGGATTTTGGCGTGCAGATACGCATCGTCCACTTCGCCAATGCGGCTCAGTGCCTTGTTGTGAAACAGCAGTGCGGTCTGGCATTCGCCCAGCGCATCATAAACTTGGCCGACGCCAATCTTGGCCAGCATCCAGACGCTGGCTTCGCCATCCTTGAATTCGGCCAGCTCGATACAGCGCAGCCAGCTTTGCAACGCAGTGGGGTAATCGCCTGCAGTGTAATAAGAGCGAGCTATCTGCTCGCATACCCTGGCTTCGAGCTTGAAATTATGAATCGCCTGCGCCTGCTGCAGCGCCTCGTACAGCAAATTGCGTGAGCTGATTGGCTCGCCCATATGATCCATGATTTTGCCGTACAGCTCGGCAGCATGGATTTGCAGCAAGGTGGCATGCTGCTCGCGCGCCTGCCCGATCAGTTGCTCGCAGTGCTGGCGGGCCAGATCAGGTTGCTGATGATAAATGCCCTGGATGTGCGCCAGCTGCGCGGCAAGCTCATCGGTCATCGTGGTTGAATTAGGCATAGGGGCTTGAACAGAATCGGCTAAGCGGGAGGGGCTACAGTGTCACGACTCAGGTCAACACGGTGTACCCTAAAACGGCCAGCAGGTCGCTGTGGCAGCATAGCTTACTTGCCCGAGTGAAGCTATGCCGCCACTGCGAAAACCCAGATCAAAGTGCCACGATCAGCCGCCGCTGCCCTTATCCGTGCCCTTACGCCGCAGCGAGTGACGGGCTGTGTCGTGACGAGCGCATATTGCCGGGCTTCAGGCGGCGCAAGGCCTGGCCAGCAGCGTTAAAGACGTGGAAAGACTGGCACGCGGCGCTGATTTCGATGCTGCTGCCCAGCGCCACATCGCGCTCGCCATCGCCGCGTACGACGATATCGCTGCCATTAGCTAGCGTGATATACAGGTAATTGGCTTCGCCCAAGTGTTCGACCAGATTGACTTTGCCGTTGAATTTTTCGCATTCTGTGACGCCTTCGAGCCGGTCTTCCTGCAGATGCTCGGCGCGAATGCCGACGGTGACGTCTTCGTTGACTTTCAGATTTGCCGCGTCAACCATCGCGCGAATTTCCTGCCCGCCTGCCAGCGTGATATACACGCCGCCCGCGTCAATCGACGTCACCCGGCCTTTGAGCAAATTCATTTTGGGCGAGCCGATGAAAGTCGCAACGAATAGATTGGCCGGTTGCTGGTACAGCTCCAGCGGCGTACCGGCTTGCTGGATATGGCCGCCTTCCATGACGACGATTTTATCGCCCAGCGTCATCGCTTCAACCTGATCGTGCGTCACATAGACCATCGTTGCGTTCAGATCGCGGTGCAGTTTGGCGATTTCAAGGCGAGTTTGTACGCGCAAAGCAGCGTCCAGATTCGACAGTGGTTCATCAAATAGAAAGAGTTTCGGCTCACGCACAATCGCGCGACCAATTGCCACGCGCTGGCGCTGGCCGCCCGACAATTCACGCGGCAGACGCTCAAGCAGGTGGTCGATTTTCAGAATTTTGGCAGCGTTTTTGATGCGTACATCAATCTGCGCTTTGTCTTCGCCGGCGATTTTTAAGCCAAACGCCATGTTTTTGTACACGCTCATATGCGGGTAGAGCGCGTAGCTCTGGAACACCATCGCGATACCGCGCTCGGCGGGTGGCAAATCATTCACCACCGCGTCGCCAATCGACAGCTCGCCGCCGGTGATCGATTCCAAACCGCACAACATGCGCAGTAGCGTCGATTTGCCGCAGCCCGATGGGCCGACCAGCACCACGAATTCGCCGTGTTTGATATCCAGATTAATGCCATCCAAAACCTTGGCTGTGCCGTCGTAGGATTTGGATAGATTATTGAGTTTTACTGTTGCCATCTGCGTACTCCTATTGCGACCTCCTGGGTATGGCCAGAGAGGTCAATTTCTATTTGTTCTTGATAGCAATACCCGTGGTGGTATTGTGAACGTGTCATATTTTTCGGTTTAGTGCCTTCGGCACTCTGTTTTACAGTCGCGATCCGCGACAGGGACTTACTTCTCTTGCTTCGCCAAGAGAAGTAAGCAAGAGAAGGCGACCCGGGCGAAAAGCGCTCCGCGCTGCCCTTGCGTCGTCGTGAGCCAAACGATGAAACTGTTTGTCTCTCTCCTCGCCGCGGTTTTCGCTACACGGGGTTTTAAGCCCCAGCTCAATCAGCGCGCTTCGTTGTGGCTCCTATAAAACACAAACTTATTTCACCGCGCCCGAAGTCAGGCCTCGGATCAGTTGGCGCGAGAAGATCGTGTACATAATCAGCACCGGAATCACCGCCAAGCTCAAGCTCGCGAGCACGGCGTTCCAATCGGTGACGTATTGGCCAATAAATTGCTGCACGCCCAGCGTGACCGTTTGCGTTTCTTCACCCGGCGCCAAAATCAGCGGGAACCAGAGATCGTTCCAGACCGGAATCATCGTAAATACCGCCACCGTCGCGACTGCAGGGCGAATCAGCGGCAGGATGATCTGGAAGAAAATCTTGAACTCGCCCACGCCGTCGCAGCGCGCAGCTTCTTTGAGCTCTTTCGGGATTTGCGAAATAAACTCGGACAAAATCATGATCGCCAGCGGCAAGCCTTGCGCGGTGTAGACCAGCACCAAGGCCGTCAGCGTATTGATCAGATTCAATTCGACGATCAGCTCCAAGATTGACACGGTGCCCAAGCGGATCGGCACCATAATGCCGATCGCCATATACAGCGCCAGCAGGCGATTGCCGCGAAATTTATATTCCGATAATGCCCACGCTGCCATCGCGCCAAACAGCAAGATCAGCGCCAGCGACACTAGCGTCACCGTCAGGCTATTGCCGAAATACAGCATGAAGTTCGATTTGGCGATGACCTTCTCAAAGCCGCCAATAAAGAAGGTTTCGGCGTTCGGTAAAGCCAGCGGATCGTCAAAAATGCCCGAGCGGCTTTTAAACGCATTAATCAGAATCAGGATGATCGGAAACAGCGCCAGCAGCGTGTAGCCGCCGAGTGCGAGATGAACGCCTGCTGCCGAGAGCGGCTTAGTGACTTTATGTTTATTCATGGCGCGCTCCTTAAAGCTCGTAACGCGTCAGCTTGCGCTGAACAAAGTAGAAATACGCACCGACACCAGCGAGGATGACGAGGAACATCAAAGTCGCGACGGCTGCGCCCATCGTTGGGCTGCCGATCTGGCTCTGGTAGCCAAAGAAGGTGCGGTAGAACAGCGTGCCCAGAATATCGGTGCTGTAGTTCGGCCCGGCGATGGCGCCTTTGACCGAGTAAATCAAATCGAAGGCATTAAAGTTGCCGACGAAAGTCAGAATCGTCACCAAGCCCAGCGTCGGTAAAATCAGCGGCAGTTTGATTTCCCAGAAAATGCGCCAAGCGGAAGCGCCTTCCACGTGCGCAGCTTCAACGATGTCTTCCGGCACGGCCAATAGCGCAGCGTAAATCAGCATCATCGGGATGCCGACAAACTGCCAGACTGAAATCAGCGCTAATGTAATCAAGGCCGAGCCTTCTTCGCCCAGCCATGGCGCGAAGTAATCAACGAGCCCCACTTTATCCAGCAAGCCTTCGGAAACACCCCACAAAGGCGACAGAATCAATTGCCAGATAAAGCCGATAATCACGACCGACAGCAGCGTTGGCAGGAAAATCAGCGTGCGATAGTGACGCGCGCCCTTGAGGCCTTTGAGCGAGAGCAAGGTGGCCAGAATCAGGCCGATGGGGTTCTGGATCAGCAAGTGAATCAGGAAAAACTTGCAGTTATTCCACATCGCATTCCAGAACGATTCCGACCAGGCCGGGTCGGTCAGAATCGTGATGTAGTTGGCCAAGCCGACAAAGCTGGTTTGGCCAGCGTCATTGCTGGTGAAAAAACCCAGACGCAGCGTATCGAGCAGCGGCAGCGCGCTAAAGACCGAATACAGCAGCACGGCGGGGGCTAAAAAGACGGCGATATGCCAAGGCATGCGTTTCATCGCAAGCTCCCAAACAAAGTCCATGGCTGGCATTGCCAGCGCAATGTTGCGGAAATAAAAAGAACCGGCGGTGGTGGATGGAACGCACCGCCGGCTGAAACCCACATCCATCACTGTGAGAGGAGGAGAGGAGGGTATAGCGCCATAGCTCATATTGAATATGCTCTACATTGATATACCCACTTGATGGTCGTGTTGGCCCGTTGAGAAACCGGGTGGTTTATTTCTGCTGTGGCTTATGCCATTTGGCAAAACCGGTCTGGATTTTGGCGGCGGCGTCTTTCGGTGCCATTTTGCCGTTCAGCACTTGCGAGCTGACATTCCACAACTCGTTTTCCATCGCTGGCTCGCCACGGTTCATGATCTGCGCGTTTAGGCGGATGGTTGAACCGCAGGATTTGCGCCAGTCCAGCATCTGTTTGGCCACCGGGTCTTTGACCGAAATCAGGTGGTTTGAGAGCGAGAAAAAGCCGGTGACTTTATTGGTGTACAGGTCGGCAAATTCTTGCGAGCCCAGCCAGGCGAGGAATTTGTACGCTTCGGCCTTGTTTTTGGCTTTTGGATTGATACCCATGCCAATGTCGGTGTGATCCGAGATGTAGCACTTGTCGCCTGCTTTGGCGACTGGCGGCGGGAAGGCGCCAAAATCGAGGCCTTGCTGGTTAAAGTAGGCAATATCCCACGAGCCAGCCGGGTAGATCCCGGCCTTGCCCATCGCGAACAAGTTTTGACTGTCAGCATAAGTTTGTGCTGACGCGCCTTTGCCCATATACGGGCCCCACTTGGCCATTTGTTCCCACGCCGCCACAAATTGCGGATCGGTAAATTTGGCTTTACCAGCGATCAGCGCTTTACGGCCTTCTTCACCTTTCCACGCGTTCGCACCAATGCTGGTGAACACGATCTGGTTCGATTCCCACTGATCGGCAGTGCCCAGTGCGATCGGCGTTTTGCCCGCTTTTTTCAGGGTTTCCAGCGCGGCAAAAAATTCAGCCTGCGTTTTTGGCTCTTTCAGATTCAGGTCTTTGAAGATTTTCTTGTTGTAGAAAAAACCATGCATGACGGAAGCCATCGGCATGCAGTAGGTGTTTTTGCCATCGTCGGTTTGCCAGGCCACTTTGGCCGAGGCTGGGAAATATTCCATGCCGGGCTTGCCATCGAGTTTTTCCAGCTGGCCTTTTTTGAACAAGTCGAGCGACTTGTCAAACGGGCGGCAGGTGATCAGATCGCCCGCTGTGCCGCCTGCCAGACGCGCAGTTAGTGATGAATCGTATTCAGTGGGTGCGGTTGGTGTGAATTTGACCTGAATGCCGGGGTTTTTCTTCTGGAACGCCGGGATCAGCACGTCTTCCCACAGTGTTTTGTCATCAACGCGCCATGATTCAATGTTAATGGTGCCGGCTTGTGCGGCGCTGCCAGCCAGCAATGCAGCGGTGATGGCGGCGCGAACTGATGCTTTGTAAAGCGTGTTATGCATGATCGAATATCCTCGTGTTGCCGTGATCTACTGCCACGGTGCAAGGAAATTATCACGTTGATTCATGTGACACGATTTTGCCCCGACGCCCAGCTTGTTAATACGCTAACTATCTGATTTATATCATCTATGGTGGTTTTTCTGCCTGATTTTCTGCCCGGCAGGCTTTACAAATATTAACGAAAGCCCTCATCGCCAAGGGCGGGGAACTCAGCAAAAATAAGCCCAAGCGGGCGTATCGGCAGTGTGAATCGTGTTAGGGTTCGGCAAGAATATGTGATGTTTTATTACAATTTACTGTCCTTGCTTACGATATAGTGACCGCATCTTGGTGGAGTACACAACAGGTGTTTGAATTCAAAGCAAAAATCAGTGTGCTGGGCTTGCTGTTCTGTGCCAACGCCTGCGCCAGCGAATCGGTCGATGTGCTGCATTGGTGGACTTCCGCCAGCGAGCGCGGCGCGACCCGGTTTTTGCAAAGTAAATTACTCGAAGAAAAAATCGAGTGGCGCGATGCCGCGATTCCCGGTGGTGGCGGTATTGGCGCAATGCGGGTCTTGAAAAGCCGTGTACTGGCGGGTAAGCAGCCTGCGGTGGCGCAATTGATTGGCCCGGCGATTGCCGAATGGGCCGATCTGGGGCTGATTCTGGAGCTCGATCAGGTGGCCAAAACCCATGGCTGGCACAAATCGCTCTCGCCCACGGTCAGCAATTTGCTGATGCACCGCGAACACACGGTGGCGGCGCCGCTGGGGCTGCACCGGATCAATAATCTGTATTACAACGTTCGCCTGTTCCGCCAGCTCGGTTTGCCCGAGCCGCGCACCATGGATGATTTCAAGCGCGCAGCGCTGCGGCTGGCCGCGGCCAATATTATTCCGCTGGGGCAAAGCAGCGAAGCCTGGCAGGTGGCCACGCTGTTTGAAACGCTGGTGCTGATGGAAGGCGGGCCCACGTTCTACCGCGATGTCTTTGTCGAGCGCAGCGCCACCGCCTATCTGGATGCGCGCTTTGCCCGCGCTCTGAATCGCTTGCGCCAGATGCGCACCTATACGCATGTGGGGGCAGGCAAATTGCCACGCGAGCAATCTTGGACGGACGTGGCCCAGCAGTTTGCCGCCGGACAAATTGGCATGGTGATTATGGGTGACTGGTTCAAAGGTGAATTGCTGAGTATGGGGCAAAAGCTCGACACCGATTTTGCCTGTACCACCGTGCCCAATACCCAGCAATATCATCTGTACAGCATTGATAGCTTTGTGATGTTCAGCGGCGATTATTCGCAGCAAGCCGTGCAGGAAAAGGTGGCGCAGCTGATGGTGTCCATGCCGGTGCAGCAGGGCTATAACCGCATTAAGGGCTCAGTGCCGGTGCGCCGTGATCTGGACCCCAAAGCCGTAGCTGCGCTTGATCGTTGTGCCGCCAGCTCCTGGCAGACATTTAACCGTGGCAAAGTGGTGCAGGCGCCCAGCCTGGTACACCGCATGGCCACCGACGAAAAATTCAAAGACGCCATCGTGGCGCAAATCCAGAAGTTCTACCTGGACGACAGGATCAGCGTGGCCGATTACCAGCAGCGCATGTCGGCTATGGTGCGGGCTCTGAATATACAAGAAGGAAATATGGAATGACGCGAAAAATCCTGATCGTCGACGATGACCAAAAAACGCGCATGCTGCTCAAGGCGTATCTGGAGCGCAATCAGTACGAAGTGCGCCTTGCGCACGATGGCGAGAGCTTTCATCAGGAATTCGAGCGCTGCCGCGACGAGCTCAGCCTGGTGATTCTGGACGTAATGCTGCCCGATACCGATGGCTTTGTGCTGTGTCAGGCCGTGCGCAAGCAATGCAATGTGCCGATTATTATGCTCACGGCCAGCTCGGATGACACCGACCGCATTGTCGGGCTGGAGCTGGGCGCCGATGACTACATCGCCAAACCTTACAACCCGCGCGAATTGCTCGCCCGCATCAAGGCCATCCACCGCCGCGCCGGGCTGGATAATGCCCACACTGGCGGGCGCTATTACCGCTTTGTCGGCTTTACGCTCGATACGGTTGAACGCACTTTGCATTCGCCCAGCGGCGATTCGGTCAAGCTGACCGGGCTGGATTTCCAGCTGCTGAAATTCTTTCTCGAGCATCCCGGGCAGATTCTGGATCGCAGCCAGCTAGCCGAAGAAACGCGCGGCCGCGATATTGGCCCGCTCGATCGCTCGCTGGATGTGCAGGTCAGCCGTCTGCGCCAGCGCCTGTCGGATGACGGCAAGCAGCCTAGCCTGATTAAAACCGTGCGCGGCGCAGGCTATGTGCTGTCGGCCGAGGTGAGCCTGAGCAATGTCTGAACCGCGCATTACGGCGGCGATGATTGAGGCGGGGCAGGAGCTAGCCAGCCCCAGCACGGCGCGCTGGCGCACTGAGGGCAATGAGCAGCCCGCCCGTTTGTCTGATCGCAAGATCGGTCGCTGGATAGGCCGCTGGGTTGGCCGCCGCGCGCCCAACTGGGTGGAGCGCTTGTTGCCAGCCAGCCTGCTGGCCCGCTTTCTGCTGGTGATGGCGCTGGGGGTATTGGCGTCGCAGCTGCTGGGTAATCTGATCTGGGCTACTTATCTCAAGGGTAAATCCGAGCAGGAAGTGCGGCAGGCTTCATTGCATCTGTCGTCGGGCGCGGTGAGTGCGATCCGCTATTTTCACAGCCTGCCGCTCAATTACCGCCAGCTGGTGATCGAGCAGATCCGCGAAATCGGCGGGACACGTTTTTTCATCAGCGCCAATAGTGATCTGGTTGAGCTAGAGGGTATAGAGCCAGAGCCCTTGTCCAATGTGGTCTTGGAGGCAATACATCAGGATATTTCCAGCAAGCTGCCGCAACTGCATGCTGTACGGGTCAGCTTTGCCTGGCCTGACAAGCTGGCGGTCAACAATGATGGCACCCTGATTGCCGAGCTGCCCGATCACTGGATCAAAAACACCCTGCTGATCAAGCCGCGCCCCGCGCCCATATTAGTGATTCAGGCGCAACTCGAGCCAGGGCAATGGCTGTATCTGGCCACACTGATGCCTGACCCGTTTTTTCTGGAAAATAGCAATCCCTTGCCGCCCGAGCGCTGGCTGCTGCAATTTGTGACCTTGCTGACCGTCTTGTTGCTCAGCTGGGTGGTGGCGCGCTGGATTACCGGCCCGCTGGCCGCGCTATCGAATGCCGCTGAAGCCTTTGGCAAGGGCGAATCGCCTGTATTGCCAGAAACCGGCAGCGTTGAGTTTGTCCGCACCGCGCAAGCCTTTGCCGCCATGCGCGAGCGCATTGTGCGCTATCTGGAAGACCGTGAAAAACTCTTTACTGCGATTAGCCACGACTTGCGCACGCCGATTACCCGGCTGAAATTGCGCACCGAAATGCTGGACGACGACGCCACGCGCGCCGAGTTTCACGAAGACCTCGACGAGCTCGATATGATGGTCAAGGGCGCGTTGCAAAGCGTGAAAGACAGCGATATTCACGAAAATCACACTGCAATTAGTTTGGATGCCATGCTCGGGCGTATGGTGCGCGACGCGCGCCTATCGGGGCACGAAGTGGCGTTTACCCGCTGCGGCCTGCGCGTCAAAGGCAAACCGCTGGCGCTGAAACGCGCCATCGGCAATCTGCTCGACAATGCGCTGTTTTATGGCCAAAGCGCCGAAATCAGCGTGTTTGAAGGGGTGGGCAAATGCGTGATCATCATCCGCGACCACGGCCCCGGCGTACCTGAAGAAGCCCTGCACACGCTGTTTGACCCCTATGTACGGCTAGAACACGGCCGCCACAGCAACAGCCACGGCCACGGGCTGGGCTTGGGCATCGCCCGCAACATCATCCAGGCGCACGGCGGCGAGCTGGTGCTGAGCAATCACCACGAAGGCGGCTTGCAGGCGATGATTATGCTGCCAGCGGATTGAGTGTGATGAAAAGGGAAATGGGAGACTGTTTTATTTTGGCGAGTTCGACCCAAAGCGCTCAATCAAGAGCTTGAAACTGTGCGAATGATATTTGATCTTAGCTGCCATAGGTCTTTTCTAAGCCTTTGTTTAAATCCGTGCACGTAAGCGAGTTGAGCCCTTAATTAGGCCCGCTGTTGGTTTTTTTATAAAATTGCTCATACGAGGATTGAGCTTCTATTTTTTCACTGCTTCCGTGATATTCCGGAAGCACAAGAAATTTCCACGCTAACTGATTAGTTGGGTCGAGCCTGTTAGTGTTTGCGTCTTGATCCAGTTGGTGTGCTGTCAGTATTTCACTAAAAGCTTTTGTTTTTGGCTGAGAGGTGGCGCTAATGTATTCGCTGCACATTGAGTAGTAGCAGTCGATTACCTCATTGTATAAATTTTGTGCGGAAAAAGCTAAGTAATCACGCATAACTAATTTTAAATTTCGAACCGAAGCCGGATAAAAGGGTGTGGACTTCTTCGACCAATTTATCCTTGCTCCACGACTTGAAGCTACGCCAAAAATGCTTGGCGTGTTTCCACACGATCTCGATCAAATTGAGCTCAGGGCTATACGCTGGCAAGTACATCACCACAAAACGATGATCCACCAACCAACGATTGACCACCTCTTCATCAAAATGGTGATGCACTGTCGCGT
>NZ_VIRW01000006.1 GCF_009760905.1 Chitinibacter sp. GC72 | reverse complement strand
ACCATTTGTTCGCTCATGCGTAATATTTTGCTCACGGTCTTGGGCGACTCTCCTTCGTGCAAAGCCAATAAACCCAAGGCGCGTGGGCGAAAATTGGCGTGATGATGCTGTTGCGCCATGCTCTCTAACATGACGATTTCATCGGGCGTGAGTGGTTGACCTAAAAGATTACGTTTCAAGCTTGGCTCCTATGAAGAGCCTATTTTGAAGCAAAATTCATTCCAATTAGTTGCAAGGAACTACTTACTTGTATCTGACATATTTTGCTGGAAGTTGGATGCGGCCACTAACCAAAACATATCAAGTGATGCTTGGCGAGTACTTCTTGCTGGCAATTATGTGGAGTCTGACTTTCAAAATTTGATTTCCAGATTAGTCGAGAAGTATGAGACGCGGCTATTAGTTTTTATCGAATCCTCATATGGAGGCTCTGTTGCGATGATTTGTAGGAATATTGTCTTTGGCGAAACTAGAAACAGCCCGCTTAGCGCAGCGTAATTGGATTTTCATGGGTATTGCCTTGTAGATATTTGTAACGCGGTAAGTTGGGCATTTCGTAGACTGGGCTAAGCTTGCGCAGCCCAGTGTTTACCGTGTGTCAGCGGTGCAAGCAAATCTAAGCCTTGGTATTGCTCTATATGACTTTATTCAAAAGTCCTGCAGCGCAATACCCTTCTTTAAATATCTTTGCTCACAAACTCAGATCTATCCCGACCGAATGAAAAAACCATTCCCCCTTCTCCGTCACCTTGGCGCTTTGCTGATGGCCGTGGCCATTGCTGGTGGATCTACGCGGGTGGGTGTATTGCTGTCAAAGTCGATGTGCATAGCCTTATAAGGCCAGTCGAGGTTCGCGCTGATTGATGTGAAGTCACCTGCTGATTGGCGGGTTACGCCTTCGGCTAAGCATGCCCTACGCAACAGAATGGTTCAGCGCAGCGGTTCCGCTGAAGCCTTCTATGCCCACGATCCAGCTAGCAATCGCCAGCGGCTCCGTGAGCCCAAAAGGATGTGGCGAATTTGGGTGTATGCAGCAGCTCCGGCTTCAATCAGGTCTGTTGTGGTATAGCTTGCAGTTTTGCCATTTCTCTATCCACGATTGAGCATCTTTCATGTTGCAATCTATGGGTATGTTTCTATAGCTGTTTTTAATCAATGGCTTCAGCCATATACCCATGATTGGTGTGTCAGCTGCCCGGCCATTTCAATGTTCGCAGCAATCCCGAAGTCTTGTGGGAGTTCTGGTTTGGGTTTGCCAGTCATGCCCGTGGGTGTGATCCGCGTTCATTGTTGCGGACTGGCTAAAAAGCCGGGCATTAAAAAACCCGCACCAGCTAGGCTGGATGCGGGTTTGTGTATCAATCGGCCTGCGCAAGCGCAGGCTGAGATTGATTACAGAGAGTAGTACATATCGAATTCAACTGGGTGCACGTTCATGCGTGAACGAGTTACGTCGTTCATTTTCAGTTCGATGTACGCATCGATCCACTCATCAGTGAATACGCCGCCACGAGTCAAGAACTCACGGTCTGCATCCAAAGCTGCCAATGCTTCGTCCAGAGACGCGCATACGGTAGGGATCAATTTGTCTTCTTCTGGTGGCAAGTCGTACAGGTTCTTGTCAGCTGGATCGCCTGGGTGGATCTTGTTCTGGATACCATCCAAACCGGCCATCAGCAACGCTGCGAAACACAGGTATGGGTTAGCCAACGGATCCGGGAAACGCGCTTCGATACGACGACCTTTGTCGCTAGAAACGTGAGGAATACGGATAGACGCTGAACGGTTCTTCGCAGAGTAAGCCAATTTAACTGGCGCTTCGAAGTGAGGAACCAAACGACGGTACGAGTTAGTACCTGGGTTAGTGATCGCGTTCAGTGCTTTAGCGTGCTTGATGATACCGCCGATGTAGAACAGGGCAGTTTCAGACAGGCCAGCGTAGCCGTTACCTGCGAACAAGTTTTTGCCGTCTTTCCAGATTGACTGGTGAACGTGCATACCTGAGCCATTGTCGCCAACGACTGGTTTTGGCATGAACGTTGCAGTTTTGCCGTATTGGTGAGCCACGTTATGAACAACGTATTTCAGGATCTGAGTCCAGTCAGCACGTTGAGTCAAAGTCGAGAATTTAGTACCGATCTCGTTCTGACCAGCATTGGCCACTTCGTGGTGGAATACTTCAACAGGCACGCCCAATTCTTCCAGCACGATAACCATCGTTGCGCGGATGTCTTGGTGGCTGTCAACTGGAGGAACTGGGAAGTAGCCGCCTTTAACGCGTGGACGGTGACCCAAGTTGCCGCCTGCTGGTTCGTCAGCAGTAGCCCAAGCGCCTTCGTCAGAGCCGATCTTAACGAAAGTACCTGACAAGTCAGTGTTCCAACGGATGTTGTCGAAAATGAAGAATTCTGGCTCTGGACCGAAGAATGCAGTGTCACCAATGCCTGAAGTTTTCAGGTAGGCTTCAGCGCGTTTAGCCAAAGAGCGTGGGTCACGATCGTAACCTTTACCAGTAGCTGGCTCGAGAACGTCACAAGTGATGAACACGGTTGGTTCGTCAAAGAACGGGTCGATTTTAGCAGTTGATGCATCTGGCATCAGCAACATGTCTGAAGCTTGAATACCTTTCCAGCCGGCGATTGATGAGCCATCAAAAGCGTGGCCAGTTTCGAACCATTCTTCATCAACGACGTGTGAAGGAACAGTTACGTGTTGCTCTTTACCGATGGTGTCGGTGAAGCGCAGATCAACGAAACGGATGTCGTTATCTTTAATAAGCTTGAGAACGTCGGCTACAGCCATGTTGTCGCTCCTAGTTGGGACAAGTGAAAACAGGAAATGGGATACTGCATGTGCGCTGTTGCGCGTCATTTTGCTGCGTGTGCGCTGTTGCGCACTGGACGGCGTTACTACAAGCACAAACCGTGCCAAGCGGTAAAACAGCTACCAGCTATTGTGCCACAAGTATTTGCGTTCGCGCATGCTTCTTGTTGGTGATAAGTCGTGGTGCATTGGGGTGGAAAGTGCACTGTTATGGTGCGCTTGGTGTGCGTTGTGCTCGTGCCCTCCCTTGTTGGCGCATTTGTTCTAGTAAGGCAGTGTCGATTGCTTGGCGCATCGACTGCTCGCGCCATAGAATGGAGGCCGATCAAGCCCCGCTTGCGAGTCAATTCATAAAAAGGTGATGTATGAGTCAAGCCAATGAAATTCTCCAAACCGCCCGTGCCCGCGCCGCCAGCGCCGGGTTGCCCTATGCCGGTGCCGTTACGCCCGCCGAGGCATGGGCTTTAGTGCAGTCTTTGCCCGCTGTGCACATTGTGGATGTGCGTACGCACGCGGAATGGCAATGGGTGGGCGTGGTGCCGCAGGCCGAACTGATTGAGTGGAAATCGTACCCGGGCATGGCTAGCAACCCCAATTTCCTGACGCAGCTTAAAACCAAGGTTGACCCGGAAGCGGTGGTGATGTTTTTGTGCCGCTCCGGTGCGCGCTCGCACGACGCCGCCATTCTGGCTACGCAGCATGGCTATGCCGCGGCAATGAATATTCTGGAAGGCTTTGAGGGTGACAAGGACGAAAACGAGCAGCGCGGCCACAAAAACGGCTGGCAAGCCGCCGGTTTGCCGTGGAAACAAGGCTAATTTGTGACGGCAAAGGTGTAAGGCGTGAGGCGTGCAGTGTAAACTACGCCTCACTTTTTATTTGCGCCGCGATCTAATCCATGACCCAAGCCACTTATGTTGTGATCGGCAACCCGATTGCCCATTCCAAATCGCCACTGATTCATGCTGCGTTTGCTGCGCAGTTTGCTGGCCATCCGGCGGTAGCAGGATTTCTGTACGATAAATTGCTCGCGCCGATGGATGGCTTTGTCGCGTGCGTTGCGCAATTTGCGGCGGCTGGCGGGCGTGGTGCGAATGTGACGGTGCCGTTTAAAGAAGAGGCCTTTCGTCTGACCGAGACTTTGAGCGAACGAGCCCAGGCTGCAGGGGCGGTCAACACCTTGCAACTGCAAAGCGATGGTAGCTGGCTGGGTGACAATACCGATGGCGCAGGTTTGGTTGCCGATGTACTACGACATATTGATATACAGGGTAAACGTATCTTGCTGCTGGGCGCAGGTGGCGCGGCGCGCGGCGTGATACTCCCCTTGTTGGCGCAAGAGCCGGCGAGCTTGACACTGGCCAATCGCACATTTGGCAAGGCGCAAGCGCTGATTGCGCATTTTCAGCCCAATACGCCGATTCCTCTGCAAGCCTGCGAATTCGCGGCAGTTGCGGGTCAGTTTGATCTGATCATCAATGCCACCTCCGCCAGCCTCGGCGGCGAGCGCTTGCCGATTGCCGATTCAGTCTTTGCGCCTGTTGCCCTCGCTTACGACATGATGTATGGCAAGGCTGAAACGCCGTTTCTGGCGCAGGCCCGCGAGGCGGGCGTGACGCAGCGCGTTGATGGATTGGGCATGCTGGTGGGGCAGGCGGCCGAGGCGTTTCATTTGTGGACCGGCTTGCGCCCGGATGTAGCGCCGGTGCTGGACTGGATGCGTGCCCAGCTGTAACGCCAATATCACCATGGGTGTTGCCCTCTAGGTTTTGTATTAATTGATTTGTGGGGCAATACCCCCGTTGGTTTAAGATGAAAAATATCAGTATGGCTGGCTGGATAGGGCGTGGCGTTTTGCTGCTGCTGGCGCTGTTTCTGGCCTGGAATCTGTGGATGTTGCTGCATATTATTGCGTGGCGCTGGATTAATCCGAGCGACACCGCATTTATGAGCACCCAGCTTGAACGCTTGCAGGAAATCAATCCCGACGCGCAATTGAAATTCGAGTGGGTCGATTACGACCAAATTTCGCCCAATCTGAAACGCGCGCTGGTCGCCTCTGAAGACGCCAAATTTCTCGATCACGAAGGTTTTGACTGGGAAGGCATGCAAACGGCGTGGGAAAAAAACATCAAGAAAGGGCGAATTGTCGCCGGTGGCTCGACGATCAGTCAGCAATTGGCCAAAAATCTGTTCCTATCCGGCAGTCGCAACCCCTTGCGCAAAATGGAAGAGGCGATTCTCACCGTGATGATCGAGGCTGCATGGGATAAGCGCCGGATTTTTGAAGTGTATTTAAACGTCATCGAATGGGGTGACGGCGTTTTTGGTGCAGAAGCTGCGGCGCGTCACTACTATAAAACCAGCGCCCAGCGGCTTGGCCGTGCGCAAGCGGCCAAAATGGCGGCCATGGTGACCAATCCGCGTTATTACGATACGCACCGCAATGATCGCCGCCTGCTGCGAAAAAGCGCCATCATTCAGCGCCGGATGGCTTACGCCGATATACCGTGATTGATCCGCACCGCAATGATTGGCCTGCTGAAACTGGCTTGCCGCAGACGCCACACAAGAAAACGAGGATGAGCATGACTTTGAAAGGTTGGCGCAGTGACTGGGCGGTGGGTCTGATTGTCGTCGTACTGTTTGCCTTGCTGTGGCAAACCACGCCGCTGATCCGTGATCTGGAAAGCAAGGCCTATGATCAGAGCATGCGCTGGATTAGCCGCGCACCGTCGACGCGCATCGCCATCATCGGCATTGATCAGACCAGCCTTGATAATCTGGGGCGCTGGCCGTGGTCGCGCGATATTCATGCTCGGCTGATTGATCAGCTGCACGCCGCTGGCGCGTCGCAAATTTTATCCACGGTGTTTTTTACCGAGCCGCAGCGTGATCGTGGCCTCGATTATCTGCAGCAGTTGGCCGCTAAAGTAGCCGCCCAGCCCGACTATTATCCCCCCGAGTTGCCCACCGAGCTGGCGCAAAATATTGAAAAACTGAATGTCGATCAGCAGTTGGCCGCCAGCATTGGCAAGGCCGGCAATGTCATGCTGCCGATGTTGTATTCGCTGGGCGCGCAAAGCGGTAATCCGGATGCCGAGCTGCCCGATTTTATTTTGCGCCAGGAAATCGATGCCGAGGGCGACCCCGCTCGCGGCCAGCCGCGCTCGGTGATTATGCCGGTGGTGCCGGTGCCGGAAATCGGCGAAGTCGCCAAAGCGGTGGCGCCGCTGGTGTTTGATCAGGATGCCGATGGTGTTGTGCGCGCCTTGCCGCTGGCGCTGGTGTATTACGACGCGCTGTTTCCCAGCTTTTTTACGCAAGCGAGCGCCCAGGCGCTGAATGTGCCGCAGCGGCAAATCCGGCTCGATTTCGGCCGAGGCCTGCAGCTGGGCTCGCTGCGCTGGCCAACCACGCCCGAAGCACAGGTTTTCCCGCATTTTTATGCCGATCAGCAGGGCCAGCCGGTGTTTGTGGTGGATTCGTTTTACGATGTGCTGGCGGGCAAAATTGCGGCCAGCAAATATCGTGACAAGATTGTACTGATCGGCGTTACCGCGCCTGGCCTGGGTGATACTTTGAGCACGCCAGTGGAGGCCAGCAGTAGCCCGGTGGTGATGACGGCGCAAGCGATTTCGGCCCTGCTCGAACAGCAGGTGTATCGCACCCCGGCGTGGGTGGTCTGGTTTTCTGTGACGCTGGTCTTGCTGGTGGCCTTGTATCTGGTGATGGTCTTGCCGCGACTGCGTGCGCAAGCCGGGGCAGTATCGACCGCTGGCGCTTTACTGGCCTTGCTTGCAGGGCAATACCTGATGATGTATTCAGCCATGCTCTGGCTGCCGATGATGGCACCGGCCTGCCTGCTGCTGATCGGGCATCTGGCGCTGACAACCAAGCATTTTCTGCTCACCGAAGCGCGCGAGGAAAAATCGTCGGCCGAATCGGCCGAATCAAACCGCATGCTGGGTCTGGCGCTGCAAAATCAGGGGCAGCTCGATATGGCGTTTGACAAGCTGCGCCGGGTGCCGCTGGACGAGGGCATGATGGAAGTCATGTACAATCTGGCGCTCGATTTTGAGCGCAAGCGCCAGTTTAACAAGGCTGAGTCGGTTTACCGCCTGATGCATGCGCATGATCCGCAGTATCGTGATCTGGTAGAAAAAATGAAAACCGCCAGGCAGATGTCCGAAACAGTCATTCTGGGTGCAGGCGCACAAGGCGGGACACAGATTTTGCTCGATGGCGATGTGGTCAAGCCGATGCTGGGACGCTATCAGCTGGAAAAAGAGCTGGGCAAAGGCGCGATGGGAACGGTTTATCTGGGGAAAGACCCCAAAATTTCCCGCAGCGTTGCGATCAAGACCATGGCCTTGTCGCAGGAGTTTGAAGCCGATTTACTCGCCGAAGCGCGCGAGCGTTTTTTCCGCGAAGCCGAAACCGCAGGGCGCTTGAATCATCCGAATATCGTCACGATTTTTGACGCTGGCGAAGAGCATGATCTGGCGTATATCGCGATGGAGTTTCTGGCCGGTGAAGACCTGACCCCGTATACCAAGCCTGGCCAGTTATTGCCTTTGCTGGAGGCCGTCACCATTGTGCGGCAGATCGCTCAAGCGCTGGATTATGCGCATCAAGCTGGCGTAGTGCATCGTGACATCAAGCCTGCCAATGTGATGTATGACCGGAAAACCCGGACGGTCAAGGTCACCGACTTTGGTATTGCCCGTATCACCGACTCGTCCAAAACCAAAACCGGCATGGTGCTGGGCACACCATCATTCATGTCGCCTGAGCAGTTGGCTGGCAAACACATCGACGGACGTTCGGATCTGTTTTCGCTGGGCGTTATGCTGTATCAGCTGCTGACGGGCTACCTGCCGTTTGTCGGGGAGTCGATGGCCGAGTTGATGTTCCGGATTACCCAGCAGCCGCCAACCGACCCTCGCAATTACAATCCGAAAATTCCGGCGGTCGTGATTAAAATCATCATGAAAGCCTTGGAAAAAAATGCCGACGCACGCTTTCAGACAGGGGCCAATATGGCGAGTGTATTACTCAAACTAGAAGAAGCAATCAAAGGAGCCGCGAATGCGAAATCTGTCGAGCGCCCTTGAGATTGCGGGTCGCACCGATACGGGCAGGGTGCGCGAGCACAATGAAGACGCCATTTTCTTTGATCCCGACTTGGGCCTGGTTGTGCTGGCCGATGGTATGGGAGGCTATAACGCGGGCGAAGTGGCCAGCGGCATTACCATTGAAGTGATTGCCGAGCTGATGCGTGCGCAAATCTCCGCCACGCCGCCGCATATCAAGACTGCCGGCAGCTTGTTGCCTGTGGCGCATGAAATGCTCTTGCTGGCGATAGACAGAGCCAACAGCCTGATTTACCAGACCGCGCACGAACATCCCCAGTGCGCCGGGATGGGAACAACGGTGGTGGCAGGCCTGTTTTATAATAACCACTTGGCACTGGCCCACGTGGGTGACTCGCGTGCTTACCGCTGGCGCAACGCGCAATTGGTGCAGCTGAGCAAGGATCATTCTTTTTTGCAAGAGCAGATCGATGCCGGTCTGCTTAGTCTGGAAGAAGCCCGGCACGCCCCGTATAAAAACCTGGTCACCCGGGCGGTGGGCGTGAATGAAGTGGTGCAAACCGAGTTGCGCGAATACGAGGTTGAAGTCGGTGATGTGTATCTCTTTTGCTCCGATGGCTTAAGCGATATGCTCGAAGACGACTCAATAGCGCAATTGATCGGCGTATTTAAAGACCAGTTACCCCAAGCCAGCAATGTCCTGATCGAGCACGCCAACGCAGAGGGCGGGCGTGACAATATCTCGGTTATCCTGATCAAAATCGTTCGCGATTTTCAGGTGGAAAGCAAAATCTGGAACAAGGTCACTGGCTGGTTTGGCGGAAATGCCTAGCCGGGAATTGAATGGATCAAATTCCGCCGGGACTGCGTATTGAAGTGCTAGCAAGTGCTGCAATCAATACTCAAGCGATCCCG
Source organism: Chitinibacter sp. GC72 (assembly GCF_009760905.1). Classification (GTDB taxonomy): domain Bacteria; phylum Pseudomonadota; class Gammaproteobacteria; order Burkholderiales; family Chitinibacteraceae; genus Chitinibacter. The sequence goes on along the minus strand of NZ_VIRW01000006.1, from coordinate 150,043 downwards.
GTGACTAACAGCATGAAATGGAATCGTCGCTAATGGCAAAATTGGTATTAAGTCTGGATGGGCAGATTATTCAGGAGTTCCGCCTGACCCGCCCACGCACCACGATAGGGCGCAGGCCGAATAATGATATCCAGATTGATAATCTGGCTATTTCCGGCCTGCATGCCGTGGTGGAAGTGGTGGGGCAGCTCTATTTTGTCGAAGACATGCAAAGCACCAATGGCGTTGTACTCAATGGCGAAAAAATCAGTCGCCATCCGCTAAAAAGCGGTGATGAACTGGTGCTGGGCAAGTACACGATTGCCTTCTTCCGTGATCCGGTGGCCGCCGCGCGCCAGGAAGAATTTGAAAAAACCATGGTCATGTCAGCGCCAGTTGCAGGCGTTGCGCCTGTTCAGAAAGCCAAACCTGCCAGAGCGCCAGAGCCAGCGCGTGCAGGCCAGCAAGCGGTGATCAGGGTACTGACCGGAGCCAACGCCGGGCGCGAGTTAATCCTGAGCAAGGAAGTCACTTCTTTGGGCAAGGCCGGATTGCAGGTGGTGGCTTTGAGCAAACGCGGTAATGATTACTATATTACGCATATCGAAGGCGATCACCGCCCCTTGGTCAATTCACGCGAAATTTCGGAAAAGCCGCAATTACTCGCTGAAGAGGATCTCATCGAAGTGATGGGAATCAGGATGGCATTTTTCTTTAGGTAAACCATGAGCTGTCAATTACGCGTTCTCGGTTGCAGTGGTGGTATCGGTGGCGACAACCGCACCACCGCGTTTCTGCTCAATCAGCATGTGCTGATCGATGCAGGCACCGGCGTGGGCGATCTGCAACACGCTGAGCTATTGGCGATTGACCATGTTTTCCTGACTCATGCTCATCTTGACCATATTGCCTGCCTGCCTTTGCTGCTCGATTCGGTGGTTGGCTCGCGTACTGAGCCGATTTATGTCCATGCCAGCGAGCAAACGATCGAATTGTTGCGCAAGCACGTTTTTAACTGGCTGATCTGGCCTGATTTTTCCGCTATCCCCAGCGTTGAGCAGCCCAGCCTGATTTTTGTCGAACATGAATTAGGTCAGCCTTGTCAGGTGGGTGAGTTGTGCATTACGCCTTTGCCCGCAATTCATACCATCCCGGCCGTCGCGTTTTTGCTGAGCTCCGATTCTGCGTCTATTGTATTTAGTGGCGATACGATTGCAGGCGATGAATTCTGGCGCGCCGTAAATCAAGTCGACAATTTGCAGGCTCTGATTATTGAAACTGCATTTGCCGATAAAGAGCACGCGATTGCCGATGCCGCCAAACACCTTTGCTCCAGCACGCTGGCCGAGCAGTTGCAGCAATGGCGAGGCGGTGCGGAAGTACTGATCACTCATTTAAAGCCCGCAGACAGCGAGCTGACAATCCGTGAAGTGCTGCAACTGGATCATCTCCACCCCATTCGTCGTTTGCTGCAGGGCGAAATTATCGAGTTCTGACTATGACCACCTCACCTTCCGCGTTGACGCTCGACTTTATGCAAGCGTTGCAAAGTTTGACCACCAAAATACATGCAACGAGCCATCTGGACGAAATTCTGATCGAGATCAGCGCACCGATGTGTCAGGTGTTCTCGTGTGAGCGAATTACGCTGTACACCGTGAGCGATGACGGCAAGGATTTGCTGGCCAAGGTGAAAACGGGTCTGGAAGGCGTCAAGGAGCTGCGCATCCCGATTAATGATCGCAGCATTGCCGGTTTTGTCGCCAATCATAAGCAGCAGCTTAATATCGCCAATGTGTATGACGAGGCCGAGCTGCAATCCTATTCCGGCAGTCTGCAATTTTTACAGCTGGTCGATCAGAAAACCGGTTTTCATACCCGGGAAATGCTGGTCGCCCCGATTCTGAATGACGGTGATGGCGTGCTGCTGGGGGTGGTTCAGCTGATCAATAACCGCTCTCAGCAGCCATTTGTTGAGCCCATGCTGCAAGGGATTGGCTTGCTGGCCAAGACACTGGCGGTGGCTTTCAGGCAGCGGCAGAGTACGGCTTATCCTTTTGTTCCGCAGCATAAATATCAGCAGCTGGTCGTTTCGGGAGCGCTATCCCCCGCGGCCTGGCAGGTAGCTTTGCGCGAGGCGCAAAAAAAACAGCAGGACATCGAAAAAGTGCTGCTGGAGGGTTACAGCGTCAGTAACGCCCAGATTGGCGCTTCGCTAGCCCTGTTTTTTGGTCAGCCTTACGAGCCATTCCGGCGCGAGCGCATCAAGCCGCTGGATATTCTGAAAAATCTCAAGCGCGAATACCTGGCCGAGCAGCAATGGATACCGATTGATGAGTCGGCTGAGGGCGTGGTGGTGATGACGACCGATCCGGAGCGCGTGCGCGGTGGTGCCTTGCAGTTCTTTGGTACGCGCAAATTGCAGATTCGCGTCACAACCCGGCAGGAGTTTTTGCAAACGCTGGAGCAGTTTTTTGGTGTACTCGATGTCAGCACAATCGATACGCTGCTCGATGACATGAATGCCGAGGACGAGGCAGCCCCGCTGACGGTCGATGAAGTCAGCGCCGCACAGGATAATGAAGTGGTTCGTCTGGTGAACCAGATTATTGTAGACGCACACAAGCAGGGCGCATCGGATATTCATATCGAGCCCTATCCTGGCGCTGCCAAAACGCAAATCCGCTTCCGGCGTGACGGGCAACTGGTGCATTATCGTGAGGTGCCATCGGCTTACCGCAATCCGCTGGTCACTCGCATCAAAATCATGTGCGATCTGGATATTAGCGAGCGGCGCAAACCGCAAGATGGCAAAATCAAGCTCAAAAAATACGTCCCTACGCTGGATATCGAGCTGCGCGTTGCAACAGTGCCAACGGCTGGTGGCCTTGAAGACGTGGTGATGCGTATTCTGGCTGCCGGTGAGCCATTGCCTTTGGAAAAGCTGGCTTTATCCGAGCGCAATCTGCAGCGCCTCAAATCAGTTGTTGACAAGCCATACGGCCTCTTTTTTGTCTGCGGCCCAACTGGTTCGGGTAAAACCACCACACTGCATTCGGTGCTGAAATACCTCAATACGCCAGAGACAAAAATCTGGACTGCAGAAGACCCGGTGGAAATTACCCAGCAAGGACTGCGGCAAGTGCAGGTCAATAGCAAGGCCGGTTTGAGTTTTGCTTCCATCATGCGCTCTTTTTTGCGCGCCGACCCTGATGTCATCATGGTGGGCGAGATGCGCGACGCCGAAACCACCAGTGTGGGTATTGAGGCATCGTTGACCGGGCATTTGGTGCTGGCCACACTGCATACCAATAGCGCTCCCGAATCGATTATCCGCCTGCTGGATATGGGGATGGATCCTTTTAATTTTGCCGATGCCCTGCTGGGTATTCTGGCGCAAAGGCTGGCGCGGCGTTTGTGCCCGCATTGCAAAACGGCTTATGAGCCGGACGCAAAGGAAATCGAGCAAATGCTGGCTGAATATAGCAGCGATTTGCTCGGTACACCGCAGTGGCAGGCCGACCCTGAGACGGCTAGTCAAAATTTGAAGGCCGAATGGCAGCAAGCCTATGCACCCAAAGGCCGGTATCAGCTTTATAAAGCCAAAGGTTGTGACGAATGTGGTGGCACGGGCTATAAAGGGCGTGTCGGTTTGCACGAGTTGATGGTGGGCACGGATGCGGCCAAAAAGCTGATTCAGGAGCACGCCCGTGTGGCCGAGCTGCTGTCCTGCGCGCTGGACGAAGGCATGCGCACCTTGAAACAGGATGGCATTGAAAAAGTCATGCAGGGTATGACCGACATGGCCCAGATCAGGAAGGTCTGCATCAAGTGACCCCATGGGGGTATCAAATGAATGAACAAGAATTACAGCAGCGCCTGAACAAACTCAATGCGATTGGTGTGGCCTTATCGGGTGAAACGCAGATCAAGCGTCTGGTCGAGAGCATTCTGGTTGCTGCTACCGATCTGGTGCGTGCTGATGCGGGCACCTTGTATCTGCTTAAAGACAATGCGTTGCACTTTGAGATTTTGCTCAATACCACGCTGGGGCTGGCGCAAGGCGGCACCAGCGGTATACCCGTCACGCTGCCGCCCGTCCCGCTGACGTTGGCAGATGGTCGCCCCAATCTGGCTAATGTGGTGGCGTGCGCCGTCAATCAAAATTGCACGATCAATATTGTAGATGCCTATACCAGTGCGGATTATGATTTTTCAGGCACTCGCCGTTTTGACCAGCACTCGGGCTATCATTCCAAATCGTTTTTGTCGGTGCCGATGCGCGACCATGAGGGGCGCATTATTGGCGTGCTGCAGCTGATCAATGCCTTGAATGATCTGCATGAAATTGAGGCATTTACCCTCAATGATCAGCATCTGGTCGAGTCGCTGGCGTCGCAAGCGGCGATTGCGCTCACCAATCGGCGGCTGATTCTATCGTTGCAGAAACTGTTTGAAGGGTTTATCAATCTGATCAATCTGGCGATTGACGATAAATCACCCTACACCGGCGGCCACTGTCAGCGTGTGCCTGAGCTGACCATGATGCTCGCTGATGCAGTCAACCGCTGTACAACGGGCGAGCTGGCGTCATTTTCAATGACCGAGCGCGATCGTTATGAATTGAAAATCGCAGGATTGCTCCACGACTGCGGCAAAATCACCACGCCGGTGCATGTGGTCGATAAAGCTACCAAACTGCAAACCATTTTTGACCGGATCGAGCTGATTGATACGCGCTTTGAAGTACTGTTGCGCGATCTGGAAATCGCCTTGCTACGCGGGGTGATCACTGCCGAGCGCTACGAACAGGAGCGTCAGGATCTGCTCGCTGATCGCGATTTTATCCGCGCGGTGAATAAGGGCGGTGAAATGCTGCCCGATGTAGATATTGCGCGCATTGCGGCGATTGCCACCCGGAGCTGGCAACCTGTTGCTGCTAGCACGGCACAACACTTTTTATCGGCCAATGAGCAGGAAAATCTGTCGATCCGCAAAGGCACGCTGACTGCTGCGGAGCGCGACATTATCAACCGGCATATTGAAATCACCATCCAGATGCTTGAGGCACTTCCTTGGCCTGCGCACCTGAAAAATGTTCCCGAATATGCAGGCGGGCATCATGAGCGCATGGATGGTAAGGGCTATCCACGCGGTCTGAAGCGCGAGCAAATGAGTGTTCAGGCGCGGATTATGGGGATTGCCGATGTGTTTGAAGCCCTGACCGCGCGCGATCGGCCTTATAAGGACGGGATGAAGCTCTCGGTGGCGCTAAAAATACTGACGCGCATGGCGTGCGAGCAGCATGTCGACAAGGAGCTGCTCAAAATTTTCCTGCGTGAGCGGGTCTGGTTTGACTATGCCACGCGCTTTTTGAATCAAAGTCAGTTTGATGAGGTGGATATTGCCGCGCTGCTGGCTCAGCTGGAGGTCTGAATTTCGGGTCTCTGGTCTACGAAATGTGTAATTTAGCGTGGCATAAATAAAAACGCCGCGCAAAAAGCGACGCAGCACAACATGGCAAACAGGCCGAGTGATTGCGTGGCCACAAAGAAATAGCGCCACACACGGCTCTCTATCCTTTTCCAGTCACCGGTTCTTTGCGCATACCAGATCCCGGCCATAAAGCCGCCCATGGCTTCGTAATCATTGAGAAAAACGTCAATGCGTGGCGGCAGGGCGTCGCTGTAATTATCTTTGAGGTAGCTATACATCATCGACGCGAAGAGGGCATACAGCCCGCCGCCGAGCAGCGCACCCAGAATCAGAAACGGCAATCCAAAGCTGAAAAACCAGGCATTCATCGATTTGTCCTTATTGCTGCGTGGAGTGAATGCTGCTTACTTTGGTTTTATTTGCGCTGCTTGTCAATTTGCTTTCAGTGCTTTGGGTTTTCCTGCGCCAGGCTGAGTTGGCTTTAATGGGTATATTCCTGAAGCGCTTATTCATCATGCGCTGCAAGCATATACCTATGGTTTATTTTTTGCTCTTGTCCGCTTGCTTGGCGTCTTTTTTGGCAACTGCCGGTTTGGGCAAATCGTCGCCATTGACATAGGCTTTTTTGATTTCATCGGCCAGCTGCAGCACCGCCGTCGCATACAGCGTGCTCTTGTTGTAGCGGGTAATCACGTAGAAATTGTTAAAGCCCAAAAAGTGCTGGATAAAGCCCGGCTCGGTTTCCAGCGTGTAGAGCACCGCTTGCTGCTTGGTGTTGATTTCATTAATCGGCATCACGCCTTTGGCGATTAGCTCGTCTACGGTGTATTGCAGCTTGAATTTGTCGGCGACTAATTGGCTTGGGTCGCCATTGAAATTGACCGCGGTGTAGGTGTCGCCGCCGTCTTGCCAACCGTGCTGATTCAGGTAGTAGGCCACCGAGGCCATCGCGTCACCGGGGTTGTTCCAGATGTCGTGGTAGCCGTCCTTATCCCAGTCTTGCGCCCATTTGCGAAACGAGGTGGGCATAAATTGCGGCCAGCCCATCGCGCCGGCGTAGCTGCCTTTAAAGCTCAGCGGGTCTTTTTTCTCTTCGCGGGCGAGCAGGAATAATTGGGTGAGCTCGCCTTGGAAATACGCGGCGCGGCGCGGGTAATTAAATGCAATGGTCGAAAGCGCATCGACAATACGGAAAGAGCCGGTGTATCGGCCGTAATTCGTTTCTGCACCTAGGATTGCGAGCAATACCTCGGGGGCAACCTGGTATTTGCGTGTGATGTCACCAATCAAGATCGCATTTTCGCGCCAGAATTTAGCACCATTGTTGATGCGGGTTTTGTTGACGAAATTAGCTTCAAATTCATGCCACGGGCGGCTGGTGGAGGGTTTGTCCAGAATATTGATGATATTGCCTTTGAATTCGGCCTGCTGCAGCCAGCCAGCGATTTCTTCGGGCGCAAAGCCGTGATCCATCGCAGTTTTGTTGATGTATTGCTGCACTTCAGGGCGGCTGATTAATTCATCGTCGGCCATGATGGCGGTGCTGCTGAGGGTGAGGAGAATGGCTGCGGCTAAGGTTTTGAAATTCATTGTTCGCTCAATTTTGGGGTCATGTTCAGCGCGCTGACGCTGAATTGGGCACAGGCCGTTGCTTCACCTGCGCCGGATTAATTGGGTTAATTCGTTTAATTAGACAGGGCCGAGCTCAGCAACTTGGCGGTAATGTCGACAATCGGTATAACACGCTCGTAGGCCATTCGCGTCGGTCCAATCACGCCCAGCGTGCCAACGACTTCGCCATTGACTTGATACGGTGCGGTAATCACCGAGCATTCATCGAGCGGGGCCAGGCCCGACTCGCCACCAATATAAATCTGCACGCCTTCGGCGTGGTGGCCTTGCTCAAGTAACTGCAATAGGGCGGTTTTTGTTCAAAAAGTTCAAATAGCTGGCGCATGCGCTGCATATCGCTAGAAAAATCGTGCAGACCCAGCAATTGGTGCTCGCCCGCAATCACCATATGTTCGCTATTGAGATTGCTGCTGACTGCCACGGTGGCATTCATCAGGCTGGTCAGGTCTTGCTTGACGCGAATCACATCGCTTTGCAGCCAGCCCAGTAGATTGCTTAGTGTTTTGCCAGCGCAATGTTCATTTAAAAAATTGGCGGCGTTGATCAATTCATTGGGCGCAAAGTGGCGTTCGGTTTGTACGATGCGGTTTTGCACATCACCATCGTTCGTCACCAAAATCAGCAATACGCGCTTATCGCCCAGTGGCAAAAATTCGATCTGTTTTAAATGCAATTCGCTGCGCTTGGGCGTCATTACCACGCCGGCAAATTGCGTTAACTGTGACAATAATTGCGAGGCCGCCACAATGCTGTGTTGCGGATTATCATTGGGTAGCGTGTGCGTGCTGGTAATCTGGATTTGCTCCAGCGGCTGCACCGCCAGCAAAGTATCGACAAACAGTCGATAGCCTTGCGCGGTGGGAATCCGCCCCGCCGAAGTATGCGGGCTGGCGACCAGCCCCAGCTGCTCCAGATCGGCCATCACATTGCGGATGGTGGCACTACTGACGTCCAGCCCCGAAAATTGCGACAGCGCTTTCGAGCCCACGGGCTGGCCGTCGGCGATATAGCGCTCAACCAGAGTTTTGAGCAGGATTTGAGATCGGTCGTTCAGATGCATGGCTTACCTAGGGTCTACGAGGACGATCAACAAGGAACGAAAAAACGACTATGTCAGCTCGAAAATAGCGAAAAACCAGAGTTTACTCAAATCAAGCAAGCCATTGCGCCGTTTTAAACATCGCAATAGCGGCTGGGCCGCTGATTTTCGCGAGATTTTACCTGTTCTTTGGTATATTAATGCGGCTGCGACTCTATTAATTCAAGCCTCCGACGCCATGCACAGCCTATTCAAAACCATCGCCCTTGTGGGCCGCCTCAATACCCCATCCTTGGGCGACCCGATTCGCCGCTTGGCGGCTTTGCTTGAGTCTTGCGATGTCAAAGTCCTGATTGAAGGCAAAATCGCGCAAGAGCACGAGATTAGCGCCTACCAATGCGTTGATCGTGACCACATCGGCAAACTGGCTGATTTAGTGATTGTGCTGGGCGGGGACGGTACCATGCTGTCTGTCGCACGGTTATTGGCCCCGTATCGTATACCTCTGATGGGTATCAATCAGGGGCGGCTGGGTTTTATGACTGATATTCCATTGCACGAAATGGAAAAGTCAGTACCCAATATTCTGGCGGGGCAGTTTGTGCCTGAAGAGCGCATTTTGCTTGAGGCCAGCATTTTGCGCGAAGGCAAAACGATAAATACCTCGCTGGCTTTCAACGATGTGGTATTCAGCCGTGGCTCGATTGGCTCGATGATTGAGTTCGAGATTTTCGTCGATAGCCAGTTTGTTTACAGTCAGCGCTCGGACGGTCTGGTCGTATCAACGCCAACCGGCTCAACCGCCTACGCGCTCGCCTCCGGCGGCCCGATTTTGCACCCGTCGCTGCCGGCGATTACCTTGGTGCCGATCTGCCCACAATCACTATCGAACCGCCCGATTGTGGTATCCGAAAACGCCCAAGTTGAATTCCTACTGACCCGCGGCCAAGACGCGCGGGTGTATTTCGATAATCAATCTGATTTTGAATTGCAGGAAATGGATAAAGTCCTGATCCGCCGCTATACCAATTCGCTGCGCATCCTGCATCCGCATGGGTATAGCTATTACGATATGCTTCGCGCCAAGCTGCGCTGGGGCGAGAAGTTGTTATGACCACAGCTGGAAACTACTGCGAAGCTTGCAATCTGCCTTATAAAAATGGCTCAAAGCCCTCATTTACAAATGTAAACTTCGGGATTTCGCCATTTTTATGCCTTGTACTCAAGCTTCTCGCTACGTTTCCAGCTCGCTTTTTATTCTTGTCTAGTAGGCCGAAAAAACTGATTTTGCAGTTAATCGCCCACATCCTGTTTTTCCCTCTTGTCCAAAATCCAAACTTCCCCTAAAGTGAACGTTCGTTCTTATTGAGGCGTGCCGCTACCATGCTGTCTGCTCTGCATTTACGCGATTTTGTCATTGTTCGTGAACTTGATCTGGATTTTGCCAATGGCTTAACGGTGTTGACTGGTGAAACTGGCGCGGGTAAATCAATCATTATCGATGCGCTGGGTTTACTGCTCGGCGAGCGTGCTGATGCGGGAGTTGTGCGTCATGGCTGCGAGCGCGCTGAATTGTCGGCTGAGTTTGCAACTAGCAATCTTCCACAAGTGGCGGCGTGGCTTAGTGAGCAGGGATTTAGCGATGAGGGCGATCAGCTGCTGATTCGCCGCATTATTGACGCCAGTGGTAAATCGCGTTCATTCATTAACGGCAGTCCGGCCACCTTAAACCAGCTTAAAGCCGTCGGCGAATGGCTGGTCGATATTCATGGTCAGCATGCGCATCAATCACTATTGCGCCACGATGCGCAGCGCGAATTGGTTGATGCGTATGCGGGCGCGACCAATTTGGCGCGTGATGTGGCTAAGCGTTATCAACATTGGCACAGCCTAGCGAACGAGCTGCAATCGGCTGAGCAAAACGCCGACCGTTTTGAGGCCGAGCGCGAGCGGCTGCAGTGGCAAATTGATGAAATTGGCGGCTTGGCGATTGCGGCGGATGAATGGCCGGAATTGCAGGCCGAGCACAAGCGCTTGCACCACGCCGCCAGCCTGATCGAAGGCGTACAAAGCGGTTTGGACGCGCTTTCGGACGGCGATGACAATTGCCAGAGCTGGCTGGCCACCGTCGCGCATCGCTTGAGCCAGTTGGCGCAGTACGATCCGGCGATTAATGAAACGCTGGAACTGCTCGCTGGTGCTGAAGCGCAATTGTCTGAGTCGGTATCCAGCCTGCGCCACTACGCCGATAAGCTCGAACTTGACCCCGATCGTTTGGCCGACGTTGAGGCGCGTATGGATGCGCTATACCGCACAGGGCGTAAATACCGCGTTGATCCGTCAATGTTGGTCGAGCAGCTCGCTGAGTGGCAGGCACGTTTGGCTGAATTGGGCGGCGAAGAGGGCCTCGATGCTTTGCGCAAACAAGTGGTCGATGCAGAAGCGGCGTTCCGCCAGCAAGCCGAAACACTATCGAAAAAACGCGCGAAAGCGGCCAAAACTTTATCCAAACTCGTCACCGAGCAAATGCAAACGCTGGCGCTGTCGGGTAGCCGCTGTGAAGTGGTGTTAATCGAGCAAACGCAGCCGGCGGCGTTTGGCCTAGAGCAAATCGAATTACAAACCGCTAATCACCCTGCATCGCCATTGCGGCCAATGGCGAAAGTGGCCTCGGGTGGCGAATTGTCGCGCATTAGCTTGGCGCTGCAAGTGGTCACCAGCCAAGTGGCGAACGTGCCGACGCTGATTTTTGACGAGGTCGACGTCGGTATCGGCGGGCGCGTGGCCGAGATTGTTGGCCGTTTATTGTCTGAATTGGGCGCGAGCCGGCAAGTCTTATGCATTACGCATTTGCCGCAAGTGGCGGCCTGTGGCGCGCAGCATTTGCAAGTGGCGAAAGCGCAGGCCAAAGATGGCGTACACAGTAGCATTGCGCAGCTTAGCCATGAGCAGCGCATCGAAGAAATCGCGCGCATGCTCGGAGGGCTGGAAATCACCGACACCACACGACAGCACGCGGCCGAGATGTTGGCTTAGGTCGATCGCTTGGCGGTATCATAGGCAGCTTGAAAAGGCGTTGGATACCGATGAGTGATCTTGAATTTATGCAGGCAGCGCTCGCTGAAGCGCAAAAAGCCGCCCATTTAGGCGAAGTGCCCGTTGGCGCCGTGGTGGTTCATCAAGGTCAAATCATCGCGCGTGCGCACAATCAGCCAATTGCGACGCATGACCCGAGCGCGCACGCCGAAATGCTGGCGATTCGCGCCGCGGCCCAAGCTTTGGGTAATTACCGCCTGAGCGATTGCGAGCTGTATGTCACGCTCGAGCCTTGCATCATGTGTGCTGGCGCGATTTTGCATTCGCGCCTCAAGCGTGTGGTGTACGCCACGGACGACACCAAAACCGGCGCGGCAGGCAGTGTAATTAACCCATTTGCCGAGCCCAAACTCAATCACCAAACGCAGATCGAATCTGGCTTGTGCCAGCATGAAGCCAGCGTGCTGCTGAGTGATTTTTTTGCTCAGCGGCGGCAAACGCAGAAAAAAGCCAGCCGCGATATTCAAATTGCGGGTTTGAATAATCTGCGCGATCTGGGCGGGCTCAAGACCGCCGATGGTCGTACGGTAAAAATGGGGATGGTGTTTCGCTCCGAGCAATGGTTTGGTTTGCCCGAAACTAGCCTGCAAGCCGCGCAGGTATTGCAGCTGCGCAGCGTGTGGGATTTTCGCTCCTACGGCGAGCAAGTGCGCCATCCCGACCCGCACCTGCCGGGCGCGGAAAACTACTGGCTGGATGCGCTAGCCGATACCGAGCAAACCCTGGCTTTCGACGTGGCGCAAATGCTAGAGCGCCCTGATTTGCTGCAACAGCATCTGGGCAATGGCGCTGCTGAGCAAATGATGCTGGCGCTGTATCGTGATCTGGTGACTAGCCCAACGGCGCAGCAGGTATATGCCCATTGGCTAGGTACAATATGCTCTACAGAGCAATACCCCTTGCTGATTCACTGCACGGCAGGCAAAGACCGTACCGGCTGGGCGAGCGTCCTGTTGCTCAGCATCCTGGGCGTGCCCCACGAGGCCATTTTGCGCGATTATCTGGCCAGCCACGACAAGGTGATTGCCAAATACCAGCCGCTGATCGAGCGCTGTGTGGCGGCTGGTGGCGACATCCACATTCTTCACGCCATTTTTGGCGTGCAGGCGCACTACTTGAAAGCCGCCATGCACGAAGTGAAAAAGCAGGCCGGTTCGATGCCGCGCTATCTTGCCCATGTCTTGGGGCTGACTGCTGATCAGCAGGCCGCACTGAAAGAGCGCTTGCTCTCGGAGTAATTAATTCCATTGGTCAGCAGGGAGCAGCTTTAAAGCATGTATTTCGTCGGCGACAAACATAGCTTGAATCAGCATGTTTGAAAGGAGATGCGCATCATGCGCAACATATTGCTGATTTCTGTCGCCTTGCTGTGTACGACGACTGCGCTGGCCGATGCGCTCGACGACAGCGCACAACGTACCAATACCATTGCGGCCAAGCAAAATAGCCAGCAAGTGGGCGAGCGTCTGGCGGCCAATTACTCGCAGTTGGCAGGCTCGACACACAATGCCACTGCGCTGGTGAGCGGGCTGCGCTCGGGGCAAAATATCACGCTGACCAGCAATACCGGCACCACAAGCACGATCACCGGGGCAGGCAAAGGCATGGGCTGGGGCGAAGTGAATATTGCTTTATCGTTGGCGCAAACCAGCTTGCAAAAGAGCAATATCAGCAACCCGACTTCAGCCGAGTTGGCACAGGCCATATCAAATATCACTTCTTTACGTGCATCGGGTATGGGCTGGGGGGCGATTGCCAATTCAATGGGGCTTAATCTGGGCAGTGTCGTCTCCAAAAGCCGGGCCAACGAGCGCGCTTTATCGCAGCAAAACCGCCGTAGCGAAGTGGTCAAAAACCAGTCTATGGATAAAAAATCCAGCCAGCATCAGGGCAGCAAAGACAAGGCGAACAGCGGGAAATCAACAGGGCCAGGCTCCGATAACGGAAAAGGTGGCGGGCAGGGTGGTGGACGCGGAAACGGCGGTGGAAATGGTGGCGGTAACAGCGGTGGGAATGGTGGTGGAAATGGTGGAGGAAATGGTGGAGGAAACGGCAACGGGGGTGGCCGCTCCTAACCCTGGGTTGTCCTGGTGTGTAAAAATGCCGCTAGCTTGCCAGTGCAGATAGTGCCCACAAACTGGCATCAATCTGGATCCGGTTAAATGCTGCGCTATCGAGCTGGCATTGAGCCAGCAAGTCTCCAAAAGGCCCGCCCAATTCGCTGCGCTCAGCCAGCTGCAGATAGGGGGTGAATGTAGTTGCTTTGTCTTGCAGTGTATCGCTGATGATGCCGGGTGGATTTAGTTCTGCCAGCAGCAGTGAGCGGGGTACACGCAGCAAAAAATCCAGCAGCGAAAACAGCCCGGTCAGAAACAATAATTCGCAGTCACTCGCACTAAACCGCGTGGCCGCAGCCAGCTCCATCAGTCGTGCACGCGTCAGTGCCGTTTCCAGTAGCGTCTGGTCCAGCTCCTGATCGCCTTTGCAGGAAAACAGCAGCAAAGACAACCAGCGGTATAGGCGCTGATTGCCAACCACGAAGATCGCCTGATCCAGATTGCTGATGGGCTGTGCCAAACCCAGCGCTGCAGAACTAACATAGCGCAGCAGGCGCGCATTGAGAGCCGGATCGCTTTTCAGCTCGGCAGCAATAATTTTTGCATCGGTGTTTTGACGCACCAGATTGAGCACCTGATTCAGGCGCAAAAAGCTGTCGGGAAAGCTCAATTGCTGGGCCTGCGGCCAATTGAAAACGGATCCGCTAACGTAGTCGGCACCCAGCTGGAAGCAGGCCTCCGCCGCTTCACGGCTGTCGATGTCGTTAACCCAGAGTTGGGCATTCGGCGCAATTTTCCGGCACTCGTGAATCTGCTGGCTTAGCACGGCAAAATCAGGCGATTGCACATTGAGTTCAATCAGGGCAAGGCGTTCACCAAGCTGGGGCTGGCTAAGGTGCCAGCGTTTGGCAGTGGCACCGATGCTGTACTTGGCTTGCAAATCATCCAGTACGGTATTGATGTCGATTGCGCGCCAGTCGGGTTCGCCGTGCGCAATAATCGTGATCGCCGTGCTGTCATTAAAATGATGCTGGCTAATTAGTGGCAGATTTTTCCAGTGCACGCCCAGCCAGATGCCACTGCTCATTGCTTGCGTTTCCAGTAGGCGCTCTATTTCGCACAGCAGCACTTCATCATGGCTGTATTCCTCGCCCTGATTTTCGTGGTGAGAGAGCTCGCGCAAGGTGAAGCTGTAGGCGGCAATTTGCCAGCGGGTGTTGTAAACCGCCCGCCGGCGCAGCAGTCCCGGTAGTGACGGCTCCACAGACACGCGGGGAGTGGCTGGCGTGCCAACGGGTGCCGGGGTGGGCGGCTCAGGCAGGATTTTGTTTAATAGCCAATTGAGCATGCTGATGCCCTCACCGGAATGAATGGTTCAGCATAGTGAGCATTATGCAGTGCTACCAGTGCCACCCGACGCCTGCCTTGCTCTTGGTTTGCGCCATTGTGCTGCAATGGTAACTCAGGGGAGTACCCCGAGTCATCTCTTAGCCGTAGACGGGCTGAAACAGATCGCGCAAGCCTTGCCCTGGTGATGGCTGGCGCATAAAAGCCTCGCCAACCAGATAGGTGTGCACATTGTGATCCTTCATCAATTGCACATCGGCAGTGGTGTGAATGCCGCTTTCGCACACCGCAATGCGGCCATCGGCAACGATGCGGGGTAGCAAATCGATGGTCGTTTGCAGGCTGACTTCAAAGGTGCGCAAATTACGGTTGTTCACGCCCAAGAGCGGTGTTTTCAGGTGCAGCGCCGCGTCCAGCTCTTCGGCATTGTGCACTTCAACCAGCACGCCCATGCCCAGGCCATGCGCAATCGCTTCAAAATCCTGCATTTGCTTCACATCGAGTTCTGCGGCGATCAGCAAAATGCAATCGGCACCCCAGGCGCGCGCTTCATAAAACTGGTATTCATCAACCATAAAGTCTTTGCGCAGGGCTGGAATACTGCACGCCGCACGCGCCGCTTTCAGGTAATCGGCATGGCCTTGGAAATACTGCACATCAGTCAGTACCGACAAGCACGCTGCGCCATTGGCTTCGTAATCAGGCGCAATCTCGGCCGGAATAAATGGATCGCGCATCACGCCTTTGGATGGGCTGGCTTTTTTGATTTCAGAAATCACCGCCGCTTTACCCGCCGCATGCTTAGCACGAATCGCCGCGACGAAATCACGGTGATCCTTATTCGCCTCAGCCTGCGCGCGGATTTCCGTAAGCGGGATTAGTTTTTTGGCCGCTGCCACTTCTTCAAACTTAGTGGCCCAGATTTTTTTTAGGATGTCGGACATGGGGTTCTTCTTAAAATTGATATGAAATGCGTTTTTGATTCAACGTGATTTTTTTGAATTTTCTAAGTAAGTTGAATATTTCTTCCGGTTTTAGGTCGGGTTTCTTTTTTAAATATCTTGAATTTATGAAGTTAATTAAGGTGGTTTCAGTCCTTGGCCTTTTTAACTTATCTACAGTGGCTAGCATCTCGAGTAAATGAACTAGAACTTCATTATTGGAGAGGGCTTTGCTCGATACAGTTGGAGATGGCGCTATACTTGTAACCATTGGGGTTACTTTAGTTTCAATAGCTATTGGGTCTGGATTTTGATTCGAGATTTTGATTGATGTTGAGACGGGCTCTTGTAAGTTTTTAGTTAGATTCGGAATGCTTTTCACTCTCTCACAGTAATGACCCTGACTCAAAATGTGTTTAATCAGCACATCATAATCGCTATCTCCTGACGCAATAAATATCTTGCATTCTGTCGATGTGCTTTCTTTGGATGCAATAAAATAGCCAAGATAGTAAGCAATGTGGAAATCGAGTGAATTTCTGCCTGAACCTCCCATTTGAATCCACTCAACAGCTTTTCCAAGTTTTTGTGTTTTCTTTACAATGTCAAAACTAATTTTTGTTTGAGCATGTCCTACAAAAATAACAACCATGTCGTTATTAGGATCAATCTCTTCGTACGCGAGGTCTTGAAGGTTTTCAAAATCAACAAAATATAGTTTGTTCATTGAATTGGGCCGCTTTGGGTTTTAAAGGCTTTTGCCATCAAAAACATTTACAGGAATAACAAGGGAGTCTACATCTTCTAGACAACCAATATTCGCGCGGTAATATCCCGGTTTGCGTAGCGTTTGATGAAATGGATAAATCCCGCACACCTTGCAGAAATAATGCTTGGCCACGCCGCTACCAAATTGATAGGCGCTCAATTGATCCGCACCCGATTCAATCACCAATTCTTCCGGTGAATAAATATGTGGTGTCATTAGCGCACCTTTGCGCAGGCAGAGGGAGCAGTTGCAACGCACGCCCGAGGTGATTTCGGGCGAGCTGATGCGAAATTTGACTGAGCCACAGTGGCAGCTGCCGCGGTAGGTGCGTGGCGTGTCCATTACTTGGCGAGGCCCTGCGTGAAAGCAACTAGCGCGTCGAGTTTGGCTTTGGCGGCTCCGCTGGCCAGTGCTTCGTGCGCGGCGTTGATGCCGTCTTCCAGCGTCACGGCCAGATTCGCGGCGTAAATCGCTGCGCCGGCATTCAGCAGTACGATATCGCGGCATGGGCCAGTCAGCGAGCCGTTCAAGATGCCTTCAATAATCGCTTTGGATTCGGCCGCATTGCTGGCTTGTAGCGTTTTGATGTCGGCCAGCTCAAAGCCTAATTCGCGCGGATCGAATTCGTATTCAACAATCTCGCCGTCTTTCAATTCGGCAATCATCGTTGGTGTGCTGATCGAGATTTCGTCCATGCCGTCTTTGCCATGTACGATGAGTATGTGCTTGGAGCCCAATTGCTTCAAGACTCGCGCCTGTATACCCACCAGATCGGGGTGGAATACGCCCATCACTTGATTATCAGCGCCGGCCGGATTGGTCAGCGGCCCAAGGATATTGAAAATCGTACGCACGCCCAGCTCTTTACGCACCGGCGCGACGTATTTCATTGCGCTGTGATGGTTGGGCGCAAACATAAAACCCAGACCCACTTCGTCGATACACTGGCCGACTTGTTCGGCAGATAGATTGAGATTGACGCCAAAAGCTTCGAGCACATCGGCCGAGCCTGAGCTAGACGACACTGAACGGCCGCCATGTTTGGCCACTTTCGCGCCCGCCGCGGCGGCAACAAAAGCCGAGCACGTTGAAATATTAAACGTATGCGCGCCATCGCCGCCGGTGCCACAGGTGTCCACCAAATGGCAGCGATCTTGCACGGCGACTTTGGTCGAAAATTCGCGCATCACCGTGGCGGCGGCGGCAATTTCCGACACGCTTTCCACCTTGGTGCGCAGCCCGATCAATAGCGCGGCGGTTTGCGCCTGCGTCATTTCACCCGACATAATCTGGCGCATCAGGTGCAGCATTTCGTCGTAAAACAGCTCGTTATTGTCGATGAGGCGGTTCAGTGCGGCTTGGACGGTAATCATTGCTTATCCCAGTTTTATTTTTGACGGTAAGTAACTGGACAAAAGTTTCCACGCAAGGCACAAAGCCGAAGATCAGTACAAGTCGTACGGCGAGGCGAAGTAACGAAGCGTGAGAATTTTTGGTTTATTACTTACGTAAAGAAGATGCCTACCCAAGGTTGGCTGGCAGCTGGCTTTACGCCCATTCCTTCAGGAAATTATCGAGCATTTTGTGGCCGTGTTCGGTCAGGATGGATTCGGGGTGAAACTGTACGCCCTCGATCGCCAGTGTCTTGTGGCGCACGCCCATGATTTCACCGTCCTCGGTCCATGCGGTGACTTCAAGGCAATCAGGTAGCGACTCACGCTCGATGGCCAGCGAGTGATAGCGCGTTACGGTAACCGGGGAGGGTATGTCCTTGAACATGCCGGTATTGTTATGGATGACGGGCGATACTTTGCCGTGCATCAGGGTTTTGGCGTGCAATACCGTGCCGCCAAAAGCTTCACCAATCGACTGATGCCCCAGGCAAACGCCCATGATCGGCAGTTTGCCTGCAAAATGCTTGATGGCTGGAACAGAAATACCGGCTTCCAGTGGCGAGCAAGGGCCCGGGGAAATAACCAGATATTTCGGCTTGAGCGCTTCGATCTGCTCAAGTGTGATTTCATCGTTGCGGTGGACATGAACGTCCTGACCCAGCTCACCAAAATATTGCACCAGATTGTAGGTGAACGAGTCGTAGTTATCGATCATCAAGAGCATTTATAGTCTCCAGCCCTTGATTTTGTTGGGCTTGCCTTTGTTGTTTGGTAAATGTTACACGGTTTGTTACACGGTTTTCCGTTCGCTGGCGTATAGTGCGGCGCAGTGCGAACAAGGTTTTTTTAAGCATCCTACCAAGTTTGGGGGCAAAAAAAAACCCAGCCATGTGGCTGGGGTTTTGGGGTGTGGGTTTTCATTGATTTGGTGGTGAAAGTTTGGCGAGCGCTTGATTTACAGTCTCTGCGTTCCAGCGTGAGGTTTTGCCGATTTTGGTCGGGGCTGGAAATTTGCCATCTCTGATCCATTGATAGAGGGCTGATTTGCTGACTTGCAGCGCGCTAAGGATGTCGTGTAGGGTTAAAAATGTCGGCATTTTGGGGCTCCTGCACCGTGTAACGTTGCACGGTTGATTCTAAATAATCGGTTGTTCATTCTGCAGCGTTGGTTTAGCTACTTGGCTGGATTGCTAACCATTCCGAGGTGTTGCTCGGTGCATCACGCAACATGGCCGTTTCCCTGTTCTGGCTGTTGTTTCGGTGCTCCGTTTGATTTGTACTCACGGCCGATGCGCTTACCCTCTGCTACTAGCCACTTCCCAAGTTCGCGTAATTCCTTTGGCGTAATACGATCCATTGAATCGAATTCAACCGATACAAAACGCCAAGGCTCGCGGGTTTCTTCTTTGGTCTTTTCACTAACCATCAGCCTAACTTGCAAAGTTTCGTGATATTTTTCTTCTCGGACATAAGCCATCATTCTTTCCCCTGCGCTGGCTGCGGTGCTGCTGCGAGCATGGCTTTCCATTCGGCGTCAGGTCTTACACCGTAGCCGTCGTCTGTTTGCTCAAAGGCGTCATTGAACGCAGCTACCATCTCGTCATTTACTTTCTTCGGCACAAGTTGCCACCCATCCGGCACTGCTGGCTTGAGTGCGGCGCGGGTGTATTTGATAACGTGCGGCACAGGTTTGTCATCGCTCCAGCTAACTTCTTCTAATGTTTTGAAGTCAGCATTAAGAACGTCATCGTCATCGTCTTCGCCAAGACATAGGAAAATATCTTTTGGCGCTGTGCGAACAACATTTGGCAGATCGCGCTCGTCTACTGGCGCTTGCTGTGCCATCAAATCACGCGCTGCGTTAGCATCGTCACGGCCTTTTGCGTAGGCATTATTCAGGAGCTTTTGCAGTTCTTCACCCGTTGGCGCTTGCTGTGGGGCGGTGTAGAGCTTGTAATGCCTGTTGGGGACTGAATCAAAATCATGGTTGATGTAAACAAACTCGCCGTTAAACAAAGTGCCGACCGGATTGCTGGCTGGCTGCGCTCCGGTAAGTAGCGAAAGTTGATCGTGAGCAATTTCCAGTTCGCGGTTTGTCCGAGAAACCTGCGCGCGTAGTGATATGTTTTCTTCATCAAGGCGGCGCAGTTCTTTTGCGGCATCAATGGCCCATACTTCATGATTTGTTTCGAGCCACGTTTTGATTACATCGTGCTTTTCTGCTAATTGAATCGCTTTTGTTTTATCGCTCATTTCTCAATATCTCCCCTTGGCCTGGTGCACTCGGCGGTTTTCGGTGTTGCTTTGGCGCATGTACGGTTGGTAGCCGCCGATGTCTTCGATTTTGCGCATGATCTCGATGCGACTGGGGCCGTAGCTTTCGAAGTGGTCGAGCTGGTGGCGGTCGCGGGCTGGCTCGATGCTGTGGTTGAATTTCGGTTTTAATACGCTGCCGTCGCCTTGCTGCTTGGCGGCTTTGCGGCGCGACGCGCTGCGCTCAGTGCGCCCTACGGTGGCGGCTTTTTCGGTTTTGGCTTTTTCGGTTTTGGCTTTTTCGGTTTTGGCTTTGACCATTTTGTTGGCATCAGCAATATGGTTTTCGGCTTCGGGTTTGCGGCCGCGTTTTTTGGGTGCGGCCTTGACGATAGTGGGTTTTGCTTGGGTGATGCGCACGGGTGGTGGGTTGGTTGTGAAGTCGAATTCGGGCAGGGTGTGCGTCTTGCGTAGACGAATCACCATGCCTTTGCCGATGCCGGTTTGCTCGATCAGTTCTACCATGCCGTAGTCGATGGCGACATCGCGAAAACGGGTGAAGTTGCTGTAGTGTTCGCCCACCGTGGCGCGATGCGTGTGGCTGTGGATCTCGTCGGCAATGATGGCGTTGAGTACGTTTTGCACGCGTGCGACGCTAGCGAGGCATTTTTTGGCGAGGTTGGCTGGGCGAGTGAGTTTCATGGCTTGGCCTCCGCATTGGCGATGGCGGCTTTAATCTGTCGCATCACGGCGCCCTCAAATGGCACGGCAGTCTCAATTAGTTCTTTGGCCTGAATCAGCGCAGCTAGCAGCTCATCACGTTGGCGCTGCAATTCGACACGCGAAGCAAAAACATTGCCACTAAATGGCGACCAGCCATTTTCTACGCAGTATTCGATGTCATCGATATTGCATTCGGCTAGCGCATTGACGCATGCCACGATGCGGCGGGCATTGGCTTTAAACATTTCGTGGTACTTGGCGCTACCCTTTTTGCCTTCGTAGTGAACCGAAGCAATGGCCTGCCTCCCCGAAAAGCATGGTTTTCCATCGATGGTGAAATTTGAGTAAATACCTAGGAATGGGCCGTGCGGTCTTTCGGATAGGAGCCATGGCTCTTTTGTGTGTTGCCCGCTCATCACGCCGCCCTCCGTGCCTTGTAGCCGAATGTCGCTTTATTTAGCGCGTCGCCTACGTGCTCATACAGATCGTTGATGCTGCCGATGTTGATGATGTCCACGTCGATCCAGTTGAGGGCGATACCGGCCTCGGTTTTGTCCGCTTGAACGGCTGCGAGGTTAGGGCGCTGGATGCGCCAGAGGTGGGCTTTGTAGTCCACGCTGAGCTGCTCGGCTTCTTTATCAAGACGCACATCGCTGATCACCACATGGCTGTCGAGCTCGGCGATTTTGTTGGCCATTTCGATCAGGAAATAATCTTCACCGAATACGCTGCGGCGGTAGTCGCCCCATTGCTGCATGATCCAGCGCGGGCTGCGTGGGGTGGCGGATTCGAGGTACCAAGCGGCTTCGTTACCATCGCTGAGTTTGTCCAGGATGTAGCGCACAAAGCGGCTATCTTGGCAGCGGCTAATCTCTAGCGGTACTTGGGGTATTTCTTTCTGTGCCCGATTAATCAAGAGTTCTGGCTTGATACCCCAAGCGTGGGCGATTTCTTCGCGCAGCTTGTCGGCGTAGGCGATTTTGACGAAATTGTGGTTGGCTACCAAAAAATCAGCGACGGTGTCTTTGCCCGCGCCAGCCTGGCCGTGTAGGCCGATGATCAGTTGTGTCATGTTGTTAGCACCAGATAATGATGGATTGTTGGCTGGCAGATAGCTCGGCTTGTAACCAGCAAGCTGTTGTCATGGCGGTAAAAAAATCGCTCTCGATGGCGCGTTTTACTGGGTTGCATTTGGGCAGTTTTTCGCGCAAAAACTCGCAATCCATCAGGCGTTCTTCGTTGTGCCGCTTGAATTTAATTGCTGAGTGTGCGTACTCGGCCTGCTCTAATTCGCTGCGGAAATGTCGGCGCCGCAAGGGGTGAATGTCAGTGCTTGGCCGCACCAGTTCTAGGCGTGTATTCATTTAGTCAATGCCTGTTCAATGATTAAAAAAGCGATCCCGCCTAGCGTCCACAGCACGCCGCCGAGCATGTATTTGGCGAAGTCGATCAAGATGGCGCGGTTCATGCCGGCACCAGCACGGTTTTGCTGGCGAGGTATTCATCGCCGCGAATTGAGGTAATGCGCCAGCCTTTGGCGTGCCAGATATTCAAAATGCTGAAATCGTCCGTGGTGTCGATCACGGTGGTTTGAATGGTGTGAAGCATGTCGGCCTCCTTGATTGAGCTCACTTCGCATAGCGTCCTGCGGGCAGGGCGCTATACGCTGGGAGCTGTTAGAACGCTTTACCGGCTAGGATCGGGAAGCCGCTGCCGGTTTTGATTTCGCCTACGATGTCTTCGCTGGCTTTTTTCAGCACTTTGTCGGTGCGCACCAGCTCATACCAGAAGGTCAATTTGCCATCGCGAATGCGGTACTTAATACGGGCATCGATGCGGTAGGCCACGATCTGGTCTGACTCGGTCAGTGGCTGGGCAAAGACTGGAATTCCGATGGCAAAGCGCTCGAAGATGCTCATTTTCTGGCGCGTGGCATCGTCTTCTTGATCGACAAACTCGAATTGGATGCCGCCCGATTGCAAGCGACTATGGCTCTTGAAGCGTTTTTCGCTGGTGGCTTCAAAATTCAGCGCCATTTCCATGAGCTGGCTGGCGGTTGGTAGGCCTTCGAGCTCGGCGATTTCGGTCAGATTGTCTTCAAGGAAGCTGGCAAAGTCGTTTTGCGACATGGCTTGCTTGTTGTTGCCCACCCAGCGATTCCACTCCACTGATTTTTTCGGGCTGAATTTGGCGATGTGGTCGCGCCATGCCGGGCTGTCGATGTCGGCTTGGTGGTCGTTCAGCAGAGCGGTGAATTCGACCTTGCCCGCTTCGTAGTCGGCTTCGAGGTAGATGCGGGTGCGGTGCGCTTCGCCGTGTTCTTTCAGGTACCAGTTAAAGCTCTCGGTATCGGCCAGCGTAACCGTGCCGGTTTTGCGTAGCGGCGCGGCTAGTTTGCTTTCAAAGTCGGGGTATTCTGCTTTGTAGCCAGTTGGCACAAAGACTACAGGGCGATACCCCTGCCCGTAGCTATCGAGCTCGATGTTTTCTTGGAAGGGTTTTTGCGCTGCTTTCAGTAGCTGTTCAACGCTGCAGGGCTGATTGATCAAAGCGGCTTCGATGTGTTCTGACATGGTGTGTCCTTAGGCTTGTTTCAGTTGGGTAACTTGGATGGGTAGATCACGCACGGTGGTTGGGCTGGTGTCCACCTGGCGCAGATCCAGCTGGCGTTGCGTTGGGTCGGTGGCCAGCATGTCGCCTTCGGGCGTACCAAACATGATCGACTCGCGGCGTGGCAGGCTTGGCTTGCTGGTTTTGATGTCGTAGCCCACATTCAGCGCGCCGGATTGGCGGCCTGCCGGTTTGACGGTGAGCTTGAGGGTAATGCTGCCGCCTTTTTTGCTGTCGATCAGGCTGATGGCGGTATTGAGCTCGCGAATGGCTTCGCCAAGGTCTTCGACCAATTCGCCGCCCGCGATGTCGCGTAGGGTGTCTGTTGCTGAACGTGCCATTTCTGGCCTCCTTGGGTTGGTGTTTCTAGGTTTGGGTGGCGATTGCCCTGCTAAACTGTTGAAGTCTTTACCGAGACTTTCATTCAACTGATTAACAAGGAATCGCCGTGGAAAAAGTGTTTATTGGTAGTGCGTTGCAAGATTTTCTGGATCAGGCGCAGCAGCAGGGGCGTGAATCGAGGCCGTGGGGTGGTGTTCTAGCGATGTTTCCCCGTGAGCTGTCGGATCAAGCGCTAATGCAGCAACTAAATCAGCATGCTTCGCAAAGCGGCCTGAAAGTTCGGGTTTACGATGCCGAGGGGCGAACGTGGGTTGAGCTGACCCGAATGTGAGCCATACTTCTTCTCCCTGGCGCAATAGCAGCTCGATCACCAGCATGATTTGCAGTTCGTCGGATAGGCCAAAGCGGCTCGCCAAGCTAAACATTTGTTGGCAAGCGTGCAGCATCTGCTCGGGCGTTGATTCGCTGCTGATGGCTAAAAAAGGCTGATTGCTATCCATTTCCCGCATCCCACCCGCCAAGGCGGGTTTTTTATTGGGCGCAGCGGTTGGGTTTGCTTTGGAGAGTGGCCGTCACCCGTTACGGCACCGCTGCGCGTTGGGGTGATGGGGTTAATATAGCCACGTCTATCTTTTTGGTCAATAGAAAAATATAGGTATGGTTATTTTATTTTGATTGGGCGTAAAAAAACCGCCCGAAGGCGGTTGGGGTGATCGTGGTCGTAAGGACTTATGCGGTCTGGCGCTTGAAGTTTTCATCGTTGCAGGCGTGTTCTAAGGCATCACGCAACAGGCCGCTGATACGGTGTAGGTGTTCAGGCTTGTCCAAATTGATGTGCCCGTTGCTGGCTAGATTAAGCCCGGCGCGGTTGATTTCGTTTTTCTGGCTTTCCGATATGTCAAAAGGCAGGCTGATGGTGGGTTGCTTTTTGTCTCCGTAATAGCGCAGCAGCCAGCGGTTGGTTTTACCTTGATAGAGCAGGGTGAAATAGCTCTCAGTGTCTTTGGCCTGAACGTCATGCTCGTCACCTAAGATTTCTTGCGCGATGTTGTGCAGGCGGCGTTCAGCTGCGGTGGTGATGATGCGCGAATTGTCTGGATGAACCCAGTCGCCATCTTCACTCTTGGCGTTGGTGGGTGGCTCGGCGGCAATCGGTGCTTGGCTGATTTCGGCGCTGGGGCTGGATAATCCTGTGAGCACCATTTCGCTCACAGCTCTCTCGACGGCTTGGCGAACCAGTGGGGTGATTGAATCAATGAAGCGCTGATTGAATTGACGTTGGATATTGGCTTTGGTGGCGATGTAGCGCACGAATTCGGCGTCTACTTCGCGTAGGCTGCTGCTGATGGCGGCTTTGAATGCGGTTAGGTAAATGCTTTCTTCCGCGAGGGTGCGCAGCGCATCGGGCTGGAATTGGTCGTGGCGAAAGCGAGCCAGCTGCTGGGTTTCTTCAATCTCACCCGATGAAAAATCAACGGTCAGAAAGGGTTTTTCATCCATCACGTTTTTGTTGTTCAGGTCGGTAAAGAAGCGCCATTCTTGCCCGTTGGTGAGTGCGGCTACAGCAACTTCGGGGGTGGCGTTGAAATAACGCGCCAGCTGGGGGGCGTGATTGCTGAGTTTTTCGGTAAAGGCTTTGGCCTCAATAAACATGACGGGTACACCTTGGCAAAACAAAGCGTAATCAACGCGCTCATTGTTTTTTGCACCCGGGAAATCTGCAGCGTATTCTGCTTTGACCTTGGTAGGGTCGTAGGGGCTAAAGCCCAGGATGTCGAGCAGGGGTAGGATCAATGCTTGTTTGGTGGTTTCTTCGCTATTGCAGTGTGATCCGACATTATTGACGTGCTGGATGTGCGTTTTGATGCGCTGGGTAAAGTTTTCCATGCTTTTACTCTCCAAAGTAAGCCTTTAGAAATTTACACGCATGGCAGGGAAAAGCAAAATTGAAGGGGTGGAGTGTGGCGGGTGTATATGCAAGAAAAAACCCGCCGTGGCGGGTTAGTTTGTTTAGCCGCGTGGAAGGCTACGCCAATGGGTGCATACTTGCTCCCATTGACCATAGCGATAACGCGAGTAAGTGCGAACATGAACCAATTTTGGACCCATGGTGGCAACTCCTTTTATCAAAGGTTGCCGACACTATTACTCTGGACATTCTGTCCTAATTGGTATACTTTAGTAGTTCTCTACGTTACTAAGGTTTTCCAATTTTCCAGATGTTGCTGGAGGTCGGAGATCCAACACTAGGAATAAATTCCTAGCCATAAAGAACCGATAAGTCTGCAAACTTATCGGTTCTTTTTCTTTTGCCTGATCATGGCTGAACTTAGGCTAATTCCGCATTTTGCTGCAATTTCAGCGGCTGTTTTCATTTTGGCAATGATATGATCTGGTGCAAGTAGCTGACCCGCAAATTCATCGGCTTGCCACTCGCTATTTTCATAAATCTTCATTACTAAATTTGAATTGGAGCGCGCTAATCCAATATTTTTATGAAGAACTAGATGACCAAGCTCATGAGCCAAAGTGAATCGGGCTCTTGGGTCGCCATCAACTGCCTTTTCGTAGACGTCCTCTCTGATGCAAACTACCCCTGAGTCAGGGTAGGTTAAGCCTTCATTTTCCCCCATTTCATCTATGGGCAAAACTTGAAAGCCTTCTGCGACCAAAAGCTCTAGGGCTTCTACGATTGGAAATTTGATTACACCATTTACTTTGCATCCAGTACGAAGCGCTTCAACAATTGACGCTATGCTGTCACAGCTTTGTGCTGGCACCTTAATGCCGTGGTGCATATTTCTTACTCTCCTTTCTTAAGTAATTCCAAAAGTTTTCTAAACGCTTCATCGTCCAGGCTTGCTGCTTTGCGAGCAAATACCGCAACAGTTTCTCTAGCAATGTCGCTGGCTTCTTTTGGGACTTGAACTTTAAACTCTGGTTTGGACATTTCAGCTAGATTTTTTAGTTTTTTTTGTTCGCTATCGTCAAGCTGGTATTCGGCTGCGATTTCGCCAATCCAGCTGTCTGGTACTGCTTTTTTACCCATTTCCACAGCGCTTAGATAAGAGGACGTAACTTTCAAACTATCGGCCATACTTTTTAGTAGCTTCCCATGGTCGATGCGTAATTTACGCAAGTATTTTCCAAACGGGGTAAGCATAATGTGACTCCTTGTCGTAAAAACAGTGAAAAGTAAACTTCCCACGCTTGCAATCTTAACAATTACAAAAATATAAGTCAACCATATTTGGTTGATTATTGTTCGTTAAAAAAACCCACCGAGGCGGGTTGGTGTTTGGGCTAAGGCAGGATGATTATTGGGGTCTAAGGATGTCCCCAGTGATCATGTTAAAGTAAATGGTATCAGTCCATTCCACATGTGCGTGGCCAGTAGCCCAGAAGATGTGCGTTGGATCGCTTATGGTTGGCGTGCCTTCTTCATTGTGGATCGTAAAATAAGGGCTGCTTAGGCGGCCGATCCGCAGTGCACGGACAAATTGCATTTTTTTGGCCTGCTCTGGCGGCATTGATATTTGTACGGGCTCAGTGCCGCACGGTCGATAAGTTTCATTTTCAGCCAGTATTTTTTCGGTGGCGTAGATGGTTTTGATTTTCTTCTTTACCCCAAAGCTGTTTTGCCCGGTGTAGGTTTTGCCATTTTTCTCGCTGTAGCCGTTGGGAAGAGTGATCCCACAGCCGGTGCCTCTGGCTTTGTCCTGCTCAATGCTGAGCGTAAGTAGCTCGCGGTCTGCATCGTAGGATTGCTCAGCATAGTAGGCGATGGCGAATTGATTGCCCACAGTGAGGTCGCCACATATCTTTATCTTCCCTAGTTTTTCGTTATAGGCTTCAAGACGGGATTCAAAATCGGCTGTTTTTTCGTACTCATCTTTTTGCAGTGGTGTGGCTTTTGAAAGTGCTTGTGCCGCGCCATAAATGCAGCTGGGGTCGTTGCCGGCTGTTTGCGCTGAGGTTAATTTGGTGGTGTCTGGCTGGATGTTTATGACGCCTTGAAAAAAAGTGGCGCGGGTCTTTTTCGGTTTGGCGGCGAGGGCGCTGGCCGCGACACAGCAAAGGATAGGGATCAGGATGATTTTTTTGAACATGGTGTTACTCTCCAAAGTAAGCAAGGAGAAATTTACACCCGGTAAAGAAATAAGGGAATTTTGCTGGGCTGGGTCGGGATAATGGGCGACACTGATGTGTAGACGCTTATCCTGTCTTTTTCTTTTGTTCGCGCTGGTGTTTGGCGTAGGCCATTTCAGCTTGGAGTTTCATCTGGCTCTCGCGGCGCAGCTGAATGCGCAGCTTAACTTTGGGCCATTCAATTTCTGCAAATTGGGGTGATATTTTTTCGTGCTGGGTAACTGCCTCCAGAACGTCAATGCGGTATTGCTGAAAGCAATACAGCCCATATTTGGAGTTGGCAAGGTCGCGTAAATAATGAGCGTCATGGTGCGCGTCAGAAGGTGACATGGCTAGGCGCTGGGTAAAGTATTTTTTTGCTACCTCAAGTGCCATTCTTGCTTGCTCTACGCCGTTGGAGTCCCGCTTGCTTGGGATCTGCGCAAGATTGGCAATGCGGCTGGTCAGGCAGTCGAGCGGGTGCATGATCCAGATGGTGCCCAGCTCCGGAAAGTCGCAGGGGATAGATCGGGCGCGCAATTTTTTGATGTCGAGGCCGCAGACGGTCTTTAGAAAATCAAGGCGCAGCTTGCCGCCATTCACCGAATCAAAAACCGATGTTGCGCAGCAAGGATCGGGATTGCTTAGTCCAGCTTCGGTGAGCGTGACGTTTAGTCGCCGGGTTAATGCTCTGGCATCTTCCAGATTGCTTAAAAAATCGACGTCATGGGTCAGTAAATAGGGGTTTTTTGATGCTGATCCATCAATGCCGTAATAAAACATCCAAATGACCAACGACTGGCCGCCCACCAGCACCTGCTTGGTTTTATTATCAACATCGGCGGGGGTATATGCGTCAAATAGCCGCTTTAAATCATCTTTGGTGAATGTAGCGTATTGATCTTCTGGGGTGTTTATCGGGTTTTCGGCCACGCCAAAACCTTCATGTGTTGCACCGCTTCAAACGAAAATAGGCAGGCGCGCTCAATTGAAGCTGCAACAGAGGGGTTGTTTTTTGTTTGAGCAACAGAAACCGGCGCTAACTTTTGATGTGCGCCTTGAGCCACGACGGGGTGGTAAGCGTTTCTCATGTCAGTGCTCCTCAAGATTTCTGTGCAAACTAGTAGGCGTAAAAAAATGCGAGAAATGCTCGCGTTACTGCCTTGCTTTATTAGATCGACTAAATGAACCAAAACTTTATGTTCAAGTTATCACTAATTATACACAGAACTATCAACAGAAAGTAAGCAGTATGTTGCGGTAATTGCTTACAGCCCACCTCCGCGCCACACTACGCGGCCGATGATTTGCAGCTCATGCTGGGGTGGTACTGTGATGTCGGGGTAGGCGGCTTTGTTGGCGTTGTCGCTGCGCAGCAAGAGCAGGCCGAATTCTTTGGATAGCCGTTTGATGATGACTTCATCATCCATCATGATGGCGTAGACCTCGCCGGTGCGGGCGGGGTGCGGAGCCTGGTCGATCAACACTACGTCGCCATCGTGGATCGTTGGGCTCATGCTGTCGCCTGTGGCATAAATGACGCAGGCCTGATGTTCGTTGATGCCCAGCCGATCCAGCCAGCTGCGTTTGAAGGTGAGCCCGCCCACCACTTCAACGTGATCATTGTAATGGCCGTTGCCGCACGCGCCCTTGGTGCTGTACTGGGGTATCAGTGCGTAATCTTCTTTGGATGGGGCGCGCGGATACATACCCTCACTTTCTTGGTTTTCTTGAGGGCGCATTTCGCCCTGTCCAGTTGCTAGCCATTCTGGATTTACCTCGAGCGCCTTGGCCGCTCTTAGGAGATTCGCGCCTTCAATTCGCTTGGTTTTCCCGCTTAGCCACGCCGCGACGGATGGCTGCTTAATACCAATTCGATTTGCTAGGTCTTTTTGAGTAATCCCTGTCTTGCTGAGAAGAAGGGAGATTCGTTCTTGTAGTGTGCTCATATAGGCAAGGCTATCGCATTGAAAGATAGATATGGCTTGCGCGTTTATAATAGACACGGCTATACTCCCCTTCATGAAAAAAGAGACCGTAATTGCTCATTTTGGTGGGCAGCGAAAAACAGCTGAGGCGCTTGGCGTAAAACAGCCAACTGTTTGTGCTTGGCCTGATTTGTTGCCGTACTCAGTGCTTGGTCGTATTGCGGTGCATCAGCCTATCGCATGGCGCTTGCTGTGTGCAGGTGTTGATTGGGCTTACCTGCGCGGCACCGCTAAGAATTCCACCGAGTAGCCCTCCCACAGGCCGCTCTTTCACCCGTCTGAACACGGGTGCTTTTTACAACGTTTGCAGGCCGTACTTTAGCGGCTGGGCATTTTTAAACAATGAGCAATTTTGCTTTCAACGTTCAAGGTGTGGTGATGACGACTTTAGCGATGGCGATGTATCAGTTGGTGCATCAATTCCCCGGTGGTAGCGAGGCGCTGAGCGCGGCAATGGGTAAGGCTGGGGTTGATTGTGGGGCGTCTACGCTGCGCAATAAGGTGAACCCGAATCAGGCCACGCACAAATTGAATGTGATTGAGCTCGATACCCTGATGGCGATTACCGGTGATTACGGGGTGATCCATGCGCTGTGCGCGAATCATGGCTTTGTGGCGGCGGCGGTGGATCGCGATGCGCCGGCGTGTGATCTGGCGGTGTTGGAGCTGGTGACGCGGGTGTGGCGGGCGAATGGTGATGTGGGCAAGGCGGTGGACGATACGCTGGCCGATGGGGTGGTGCAGCACTGCGAGGTGCAGAAGGTGCGCAGCGAGGTGTACCGCATGCAGGCCGCGCTGAATACCTTGCTG
Organism: Chitinibacter sp. GC72; assembly: GCF_009760905.1. Taxonomy (GTDB): domain Bacteria; phylum Pseudomonadota; class Gammaproteobacteria; order Burkholderiales; family Chitinibacteraceae; genus Chitinibacter. Next base: position 119,499 of record NZ_VIRW01000006.1, on the reverse strand, counting down.
ATTCGCCTTGAAGGCATGGCGCAGTAATGAGCCGCGCCAAGCCGAGGCCGATGTTTGCGCCGCACATGAGCTTTGTGCAGGTGCAGCTGAATAAATCGGCGTGGCTGGTGGGCAAGGTGAAGCCGAGTGAGAAAAAGCAGCAAGCCAAAAAAGTATGCGCGCTGCTGCTGATGAATTTGAAGGCGATGAATGATGCCTAGTTCCGTTTACAAAGACCCCACGTTTGATCAGGCCTACGCCAATCTGGAACGCGAAAAGCGCGTGACCCTGGCGATGAGCGCCAAGCTGATCCGTGATGCCCAAAAGAAAGCTGACCCGGAGCATATCCGCATGATGCAGCGCAAGCGGGATCGGCAGCTGATGATGGCGATGAAGCGGGCGGGTAAGCGGTGAAATTTGAGCCAGTGACCCCGTATTACGCTGCAAGCGAACAAGGGTATCGGCTGGTGAAGCATTTTAGCGATGGTGTGCCGACGTATGCGGCATGGCATCCGGTAGATAAGTGGCTGGCGTTTAATTTGGCGACAGCAAAAGAGGCGGCGATGGTGTGCCGTGAGCATTGGGAGAAGGGGCGTGATTGAAGGTTTGATTTCCACAATAAAACGGCGCTATACTGCTGGCACGGTGCTCGAAACACCAATACCAAGCAGTATCCGCGCCCTTGTCTGCAAAGCGCGGCTTTCTTTTGCCCGTCAAAGATCAATGGGCGAGGAGGGGCGTTCCGTGAGGGCGTCCGCACGGCTTGGTACGTGTTTCGAACTCTCTCGCCCACCCCTATTCCGTCGAAAGAATGTGGGTGGCTCTAAGTCTCGCCAAGGAGCGCCCATCATGCTGAACACAGCCCAAAATCCGTCTGATTTATTTTGTACCCCCGAGCAGTATTTCGTTCCAAACCCCGCTGTATCTCGTATTGAAGTTGATGCCCTCTATTGTGCTTTGCTGCGCGCTGAGGCGATTGTGGTGATGTTGCAGGGCCAGTTTAATGGCTCGGGTGATGTTCAGTACAACAACGAAATCATCGCCAATGCCCTGTGGGCGGTGGAAGGCTGCATCGAGCAGGCCAAAGCCATCACCCTGCAGCCCAGCGTGGTGCGTCAAGGGGGTGCGGCGTGATGGGTGATCCAGTTCGATCTTCTACGTCTTTTCCCGCTGAATTGACCGACCGTAAGCAGTGGTTGGTTTGGCGATTTGAGGATGGTGAGGCGGGTAAAAAACCGCGCAAAATGCCGTATTACGCCAATGGTCGCCGTCGTGCGGGTACGCAGGGTGATGACGGTGATCGTGCTGCGCTGGTGACATATGCTGAGGCGCAATCAGCGGTGGCTGCTGGCCGATTTAGCGGCCTTGGTTTTGCGTTTTTGCCTGGTGATGGCCTGATCGGTATTGATATTGATGCCGCATTTGGTGAGGAGGGTGAGCGCAAGGATCGTGCCGAGGGGATTATCAAGGCGTGCGGCTCGTATACCGAATGGAGCCCGAGCGGCACGGGCGTGCATATTATTGTTGAGGGTGAGACCAAGACCTTTAAAGATAATGGCGTGGGTGTTGAGGTTTTCTGCGGGCGTCAATTTTTTACGATGACGGGTAATTCCTACCATCCAGACCCGCTGCCAGTCATGCCGATCCGTGCAGAGGTGTTGCAGCGTTTGTACGATGTGGTCAAGGGCAAGGTTAATCCCCCTTCAAATTTGCCCAAAGTTCAACCCGTTGCGGTAGCCCATGGTGGGGTACAAGCAGTGAATGACGAGCTTGACCCGCAGCGACTTGAGGGGGCTTTGTCGCATGTTGATTGCGAGGACTATCACCTGTGGGTGGATGTGGGCATGGCGTTGAAAGCAGGGCTGGGTGAGTCTGGCTTTGCTTTGTGGGATCGCTGGTCGGCTAAGTCGGCGAAGTATGGCGGCTCTGATTCTTTGTATCGTAAGTGGCAGTCGTTTACCAATTTGAGCAGTATCGGTGTGGGGAAGATTTACCGTGCCGCGACTGATGCAGGCTGGCGGCCTGCTCGACGTGAGCCGGGTTATCAAAAAAGCATTTCTACGCAACACTGGGCTTGCGCAGAGCCGGTGCAAGAGCCGCTGCCTGCGCAAGCCGAAGGTAGGGTAGAAGAGGGTATGCCGGTCGAGCAGGATGATTGGCTAGATGAATTGGTGGTGAATCCAAAGACCGGGACATATAAGGCTGTGCTTTACAATGTGCATTTGATTTTGATGCACGATTTGGCGTGGCGCGGGGTGATTGCCTACAACCGATTTGCAAAACGAATTGAGAAGTTAAAATCGCCGCCGTATTTTGGTGGCGAAGTGGGGGCGTGGTCTGATGTCGATACGACCAAGACGCTGATGTGGTTGCAAAAGCGGTACGACTTAGATTTGAAAGATTCGAGTGTGGTTGATCGTGCTGTGTTGGCTGTGGGGCAGGATTGCTCGTTTCACCCTGTGCGGGAGTATTTGGATTCGCTGCGCTGGGATGGTGTTTCTCGCTTGGCACATATTTTTAATGATGTGTTTGGGTCGCTGGAGTCGTATGCGGGGGAGGCGGGTCAGAATTTTATGGTGGCGGCGGTGGCGCGGATTTATCAGCCTGGGTGCAAGGTAGATGAAATGATCGTGCTTGAAGGGCCGCAAGGCGCGCAAAAATCGACGGCGATTCGTGGTTTGTTTTCGCCCAGATTTTATCTTGAGCAGTCAGAGGATCCGTCTGGAAAAGATTTTTATTTGTGCTTGCAGGGTAAGTGGGGGATTGAAATTGGTGAAATGAATTCATTCCGCCGTGCGCAGGATTGGACTGCGGTGAAGTTGGCGATCTCGCGGCGTACCGATAAATTCCGCGCGCCGTATGATCGGCACCCAATGGAGCAGGATCGCGAGTGCGTATTTTTGGGAACAACGAATGATGATGAATGGTTGAATGACCCAACTGGCGGGCGGCGGTTTATTCCAATTAAGGCTATGCAGATTGGTGATTTGCCATTGATTGAGGCTAATCGGGATCAGTATTGGGCTGAGGCGGTGGCGCTTTATCGTGCAAAGCATAAGTGGTGGGTTTACTCCGAAGGGGTAATGGAGGAGCTTGAGTTCGAGCGTGATGCGCGGCAGTTGTCGGATTCGTGGATTGAGCCGATTACGCGCTGGCTGGATGGTCGCGGGAAGTCGAATGACTATGAGGGTATGACAGGCCCGATCAATAAAGCGACCACCAATCAGATATTGATAGGTGCAATTGGCTTTTCGCAAGACAAGATCATGGAGCGGCACGAGCAGCGGGTGGGGAAAATAATGAAGCGCTTGAAATGGCATAAGCGGCGGGGTTCTGCTGTTGCAGGCAGTAATTATCGTCCGTGGGTATTTATCCGCCCAGAAAGCGATTGTGTCTAGGGTTTGTCTATGGTTGTCTACCGTGACAAATTCAAGCAAAGCCTTGCGTTTGTTGGGTTTGTCTAGGTTGTCTACCGTGTCTATGGTTGTTTTGCGTCCCCGTACGCGCACACGCGGGTGTGTAATATATATTATTACCTTGGACAAGGTAGACAAGGTAGACAAAGCTAGTGTTTACGCGGGTTTAGATGCTTTTGGCCTTGGACAAACCCCAGACAAACAGTGGACAGATAAATTGAATCACCTTTGGAGACTAAAATGACAGGCGAGCAGGCAATGAAACAGGCAACAGAGACCGCGCATTATTATTTGGTGAGTGCGGTTCGGATGATTGATTGCGAGTTTGGCGAGGGTTATGCCAAGAATAATCCGGCTGTTCTGGCTGCATTCATTCAGGTTTGTGCTCAGGACTATCACACAGCAGCAAGCTCTGGGGTGATAAGTGGTTTAGGGTAGTCCCATTTTAAACGCGACTACTTACCCAGCGCCCTTCGGGGTGTTTTGTTTTTGGGGTAGAATAGTCGTAAATACAAAGCACTAGGGCAAAGACCTTAGTAGCGTGGTGGCCTCCGTGGGGTATTGACGGGAGGCAATATGCAGTTATTAGTAAACTTTGATGCGCAGTTGAAAGCTTTGGCTCGTTTGAAGGAGTTGGAGTTTGAAAGCTCGGGTGGTTTTGCTCAGGCTAAGTATGGTGAGTCGCTGGGTGGTGGTGCTTGTCTTGATATGTTGCCCAGTGGGTTTGTGTACCAGGTGCGGATTACCGGGATTGATGATCGGTCGTATGTGTTTCAACGTGCCGATCTTGAGGCGACTGATCGGTTGATTCGCAAGTTGCCGAATTCATCTGACCGCGAGGTCTTGGCGCTGGTGTACCTGACTTATGGTGATATGGTTGATAAGGCAGCGTATTTGGGTTTGAGCAAGCAGACGTTGAATTATCGGCGTAATGCGGCGGTGCATCGCTTTGCACATCACTGGCAACAGATGAAGCAAGGTGCGGTGAAGTTGCCGCTGGGCGCTGGGGTTCGTGGGCGTTTTGTGGTGCAGGAGGCGGCAAATATTTAAAAAAAGGTGTTGACGCCAATTTTTACCGTGTTGTACGATTCAGCTATCGTGAACAAAGTTGCGTTCAGATGAATAACCCGCCCAGTGAGGCGGGTTTTTTATTGCCTAAAATTTGATGCTAGCGGCGGCGGGCCGTAACTAAACGATGAGGTGTGCATGGCTTTTCAGTTGAAGGACCCAGTGAAATTGGCTTTGTCAGGTGAGCGCGGCTGCGTGGTTGGGGTTGCTCAGTACGTTGATAGTGGTGATTTTATTCAGGTTTCATATTTGGCTGCGACAGGTGAGCAGAAGAAGGATTGGTTTACTGTTTCAGAGTTGGTTGCTGAATAAATAATTGATTGTTTAGTGAGAGAAGCCCTGCATCGGTGACGGTGCGGGGCTTTTGCGTTTAAGGGGTTTGTATGCAACGAGCGAGGTTTGAATCGATTTATCGTGGGTTATCAAATATTGCTCGCAAGGTTTATGACGCAGTGCCTATTGGTGATGCATGGTCAAAAGCGCTTATTACTCAAGAAATTCGCAGGGTGACGAAGACCTCGACTGATGCTCGTGTGATTGACGGTTGTCTTTCTTCTCTGGTGGAGAATGGGTTGGTGCGAGAGCCGACACGTGGCGCATTTGTTCGGGTGAAGGTTGTAGGTGGGCTGGGCAGTTTAAAAGTTTCTTCAAGTCCTGAGGTTGAGAATATGGCGGTGAAGTCTGAGAAGGTTGAAAAGTTATCTTTGCGTCTTGCTGGCTTGGTCACGACATTGACCTCCGTGGCTGAAGAGATTGAGTCAATTTCGATTGAGGTTGATGCTCAGTTGTCGGCGGTTGGTGATGAGTTGGGTAAGTTGCGACAATTAAAATCTTTGCTTAAAGATCTTGGTTAATCACATTTGAAATGTGGAAATTAATGAGCCCTGCTGCAGCAATGTGGTGGGGCTTTTGCGTTTGTATTGATGGCCGCCGCTGTGTGGCTCTGAACAGCTTTGCCTTCCTCCCAATCTCAAGGCAACGCACGCAGGGCGGCTTTCAATGCAGATGCTTGCAATCGTTTCGCTGGCTGGCCTGACCCGTGGGTCGATAATCGCTTGAGTGCGCAGCCGCTGGCTCCTGTTTCAAACCCTTTGAGGTGCTGTGATGATTACGATCAAGATTGATCAGCAGCAGATAAAACAGTTGGGGGCTCAGCTTGAGAGGAAGGTGTTGCGGTGCACGGCGATTGCGATGACCAAGACGGCCTACCACGCCAAAGCTGAGGCGCAAGCGGAGATGCGGCGCGTCTTTGATCGGCCAACCCGGTTTACTTTGAACTCGATGCGGGTGCGTGGCGCTACTTATCAAGGTGGTCCGCAGACCCGCAGCGATGCGAGTGGCAATTCTTATCAGATCAAGTCTGGTCGAACGAATCTGTCGGCGTCGGTTGAGTTTCAGGATGCGGGTGCTGCTGGGCATTGGATTGCGGTTCAGGCGACTGGTGGGCTGCGGCACATGAAGCGTTTTGAATTGGCTTTGCAAGCTAGGGGGGCTTTGCCTTCTGGGTATCAAGTTGTTCCCGCTAGAGGCGCACCCTTGGATGCGTACGGCAACATTAGCCGGGGCTTTATCATGAAGGTGATTAGCCAGCTTGGCACGGAGCTGATGCCTGGCTATTCGAACACCAGTAAAAAAGAGAAGGTGATTGCGGCTAACAAGCGCCGCAATGGAACGTTCTTTGTGATGTTGCCGGGCAACAAACAGAGACTTCCTCCTGGGATTTATCAGGGTATTCAAGGGGGGCTTGGATGGAAAACCCGCATGGTGCTTGCCTTTGTTCGTCCTGCTGTCTATCAGCGCCGACTGGATATTGATGGTGTTGGTCAAAGAGCCGTTGATCGACATTTCGAACACGAATTCTCAAGGGCGTTCGGCTCGTGATGGGGCAGTCTGACGGCATTGCCCCATCCTTAGTCGATTTTGTAAGGCTCACGGGTCCTTCCTAGCCCTCCGTGGCACGGGTAATTCGAACCCCGATCTCGCGCTAGGCGCTGGGGTTGAAAGTTACTGAAATTCAGTCTTACTTAAGTCACTGAAATGATAGGTTTTTACTATGACTACGCTAGCCAAAAAGGGCGAATTTGCTGCCCTGATGGGCTGGTCGCCAAGTTATGTGACTGAGCTGGGTAAGAAGGGTCGGCTGGTTTTTGCCCCTTGCGGCAAGCTGATTGATGTTGATGCTACGCTTTTGCAGCTGGAAAAGACCGCCGACCCAAGCAAGCAGGGCGTGAAAGAGCGTTGGGCCGATCAGCGAGGGGATTTGCCCGACCCTCCAAAGTATCAGGAAGGCGATGCAATCATGCCGCCTGATCTGGTGCTTGAGTATGACTACCAAGTTGCCCGTGCCAAGCGCGAAACCCACTTGGCGAATATTGCTGAGCTCGATGAGCGCCAGCGGCTGGGCCAGCTGGTCGATATCAATATCGTGATGCAGGCCATCACCGATCTGGCTGCTGCTTTTCGCGCCGCTATCGAGCGCTTGCCTGATCGTATCGCGCCAGTGCTGGCAGCAGAGTCTGATCCAAAGATTATTTACCAACTGCTCGATGATGAAGGTGCCCGCATGCTTGATGAGCTGGTTCGTAACACCGAGCAGTTGCCCGCCACGATTAGCGCGGCCAAAAAATCATAAGCCACCATGAACCCACACGACCTGCCCGATGCCTACAAGATCGCATGCGAAGCTTGGGCGGCCGGATTGCGTCGTCCGCCTCGGGTCTCGGTCAGCCAGTGGGCTGATGAAAATCGCGTACTGACCGAATCAGAGACCAGTGAGCCGGGCTTGTGGCGTACCGATCGCGTGCCGTTTATGCGCGAGATCATGGACAACCTCAGCCCATGGTCGGATGTTGAGCGCACGGTATTTATCAAGTCCACGCAGGTGGCGGGTACCGAAGCGCTGATCAACTGGATCGGTGCGGTGATGGATCGCTACGGCGGCCCCATGCTCGTGGTCGAGCCGACCATTGAAGTGTCCGAGCTGCTGAGTCAGCAGCGCTTGAGCAATATGCTCTCTGCGTCGCCTTCGCTGTCCAAAAAATTTGCCCAGCAAAGCCGCGACAAGAAAAACAAAGCGCTGCTCAAAGAATTCCCCGGCGGTATTTTGCGGCTAGCCGGTGGCAATTCCGCTGCCAGCCTGCGCTCGATGCCGGTGAAATACCTTGGCCTCGATGAAGTCGATGCCTATCCGGGCGATCTGGACGGCGAGGGTGATCCGGTTGGTCTGGCTGAAGAGCGGACCAACAACTTCCCGCGCCGTAAAGTACTGCTGGTTTCAACGCCCACCATCAAGGGCGCCAGCCGGATCGAAGTTGAATACGAGCGCTCAGATCAGCGCCGCTACCATGTGCCATGCCCGCATTGCGGCGAAATGCAGCATCTGGAATGGGGCAATCTGCGCTGGTCGCAAAATGCCGCGGGTGAAGTAGACCGCGCTTGGTACATCTGCCGCGAATGTGGCTGCCACATTGAAGAGCACGAAAAGCCCAAGATGCTGGCCGCCGGGCAGTGGGTCGCCAAATACCCTGAGCGCACCACCCGAGGCTATCACATCAATTCGCTGTATTCGCCGCTGGGGCTAGGGCGTACATGGCGGGAACGGGCGCAGCAATGGCTGCACGCGCAAGGCGATGTGGTCGAGCTCAAGCGCTTTGTAAACACCTGCTTGGGCGAAACTTGGGAAGACCGCCGCGGCGCGCTTGATGCCGATGAGCTCAAAGCCCGCGCAGAGCCGTTCAAATTCCGCACCATTCCGGTCGGCTGCTTGCTGCTCACGCTCGGTGTCGATACGCAAGATGACCGCTTGGAGCTGCAGCTGCTCGGCTGGGGTCGTGATGAAGCTAACTGGGTGATCGATTACCACATCATTCACGGCAGCCCAACACTCGATGAAACATGGGACAAGCTCACCGAATACCGCCAGCGCGCTATTTACAACCAGTTCGGCATCCCAATGCGCATCATGGCCACGGCCATCGACTCAGGGGGGCATCACACGCATGACGTTTACAACTATTGCCGGAAATGGCAGCACGAGCGCGTATTTGCAATTAAAGGCAGCTCAACGCCCAATAAAGCCATCCTCGGCAAGCCCAGCTTGCAAGATGTCGATTACAAAGGGCAAATGCACAAGCAAGGCGTGCAGCTGTGGCTTGTCGGGGTCGATACCGCCAAGTCTACGCTCAGTGAGCGCCTGAAAGCCGACGCAGAAATCGAGATCACGCGCCGCAAGGTGCATTTCTCGATTGATCTAGGCGAGGATTACTACAAGCAGCTCACCGCAGAAGCCTACGACCCCGAGAAAAACCGCTGGGTCAAACGACGCGGCCGCCGCAATGAAGCGCTCGATACCTGGGTGTATGGTTACGCCGCCGCGCTGCACCCTGATATTCGGATTCACGCCAGCCGTGAAGCCGACTGGATGCAGCTGGAAAACCTATTGCAGCCGAGAGTTGGCGATTTATTTGCCGCATTACCTAGTCAGGGTATTGAGCCAGAAGGCAATAGAGAATTAGTTCAGAAAGATATACCCAAAGAAATAACCCCAAGCAACCCGCCCGATGGCGGGTTTTTTAATGCCGCCGAGAATAGCGAGCCAGAAACCGACTGGCTCGCGGGTCGGGGCGATGACTGGTTGGAGAGATAAATCATGTTCGGGCTTTTGAATCGCGCTGTCTCTGTTGCGGTGAATGTAGCGGTAGTACCTGTTGCCGTGGTCGCTGATGTGGTGACGCTAGGTGGGTCGCTAACTGACCAATCAAAGCCATATACGGCTCAGCGAGTCGGTAAGGCGTTTGATCAGGCAATGAAAATGGCTGATGAGGTAGGTAAAGACTGATGGCCGCCACTCAAGCCCAGCTCGATGCGCTGAACGCCACGATTGCCAGCGGTGAGCTGGAAGTCGAATACGACGGCAAGCGCATTCGCTACCAAAGTACCCAAGCCCTGCTGCTGGCGCGCGCTGATCTTGTAAGTCAATTGGCCGCGCAAAACGCTCAGTTTTATACACCGACCTCGGCCGTGGCCGAATTTTCGAGGGATTAACCATGTTCATGCGCATTCTGGCCGCCATGGCCTTCGCATTTCGCGGCGCTTTGCCGGTGTTCCAAGTGCCAGCTGGTTACCCGCTTGGCTCGTCGCGCCGTTCTGGTGCGGCAACGTTCAAGCGTGCGGCCAGAAAGCGCCGTAATCAGTTAAAGGCGCGTCGTCATGTGGCTCGATAACGTTATTGGCTACTTCTTGCCGCGTGCTGGGCTAGATCGCTTTGCGGCTCGGCAGGCCTTGCAGCAAGTGCGCGCTTACGAGGGCGCAAAATCGGGGCGGCGCACCTCGGGCTGGAACACCACGGGCGGCTCGGCTAACGCCGAAATCAGCGCATCAGCCCCAAAGATTCGCGAGCGTAGCCGCGATCTGGCGCGCAATAACCCGTATGCGGTGAGCATCTTCGACAAATTTGTCGCGCATGCCATCGGCACCGGCATCAATGCGCGCTGGTCGGACGATGGCGTCAATGAGTTGTGGAAGCGCTGGATGAAAGTCGCCAGCGCTGAAGACGGGCTGGATTTCAACGGTCTGCAAGAGCTGGCTGCCCGCACGATTGAAGAATCGGGTGAGGTCATTGTGCGCTTGCGCACCCGCCGCCCCGAAGACGGCATGGAGGTGCCACTGCAGATTCAGTTGCTGGAGCCAGATCACCTCGATCACCTCAAGACCGAAGATCTGGCGGGCGGTGGCTACATTATCAACGGCGTCGAATTTAACTCGATTGGCAAAGTGGTTGCTTACTGGCTGTTTGACCGTCACCCCGGCGAAGTGGGGCGGCTGTTCAAATCCATGCAGGCCAAGCGGGTCGATGCCGCCGATGTGTTGCTGGTGTTTCGCAAGAAACGCCCAGGGCAAGTACGCGGCATGCCGCGCCTGGCGCCGGTGATTATGAAGCTGCGTGATCTGGATGATTACGAAGACGCCGAAATCGTCCGCAAAAAAATCGAGGCCTGCTTTACCGCCTTTGTGACGACTTCCGACGCTAGCCGAGCGCTCGGGCAGCAAACCGATGATGGCAAAGGGGGTGGTCCACGCAAAAGCCGCGTGGCGCCGGGGCAGATTGAATACCTCAAGCCGGGTGAAAGCGTCGAATTCGGCCACCCAACGCCATCCGGTGATGGTGAATTCAGCCGCCGCCAGTTGCGGGCGGCATCGGCAGGCGCGGGCTCAACGTATGAAATGACCACTGGCGATCTCTCGCAAGTCAATTACAGCTCGGCACGGATTGGGCTGATCGATTTTCGGGCGCTCACCGAGCAGTGGCGCTGGTTGATGTTTGTGCCGCTGTTTTTAACGCCGATTGCCGACCGCTGGCTATTGCTGGCCAAGCTCAGCGGCAAGATTAAAGCCCCAGCCAAGATCACGGTCGAATGGTTTACGCCGCGCTGGGAATACGTCGATCCGGTCAAAGACGCCAAAGGTGAGCTGATGCTGGCCGCAGCGGGCGTGTATGACCTGACCGACCTGCAGATTGGTCGCGGTCTGGATCCGAAAACCCAATGGGCCAAGATCGTCGCCACACACAATCTGGCCAAAGCCGCAGGCATTACGCTCAATTATGGCGGCGTGCCGATTGCCGAATCAGCGGCCGAGCCAGATCAACCTAACAACCCCGCCTAGTGCGGGGTTTTTTATTGGAGTGGGTATGTCGCAAAGCAATACGACACAAGCCAACACCCTGCCACTCGCCACCCGATCCGCGCCGGTGCTTAGCGTCGATGGTGATCAGCGCAATTTGACATTGTGCTGGACCACGGGCGCCGCGGTGCGGCGTTACGACTGGTATCGCGAGCGCTATTACACCGAAGTGCTTGATGTCTCGCCGGATGCCATTGATATGACCCGGCTGAATGCGGGTGCGCCGCTGCTCAATTCGCATTACAGCTGGTCGCTTGAATCGGTGTTGGGCTCAACCCAACGCGCCTGGCTTGATGAGGCAGAAGGGCTGGCCGAAGTTAAGTTTTCCAAGCGTGAAGACCGCACCGGCCTGTGGCAAGACATTCAGGACCAGATCATTCGCCATGTTTCGGTTGGCTACGTGATCAACCGGGTGCGCATGGAGCAGGACGAAGAAGGCAACTGGACTTACACCGCCACGCGCTGGACGCCCTACGAAATCAGTCTGGTGCCGATTCCGGCTGATGTGGGTTGCGCCGTGCGCTGCGAGCCGCCACCCAAGCCCGATCAGCAGCTACGGGAGTTTCCCGTAGACATTGAAATCATCCAGCGTGCGGCGGATGCCGGACCTGATGAGCGCCCACCCAAGGGCGAAAACGCAGTAAACCCTCCGGCATCCGCCGATCTTGAATCACAACGTAATGAGGAAATCATGGATAAAACCCCAGAACAATTGGCCGCAGAGCAAACCGCGATTCGTGAAGCGGCTAAGCAGGAAGAGCGTCAGCGTTCCGCAGAGATTCGCGCCAATGTGCGCTCGGCAGGCTTGGATGCGGCTATTGCCGATGATCTGGTCGAGCGTGGTGCCAGTGTTGCTGATGCCAATACCGAAATCATCAAGCAGCTGGCCGCGCGTAGCGAGAAAAACCCAACGCGCACACCGCATGTGCAAACCACGGTCGATGAAACCGAAACCCGCCGCGCAGGCATGCAGGAAGCCTTGGCGCATCGTGCCGACCCGAGCAAAGCGCTGTCGGATAATGCTCGTCAATATCGTGGTATGCGCCTGTCGGATATGGCGCGCGCCTGCGTGGAAGCGGCTGGCGGCAATACCCGTGGCCTGACCGTCGATGAGATCGCCGCGCTCGCGCTCAATCAAACCCGCGCGGCAGGTATGCACAGTAGCAGTGATTTTGGCTTTATCACCGCCGCCACCATCAATCGCAGCCTGCGTGAGCACTACGAAGCAGCAGGCCAGACCTTCTGGCCGCTGGTTAATCGTGCTACCGCTACCGATTTCAAAGACAAGTACATTGTCCGCATGGGTGGTCAGCTCAAGCTGGAAAAAGTCGGTGAACACGGCGAATACAAGTACGGCAAGCTGTCTGATAGCGGTGAAAAATACGCGGTTGAGACCTACGGCAAGATCATCGCCATCACCCGCAAAACCATCATCAACGATGATCTGGATGCGTTCAGCCGCATTCCGCGCTTTTTCGCGCAAGAAGCGGCCGATCTGGAAAGCGATCTGGTCTGGGGCTTGATTACCGGTAATCCAACGATGATGGATGGCAAATCTCTGTTCCACGCCGACCACGGTAACGTTGCTGGCGCGGGTGGCTCACTTTCCGAGGCCACGTTGTCTGAATTGCGCCAGCTATTGGCGCTGCAGAAAAACGAATCGGGCAAGCCGATGAATCTGCAGGGTAATTTCCTGCTCTGCCCAGTGGCACAAATGACGACGGCGCAAAAGCTACTGACCGCGGTGGCCGCGGCCAAAACCGGCGATGTGAACGTATTCCAGAATGCCTACACGCCGATTTTCGAGGCGCGCCTGGATAACGCCAACAATAAATCGTTCTATCTGGCCTCCGGCCCAGCCCGTACCGACACCATCGAGATTGCCTATCTCGAAGGTCAGGAAGGCCTCTACACCGAAACGCGCGAAGGCTTCAACGTCGATGGCATCGAGATTAAAGCGCGCCTCGATGTGGGTGTGGGCCTTGGTGATTACCGCTGGATTACCCGTAACGTCGGCGCTTAATCGCGCATGAATCAGCCCACTTCGGTGGGCTTGTTTATTTCTACTCAAGGATATTGAACATGAAAAATTTTATTCAGCCTGGTGCAGTCATCACGCTACTGGCGCCAGCGGCATTGGCCAGCGGTGATGCGGTGTTGGTGGGCTCGGTGTTCGGTGTTGCCGCCACGGCGGCAGCCAATGGTGCGCCCGTCGAAGTGAAGCGGGAAGGGGTATTCACCTTGCCTGCGCTCAATACCGATACCGCCACCGTGGGTGCCAAAGCCTATTGGGACAATACCAATAAGCGCACAACACCCACCGCCAGCGGTAACACCTTGATCGGCGCTTATGTTGCCGCCAAGTCCAGCGGCGATACCACAGCCGCCGTGCTGCTTGACGGCACTATCCGTTAATGACTCCGGCGCGCTTCTTTACTGCGTTTGCGCGGCATGGGCTGTTGGAGTGGGTGCGCATTTTTACTGAGCAAGGCTCCGTCGATGTTCAGTTGGGTGTTAGCGAAGAAAGCCAGCCTCAGTTCGGCTTTCAGGCGTTGACGGTTCGTTTGGAATGGCCAACCAGCCTTGATGTCGTGATCGATGTGGATACCGAGCTGATTTTGCTGCACGAACGCTGGCAAAACCAGCGTTGGCGGGTGTCAACGCCGCCCGCAGGTAATGGTTTTTTAAGCGCCTCACTACAAAAGGTATCCCCCCCATGACCGCACTCGAACGCATCCGTAATGCCCTCACCGACACGATCCGCGCCACGCTGCCCACGGTGGCGATTGCGCCTACCGAAGACGCCGCTTTTGCGTCAACGGTACCGCTGGCGGTGATTGTGGTGCCGCTTGATGCCGAGCCATCGGCGCTAAAGGTGTGTGGGTATACCGTGGCCGATCAGCCTTATGCCATTTCAGTGCTGGCGCGCGGGGTTGATCCGGTCGCGATGATCGAGGCCGCTGATGCGCAGATTTATGCCGCGATTCATGCGGCTGATCGGCTCGGTGATGCGCGCTGGGTATGGAAAGGAGATCGCTGGGAACACTCGCAGATGGGTGATGGCAGCTATGCCATCAAGCGGGTGATTTTCACGGCCACCTACCAGCTGCCACTCGGCCAGCGCTAGTTTTTCCTGTTTTTTCCCTTCCAAACCGCCAGTTGATCTCGATTAGTTGGCGGTTTTTTTATGGAGTTTGAAAATGTTCTTCCCTGATGAAACCCGGATTTACTTCCAGTCTGCAGAATCTGCTGCGCAAAACCTCACTGCGGTTACCGCGGGCAATCCCGCTGTGATTACCTATGCCGGTACTGATCCGGTCAATGGCGATCTGGTGGCCTTGTACGATGTATTCGGCATGACTCAGATCGACCAGGCGCTGGTACAGGTATCGGCGGTCAACGGCACGGCCAATACCTTTGAAGCCAAAGATCAGGACTTCACTGGCTACGACGCCTTCACGTCCGGCAAGATGAAGGTGGTGACGCTGGGCAATGAGATCACCCTCGCCACGGGCTTCTCCAGCTCGGGCGGTGAGCCAGAGTATGCGGAATGGAAGCTACTGTGGGATAAGGTGAAACGCCGCAAGCAGATCTCCACCAGCGCCATCAACTTTGAAATCCCACTGTTGTGGAAGCCGCTCGATCCGCAAATGAAGGCCATCCAGCAAGCGGCCGATAGCGGCAAAACACTGGCGTTCAAATTTCGCTTCAAAGGCGGCATGGACATGCTGTTCTTCGGCGAGATTGCTTCCAATTCGCTGCCTACCGGCATTTCGGACGGCAAGCCAGTGGAAACCAAAATCAGTATTTCAATGAATAGCCGCCCGCGCTACGTGTCGTATTAATCCGCGACCCAAGCACAAATCCAATTCAATCCAGTTTAACCCCGCCCGCCCACTGATCGCAGTTGGCGGGCTTTTTTATGCCAGGAAAAAACCATGTTCAAACTCACACCAAACCCCACTTTTATCGCTGCTGTTGCGCTGTCTTTGCCGGGTGAAGCCAAGCCGGCCAATGTCAAGATCACCTTCAAACACCTGGTTCGCCCGCAGATCAAGGCCTTTTTTGAAGGTCTCGAAGGCAAGACCGATGGTGAAGCGCTGGCCGAGATTGTGACCGGCTGGGAAGGCTTTGATGCCGAGTTTAGCCCAGAAGCGCTGGCTGAACTGTGCAGCAACTACCCGAAAGCCGGGGGCGAGATTTTCACCGCCTTCAAGCGTGAACTTGTGGATGCACCCACAAAAAACTAAAAGCCATCGCGCGGCGCTTTGCCCAAAACCGGCTTAAAAAGGCGCCCGCCGCTGGCGGTGTGCCCGACGCCTTTGGTGATGTGCCGCCCCAGCTAATGGCCCTGTGGGCTACGCCGCGCGATGACGCCCCCGATCAGGTCGAGGTTTACCCCGAGCACTGGACTGCGCTGAGTGTGTTTTTAGCCATGCAAACCCAGTGGCGCGTGGGCTTTGGGGGTGAGACAGGGCTGGACTACAGCGCGCTGCCGATGGTGTACGACTGCATGGGCATTGAGCCCGGCGAGAAGTCCGCCGTGTTCGACGCCCTGCGCCAGCTCGAAATCGAAACGCTCACGGTCTGGGCGAAAGAGAAAAAAGATGGCTGATAATCAAGTCAAAATTAAGATTACTGCCGATACGCAGGGTGTGGAATCGGGCACCCGGCGTGCCAGTGATGCGATCAGCAAAATGGATCGTGATCTGGGGAGTGCCGGGCAGGGTGGGGGCGCTGTGGCGCGTGCTGCGCGCGAAATGGCAAACCAGCTCAATGGCTCTGCCGCTGCTGCTGCGGGCTTGGCCAATTCGCTCAGTCGTGTAGATGGCATGGCCGTGTCGGCGTTTCAAGGCAGTGGCGTTGCTGATTTTACTCAGGCTTTGCTTGGGGCTGGTGCCGCCGCTGCCGGCCTATCAAAGCTGGTGAGTGTTGAGCGCGAATTTGGCAATCTCAATGCCCAGTTGAAAACCGCAACCGGTTCGGCTGAGCTGGCTAAGGCCAAGTTTGCCGAGCTGCAAGGCCTTGCTGGCGATCTGCCCGAGTCGCTGGCTGATACAGTCGGTGCATTTGTTAAGCTGAAAAACCTGGGGCTTGATCCGTCTGCCAAGGCGATTGAGAGCTACGCCAATACCGCAGCGGCGGTGGGTAAGCCGCTGACCCAGATGATTGAAGCCGTCGCCGATGCCGCCACGGGTGAGATGGAACGGCTGAAAGAGTTTGGCATTACCGCGCAGAAGAATGGCGAGGAATTCCAGCTTACATTCCAAGGCGTCACCACCACAGTAAAAAACAACGCCCAAGAGATCGAGGGCTATTTGCGCCGCTTGGGTGAGGTTCAATTCGCCGGCGCCGCCGCCGAAAAAATGGCGACGATGGAAGGCGCGATTTCCAATCTGGGCGATGCCTGGGATGGTACTTTCCGCAAGATCAACGATTCTGGCGTTGGCGGCGCCATGACTGCGACCATTCGTGTGGTCGCGGATAATATGGATACCTTGGCTGTCGTCGCCGGAGGTCTGGCGGCTGTTTTGTCGGGGCGGGTGGTGGCAAGCATGGCGCAGGCAGCACAGGCTGCGCTGGCTACTTCAGTGGCGAGCCGGGAGGCGGCGCGTGATGCGGCCTTGCAGGCGCAATCGGCGCTGCAACGCGCCGCAGCTGAAAAGTCTGCGGCCGATGCAAAGCTGCTGGCGGCCCGTAATGCAACTCTGGCTACGCAGCAGCAAATCGCAGATGATCGTGCGCGCTTAGCTTCGACCATTCAGGTTATCAAGGCAGAAATAGAGCTTGAGCAAGTCCGTCTCCGGGCTCAAATATCTGACACTGGCCGTGCCGCCCGTGTGCGTGAAATGGCCGCGCTCAGTTTGCAGTTGGCTGCAGCTGAGCGAGCTCAGGCGTCTGTAGGGTCTCAGCTTGTTGCAGTGCGACAAGCGCAAACTTTGGCGACCGAAGCGGCAGCCGTGGCCTCTGGTCATCTTGCCCAAGCGCAAATTGTTGCGAATTCGACTGCGCAAGCCGCTGGTGCGGGTGTATCGATGTTGGGACGTGCGGTGGGGTTGCTTGGTGGTCCAATCGGTGTGGTTACCACTTTACTGATGGCAGGATCTGCTGCGTGGGCACTATGGGGGGATAGTAGCGAAGGTGCCATTGAACGGGCTGATGCGCGACTCAATGAGCTGCAGAAAGAGCGCAAATTTGGCACCGGTGTAGTGGGCGATCTCAATGAAGGATTGAGTGAGGTCAATAAGCAATTAGAAGCCCTGAATGAAAAGAAAAACCGCATTCAGGGATTAATCTCAACTGCAGATCCCGTCATGGCCGAGCGTTTGAAGGTCGGGCTTGCGGGGGTTGAAGGCGAAATCACAGCCGCTAGTGCGAAGCAGAAGCAATATAACGCTGAATTAAAGCTGGCTACCGATCAGGCGGCGGGTTTAAAAGCGCAGATGGGTGGTGTGGCAGCGGCAACTGGCAATGCCTTGTCTGCTTTTCTGGGGCTTACCCGTGCGGGTCGGTATGACGCTGCGGTGCAAGAATTGGGCGCGAAATACGGCAAGACGCTGGCCGAAGCTGCTGGTAATCCGGTGGCGATTGCGCAGGCCAAAAAAGCCTATCAGGAGCTGCGTGCCGAGCTGGATAATAGCTTCAAGCCTGCGGTTTCCAATGTTTCCAAGGGGGTGAGCGAAGCTCAGCGGGCATTTGAAAAAGCCACTGAAGCCGCCGCCAGCTTCGGCGAATCGCTATCCAAGCGCTTGGCTGAAGAGGGTTTAGATGAATTTGGCAAGCTGCGCCTCGAGGCTGAAAAGCTCGCTAAACCCTTGGCGGACAGCACCAAGCAGTTGGATGACTGGACCGCGCAAATCGACAAGCTGCGCAGCGCCAAGTTTGCGCGTGAAGAGCTTGATCGGTTGAACAAAACCTTTGCCGAGGCCGCCAAGGCCAATGCCGATCTGGTTGCGTCGGCGCGGCAGGAAGCGGAGATTTTCGGCTTGAGCAAAGTCGAAATCGCCCAGCTGAATTTAGCTAAAAAAGAGCTATTGCTCACCGATCTGCAGCGCGAAGCGGCCAGCGGCGCGGGCATTAATACGATGGATACCGAGCTGAAACTGCTCAAAGACCAGATCGCGGCAATGCGTGAGGCCTTGGGCTATCAGCAGCAGCTGGCCGATGCGGAATTTGGCGCTGAGCAAGCCAAAATCGCCGCCGATGCAGCGCGTAAATCACGGGAAGAGTGGCAAAAAACCGCCGATAGCATGACGCAAGGTATTAGCGATGCGCTAATGCGGGGATTTGAGAGCGGAAAAGACGCAGCCAAAAATTTCCGCGACTCGCTAGTCAATATGTTCAAGTCCACCGTGCTGCAGCCTCTGGTCAAGATTGGCGTGGTGGGTGGCATTAATGCGCTGGGGCTTGGGGGTATTGCGGGTACAGCAAATGCGGCCACGCAAAATACAGAAATGCTCAATACCCTGTCCAGTGGGCTGGGCACCTTGCTCACCAAGGGCGCTGGCTTGTTGGGTATCGGCCAGATCGGTACTTCGGCTTCCGCTTTGGGTTTAGGGCTGGGGACTGCATCAGTCGCTGGGCAGGGAGCCACAGCCGCCGCCAGCTCACTGGCCACTTCGCTGGGCGGCTTGGCTAGCGGCATTACCGCCGCAGTGCCCTATATCGGCCTAGCTATCGCCGCTTTTTCGCTGCTCAAAGGGGCATTCAAAGGCGAAACCCGCAGCGGCGCTGGCTTTAGCGCAAACGCAGCAGGGCAAATCTGGCAGTCAGAAGGCCCGAGTGGCGGCGATTTTACTGGCGGTGCGGCGGGCAAATCGCTGGCTGAAATGATCAAAACCGCCAACGGTATATTGAATGCCGTGGGTTCTACGGTTTCCGTCACCGGTGCTTACGGCGGGCTGGAAACCAGTACGCGCGGCAAAGGTGGCGTTTTTGCCGGGGGCACGCTCAGCGATGGCAGTGTGTTTGGTAAAACCTTTGCGCAGTCGTTTCGCGGTAATTTCAGCGCGGATGAGGCCGCCAAAGCATACTCTGCCGAGCTCAACGGCGCGATCATTGATGCGCTGAGCAAATCAGACATCCCCGCCGCGGTGCGCAGCATCATCGATGCCGGTGGCGATGTGGGCGAGATGGTCGCCAAGATCAGCGCGCAGGCCACGCAGGTGCAGCAGTTCAGCGCCCTGATTGCGCTGATGCCATTCGGCAATCTGGCCAATCTCGGCTACGACGCCAAAGATGCGCTGTTGGCGCTCAACGGTGGGCTGGAAGGCTTGTCGGGCAGTATCAATAGCTATTATCAGAATTTTTATTCTGAATCCGAGCGCAGCGCCCAAGCGCTGAAAAACATGACCGACAGCCTGTCCGGGGTCGGCGTGGCCGTGCCCGCGACCCGCGATGCATTCCGCGCGTTGGTCGATTCGCAAGATCTGACTAGCGAATCCGGCCGCAAGACCTACAGCACTTTGTTGCAAGTGGCAGGCACGTTTGCCGAGCTGAACCCGATCTTGAACGACACAGCCAATGCGGCCAAATCGTTTAAAGAAGTGGCCAGCGAGCGCTATGGGCTGGAAACTCAGCTGCTGCAGCTACAAGGCAACACGGTTGCGCTGCGTGAGCGGGAAAAAAACGCGCTCGACGCCAGCAATTGGGCGCTGTTTGACCAGATTACCGCGCTGCAGGATCAAAAAGCCGCACTCGATGGTCTGAGCGCTGCCGCCTCATCGGCCTTTGCTGGTTTAGAGCGCAGCGTGGCGGCTGAAAAAACCGCGGCTGGCAAAGCACTGAATGTGCGGCTTGATGCGCTGCAGGCGCAGAAAGACGCAGAGACCAAGGCGTTTGACGACCAAAAGGCTTTGCTGATCAAGCAAAACAGCGACCAGCTGCAGGCCATGCGTACGCAGGCCGACAATCTAGCTTCGGGTTATCGCTCGCAGATCGATGCGGCGCGGGGCGTGGCTGACCGCTGGCGCAGTCTGGCCGGGGAAGTGACGAGCGCTTACGACCGCGTGACTTCCGGCTCGGTGCAATTTGGCGAGCTGCGCTATGCGCAAGCCAAGCAGGCGCTGGCGCAAGCGCTGGATTTGTCACGCAAGGGGCAGTTTAACCCGAGCGAAGGCTTTGCCGATCAACTCAAGGGGCTGGACCGGCTCGACGAGGGTTTGTTTGGCTCGCAACAAGACTTTCTGCGCGAGCAATTGCGCGTGGCCGGCATGTTGCGTGAGCTGGGCAGCGCTGCAACTGGCCAGATCAGCAGCGCAGATCGTCAGATTGCGCTGCTGGAGCAAAGCCTATCGGCGGTGCAAAGCAGTGGCTCGGCCTCGATTGCCGCGTTTGAAAAGAGCTCGGCAGACCAGCTGGGCTTGCTTGATGCGCAGCACAAAGACAATCAGCAAAAGCTCGACGATCAAATCAAGCTGGAAAAAGACCAGTTTGACGCGAATATCGAGCGGCTCGATGGCCTGCTGGTCAACGCTAAAGAAGCCTTGGAAATCGCCAACGGCACCTGGCAAGAGACGCGCGATTTAAAAACCGCGCATCAGCAGTATGCCGAAGCACTGGTGGTATTGATGCAAGCCCAGGGCGAGCGCAGCAGCGCCGCCGAAGCGCGCATCGAGCAGCTGGCGCAAGCCAATGCCGATCTGCTGGCCGAGCTCAAAGCGCTGCGCAGCGATGCCGCCGCGCAAAATCGGGCGATTGCTGAAAACACCGCCAGCACGGCCAAAGTGCTCAAACGCTGGGAAAACGAAGGCCAACCCGAGGTGCGTACATGACGTTAAAAATTGTCGAGCCGCTGGCGGTGGTGGATAGCAAGCTCACCGCCAGCAATGTGCTTGAGACTGACTATCCCGCGTGGGTGTCGGGCTCGCCTTACGCCGTGGGCGCGCGGGTGATCCGCACGCAAACCCATTCGGTGTACGAGCGTGCAGCCGCAGGCGCGGGCACCACCGCGCCCGAGCTGGATACCACCAGCTGGCTGCGCGTAGGCCCAACGAATCGCTGGGCGATGTTTGACAGCATCAACAGCACGGCCACTACCCACGCGGGCAGTATCGTCGTCGAGATCACGCCGGGGCGGGTGTGCGATGCCATCGGCCTGCTCAATCTCGATGCCGATACGGCGCGCATTGAAGTGATCGACCCGCTGGAAGGTACGGTGTACGACCGCACGGTGCAGTTGATTGACAACAGCGAAGTGCTTGACTGGCGGTCATGGTTTTTTGCACCGATTCGTCGGCGAAAAACGCTGGTGCTCACCGATTTACCCGCTTACGCCACGGCCAAAATCCGTCTCACGCTCAGCGTCGCCAGCGGTAATGCGCAGTGCGGCACGCTGATTGTCGGGCGCGTCGTCAAGTTCGGCTACGGCGTTGAAGCCGGGGCGCGGCATACGTTGCTCGATTTCAGCCGCCGCGAGCGCGACCGCTGGGGCAATTACGATCTGAAAAAAGGCAATAACGCCCGCGAAGTGACGTGGGCCATGAAGCTGCCGAACAACCAGCTCGACGCCATGGATGCTTTTTTTACCCGGTTGCTCTCGGTACCGTGCTTGTGGATTGCCAGCGAGCAATACGATGTCACCGTGGTGTACGGCATTTTTGAGGATTTCTCGACCGTGATCCAGTACGCCGAGATCTCCGACTGCAATTTAACGATTAAAGGGTTGATTTAATGGACGAAATGCCAACTATTAATCCATTGCCGCCAGTGCCCGCGCGCACCGACGATGGGGATGTTTTTTCCGACAAAGCCAATGTGTTTGTGGCAGCGCTGGTGCCCTGGACAACGCAGATTAATGCGCTGGCCAGCTACTTGAGCGGTGCGTTTACAACGGCGATGACGGCGCTTAAAAACGCCGCCGCCGGTAGCGCCAGCGCCGCCAGTGCGAGCGAATTGGCAGCGGCGGGTAGTGCATCGGCGGCAGCGCAAAGCAAAGATCAGGCGCTGGCGTACAAAAATACAGCAGAAGCAGCAGCAGCGGCCGCCCAATCTGCTGCGGGCTTACCGAGTCTGACTGGTAACGCGGGGAAGGCTTTAGTCGTCAACGCCGCGGGTGATGGGGTTGAATTTTCTTTCCCTTACGCGGCAGCGGCCAATGTGCCATCAGCGGCCACCACTAATATCGGCGCAACGACTACAGAAAACATCACGATTACAGGCACGACAACCATCTCGTCATTTGGTGTGGCGAATGCGGGCCTGCGGCGTGTCTTGCGCTTTACCTCGGCTTTGACACTAGTTCGCAATGCAACAAGCTTAATTTTGCCAAACCCAGGGAATCTGGCCGTGGCAGCAGGCGATACGATGGAAGTGGTGTCTCTGGGGTCGGGCAATTGGTTGTGCCTTTGGTATCAGCCAGTGAAAGGTGTAGTCACTACCGACATTGGCTTTGGCGCGGTGGGCTCGTTTGCGCTTTGTTGTTGGAACGGAGCCTCAACTACGCTTGCCGCTGGCTCTGTCGTTGCGGGGAGTAGCCTTCTGACGGTTGAGTTGAATCAGGACCAGATTTTCCCATCTGGGGCTAGCTTCAGTGGCACGTGGCGTTTACTCAATGCCATTAGACCATCCTATCAGTTTGCACTCGCGCAAAGGATCGCATAAATGAAGATCAAAAATCCGAAACACAACAGCACGGGCGGGATTGATTGCGAAATTGAGCATCATTTATTGGGCTGGATTCCGTTCACCGCGACACCAGACGACACAGAAATAATGGGCCGCGAAATATACGCGGCGGCGGTGGCGGGTGACTATGGTGAAATTGCGCCGTACACAATATCCGACGAAGCCTTGCGGGCTGACTTGCACCGCCAAATCCAGCGCTGGCGCGACCAGCAAGAGAACGGTGGTGTTGATCACATGGGGCATCGCTGGGATACCGACCAAGCTGCGCGAGATCGCATTCAGTCTGCTTTGCTTGCGGGATCAAACCCACTGGGGTACTGGACGAGTGCCGACAATGTAAATGTGGCGATGGACATCGCTGGGTTGCAGCAGTTATGGAGTGTAGTCGTGCAGCGTGGCGCAGCGATCCATGCGCGGCAGCGAGAAATGAAAGATGAAATCGCAGCCTTGAGTGGGGTCGCCTTGCTCGACTATCAAATCAAGTAAACCCGCCCGCTCAATCGAGCGGGTTTTTTTACGTCCGGGAGGCGTAATGAGCGAAGAAATCAAAAATTTTTGGGAAACGATTGGGCTGCTGTTTGTGGTGGCCGCCATTGTGCCGGTCGCGCGGGCGCTGGCGACGGGCGCGGCGCCGAATTGGAAAGTGTTGCTCGGGCGCGCGGTGCTGAACGGCGTGCTGGGCATGACGGCACTGGCACTGCTGCTGTGGTTTGCTGCGCCATCACTCGCCCTGGTGGGGGTGGCTTGTGGGCTGGGCACGCTGGGTCAGTCTGGGGTCGAGCACTGGGCCCGGCTGTTTCTGGAAAAAAAAGGTTGGATCAACAAGAGGACAAGTGATGAGCAAGCTGAGTGATGCAGCATTAAAGCTGGCCGTGGCCGACGAGGGTAAGGGCGAAGTGCCCAAGGGCAGCAATTGGGGTGATTACGTCAAAGGTCTGCTGGCCGCGGTGGGGGTTGGTTTTCCGGCGGCGTGGTGCGCGGCTTTCGTGTACGCAAAATTTATGCAGGCGGCCAGCCAGCTCAAGATCAGCAACCCCGTGCCGCGTACTGGCGGCGTGTTAGCGATGTGGAACCAAGCCAAGGCTCATCGCGTGCAAGGTGCGCCACAGGCGGGTGATGTATTCATTATGGATTTTGGCGGCGGCAAGGGGCATACCGGCATTGTGGAAGCCGTGATCGGGATTTATGTCTTCACCATCGAAGGCAATACCAACGATGAGGGCTCACGCGAGGGCTTTGAAGTGGCGCGGCGCAAGCGAAAGATCGCCGATTGCAAGGGCTTCTTGCGGTTTTAACTCACAAAGCCAGTGGATAACTTTGCCCGCTGCATCGCAGCACCCGCGTAGGGCTTGGCGTCTATTGGCTTGCTTAAAAAGGTATCGAACGAATGTTCAAGATCAGCCTTATTCCCACGCCGTACAAAATCCTGCTCGGTGTAGGCCTGCTCGTCGCTGCTGCATTGGGCGGTGCGTGGCTGGGTTCGACGCAGACAGAAAAAAGCTGGCAGCTCAAAGACACCAAGCGCATCGCGGCTGAGCAGCAAGCCCGGCTAGACGCCCAAGCCGCGCAGCGCACGCGGGACAAGCTGCAGGCCAGCAAAGCGGCCGCGCTTGATGCCCAACATCAGAAGGAAATGACCGATGCACAGACCGAAATCGACAAACTGCTGCGTGATGCTCGCACTCGTGCTGTGCGGCTGTATGCAAAACCCGCAAAGCCCGCCACCCTCGGCGCCTTCGATTCAGCCGCCGCCAGCAGCGTTAATGCAGAAGCGCGATGCGAACTTGACGGCGAGACTTCTGCAGACCTTATCAGCATCACGGCCGACGGCGACATCGCCATCCGGCAACTGACCGCATTGCAAGACTACGTTTCAATCATTACAGGGGCAGCACCATGAGCTATCCAGGCTACTTATTTAATCTCGGCACGCGCACTGCAATCGGTATTGCCGATGGTGGTGGCACGCCCACGCGCATCGATGTGCCGGTCAATTTTTGGGTGATTGCATCGGCATCAGGCGCGCTCTCAGCCACAGTCGATATTCTGGTCTCGCCCGACGGCGATCCGGCCAAAGAAGTGTCGATTCTGCCTGCGCCGCTGGCTCTGAGCGGTTCAAATGTTGTTGAATCCTACAGCGAAAAAGTCACGCTCAGCGGCTTTTATCGCTTCAGTGTCACCGCCATCGGCGCGGGCACAACCGTCAACGTGCAGGCGCGGGTGTAATCATGGGGTTCCCGATCAAGCCGGGCTTTCCCATTAACAAAGGCTTCGCAATCAAACCGGGCTTTGCGGTGAATAAAGGCTTTGCCGTTGATCCCGCCGCCGCATTAAAAACCAGCTTGCTCGCCCAGGCTCTGGCCGTGGTGCAGCAAAAGCAGGGCAGCTTGTGGGTGCCCAGCCCGCAGTACAACTTTGTCGAGTCAAATGGGACTGGTGCATCGGCTGCAGATACGCCGCTCGGATTCGCGACCGATCTGAATGGTTTGCGACCGATGACGCAAGCCACTTCGGCCAACAAAGCCATGCTGCGGCGTGTTCCGCTGCGCCTAGGCCCAGAGCTGGTGACGAATGGCGATTTTTCGGCGGGTTCGGCGGGGTGGGCTTTGCAATCCGGTTTTTCAGTGGGTGTTGGTGTGTTGTCGATAGCTAACCCAGCGAGCGGAAATTACGCAAACCAAACGGTCGGAATAGTGAACAGCAAACATTACCTAGTCACTTATGAGATTAAAAACTATGTAAGCGGGATCGTTCGTGTGAATCTGGGTCGCATGGGGGCTACCGTCGGTGCTAGTCGTACCGCGACTGGTGTTTACTCTGAAGTTTTAGTCGCGGCAGGCACATTTCAAGAAATCGTTGTTCAGGCTAATGCGGCGTCTACTGTGGCTGATGTAGACGGCATCAGCGTCCGCGAGGTATTGGAATGGACGTGGGCGTGGGATTTTGACGGCGCAAACGACTCAATCGCTACGGCTACGTTGCCAGCGGTGGCGGCTGAGTCGATGATTGTTGCGAAGGATTTTGATAAGCAAGCTGTTTCTGGCCACATTATGTCCAAGGGTGTTGGCAGCAACGGAATGACTGTTTACACCGACCCAACTGCTTTCTGCGGCGTCGCGACGGGAACTGGGGCGGGGCAAGTGTATGGTGGTGGCATGCTCCGCAATTCTATTCTGAGCGCGGTAGCGGCCACTGGTTTGCGCAAAGTCAGAGAGAATGGGGCAACAATCAGAAATGCGTCCGATGTGTATAGCTCGTTGATCAGGCCTTTGTCGATTGGAGCAAATAACAGCGGCTTGAGCCCCGCAAAAGGCTTAGTTTTCGGCGCTGCTTACTTCCCCGCCGCACTCACCGACGCCGAGTGCCTGATCATCGAGCGCTATCTTGCCAGCCTGACTCCGGGGGTGACGTTATGAGCTACACCGCGAGCATCAAGCTGACCGCGCCGACGTCACTGACGGAAATCTGCGCCAAGATCGGCAAGGCTTTCGACCCAGACACGGGTGGGGAGTATAGCTTCTATGCCGTTTACCCCGTTGGCCACAGCGGGGATACCCCATTGCCTGCCGTGCAAATCCAGACGCAGTTCTACGCCGTGCCGGAGTTTGCCGCGTCACTGCCGTATCTACTAGCCGACCCCGAGCTGCTGCACGCCAGCTGCGAGCTCGACTACTCGCGCCGCTGGCCGGAGCTGACCGCGCCCACGTTGACCGAGTGCCAGGCTTTCTGCGCACAAACGAATTTGGAGGTGGACGATGGTCACGATCACCCCGTTTGAATTTAGCTTACTGCTCTTCTTCGCCTTCGCGCTCGGCCAGATGTTTTTCTTCTGGCTGGTGTTTGTGGTGCCGAGCCGACGGGATTGCGCCTGCGTGAGCCGACTCGAATAA
The DNA here is from genome assembly GCF_009760905.1 of Chitinibacter sp. GC72. Taxonomy (GTDB): domain Bacteria; phylum Pseudomonadota; class Gammaproteobacteria; order Burkholderiales; family Chitinibacteraceae; genus Chitinibacter. Next base: position 92,840 of record NZ_VIRW01000006.1, on the reverse strand, counting down.
CCCAGCCGCCTTCGGGCGGTTTTTTTGTCACAAGGAATTGCTATGGCTGAAAAGCTCACCGATGCGCAAAAGCGTGTCGTTCAATTTTGGAACAATCTGGCCGAGTACCCGCTGATTTTGGATGTTGCGAAGGCGCTGGGGGTGACGCGGCAATCACTGGATGCTTCGCGTAACCGCATCAAGGCCGTTGACCCCAAGGCTTTGATTGATCGCCCGCGAGTGGCGCCCCAGCCCAAAAAGCCTGCGGTCAATGATGCTGCCCAGCCCGCTGCGGGCGGCAAACCGGATGCGGCGGCGGTCGATCCCGAGGTGCGCACGCTGCGCGCACAGATCAAGGCGATGCAGGCCGAAACGCTGGATGCCGAATTCATCAAGCGCAAGATTCTGCAGCTGGCAGAAACCAAATTCGAGCTGCCCAAGTGGCTGATCGACCCGCAAATCGAGGAGGGCAGCTTGGGTGTGCCCACGCTGTTTGCCTCCGACTGGCACTGGGCCGAAGTGGTTGACCCGCGCCAGATCAACGGCTGCAACGAATACAACCTCGAAATCGCCCACCGCCGCGCCAAAGCGCTGATCGAAAAAACCATCGGCCTGCTGCGCAACGAATTCACCCGCCCATGCCATCCGGGCATTGTGTTCGCGCTGGGCGGTGACATGGTTTCTGGTGACATTCACGACGAGCTGCAGGCGACGAATCAAATCGAAATCATGCCGACGGTGGATGATCTGATCGGCGTGCTGGCGTGGTGTATCAAGACGCTGGCCGACGAATTCGGCGCGGTGTTCGTGCCGTGTGTGTCCGGCAATCATGGCCGCAATACGCACAAAATCCGCGCCAAGGGGCGCAACTTCACGTCATTCGACTGGCTCACGTATGTGATGCTGGCGCGGCTTTTCGAGAACGACAGCCGCGTCACGTTCTACATTCCCGACGGCCCTGATGCGTATTACCGTGTATTTGGCACTCGTTACCTATTAACCCACGGCGATCAATTCCGGGGTGGTGATGGCATGATCGGCGCGCTGGGCCCGATCCTGCGCGGCGACCACAAAAAGCGCGGCCGCAATGGTCAAATCGACATGGCCTACGATGTGATGCTGCTCGGCCACTGGCACCAGTACATCCATCACCAGCGCGTGATCGTCAACGGCTCGCTCAAAGGCTACGACGAATACGCCTTTGCCAATAACTTCGGCTTTGAACGCGCCCGCCAAGCGCTCTGGCTCACTCACCCCAAGCACGGCATTACGTTTCCTTTCGCGGTGAACGTGGACGACGACCAGGCTGAGATCGTGACGGACTGGGTGAGCGTGCCGGATGCGCAGGCGGCTTAATTATTTGGAGGCTGTGATTTTGGGCAAAAATAAACCCGCAATAGCGGGTTTATTTCTTATTAGGCCGTTCGACTTAGTGCTTTCAAGGCCGATTCAACCAAAAACGCTGATCGTTTCCCTTTGCCTACGTTCTGATCAATGGTCGCCAATACCCAGCGCGGCATAGTGATATTCACGCGCTCAACCTGGGCATCAAGTTTCGACATGTCGATATCGACCACCGCCCAGATTGCCCCTGCAAAGTCGGGATTTTGCTGATGGGTTTCAATATCGGCAGGCAAGGCCGGCATAGGCATGTTTTCCTGCAGCAGCGTGGATAAATGCAGCAAAATTGCCTCTTTGGCGCTGTCCATTGCCTCATCCAGTGTGTCGCCGCCAGAAAAGCAGCCGGGCACATCCGGCACCGTTACGCCGTAGCTGCTGTCTGGATCTTTGTGTATTGCGATCGGATATTTCATGGTGTTCCCGATGAGATTTAAAACCCTGCTAGGACAACCGGCTTTCGCCGGTCTCCTATTTTAATCCTGCTTTTTTCCGGTGTTGGTTCAGTGTTCCGGTGGGGATGTCCTTTTGAGGATGTTTCACTGTAACCAACTCTTTGAAATCAGGGTGCTTGAAAGTTTGGTGGCTGCCTTTACTACTCACTAACTGCCACCCGTTTGCTTTCAGTATTTTGATCAGGGTTGTTGAATCCATCCGGCCTCTCTGTGTTTGTTGTTGATGTATGTATTATACACATCAATACACATTAAGCAAGAAAAAATACACATCAGTGTGTATCTTTAGGGTTTGATTTGGCGAGCGTTATCGAGATAATCAGCCCATTTTTGCAGCATGTCGCGGCGCTCGGGCATGTACTCGGCGTGGTTGTAGGCCGCTTTGACCCGGTTGCGCTCTAAGTGGGCCAGCTGGCGCTCGATGATGTCGCTATTGATGCCTTGGCCGTGCAAGATGGTTGAGGCGGTGGCGCGAAAGCCGTGCCCGGTGGCGCGGCCTTGGTAGCCCATCATTTGAATCACGCGCAGCAGCGTGGTAGAGGTGATGCAGGCATCAGCGCGGCGCATATTCGGAAATAAATATGGGCTACCGTGCCTAAAATGAACTGCTTTGATTTGCTCGATGACGTCCAGTGCTTGGGTGGATAGTGGCACGATATGCGGGCTGCGCATTTTCATTTTTTCAGCTGGTATCGTCCACGTCTTCGCCTCGAAATTAAATTCACTCCATTCGGCCATCCGCAGCTCTTGGGTGCGCACCATGGTGAGCATCAGCAGCTTGATCGCAAGGCCGGTGAGGCCGTAGCCTTGGTACTGGTCGAGTTTGCGCAGAAAATCAGGCAGCTCGTTGGCGTCTAAATGGGCGTGATGTTTGGGCGGCGGCATGCGAATCGCGCCACGCAGGGCGTAGGTGGGGTCTGCGTCGCAGCGTAGTGTGGCAATCGCGTAGCGGAAAATCCCGCCCGCCCACTGGCGTACCAGCACTGCTATCGACTTTGCGCCACGCTCTTCGATTTTGCGGATGCAGCCTAGAATGTGCGCGCTGCTGACTTCCTTAATCGGCATATCGCCCACATGATTAAGCAGGTCGCGATCTAGGAATGTATTTACCTGGCGCAGGTAAGTTGGGCTCCAATGTGGCTTATTTTCCTCGATCCACTCTGCAGCGATTTCGCGCATCGTGTTCGATTTTTCGACTTTCTCGATCAGCAGCGCCGCTTTCTTTTCTTTGTTGGCGTTCAGGCCTTTAGCTGCCGACTCTTTGACTTTATCGCGCTCTTTGCGCGCTGCAGATAGCCCCATCTCTGGATACTCGCCCAGCGTGGCCAGCGATTCTTTACCGCTAATCCAAAAACGGCAGCGCCAGATTTTGGCGCCAGTCGTGCGGACATCGAGATAGAGCCCGTCTGCGTCGGTTAGCCGATAGGCTTTTTCTTTCGGCTTGGCACTGCGGATTTTTAAGTCGGTTAAAGCCATGGTGACCGTGTAAATTTTGAGCTAAAGCGTTACACGGTGGTTTACACGGTTACGCTATGGCTATAGATGGATTTGACCGCACTATGATGCACATATCGAACATGGGAAGGCAAGGAAAATAAGGCTTTTCGGTCATGCACGGGATTCGCCGGACGACAATCATATTTGTCGATCATCAGTAGCATAGGTGGCGTAACCCTTTGATTTTATGGTGTGTGTCGTATTGCGCCGCCAAATGATCCCCGCTTTGATTCCCGTTGCTGATGCCGGGCGTGGTGTCGGTGCAGACGGCACCGTTGATGCGGGTAAATTATGGCGTGTTGCCGCCAATGCGTCCAGCAAAACGCAGGCTGGCCGGGCGTGGGCGCTGCAGCTTAGGGGGTGGATTGCTGACGCGTGCAAAGCAAAAAGCCCTGACGAGTCAGGGCTTTTTGCAGGGCAATCTGGCGGAGAGAGGGGGATTCGAACCCCCGATAGGCTATTAACCTATACACGCTTTCCAGGCGTGCGACTTAAACCACTCATCCATCTCTCCGCGAAGGGAGGTCGCATGATACGCAGCACGGGCTGTTTTTACAAGCCCTGCGCCGCTGGCTGATTGCCCAGTCATGATGGCCTAGTAAATAAAGCGCGGCTGCATTTCTGCGAGTTGCAGCTCGGCCAGGATGTGCTCCATGCGTTCTTTGGCTTGCTTGCGCGGGGCGTTCGGGCTTTTGCTGGCGATAATCAGCTCATTTTTCATCGAATGCTCCCAGCCGACCAGCTCGGTGACGGTGACCTGATAGCCTTTCGATTGCAGCAGCAGGCAGCGTAAAACATTGGTGATCTGGCTGCCAAATTCGCGAGTGTGGATGGGGTGGCGCCAGATTTCGGCCAGTGGCGTTTGTGCCAGCGATTTGGCCTTGTGTTTGCGCAGTACGCTGGCCACTTCGGCCTGACAGCACGGTACCAGTACCATATGGCGGGCGTCTTTTTCCAGCCCGAAACGGATGGCGTCATCGGTGGCGGTGTCGCAGGCATGCAGCGCGGTCACAATATCAATCTGTGCGGGCATCTCGCGCGCTGCGGCGGCGTTTTCAACCAGCATGTCCAGAAAAGTCATCCGTTCAAAACCGCATTGCTGTGCCAGCTCGCGCGATTTTTGCACCAGTTCGGCCCGAAATTCGGTGCCATAGATATGCCCGGCGCTGCGAGCTTTGAAAAACAGATCGTAAATAATAAAGCCCAGGTACGATTTGCCCGCGCCGTGATCGACCAGTGTGATGTGCTCGTGCTGGGTGAGCACTTCATTGAGCAGCGGCTCGATAAAGTTGAACAGATGGTAAACCTGCTTGAGCTTGCGGCGGCTGTCCTGATTGAGTTTGCCGTCGCGCGTCAGGATGTGCAGGGCTTTGAGTAGCTCGATGGATTGGCCGGGGCGGATGTCTGGAATGGTTGTCATGGTGTTGATGTCGGGTATTGTCCCCTAGGCCAATTGGCGTATGGTCTGTGGGGAGATACCTGACTATGTATCCTGTGTTGAAAATGATCCTGCGCAGTGTTTCGTGCTTCGCGCTGTGCGCCGTAAATATTGCCAATTGGCCGCCGGAGCCGGAACTTGCGCCGCGGTATTCCGGTCTGTTGGCAGGGTATTTTGCCGCGCCAGCTGTGCAGACACGCCAGTGTGAACTGGATTACAATTGCAGCCCTATTGGGCACCCGGCAGAAATACTGAATATCGCAGTAAGTGTTTGTTGGGTAAGGGAAATTCGCGTTTCCTGCCAACTCTGTTAGTCTACCGCAAAGTTGTAATCGAGAACCTGCATGACGCCTATTTTACCGCAAAGCGCCGCATCCCACGCCCGGGATTTGTCTTCTGTTTCACGCCCGCGCCGTTTCGCCGCCTGGCAGCGTCAGCATCTGCAATGGTTAGCCGCCGCACTGATTCTACCGCTGGGTATGACGCTAACGGCCTATGGCGTCGTTGAGTTTGGCCCGCAAACGCAGGCCAATATCAGCGTCGTAAGCGAAACACTGGCCACGCCGGTGTTGAGTACGCAGACCGAAGCAATCAGCCCGCGCAGCCATCTGGAAGTCATTCGCAGCGGCGACACCATTGGCCGGGTGCTGGCGCGAATGGGGGTGGTCGATAGCCAGCTGCAGCAATTTATCAAAAGCGACGAGACTGCGCGCAAGCTGTATGAGCTCAGCCCGGGGCGCATTTTGCATGCCAGCAGCAATGCGGTCGGCGATGTGAGCCAGTTGAGCTATGTCACCAATGACGGTGAAGAAGTGCAGATCGTGCGCGAGGGTGATTACCTCAGCGCCAGCAGTGGTCCGGTGAGCACGCAAACACAGACGGTGATGAAATCCGGCCGGATCAATAGCTCCTTCTTTGCCGCGACCGATGCTGCCGATATACCCGATGCCATTACGCAGCAGCTGATTGATCTATTTGCCAGCCGGGTTGATTTTCACCATAAATTGCAAAAGGGCGATCAGTTTTCGGTGATTTACGAAACCGAGGTGCATCAGGGCAGCATGATCAAGCCGGGGCGGATTATCGCTGCGCAGTTTATTAATAAGGGCAATGTGCATGAGGCGATGTGGTTTGCCGATGGCAAGGGCGGCGGTGATTATTACGCGCTCGATGGCAGCAGCCTCAAGCAGGGTTTTATCAGCACGCCAGTTAAGTTCTCGCGCATCAGCTCGGGCTTTGCCATGCGCTTTCATCCGGTGCTCTTTACGTGGAAGCAGCATCGCGGCGTGGATTATGCCGCGCCTACTGGCACCGAAGTGCAGGCCACCGCCGATGGCGTGATTAGCCGTCTGGCAACTGACGCGGGCTATGGCAACTTTATCGAGATCAAGCACGACGGCAAATACAGCACGCTGTATGGGCATTTGTCGGCCTTTGCCAAAGGTTTGAAAGAAGGACAGGCTGTGAGCCAGGGCCAGGTGATTGGCGCCGTGGGACAAACTGGCCGCGCCACTGGCCCGCATCTGCATTACGAATTCAAAATCAATGGTGAGCAGGTCGACCCGCTCACTGTTGCGTTGCCACAAGGCAAAAAACTGTCTGTGCCCGAACTGCAAGTCTTTGCGCCGCTGGCGCGCAGCATGAAACGTCAACTTTCTCTGGCAGGACAGGTAGAATTGGCGCAACTTGAATAAGGCCATTAGGCCAAGGCGCACCATGACGATTGCAAAGCAGCCCAGCTATTTTATCGGCTTGATGACGGGCACCAGCCTGGATGGTATTGACGCGGTACTGGTCGATTTTTCTGTGCAGCCAGCGCGGCTGATCGCCAGTCACAGCATGCCCATGCCGGCCGATTTGCGCGCCAGCCTGCTGCAATTGCAATCAGCCTCGCCCAACGAGCTGCATCTGGCGCAGTTAGCGGCCAACGCGCATAGCACCGCGAGTGCTGAAGTGGTGGTCCGTTTGCTTGATCAGTGCGGTGTATCAGCCGCTGAAGTGCAGGCGATTGGCAATCATGGACAGACCATTCGCCACCGGCCCGAGCTGGGGTATACGCTACAAATCGGCAACCACGCTTTGCTGGCGGAATATACCGGCATAGAGGTGATCGGCGATTTTCGCAGCCGCGATGTGGCCGCCGGCGGGCAGGGCGCACCGCTGGTGCCAGCATTCCATGCCGATCTGTTCGCTGCGCCAGCCATCAACCGGGTGGTGCTCAATATTGGCGGCATTGCCAATCTAAGCTGGCTGGGCGCTGATGGTCTGGTCAGCGGTTTTGATAGTGGCCCGGGCAATGTATTGCTCGATTTGTGGATCGACCGCCATCAATCCCGCCCCTACGATGCGCTGGGGGCTTGGGCGCAGTCGGGCAAAGTGCAGACGGCCTTGCTGGCGCAATTCTTGACCGAACCCTATTTTGCACTGCCCGCACCCAAATCGACCGGGCGCGACCTGTTTCACGCGCAATGGCTGGATGCGCAACTGGCCTGCATGGGGGCAGCGCTTGATCCGGCGGACGTGCAGGCCACTTTATGCGAGCTGACCGCGATCAGTATTGCCCGCGCTATCGCCCAACTGGGCAAGGCCGACGAGGTCTTTGTCTGTGGCGGTGGCGCGTACAATCTGCACCTGATGCAGCGGTTGAATGTGCATCTGCCTTGCCGCGCACAAAGTACAGCGATATTGGGTCTGGATCCGTCCTGGGTGGAAGCGTTTGCTTTTGCCTGGCTGGCAATGCGCTGCAAGGCGGGGCTCAGCGGCAATCTGCCTGCAGTCACTGGTGCACGCGGCGAGCGCGTGCTCGGTGCCATCTATCCGCGCTAACGGATTTGTAAGCGGAGACTGGGTGCTCTTTCTTTGGCAGATTTAGATTTGCGCACAAATCCTTGCCTTTGGTATTGCCTTGAAGGTCAATCTAAATAATGGCAGTAGAGTAATACCCCCGTTTATTTGGCGAGAATTCGAATGCTTGTCGAATGGGTGATCCATCACTGTCGCTACGCCTGTGCTCACTTTCTCATTGCTGCAATGGCGCGATTGCCAGCGCGCTGAACAGCAATTGCAGTAATATGTATGCAAAATACGAGTTCGTTGGCGAGGATGTGATGCGGCTGAATGTGTTTACCGATTATTGTCTGCGCACCTTGATTTATGTGGCCATCAAGGACGGTGGCGTGGTGACGCGAGGTGAGATTGCCCAGGCCTATGCCATCTCGGACAATCACCTGATGAAGGTGGTCAATTTTCTGTCCCGGCAGGGCTTTATCGATACCATGCGCGGCAAAGGCGGCGGAATGCGGCTGGCGCGCCCGGCAACGCAAATCGGCGTGGGTGCTCTGGTGCGCCTGTGCGAGGCCGACAGCCCGATGGTCGAGTGCTTTGACCGCGAGCACAATCATTGCAATATCGTCAGCGTTTGCAGGCTCAAGCATGTTTTGCACGAAGCGCTGCAAGCCATGTATGCGGTACTCGATCGCTACACGCTGGCCGATCTGGTCAATAAGCCTGATGAACTTAACGCCATTTTTGCCATTACGCTGCGTCCGGCTGGCGCTGCGATGACCGAGCAATAAGGCTGCCGGCGATCGCTGCCAGCGGCCATTTCGTCCCATCCAGTTTCATTCAGGCCATGCGCTAAATAGCGCGGAACGCTGCCAAAGCGGCTGGCATGAATTGCTGGTGTTGGCTGATGCTATTTCAGTTTGCGCCTCTGCTGTATTCCCTTGGAGGTAGATGGGCCTTGTGTCCGAGTTTTAACATGTATTTTGTTTGCATATTATTAAAATATGCATGTAATATGCACATTAACAGCTGGAGTGCTTTTCCCACCTTCATGGAGCAACATCATGCAAAAAACGCGCAACCTCTGGCGCTGGCTTGCGATTGTGTTTTTCCTGTCTTTTGCCGCCTTGGGCTGGCTGGGCAGGGAGATCTATCTCGAAAAACCGCCGATTCCGCAGCAAATTGTCAGCAGTAGCGGCAAACTGCTGTATACCGCTGAGCAAATCCAGCGTGGTCAGCAAGCCTGGCTGTCCGCAGGTGGACAGCAAGTGGGTTCAGTCTGGGGGCATGGCAGCTATCTGGCGCCGGACTGGTCGGCCGACTGGTTGCATCGTGAAGTATTGGCGCTGCGCAATCTCTGGGCGCAGCAGCAGTTCAGGAAAAACTACGCGCAATTAAGCCGCGAAGAGCAGGCGCCAATTGATGTGCGCGTGGTATCGGTGATGCGCAGCAATACCTACGACGCAGCCACAGACACGGTGACGATACAGGCTGATCGTGCCGTGGCCATGGCGCAGGTAGCGCAGCACTATGAAAGCCTGTTTGGCACCGATCCGGCGCAGGATAAATTGCGCGAGCAGTACGCAATGATTGCTGGCTCGATTAAAGATGCCGACGATCTGAAAGCCCTCCCGGCGTTTTTCTTCTGGTCGGCGTGGGCGGCAGCCACCGATCGCCCCGGCGCTTCCCATGTGTCATACACCAGCAACTGGCCGCATGAGCCGCTGGTGGGCAATACGCCAACCACGGGAACCGGCCTGTGGTCGATTGCCAGTGTGATTCTGCTGATTGCCGGGATTGCAGCCATGGTGCTGTTTCACAATATGCAGCGGGGCGAAGAAGCCGCAGTCTGCCCTGAGCAAGACCCGCTGATCAACTTGCAACTCACGCCATCAATGAAGGCCACGTTCAAGTACTTTTATGTCGTGATTGGCTTGCTGCTGGCGCAGGTCGGCATGGGGATTGTTTCGGCGCATTACCAGGTGGAAGGTGGCAGCTTCTTCGGTATTCCGCTCGCTGAAACCTTGCCGTTTACAGTGAGCCGTACGATTCATACCCAGCTCGGCGTGCTGTGGATTGCCACCGCCTGGCTGGCGACGGGCTTGTTCCTCGCCCCCGTGCTGGGTGGCAAAGAGCCCAAATTTCAAAAGCTCGGCACCGATGCGCTGTTTTACGCCTTGCTGCTGATTGTGGTGGGCTCGATTGCCACCGGCTGGATCGGCACGCTACAACGCCTGGGCACTGAATACAGCTTCTGGCTGGGTAATCAGGGGCTGGAATACACCAGCATGGGTCGCGTGTGGCAAATCTTGCTGTTTATCGGTCTGTTGATCTGGGCAACGCTGCTGGGCCGTGGTCTGTGGCCTGCACTGCGTAAACCATCCGAGAGCCAGGGGCTGATCGCGATGGTGTTTATTTCTGCGGTGTGTATCGGTCTGTTCTACGCATCATCACTGGTTTGGGGGCAGAAAACGCATTACGCGATGATCGAATACTGGCGATGGTGGCTCGTTCACCTGTGGGTCGAAGGCTTCTTTGAAGTGTTTGCGACAGCCGTGATCGCCTTGCTGCTGAGCCGTCTGGGGCTTGTGCGCACTGCGTCGGCCAACCGCGCGATTGTGCTGGAAACCATCGTCTTTCTGTTCGGCGGCATTCTGGGCACTTTGCATCATCTGTATTTCACCGGTTCACCGACGTCGGTGATTGCCGTTGGCGCGATGTTCTCGGCGCTTGAAGTTGTTCCGCTGGCGCTGATTGCCGCTGAGGCCTATCACACTTATCGCCATACCCGGGCAACGCCGTGGGTGGCCAAATATCGTTGGGCGATTATGTGCTTTGTGGCGGTGGGTTTCTGGAATTGCGTCGGTGCTGGTCTGCTTGGTTTTGCCATTAATCCGCCGATTGCGCTGTACTACGTGCAGGGTCTGAATATGACCGCAGCCCACGGCCATGCCGCCTTGTTTGGCGTGTACGGCATGCTGGGGATTGGCTTGATGCTGTTCTGCCTGCGCAGTCTGGCACCGGCGGCGAAATGGAACGACAGTCTGCTCAAACCGGCTTTCTGGAGCATGAATATTGGCCTGTTTATGATGGTGTTCATGTCACTGCTGCCCGCCGGGATCTATCAGGCTGCGGCGAGTGTTGAGCATGGCCTGTGGTATGCGCGCTCGGCTGAGGTGATCCATTCATCGGTGATGGAAACGCTGGTGTGGCTGCGCGTGCCGGGTGACATTGTGTTTGCGGTGGGGGTGCTGTATCTGGCGCTGTTTGCGATTCGTTTGCTGGGGAAGGAGCGCAGTAAAACCGTAGCCGTGTCTGATACTCGGTTGGCTAAAAATCAGGCCTGATTAATCCATAGGGTATATGGCTGTAGACATTTTTAGCATTGCTCTACAGTCATATACCCATCAATAAAAGGAAATAGTATGTCTTCATGTGCAAGCTCTCACGTCACTCTGGATGGTGTCTATGGTTTTGATGCGCGTGGCGTTGCCAAGCGCTTTCGCCATGCGGCGATTTTTGGCGCGCTCGAATCGCTTTCCGAGGGCGAAACGATGCGCTTTGTGAACGATCACGATCCCTTGCCGCTGCTGGCGCAAATCGAGCAACGCTACGCGGGGCAAGTGAAAGCGACGTATTTGCAGCGTGATGCACAGGCGGTGGTGATTGATTTTTCCATCCATCCGGTACAAATTGCACCCGCTACGGGTGAAGGGTGCGGTAGCGGGGGTTGTGGCTGCAGCGGCCAGTAGTACGCTCAATAAGCCGCGCAGAACCGATCGGCGCTAAGCCTTGCTTGATGATCAAACAACAGCGGCGCCTAGGGCGCCGTTGCGGCATGGAGGGCGGATTCCGCTATTGATTCAGCGCACCTTCGACATCGCGGGCGGTATCACGGGCTGTATATTGAGCCAGCACGGCAATCATGTCCGATTGGGTAATCATGCCGACCAGCTCGCCGTCTGCCACCACCGGCAGATGGTGTACGCCGCCGTCGGAAAATAGCGGTACCAGTTCGAGCAAGGCCTGCTGGGGTGCTGCGGTGTGCACTGCGCTGGTCATCAGTTTGGACAAAGGCTGGCTGATTTGCTGGCTGGAACGCGCCTGCTGCGTGTGCGGGTCAACCATCAGGTCATGCAAAGTGACAATCCCGACCAGTTTTTCTGCACGGTCTACAACCGGCAGCGCCTGCACACGGTGAAAAGCAAGCTTGTGCCAGGCCTCGCTGCCGCTACTTTGCACGCCGATGCTGACGATGGAGCGGGACATCACGTCTGCGCAGCGCAGCGCACTCAGACTCTGTTCCCGGGCGTGGCGTTGCGCGTCCTGCAGGACGTGCTGCAAGTCTTGCGGGCTGATATCGAGTAACTGTTCCTGCTGTTCAAGCGCGTAGGCAATGTCTTCTTCGCGCATGCCCATCCGCTGACTGGGCAGCGGATCACTCGTGTGGTGTGGTGCTGGCGGTGGGGTGTAATTCGGGTAGCGTCGCCCGGCCAGCCGGCTATAGAGTAGTGCAATCAGCAGTAGCAGGGCTGAATTGATCGCGACCGGCGCCAGTACATACTGAAAAGCCAGTGCACTGATCTCGGGGCCACCAATAACGGCGCTCAAGGCCACTGCGCCGCCGGGCGGGTGCAGGCTACGCGTGAGCAGCATCACGGCTATCGCCAGCATGACGGCCACGCCCGAGGCCAGCGCCATATTGTCGATCAGCATGGCGCAACTCACGCCAACCAGCGCAGACAACGTGTTGCCGACGATCAGCGACCAGGGTTGCGCTAGTGGGCTGGCGGGGGCGGCAAATAACAGCACCGCCGATGCGCCCATCGGGGCAATCAGCCAGTGCGGCCGCACGCCCAGCAGCCATTGGCACAACAGCTCGGTACCGATCAGCCCCAGCGCCGCACCCAGCGCGCCAAGCAGGCATTCCTTGCGGTGAGTCGGAGGTAGGGCGGGTAGAAAGGCTTTGGGTGACATCAGCTTGGGCCGAAGATAAAACCGTCATCTTACAAGGCTTGCCGGTTTTTGCGCTGCGCATTGTAGGTAGCTGCGCTTGTGTTTGTGCAAGCGTGGCGGTGAGCTGGGTTATTGCCTCTGCCCGGCTATCCTGCTGCGGGTAGGGATACGGATCACGGTGAGCGCACCGATCAAGGCCACGATCAGTATGGAGACCTGAGCCAGTGGTTGACTCGACAGCTGCCAGATCGACAGGCCGGACATCAGCAGCATCAGGCCGATGGCCAGATATTTCAGCCGTAGCGGCAGGCTGCGGTGTTGCTCCCAATCTCGAATCAGTGCGCCACACCAGGGGTGATCGAGCAGGCGTTGGTGCAGACGATGCGAGCCTTTGGCAAAGCAATACGCCGCCAGCAGGATGAAAGGCGTCGTCGGCAGCCCCGGCAAAACTATACCGATCAGACCTAGTAGCAGCGCCAGCACGCCGCCGAGCGTAAACAGGATTTTATAGATCGGTTTCATAGCGATGACCTGTACCCAACAATGAGTGATGGCTAAAGCATAGCGCAAGCAGCACGGCGATGGCATGAATTTGCAGGTGATCATGGGGTATCTTGATTTAGACATTGATTCAACTGTAGTTTGGGCATATACCCATTGGCTCTATTCTGGGTGCTTGACGGCTGTTTTTTTCTTAACAGCCAGGCTGCAGGCGTGGATACATATCACCGCTATTTGCCAGCTTGGAATGACTATTTTATGCCTTGGATCAAATTAATTAACCTGATTGTCAGCAAAGAGCTTATTCATGTGCCTAAATAACTTTCGTGCGGCAATAAACATTGCACGCGGGGAAGCGGGTTTTTTCGTCGGGCTATCTTGGAGGTGTGCAATGTCTGGCACTCGGTCTATGAAGGTGTCAACCCAGCTGGGGCTGGGTTTTGGTGTGGTGATTGTATTGCTGCTGCTGATCGGGCTGATGTCGATTAACCGGCTCAATACACTCGATACGACGGTTGACAAGCTGGTGCATGATCGCTACCCCAAGGTGGTGACGACCTATGAGTTGATCAATACCATGAGTCAGGTCGCCATTAGCAATCGCAATATGCTGATTATGGCTAACGAACGTGATGTCCAGCAGCAGCTGGATCATGTTGCACAATACCGCGCTAAATTGAGCGCCGGTTTTGCCGAGCTGGAGAAAAACGCCAGCAATGAGCAAGAAAAAGACATGATCGCTAGCGTCCTCGAGGTCCGCGCAATGTATGTTCAAAATCTAGAGCGGTATCTGGATATGATCAGGGCAGGACAGAAAGAGCAGGCGGGGGTATTTATTACCGCAGATCTGGCTACAAGCTTCAAGGCTTATGTTGAAGCCTTGCAAAAGCTAATTGCCTATCAATCCCAGGCGATGAACACGGCGGGTGACGAAACTGAAAAAGTAGGTGAAACGGCCAAATGGCAGATTATGACACTGGGTTTGGTGGCTGTACTGCTGTCGGTGCTGGTCGCTTGGCTGATTGTACGGGTCTTGATGAAGCAGCTCGGCGGTGAGCCAGCTCAGGCCGCTGCGGTGGCGCTGGCAGTGGCTAATGGCCGTGTAGATAACCAGATTCCGCTGCAGGCGCAGGACAACTCCAGCGTGATGTACGCGATGAAGCACATGCAGGATGCCATCCGTGCCTTTATTGCCGAGCAGCAATTGATGGCCGATCAGCATGAGCAGGGCTGGATCAAGGTGCAGATGGATGCCAGCAAGTTTAATGGCCAGTTCGCCATGATGGCCGAGCAGATCAACAAGCTGGTCAATGCGCATATCGCCGTCAAAATGAAGGTCGTTCAGGTCATTAGCGAGTACGCGCGCGGCAATTTTCAGCCGGATATGGATAGGCTGCCTGGCGATAAAGCCCAGATTACCGAGGCGATTGATCAGGTCAAAGCGTCGCTACTGGCCATTAGCAACGACGTTAAGCTGCTGGCCGAGTCAGGCTCGCGCGGTGATTTCAGTCCGCGGGCTGATGCCAATAAATATCAGTTCATGTTCAAAGCCATGATTGACGATCTGAACCAGTTGATTGCCACCTGCGATCTGGGCTTTAACGACGTTTTGCGGGTGTCCAATGCGCTGGCAGCGGGTGATCTGAGTCAGTCGATAACCAAAGAATACCCTGGCTTGTTTGGCGCTACCCGTCATGGGGTGAATGCAACGGTTGAGGCTTTGCGAAAAGTAGTGGCGCAAATCGAGCAGGTCGTCGAAGCCGCTGCCATGCAGGGGGATTTCAGCCGCAAAATCGATTTGAGTGACAAGCAAGGCTACACACGGCGTCTGTCAGAGCTGCTTAACCAGCTCTCCGAAGTCACCGACACTGGCTTGCGCGATGTGATGAGGATTGCCAATGCCCTGGCTGCTGGCGATTTGACGCAGAGCATCAGCAAGGATTATCCGGGCCTGTTTGGCGAAACCAAGCAAGGCGTCAATGCGACGGTGGAAAATCTGCAGCGTTTGGTGAGTGAGATTCAGTCTTCCGGCGCGTCGATTAACGCTGCGGCTAAAGAAATTTCACTCGGAAATAGTGACTTGTCACGCAGGACGGAAGCGCAGGCGGCCAGCCTTGAAGAAACCGCTTCCAGTATGGAAGAGCTGACCAGTACCGTGAAGCAGAATGCGGAAAATGCCATTGTAGCCAGCCAGCTGGCGCGTACTTCTTCTGATGTGGCAACCAAGGGTGGCGAGGTGGTGAGCAAGGTGGTTGAAACCATGAGCTCGATTAATGATTCCTCACGCAAGATTGTCGACATTATCAGCGTAATCGACGGTATCGCCTTTCAAACCAATATTCTGGCGCTCAATGCCGCTGTCGAGGCTGCGCGCGCAGGCGAGCAAGGGCGCGGGTTTGCGGTCGTGGCGGCCGAGGTTAGAAATCTGGCGCAACGCTCGGCACTGGCCGCCAAGGAAATCAAAAACCTGATTGGCGATTCGGTCTCCAAGGTTGAAGGTGGCGCCAAACTGGTTGCTGAAGCCGGGAGCACCATGAGCGAGATCGAGAGCAGTATCAAGCGCGTGACCGACATCATCGGCGAAATTTCGGCCGCGTCTGCCGAGCAAAGCGCCGGTATAGGCCAAGTTAATCAGGCGATTATCCAGATGGACGAAGTGACGCAGCAAAATGCAGCGCTAGTGGAAGAAGCTTCTGCCGCTGCCGAGTCGCTGGAAGAGCAGGCACAATTGCTGGCCGAAGCAGTCAGTGTCTTTAAATTAAACCACGCCCAGTCGATTACTTTACAAGGCCCCCGACCTGCCGTTTCTGGCAATCCCCATATCGCTCGCCTTGCGTCAATCAGCCAATCGAAGCCTCCTGCAAGCAAGAGAACTTCGGCATCACGCCCTGTACCGGTATCCTCGCAAGGTGCACTAGCGCGGCATACGGCTCAGGATGAACACTGGGAAGAGTTCTAATTGCTCGTCCTGATTGCTTGGTAAAGGGTAGGCCAGACCTAGGCTGACCTACCCGCCGGTTTATTGACCGCTATCGATGACGGCCCGTTCAAACAAGCCTTGCAAGGGACGGGCATTCATTGCAAATTCCCGTTTGAAGCGGCTGATTTGCTGGGCTGACAGATGAATGGGCTGCTTTAAAACAAACCAGCGTACGCCTTCAGAGCACGGCGGGGTGGTCAATGAGCCCATGAATGTCCAGTAGGCCCGATTGCCCGGCAGCAAGTTGGCTGCACTGTATTTGCTCTGGTCAAAAATCCGCGTTTCATAATGTTCTCCAGGCAATTTGGCCCAGAATTGCCGAATCAGTGCGTGCTCGCTCTTGCCCTGATTGATCAGGACAGCGACCACAGCCAGTTGGCCTGCATCATTTCTATGCACCATATGGGCAACCATAGGATAACGCTTGCCACCCACGGCCTCTTCGCTCGGTGTGTGAAAGTGAAATTGCAGCAATTGATATTTATCTTGGCCCACCATCAGAAAACTGCCCGGATCGTAATTGAGCTGTATCGTGTGGCCATTGTTCTGAATATTCAGTTTGCTGGGTTGGTAATCAAACTGCAGCTTATCAAGCGGCTGCGAATACACTTCATTGATATTGATAGGCGATTGCTGGGTGCCCGATTTGCACAAGGCAAATTCAGGCTTCATATTGCCCCAGTGTTCTGCACCTGTGCTGCCTTCGTAGCTCCAGTGAGATGGATCATGCGGCGCGGCATGCTTGGCTTTGCTATGGCTGACGCTGCTGGCCAGTGATAAACCGGGGAGTAAAAACACGCTGCTACAGAGTAGTGTGGCAAGGCGGAAGGTTGGCATGATGATTGGGCTCGGCTGTAAGTGGTACTGCATTTTAGTCATAACATCAGTGCTGTGAACTATTTCGGGCTCGCTCTTCGTATTTACTCGTTGAATCCACCCCCGAAAGCACTTTTTCAACGATATAATCGCCCAAAACTATTGAGGTCTGTTTGCGTGTGATCAATCCCATCTCAGGTCCGGCTTTTTCCGCAAGCTTGCCTTTTTGCTGGCAGGCGCAAGACGGCGGCGTACATGATTGCGGTAGTGATGAATGGGAGGCCATTCGTTACTTGCTGGTGCTGGCTGATTTTGAGCAAAACAGCGAATCCATTGAGCTGGCGCAAGCGAGGCAGGATTTACTCTTGCTCTGGCTGGCCAGAAGCCAGACTATGCAGCTGCCTGAAGCGCAGGCGCTGACGGTTGGTTTGTCCCAGCTGGCCTGGCAGGCGCGCACTGCGCCCCGGCTGGGTGAACAAGGGCTGGTTCGCTTGGCGTTTTCTAGCCGCTTTCCGCTGGTGCTGGGTATTGAGGCCAAAATCTGTGCGGTACAGCCTGATGAACAGGGTGCTTTGTGCATCGCCGAGCTGATCTTCAATAGCCCGCAGTTGCAAGACCAGTTTGAACAAACGGTATTTCGTTATCACCGGCGTGCCATTCAATTAGCGAAACAGACTCAACCATGAATTTGTCGTCATTGATTCCTGCTGACTGGCAAGCGCCACTTGCTCAAGCATTATCCCACCCCAAAATCGCCAGTCTGGAGCGCTATCTGGCGCAGGAAATCACTGAGCAGCAGGTTTTCCCGCCGCGTGAGTGCTGGTTTAATGCCTTGGCGAGCTTGTCACCCGCGCAGGTGAAAGTGGTTATTTTGGGGCAAGATCCATATCACGGCGCAGGCGAAGCGCACGGGCTGGCTTTTTCTGTGCCGCATGGCGTGAAAACTCCGCCGTCTTTGCGCAATATCTGGCAGGAGCTGGCGCGCGATTTTGGCCTGACGCCGCCGCAACACGGCAATCTGGCTGGCTGGGCAGAGCAGGGCGTTTTATTGCTCAATACCTCGCTGACCGTGCGTGCCGATTGTGCCGGTTCGCACGGCAAGCTGGGTTGGGAGGTGATTACCAATGCGATCATCGCGCATCTGGCACACACGCAGCGCAATCTTGTTTTTGTATTATGGGGCGCGCATGCGCAGAAGCGGGCAACCCTGATTGATGAATCGCAGCATTGCGTGCTCAAATCGGCGCATCCATCGCCTTTGTCGGCGTATCGGGGCTTTCTGGGCTGCGGCCATTTTTCTGCCGCAAATGCCTATCTGGCCGAACACAATAAAACCCCGGTTGACTGGGCTCGCGCTCATATCATCGGGCAGGCTTGAGGTAAGAGATGAATCTAATTGCTTTTGATATTGGTGGCACGCAAATCAAATACGGCATCGTGGATGAAGCCGGGCAGGTATTGTCTGCCGAATTGTGCGACACCCCCAAGCTGGGTGGTGGCGCGGGCTTGCTCAAGGTGCTGATTGCGCTGGCCGAGCCACTCAAGGCGGCCTACCAGCCCGCCGGGATCGCGATCAGCAGCTTTGGGCTGATTGACGCCAAAACTGGCGTCGTACTCGGCGCAGCCGAAGCGATAGCTGGCTATACCGGCACGCAAGTTAAAGCCGAGCTGGAAGCTGCCTTGCAATTGCCTGTGGCCATTGATAATGACGTCAATTGCGTTGCGATTGCCGAGGGCTGGCGTGGCGCGGCGCAAGGTGTGGAAAACTATATTGCCGTTGCCATCGGCACCGGCATTGGCGGCGGCATTGTGATTAATGATCGCATCTATCGTGGCCACCGTGCGGCGGCGGGTGAATGGGGTTATATGCTGGTCGATGGCCTGATCTGGGAAGACTACGCGTCAATGCGCGGCTTGCAGCACCGGGTACAGGTGCTGGATGCTGGCCGCTCGCTTGATGGTCGCGCTATTTTTGCCCTGTACGATCAGGGTGATGCGCAAATTAGCCAGGTTGTTGATCAATGGTTTGCTTTTCTGGCGACTGGGTTGGCCAATCTGATTTATGCGCTTAATCCGGAGCGACTGGTAATTGGCGGTGGAATTACCGCGCGTGGCCCGGTGTTTCTGGCTGAACTCAGTGCTGCAGTTGATAAGGTTTTGCTGCCCGATTTTAAAAACATGAGCCAGATCGTACTCGCTAGTGCGGGCAATCATGCCGGCATGATCGGCGCGGTGAAAAACTGGCTCAATACCTACCCTGCTGCGGTACGCTAAGCGGGTGCGGACAAGCCGTTTTATTGATTGAAATTATCTAGTGAGCCAATTTTGAAAATCATTCTGAATCACCTCGGTTTCGAACCGCGTGCCCGTAAAGCCGCCACTATTGATGCGCCTGCTGATGTATTGAATGGCAAGTCCTTCACCGTATATGACGCCAGCACGCGCCTGGCTGTGCATCGTGGCTCAATACTCCCGCAGGGTACTGTGGCCAACTGGACGCATGATGGCAAAAAACGCCATTACTGGCAGGCCGATTTTTCTGCGCTCGATACCGTGGGCGAATATTTTATTGCGGTTGACGAGATGCAGCCGCCGCTGGTGTCGAGCTCATTCAAAATCGCCGCGCATCTTCTGGGCGAGTTGCTGATTTCCGACATTGTGCATTACATCAAAGGCCAGCGCTGCACCGGTATTTTTGACGCCGCTGATCGGACTGCGCCGGTGGTCGAGTCGGACAAAGTACGCGATGTCCACGGTGGCTGGTACGACGCTTCGGGCGATGTGTCCAAATACATGTCGCATCTATCCTTTGCGCAGTACATGAATCCGCAGCAAACGCCGCAAGTCGTCTGGAATCTGATCGACGGTTTGCAGCAATTTCCAGCGCGCCCGGTCTGGATTGAAGACCATATCAAGCTGGATTTAATCCCTGATGACGCAGAAAAAATCGCCTTTTTTAATAAATGGTTTTACGAGCGCATTACCGATGAAGCCAGCCACGGCGCTGATTTCCTGCTGCGCATGCAGGATGACGCTGGCTTTTTCTATATGACGCAGTTCGACCAGTGGAGTAAAGATCCGGCGCGCCGCTCGCTGTGCGAATATAAAACCAATAAGGGCGATAAATACGCCTCGTATCAATCGGCGTATCGTCAGGGCGGCGGCGCAGCGATTGCAGCGCTGGCGCGCGCGTCAAGCCTGAATCGCGACGGCGAGTTTACCCGCGCAAACTATCTGGCTGGCGCCAAAAAAGGCTTTGCCGATCTGGAAAAAAATAACGTCGCTTACCTTGAAGACGGCGTTGAAAACATCATCGATGACTACTGTGCTTTGCTCGCCGCCAGTGAGTTGCTAGCCGCCAGCGGCGACGCGCAATATCAGGCCGCTGCCGAGCTGCGGGTGAAAAGCCTGCTCGCTCGCCAGCAAGCCGAGGGCTGGTTTGTTGCCGATCATGCAGGCCAGCGCAGCTTCTTCCACGCCGCAGAAGCGGGCTTGCCGTATATCGCGCTGATGCGCTTTATCGAAGTTTGCCCAAGCAGCGTATTGGTTGAGCAAATCAAAGCAGCGCTGCGCAAGGCATACGAGTATGAATTCAGAATTACCTTTGCTGAAGTGAATAACCCCTTTGGGTATCCGCGCCAATACGTTATGCAGCAAGGCGTACAGGGTAATACCCAGTTCTTTATTCCGCATGACAATGGTACAGGCTACTGGTGGCAGGGTGAGAATGCCCGGCTGGGCTCGATTGCCGCTGCGGCTGCGCGTGCGCAAGTGCTGTTTTCTGGTGAAACCGAGTTTGTTCAGCAATTAACTCGCTATGAGCAATCTGCGCTTGATTGGGTGCTGGGGAATAATCCGTTTGATGCCTGCATGCTGCAAGGCTGGGGCCGCAATAATCCACGTTACGAGCCGGGCTTCTTTAATGCGCCGGGCGGCGTCTGCAATGGCATTACCAGCGGACTGGACGATGAAACCGACATTGATTTCCGCCCAAGCGAGATTGCGACGATGGCCAATAGCTGGCGCTGGACCGAGCAGTGGATGCCGCACGCAGCGTGGCTTTACCTCGCCCTATGTACGCGGATTAAAACAACAGCAACTCTTTAAATAACCATCCAAACGTTCTTACGCAAGGCACGAAGTCGAAGACAGTACACTCGTACGTCGAGACGAAGTAACGATGCGTGAGGACTTTTGTCTTGCTACTTAGCAATAAGGATAAATCATGGCGATCATCGTTACCGGCGCAGCCGGTTTTATCGGCTCGAACATAATCAAGGCGCTCAATGAGCGCGGCGAAACCGACATTATTGCAGTCGACAATCTGACTCGCGGCGATAAATTCCGCAATCTGGCCGATCTGCAAATTGCGCACTACCTCGATAAGCACGACTTTATCGAAGAACTTGCCGCCGGTACGTTTGACGGCATGGTGACTGCCGTACTGCATCAGGGCGCTTGCTCGGACACGATGGAGCACAACGGCAAGTACATGATGGACAACAACTATCAGTACACGCTGAGCCTGTTTGAATGGTGTCAGGCCGAGGAAGTGCAGTTTCTCTATGCTTCGTCGGCAGCGACGTATGGCAATGGCGAAAACGGCTTTATCGAAACGCCCGATTGCGAGCAGCCGCTGAATGTTTATGGCTATTCAAAGCTGCTATTCGATCAGGTTTTGCGTCAGCGCATTGCCGCGGGCGAGATTACCGCACAAGTGGCCGGTTTCCGTTATTTCAACGTCTACGGCTCGCGTGAATGGCATAAAGAGCGCATGGCGTCGGTCGCTTTCCATCATTTCAATCAGTATCGGGCTAGCGGCAAAGTCAAATTATTCGGCGAATATAACGGCTACCCTGCGGGCGGCCACACGCGCGATTTCGTTTCGGTTGAAGACATTGTGAAGGTCAATCTGTGGTTTCTGGAAAATCCCGAAGTGTGTGGCATTTACAATGTTGGCACTGGCCGCTCGCAGCCGTTTAACGACATCGCAATTACCGCCGTCAATACGTGCCGCGCTGCCGAGGGCAAGCCGGCGCTCACGCTTGACGAAATGCTCGCGCAAGGCATTCTGGAATACACCGAGTTTCCCGAGGCCTTGAAAGGCAAATATCAGTGCTTTACCGAGGCCGATCTGACCCTGCTGCGCGAGGCCGGTTATCAGGACAAATTCCTGACGGTTGAAGAGGGCGTCAAACGCTACGTTGAAAGCCTGCTGGGTTTGCGCTAGAACGGTATTTTTGCGGCACCGCTCAGGGCTCAGGTGCTGAGAAATACCTCATCGTGCCTTGTCAGCTTTCTGTGTTAATGTCGGCGCATCTTAGTGCGCAATTTGGGAGTTAATCGCATGCGTATTACTACATGGCTTTTGCTGGCGGCCAGCCTTGGCACCATCTTGAGTGCGCAGGCTCAGGTGTATAAATGGGTCGATGCCAATGGGCGCGTCATTTATTCGGATCAGCCCCCGCCTGCTGGTGCGGCCAAGGCCAAGACGGTAAATGTTAAAGATACCGCAGTGACCAGCGTGGCAGCGCCCAAAAAGGCTGATGCCTCGGCGGTGCAAGCCTCTGCGCCCCAAGCGGCAAGCGCACCAGCACCTAGCGCCAAACCCGTGCGCGATGAAGCGGCGTGTTCGCAAGCGCAGAAAAGGCTGAGCTTTCTGAATAATGCAAAACTGTTTAAAGAGCGTAACGAGAAAGGCCAGTTGGAGTTTCTGGATGCCGAGCGAAAAAAACAGGAAATAGCCGAAAAACAGGCGTTTATCGAGAAAAACTGTCGATAAATAGCTGATCAATAAAAAGGGTGCTTCTTCAAGCACCCTTTTTATTTATTTAAATCATTTGTGCTCGCCGCGCAGTAGCCGAACCTGATCTTCCAGCGCTTGCCGGTCAGCCCGCTCGGCCGCAATCGGTGTAGCGACCACCAGTCCTATCCGCGCAAATAGCCGCCGTGGAATTTTCATCATCGCCGCGCCATCCTTGCGACTGAAAAAGCTGCCCCACAAGCCTTGCAGCGCCATCGGGATCACCGGTACGGGGGATGTTTTCAAAATGCGCTCAATGCCGGGCATAAAGCGGTTCATCTCGCCAGTATGTGTAATTCGGCCTTCAGGGAAAATGACCACCAGATCTCCGGCTGCCAGCGCGTCGGCAATGGCAGCAAAGGCCGCTTCCTTGATCTCCGGGTGGTCTTTGGCTGTGCCGATCGGGATCGTACCCGCGGTGCGGAAAATGAAATTGAGCAGCGGGATTTTATAGATCTGGTAATCCATCACAAAGCGCACCGGGCGACGGATTGATCCGGCAATCACCAGAGCATCCATATAGCTGACATGATTGCACACCAGTACAGCCGCACCTTGCTGTGGAATGTGCTCCAGCCCGGTTTTGCGCACCCGATACAGCGTATGCGTGAGCATCCAGATCAAGAAACGCATCAAGAATTCCGGAATCAGCGTGTAGATATACACCGCAACGATGATATTGAGCACGGCGACGATCAGCAGCAGCTCGCGCAAACTGACACCCGCGCTGAGCAAGGCGATGCTCATCAGCGAGGCAATCACCATAAAGAGCGAGTTAAGGATGTTATTGGCCGCAATGGCGCGCGAAGTGAATTCGCGCTCGGTGCGCGTTTGAATCAGTGCATACAGCGGCACAATAAAAAAGCCACCAAAAACACCAATCAGCAGTATATCGCCCAACACCCGCCAATGCGCCCAGTACGAGATAAACCCCTCCAGGGTATATTGGGTTGGCAGCAAACTGGCCGTGGCAAAATACAGATCAATGCCAAATAGCGACAAGCCAATCGAACCAAACGGCACCAGCCCCAGTTCGATCTGGCGACCAGAAAGTTTTTCACACAATACCGAGCCCAGCCCCACGCCCAGCGAGAAAACCGCCATCAGCAAGGTATAGACATCGGCATTACCGTGTAGCACCGATTTGGCAAAATCCGGAAATTGCGTCAGGTAAACGGCGCCAAAAAACCAGAACCAGGAAATGCCCAGCAGTGAATTGAATACGGTCTTGTTCTGTTTGACGTGCCGGACGATTGCAACCGTTTCACTGAAAATATTCCAGTTGATTTTTAAATCTGGCGCGGTGGGAGGCGCAGAGGGCATGGCGCGGCTGGTGAAGTAGCCCGCGATGGCCACACCGACGCAGGCAAAGACAATCATGGCTTCGCCGGTACTACCCGGGTCAGTTGATCCTCCCGATTGGACAATCATCGTGCCAGCAATCTGGCCGAGCAAAATAGCAATAAAAGTGCCCATTTCAATCAGGCCATTACCACCCAGTAGCTCCTGCTCTTTCAGATATTGGGGCAAGACCGAATACTTGAGCGGGCCAAACAGCGCCGAATGAACGCCCATCAGAAACAGGCAGAACATCAGCAATGATGCGTTGTGCCAGATAAAGCCAGCACCAGCGGCCAGCATAATCCAGATTTCCAGCGCCTTGATCCAGCGCGCCAGCACCGCTTTGTCGTATTTCTCGGCCAGCTGGCCTGCCAGCGCGGAAAACAGGAAAAACGGCAGCATGAAAATACCGGCGCTCAGATTCACAATCGTTTGCGCATTCATGCCCATCATGGCCAGACCATGAAATGTCACCAGCACCAGAAAAGCATTTTTAAACAGATTGTCGTTAAACGCGCCCAGAAACTGGGTTAGAAACAAGGGCAGGAAACGCCGTTGCCGGAATAGATCAAACTGGTTGTCCTGATGCTGGGGCTGGCTCATTCGATGTGCTCTGCGCTAATTGGGTGGCTAAAGTCTAATTGAAAGCGCTCTCTTCGGCATATTTTTCCAGCGTGTAATTTTCTATTTAGTCGGCTTCACTGCACGCCAGCCTTGCTGGTGCGACTGCTTGCCGCTCTGCCTTGATAACACCATTTGCCCTGTGCCGCTAGTCGGGATGTTGCAGCTGCACACGGTGTTTGCTGACTATCTTGGCAGCAAGTGATGGCAACAGGGGAAAGCCAATGCCAACGAGCACATTCTTTGCTGCGCTGTGGGCAGACTATCTGGCGCTGGCACCGCAGGCCGCCGATATTCGCCAGCTGTTTGGTGGTGAAAACGTCATCAACGATCATGTGGCTTTTCGCACTTTTGATCATCCGGCTATCTGCCTCACTGTACTCGAGCAGCCTTTGCTTGAGCTGGGGTATCGACGCGATGCGCATTACGAGTTTCCCGACAAACACTTGTCGGCTTGGGGTTATATTCCTGCCTGCGCTGATGATCCGCTGATTTTTCTGAGCCAATTGCATCTGGCGCAATTATCGGCGGCGGCACAGGCAATCGTCGCGCCCTTGCTGTCACAGCTGCCGGTGCCATGTGTGACGGGGGCTGATTTTTTCTACTCGGGTCGCCACTGGCCAGCACCCAGCTGGGCGCAATATCAGGCGCTGGCCGCTGAGAGTGAATACGCGGCCTGGCTGGTCTTGCATGGTTTTCATGCCAATCATTTCACCATTGCAGTGCACCGCCTTGGGGTATCGCTCGCTGAGGTAGTTCAGAAAATAGCTATAGCCGGATACCCTATGAATACTGCAGGCGGCGTGATTAAAGGTAGCGAAGACGTGCTGCTGATGCAAGCCGCCACGCTGGCCCAGACTGTGCCATTTGATTTTGCCGATGCGCCCGGCCAGCTGGTGCCGGGTTGTTACTATGAATTTGCGCAGCGTTTTGCCGATGAGTCGGGGCAGCTGTATCAGGGGTTTGTGGCGGCCAGCGCCAACCGTATTTTTGAGTCAACCCACTTGCAGCACGAGCGGGGTGCAAGATGAGTGCGCCGACCCTCGCGAATTCTGCGCCCAATTCAGCCCCCATCCCGGTCACCATTGTGGGGGCCGGTAAAATTGGCAGCAGTATCGCCAAGCTGCTGGCTTTGAGTGGCGACTATCAGCTTCGCGTACTTGATCCCAATGCCGATGCGCTCAAGGCCTTGCACAGCAAGGTGACGGTAGAAACGCGGCAAATCAGTGCCAATGAGTCTTTGCTACCCTATCTGGAACAGCAGGCCGCCGTACTGGCCGCCACCGCATTTGATAAAAATCCGGATATTGCCCGGGCTGCGCTGCAAGCTGGGTGCAGCTATTTTGATCTGACCGAAGATACCGCCACTACACAGACCGTCCGCGAGCTGGCGCAATATGCCCGCGCCGGGCAGATTTTTATGCCGCAATGTGGCCTGGCTCCAGGTTTTATCGGCATTCTGGCGCATGATATGGCCAAGCGCTTTGAGCAGGTCGATACGGTGAAAATGCGCGTCGGTGCGCTGCCGCAGTATCCGAGCAATGCCTTGAAATACAATCTGACCTGGTCTACCGACGGGCTGATTAACGAATACTGCAACCCATGTGATGCAATCCGCCACGGTCAGCTGCTTAGCGTTCAGGCACTCGAAGGGCTGGAGCATTTTGCGCTCGATGGGCTGGAGTACGAAGCTTTCAATACCTCGGGCGGTTTGGGCACCTTGTGTGAAACCTGGCTGGGGCGCGTGGCCAATATGGATTACAAAACGGTGCGCTACATCGGGCATCGCGATTTGATGGATTTTGTGATCAATGGGCTGCGGATGGGTGCTAGCCCCGCCAATCGGCAGCAGCTAAAGCAGATTCTGGAAGCGGCCATTCCGCTGACGCTGCAAGACGTTGTGCTGGTCTTTGTTACGGTATCGGGCTATCTCGATGGCCAGTACCGGCAGATCAGCGATGCGCGCAAGGTGTATCACCGACAGCTGCATGGCGAGGCCTGGAGTGCGATCCAGCTCTCCACCGCCAGTGCGGCAGCGACGGCGCTGGATCTGCATTTTCAGGGGCAATTGCCCACAAAGGGTTTTGTCAGTCAGGATGCGATTGCGCTTGATCAATTCCTGGCCAACCGTTTTGGCCAGCACTATGCCATTGATCGCTACGCTGAGGAGATTCCGGTATGAGCGCCCGAAAAACCGGCTATGCCCTGCCTGCTGTGTGCGAGGCACTTCAGATTGCTGAGTGGCAAAAATCCGGCCTCTGGCCAGCGGCCATCATTGCGGGTACGCCGTGCTATCAGCACACGGCAAGCTGGGAACTATCGAGCCCGATTGATGGTGTCTCGCACGGCAAAATGGCGCTGGCTGAGCTTGATGATGCAGCGCTGGCGATTAGCGAGGCGCAGGATGCTTTTATGCAGTGGCGCAGCTGGCCAGCACCGCGGCGCGGTCTGGTGATCAAGGCGATTGCCGAGCGGGTCAGCCAGCATAAAACTGCTCTGGCGCGGCTGATTGTGCTTGAAGCCGGGAAAATTGAATCCGAAGCGCTGGGCGAGGTGCAGGAGTGGATCGATCTGTGTGATCTGGCGCTGGGGCAATCGCGCCAGCTCTATGGCTTGGTGATCGCCAGCGAGCGTGCCGAGCACCGGCTAATCGAACAATGGCATCCGCTAGGCGTGGTGGGTGTGATTACGGCGTTCAATTTTCCGGTGGCCGTCTGGGCGTGGAATGCGATGCTGGCGCTGGTTTGCGGCAATGCTGTGGTCTGGAAACCATCAGAGAAAACCCCGCTGTGTGCACTGGCGTGTACCCGGATTGTCGCGACAGTCCTGCAGGAGCAAGGCGCGCCAGCCGCTCTGGTCTCCGTCGTGCAGGGCGATGCCGCTCTGGGGCAAAGTCTGACGCAGCATCCAGCGATTGCCTTGCTCTCCGCTACAGGATCGTGTCGGATGGGGCGTGCCGTGGCGCAGCAAGTAGCGGCGCGTTTTGGCCGCAGCCTGCTCGAGCTGGGCGGGAATAATGCTCTGATTGTGACGCCAAGCGCAGATCTGGCACAGGCGCTGCCCGCGATTGTGTTTTCGGCGATCGGTACTTGCGGCCAGCGTTGCACCAGCTTGCGGCGGCTGATTGTGCACGAGTCGCTGGCCGATCAGTTGTGCCAGCGTCTGGTCGGTCTGTATGCGCAGTTAAAAATTGGCGATCCGCGCGATCCGGCCACGCTGGTGGGGCCAATTATTGATGGTATTGCCCTGCAGAATATGCGTAATAAGATCTCTGAGGCAATACATGATGGTGGTATCTTGCTGTATGGCGGCCAGATTGTGGTTGGCGTCCCCACGGGCCATTATGTGCAGCCCGCCATTATCCGCATGCCGCAACAGAGCGCGACGATGATGGAAGAGACTTTTGCCCCCATCCTGTTTGTGCTGACTTATTCCACATTGGACGAAGCCATCGCCTTGAATAATGAAGTGCCGCAAGGTCTGTCTTCGGCAATCTTCACCCGAGATCAGCGCGAGGCCGAGCTATTTATCGGTAGTGCCGGTTCGGATTGCGGGCTGGCCAATGTGAACGCTGGTACCAGCGGAGCCGAGATTGGCGGCGCGTTTGGCGGCGAAAAGGCCACTGGCGGTGGGCGGGAGTCGGGCTCTGATGCGTGGAAAAATTATATGCGCCGTAGCACCAATACCATTAACTACGGGCGGGGCCTGCCCTTGGCGCAGGGCGTGAACTTTTCGCTTGATGGTCAGATTGATTAGGGGTATATCACTGGAAGGTAATTTTTAATTAACCTGCAGCAATATACCCCTGGTTTTGAGAGTCAGGTCTTAGGCAGCGTTACGCCATGTTGGCCCTGATACTTGCCGCCGCGATCGCGGTAGCTGGTTTCGCAGATGTCGTCCTGATCGGCTTCAAAAAATAGCACTTGCGCCACGCCTTCATTAGCGTAAATTTTGGCCGGTAGCGGCGTGGTGTTGGAAAACTCCAGCGTGACATAGCCTTCCCATTCCGGCTCGAATGGCGTCACATTGACGATAATGCCGCAGCGCGCGTACGTTGACTTACCCAGGCAAACAGTCAGCGCATTGCGCGGGATGCGGAAATATTCCACCGTGCGCGCCAGTGCAAACGAGTTGGGCGGGATAATGCAATAGCCCTTGCCGGATACATTCACAAAGCTGTTTTCGTCAAAATTTTTCGGGTCAACGATGGTTGAATTCAGATTGGTAAATACTTTGAATTCATCAGCGCAGCGGATGTCGTAGCCATAGCTGGACGTGCCGTAAGACACAATGCGCTCGCCATTCACTTCCTTGACCTGACCGGGAATAAACGGCTCGATCATGCCGTGCTCTTGCGCCATGCGGCGAATCCACTTATCTGACTTAATGCTCATGCTGTCACACGCCTGTAAATATTTTGCCCGTATTGTACTCGCAAAGCGTGTTCAGGCTAAAGAGAGTTGCTGTGGACGGATTGCAGCTTGATTCGCCGTTCACAATTGCCGACAATAAAGCAAGGCATACACGCTGTAAGACTATGGAGAATTCATGAGCTCTGCCCTTTGTACGGCACTTCAACAACCCACCACCAACGCTGGCCATTTCGATTTATCCCAACTGGCCACGCCCTATGCAGTGATTTATTTTTACCCTAAAGACAATACGCCGGGCTGCACAACGGAATCTGCCGATTTTCGTGACCAGCACGCGCGATTTTTAGCCGCAGGCGCTTCGGTATTTGGTGTTTCCCGCGACAGCATGAAAAGTCATGAAAACTTCAAAGCCAAATTGGGGCTGGAGTTCGAGCTGATTTCCGACCCTGAAGAAACCGCCTGCGAAGCATTCGGCGTGATGAAGCTGAAAAACATGTATGGCAAGCAAGTGAGGGGTATCGAGCGCAGTACCTTTGTGATCAATAAGTCTGGAGAGATACTCCGTGAATGGCGCGGCGTAAAAGTGCCGAATCATGTAGCCGAAGTGCTCGGCTTTGTTGAGAGTTTGCAGTAAATATCAGCGGCCATTGAGCCGCTTTTTTGTTGTTCAATCAAGTGGAGGAACGCATCATGGCTGCCAAAAAAGCACAGAAAGTCAGCAAACTATTCGTACTTGATACCAATGTTCTGATGCATGACCCTACCTCGTTGTATCGTTTTCAGGAGCACGATTTATTTGTGCCGATGATGACGCTCGAAGAGCTCGATTCCAACAAAAAGGGCATGACCGAAGTTGCCCGTAATGCGCGGCAAGCCAGCCGTTTTATGGAAGAGCTGGTCGCCGGAATGGAGCACAATCTCTATGACGGTGTTTCGCTCGAAGCAGCCAGCAAGGGGCAGGCAACCGGGCGGCTTTTCCTGCAAACCGAGGCGATAACTAGCGTCTTGCCGTCACAATTACCGATGGGCAAGGCCGATAACCAGATTCTGGGCGTCGTCCATCATCTGCAGGCGATGCAACCCAAGCGCGAAGTGATTCTGGTTTCCAAAGACATCAATATGCGCATCAAGGCGCGCACGCTGGGCTTGGCGGCCGAAGATTATTTCAACGACAAGGTGCTGGAAGACACTGATCTCTTGTACAACGGCATGCGCGAGATCGATCAGAAATTCTGGGAGCGCAATAGCAAGGATCTGGAGAGTTGGCAGGAGGGCGGGCGCAGCTACTGGCGCATCAAGGGGCCGGATGTCGCCGAGCTATATGTCAATCAAATGCTGTACCAAACTGGCGATACACCGCTGCAGGCGCGGGTGCTCAGCATAGATGGCAAATCGGCGGTGATTGAAAGCCTGAAAGATTACAGCCATCACAAAAACGCCATCTGGGGCATTACCGCCCGCAACCGCGAGCAGAATTTTGCGCTTAATCTGCTGATGAATCCAGATGTTGATTTTGTCTCCCTGCTGGGGCAGGCCGGTACCGGCAAAACGCTGCTCACGCTGGCGGCGTGTCTGGCACAGACGCTGGAATCGAAAATCTACACCGAAATTATTATGACGCGCGTCACGGTGCCGGTGGGTGAAGACATTGGTTTCCTGCCGGGCACGGAGGAAGAAAAGATGCTGCCGTGGATGGGGGCGCTGGAAGATAATCTCGATGTGCTCAATCAAACCGATGCTGAAGCGGGCGATTGGGGCCGGGCGGCGACGCGCGATCTAATCCGCAGCCGGATCAAGGTCAAATCGCTCAACTTCATGCGCGGCAGAACTTTTTTGAATAAGTTTCTGATTATCGACGAGGCACAAAACCTGACGTCAAAACAGATGAAAACGCTGATTACCCGCGCCGGGCCCGGCACCAAAGTCGTCTGCCTAGGTAATATCAGCCAGATCGATACGCCGTATCTGACCGAAGGCTCGTCAGGTTTGACTTATGTGGTCGATCGCTTCAAAGGTTGGGATCACTCCGGGCATATTACGCTCACGCGCGGCGAGCGCTCGCGTCTGGCTGATTA
The DNA here is from genome assembly GCF_009760905.1 of Chitinibacter sp. GC72. Taxonomy (GTDB): domain Bacteria; phylum Pseudomonadota; class Gammaproteobacteria; order Burkholderiales; family Chitinibacteraceae; genus Chitinibacter. The sequence continues at coordinate 61,823 of NZ_VIRW01000006.1, read as the reverse complement.
CGCGGCTGAAGTGTTGTAACTCTGAAAAGCTGCAACTCTGAAATCTGGTGTCTGTCGCTGCTACTTTTAACCGCGCTATTTCCGCAGTGAATGGCGCGGTTTTGTTTTTGCGCAAAGCGGCATCTTGAAATTAATAGTATATTTATTTGTATATTATTGGGCTGCAAGGAGTAAAAAATGAGTGAGCAATATCACCAAATCGTGCGCGACATCACTGGCAAGCTGCGCGAGTTTCATAAAGAAATCCCCGATACCGCGCAGGCATTTAACGCCATGGCCAAAGCGACGCATGGCGACGGCGCATTAAGCAAAAAACAGAAGGAACTGATGGCAATGGCCATTGCAATTGCCGCGCGCTGTGAAGGCTGTCTTGGTTTTCACGCTCAGGCTTGTGTGAAACTGGGCGTTACACGCGCTGAATTTCTGGAAATGATCCAGGTTGCGGTTTACATGGGTGGTGGCCCAAGCATGATGACTGGCGCTGAGGCGCTAATGGCCTATGAAGAATATGGCGGCGAGAAAGCGGTAGATTGATATTTTGGGTATATGCCTGTGGGCTATGTTGAATATGACCTGCAGGTATATACCCTTATGATTGCACGCTAAAGGGCGAGCATGCTGCTCACACCTCACACACGCCGCTCACGAAGGCCTCAGGGTTTGCGATCAAACTCGGTGGTGGCTTTCAGAATTCCGCGCAGAATATCAACCTCTTCCCGCTCCAGCTCGGCGCGTACATACAGGCGGCGCAGGCGTGGCATCAGGCGTTTTGGCGCGTGCGGGCGCAAAAAGCCGATTTTCAGTAACACTTCTTCCATATGCTCGAACAGCTTTTCCAGCGACTCATGCGTCGCCAGTTCGCGCTCTTCCTGCAAATGCTGCACATCAACCCAATCGGTCTCGTAGCAACTGGTGCGCAGCTCGTAGCACAGCACTTGCACGGCTTGCGAGAGATTCAGGCTGGAATATTCCGGATTGGTCGGAATCGTCACGCGATCGCTACATAGCGATAGCTCGTCGATGGTTAGCCCGCTGGTTTCTGCGCCAAATACCAGTGCGACTTCTTTATCCGAGCGCGCGGTGTTGATGATTTCGGGGGCAATCTGGCGCGGCGTTTGTAGGGGTTGCGATAGCTCGCGGCGGCGCGCTGTGAGCGCCACTTGCATGGTGGTACCAGCCAGCGCCTCGGCCATGCTGCTGACCACTTTGGCGTTTTGTAGAATATCGTCGGCGCTGGAGGCCAGTGCGGTCGCCACTTCGGATGGAAATTCTTTCGGATTGATCAAATACAACTCGGTCAGCCCCATGGTTTTCATCGCCCGCGCAGTTGAGCCGATATTGCCGGGGTGGCTGGTGTGCGATAAAACCACGCGAATTCGCGGTAAACACTCGGTTTCGCTACCTTGGTAGAGATTTTTCTTGATTTCTTTATTCATTGTCGGGTTTATTCTGGAGCCAGAGGCGGGTAGAATACGTGCTTAATTACGTTCTTTCAAATTGAGAAACCATGCATCCAATGCTCAACACCGCGGTGCGCGCTGCGCGCCGTGCTGCGACTGTTATCCAGCGTGCCTCCAATAACCTGGATTTGATCACCCCCGAGAAAAAAGGCCACAACGATTTTGTGTCCGAAGTGGATCGCGCTGCCGAGCAGGCGATTATCGACACCATCCTTGAGGCTTATCCGAATCACGCGATTTTGGCCGAAGAATCTGGCTCGCGCGGCAATTCCGAATACGTATGGATTATCGATCCATTGGATGGCACGACCAACTTCTTGCATGGTTTCCCGCAATACGCGATCTCGATTGCACTTGAGTACAAAGGCGTGATCACGCAAGCCGTGGTTTACGATCCAAACCGCAATGACTTGTTCACCGCCACCCGTGGCGTTGGCGCTTTCTTAAATGATCGTCGTATCCGTGTTTCCAAAGTGCGTGAATTGTCTGACGCACTCGTTGGCACTGGTTTCCCGTACACCAAGTTCGACAATCTCGAAACCTATCTGAATATCTTCCGCGATATGGCGCAAAAATCCGCTGGCGTTCGTCGCCCGGGCGCTGCTGCGCTGGATCTGGCTTATGTCGCTTGCGGCCGTTTTGACGGTTTCTTCGAATTTGATCTGAAACTGGTTGATATTGCTGCTGGTACGCTCTTGGTGCAGGAAGCAGGTGGCCTAGTGACCGATATGAACGGCGAAGAAAAATTCCTTGAATCAGGCGACGTGCTATGCGGTACACCACGTGTTTTTGGTCAGATGTTGTCGGTGATTCGTCAGCATTTGAAGTAGGCGGGCAAATCGGCGGCAATCGCTTCGCTTTTTGCGCATCTGCCGATTGTTTGCAATGCAAACCGACCTTAGGGTCGGTTTTTTTACGCCTGTAGCGGGATAGGGCCTTGGCAATCATTAATGATATCTATCTTGCTTGCGCACTTGATTTGCATTCTGAATTTGGCCTTACTAAAGTAAGGAGTATTCAAACTGTGTCGCATTGATGGTGGAGAGGTTTTATGCTGGGTTGGGTCTTGCGGTGGCTATCGGCTCGCGATGTTGTTAAGGCAATTAATAGTGCGCAGGCTGTGATTCAATTTCGCGCAGACGGTGTTATTGAAGATGCCAACCCTATTTTCCTGCAATTGATGAATTACACGCTGTCCGAAATTAAAGGCCAGCATCATCGGATTTTTGTCGATCCTGCTGAGGCCCGCCAGCCTGATTATCAGGCGTTCTGGAATCGCTTGCGTGCCGGTACAGCGCAGACAGCTCAATTCAAAAGGCTGGCCAAGGGCGGCAAAGAAGTCTGGATTCAGGCCTCCTATGTCCCTGTGTTCTCACGAGGCAAAGTGTGCAGGATTATCAAATTTGCCACGGATGTGACTGCCCAGGTGATGGCGCAGGCTGATATGCAAGGGCAGATTGAAGCCATTGGTCGCGCTCAGGCGGTGATTGAATTTGATCTGGATGGGCGGATTTTGACGGCTAATGATAATTTTCTGCGTTTGATGGATTACCGGTTGGCGGAGGTGCAGGGGCAGCATCATCGACTGTTTGTCGCGGCAAATGAGGCTTCCTGTTCGCAGTATGCTGCATTCTGGGAGGCATTGCGCCGTGGCGAATATCAAACCGCCGAATTTCGCCGGCTGGCCAAGGGCGGGCGAGAAGTCTGGATTCATGCGACTTACAACCCGATTTGCACCCCGGATGGTCGAGTTGTCAAGGTGATTAAATACGCCAGCGATATTACTGAAGAGGTTGCACAGCGAGCCCAATTTAAACTTCTGTCGCTGGTGGTGGATCAAACGGATAATGCAGTGCTTGTTTGCGGTGCTGATCTGCGGGTTTTGTATGTGAATCAAGGCTTTGAGCGACTGACTGCTTATCGCCAATCTGATGTTCTTGGAAAAGATGTGGCCACTTTGTTGACAGGCAAGCAAACCGATCCTGTCGAGTTGAAATCCTTGCAAGATGCCATGCGCAAGCAGCAGGCGTATGTGGGTGAGTTGCTGAATACGTCGCGCGATGGGCGAGACTATTGGGTTTCGGTGGCCATCAATCCGGTGTTCTCTGCGTCGGGTAGCTTGACGCATCAGGTGATGGTGTTAAGCAATATTTCGCATACCAAAGAGCGTGAGCAGGAATTTACCAAGCGCTTTGTAGCGATTGGCCGAACCAATGCGGTCTGTGAATGGGACTTGGCAGGACGCCTTGTCGAGGCCAATGCCTATCTGATTGAGCACTTGCAAGAGCCAAATTTTGCCGCCTTGCAGGCTAGAAGTCGCCTGCTGCCGGAGATCATTGGCACAGACCTGTTTGCGCGCCTCCTGGCTGGCGAGCAGGTCAATGGCGAATTCCGGATGTATCGCGCGGATGGCAGCGAAGTATTAATGAACGGCACGGCTTGCCCGATCACGAATGCGGTGGGCGAGGTCAGACACATTGTCAGTTATGGCGTTGATGTGACGTCCAAAATCGAAGCCGAAAGGGTGACGGATCAGGAAATGAGTCAAGTGATTGCGTCAAGCGAGAAGATTCGCGTCATTATCGAGGTGATCAACCAGATTTCATCGCAGACTAATTTGCTGGCGCTTAATGCCGCGATTGAGGCTGCCAGGGCTGGCGAGCAAGGACGGGGTTTTGCTGTCGTGGCCGATGAGGTGCGCAAGCTGGCCTTGCAGTCATCAGAGTCGGCCACCGAGATTTCTGCTCTGGTGGCCGAATCGATTGAACGTATCCGCAATCTGGAAATTTCACTGCGTCGGCTCAGTGGTAGTGATTAAGGTTCTTGTAGGTTAATTTCTATTGCGGTGGGTATATTGCACTGGCCATTGTTGAGTGTGGCTTGTAGCCGTATACCCCGGAAAGGCTAACGAGTAAGTAATTGCTGGTAAATTTCTGGCTTGAAGCCGACTTGAATCTGTTGCCCGCTCATAAGTATCGGGCGCTTGATGACCGAAGGGTTGGCAAGCATTAGCCGGATTGCGCTATCGGCATCCGCCACGCTTTCCTTGCTTGCTTCATCGAGTTTTCGCCAGGTGGTGCCTTGCTTATTGATCAGTAGCTCCCAGCCGGTGACATCAATCCATGCTTGGATTTGTTCGGCGCTCAGGCCTTGTTTTTTAAAGTCGTGCCACTCGTATTCAAAGCTATTTTCATTAAGCCAGCTGCGGGCTTTTTTCACGGTGTCGCAATTGGGGATGCCAAATAATTTAATCATCGATAGTCGTGCTCGCTAAAAATAAAACGGCGTAAGACGATTTGAACGCCTCACGCCTCACGCCTCACGTCTAGTGGAGCGGCATGTCAAAACTCAGATCGTGCTCGGGGGTGTTTTCCTTGGGTTTGCTGATTTTGCTGGCCTCCTGCTCATCAATGCTTTGTGCGTTGTTGACCATCCATGAGAGATTGGTCGCCGAATCGGCATTGCGTAATGCTTCGTCAAGCTCGATTTCGCCAGCACGGTACATGCGATACAGCGATTGCTCGAATGTTTGCGATCCTTCCGCTAGCGATTGCTCCATTGCGTCCTTGATGTCGGCCAGATCGCCGCTGCGGATTAATTCGGCAATGCGATTGGTGTTGAGCATGACTTCAACCGCGGGTTTGAGCTTGCCGGTTTTGGTTTTAACCAGTCGCTGCGACACGATCGCCTTGAGTGATGTCGACATATCGTAGAGCAGCGATTCGCGCGCTTCTTGCGGGAAAAAATTCACAATCCGGCTTAAGGAGTGATAGCTGTTGTTGGCGTGCAAGGTGGAAATGCATAGGTGACCTGCCTGCGCGTATTGCATGGCGTAAGTCATGGTTTCCTGATCACGAATTTCGCCCAGCATGAGTACATTCGGTGCTTCACGCATGGCGTTGCGCAGCGCATCGTGATAGCTGTGCGTGTCGGTGCCCACTTCACGCTGGCTGACAATTGATTTTTTATGTGAATAAATAAATTCAATCGGGTCTTCAATCGTCAGGATGTGGCCGCTATGGTGCTCATTGCGATGTTCCAGCATGGCCGAAACGGTGGACGATTTGCCAGAGCCGGTGGCGCCGACCAGAAGAATAATTCCGCGTTTCTCCATGATCAGGTCTTTAAGCAGCTCCGGCATGAATAACTCTTCCAGTGTGGCTGCTTTGGTCTTGATGTAGCGGGCAACCAGCGCCACCGAGCCGCGACTTTTGTATACGTTAATCCGGAAGTTGCCGAGCTCTGGAACCGGGTAGGCCATATTCAGTTCCAGATCTCGTTCAAAGGTGGCAACCCGCTCGGGGCCCATCAGTTGATAGGCCAGTTGTTTGACGTGCTCGGCGCTTAAGACCTGATTATTGACCGGGTGGCAGACACCCTGAAGCTTGATCACAATCGGAGAGCCTGCCGCTAGGAATAAATCGGAGGCACTGCGCTCGGCCATGAGTTTGAAGAAGGGTAATAAATTCATCTCGGGCTCGCTGTTTTAATTATGTTCGCAGTTCTCTGCGTAATATTTTGCCGACATTGGATTTAGGCAGGCTGTCGCGAAACTCTATCACGCGCGGTATTTTATAGTTGGTTAAATGTGCGCGGCAATGTTGAAGGACGGTCTCGCTGGTCAATGATGGGTCTTTCTTGACAATAATCACTTTCACCGCTTCGCCGGTTTTTTCATCTGGTACGCCAATGCAGGCCACCTCCAGTACACCATCGAGTTCGGCGACCACATTTTCGACTTCATTCGGATAAACATTGAAGCCGGACACCAGCACCATATCTTTTTTGCGATCAACAATCTGGAAGTAGCCGGTGGCTTGCATGATTGCGATGTCGCCTGTCGCTAAAAAGCTGTCCTCACCGAGGACTTCCTTGGTTTCTTCCGGTCGTTGCCAATACCCTTGCATGACTTGCGGGCCGCGAATAAAAAGCTCGCCGGTTTGTCCTGGCGCGAGCACGTTTCCTTCGCTATCGCGGATTTGGGCGTCAGTGTGTGAAATAGGCAGGCCGATCATGCCATTGTATTCTTTGATATTGATCGGATTGATGATCGCGGCGGGTGAGGTTTCGGTTAAGCCATAAGCTTCGGCCAATGTGACGCCAGTTACTTTTTTCCAGCGGTCAGCTACCGCATGCTGAACCGCCATGCCGCCACCTAGTGCCAGCTTCCATTTGGAGAAATCCAGCTTGGCAAAATCGGGATTATTCAATAGTGCATTAAAGAGCGTGTTGACGCCGGTCATGCAGGTCACCGGATAAGCGGCGATGGTTTTCACGAAATCAGGAATGTCGCGCGGGTTGGTGATTAGCAGATTAGTTGCGCCGATTTTGCTAAATACCATGCAATTAGCGGTGAGCGAGAAAATGTGATACAGCGGCAGTGCGGTCACAATCAGCTCTTTGCCTTCTTCGACCGCAGGATTAATCCAGGCGTGTGCTTGCTGCATATTGGCGACAATATTGCCGTGGCTGAGCATGGCGCCTTTAGCGAGGCCCGTTGTGCCGCCAGTGTATTGCAAGAATGCTAAGCTGCTATGGTCTAGTTTGGGTTTGTTGAGGGTATATTGCTGACCGTAGCTTAAGGATTGATTGAATTTAATATGCCCTGGTAGGGTATATGCTGGCACCATTTTCTTAATGTATTTGACAACGTTGTTAACAATCCAGCCTTTGGGTTGCCCAAGTAGATCGCCAATCTGGCAAAGCACAATATGCTCAACGTCGGTCTGCTTGATGATTTGCTCTAGCGTGTGAGCAAAGTTGGCCAGAATAACGATCGTTGTAGCGCCAGAGTCTTTGAGCTGATGCTGTAATTCACGTGGGGTGTACAGCGGATTAACATTGACGACCACATAGCCGGCACGCAGGATGCCGAAAATAGCGACGGGGTATTGCAGCAAATTGGGGAGCATGACCGCAACGCGGCTGCCAGCAGGGAGTTTCAGGTGTTGCTGCAAGTAGCTGGCAAATTGCAAGGAAAGGCGATCTAGTTCTTGGTAGGTGATCGCTTTGCCCATATTAATAAAGGCCGCCCGATCGGAGTATTTTTTGACACTTTGCTCGATGACTTCGGGTATTGAAGCAAATTCATCAAGATTGATTTCTGCAGGTACGCCTGTTTGATAATTGGCCAGCCATGCTTTTTCAGTGCTATTCATAACCACTCTCCGTTGCGACTTTTTCTAATGTAGGGTGAAACGGCGTTTGAATTCAACTGATTTGCGTGCCAGTGGTGTTTCGTTGACAGCAAGTTTCTGTTAGAATCGGCAAAAATCTCGTAGTTCCAACAAAAAGTGGGTGCATATAATGTTCCCGCCGAGGAGCTCGGGAGTGCTTACAAATGGGCGCAGGTATTGCAGCCCATTTTTTGTTTCTGGAGTTTACATAGAAGCCATGGCGGTTAATTTACAGTCTGTTTTAGATAACACTTTGCCCGGTTTGGGCTACGAGCTGGTCGATTTTGAGCTGGGCGGCAATGGCTTGATGCGGATTTTTATCGACAAGGAAGGCGGCGTCACGATTGACGACTGTGTGGCGGTGAGCAATCACCTCACACGCTTATTCATGGTTGAGGAAATTCCGTATGACCGCTTGGAAGTGTCATCACCAGGCTTGGATCGCTTGATTAAAAAACCGGCTGATTTTGAGCGATTTGCCGGTCAAATGGTGAAAGTAAAGCTGCGCTTGCCGTTGCCGGATCGTCGGCGCAATTTTGTTGGTCAGCTCAAGGGGCTGGTTAATGATTGCGTGGTGGTTGAGGTGAATGGCGAGGTGTTGAACCTGCCATTGTCGCAAGTGGATCGTGTTCGCATAGAGCCTCAGTTTTAAAGCTCAGATTAAACTCGTTTGCCGCAGTTTTAATGCGCAGTATTTACAGTTTGCCCGACTATAGGCATAGCATGACGCCGGAGGAAAATATCAATGAATCGTGAAATTCTGGTGCTGGTTGAAGCACTTGCACACGAAAAAAATGTTGCTAAAGAAGTGGTGTTTGGCGCGCTGGAAATGGCGCTCGCTTCTGCTACTAAAAAACGCTACGAAGAAGAAGTTGAAGTTCGCGTTTCGATTGATCGTGTAACCGGCGAGCATCGCAGTTTCCGTGTATGGGAAGTGGTTGAAGATAACGACCATGAAGAGCCATCGCGCCAGATCGCCATTACTGACGCACCTGACTATAGTGCCGACTTGAAAGTGGGCGATGTATGGGAAGTTGAATTAGAGCCTATCGAGTTCGGCCGTATCGGCGCACAAGCCGCGAAGCAGGTGATTTTGCAAAAAATCCGCGATGCCGAGCGTGAGCAAAATCTGAACGACTTCTTGCAGCGTCGTGAGCATATTATTTCCGGCAGCATCAAACGCATCGAACGTGGCAATGCCATTATCGAGATGGGCAAGCTAGAAGCCGTTCTGCCGCGCGATCAGATGATTCCAAAAGAAAATCTGCGTGTGGGTGATCGCATCAAGGCTTTCCTGTTGCGTATTGATCGCATGGGCCGTGGCCCGCAGCTAGTGTTGAGCCGTGTTGCTCCAGAATTTATGGCCAAATTGTTTGAGCTGGAAGTGCCAGAAATTGAAAACAACCTGATCGAGCTAAAAGGTGTTGCGCGTGACCCTGGTATGCGCGCCAAGATTGCCGTTAAATCGAATGATCAGCGTGTAGACCCGCAAGGCACTTGCATCGGTGTGCGTGGCACCCGTGTCAATGCCGTAAGTAACGAGCTTGCTGGCGAGCGTGTCGATATCGTATTGTGGTCTAGCGATGCGGCCCAGTTTGCCATTAACGCGCTGTCACCCGCTGAAGTGAATTCGATCATCGTTGATGAAGATAATCACAGCATGGACGTCGTGGTTGATGAAGACAATCTGGCAATGGCGATTGGTCGTGGCGGTCAGAATGTGAAATTGGCTGCGGAGTTGACGGGCTGGAAGCTCAATATCATGACTGTTGATCAGGCTGAGCAAAAGCACGAAGAAGAGTTCACCAAAGTACGCGCCTTGTTTGTCCAGGCGCTCGATATTGATGAAGATGTGGCCAATGTGCTGGTTCAGGAAGGTTTCAATACGCTGGAAGAAGTAGCGTATGTGCCGTTGAACGAGATGTTGGAAATTGAAGCGTTTGATGAAGAAACCGTAAACGAGCTGCGTTCCCGTGCTCGCGATGCTTTGCTGACGCAAGCCATCGTGCGCGAAGAGAAGCTGGAGCACCAGTCGGAAGACCTGAAAACGCTGGAAGGTATGACGCCAGACTTGGCTGCAGCATTGGCCGAGAAAGACATACATACCCGTGATGATTTGGCAGAGTTGGCTGTCGATGAATTGACCGAGATGACCGGTATCGACACGGAAGCTGCCAAACAACTAATCATGAAAGCGCGCGAACATTGGTTCGCTTAAGGCGCGGGAGAGTAATCTATGAGTGAACCCAAAGTCAGCCAATTTGCTGCTGAATTGAAAATGCCAACGCAAGAGCTGATCGAGCAATTGCGTGCGGCTGGCGTTGAAAAGCGCACTGCTGAAGATACATTGACAGCCGATGACAAAGCTCGTTTGCTGGATCATTTGAAGCAGAAGCATGGCCAGGCGGGCGATAAGCCAAAAATTGTAATTGCGCGTAAAGAAACTACGGAAATTCGCAAAACAGATGCCACGGGCAAAGCAAAAACCATTCAGGTTGAAGTGCGTAAGAAGCGAGTTGTTGCACCCGAAGTCATTGCCGCTGCTGCTCCAGCTGTTGCACCGATACAAGCTGCCACTACCGTAGTTGCTGCGCCGGTTATTGACGAGGCGGAGCGTCAGGCCCGTGAAGCTCAAGCCAAGCGTCAGAACGAGCTGGCCGAGCGTCAGGCCGCTGAAATGCGCGCCAAGCAGAATCGTGAAGCCAAGCCTGCAGAAGCTGCCAAAGTTGGGGCTGCTGCCCCTGTTGAAGTGAAAGCAGAAGTTGCTGTTGTGGCAGTTGAGGCCGTAGCTGCTGTCGAGACTAAGATCGAGGCAAAACCTGAAGTAGCCGCCCCTGCGCAAAAGCCAGCGGTTAAGCCACACGTCAAGCCGGGTCATGAAGCGGATCGTCCGCGTATCGGTGCACGGGTAGATTTCCGTCGCCCCAAAGATACGCCGATGCAGGCACCGGAAAAAGCTGCGCCAGCGCCTGTTGCCGCCAAACCTGCTGATAAAAAGCCAAGCGCACCCAAGAAAGATGAAAAAGGTGGCTGGAATGATGGCCGCAACAAAAAAGGTATTAAAACCCGTGGTGGCGATGCCGGTAATGACTGGAAAAGTAAAAAGGGTGGCAAGAAGCAATCGCATCAGCAAGACAATAATGCGCATGCCTTCCAGACGCCAACCGAGCCTGTAACGCATGAAGTTGACGTACCGGAGACGATTTCGGTTGCTGACTTGGCGCACAAAATGGCCGTTAAAGGCGTTGAAGTTGTCAAAGCGCTGATGAAAATGGGCATGATGGTCACGATCAATCAGGTGCTGGATCAAGAAACAGCGATGATCGTCGTTGAAGAAATGGGTCATATTCCAAAAGCAGCCAAGCTGGATGACCCGGAAACCTATTTGGGTGATGAAGAAAAATCCGATCACACCCAGGTTTCACGCGCTCCGGTTGTAACGGTGATGGGCCACGTTGACCACGGTAAAACTTCGTTGCTCGATTACATCCGTCGTGCCAAAGTGGCTGCGGGTGAGGCGGGCGGCATTACTCAGCATATCGGTGCCTACCACGTTGAAACTGGCAAGGGTATGATTACCTTCCTAGATACCCCTGGTCACGAGGCGTTTACCGCCATGCGTGCCCGTGGTGCCAAGTTGACCGATATCGTGGTTCTGGTCGTTGCTGCCGATGATGGCGTAATGCCGCAAACGATTGAGGCGATCCACCATGCGAAAGCTGCAGGTGTGCCGATAGTTGTTGCGGTCAATAAAATTGATAAGCCAGAAGCCAATCTTGAGCGTATTCAGCAAGAGCTGGTTGCGCAGGAAGTGGTTCCGGAAGAGTGGGGTGGTGACACCCAGTTCATTCCGGTATCGGCCAAAAAAGGCATGGGTATCGATGAGTTGCTGGATGCGATTCTGTTGCAGGCCGAGGTGCTGGAGTTAACTGCGCCGGTTGATGGTCCAGCCAAGGGTATCGTGATCGAGGCTCGTCTGGATAAAGGCCGCGGTCCTGTGGCTTCAATGCTGGTTCAGTCGGGCACGTTGCGCAAAGGCGACACTGTATTGGCGGGCCAGGTTTATGGCCGTATCCGTGCGATGCTGGATGAAAATGGTAAGCAGATTAACGAAGCGGGTCCGTCGATTCCGGTCGAGATCCTGGGTTTGTCGGAAGTGCCGGCCGCAGGTGAAGACGCGATGGTTCTGGCTGACGAGAAGAAAGCCCGTGAAATCGCCTTGTTCCGTCAAGGTAAATTCCGTGATGTGAAATTTGCCCGTCAGCAAGCTTCGAAGCTGGAAAACATGTTTGCCCAGATGGCCGAAGGCGAAGTGCAAAACCTGCCTATCATTATCAAGGCCGACGTTCAGGGCTCAAGCGAGGCTCTGGCGCAAAGCTTGCAAAAATTGTCGACCAGCGAAGTTCGTGTTCAGGTTCTGCATTGTGCGGTGGGCGGCATTTCCGAGTCCGACGTGAATCTGGCCTTGGCGTCAAAAGCGGTGGTCATCGGCTTTAATGTGCGTGCCGATGCTGCTGCGCGCAAGCTGGCGGAAACTGAAGGTGTTGATCTGCGCTACTACAACATCATCTACGATGCGGTTGATGAAGTGAAAGCAGCCCTGTCCGGCATGTTGGCCCCTGAGCGTCGTGAGCAGATTCTGGGTATGGTTGAGATCCGTCAGGTCTTCACTGTGTCGAAAGTGGGTACAATTGCTGGTTGCTTGGTGATGGAAGGTCTGGTTAAACGCTCGGCAGGTGTACGTTTGCTGCGTAATAACACGGTGATTCATACTGGCGAGTTGGAAAATCTGAAGCGCTTCAAAGATGAAGCGAAAGAAGTGAAGGCCGGTTTCGAATGTGGTTTGCAGCTCAAAAACTACAACGATTTGCAAGTGGGCGACCAGCTGGAAATCTTCGAAGTCATCGAAGTGGCCCGTACGCTGTAATATGTGGAATGTGAGGAGGGAGGTGTAATGCTTTCCTCTCGCACGCAGGCGCAGATTGTTCTGCGCCTTTTCCTTTTTGTAAAACATCCGGTTTTTATCAACACCAGGGTGATGGTGGATGCACCTCACACCTCACACCGCACCCTTACTCCTCACAGAGAAAATGGCTAATAAACAATTTACCCGTGCAGATCGTGTGGCACAGCAAATTCAGCGCGATTTGGCGCAAGTGATTCGTGCCGAGCTCGATCATCCGCAAGCGTCGCTAATCACGATTACCGACGTTGAAGTGACGCGCGATTATTCGCACGCCAAGATTTTTTACACTATTATGGGTGATGAAGCATTGCGCGAAGAGATTGCCGCCTTGCTGTTGCGTGCAAAAGGCTTTTTGCGTGCACAAATTTCACGCGGCATCTCGCTTTACAAAATGCCCGAGCTGCATTTTGAATATGATGTTTCAATTGAATATGGTGTGAATCTGGCCAGAAAGATCCAAGAAGCCAATGCTTTGCCCAAAGCCGCTGACGATGGCGAAGACGATGGCCAAGCGTAAACTTAACGGCGTCTTGCTGCTCGATAAGCCATTTGGCATCAGCAGTACGTCGGCGCTGAATAAATGCCGCTGGCTGTATCAGGCGGAAAAGGGGGGCCACACTGGCGTGCTTGATCCATACGCAACGGGCTTGCTGCCTTTGTGTTTTGGCGAAGCGACCAAGTTTGCCCAGCGCATGCTGGATGCTGACAAGGCGTATCGTGCACATGTGCGCTTTGGTGAAACCTCAACAACGCTGGATGCCGAAGGTGAAATTACCGTCACTGGCACGGCGCCTGAATCGATTGAAGCGGTAAAAGCGGCGATTGCCCAATTTATCGGCCCGATTATGCAAACGCCCCCGATGTATTCGGCGCTGAAAGTTGCTGGCAAACCGATGTACGAATATGCCCGGGAAGGTATTGAGCTGGAGCGCAAAGCGCGGCCGATTACAATTTACGCTATCGAACTCATTTCCTATGATGCGCCCAACCTAGTGATTGATGTGCGTTGCTCCAAAGGGACTTACATCAGGGTATTGGCTCAGGACTTAGGCGAGGCTTTGGGTTGCGGCGCATACCTAACTGGTTTACGCCGTACCTTGACGGGGGGCTTCACGCTGGAAGACGCCATCTCGCTTGATGAATTTATTGCCCTGGATCTTGAGGCGCGCGATAGCTTGTTGTTGCCTGAAGAATCCTTGTTGAGCAATTTGCCTGTGCTCCAATTAACTGCGGCACAAACAAAGTTAATTTGTAACGGCATGCCGGTGCGCGACCTGCAAAGCGGGGTAGTTGGTGAAGTTAAACTTTACGCTGCCCTTGAAAATCAGGATAATGCTCGTTTTGTCGGTTTGGGTGAAGTGGGCGCTGATGGCGTGCTGCGATCCAAACGTCTGCTGGCGACCGCTTAACTGGCGCCAGTTAATGGAGCCATATCGGGCGCAAGCTCAGATATGGCTTGTCTAGTGGCCTAGCCACTTCTTGTGGAGTAGTAAAATGTCTGTAACAGTTACACAGAAAGCTGACATCGTTAAAGAGTTCCAACACGCTGCTGGCGATACTGGTTCTTCTGAAGTTCAAATCGCATTGTTGACCGCACGTATCAACGATCTGACGCCTCACTTTAAAGAACACAAAAAAGACCACCACTCACGTCGTGGTTTGTTGAAAATGGTTTCTCGCCGTCGTCGTTTGCTGGACTACCTCAAACGCACTAACGTAGACAGCTACCGCAATGTGATTGCCAAGCTGGGTCTGCGCAAGTAATCAGCCCCAAAGTCGCAGCCGCAAGCTGCGACTTTTTCATTTCTAGTCTTTCCCAGTTTATCTCCAGATTTCTCTTTCTTTGCTTCTACCCAATAGCGATTCCGGCGGTAGAGCAGAGGTCAGTTGTGCCGGAATCGGCCTTGGGCAAATCACCTCGCTTTCTTATTGATTTGGCTGACCCCCATCGCAGCAATAAACCATTATCCAGGTCGCGGATATATTGAAAGAGGACAGAACGTGTTCAATAAAATCAGCAAATCTTTTGCCTTTGGCAAACATAATGTCACCATTGAAACTGGTGAAATCGCACGTCAAGCCACTGGCGCTGTGATGGTCAATATGGACGACACTTGCGTTCTCGTAACTGTTGTTGCTGCTCGTGATGTAAAACCGGGCCAAGACTTTTTCCCGCTGACCGTGGATTACCAAGAGCGTACTTATGCCGCCGGTAAAATCCCGGGCGGTTTCTTCAAGCGCGAAGGCAAGCCTAGCGAAAAAGAAGTATTGACTAGCCGTCTGATCGATCGCCCGATCCGCCCGCTATTCCCAGAAGGTTTCTATAACGACATCCAAATCATCGCTACCGTGATGTCGATTAACCCAGAAGTTGATTCTGATATTCCAGCCATGATCGGCGCGTCTGCTGCCTTGATGATTTCTGGCGTGCCATTTGATGGCCCAATCGGCGCTGCGCGTGTGGGTTACATCAACGGCGAATACGTATTGTGCCCAGATCTGTCGGAAATGAAAGACAGCGAAATGGACTTGGTTGTTGCCGGTACGAGCCAAGCGGTATTGATGGTTGAGTCTGAAGCGAACGAGTTGTCAGAAAGCGTGATGCTCGGCGCGGTGGTCTTCGGCCACGAACAAATGCAAGCGGCGATCAATGCGATCAATGAACTGGCTGATGAGGTGAATCCAGAATTGATGGATTGGTCTGCGCCAGTGAAAAACGAAGAATTGATCGCTAAAGTACGCGCTATTGCCGCTGAAGGCGTTGCGCAAGCGTTCAAACTGCGTCACAAACAAGTTCGTACACAAAAAATCAATGAAACTTGGGCTTTAGTTAAGGCTGCGTTGATTACTGAAGAAACCGGTACGCTTGAAGCCAATGAAATCAAATCGATTTTCAAAGGCCTGGAAGCTGAAATCGTTCGTGGCCAAATTTTGGCAGGCGAGCCACGTATCGACGGTCGTGATACGCGCACTGTACGTCCTATCAGCATTCGCACTGGTGTATTGCCACGCGCGCATGGTTCGGTACTGTTTACCCGTGGCGAGACACAAGCGATTGCTGCTGCGACTTTGGGAACAAAGCTGGACGAGCAAAAAATCGACGCATTGCACGGTGGTTACACCGACAGCTTTATGCTGCATTACAATTTCCCTCCGTACTCGACTGGTGAAACTGGCCGCGTAGGCGTGCCAAAACGCCGCGAAATCGGCCATGGTCGTCTGGCCAAGCGCGCTCTGGTTGCGATGTTGCCAAGCAAGGAAGACTTCGCATATTCAATGCGCGTTGTGTCTGAGATTACTGAATCAAACGGTTCATCTTCAATGGCGTCGGTGTGTGGCGGTTGTCTGGCTTTGATGGACGCTGGTGTGCCGATGAAAAACCACGTTGCCGGTATCGCAATGGGTTTGATCAAGGAAGGTAATGCTTTCGCTGTCTTGTCTGACATCCTGGGCGACGAAGATCACCTCGGCGATATGGACTTTAAAGTAGCGGGTACTGAAAACGGTATCACTGCGCTACAAATGGACATCAAGATTACCGGTATTACCAAAGAAATCATGTCGGTTGCACTGGATCAGGCCAAAGAAGGTCGCGTGCATATCATCGGCATCATGAAGGGCGCTCTGGATGGCGCGCGTGAAGAAGTGAGTGAGCACGCTCCGCGTCTTTACACGATGAAAATCAATCCAGAGAAAATCCGTGATGTAATCGGTAAAGGTGGCTCGGTGATTCGTTCGTTGACCGAAGAAACGGGTACACAAATCGACATTAGCGAAGATGGCACAATCACGATTGCTTCAACGTCATCAGAAGGCGCTTCCGAAGCGCGTCGCCGCATCGAAGAAATCACTGCTGAAGTTGAAATCGGCCGCATCTACGAAGGCCCGGTTGTGAAAATTCTCGACAAGAACGTCGGTGCAATCGTTTCAATCATGCCCGGTAAAGATGGTCTGGTGCATATTAGTCAAATCGCGAATGAGCGTATTGCCAACGTGGCTGATCACCTGCAAGAAGGTCAGATCGTTCGCGTAAAAGTGATCGAGCAGGATGAGAAAGGCCGCATCCGTCTGTCGATTAAAGCCGTTCTGAATGATGAAGCTCCAGCCGCTGCGCCAGCAGAAGAAGTGCCTGCAGCAGAGTAATTGTTGGGGAGGGCGCGCAAGCGCCCTAAATAAAAAAGGCACCGCGAGGTGCCTTTTTTGTGGTCTATTGCAGCTGGTATTGATTAATTGCTGCCATTGGCTGAGCTAGCTTTTTTGGCTGCA
This sequence comes from Chitinibacter sp. GC72, assembly GCF_009760905.1. GTDB lineage: Bacteria > Pseudomonadota > Gammaproteobacteria > Burkholderiales > Chitinibacteraceae > Chitinibacter. The sequence continues at coordinate 44,955 of NZ_VIRW01000006.1, read as the reverse complement.
GTTTTTACTGCGTCTGCAGTCGCGGTTGATGCCGCTTTCACCGAAGCATCCGCAAATTCAGCAACTTGTTTCGCGGCTTTGGTCATGCTGTCAACGGCTGCGGCAGTGGCTTGTACCGTTGATTTTACGGCAGCAACTGCGGCATCGGCGCCAGCCGGTGCATTTTTTACGAAGCGATCCAGGCCTGATACGACGTTCTTGTTGAAGTCAACATTGCGCTCGTCGATCAGTTTTGAGTATTCGGCCTGAGCTTGAGAAGAAATCTCGTACAGGCTGCGTGAATATGCGGTCGCTTGCTCAATGGCGGTGTCAGCAATTTTTTGGCGTGCAGCCAAGGCTTCTTGAACGTCTTTGATCGCGCTTAGTTGTTTGAGTGTTTTGGCGCTTTCTTCGAGTGTGGTTTTGGCTGTTTCTACTTGCAGCTTGGCTAGGCGATCGAGTGAGTCCAGTGAAATGCGTGCAAAACGTAGCGCTGTTTCTACTTGCTCTGTGGCAAAATTGGTGTACTGTTGTTGTGCTGTGGTCATGTCGAAATCTCCAAGGATAGGTTTATCTGTAAAGCTAACCGGAAGACCCGGTTGTATGGTGCGATGCACAATGCAAACCTATTCTGGTACAGCTTGCCGGTGTTGTCAAATGTATTTTGCTGCGCTGCAGCATGTGTTTGTACTGGCATTGCGCAGCTTATCGCTAGATAATAGAAGTCTGCATAAAATCGGCGAAAAGGATAGGTGAGTATGGAAAAGCGGGTCATTAAGAAATACCCAAATCGTCGTCTCTACGATACGACAACAAGCTGTTATATCACTTTGGCTGATGTTAAACAGTTGGTACTTGACGGTATCGATATTGCGATTCAGGACGCCAAAACGAACGAAGATTTGACCCGCAGTGTTTTGTTGCAAATCATTCTGGAAGAAGAGGCTGGCGGCATGCCGATGTTCTCTTATGATGTGCTGACGCAAATTATCCGTTTTTACGGGCATGCCATGCAGGGCTTGATGGGTAACTACCTTGAAAAAAACATGCAGCTGTTCGCTGAGATGCAATCAAGGCTGCAAGATCAGACTAAATCCACGCTGGGTGCTGATAATCCGATGTTCAGCAATGCCAATTTGTGGGGCGAATTTATGAAATTCCAGGGGCCGGCCATCCAGAATATGATGGGCAATTACCTGGAAAGCAGTACCAATATGTTTGTTGAAATGCAGCAACAACTGCAGGAGCGTGCCAAGCATCTGTTTACGGGTTTTGGTATGCCTGGTGGGCCAAAATCAGCGCCTGCTGGTGATGATGCCTTGCATCCCACTGCGCCGCCCCCGGCAATGCCGGATGAGCCTGCTGTTGCTGCAGCCAAACCTGCTGCGCGCAAACGGACTGTGAAGAAAGCACTTGAGTAGGGTATTGCCATCAAGGTCATGGTCTGATTAATCATCAGGTCAATACGCCACTAGAGTATATTCAGCCCCTTGTGGGGCTGATTTGTTTTGAAGGGAAGGATTTGTGAGTTTGGAAAGTGATTATCAGCGTCGTTTTGCCGGTATTGCCCGCTTATATGGCGTGCAAGCATTAGCGCAATTTGCGCAGGCTAAAGTGTGTGTGATCGGTATTGGCGGTGTTGGGTCGTGGGTCGCTGAAGGCTTGGTGCGCTCTGGCATTGGCGCGCTAACGTTAATAGATTTGGACGATATTTGTATTTCCAATACCAATCGCCAATTACCGGCTTTGGAAGGTCAAATCGGCCGAATGAAAGTGCATGCCGTTGCCGAGCGGATGGTGGCGATTAATCCGCAAATTCAAATCAATGCGATTGAAGATTTTGTTGCTGAAGATAATTTTGCGCAATATTTGGCCGATCATGATTACGTGATTGATTGTATTGATAGTGTGAAAACCAAGGCTGCTTTAATTGCTTATTGCCGGCGCAATAAAATAAGAATCATCACAATTGGCGGCGCTGGTGGGCAAATCGATCCGACGCAAATTAAAGTGGATGATTTAAGTAAAACGATTCAGGATCCGCTGGCAGCCAAAGTGCGCAGCATTTTGCGGCGCGATTTTGGTTTTGCAAAAAATGGCAAGAAAATGGGGGTTGAGTGTGTTTATTCAACCGAGCAGCTGGTTTACCCGCAGGCGGATGGCTCGGTGTGTGCGGCCAAGCCGTCTATGGGTGAGGGTGTTCGCCTTGATTGTGCGGGTGGCTTTGGTGCGGTGATGACTGTCACTGCCACATTTGGTCTGGTGGCCGTGTCACGGGTTTTGAAATACTTGCAAACAAAAGCGCTAAAGCAATAAAGGCAGCATTGATTGCCGCAAAATAAAAAGCCACGAATTAATCGTGGCTTTTTATTTTGCATGCGCTTAATAAATTAAGCGCCAGCGTACTGGCTATTAAGCAGCAGCGCCTACAACTTGCAATTTGATGGTGCTAACTACGTCATGGTGCAAAGCCAAAACAACTTCGTATTCGCCGATTGCTTTGAAAGGACCATTTGGCAGACGCACTTCAAATTTTTGAACCGCAACGCCAGAAGCAGTGATTGCTTCAGCGATGTCGTGGTTTGTTACTGAGCCGAACAGACGGCCATCAACACCCGCTTTTTGAGCGATAGTGATTTCAGCGCCTTCCAATTTAGCTGCACGAGCTTGCGCTTCAGCCAAGATTTCAGCTTGTTTCGCTTCCAATTCCGCGCGGCTAGCTTCAAATGCGGCCATATTGGCTTCATTTGCACGTTTAGCTTTGCCTTGTGGGATCAAGAAGTTACGAGCGTAACCATCTTTAACTTTAACGATGTCACCCAGTGTACCCAGATTCGCTACTTTTTCGAGCAGGATAATTTGCATGATAAGTTTCTCCCGTCCGTCTTAGTGTTGGTCAGTGTAAGGCAACAATGCCAAGAAGCGAGCCAATTTAATAGCAGTCGACAACTGACGTTGATATTTAGCTTTAGTACCCGTGATACGTGCAGGAATGATCTTGCCGTTTTCAGAGATAAAATCTTTCAGGATGGCTACGTCTTTGTAGTCAACTTGAGCGATACCTTCGGTTGTAAAGCGGCAGAATTTTCTGCGCTTGAAGAGTTGGCGAGACATTGTCTAATCCTCAATTCAAATATTCAAAAGCGGTAATGTGTAAAACCAAGCTCTGCCGATATTTACTGCTGCGCGCGGCTAAAAAGCCTTTGCACTTAATGCCTTGTTTGCTAGGTGTCTTGAGCAATTTCTCGCAAATTTCACCGAGTGCAACAAATGGCATTTCACAATCGACTTTGCGTTGCAATCCAGCTTCGTGCTGCTCTGATTGATGAATAATCCATCCTTCAATCATTGCAATCCCAGCTGGGGTGCGGCGAATTGCGTCGGTGATCAGTAAATGACCTTCGACTAAAACTTGATTTCGTAAATTCAATTTTTCCGAATTAGGCGGCTTGAACTTCAGCGCCTTGAGTCAGAGATTTTGATTTCTCTTCTTTCATCATCGGAGATGCTTCAGTTACAGCGCCGTCTGTTTTCAAAGTCAGGTGGCGAAGAACTGCATCGTTGAATTTGAATGCGTGTTCGATTTCTTCCAAAGTTTCTTGGCTGCATTCGATATTCATCATCACATAGTGCGCTTTGTGGATTTTTTGAATTGGATAAGCCAATTGACGGCGGCCCCAATCTTCCAAGCGGTGGATAGAACCAGCACCAGTTGTGATCAGTGATTTGTAGCGCTCGATCATTGCTGGAACTTGTTCGCTTTGATCTGGGTGCACGATAAACACGATTTCATAATGTCGCATGTATTGCTCCTTGTGGTTTGTAGCCTGCCGTTAGCGACCACGGTCAGGCAAGGGTCGGAAGTCCGCGATAATAGTCGCTTTTAGTTGCTAAATCAAGGTTTTGACGAATTAACGCTCAATTTGGTCTATTTTGCCTTGAACCGCTGCCCATTCCGCATGCTCTGGCAATGGGGGCTTTTTCTGGATGATAACGGGCCATTCCTTGGCTAGGGTGGCGTTGATGTTGATGTATTCCTGCATATCTGCGGGTACGTCGTCTTCTGCGTAGATGGCCTCTACAGGGCATTCGGCGACGCATAATGTACAGTCAATGCATTCGTCAGGGTCAATAACCAGGAAATTGGGGCCTTCTCGAAAGCAATCAACTGGGCATACATCTACGCAGTCAGTGTATTTGCATTTCACGCAAGCGTCGGTCACAACGTAAGTCATTGCTTGTCCTTGTGCTTAAAAAAAGTAAAATTGGCAGCGTCTATTCTAACAGAGCATCGGTCCGGGCATGTCTTGCTTGATCGAGATGAGCGGGGATGTGGTGATTAAGTCTGCGTATGTGGGGCGCTTTGCCCCTAGCCCTACGGGTTTGTTGCATATGGGGTCGCTCATGGCGGCTGTCGCAAGCTATTTGGATGCTAGGTCGGCTGGCGGGCGGTGGTTGTTAAGAATCGAGGATCTTGACCCTCCTCGTGAGTTACTAGGGGCATCGAACTTGTTTATTGAGACGCTACTTCGTTTTGGCTTTGAATGGGATGGCGAAATTGTTTGGCAAGGTCAGCGAGGTGCACGCTACCAGCAGGTTCTGGATTCCTTGCTTGAGTGCGGGTTGGCGTACCCCTGTTCTTGCACACGAAAAATGCTACAAGCGGCGGGGCGACGAGGGGTTGATGGTCTGGTTTATTCCGGGCTATGTCGTTCTGGCGCATCTCCTTGTGCTGATCAGCTTGCTTATCGCCTGAAGGTTCCTGATGAAGTAATTAGTGTTGCTGATCGGATTCAGCAAGTAACAGTGCACAATTTGTTTTGTGATGTGGGTGACTTTATTCTTAGGCGGGCCGATCAACTCTGGGCCTATCAGTTGGCAGTCGTGGTGGATGATGCAGATACAGGTGTGACTGATGTTGTGCGCGGTGCGGATTTGCTGGATTCGACCCCGAGGCAGGTGTATTTGCAGCGGGTATTGGGCTTTCCTGTTGTTCGATATCTGCATATTCCGGTTATTACCAATATGCAGGGGGAGAAATTGAGTAAGCAGACCTGTGCGCCCGCCTTGCGGGATGGGCGTGAGGTTGAGCAGCTGTGGCTTGCCTTGAGTCTGCTGTATCAAAATCCGCCACTATCGCTACGCCGTGCTTCGTTGGCCGAGTTGTGGTGTTGGGCTGTTGAGGCTTGGGATGTTGCAAAATTCCCGCAAAAACGTAGCGTAGCTGTGACGATTGATGACAATTATGAATTTAAATTTCAGCTCTAGATTGAAATGTCCGTATTATTGGCTTTATTCTTAAATAACTGTGCATTTAAAATGCGTGTGCAGATTATTGCTTTCCCGCTGCGAAAGATTTTCGTTTGTGGACATAAATCAGTATATGCGCATGCGCCTACTGATTGATGAAAGCGCTGCCTCATTTCGGAGATTGCTCGTGCAAAAAACACCTCGATTTAAAGCTTGTGTTCTGGCTGTCGCCTTGGCAGCGCTACCCCTGTTTGGGCATGCTGCCGGATTGGGGCGATTGAATGTTTTATCGGGGTTGGGGCAGCCGTTTCGAGGCGAGATAGATCTTGTTTCCGTGCAGCCCAATGAGGCTGATTCTCTGGTTGTTAGCTTGGCCCCACCAGAGAGTTACAGCAATGCACGCATCGAATACCCTTCTGCGTCATTGGGCTTGCGCTTTAATATCGAGAAGCGCCCGAATGGCCAGTATTATGTTGTCGTTAACTCCTCCCAGCCTATTGCGGAACCGTTTCTTGATTTGCTGGTTGAGCTCAACTGGGCTACTGGTCGTATCCAGCGTGAATACACCGCTTTAATTGATCCGGCCGATTATGCTGGTGGCGTTAATTCGAACGATAAGACCCGATATGCCAGCTCAGATCTTCCTGGTACGCAAACGCGGGGGGGCATCAAAGGTGTAAAACAAAAGCGCACCAAGCCCGCCACAAGTAATCAGACCCCGGCGAACGCAAGTCGAGATGAGCCAGCTTCTTCAGATGATGCAGTTAGCACTTCGACCACAGCAGATTCGCATCGTGTTCGATCCGGGGAAACGCTAGGCTCGATTGCCCGCCAAGTTCAGCCATCTGGCGTAAGTCTGGAGCAGGTGCTACTGGGCCTGTACAAGGCCAATCCATCGGCCTTTGATGGCAATATGAACCGCTTGAAAAGTGGCAAAATTCTGAATGTGCCAAGTGTTGCTCAGTTGCAGCAAACTTCAAAATCCGAGGCCGCCAAAGAAATCCAGGTTCAAGCTGCAGACTGGAGTGCCTATCGTGGCAAACTGGCTGAGTCCGTGTCCAAAGGCCCAGCCAAGGTATTGGGTGAGCAGTCCAGTGCTGGCAAAATTACTGCCAAAGTTCAGGATCGGGGCGCGAACACCAGTGATGCAAATAAAGATGTTCTAAAACTGTCAAAAGCTGCTGATGCAGCCAAGAAATCCGGTGATCAGGCCAAGCTGAAAGCTCTGGAAGAGGAAATCGCGACCCGACAAAAAGCGCTTGATGAGGCCAATCAACGCGTAGCCGCTTTGCAGAAGAATGTCAGTGACATGGAAAAGCTCGCGGCCTTGAAGGCTAGTGCGACGGCATCACCAGTCGCAACTGCACAGGCTACTTCTGATCCTGCACTGGTAGCTAGCGTCGCCAGCGAAGTGGCAAGCGAAGCCAGTTCGGAGGTGGTTGCCAGCGTCGCCGCTACTGCCAAGCCTAAGCGTAGGGTGCAAGTAGAAGCCCCTGTGGTTGAAGAACCGAGCTTGTTTGATAGCTTGCTCGATAATTCGCTTGCCTTGGGTGGCGGCGCTTTGGCGCTGGTTCTCGGTGGGGTGGGATTGTTATGGGCGCGTCGCCGGCAAAATCCAGGCGTGTTTGAAGACAGCATTATTACTGGCGGCGATCTAAAGGCAAATACAGTGCTTGGCAGTACCGGCGGCGGTGTAATCAGCACACAAGCGACTGAGAATTCGTTCTTGACCGACTTTAGCCGTCAAGGCTTGGGTACGATCGATACCGATGAAGTCGATCCGATTGCCGAAGCAGAAGTTTATATGGCTTACGGTCGCGATGCGCAGGCCGAAGAAATTCTGAAGGACGCCCTGCATAAAGATCCTTCCCGCCATGAAATCCGAATGAAACTGCTGGATATTTATGCTGCAAGACGTGATGCAACTTCATATGAAGAGCATGCTTCTTCATTGTTTGCGGTGACTAACGGCCAGGGTGATCTATGGCGTGAAGCGGCTGCCAATGGCCGTGCTATTGATCCGGACAATCCTTTGTATAGAAAAGAGCCTGCAGGGGTGGTTGATACCAGCTTGGCTGCTCCGGCTGTTGTGGTTGGTGCATCCGCGCTTGAGGAAGTCACTGCGCCGGATTTGAGTGCCGTGGCAAGCAACGAGCTGGACTTTGAGCTGGACTTTGATGCCGAGCAAGGTGCTGCGCCCGAGGCGCTGGATTTATCTGCGTCGCCTGTCGATCTCGATCTTGTCGTTGAAGCGTCTCCTGGCCCTGCTGAAGCTACGCTAGACACTGGGAATGATTTGGCGTTGGACTCGGTCTTGGATCTTGATGTTGTCGAGCCTGAAAGCGCAGCTGTCGAGTTGACCTCAGGTACAGATGACGCGCTGTTGTCTCTGGATCTGCCAATTGATACGGGTTCCGCGACTGAAGAGCTTTCAGCGATTGACCAGTTGCTTGATCTGGATCTGGATGCCGAATTGAATATGGGTGCGTCAGAGGTTTCGACAGCTACTGCTGCGGTTGATTTGACTGAGGATTTTGCCGCGACGACCGAACTTGATGCATTCGGGGGCTTTGAGCTGGATGCGGATAAAGAAGCCACTCAATTGGCTGAGTTGCCTGTTGAGTCTTTGTCTTCGCTTGAGTCTGCGATTGAACCGTTACCACTTGCCGAAGATTTGGCCGCTGCAGAGGGCGATCTGAAGCTTGACTTCAATTTTGATCTGGAATCGGCAGAAGAGGTGTCAGCATTCGATGTGGCTAACGCCAGTGAAGCGCCAGCTCTTGATATGGACAGCACCTTTGGTGATATCAGCCTTGATTTGAGTGAGGCCGCTGCCGCTGGTGATCTTGATTTTGCTGCTGACGATCCTGTGCAGACCAAGATTGATCTGGCTAAGGCCTATATCGACATGGGTGATGTTGAAGGCGCGCGCGAGATCTTGCAAGAGGCTCTTCAGGAAGGTTCGGATGCACAGCAGCAACTGGCAAAAACACTGTTGGCTGATCTCTGATAATTGAAATTACACGCTGTTAATATTCTGGCGCTCTGGTTCTGGCTGCTTTCTGTGCTGCCATGGCTTGGGCGCCTTTCTCTTTTTCTGCTTGCCGCACTGCTGTTCTGTACGGCACTGTTTGTTGCCGGGGCGCGGCTACGCAAAAGCCTGCCTAGAATGCGTTGGCTGTTGCTGGCCGTTTTCATTATTTATGCCTGGTCTACGCCGGGGGTATATTTATGGCCGCACGCACTTTCTCCTACTGTAAATGGTATTAGCCTGGCAATCGAGCAGCTTGCCCGCCTGATTTGTGTCGTGGCCAGCCTGCAAATCATGCTGACGTTTTTGTCGAAGAGCGCTATAGTCGCGGGTCTGTATTATTTGCTTTTGCCGTTGGCCTGGATTGGATTTAGTCCTGAGCGGATGGCTGTGCGCCTGAGCTTGACGCTAAACTATGCAGAACAATTGCTTGAGCAGAAAAATCGATTTGCCGATTTGCTTGGCGACTTGATGCAAGCCCCTGAGTCATCAGGCGAGCAGTTTGCCATTGAGTTCAATGGTTTGTCTCTGGTACAGGCCGTGTTTCTGATGGTGCAGTTAGGGGTAATTGCACTAACTATTTTGATTGGGAATGCCGCGCTTTGGAATTGAAACGCTACGCTTTAGCTGTTGAGTATGATGGCCGGGCTTTTAATGGCTGGCAAATTCAGCCTGACGTTGCAACGGTGCAGGGTGAAATGGAGAGGGCAATCGGCCGAATGGCTGGTCACGCCTTGCGTGTGCACGCAGCCGGGCGGACCGATGCCGGAGTGCATGCCACACGGCAGATTGTCCATTTTGATACAGCTGTTAACCGGCCGATTACTGCGTGGGTGCGCGGGGTGAATAGTTTTTTGCCATCGGGTATCGCCGTTCTTTGGGCGCAACAGGTGCCGGATGATTTTCATTCTCGGTTTGTCGCAACGGCCAGACATTACCGCTATCTATTGTTGCAGCATCCGGTGCGTCCTAGTCTGCTGGCTGGGCAGGTAGGCTGGATTCACAATGCTCTCGATCTGGAAAAAATCTCTGCGGCCAGCCAGTTTTTGCTGGGTGAGCACGATTTCAGCAGTTTTCGTGCCGCTGAGTGTCAGGCGCTCTCGCCGGTGAAGCAAATGCTGAAAATCGATATTGGTCAGCAGGGCGACCTGATTTATTTTGATTTTTCGGCCACTGCTTTTTTGCACCATATGGTTAGAAATATCATGGGTGCCTTGCTGCACATCGGCAAAGGCAATGAGTCGCCGGAATGGATGCAGTGGCTTATTGCGCAGCAGAACCGCAGTGTGGCACCGCCGACCTTCATGCCCGATGGTTTGTATCTGACCGGGGTGAGTTATCCCGAGAAATACGGTTTGGCGACTGAGCCGATCCAGCGTTTTGGTCTGATTTGAGGTTTTTCATGCCTGTTCCCCGTATTAAAGTTTGCGGTCTGCGTGATCGCGAGACGCTGCTCCAAACTATTGCATTGGGTGCCGATGCGATTGGTCTCGTTTTCTACCCGCCTAGTCCACGCTTTGTCACCATCGAGCAAGCCAAAGAGCTGGCCGCAGCCTTGCCTGCATTTGCAACTGTGGTGGCCTTGTTTGTGAATGCAGAGGCTGGTTTTGTCAGCTCTGTGTTGGAAAGTGTGCCGATCGACTTACTGCAGTTCCACGGTGACGAGGATTTGGCCGATTGTGTGCAATTTGGTCGCCCATTTATCAAGGCGCTCAGGGTAAAACCTGACATAAATTTGGTAGAATACGCGCAAAGTTATGTTCATCCTTTGTGTCGAGGCGTTTTGCTCGACGCTTGGGTTGATGGCGTTCCCGGTGGGACAGGTGAAGCATTTGATTGGCAGGTTTTGCCCGAGAGTTTACCGCTGCCGCTGATTTTGTCAGGTGGTTTGCATCCTGATAATGTGGCGAATGCAGTGCGGCAAGTTAAACCCTGGGCTGTTGACGTTTCCAGTGGCGTCGAGAGCAGCAAGGGCGTTAAAGATTTAGAGCGGGTTTGTGCATTTATTAATGCTGTACACAGTGTGAGATAAAGATGAACGATAAATATCAGCAACCGGATCAGCGTGGACACTTTGGTCAGCATGGCGGCATTTATGTCGCTGAAACTTTGATGCCTGCGCTGGATGAACTCAAGCAAGAGTTTGAAGCTGCAATTAAAGACCCGGTATTTATGGCCGAATATCGCCATGATCTGAAACATTACGTTGGCCGTCCAAGCCCGATTTATTATGCCGAGCGTTGGTCTAATGCGATTGGCGGCGCGCAAATCTATCTCAAGCGCGAAGACTTGAATCACACTGGCGCGCACAAAGTGAATAACACCATCGGTCAGGCCTTGCTAGCGCGCCGCATGGGAAAAAAACGCGTGATTGCCGAAACTGGCGCAGGCCAGCACGGTGTTGCATCTGCTACGGTCGCAGCGCGTTATGGTATGGAGTGCGTCGTGTATATGGGCGCTGAAGACGTTGCGCGCCAGGCACCGAATGTGTTTCGCATGAAATTGCTTGGTGCAACGGTGGTTGCCGTTGAATCGGGTACGCGCACACTGAAGGATGCGATGAATGAAGCTATGCGCGACTGGGTCACCAATGTGGACTCGACGTATTACATCATCGGTACTGCAGCCGGTCCGCATCCGTATCCGCAATTAGTGCGCGACTTCCAGGTTGTAATTGGCGAAGAATGTAAAGCACAAATGCAGGAAATGCTTGGCCGCCAGCCTGATGCGGTGATTGCCTGTGTAGGCGGCGGTTCGAATGCGATTGGTATTTTCCATCCGTATATCGAAGTGCCAGGCGTGCGCCTAATTGGCGTTGAAGCGGGTGGTGACGGTGTGGAAACCGGTCGTCATGCTGCACCACTAACATCAAACGCCAAAGCCGGTGTGTTACACGGCCAGCGCTCTTACCTGATGCATGATGAAAATGGCCAGATCTCTGAGACGCATTCGATGTCGGCGGGCTTGGATTATCCGGGTGTTGGCCCTGAACATAGCTATTTGAAAGACATTGGTCGCGCTGAATATGTGGCGATCAATGACGATGAGGCGATGCAGGCTTTCCACGATTTGTGCAAATTTGAGGGCATTATTCCGGCGCTTGAGTCCAGTCATGCACTGGCGCAAGCGTCGAAAATGGCCGCCACCATGCGCCCGGATGAAATCCTGCTGGTGAATCTGTCTGGACGCGGCGATAAAGATATTCCGACGATTGCGAAAAAACTCGGCATTCAACTCTAAATGTGATCTAGGGGTATGTGCCCCTAGCTCAATCTCAGTATAGCTTTGGTAGATATACCCTATGTCACGTATTGAATCGGTAATGCAAAACCTCAAGGCGGCCAATCGCCAGGCCTTAATTCCGTTTATTACTGCGGGCGACCCTGCTCCTGCCAGTACCGTGGGGCTGATGCATGCGCTGGTGGCTGGCGGCGCTGATATTTTAGAATTGGGCGTGCCTTTCTCTGATCCGATGGCCGATGGCCCGGTGATTCAGCGCGCGTCCGAGCGCGCCTTAAAGCACAATGTTTCGCTGCGCGATGTGTTGGCTTATGTTGCCGAATTTCGCCAAACCAACACGAGCACGCCAGTGGTGCTGATGGGCTACGCCAATCCGGTTGAAGCCATGGGCTACGAAGCATTCGCTACTGCAGCGATTGCCGCCGGCGTTGACGGTGTTCTCACTGTTGATATGCCGCCTGAAGAGGCCGAAGAATCTGTCACTGTATTTAAAAAACACGGCCTTGATCCGATTTTCCTTTTGGCCCCAACAACGCCGGAATCGCGCGTCAAAGAAGTGGCGCGCATGGCCAGTGGCTATGTGTATTATGTTTCACTCAAAGGCGTTACCGGCTCGGCTAATCTGGACGTCGCCAACGTGGCCGAAAAGCTTGATTTTCTAAAGCAATATCTGAATATTCCAATTGGTGTCGGCTTCGGTATTCGCGATGCCGAGTCGGCAAAAAATGTCGCCAAAATTGCCGATGCCGTGGTGATCGGCTCGCGTTTGGTGCAAGAAGTCGAGCAGGGTGAAGCAGGGCTTGCACGCCGCCTCACTGAGTTCCTGTCTGGCGTACGCGCTGCAATGGATACGGCCCGGGTTTAAGACTCTGGCTAGAATTAAATGCCCCGCGCGTGATGGGCAGTGGAGAATAAAATGAGTTGGTTGCAAAAATTATTACCGCCGAAAATCAAAAGCCGCACCACGCCGAATACCTCGGCCGTGCCGGAAGGCTTGTGGAGCAAATGTTCGGCGTGCAGTGCGGTGCTGTATCGCTCTGACTTGGAAAACAATCTGGAAGTCTGCCCGAAGTGCAATTTTCATAATGCCGTTCCGGCGCGTGCCCGCTTGAACCAGCTGCTGGATGTTGAAGGGCGCTACGAAATCGGCTCCGAAGTCAAACCGGTCGACGTGCTCAAGTTCAAAGCCAATAAACGCTACAGTGACCAATTAACCGCTTCAGCCGCTTCAACTGGCGAAGATGATGCGATGGTCGTGATGCAAGGCAGTATTTTGTCGGTGCCGGTGGTGGTGGCGGCGTTTGAGTACAAATTTATTGGCGGCTCAATGGGCTCGGTGGTTGGCGAGCGTTTTGTGCGCGGCGTTAAAGTCGCGATCGAAAACGATTTGCCCTTTATTTGTGTCTCGGCTTCAGGCGGTGCGCGGATGATGGAAGGCCTCAACTCCTTGATGCAGATGGCCAAAACCAATGCCATCCTGACCAAGCTGGCCGACAAAAAACTGCCATTTATTTCCTTGCTGACTGATCCGACCATGGGCGGTGTTTCGGCTTCATTCGCCTTTATTGGCGACGTAGTCATGGCTGAGCCGGGAGCGCTCATCGGTTTTGCCGGTCCGCGCGTGATCGAGCAGACCGTGCGCGAAACGCTGCCGGAAGGCTTTCAGCGTTCGGAATTTTTGCTGGAAAAAGGCGCAATCGACATGATCGTCGATCGTCGCGAATTGCGTCAGCGTCTGGCTGATGTACTGACCTTGCTCAATAATCAGGCAGCCGTGAATTAATGAATGTAGCAACTGGGGCAAGTCTGGGCCGTGAAGCCACCTTGGCCGAATGGCTAAATTATCTGGAACAATTGCATCCTGTCGCCATTGACATGGGTTTGAGCCGGGTCAAAACGGTGCAGGAGCGCATGGCGCTTATTCCTGTCTGCCCGGTGATTACGGTGGCCGGAACCAATGGTAAAGGCTCGGTTTGTGCGATGTTGACGCGCATACTGACCATCGCCGGTTATAAAGTGGGTACTTACACTTCACCCCATCTTTTGCATTACAACGAGCGCATAGCGATCAATGGCGTGCCGGTGGGTGACGCGGCGATTGTGGACAGCTTTGCGGCCATTCAGGCCGCGCGTGGCGATATTTCTCTGAGTTACTTTGAATTCGGCACGCTGGCCGCAGTGCATCAGTTTATGGCGCAACAAGTTGACGTGGTGGTGCTTGAAGTAGGTCTTGGTGGCCGGCTCGATGCGGTGAATATTTTCGAGCCGACCGCCTCTGGTGTGGTGAGTATCGGGATTGATCATCAGGCCTATCTGGGTGATACCCGTGAGGCAATTGCTGCCGAAAAGGCGGGTATCTACCGCCAAGGCAAGCCAGCTCTCTGCTCTGACCCTATACCCCCGCAAACACTGATTGATGTTGCGCATACTGCAGGCGCTGATTTGCAATTGATCGGCCAGCACTTTGGTTTTGAAATGCAAGCCGAAGGTCAGCAGTGGGTGTGGTGGCATCGCAATGGATCGCGCAAAAATGCCTTGCCGATTCCGGCGCTGCGCGGCAAATACCAGATGAGCAATGCGGCAATGGCGCTGGGTTTGCTTGAAGCGGTGAAAGAACAGCTTCCTGTTAGTCTGGGTGACATCAAGCGTGGCCTACTGGAAGTGGAATGGCCAGCGCGTTTCCAGGTATTACCCGGCAGACCCACCGTAGTGCTCGATGTGGCGCATAACCCCCATGCGGCAGCGGTATTTCGTGCCTCGCTCGATAATATGGGCTTTCATCCGGTCACGCATGCCGTGCTCGGCATGATGCAGGATAAGGACATCGACGGGGTTATCAAGCTGGTGGCCGACCGGATCGACGTCTGGCATCTGGCCGCGCCCCAATTGCCACGTGCGGCCACTGCGGCGTCTTTGGCGCAAACCGTGCTGGCGATCTCGCCACGCGCCAGGGTGGTCGAGCATGAAAGCGTAGAAAAAGCCTACCGTGCAGCCTGTGAGGCGGCGGACGAAGCTGATAGAATTCTGGTCTTTGGTTCTTTCTTCACCGTGGCTGAAGTCATGCAGGCACGTGGACAGTAAAAATATGGCGAATGTTAGCGACGAGTTGTTGCAGTTAAGAAAACGCGCGCGCCGCCGCCTGCTCGGTGCGATTGCCCTGGTGGTTTTTGCGCTAACGGTGCTATGGACCGCGCTGGATGGCGAGCCGCCCAAGTCGCTGCTGGAAAATCAGTCTGTCGAAATTATTTCCAGCGCGCCTGCGCTGTCATCGGTGGTTTCGCTCGATCAGCCGCAAGTGGCGGTAGCGCCCGTAGCCTCCGAGTCGGCGGTGCAGGCGGTACAAGAAGTAGTGCCAGTGGAGAGCGTTGACGCCTCCCGTATTGCTCCCGTTGCGCTACCGGGTAAACTGGTTACGCATCAGGAGGCCGCCCCGCAGGTGGTAGCCGCTAATGAATCGGTGAATGCCGCCCAGCGCGCCGCCACCAGTGAAGCCGCCAAGCCTTCGGCTAGGCCCGACATTGTGGCTACGGCCAAACCTAGCGCACGTCCTACCGCGCCAGCTAAAGCTAGCCCCAAGCCTAGTCCAAAGCCGACTACCAAACCTGCGCTGGATCCCAAAGCCATTCTCGAAGGCGCGCTGGATAAAACTGCCGCACCAAAAACCGGCAAAGTCTATTACATCCAGATTGGTGCTTACGCCGACCCGGATAAGGCCGCGCAAACGCTTAAAAAATTGAAAGACGCCGGCATTCCGGCGCGCAGCGAGCAAGTGTCAACGCCCAAGGGGGAGCTAACGCGTGTACGCATTGGCCCGGGAAATGACGAAGCCAAAGCCAAAGCCTGGATGCAGCGTCTGGATACGCTGGGCGTACCGGGTACGCTGGTGGTCAAGGCCGCACAATGACGCAGTTTGACTATATCGCGCTGGGCATTCTGGGCTTGTCGATGCTGCTCTCGGTGATGCGCGGGCTAACGCAGGAAGTGCTGGCGCTGGCAGCCTGGGTGCTGGCTTTCTGGGCCGGGACGCAATTTGCCGAAGATGCTGCTGGCCTGATGCCATCGGCGCTGTCGTCGGACAGCTTGCGGTATATCGCCGGTTTTATCGTGGTGTTCTTTGTAACCTGGCTTTTATCTGCCATTGTTCGCATTACCCTCAACCAGTTTCTGAAAGCCAGTGGCCTCAAACCGGTGGACCGGTTTCTGGGTGCATTTTTCGGCGTGGTGCGTGGATTTTTGCTGATGTTGACGCTGGTGGTCTTGTCCGGTTTAACTAGTTTTCCCAGTACGGCGGTCTGGCGTGATGCCATGTTTAGCCCACTGTTCGAGCAAAGCGCGGAATTTGTAAAACCGTGGTTGCCCGAAGTGCTGGCGTCACGGATTAAGTTTGAATAATTTTTGTAAGTCTAAGGGTCTGAGCTAATGTGTGGCATTCTAGGTGTGGTCGCCAAAACGCCGGTTAATCAAATGTTGTACGACGGTCTGCTGGTGCTTCAGCATCGCGGCCAGGATGCAGCCGGTATCGTTACAGCCGAGCAACAGGTGTTGCATATGCATAAAGGGCAGGGGCTGGTGCGCGATGTATTTCGCACCCGCAATATGCGCTCTTTGCAAGGCAATGTCGGCATTGGTCATGTGCGCTACCCGACTGCCGGATCGGCGTCGAGTCTGGCTGAAGCGCAGCCGTTTTATGTCAATAGTCCGTTTGGTATCGTGCTGGCGCACAATGGCAATCTGACCAATGACAAACAGCTTAAAGAAGATATGTACCGCACCGATCTGCGCCATATCAACACAAATTCGGATTCCGAAGCGCTGTGTAATGTGTTTGCCCATGAGCTGTCGCGCCGTGTATCAGGCCCGCAGCTTGATGCCCAGACGGTGTTTGACGCGGTCAAAGCGGTGCATCGCCGCGTAAAGGGTGCCTACGCGGTGGTGGCGATTATTGCCGGTTTTGGCATGGTGGCTTTCCGTGATCCGCATGGCATCCGTCCACTGTCGCTCGGCGTGCATGACACGGCTGATGGTCGTGAATACATTGTGGCCAGCGAATCGGTGGTGCACGATGTGCTGGGCTTTAAATTCGAGCGTGATATTGCGCCGGGTGAAGCGGTTTATATCACTTTTGACGGTGAATTCTCCAGCCAGCAATGCCATGCATCGCCAACGCTGATTCCCTGTATTTTCGAGCATGTGTATTTTGCCCGCCCTGATACCGTTATCGATGGCATTTCGGTGCATGAAGCCCGTCTGAAAATGGGCGAGCAGCTGGCAGAAAAAGTACGCAAGCAAGTCCCTGCGCTGGATATCGACGTGGTGATTCCAATTCCCGATACCAGCCGCGATTCGGCGCTGCAACTGGCTGATGCACTGGGTCTGCCGTATCGCGAAGGCTTTATGAAAAACCGCTATATCGGCCGCACCTTTATCATGCCTGGGCAGGCTAGCCGGAAAAAATCGGTGCGCCAGAAGCTCAATCCGATTGCCGTCGAGTTTCGTGGCAAAAACGTGATGCTGGTTGACGACTCGATTGTGCGTGGTACGACTTCCAAAGAAATCGTGCAGATGGTGCGCGATTCGGGCGCGAAAAAAGTTTATCTGGCATCAGCCGCACCGCCAGTTAAATTCCCGCACGTTTACGGCATTGATATGCCAACGCGCAATGAATTGATCGCCACAGGCCGTGACGCGGCGCAAATCGCTGCCGAAATTGGTGCCGATGGCGTGATCTATCAGGATCTCTCCGCGCTGATTCAGGCGTGTACCGACGCCAGTGGCGGCAAAATCACGCAATTTGAAACCTCGTGTTTTGATGGACACTACATCACCGGCGATATTACCGACGCTTATCTGGACGAGCTGGAAGCCAAACGCCTCTCGCCATTGTCTACCAAGGCAGACAATGTGGGCTCGATTGTCGATCTCAATATTGGCGTTGCCGAACAAAATTTGATTTAATTGTGCAAAGCACACAAAAACGGGAGCTACGGCTCCCGTTTTTATTTAAGTATCAAGGCAGAAGTTCTCCCGCAAGACCTCGGGTACAGTGAGTACAAGCAAGTACAACGGTATAACGAGGCAGCAAAGCGTGAGCACTTTTGTCGACTTACAAGGAAAAAACATGCTCGATTTTGACGACCTTCATCCCGAAACCCTCGCCGTACGTGCCGGTACGATGCGTTCCGAATTTGGCGAACATTCGGATGCCATGCATTTAACGTCGAGTTTTGTCGTTGGGTCGGCCGAAGAAGCGGCGCTGAAATTCACTGGCCAAGTGCCCGGCTATATTTATTCGCGCTTTACCAACCCGACGGTGAGTGCTTTTGAGCAGCGTCTGGCGGCGCTGGAAGGCGGCGAGCGTTGCGTGGCCACGGCATCGGGAATGAGCGCGATTTTGTCCTTGTGCATGGGCTTGCTCAAGTCGGGCGATCATATCGTGTCGTCGAACAGCCTGTTTGGCGCTACGATCCAGCTGTTTAACGCCTACCTTGGCAAATTTGGCGTCACGGTGACGTATGTCTCGCCAACTGACGTCAATGCTTGGGCTCAGGCCGTTACCCCCGCGACCAAATTATTTTTCCTTGAGACGCCGTCCAATCCTTTGACCGAAATCGCCGATGTAGCTGCGATTGCCGCCGTTGCGCATCAGCACAATGCCTTGCTGGTGGTCGATAACTGCTTCTGCTCGCCAGCGCTGCAGCAGCCGCTGAAACTCGGCGCCGACATCGTTGTACACTCGGCGACCAAATACATCGACGGGCAGGGGCGGGTGCTCGGTGGTGCAGTAGTCGGCAATCACGCGACGCTGGAGCCCATCTACTTATTCCTGCGCACGGCAGGCCCGACGCTGTCGCCATTCAATGCCTGGGTCATGCTCAAAGGCTTGGAGACGCTGGGTATCCGCATGAAAGCGCATTGCGAGAAAGCGCTGGAATTGGCCACCTGGCTTGAAGCGCAACCGCAAGTCGACAAAGTGTATTACCCAGGCCTAAAATCTCACCCGCAGTACGAGCTGGCGCAGCAGCAACAAACCGGCGGTGGTGGCGTGGTGTCGTTTGATCTGGTTGGCGGCAAAGACGCCGCCTGGGCCCTGATCGACAAAGTCGAGCTAATGAGCCGCACCGCCAATCTGGGCGATACCCGTACTACTATTACACATCCGGCGACCACCTCGCACGGCCGCCTGACACCAGAAGCCCGAGCCGCAGCCGGAATTGGCGATGGTCTGGTGCGGATTTCAGTGGGGCTGGAGCATGTTGGGGATTTGATCAAGGATTTGCAACGAGGCTTTTAATTGCAATCAATCGTAAAACGGCGCTAAGCGCCGTTTTTTGCATAAAGTTGGCTTCTAGGTTTCTGGCAATGCTGAGTATTGCTCTGTAGGTCAATTCAGATAATGCTTCTGGGTATATACATTGCTGGGTATGTTGGCACTTTATGGTGTGGCATTAAGCAAAGCTCTGTCGCCAATTGATGTGTGCGGGTATCCAGACTGATTCAATGCTCTCGCCAGCCAGTAGTGCAATGATGTGGTGCAGGCTTTGTGCGGCCAGTTGTTGGCTGTCTTGTACCACAGCGTTGATCGGCCGTGGCATGCAATCGAGCAGGCGGTGGTCGTCAAAGCTGAGCAAATGCTGGGGCGATGTTCTGAATCGGTCTTTTTCATTGATGAAGGCGAGTACGCCTTCCAGTAGTGAGATGGACGCAGTAAATACCGCCTCCGGGTAGCGCCCCAGTTGCTGGTAACACTCGGCCATCATCGCGTAGCCGCTGTGCTGCTGGTAGTCGCGATGAAAGATCAGTGCTGGGTTGGCTTCTGCATGCCTTGCCTGCCAGGCTTGCTGAAAGCCCGTCAGCCTGTCCACACTGGGCGAGAGCGCAATTTGCCCGCCAAAGTAGGCAATTTCGCGCACGCCATGTGCCAGAGCACTGCCGATCAGCTCCTGTACTTTGTCCTGTGCATTGCTCACGACAAAGGGCAGGGTGCTGCCGATGACGCGGCGGTCAACCAGCACCAGCGGTAGTCGTTTGGCCCACTTGGCATAGAGTTTGGCGTTGGTGGTACACGGCACCAGCATCAGTCCGTCTACCTGGCGCGCCAGCAATTGCTCGACGGCGGTAATTTCCATCTCGGCCTGATCATTGCTGCAGACCACAAACAGCTGAAATCCGGCGTCGCGGCACAGCGCTTCCAGCGCCTGCGCCAGCATGGCATGGGCAAAATTGCCCAGCTCGGGCACGACCAGGCCCAGCGTGCTGCTGCGCCGGGTGCGCAGCGAGCGCGCGGATGTTGAGGGCTGGAAATGATGCTCGGCGGCAATCTGCTTGACGCGCTCCACCGTGGCCGGGGCGATGCGGTATTGCTCGGCGCGATCATTCAGCACCATGCTGGCCGTGGTTTTTGACACCCCGGCCAGGTGGGCGATGTCGGCAATGGTGAGGCGTTGGTAGGCTGTCATTTGATTCCTGTTGAGCCCAGCTGGGCGCCGATGTACATATCGGCTGGGTCGTCTTGCCGGGGCGAAGCAGGGGGGCTAAACCACTTTTCCACTACCACTTTTCAGCTTCTTCGCCCGGCAAAATTGATTGCTGCTTATTGTTTCACCACATCCAGCGGCACGGGGATAAAGGCATCAACCGCTTCGCCCTTGCTCAACTTGATGGCCGTTTCGACGCCCATTTTACCAATCAGCTCGGGTTTTTGCTGCACTGTGGCGGCCAACTGGCCAGCTTTCACTGCATTAACCGCGTCGGTGGTGGCATCAAAGCCGACAACGACCACATTTTTCAGTCCTGCCGCTTCGATGGCTTTCAGTGCGCCCAGTGCCATTTCATCGTTGTGGGCAAAAACGCCTTTAACGTCCTTATTACCTTGCAGGATGTTTTCCATCACCGAGAGGCCTTTGGCGCGGTCAAAATCAGCGGCCTGCTTGGCGACCAGTTTCACATCCGCTTTGCCATCAACGACTGAATGGAAACCCTGACCGCGCTCACGCGCTGCTGATGAGCCGGGGATGCCTTCAAGTTCGACGATATTGCCTTTGCCGCCGATTGTCTCCAGCAGAAATTCCGCCGCCATTTTGCCACCAGCGATATTATCCGAGGCAATATGGGCACTCACTGGTGCGCCATTGACGCTGCGATCGAGCGATACCACTTTGATCCCGGCTTTGAGTGCTTCATTCACTGCGCCTGCCACGGCATCCGAATCAGTCGGGTTGATCAGAATGACCTGAACCTTTTTCTGAATCAGATCTTCAATATTTGAAATCTGTTTGGCTGAATCATCCTGGGCGTCGACAGTAATCAGCTTGACGCCTTGCGCGGTGGCTTCAGCAGCCGCACCGTCTCGCAACGCGACAAAGAAGGGGTTGTTCTGGGTAGAAATGGCCAAGCCTACGCTCAGTTGGGCGTTGGCCGCAGCAGGCTCGGCAACGGCCTGGGTATCCGGGCCTTGTTTTGAGCAGGCGATCAGACCAGTGGCCAGCAGGCCAATCAGTAGGGGAGAAAGAATGCGTTTCATGGGTGACTCCGTCAATTGTGAGAGAAAGTAAAGCAGGGTATTTCGCTCTGTATCAATCAAATCAATATTTACTGGGCAATACCTCTTGTTGTCCTGATAAAAATCAGGCTTTTTTTCCTGAGCGATCAAGCAAAACCGCCAGCAAAATCACGACACCTTTAATCACCTGCTGGTAGAACGACGACACGCCCAGCAGATTCAAACCATTATTCAAAATCCCGATCAACAAAGCGCCAACCAAGGTGCCGAAGATCCAGCCACGGCCACCTGTCAGGCTCGTGCCGCCGAGCACCACTGCGGCAATCGCATCCAGTTCATAGCCTGTACCCGCAGTCGGTTGGGCCGAATTTAAACGTGAAGTCAGAATCATCCCTGCAGTGGCGGCCATTGCGCCCGAAAGCGTGTACACCCAGATTTTGATGCGATCGGTTTTAATGCCCGACAAGGCCGCTGCCTCTTCATTGCCGCCGACCGCATAAACATGGCGGCCAAATACCGTGCGTTTAAGCACAAACCAGAACACCGCAAACATCACCAGCATCAGGATGACCGGCACCGGAATAAAGCCCGCGACATAGCCACCACCGAGCATCGCGAAAAAGTCGCTATTGAGCCCCGTAATCGGGCGGCCTTCGGAAAACACCAGTGATAAGCCGCGCAAAATCGTCATCATGCCTAGGGTGGCAATAAACGGCGCTACTTTGCCCTTACTGATAATCACGCCATTAATCATCCCCATGCCGGCACCGGCTAAAATACCCACGCTGGCGGCCACCACCGGATCAACCCCGTGGCTAAGCATCAAGGCGGTGAGTACGGATGAAAGCGCCAGAATCGAGCCCACCGACAAATCAATCCCACCGAGCAAAATCACCAGCGTCATGCCAAAGGCGATCAGCGCATTGATCGACACCTGGCGGAACACATTCAGTAAATTGCCGACGGTCATAAAGTCTGGGCTGGTGATTGCCAAACCGGCCACCAACACCAGCAGCGCCAGAAATGGGCCCAGTTTTTGTAGGGTCGCTTTGTGTTGTACGTTCATATTCATCATTTCAAACCTCCAGTTGCAGCAGTCATTACCGTTTCAGCATCGGGCTGGTGAAAAATCCCTGCCTGCTTACCCTGATGCATCACCAAGACGCGATCACTCATGGCCAGAACTTCTGGCAATTCGGACGACACCATCACAATCGCCACACCGGACTGCGCTAATTCATTAATGATTTGATAGATTTCAGCCTTACCGCCAACGTCGACGCCACGGGTTGGCTCGTCGAGGAACAAGACCTTGGGCGCAATGCCCAGCCATTTGGCAAACACCACTTTTTGCTGATTACCGCCCGACAGTGATTTCACCTCCAGCTCGGCATCGCGAGTGCGGATGTGCATGCGGTCGATTTCGCGCTGCACCACGGCCATTTGCTCGGCGTGGTTGATCACGCCAAAACGCGCGTATTTCGATAGATTGGCCAGCGTAGCGTTTTCGCGCACCGACAAGCCCAGCACCAAACCCTGGCTTTTACGATCTTCGGTGACAAAGCCAATGCCGGCGGCAATTGCTTCAGCGGGACTACGCGCATTGAGTGCTTGACCATCGAGCTCAACGCGGCCAGCCACTTTGCGATTAATCCCAAAAATAGTTTTCAGGATTTCACTGCGCCCCGCGCCCATCAGCCCGGCGATGCCGAGCACTTCACCGGCACGCACTGCAAAATTAATCCCGCTAATCGTAGCATCGGCCAGATCGCTAACTTTAAGTCGTACCTCGCCTAGCGTGGCCTGCCGTACCGGGAAACGATCACCAATCTCGCGACCGACCATCATGCGGACGATTTCATCAAAATCGGTCTGGGCAATCACCCGCTCGCCAACAAATTGACCATCGCGCAGCACCGAGATCTTGTCGCAAACTTTGAAAATCTCTTCCATCCGGTGCGAGACATACACAATCCCTACGCCGCGTGATTTCAGATCGGCAATAATCCCAAACAGTTTTTCGGTCTCGCGCTCGGACAACGCCGCAGTTGGCTCGTCCATAATCAGCGTTTGCGCGTTCAGCGATAGCGCTTTGGCGATCTCAACCATTTGCTGCTGGCCAATCGATAGCGTGCCGGCTTCCACATCGGGGTCGAGATTTTCAATACCCAGCAATTGCAGATATTCCAGACATTGCGTGCGCATCTTGATGGTGTTGATTACCCCAAAACGGCGTGGCTCGCGGCCCAGAAACATGTTTTCCATCACCGACAATTGCGGAATCAGGTTGAGCTCCTGGTGAATAATGGCGATGCCCTGCTTTTCGGCGTCGCTGGTATTTTTAATAGGGGTATCTTTACCATCAACAGCAATGGTGCCGCTATCAGCCTGATACACCCCGCACAAAATCTTCATTAGCGTTGATTTTCCCGCGCCGTTTTCGCCCATCAGCGCATGAATCTCACCACGCTCCAGCGCAAAATCAACGTCTTCCAGCACCCGGACCGGGCCAAAGGCTTTGCTGATGCCTTTCATTTGGATCAACATGCTTGGCTCCTAAAAAATCACGCCGGAATACAGTACGATATTGGCGTAAGGGCTGGCTTCACCGGTACGGATAATCGCGCGCGCATGGTGCGTCAGCTGTTTGAATTGCTCATGCGGCACGAATTCGATCTTCACGCCATGTTGCGCCATGCCCTCGGCTTGCTCGGCCACCGCCGGATTTTTGCTTTGGCATTCGCTGGCCAGTACCGCACGTTCCACCTGAAAATCGGCCAAGATGCTGTCCAGCGTGGCGAAATATGAAGGTGTGCCAATTTGTAGTGATAAATCGATGCACTCCACATGATCGGGAATCGGCAGGCCGCAATCGGCAATCACGATGCTATCGGTGTGACCCATGCTCGCCAGAACGCGGCTGATGTCACGGTTGAGATGACCTAGCTTTTTCATGCTGCTTCTCCTTGTTCATGCAGAAACGCCAGCAATTGCGCTTGGGTTGGCATGCCACCCTGAGCCCCGGCTTGGGTCACCGATAAAGCCGCAGCCGCACAAGCCATGCGGCTGGCTTGCGCCAAACCACTATCCCAGAAGGCGGCTAGCGCGCCATTAAAGGTGTCTCCCGCGCCGGTGGTGTCGAGCGCTTCGACTTTGAAACTCGCTTGCTGCTGCAGTTGTCCGTTTTCGTCGCAATACCAGGCACCATCCTGGCCTGCAGTCATCAGCACTTTGCCCAGGCGCTGCTGCAATGCGCTGCGCCATTCGCTTTCCGGTATTTGCAATGCCATGCCCAGCTCGAATTCATTGGGTGTTAGCAGGCTCACTTGCGCCAATAGCTCGGCGGGTAAAGCCATCGCCGGGGCAGGGTTGAGAATGAAGGGTTTGCCGTGACGCTGCGCCAGCTCGGCGACTTGGTAAATGGTGGGGAGCGGCGTTTCCAGCTGGGCGATCACCACATCGGTATCGATAAAGGCCGCTTCGGCCGCCAGAATGTCCGCAGGGCTGAGCATGGCATTGGCGCCGGGCACCACAATAATTGCGTTATCACTCCCCGCTAGCGTGATCATTGCGATCCCGCTGGCCATGCCTGTGCTGGTCTGCACCCAGCGCGCATCAATCCCTTCGGCGATCAGGCCTGCTGTGAGTTGCTGGCCGAATGCATCAGCGCCGACCCGGCCAATCATGCTGACCTGGGCGCCAAGCCGTGCCGCCGCAACGGCCTGATTGGCGCCTTTGCCGCCGTGGTAGGTGGCAAAGCCACTACCCAGCAAAGTTTCTCCTAGGCGCGGGTAGTGCCCCACCTGCGCGACCAGATCCATATTGATGCTGCCAACGACCAAGACCTTGCTCATGCTGCCTCCTGATATTTGCTGATTCGATTTAGCTTGCTGTTGGGTAAATGCTAAACCGTAATCAGCATTGCGGATTGATTTATATCAAGTATATGTAGTGAGAATATATACACTACATCCCTGATGCGAGAATCACTTATCGGTTGCTGGTTTGATCCTGATCTAGGTGCTGGGCCGTGTTTTGCGGTGCAATGCTGTTGCGCTTTTCATCCAGAAAAGGGCACGGATATGTGGAGGCAATATGCTGGCATTGGAAATGGCCGAACGCCTGGCGTCGGTGCAAGAGGGGGCTGGAATGGCACGCGAAAATCTACTGGCGATTGCCGACGAGTTGCGCAGGCTGGCTTTGGAAAACGAGCGCTTGCAGGCACAATGTCAGCAATGCGTGCAGTTGAAAAATATTGCCCTGACCATGGTGCATGATTACGCGGTCAGCGCCTGAGCGAGCTCAAGCCGGTCTGACTTAAGCCAAGTAGATTTGGAGATGCAAGGGGTATATGCACATAGCCTTTATTGATATTTTATTTCAAACATATACCTATGGATGTATCTAATGAGCGCCTTGTATTCGGTTTTAATGGTGTGCACCGGCAATATTTGTCGCAGCCCGACTGCTGACGGGGTGTTGCGGCAAATGCTGGCTGATCAGGATCTGGCGCAGCAGGTGATGGTCGATTCGGCTGGGATTGCCGACTATCACGTGGGCGAGGCGCCGGATCGGCGCTCCCAGCAGCATGCCAAAAAACGCGGCTATGATTTGTCCGGCTTGCGCGCCCGTGAAGTGCGCGCGGCTGACTTTGAGCGTTTCGATCTGATTCTGGCGATGGATCAGGGGCACTTTAATCATTTGCATCGTCGCTGCCCGGCGCATTTGCAGCATAAAGTGCAGTTGTTTCTGGACTATGCCAGCGAGGCGGGCGAGCGCGAAGTGCCTGATCCGTATTACGGCGGCTCTGATGGCTTTGAGCATGTACTCGATCTGATTGAAGACGGCTGCACGGGGGTGCTCAAATGGGCGCAGCAACGCCTGGCCGATCAGTCGCGATAATCCCTTACTTGTAAGTATTGCGCTGCCTGTTTTAGAATGTCGGCTTCCTTCGGGGGAGTAATCGCTGGCCGTTTGCAAAATGCAATTGAGCCAGGTTTGCGTCAACAAACTTGAAGCTGCTGATGCTCTGGCTGATGCTGCTTCATGGCGCCTACAGTGCGCTGAACTTTGTCTTTGCGGTCTGCCCATGTGCGACCAAGGCATCGTCAGCGCACCTGATGAGACCCGAGGCTAACCATGCGGTACCCTTGTGGGGTGGGCAGCATGGTTGGCCTCGTCTCGTTCGCCCACCCCGGAGCCTGTTCAATGTTTGATGCTTTACTGATTTCTACCGGTGTTGTAGCAGTGGCCGAAATGGGTGATAAAACCCAATTGCTGTCACTAATTCTGGCCGCCCGGTTCCGTCGCCCGCTACCTATTGTTGCGGGCATTTTTGTTGCTACAGTATTAAATCACTTTGCTGCCGGCTGGATCGGGCAGCAAGTGGCTGGGCTGATTTCCCCTGAGATCCTACGCTGGATCGTGGGCTTGGGTTTTCTGGCTATTGCGGCGTGGGCTATGATCCCGGATGTCATGGAAGAGGGCGAGGCCGTCGTCAAACCCTACGGCGCATTTATTGCAACCTGTATTGCCTTTTTTCTGGCCGAAATGGGTGACAAAACGCAAATTGCCACCGTGGCGCTGGCGTTAAAATACACGCCGCTGTGGCAGGTGGTGCTGGGTACCACCGTGGGTATGATGCTGGCGAATGTGCCGGCTGTTTATCTGGGCGACTGGATTGCCACGCGTATGCATATCTTGCGCATGGTGCGATTTGTGGCTGCGGCCATTTTTGCGCTGATTGGTGTTCTGGCCCTGAGCGGTATCGGGTATTAAGAAGGGCGCTTATATGATGGCGAGCGCAGGCGGCACAACACGCGGCCAGCGCTCGCTTTTTGTATCAATTTGATTCATTAAAACTGAAACGGGGAAGAGACATGCTGGACGCTTTTTTCAAGCTCAAAGAGCATGGGACTGATGTCAAAACCGAAGTCATCGCGGGTTTTACAACATTCCTGACCATGGCGTATATTGTGTTTGTCAATCCGTCCATTCTGGCGTTGACCGGCATGGATTTTAACGCGGTCTTTGTGGCTACTTGTCTGGCTGCGGCGCTGGGCACGGCGATTATGGCGCTGGTGGCCAACTATCCGATTGCATTGGCACCCGGCATGGGCTTGAACGCCTACTTCACCTTTACCGTGGTCAAGGGCATGGGCGTATCGTGGCAGGTGGCCTTGGGCGCGGTGTTTGTGTCCGGCATTATTTTCCTGATTGTTTCGCTGTTTAAGGTGCGCGAGGCGATTGTAAACGCGATTCCGCACTCGCTAAAGCTGGCGATCTCGGCCGGGGTGGGGATGTTTCTGGCGATTATCGCGCTGAAAAACGCCGGTGTTGTGGTTGGCTCTCCTGCCACGCTGGTGACTTTGGGCGATATTCATTCGCCGACCACCTTGCTGGCGATCTTTGGTTTCTTCCTGATTATTGCGCTGGAATACCGCAAGATTCACGGCTCCATCATTATTTCCATTCTGGCGGTAACGGCCATTTCAATTGCGCTGGGTCTGTCTGAATTTAAAGGCGTGTTTTCAGCGCCACCATCAATGGCCCCGACATTGATGCAAATGGACATCGTTGGCGCGCTCAATGTCGGCTTACTGGGGGTGGTGTTTGTCTTTTTCTTTGTCGATCTGTTTGATACCACGGGTACTTTGGTGGGTGTATCGCACCGTGCCGGTTTGCTCGACAAAGACGGCAAACTGCCACGCCTGAAAAAAGCGCTGCTGGCCGATTCGGTGGCCATTACTGCCGGTGCGGCCATGGGGACATCATCTACGACCGCGTATATCGAATCGGCTGCAGGTACTGCCGTCGGTGGGCGCACCGGTCTGACTTCTTTGGTGGTCGCGGTCCTGTTTCTGCTGGCGTTGTGGTTCTCGCCGCTGGCAGCTACCGTGCCGGCCTATGCCACGGCACCAGCGCTGTGCTACGTCGCGGTACTGATGACTCGCGGTCTGGCTGAAATCGAATGGAACGATCTGACCGAGTCAGCGCCTGCCGTAATGACCGCGCTGGCGATGCCGTTTACCTTCTCGATTGCCGATGGCATTGCTTTTGGTTTTATCAGCTATGCTGTGATCAAGTTGCTGGCGGGACGCCGGGAAGATTTAAGCCCGGCGGTACTGATTATTGCCGGTCTGTGGGTTGTTAAATTTGCCTTTTTCCACTGAGATTGACTGATGACTTCGCCACAGATTGTCGAGCCCCCGTACGCCGAATACATCCGCTCGCGGATACGTACCGTCCCGGATTGGCCGCAGCAGGGCGTGATGTTTCGCGACATTACGCCGCTATTGCAGGACCCAAAAACATTCCGGGTGCTAGTGGATATATTCGTGCATCGCTATATGGATCAGCAGCTGGATGTGGTCGCAGGCGTTGATGCACGAGGCTTTATTCTGGGTGCGGTTGTGGCCTACGAGCTCAATCTGGGCTTTGTGCCGGTGCGCAAAAAAGGCAAGCTGCCATTTGACACTGTGGCCGAAGAGTACGAGCTTGAATACGGTTCGGCCACCGTTGAGCTGCACGCCGATGCGTGCAAAGCGGGTGACAGAGTCTTACTGATTGATGATCTGGTTGCCACAGGTGGCACCATGATCGCGGCGGCCAATCTGCTTAAACGCATCGGCGCAAATGTGGTTGAGGCGGCTGCCATTGTGGATTTGCCCGAGCTGGGTGGCTCGAATCTGGTGCGCCAGCAAGGCATAGAATTGTTTACCGTTTGTGATTTTGCCGGTCATTGACCGGCCTGAGGATGTCATCGTGACTATGGAACTACCTGAAGCCCGTACCATTTTGGATAACGCCGATTGTCTGCATCCCGAATCCGAGGTGTTGGCAGCACTCGATCAAATGGGCGAAGCCATGTGCCAGGCTTTAGCGCACACCAATCCGGTGGTGTATACCGTACTGAACGGCGGGCTGATTGTGGCGGGGCATTTGTTGCCACGCCTGAAGTTTCCGCTGGAAATGGCTTACCTGCATGCCACGCGTTACCGCAACGAAACCTCAGGCGGCGAGCTGGATTGGAAGGTAAAGCCACGCGAAGACATGCGCGGCCGCACGGTGGTGATTGTTGACGATATTCTCGACGAAGGCCATACACTGGCGGCTATTGTTGATTATTGCAAGCAGCAGGGCGCCAGCGCGGTGCACGTTGCGGTACTGATCGACAAAAAACACAACCGTAAAGCAGCTGGCATCAAGGCCGATTTTGTTGGCATGGAAGTTGAGGACCGCTTTTTGTTTGGTTGCGGCATGGATTACCAAGGCTACTGGCGCAATACGCTGGCTGTTTACGCAGTCAAAGGGCTGTAAAGTCCTACTTTGCACTCGCCAGTATGTCCTTGCAAGGGGGAGATATGGCGAGCAGCGCAGATATTGTAGTCAAGCATTTTCGCCAGATCCTGATCTGGCCCTTGCAACTGATGCCGACTCCGCACAAGGATGGCGAGCACCGGGCGATGGGGCGGCAGTGGGAGGCCATGGAAGAGGCCGCAGCAGCGGGTTCGCCGTGGCAGCCGCGCCCGACCGAGTTTGATGGCGACCCAGAGCAGTTTGAAGAGCGCCATTACCGGGAATTCGTCACCTTTCTGCCTTATGTTCAGCGGTTTTTGTATGGCGAAAACAGGGCTTCCAATCTGGGGAGCTACGGCCATTCGCCGCTGCATGTTTTTCGCCGCACCGACATCAGCACCGTGTTAATGATGTTCAAAGATGGTGCGGTCCATCATTTCAAAGTTGCCCATATCGACCTGTATTTCTTCTACGACGTCGACGTGGTGATCCTCGCTTTTGAAATCATGGGGGATAATCTGCCGCTCAAGCGCGTGCAGGATGCGCTATTCCGGTTTGGTCGCGCCTTTCCGGCGCAGTGGGATGAAGACGCCACTGCGGCCAACTGCCTGCGTAAAGTGGCGTGGCTCAATGTGGACGGAGATGTCGTCGCCGAGTCTGATTTTGAAGACCGCGCGGGCTACCTGGCGCACCTAGGGCAGTATCGCGCTCCCCGTATGGCCGCACACTGGGATTTTCTGCTGCAGCCACTGGTTTTGCATCACTCGTCGGCCGTGGGTGCCTTGCGCTATCGGCAAATTGAATATCATCGCATGCCAATTCTGGCCTATCTGGCGGTGGATGATCCGTTCAAGCTCAGCGAGGAAGACTTTTACCGACTGGGCATGGTGACCCGACCCGGTCATAGCGATTCCCAGCCCTACACGAAGAAAATGTTCGACGAGTTTGAGCGTACTTGCTGCTATGACCGTTTCTGGGTGCCAGAGCGAGGCCATGCCACAGCCTCTACCCGGATGATGTGTAATGGTCACGCCTTTGTAATGGTGGGTATGCACGGCAACGAGTTCTATTCCAACCCCTACACGGGCATACTGGGGCAATTTCGGCACCAGCATTTTTTGATGGCGCTGATTGCGCACTTTCATAAAGCCGCTTTACTGATGTTTTCTGATCGCCTGGCCGTGGCTTTGTCCGAGCTTAATTTGAAAGATGTTCGTTCAATCAGGACTTTCAAGCGGGAAATCCGGCTTTTGCTGGAGGGTTTTTTGCGCTTCAACCAGCGCTACTGGTTTCGGGAAGTCTCCAATCAGGTGGTGTCCGATCAGTTGTTTCAAATGATTTCGCATCACTTGAGTACCGATAGATTGCATCAGGACGTCAAAGACTCGGTACAGAGCATGAATCAGTATCTGGAAAACGATGATTTGCGCCGACAAGCCGATACCGTTGTGCGTTTAACTGTGGTAACGGTTTTTGGTTTGATTGGTACGACGATTACCAGCTTTCTGGGGATGAATCTGTTTGGCTTGGCCGATGCATCCGGCTGGGTCAAGCTGGCGTACTTTGCGATGGTCAGTGTGCCGATTGTCTGGCTGATTTTTCTCACGGTGGCCAAATCCAAGGTCTTGTCCGAGTTTCTGGATGCCGTTTCGGACGAAAGAATCAGCTTTGTACATACGGTCAAGATTCTTGCAAATATCTGGCGCAAAAAGAAATCATGAAAATCTTGCATGGCAAGCTGATCACCGCGCATCTCGGTTTGCGTCAAGTCGTGTTAGAATCTCGCATCTTTCAACGATTACGGATGCTTCCCGCTCATGTTCTCGAAGTCCCAAACTATCGCCTCTTACGATCCAGATCTCGCTGCAGCGATTGCTGCTGAAGTTGTTCGTCAGCACGAACACATCGAGTTGATCGCGTCTGAAAACTACACCAGCCCAGCCGTGATGGAAGCCCAAGGCTCTCAACTCACGAATAAATACGCTGAAGGCTACCCAGGCAAGCGCTTTTACGGCGGTTGCGAACACGTTGATGTGATCGAACAACTGGCGATTGATCGCGTAAAAGCATTGTTTGGCGCTGAGTACGCTAACGTTCAGCCGCATTCTGGCTCACAGGCTAATCAGGCCGTTTACTTCTCGATCCTGAAGCCGGGCGACACCGTGATGGGTATGAACTTGGGTCATGGCGGTCATTTGACCCATGGCTCACCTGCTAACTTGTCAGGCAAATTGTTCAATATCGTCGCTTACGGTCTGAACGAAAACGAAGAAATCGATTACGACGATATGGAACGCGTCGCAATGGAAACCAAGCCAAAACTGCTGATCGGCGGCGCTTCGGCTTATGCTTTGCGTTTTGACTGGGCACGGATGCGTGAAATCGCCGACAAAGTCGGCGCTTACTTTATGGTCGACATGGCGCATTACGCCGGTCTGATTGCTGCTGGCGTTTACCCAAATCCAGTACCACACGCGCATTTTGTAACGTCAACGACGCACAAAACATTGCGCGGTCCACGCGGCGGTATCATTTTGGCTAAGGCCGAGTTTGAAAAATCACTGAATTCAAACGTATTCCCAACACTGCAAGGCGGCCCGCTGATGCACGTGATCGCCGGTAAAGCGGTTGCGTTCAAAGAAGCGGCGACGACCGAGTTCAAAGAATACCAAAAACAAGTTTTGCTGAACGCGCAAGCGATGGCAAAAACTCTGGCTGAACGCGGTCTGCGCATTATTTCTGGCCGCACCGAGTCGCACGTATTCTTGGTTGATCTGCGTCCTAAAGGTTTGACTGGTAAGGCGGCGGACGCTTTCTTGGGTAAAGCCCACATCACCGTCAACAAAAACGCGATCCCGAACGATCCGGAAAGCCCATTTGTGACTTCAGGTATCCGTATTGGCGCGCCAGCAATTACGACGCGTGGCTTTAAAGAGGCCGAAGCGATCCAAGTTGCTAACCTGATTGCCGACGTACTGGACAATCCGGAAGACGAAGCAAATATCGCCGCAGTTGCCGCCAAAGTGAAAGCCCTGACTGCGCAATTCCCGGTTTACGGCGCGTAACTTTTTACTCGCTGTACGCTGAAAAAGAGGTGGGGCTTAACGCTCCACCTTTTGTGTTTTTTACTTAAAGCTAAACCCAAAGTGCCCACGCAGCGTTGCTTTGTCTCGCTGTACGATTTGTACTATCTTCGACTTTGCGCCTTGCGTGGAAACTTTTGTTCAATTAATGAATGTATATCCTTGAGCTTGATGTGCAGCAATGCATACAGCCCAATACCTAACTAGAGTATCAATGGGCTTGAGATTTTTATGCTCGCCCTGATTTAATACTCACTGATCTTTTTCGATCTTTTGCCCGGGGTTCGTTAATGAAGTGCCCATTCTGTGGTTCCCCTGATACACAAGTCGTTGACTCGCGCGTATCTGACGAAGGTGACGTCGTTCGTCGCCGTCGCCGCTGCACGATTTGCGACAAGCGTTTTACGACTTTTGAAACCGCCGAAGTGCGCATGCCGCAGGTGGTCAAACAGAACGGCCAGCGCGCCGAATTTGATCGTGAGAAAGTGCGTACCAGCTTTCTGCGCGCCCTGCATAAACGCCCGGTGCCCACGCCTTTGGTCGACGAAGCCATTTCTCGCATTATTCAAAAAGTCCTCACCGTCGGTGAGCGTGAAATCATGTCGCGCCAGATTGGCGAAATGGTGATTGCCGAGCTGGCCAAGCTCGATAAAGTGGCCTATATCCGTTTCGCTTCGGTCTACCGCTCATTTCAGGATGTTGAAGACTTCCGCGACGTCCTGCGCGAAGTCAGTAATCGTGAAGTGACGAAGGAGTAAGCATGTTTACCGCTTTCGACCATGCCATGATGGCCAAGGCCCTGCAAATCGCAGCGCAAGGCGCACATTTGACAACACCCAATCCTTGCGTCGGTGCCGTGCTGGTTAATCACGGACAAATCATCGGCTTGGGCCACAGCCAGGCGGCTGGTGGTGCGCATGCGGAAATCATGGCGCTGAAAATGGCGAAAGCCCGTGCGCCCGAGCAGATTGTTGGTGCCACAGCCTACGTCACGTTAGAGCCTTGCAGCCATTTTGGCCGCACGCCACCGTGCGCCAATGCGCTGATTGGCGCGGGCGTTGATCGGGTGATCGCTGCGCTGCGCGATCCGAATCCGCTGGTGGCGGGTCAGGGCCTGGCGCGGTTGGCGACGCATGATATTGCCGTTGCGCATGGCCTGCTGGCCGCACAGGCCCGCGAACATCACAAAGGCTTTCTGTCGCGCATGATCCGTCAGCGCCCTTGGTTGCGCGTCAAGCTGGCTGCCAGTCTGGATGGGCGCATCGCGCTGGAGAATGGCCAATCGCAATGGATTACCGGCGCGGCGGCGCGAGCTGATGTGCAAAAGTTGCGCGCCAGATCGTGCGCAATGCTCACAGGCATCGGCACCGTGCTCGCCGACGATCCGCAGCTGAATGTGCGCGATTTTCCGGTTTCACAACAAGTTCGTCAGCCGCAGCGAGTTGTGCTCGACAGCCAGCTACGCACCCCAGCCAGCGCCAGAATTCTGGCCGATGGTGGCAAAACACACCTGTTGACCACGCTGAATGTATCGCAATCGGCCAGTCCTTATGATGCGGCCAATATCACCGTTGCCACGCTACCCGCGCAAGATGGCAAGCTTGATTTGCATGCCGTGTCTGCCTATCTGGGCCAGCAGGGCTTTAATGAAGTCACTATCGAGGCGGGTGGCAAGCTGGTTGGTGCTTTGCTGCAAGCCGGGCTGGTCGATGAAATCATCCTGTATCAGGCGATGAGCCTGATCGGCAAGGGGCAGGCGATGGCCGATTTCAGTCTGGCCGATTTAAACGATCAGTACCGCCCGAGCGTGATCGAGCGCCGCATGGTCGGCGACGATCAGCGCATTACATTGCGCTTGACCGACCCGAACAGCATTTTCGCAGAAAGCACTTCAGGAGCGTGAAATGAGCGATAACAAGCAATTACTTTGCCCGGATTGTGGCAAGGAAATCGAGATTTTGGCCGCTTGCGGCGCGAAAAGTTATTTCTGCAATCACTGTAATGAATTGAAATCATCGGCACGAGTTCGCGCAGGAAATCCGGCATTGTTTCCTGAGCCGTCATTATTTCCCGAGCACAAGGATTAATATGTTCACAGGCATTATTCAGGCCGTTGGCCAGATTGAAGACGTTAAAGCGTTTAGCGGCGGCGTTCAGCTGACCGTGAATGCAGCTGATCTTGATATGTCCAATGTGGTACTTGGGGATAGTATTGCCCACAATGGCGCATGTATGACCGTGATTGAGCTGATACCCCCATGTCGTTACAAAATTGACGTTTCCGATGAGTCTTTGCGCTGCACGGTGGGTTTGAGCGAGGCGGGTGGCAAGGTCAATCTGGAAAAAGCGTTGCGTCTGGGCGATATGCTCGGTGGGCATATGGTGTCCGGTCACGTTGATGGCGTGGGCAAGGTGATCAGTTTTGAGCCAGTCGGTGAAAACCGCGAACTGGTGATTTGCGCACCCAAAAATCTGGCCAAATATCTGGCCGCCAAAGGCTCGGTAGTCGTTAATGGTGTTTCACTGACGACCAATACCGTGACGGATACGGCGGAAGGCTGTGTGTTTTCAATCAATCTGATCCCGCACACGCTGACCGTTTCAACGCTGGGGCAATTAATCGCTGGCGCGAGCGTCAATCTGGAGATAGACCTGATTGCGCGCTATGTTGAGCGCATGGTTTCATCGGGTACCGTTCAAACAGGAGTGACCTCAGCATGAGCCAGATTTCCCCCGTCCATGAAATCGTTGCCGAACTCAAAGCCGGACGCATGGTGGTGCTGGTCGATGAAGAAGATCGTGAAAACGAAGGCGATCTGGTACTGGCGGCTGACTTTGTTACGCCTGAAGCGATCAACTTTATGGCCAAATTTGGCCGTGGGCTGATTTGCCTGACCCTTACCCCCGAGCGCTGCAAAACGCTAAATCTGTCGACGATGGTCTCAAGCAATGGCTCATCATTTGGCACCAATTTCACCGCATCAATTGAAGCGGCCGAAGGCGTCAGCACCGGGATTTCAGCGCATGATCGAGCACTCACGATCCGCAAAGCCGTGGCTTTTGACGCCAAGGCCAGCGATGTTGTGTCGCCTGGTCATATTTTCCCGGTGATGGCGCAGCCCGGTGGCGTGCTGGTCCGCGCAGGCCACACCGAGGCCGGTTGTGATCTGGCGATGATGGCTGGCTTGACGCCCGCGTCGGTGATTTGCGAAATCATGAACGACGACGGCACGATGGCACGCCTGCCTGAATTGCTGGTTTTTGCTCAGCAGCACAATCTGAAAATCGGCACGATTGCTGACTTGATTAACTATCGCAGCCGCACCGAAACGCTGATTGAATGCGTTGGCCGCCGCCCGGTGCGTACCTTTGCTGGCGAGTTCGATCTTGCCGTGTATCGCGACAAACTCACTTCGGCAACGCATCTGGCGCTGGTGAAAGGTCAGCCCTGCGCCGATGAAGACACGCTGGTTCGCGTGCACGAGCCGCTGTCGGTGATTGACTGGCTTGATCTGGATGCACGCAGCCATTCATGGAATATCGAGTCGGCATTGCAGACAATTGAAAAAGCGGGCAAGGGCGTTGTGGTGCTACTGCATCGCTCAGAAGATGGCAGCGATCTGCTGGCGCGGGCATTGCCTGAGCTCAAGCTGAATAAACCGCAGAAATGGGATATGCGTACCTACGGCATTGGCGCGCAGATGCTGAAAGATCTGGGCGTTGGGCGCATGCGCCTGATGTCGCCCGAGCGCAAAATCCCGAGCATGACCGGCTTTGGCCTGGAAATTACCGGCTTTTATCAGCCCGAATAAGCGATGTTTAATGACTAATCTGAGCGCATTGCCGCTGGCGGTGAGCAAGTAAAACGAATATTGAAAAGGATAAAAAATGAGCGTGGAAGGCATTGCATTGATTAAACCCAATTTATCTGGCACTGGCCTGCGCATTGGCGTGGTAATGAGCCGTTTTAATACGCCGATTTGCGAAGGCTTGCGCGACAATTGCCTGGATGAGCTCAACAAGCTGGGCGTTGCGCCGCAAGATATTTTGCTCAGCAGTGTGGCTGGCGCGCTGGAAATCCCGCTAGTGCTGCAAACCATGGCGGCCAGCGAGCGTTTTGACGCACTGATCGCACTGGGCGCGATTATTCGCGGCGAAACCTATCATTTTGAACTGGTGGCCAACGAGTCCGGCGCAGGCGTTACGCGTGTGACGCTTGATTTTGGCTTGCCGATTGCCAATTGCATTTTGACCACCGAAACGGACGAGCAAGCTGAAGTCCGTGTTATCGAAAAAGCGCGCGAAGCCGCGCGTGTTGCGGTAGAAACCGCTAATTTAGTAAAGGCATTACAAGCATGACCGAAGAACAGAAAACACCTCCCGCAAAAAAACCGCCGATGAAATCAGCGCGCCGCCGTGCGCGCGAGTTTGCGGTGCAGGGGGTGTATCAGTACCTAATGAGCCACGATACGGTGAATAATATTGATCTTTACCTGCGTGGCAGTAGCACTTATTTCACCAAGGCCGACGCCAATCTTTACCGCGCCATCCTGTTCGGCGTGATCAAGGATGCGGCCAAACTCACGACCGCGCTTGAGCCTCACGTTGATCGCCCGCTGGAGGAAGTCAGCACGGTTGAGCTGGCGGTACTCTACACCGGCGCGTTCGAGATTATGTCGATGCCAGAAACACCATATCCGGTGATTATCAATGAAGCCATTGAGCTGACCAAAACCTACGGCGGCTCAGATGGCCATCGTTTCGTTAATGGCGTACTCGACAAGCTGGCTGAGCTGGTGCGCAGCACCGAATTTGCCGCCATTCGCGCCAAACGTCAGGGTTGATTGGCAGCTCGGAAGTCATTGACCAAAAGTTTTCGTGCCAGGCATCGAGCCGAAGACAGTACACACGTACGGCGAGGCGAGATAACGATGCACGGAAACTTTTGGCTTAATACTGATGAATGAATTCGATCTGATTGCCCGGTATTTCACCCGCCCAACGCGGCCTTTGCAGCACGCCGATTTGGGTGTGGGTGATGATGCCGCATTGATGACGGTGAGTGAAGGCCATCAACTGGCTGTGTCGGCCGATATGCTGGTTGCTGGCCGGCATTTTTTTGCGGATGCCGACCCGGAGCGGCTAGGGCATAAATGCCTAGCGGTGAATCTCTCTGATCTGGCTGCGATGGGCGCGCGGCCAACGTGGTTTACGCTGTCGTTGGCGCTGCCGCAGATCGACCCCGACTGGCTGGCGGCTTTCAGTCGGGGCCTGTTTGCGCTGGCCGACGAGCATCAGATCGAGCTGGTCGGCGGCGATACCACACGGGGTCCGCTCACCATCGCGATCCAGGTGGCTGGCGAAGTGCCGCAGGGTCGCGCCATGCTGCGTAGCGGCGCACAAGCGGGTGACGACATCTGGGTGACAGGGCCTTTGGGGGGCGCAGCGGCAGCGGTGATGCACCGAACCGGGCGTACCCAGCTGCCCGTCGACATTGCCCGCCAGTGCGATTTAAGGCTTGATTTGCCACAGCCGCGAGTGGCATTTGGGCGCGCCATTGCCGCATATGCGCATGCCGCGCTGGATATTTCGGATGGTTTGGCCGGTGATCTGCGGCATATTTGCCAGCGCTCGCAGTGCCGCGCACAAATCCGAATTGATGATGTGCCTGTGGCACCACAATTAAGTTACTTGCCTGCTGCATTGGCGCGGGAGGCCAAGCTGGCGGGTGGCGACGATTATGAATTGTGCTTTACCGCACCACAGTCTGCCCGCCAGCAAATCACTACCATTGCGAGCCACTGCGGGCTCAGCGCCAGCCGCATCGGCAGCATTTTGCCTGCCGCAGCACAAGCCGAGTTGCTGCAGTTTCTAGACTCGAACGATCAGCCGCTTGCGCTGTCTTTCGGCGGATTTGACCATTTTAAAACGACATAAACGCAATGCCGATTTTTGCCTGCAGCGATAAAAAACAGCCCCCTCAGCTCAAGCCCGATTTTGCCTTTGTTTTTTCCCATCCGGCGCACTGGCTGGCCTTTGGCTTTGGCAGTGGCCTGGCCCAAAAAGCCCCCGGCACCTGGGGAACGCTGGTGGCCTTGCCCATCATGGCCGCTTTGCAATGGCTGCTGCCCAATCCGGTGATTTTCGCTTTTTGCATCCCGCTGTTCGCCTTGGGTGTCTGGGCTGCGCAGATCACAGGCAAGGCGCTGGGCGTGAGCGATTATGGTGGCATCGTCATCGACGAAATTGTGGCCATGCTGATGGTGCTCTGCTTTACGCCGACCGATCCGCTGGCGTGGCTGGTCGCCTTTGCGCTGTTCCGCCTGTTTGATATTGTCAAGCCCTGGCCGATCAGCTGGTTTGACCGCCGTATTAAAGGTGGATTGGGCGTGATGCTGGACGATCTGATTGCGGCTTTTTTTGCGATTGTCGGTATCTTGCTGTATTCAACCCTAATCTGACTTTTCTCTGTGTAGGGTATATGCTTGTAGGACTTGCTGGGCATTGAATGCAGGCTAATACCCTGTGCCGAGTCTGTGTAGATATCGCACGTTCAACTTATTCAGATCTAGCCGACGGCCTGCAAGCAGGCCGAGTACGAGCCAAATCTGCTTTTCCCATTCAGCCCGGCGCGGGCTGATTTATTCTCGGCTTGGGTCGGCAGCAAGGCGCTCAGCTCTGTTAAAATCGGGGCATGATCAGACTAAAATCCCTTACCTTGCGTCGCGGTGTCAAAGTTCTGCTGAACCGCGTTGATTTAACCTTGAACCCCGGCTCGAAAACCGGCGTGGTTGGCGCCAATGGCGCTGGCAAATCCAGCTTTTTTGCGCTGTTGCGCGATGAAATTCATGCCGACGAAGGCAATCTGGAAATGCCGCCGCGCGCGGCCATCGCGCATGTTGCGCAGGAAACCCCGGCGCTGGCCTGCTCGGCACTGGATTATGTCCTCGATGGCGACGTTGAATTGCGTCGCATCGAAGCCGATTTACTGGCTGCGGATGCCAGCGAAGAACATGATGGCCTGCGTCACGGTGAATTGCTGGCCCAGCTTGAAGCGATTGATGGCTATTCCGCACCTGCGCGCGCAGGCAAATTGCTCGCAGGCTTGGGCTTTAGCGTCGAAGAGATTTCCCGCCCGGTTTCCAGCTTTTCTGGGGGCTGGCGCATGCGCTTGAATCTGGCACAAGCGTTGATGTGCCGCTCTGATTTGCTCTTGCTTGACGAGCCGACCAATCACCTGGATCTGGAAACTGTCGTCTGGCTGGAAAACTGGCTTAAATCCTATCGCGGCATGTTGCTGATTATTTCGCATGACCGCGATTTTCTGGATTCAACCGTCGGGCAAATTCTGCACGTCGAGAATGCCGAGCTGGTGCTCTACACCGGCAATTACGCCGATTTTGAAAACCAGCGCGCCGAAAAGCTGGCGCTGCAATCGCAATCCTACGAAAAACAACAACGGCAGATTGCTCATCTGGAAAGCTTTATTACCCGTTTTAAAGCCAAGGCCAGCAAGGCCAAGCAGGCGCAAAGCCGGGTCAAAGCGCTGGAAAAGATGGAACGCATCGCCGCCGCGCACGTTGATTCACCATTTACTTTTGCTTTTCGCGAGCCAGACTCTTCGCCTAGCCCGCTGGTGCGGCTGGAAGACGCGCAAGCTGGCTATGCGGCTGACAAACCGATTTTGCGCGATCTGGAACTAAGCCTGGAAAACAAAGCCCGCCTTGGTCTGCTGGGGGTCAATGGCGCGGGTAAATCGACCTTTATCCGCTCGCTCGCTGGTGAGCAGCCGCTACTCAAGGGCGTGCGCACCGAAGGCAAGGGGTTAAAAGTGGGCTATTTTGCCCAGCATCAGCTCGAATATCTGCGCCTTGAAGAGTCTGCGCTGTGGCATATGCAAAATCTGGACCCCAAAACACGCGAGCAGGAGCATCGCAATTTTCTGGGGGGCTTTAATTTTCATGGCGATATGGCCACTTGTCCGGTGGCGCCGTTTTCCGGCGGCGAAAAAGCCCGGCTGGCGCTGGCCTTGCTAATCTGGCAAAAACCCAATTTATTGCTACTCGATGAGCCGACCAACCACTTGGACATCGAAATGCGCGAAGCACTGACTTTTGCTTTGCAGGATTTCGAGGGCGCGCTGATTGTGGTCTCGCATGATCGTCACTTGCTGCGCGCAACGGTGGATGATTTCTGGCTGATTGAAAATGGCACGGTACGCCCCTTCGATGGCGATCTGGATGACTACACGCGCTACAGCCAGGAGCAGCGCAACGCTCAGGACAAAGCAAGCAAACCCCTTGCACCAGCTGCTTCGGGTGAGGTGGTAAATCGCAAAGAGCAAAAGCGCCAGGAAGCGCAAGAACGCCAGAAGCTGGCCGAATTGCGCAAGCCGCTGGAGAAAAAGCGCGAAAAAAACGAAAAGGAAATGGCCAAAGCGCACGAATTACAAGCACAAATTGCCGGGCAGCTCGCCGATGAAACCTTATACAGCGTCGAGAAAAAAGACCAGCTGCAACAGGTGCTCAAACAGGAAGCCGATTTGAAAGCCAAGGTTGAGACGCTGGAGCTGGAATGGTTAGAGCTGACCGAGCAGATTGAGGCGATTTAAAGTTAATTTCTAAGTTGGGGGGTATTGCTAATTAGATCAAGGTTGAATTGATCTTCGTGGCAATACCTAAGGAGAGTATTTTGCGTTCAACCACATCGATTGTGCTGGTTTGGTTGCTGGTTTGCGGTCTGATTTACTGGGCCTTTGATGCGCTGATCTTAAAGCAGCACAATCCCAATTCGCTGCGTATTACCGCCAATCAGGGCCAGACGCTGGTTTTGAAACGCTCGCGTGATGGGCATTTTCGCTTGAGCGCCACAATGAATCAGGAGCCGGTGGTCTTGTTGATTGATACCGGTGCCAGCATGGTCACTGTGGGCGAGGCGCTAGCTAATCGGCTCAAGTTGCCGCGTGGCGAAGCGTTTATTACGCAAACGGCCAATGGCGAAACCAGCGCGTATTGGTCGCAGGTGACGCAAATGTCACTAGGGCCATACATGCTTGAAAACGTCAGAGTAGGGGTGGTGCCGCGTTTGGGCGATGAGGCTTTGCTGGGAATGAATGTTCTGAAGAATTTCTCGGTGCAGATTGCTGGCGATCAAATGACTATTAAGTCATTGGAATGAAGCCGAATTATTAGAATTATTATTAGAATTATTAAAGTGCAGCCAGCTCGATTTCTGGTAACTGATCCATGAGTTCCAGATGCAATAAGTGATCGACCCGCTTCATCACTTCATTCGCTGCAATCAGATATTGCGCAATCGCAGCACTTAAATCATCACCGTATTCGCTAGGGCGTAAAGGCATTTTCCAATCCGAGAAAACAATTGCTATGCC
Source organism: Chitinibacter sp. GC72 (assembly GCF_009760905.1). Classification (GTDB taxonomy): domain Bacteria; phylum Pseudomonadota; class Gammaproteobacteria; order Burkholderiales; family Chitinibacteraceae; genus Chitinibacter. Next base: position 3,184 of record NZ_VIRW01000006.1, on the reverse strand, counting down.
TTTTATATCGGCATTTGCACGGTTTTCTTTAGCTTTTTCGCCGCCTTTGCTGTGATCTGCCTCATATAAAACACTGATCTGATTCAAGAGAAAAGCCCCTTGGACAATGCAAGGGGCTTTTTGCACTTACTGTTTTAGTGCTTGGGCGTGATTACTGGCCGTAGGTTTCTTTGTATTCACGACCGTAGAAGCTATCGAGCAATACTTGTTTCAATTCGCTAATCAATGGGAAGCGTGGGTTAGCACCGGTACATTGGTCATCAAACGCTTCTTCCGCAATGCGATCGACTTTAGCCAAGAAGTCAGCCTCGTTCACGCCAGCATCTTTAATTGAAGCTGGAATATTCAAGGTCGCTTTCAGCTCATCAACCCAAGCAATCAATGCTGCCACTTTCTGGTCGTCATTTTTGCCTTGCAGGCCCAAATGCTCAGCGATGTCAGCATAACGGCATTTCGCTTGTGGTCTATCGTATTGGCTAAACGCAGTTTGTTTAGTCGGAATATCAACCGCGTTGTAACGAATGACGTTGCTGATCAGCAAGGCATTGGCCAAACCGTGCGCTAGGTGGAACTCGGCACCGATCTTGTGCGCCATTGAGTGACAAACACCCAAGAACGCATTGGCAAACGCCACACCGGCGATCGTTGCTGCATTATGCACGCCTTCACGAGCGGCTGGATCTTTCGCGCCATTAATGTACGCCGATGGCAAGTGTTGCTGTAGCAGTTTCAAGGCTTGCAGCGCTTGTGGATCGCTAAACTCGTTCGCCAATACGGACACATAGGCTTCAAGTGCGTGTGTCACCGCATCGATACCGCCAAAGGCAGTCAACGATTTGGGCATATTCATCACCAGATTAGGATCGACGATGGCCATGTTTGGCGTCAATTCGTAATCGGCAATCGGGTATTTCATACCGGTTTTTTCATCAGTCACGACCGCAAATGGCGTCACTTCCGAGCCAGTTCCTGAAGTGGTTGGAATCGCAACGAGTTCTGCTTTCACACCCATTTTCGGGAATTTATAAATCCGTTTACGGATATCCATAAAGCGCAGCGCCAAATCTTCAAACGCGACATCTGGGTGCTCGTACATTACCCACATGATTTTCGCCGCATCCATTGGTGAACCACCACCCAAGGCAATGATCACGTCTGGTTTGAAGCTATTGAGCATCGCCACGCCTTTGCGCACTACGGCCAGTGTTGGGTCAGCTTCAACTTCGTGGAACACTTCAACTTCCAAGCCGTTTTGCTTCAGGATACGAATGGTTTCATCAACGTAACCGTTATTAAACAAGTAACGATCAGTCACAATCGCAGCGCGTTTTTTGTTTGACAGCTCTTCAAGAGCTACTGACAAACTGCCACGGCGGAAATAAATGCTTTTTGGAAGTTTATGCCACAACATATTTTCAGCTCGCTTAGCGACAGTTTTCTTGTTGATCAGGTGTTTTGGACCCACGTTCTCAGAAATTGAGTTGCCACCCCAAGAACCGCAACCCAAAGTCAGTGAAGGTGCCAGTTTAAAGTTGTACAAGTCACCGATGCCACCTTGTGAAGACGGGGTATTGATCAAAATACGTGCCGTTTTCATTTTGTCGCCAAAGTAAGCAATGCGCTCGCCTTGCAAGTCTTGGTCGGTATAGAGTGATGAGGTGTGGCCAATCCCGCCCAGCGCCACCAGTGCCTCAGCTTTATGCACGGCATCAAAGAAGTCTTTGGCACGGTACATAGCGAGGGTAGGGGAGAGCTTCTCGTGGGCAAATGCTTCTTCTTCGCCCACTGAGGCCACTTCACCGATCAGTACTTTGGTATACGGTGGCACTTTAATGCCAGCCATATCGGCAATTTTCAGCGCAGATTGACCAACGATATTGGCATTCAAATTGCCATCTTTCAAAATCACTTTGCGCACAGCTTCAGTGTCTTTCTTATTCAGAATGTAGCCACCGTTCGCGTTAAAGCGCTCTTTCACTTGATCGTAAATGCTGTCTACGATGATCACGGATTGCTCGGAAGCACATACCACGCCATTGTCGAATGTTTTTGACATCAAGATCGATGCCACAGCACGTTTAATATCCGCAGTTTCATCGATTACAACTGGGGTATTGCCCGCGCCAACACCAATAGCGGGCTTTCCAGAGCTATACGCCGCCTTCACCATGCCTGGGCCGCCAGTGGCCAAGATCAGATTCAGGTCTGGGTGTTTCATCAGGTGGTTAGACAATTCAACGGTCGGTTCGTCAATCCAGCCAATAATATCGCGTGGCGCACCAGCAGATACGGCCGCTTCCAATACCAAACGCGCAGCTTCGCAAGTTGATTTGCGCGCGCGTGGGTGTGGGCTGAAGATAATACCGTTACGAGTTTTCAGCGCAATCAACGCCTTGAAAATGGCCGTTGAAGTTGGATTGGTCGTTGGCACGATGCCGCAGATAATCCCGATTGGCTCGGCAATCGTCATCGTGCCGAATGCGTCATCAACCGACAAAATGCCGCAGGTTTTTTCATTTTTGTAAGCGTTGTAGATGTATTCGGAAGCAAAGTGATTTTTGATTACTTTGTCTTCAACAATGCCCATGCCGGTTTCGGCTACGGCCATTTTAGACAATGGCAAGCGCGCATCAGCCGCCGCCAGCGCGGCAACACGGAAAATTTCATCAACTTGCTCTTGCGAAAAAGTAGAGAACAATTGCTGTGCTTTTTTTACACGAGCAACCAGTGCGTCGAGTTCTTGAACATTGGTAACAGCCATTTTTAGCTCCTGACTTGCGATGTGAGTATCTGTGGTTGATATGCTATGCCTGACGCATCTTTGTTTCTGTGCTTTATTCACACGTCATTGTGATGATATCCAAATTCAGCCAAGGATGTATGTGCAGACCGCATCTTTCTCATGAACGCATCATAGCGCCAGCCATAAAGCCAAAGTTTGATATTTCTCATGGTTTTCGATTAAAGCTGCTAATAAAACGCATAATGTATATTATGTAAAGTCATCCTTACGAGCCATCCGCCGCACCATCGCCAAAATCACCGCTTTTTTTGGCCGAAAATATTTTTTCAGCAAGTGCTAATTTGTCGCACTCCTACAACAGCCGCCAGCCATGGCGGCTTTTTTACGAGGTGCATTTATGCGCAAATTTCCTAAAGCTGACTTTCCTTGCAACTCTAACGA
>NZ_VIRW01000051.1 GCF_009760905.1 Chitinibacter sp. GC72 | reverse complement strand
TTGCTGTGCCAGCTCATGGAAAATAACCCCAAGATTACGGCGCAATGCGCCGAATAATCGCTTCTTTCTCGCCTTGGGGATAAACACCACGTGATATTTACAATCCCAACGCGTATGGCTCAGACTTTGATACTCTTTCATTTGAAACTCCTTCTCTTGGTCGAGATCGGAGCTTCACAATGACCGTTGTATAGGTCAAACCTTGGTGAGTCCCCCGGCAAAGCCGGGGGTTTACCTCAGATTAATTAGTTGCAAGGAACTACTTATGTAATGATTGATCTCCTAGGTAATGTCTATTCATCACGCCCCGGGAAAAAAGGTCTGGAACGTCCAATGGTTGAATTACTTGATCTAGGTACACCAGGTGACACGCGCTGCATCTTCCGCAAGCTGGTGCGCGCGGCAGATAAGCTCTACGCATTAGGCTCCTACCGCAAGATTTTCCGCCGCGAAGGCCCTGACCATTGGGTCGATTTGGCCAGCGAAGGTCGCGGCGTACCGCTGCCAGCCGATGTGGAAACCAGCAACTATTCCGACATGGATTTTGGTTTCCGTGATTTAGCCGCATTTGCCGAAAACGATATGTATGCCGTCGGCGGCAGCGGCGACGTCTGGCATTTCAATGGGCAAGGCTGGCAACAATGCGCTTTTCCGAGCAATGCCCTGCTAGAAACGGTATGTTGCGGCGGCGATGGCGCAGTTTATATCACCGACCTACATGGCAGTGTCTGGACTGGGCGTGGTAACCAATGGCAACTTCGCGTGAAAGGTAATATTGACCCCGGTTATCAGCCAGAAGATGCAGTCTGGTTTAAGGGGCGGCTGTATCTTGGTTGCCGCAGCGGCGGCTTGCTAACACTGGAAGGCGATAGCCTGCTTTCTTTGGGCGAGGTCGGGCAATTTTTGCCACCACCGCCGTGGCTGTGCGGTCGGCTGGACGTCAGCCCTTGCGGTGAATTCATGCTAACCGCAGGCCCACGTGGCGCCTGTCTACTCGATAGCGAGGGCTGGCATTGGCTATTCGATATTGATGACTTGTGTTGTGATATTGCTTAGTCAGGCGGGCAAATTACCATTGATCCACTCAATGGCCGACCCAAGCAGGCCGGGTATATACCTGAAGAACAGGCCTGATCTATCCCCCAACCACATACCCAGCCGACGCTTTGCCGATCTCGCAGACAGCAAAAAGCCCAGCTCTTTCGAACTGGGCTTCTTTACTTAGGGTAGTCTGGCAATGACCTACTTTCACACGGGCAATCCGCACTATCATCGGCGCTGAGGCGTTTCACTGTCCTGTTCGGGATGGGAAGGAGTGGGACCACCTCGCTATGGTCACCAGACAAAACTGGGTGAGTCACTGTTCTTTCAAACAACAACTCGAAATAGAAGAAGTAATATCATCAGCAAGTCGTTTAACTCACCGGTCTTTCTCAAACAATTATCGATTGGGTCGATTATACCATCAGCCGCATAA
>NZ_VIRW01000050.1 GCF_009760905.1 Chitinibacter sp. GC72 | reverse complement strand
CATCCGGCCGATTGCGATTGGCAAAAAGAATTGGCTATTCGCGGGCAGCGAACGCGCCGGCAAACGCGCAGCCGCCATCCAAAGTTTATTGGCGACGGCTAAACTGAATGGCATTGAGCCATCAGAATGGCTGAAGGACACGCTGGAAAAACTCCCTACCTGGCCGAATAGCAGGATTGATGAGTTGTTGCCGCTGCGCGGCTAGTTCATTTCGATGCAACTGGCGAGGTGGTCACGCCGTACGCATACTTTCTATTCGAACCAAATTGTAGGCGAGTAAGGCGCCCCAAACCTCTTGTCGCACCGTCGCTGGCGTGCCGCTACGTAGTGTGATTTCATCGCCCAATAACGACTGCTTGAGCTCGCGATAACTGGTTTCAATCCGCCAGCGTTGACTGTATTGCTTGGCAATTTCCGCCGCCGGATATTTCGTGCGATCCAGCAGCGAGGTGAGTAGAACCCGCTTCGTACCTTGTCTGGACAGCACCTCAATCGCGCGGGCTTCCCAATATTCGGGCAACTCAGGTCGCTTGGCTCTGGCTTGCGGTGAGACTTTCATCTTCACGCAATAGTCACGCGCGTTCGACTCAAGTCGCTCCCATTTGGTATTGCTTTTGGCGGGGAGCAGCCAATGCCGCTGCTGACCATTGCGCTGGAGTGGCAGTAAAATTTCGGCACTCAGAGATCCTTTGTCGAGAACAGTGAGTGAATAATCGGGAATCAATTCAATCACTTCCTGTGCATACAACAATTCATTCTTGCCATACTCGCCAAACGCCACTTCGCGCACCAAGTGAGTTGCCAACGCCGTCAAGGTGACCATCCGCAGCTGCGGGTAGCTAGACACCACCTCCGATGCATAGGCCTGTGCGCCAAAGTGCAGGCGATTCTCTGGGGAGTCACTGGTGCGCAACGTCGTCCCATCAATGGCATAACGTGCCAAACCGCGCCAGCTTTGACCACGCTGGTGGCGTGTATCCCAAGCGCAGGCGCAAAGCGAAAAAAGTTGCGCGAGGGGTTCTTCCCCCAGCCGTTGCCGAGCTTGCGTCAGTGCGCTATTGGCAATGTCGGGATCTTGCTCATTGGGGAGTAGCAAATCGAGATGAACAACGACTTCTGCAATGGATTGGCGGCGAAACAAGGCCAGAGCGATGACCTGCCAGATGACTTGCTCGGCGAGCATTTTACGCTTGCGGATACTGGCAGTTCCGCCTGCGCAATCCACTGCGGATCAATCGCAGCAGAGAGGGTGGCAAAGTCGTAGTCAAGCTCAGAGCGAACGCGTTGGGTCGACATAAAAAGCCGTGATGGTACGTGGAATAGGGTTGCGATGAGCAGAAAAAATGCCGTTCACTTGGCTTAAGTGAACAGCATTATCGCCACTGCGAGGTTTTTTAGGGCATGTTCAGATAACGTGTTGATGGTCTACCCTGAGAGTAGAACTCTCAGGGAGTACGATGATGGAAACTCAATCATTTCAACACCTTGTGCTTGAACTCGAAGCCCTCACCGATGAGCAACGGCAGCTC
>NZ_VIRW01000005.1 GCF_009760905.1 Chitinibacter sp. GC72 | reverse complement strand
TGCTGTGCCAGCTCATGGAAAATAACCCCAAGATTACGGCGCAATGCGCCGAATAATCGCTTCTTTCTCGCCTTGGGGATAAACACCACGTGATATTTACAATCCCAACGCGTATGGCTCAGACTTTGATACTCTTTCATTTGAAACTCCTTCTCTTGGTCGAGATCGGAGCTTCACAATGACCGTTGTATAGGTCAAACCTTGGTGAGTCCCCCGGCAAAGCCGGGGGTTTACCTCAGATTAATTAAAAAGGGCCCAAGGGCCCTTTTTGCATGTAATCCGCTCTTCAAACTTGGCATTAGGCTTGTGGCGGTGCCGTACGCTTAGGCAGAAATAGCGCCGCAATCTGTGGCCCGCGTTTCGGCAGCTTGGGCAGATCGCTTGGAAATGCCGGAATATCCATGGCATCACGCGCGGCCCGTGACGGCATACGCTCGCCTGCTGGGGCGCTGTCACGCATGCCACCATCACGAACATGCGCATCGCGAACCTGCGAATCACGGCGGCCAAAGCGATCACGCTCACCGCGAGCAGCACGGCCAGCGCCACGCTCGCCTCGATCGGATGCAAAGCGCTCGCGGCTTGATTCACGCTCATCAACAATCTGAATCGTTCCCGGCGAAAATCCTGGCACCGGAATCAATGGCAGATCGCGTTTGAGCAAAGCTTTGATGCCGTTGTAAGCTTTGTCTTCCTCGGGTGCGACCAGTGAAATGGCAATGCCGGTCGCGCCAGCACGGCCAGTGCGGCCAATGCGGTGCACGTAGTCTTCAGGATTGGTCGGCAGCTCGAAATTCACCACGAATGGCAAGTCGGTCACGTCCAGACCCCGCGCGGCCACATCGGTTGCCACCAAGACTTTGGTCTCACCCGCTTTGAATTTATTCAGTGCCTCGGTCCGCGCTTTCTGATCGCGGTCACCATGAATCGCTTCGCAATTAAACCCGGCGCGTTTTAGCTCGCGTGATACTTGCTCGGCACCGATTTTGGTGCGGCAAAATACAATCACCTGACCCATATCATGCACACGGATCAAATGCGCCAGCAAGGCGCGCTTGCGGCCGGTTTCCACCGGGTGCAGCTCTTGCTTGACCGATTCATTGGCCGAATTCTGGCGTGCCACTTCGATCTTGACCGGATTATTCATAAACTCATTGCTGAGCTTGACGATTTCCGGCGCAAACGTCGCCGAGAACAGCAGCGTTTGCTTGCGATTGGTACACAGCTTGAAGATCTCGCGGATATCGAGGATAAAGCCCATGTCCAGCATGCGGTCGGCTTCATCGAGCACCAAGATTTCGACTTGTGACAAATTGATATTTTTTTGCCCGATGTGATCAAGCAAACGGCCTGGTGTCGCAACGAGCACTTCAACCCCCGCGCGCAGCGCCGGAATTTGCGCTTTCAGATCGACGCCGCCGTACACTACATGGCTACGCAAGCCGGTGTATTTGCTGTACGTCGCCACGTTGTCGTACACCTGATCAACCAGCTCACGCGTTGGCGCGAGAATCAGCACACGAATCGGGTGACGCGCTGGCGATACGCTGGTACTGGCATGACGGATGATCTTGGTCAGGATCGGCAGCGTAAACGCGGCGGTTTTGCCGGTACCGGTTTGCGCGGCACCTAAAACATCCTGGCCGGTCAGAATGACCGGAATGGCTTGTGACTGGATTGCGGTCGGGTTTTCATAGCCCTGCTCGGCAACTGCCTTTTGAACTTCAGGCGCAAGGCCAAGCGTTGCAAATGTCATACCCATACCACTCCAATGTGCAATTTCAACTAAAGCGGCACTTTACACCAAGCAGGCCCAACTGCCTACCAAAGCCTGTTGATTACACCGCTAAGCGGGGAAAAATCCGGATAAAAACCAAGCATTTACCGAGCAGGCCAGAAAAAAGTTTATCTGGCACGATGCTTGAGAACCAGCGAGATAATTTTGGCCCGGTGATTATCCTTTACATCGCGCAGGCTATCGCCAACCAGCTGCACGATTTGATCCTCACTGGCCTGCGTATCGCGCGCCTGCATGTCAGAGAGCATCAGCTGCTGCAATTGCCAAAATGGCGCATCACACAAGTTCAGCGTGGCATCGGCAATAAACACAGCCGAAGCAATACTATCAATCTGCAGCTGCAGCTCCTGCCGGATACAGCCGCGCCATGTTTCAATCGCGGCGCTGACGCGCTGCTGCCCCGCATCGAGCGCCGGTTCTGCCCAGGCCGTAGGAGCAAACAGGAAAAATAAAGCGATCAGCCATTTGCAGTTCACACGCACTCCCCAGCATGTCGATCACGCCTTCGATCCGGCGCAAAAAAGAGCGATATCTTAATCGCAAATCGGCAGCAAGCCCACAGCAATCAAGCCAAGACACTGGCCTGACCTTGAGCGAAAACATTGGTGCCGTCACTTAATGGCAGTACACTATCGGCTCTTTGTTAATCTCCTGCCTGGAGCCTCCGAATGTACGAAACTGCCCGCGAATACCTGACCACCGTGCGTGATTTGCACCGTTTTGCCGTCAGCCGATTCAATGCTGCCGAGCTGTTTTATGGCCATGGCACCAGTGAAGCATGGGATGAAGCGGCGTATCTGATCCTCTCCACACTCAAATTGCCGATTGATCGGCTTGAGCCGGTATTTGATGCCCGGCTGCTGCCTGAAGAAGTCGAGCTGGTACTCAATATCCTGCAAGAGCGAGTGGTCACGCGCAAGCCTGCGTCCTACCTGACCAAAGAAGCTTATCTGGGCGATTTCAAATTCTACGTTGACGAGCGCGTGATTGTGCCGCGCTCCTTTATTGCCGAGATTTTGCTCAATGAAGGGTTGGAGCCGTGGCTGGAGTACCCCGAGCTGATTCATAATGCGCTCGATTTGTGCACGGGCTCAGGCTGCCTGGCCATTTTGATGGCGCATGCCTTCCCTGACGCAGCCATCGACGCGGTTGATCTATCGCCCGACGCGCTGGATGTCGCGGAAATCAATGTGCTCGATTACAACCTAGGCGACAGGATTGATCTGCTTGACTCGGATCTCTTTAGCGCTGTGGAGGAGATGAAGTACGATCTGATTATCTCCAATCCGCCGTATGTTGACGCCCACAGCGTGGAAGAGCTACCACCCGAATACCTGCACGAGCCGGAAATGGCGCTGGGTAGCGGCGAAGACGGCCTTGATATTACCCGCCGTATCTTGGCGGAAGCCACGCAGCATCTGAATCCGCACGGCATACTGGTCGTTGAAATCGGTCACAACCGCGACGTACTGGAAGAGCAGTACCCTACCTTGCCATTTGTCTGGCTGCCCACCGAATCAGGCGATGGCTTTGTGTTCTTGCTCACACGCGAAATGCTGATCGAAGCCGGCTTGTAAGCTTGATGCTCCCTGTTGTATGCGACGATACGACAGGGGGCTTTATTCATCGCCATCTGCCCCCAATCAAGCTCACCAGCCCTACTTTCGCCACTTGTAGGTTTTTATCCTCTTTTCATGCCTTGCGCATTGCACAAGAAACAAAGCTGAATTTATACTGACGCCAACTTAATCTTTGACGTGGGCTAATTTAATCATGCTGGAATTTCTGATCATCACGCTCATTGTACTAGCCTGTTTGCCGTTTATTCCCTGGTCGCGTTTTAGCAAGAAAAAATCCCTGCTCGATCAGGAACTACACCCGCTGACCACACAGGCCGCGCCCTTGACTATGCTGCAGCATAAACAAGAAAACTAAGGGTATATCGCTACAAACCAAGTTCAACAAGTCCCAGAATCAAATACTCGTGAGCCGTATAAGTAGCTCTTTCTTGCGCCTGATCGTATTTCAACGACGATCAGGCGCAAGCGGCGTACAATAGCGCCGTCATGCAAAACACCTCCCCCAACACGCCCGCCCTGCATTGCCTGGAACACGTCTTTGGCTATCGCGCCTTTCGCGGCGAGCAGGAGCAGATCGTCAATGCGCTGTGCGCAGGGCAAGATGCGCTGGTTCTGATGCCCACTGGCGGCGGCAAATCGCTGTGCTACCAGATCCCCGCCTTGGTGCGCGATGGTTGCGCGATTGTTGTTTCACCGCTGATCGCGTTGATGCAAGATCAGGTCGAAGCGCTCAAAGAGCTGGGCGTCGCTGCGGCCTTTTTGAATTCAACGCTCGATGCCTCCGCTGCGCGCGAAGTCGAAAACGACTTTCTGACTGGAAAACTCAAACTCCTCTACGTCGCGCCCGAGCGGCTGATGACGCAACGTTTTCAGTCCTTGCTGCGCCAAGCGCACATTTCGCTATTTGCGATTGACGAAGCACATTGCGTATCACAATGGGGGCATGATTTCCGCCCTGAATATCTGGCGCTGTCGATTCTGGCGAGCGATTTCCCCGGTATTCCGCGCATCGCGCTCACCGCAACGGCCGATCACGCCACGCGCGCCGAGATGAAACAGCGGCTGCAGCTGGAAAACGCGCAGGAATTTGTCGCCAGTTTTGATCGGCCCAATCTGCGCTACACGATGGTCGAGAAAAAAACCGCGCGCGACCAATTGCTGACTTTCCTGCGCCGCGAGCACGAAGGCGACTCGGGCATCGTTTACTGCCTGTCGCGCAAAAAAGTTGAAGACACCGCCGCGTGGCTGCGCACCAAGGAAATCAGGGCGCTGCCCTACCACGCCGGGCTCGATGCCAGCACGCGCGCCAAGCATCAGCAAATTTTCCTGCGCGAAGAAGGCGTGGTGATGGTGGCGACGATTGCCTTTGGCATGGGGATCAACAAGCCCGACGTGCGCTTTGTCGCGCATCTGGATTTGCCCAAATCAATCGAAAACTACTATCAGGAAACCGGCCGTGCTGGCCGCGATGGCCTGCCCGCCAATGCCTGGCTTGCGTATGGCCTGAATGATGTGATGCTGCTGGCCGAGATGATCGAGCAAGGCGGCAGCCCGGAAGAACAAAAACACGTTGAACGGCGCAAGCTCGACGCCATGCTGGGCCTTGTTGAAGCAACCGAATGCCGCCGGACGGTGTTACTCGGCTATTTTGGCGAGAACGCGATCGCTTGCGGCAACTGCGACAACTGCCTGAATCCGCCACAACTGGTTGAAATGTCTCAGGCCGCGCAAAAAGCGCTGTCATGCGTGTATCGCACCGGAAACCGCTTCGGCGTCGGTCATCTGGTCGATGTGCTGCGCGGCAAAAGCAATGCCAAAGTGGTGAGCAATCTGCACGATAAAATCAGCACCTTCGGTATCGGCAAAGACATCGACGAAGCCAGCTGGCGCGCCGTTTTCCGCCAACTGCTCGCCAAAGGCGCATTGCAGCTCTCGCCCGAAGGCCACGGCGGGCTGCAATTGACCGACGCAGCCCGTCCGTTTTTAAAAGGCGAAAACCCGCTCTATCTGCGCGCGCGCACCGAGAAATTCAGCTATCGCGGCGACAAAGGCAGCGAATTTAGCTCTGAAGCCGATCAGGCGCTGTGGCAGGCGCTGCGCAAACTGCGCAAGCAGCTGGCTGATGAAATCGAAGCACCTGCCTACCACGTGTTTGGCGATGCCACGCTCAAAGAAATGGTTCGCCTGCGCCCACTGGATCATTACGAGCTCTCGCGCATCAGCGGTGTGGGTGATCGCAAGCTGGAAAAATACGGCGACGCGTTTTTACGCGTCTTGAACGAGAATAATCTGGCGCTGTGAGGCGTGAGGCGTGAGGCGTGAGGCGTGAGGCGTGAGGCGTGAGGCGTGAGGCGTGAGGCGTGAGGCGTGAGGCGTGAGGCGTGAGGCGTGAGGCGGCAGAATACCAACCCAGGGTATATAAATCCAGCCATTTATTATCAACAGCCTCAAGAAGATACCCATCAAATCGACAACGTAGGGCGTAGTCGCCGCAGGCACTACGCCATCGACCTCAGCATTTCAGGCGTATTGCCGCTACGTATCAAATACGCCCTAGCGTAATGAAGCCTCAATCGTCTTATGACATCGGCACTACGGCTGCCGCATCCAGCAAACGTTGCACCTTGCTCAGTTTGCGCATCAATGTGGCCTCATCGCACACACCCGTCTGTGCGACCTGATGTATATCGCTGAAGACGGCAAAGAAAGCCAGCCGCAGACGTATACCCGGATCAAAGTCCGATTTATTCAGATAATTGCCCAGCAGTTTCAAATCCGGCCGCACGGTATCGAGCTGCACCAGATCCAGCTCGCAATGGCTAAAACGCACCATGCCCGGATCAATCACGCCGCACAGGCGGTGCGTATCCGGATTCACCAGAAAATTAGCCGCGTGCGCGTCACCATGGATGATGCTGCTGGTCTGGCGGTTTGACAGCGGCAATTGGGCAAATTTGCCCGCCAGCTCGATCAGATCTTCGCGCAGCGGCTGGCTGATCCATTGTGCCGCGTTGTGACCATTGAGCCAGGCAACGCGTGCCTGCAGATCGGCCTGATAGGCAGCGGCAAACTGGCTGTGCCATTGCCCGGCTTCGTCCTGAAAACCCATCTCGCAGCTAATCGCGTGCAGGCCGCGCAGCCAGTCGACAAAATCATCGGCAAAGCGGTCGATTTCAATGGGCGATTCCAGCTCATGGCTGGCGGGCGCGCCGTGAATATACGTCAGCACCAGCGCCTCGCCTTGCTGGCCGGGCTGATGCACGGCAATCACTTCCGGCAGCGCCAGACCATGCACGTATTGGCGCAACTGATTGAGCGCTTGCGCCTCACGCTGCGCCTGATGAGGCTGGCGGTAGCATTTGAGCACGGCGCGCAAACGCCCCACCTGCACCAGATACACGTCGGCCTGAAAGCCGGTAATTTTTTCCACGGCAGTCGCGTTTCCGCCCAGATAGCTCTGGCACAAGCGCTCAACCTGCCCTTGCTCAAGAATAAACATGACTCACCACCTCAGATCAATATTAAGGGTGAGCATGCGCCTGGCGGGCACAGCATGTTTTGCGCTGGCACAAATCTGCGGCAGATAATCGCGATAAAGCACGACACAGGATTAGCTGGGGCTTTGAGCACAGACGAGGGCAGGCCTCGTCTGCGCACGGCCTTAATCCGCCTGCAGCATCAGCATAGGCGTTGTTCGCGCCAGCGCGAGCAAGCGTAGCCCGACTGTCAACGCGGTCAGCGCCATGCCGGCCAGGGCGGAATACAGCGGCAAAGCCCAGTTGATGAGCCACGGCAGGTTGAACACGCTGTAGGCGATATACCAGGCGCCGATAGCGGCCACCAGACCGGCCATCAGGCCTGCCACGGCACCGAGAAACAGGCTTTCCAGCCACCAGATTTGTGCAATGCGCCGCGTACTGGCGCCTAGCGAGCGCATCAGCGCTGCTTCGCGCCGCCGCTCGGCTTCATTGGTGTCCAGCGCCGCCAGCAACACCGTCAACCCCGCTAGCACGCACATCACAAACACCAGCCGCAGGGCGGCTGACGCCAGACTAATCACCGATTCAACTTGCGCCAGCACCTGCCCGACGTCGATCACCGTGATATTGGGCATGGCGCGAACCAGATCGGGAATCAGCTGCGGCTGCGTTTTGGGGAGATAAAAGCTGCTGATTGCGCTGCTGGGCTGCTCGCGCATCATCACCTCGGAGCCAATAACAAAGAAATTGGCGCGAAACGAGCCCCAGTTCACCTTGCGTAAATTCACCACCGGCGCACTCACCGGCATACCGGCAATATCAAAAGTGAGTACATCGCCCAGCCGGATGCCCAGCTGCTCGGCCAGCTCGGCCTCCACCGACCAGCCCGGTTGCTGCTGATTGAGCGGCGGGCCTTGCACGCGCTGATTATCGGCGCGCTCTTCCTCGCCCCATGACAGATTGAATTCGCGCTCGGATAGCCGCCGCGCGCGCGGCTCGGCATAGCTATCGGGTTTGACGCTCTGCTGATTGTGCAAGACCCAGCGACCACGAATCATCGGCTGTACCTTGGGCTGCGGCAATCCGGCCTGCACAAACAGCTGGCTAAATTGCGCCTGCTGCTCGGGCTGGATATTCACGGCAAAATGATTGGGCGCATTGGCAGGCACCTGCGCGCGCCAAGCCGCGAGCAAATCGTTCTGCACCACGGTTAATAGCCATAAACCGCACAGACCCAGGGTTAACGCGGCCAATTGCGCCAGCAGCAAGCCGGGCTGGCGCAGCATTTGCCGCAAGGCGATTTTGGGGCTACCACGCTTGAAGTAGCGCTGCATCAGATGGAGTACGCCGTAGGAAAGCAGCGCCACCGAAGCCAGCGCCAGCACAATACCCCCACCCACTATAGCCGCCAGCTTTATATCTTGAGCAATCTGCAGCAAGATACCCACCATGGCCAATATCGTGATGCCGTATTGCCAGACCCAGTGCACATTCACGCTCAGATCACGGCGCAGCACGCGCAAAGGTGGCGTTTTGGCCAGCGTCAGCAAAATCGGTCCAGCCGAACCGAGCAACAGTACCAAGCCGAGCAAGCTGGCCCAGCCCCACGGCCACAGCGTACCCGCAGGCAGCGGCGCTGGCAGTTGATCGGCGATCAGCCAGACCAGCAGCGTTTGCGCCAGCCAGGCCAGCGCGCCGCCCAGTACGGCGGCAAAGCCAGCGAGCAACAACAACTGGCTAAACAAAATAGCGCGCACCTTGCGCTGGCTCGCGCCCAGCGTGCGCAGCAAAGCGACCGTATCAAAATGCCGCAAGGCAAAGCGCCGGGCAGCCAGCACAATCGCTACCGCCGCCAGCACACCCGCCAGCAGCGCGGCCAGCCGCAAAAAGCGCTCGGCACGATCGATCGATTGCTTAAGCTCGGGGCGCGATTCACGCACGTTTTCCAGGCTTTCGCCTCGCGCGAGCTTGGGCTTCATACTCGCCTGCCACTGCTCAAGCTGTGCTTCCTCTCCGGCTACCATCAGCCGGTATTTCACCCGGCTGCCAAAGCCGAGCAAGCCGCTGGCGGCCAGATCGGCCTCACTGATCAGCAGGCGCGCTTGCAGGCTGGAAAAATCAAATGCCGCGTCAGGCTCGCGATCAATAATGCCGCTCACCGTCAGATTGAGCTGCCCGACTTGGATCGTTTGCCCGGTCTTCACCCCCAGCACCGCCTGCAAGCGGGCGTCGATCAGCGCCTCACCACTGCGCAGGGTTGCGTTCTGCGCTGGCGGCAGCAGGGCCAGCTGGCCGCGCAAGGGATAGCTGGCGCTAGCGGCTTTCACTGAAGCCAGACTGGTCTGCTCGCCAAAGCTGACCATCGACGGAAAGGTGGCCGTGCTCGCGGTTTGCAAACCATACTGCTGCGCCAGCTGTGCTGCCGTCGGCGCAATCGCATGATCGGACACCAGCACGGCATCGGCGGCCTGCAATTGATTGGCCTGCCCTAGCAGCAAGCGCTGTACGCGCTCGGTGAGCATGCCCACGGCGGTGAGCGAGGCAATCGCAATGACCAGCGCCAGCAGCAGTGTTTTGTATTCGCCCGCCGCCATACTGCGCGCAAACAGCCGCCAGTGCAGGCGTAGCGGAGCCCAGCGTGTCGCAAGATTTGCCATGATCAGACCGCCGTTTCCAGTAATGTGCGCTCGTCAGCCGCCAGCCATTCGGTGATCTGCCCCGCCTGCAAGCGCAGCAGATGCGAGCAGCGCGCAGCCAGCGTTTCGTCATGCGTCACCAGCACTAGCGTGGTGCCCATTTCGCGGTTCAGGTCAAACAGCAAATCGGCGATCACCGCGCCGGTGGCGCTATCAAGGCTGCCGGTTGGCTCATCGGCAAACAGCACCGCCGGTTTGGGCGCAAAAGCGCGCGCCAGGGCCACGCGCTGCTGCTCGCCGCCCGAGAGCTGACGCGGCAAATGATCGGTGCGATGCGCCAGCCCTACTCGCTCCAGCCAGTGCGCTGCACGCTGCTCAGCGTCGGCGACGCCTGCCAGCTCCAGCGGCAGCATGACGTTTTCCAGCGCATTGAGTTCGGGTAGCAATTGAAACGATTGAAAAACAAAGCCCGCCAGCTGACCGCGAACTTTTGCCCGCCCGTCTTCGTCCAAAGCCTGCAGCGCATTGCCCTGCAGCAGAATATCCCCTTGCGTGGGTAAATCGAGCCCGGCCAGCAAGGCCAGCAGGCTGGATTTACCCGAGCCCGAACGCCCGACAATGGCCAAACTGGCGCCAGCTGGTACACTGAAATCAATATCGTGCAAAATGGTCAGCGATTGGGAGCCGGTATCAATGTGCTTATAGACATTGCGCACCTCAATCATGCTTGGAGTCAGATCGGACATGTTCAAACGCATCCTTATCAGTATTGGTAGCGCCCTGGCGATGCACGCAGTGCAGGCGGCAGAACCGGTTATTCTGGTGTTTGGCGACAGCTTGTCGGCAGGCTATGGCATTGCCGCCAATCAGGCCTGGCCCAAACTGCTGGAACAAAATCTGGCAAAGCAGGGCAAAAAATACCGGATCGTCAATGCCAGCGTCTCAGGTGAAACGACTGCCGGAGGGCTCACAAGGTTCCCCGCCAGCCTGAAACAGCATCAACCCAAGTGGGTGATTCTGGCGCTGGGCTCGAACGACGGGCTACGTGGCCTACCCATTGCCAGCATGAAACAGAATCTGGGCAGCATGATCAAACAGGCGCAAAACGCCGGTGCCAAAGTGCATCTGATCGGGATGCAGATGCCACCTAATTACGGCGCCAGCTACACCCAGCAATTTGCGGCGGCATATCCTGAGCTGGCCAAAACATACAAAGTCAGCCTGAGCCCGTTTTTGCTCGAGCCGATTATTCAGCAAAACCGCTACTTCCAGCCCGACCAGCTCCACCCCACGGCTGCAGCACAGCCGATTTTGCTGCAATACATTCTGAAAGACTTTCAAATATAAAGGGGTATATGCCTGCAAGCCAATACTGAAAATTGCTTCAGGCATATACCCCTATCAGCTATGGGCTGGCGCAAGCGCCAGTCTATTGTGGCAACGGTTGCAGCGGCTGCACCAGCTTGACTACGCGGCTCACGCCCGATACCGAGGCGGCAAGATTGGCGGCTTTATCGGCCAGCGCTGGCTGACTCATGCCCAGCAAATACACGGTTGAGCGCTCGGTAATCACCTGCAGATGCACGGCCGAGGCATCACCTGTGGCGGTGAGTAATGCGCTTTTAACCCGGGTGGTCAGTTGGGTATCATTCAGGCGCTCGCTCGTCGTGGAAACCGGCCCCACATACAGCTCATTGAATACGCGTTTGGTTTGGGCAAACGAGCGGGCGATTTCCTCCGCGCGCGCTTTGGCGGCAGCATCAGGCACTTCACCGGTCAGCAAAACCTGGCCATTGAAGGTATTCACCGTCACGTGAGCCCTTTCCTTCCATTCATCGACCAGCCGTGCACTAATATTGGCACCCAGCGTCGTATCCTGTTTGATCGTCAGGCTCGGGCGCGGATCAGAGCCGATCCAGGCGCCAACGGCAACACCACCGGCAACGACCAGCGGCACGCAGGCACTCAGGCTGCTGACCAGCAAGGCAGCAGTTATCAGACGTTTCATCATTAATCACCTCCGAGCAACATATAGTCAACGGCATCACACAGCGCATGAATCGCCGTGATATGCACTTCCTGAATCCGCGCCGTGCGTGGGTGGTTGACACAGATATTGACGTCATCGCCCGTCATCAAATCGGCGATCTGCCCCCCATCGCGGCCGGTAAAGGCCAGCACGGTCATCTGCCGGTCGTGCGCGGCATGAATGGCCGAAATCACATTGGCCGAATTTCCCGAGGTGGAAATGGCCACCAGAATATCGCCAGCGCGACCGAGCGCATGCACCTGCTTGGAAAAAACCAGATCAAAATCATAATCGTTGGCAATCGCGGTGAGCGCCGACGAATCGGTTGTCAGCGCAATCGCAGGCAAACCGGGGCGTTCGCGTTCAAAGCGGCCGACCATTTCGGCGGCAAAATGCTGGGCGTCCGCCGCCGAGCCACCATTGCCGCACGCCAGGATTTTGCCATCGGCAATCAAGGTTTGAACCACTTTTTCGGCGGCCAGCGCAATGGCCGGGCTGAGCACCTCCATCGCTGCCTGCTTGGCAGCAACGCTTTCCTCGAAATGCTGCTGAACACGTTGAATCAAATCCATGGTTTATCCTTTTTTATTTGCCTTGGCGCAATAGCCGATACGCTTTATCCGGCTTAGGCGCTAATGCAGTTTTTCAGCCAAGAAATGGTCTGGCCATCGATACAAATGGCATCAAACCGGCACGCAGGCGGCGATTTGATGCCTTGCAAATACTGTTGGGCACTGGCCCAGAGCTTAGCCTGCTTGGCCGGGGTAATACTGGCCGCAGCGCCGCCAAAACGGCTGGACTGGCGCATGCGAACTTCAACAAAAACCAGCTGCTTGCCGTCTTGCGCCACCAGATCGATTTCACCGTGGCGGCACGACCAGTTGCGCGCCAGAATGGTCAGCCCGTGCTCGATCAGATAGGCCGCAGCCATCTGCTCGGCCAGCTGGCCTTTGTCATTCATCGGCTGCCATCCGGCTGGCCCATGGTTCTGAGCTGCATATCGCGCTGAACAATATTATCGGCGCCCAGACTCAGGATGCCGGTCACACCGTCCAAACGCTCAAGCTGCCCCCCTGCAGACAAGATGGCGGCAATTCGCCACGCATCAAGCCCCAGCGCAAACAATCTCTCCAGATCATTCGAGCTCGAACGCACTCTATCGTACAACTCGTAGCCTTCCTGAGTCGGGTTGGCCAGCCAGGGCATGTCCAGATATTTGATTCCCGCCAAGTCAATCAGCGTGGTGGCAGGCAAGCGTCCGGGGTTGATCTGGCTGGTAGCGTAGATGGCGCGCTCATTACCCAGAAATGGCCGGATCGCCCGGGCCGCCTTGGCATCCATCGCCAGAAACACGGCATCGGCCGACACTTCGGCCAATTGTGTTTTCAATTGCACCGCATCACGACGCGGATTGGCAATGGTAATCATCACCGGATCGCTACCGGTGTGCCCGCGCCAGGCAGCGACAAAACTTTGCGCCAGCCGCTGGGCAATTGAATCTTCTGTTTGCAAAACAACCACCTGTTGCAGGCCATCAAGCTTCATCAATTGCGCGGTGGCCGCAGCATCGGCTTCGACGCCCAGGCCAAAGCTATAGAGCTTGCCCTGCGGCAAGGTGGTGGTGTCAAAGCTGTTGAGCGCGATCACTGGTACGGTCAGATCGGTACTGTCGGCCAGAAAATTAAGCGCCGATTTGGTCAAAGGCCCGATCACCGCCACCGCGCCGCCGTCCACCGCTTTCTGGTACTGGGCCTGAACGTCTTCTTCCTTGTCGGTGGTATCAAACATTCGTAGCGGTGGCGAATCACCACCGCCATGCACGCGCTCAGCGGCCAGAATACCGGCACGAATCTGGTCTACCGCCGGTTTGAACGCCTTGGCATGGCCGGGCAGCAAAAGCGCGATATAGCCCGTTTTGGCAGCAGTCACCTCGTCCTCGGCGTGCGCAGTAGTGGCCGTGACGCCTAGCGAGACGTATAGTAGCGCACTCATACCCGCAAGCCGGGCAACAAATCGGGCTGCGTCAAACGACTTGATGGCGGCCGCTTTTGCTAAAGTAGCCGCAGCGTCAAAGGTGTTGATCTGCGAGCCAAGGAGATTTTTTACGTGCATAAGCCTGATATTCCTGTCAGCAAGTCTGCATTATATGTGGTTGCCACGCCAATCGGTAATCTGGGTGATATTACCGAACGCGCACTGGCCGTATTAAAGCAGGCCGATGTGATTGCCGCCGAAGACACGCGCGTCACCGGGCAGCTGCTCAAACAGTTTGGCATCAGTACGCCGATGATTTCGGTTCGCGAACACAATGAGCGCACCATGGCCGAAAAAATCGTCGCTCGCTTGGCCGCAGGCGACACCGTGGCACAGGTTTCCGACGCGGGCACGCCTGCCGTCTCCGACCCGGGCGCGGTGCTGGCAGCAGCAGTACACGCCGCCGGTTTTGCCGTGATTCCGGTGCCCGGCGCATCAGCGCTGACCAGCGCTTTGTCGGCCAGCGGTTTTAGCTGCGCCCATAGCCTCTTTTACGGTTTTTTACCGCCCAAAAGCAAGCAACGGCTCGATGCGCTGACCGCGCTGCGCCAGCTGCCTTACCTCACGGTGTTTTACGAAGCCCCGCATCGGATTGCCGAATGCGTAGCCGATATGGCCACCGTATTTGGCGGCGAACGTGAAGCCGTGCTGGCGCGCGAATTGACCAAAACCTATGAAACCATTCGCCGTGCGCCGCTGGCCGAGCTGGCGCAATGGATTGCCAGCGATAGCAATCAGCAGCGCGGCGAAGCGGTGATTGTGGTCGATGCCGCTGCGCCTGAAGAAAAAGCCGAAGGCAGCAGCTACGACAGCTTGCTGACGCCTTTGCTGGCCGAATTGCCACTCAAGCAGGCCGTTTCGCTGGCACAAGCCATCTCCGGTGCTCCGCGCAATGCCCTGTACGAGCGTGCGCTGGCGCTAAAAAACGCCGATTAGCAAAAAAAATCGCACGAGCTGCTTGCCAAGCGAGCACTTTGTGTCTAATATGCGCTCTCTACACAGCACCTGCCCAGGTGGCGAAATGGTAGACGCAGGGGACTCAAAATCCCCCGCCGCAAGGTGTGTCGGTTCGAGTCCGACCCTGGGCACCAGCAAACAACCCGCACAGCACATCAGTCTGGCGGGTTTTTTGTTGCCCGCAGCTTGCAGAAAGCATGGGTATATCTATACAAGTCAATCTAAATATACCCTACAGAGCAATACCCCATCACCACTCGATCAAACAGACCGGCCGCCTACACGAATCCGAAAACAGAAAGGGCCTGATTTGCATCAAGCCCCCTGCTTACTCCATATGACCCGCTCAGCGAATCAGGCGATCTCCGCCTCGTGCAACCAGCTTACCTTGGGCATGCTCGATTGTAAGATGGCTTGGCGCAAGGCTTCGATGGCCGCCAGGCGCGGAAAATTGCGCCGCCAAGCCATCACCACGCGCCGTGTGGGCGCTGGCTCGGCAAACGCTCGAATACTCAGCAGCGCGTCGTCGGCGGCGCTAACCGAGGTGGCCGGTAATACCGTCACGCCGATGCCACCTGCCACCATATGCCGGATCGTCGTTAGCGACGAGCCCTGCAAAGTGCGCTGCAAGCTACCATGACTCATGCTTTCGCGATTCAGATCGGGGCAGGTTTGCAGGACCTGATCGCGGAAACAATTGCCAGGCGAGAGCAGCAGTACATTTTCTTCGGCTAATTGTTCGGCCGAAATTTCGGCAAACTGCTCCCAAGCATGCCCCCTAGGGGTAGCCACCACAAAACCCTCTTCATAAATGGCTTGTGTGGCAATACCCCCTTCATGAAATGGTTCAGCCACAATCGCGACGTCGATCTCGCCTTGTTTGAGCATCTCGGCCAGCCGCGAAGTGTAGTTTTCTTCGAGCAATAATTGCATCTGCGGTGCCAGCGTGCGCAGCTGTGGAATCAGGTGCGGCAGCAAATACGGACCAATGGTGTAGATCACGCCCAGACGCAGCGTACCTGCCAGCGGATCTTTCCCCTGCTCGGCCAGCTGTTTGACCACCGAGACTTCTTCCAGCACGCGCTGGGCCTGCTCGACAATCCGCTCGCCATTGGCGGTCAGCGTCACATCGCCTGACGAGCGCTCGAACAAAGTGACGCCCAGCTCATCTTCGAGCTTTTTCACCGCCACCGACAACGTAGGCTGCGAAACAAAACAGCTATTGGCGGCGCGGCCAAAATGACGCTCGCGCGCCACAGCAACAATATATCTGAGCTCGGTAAGGGTCATCGCCATTGATTCCGACGGATTTCAGTCAATTGGCGACGCGCCAGCAGCCACGTCACCGCCACCAGACCCAGACAAGCCAGCACAATCCAGATCGGCATGGTGATACCGAAAATCGTAAAGTCAATATTGGCGCAATCGCCCACCGGACGAATCACCGCAGCAATCGAGCCGGGCAAGGCATTGAGGTCAATCGGAAACGGCAGACTTGAGGCGCACGAAACGGAAGGGTCTTTCGGGCCATATTGCATCCAGACATGGCGCAGGCCGGTGATCGCACCGAACAGACCCCACAGGGTCAGGATGCCGGTGTAAACATAAACACCGCTGCGTTTTTTGGGCGGAAAAATCGCCGCCAGCAGGGCAAACAGGCCAAAGCCGATAATCGCAATGCGCTCGTACACGCACATCAGACACGGCATTAGCCATTGATAGAATTGATGATAGAGCGCGAAGGCAATCATGCCTGCACAGGCGATAAACAGGATACCAAAACCGGGCCGCCAGCCAAGACGATACATGCCGGATCTCCGCGCAAAATAGAAAAGGACTATTCTACCGCCGAAGTTGCCTGCTCTGCAGCTAGAAAATGACGGAGTTGCTGCTCTTTTTCCAGCGCATCGTGATAGCCCAAAGCAATCAGCTTGCGCGCATACGGCCCGCAAAACAATAAATAGCTCGCCAGAACCGAGCCTTGCCGCCGAAAAGCCCCCAAACCGCCGAGAAAAAACCGCATGCCCAGCGAGAATTCGCGCTTGAAAGGCAGCGTCAGTTTTTCCAGCGGTTGCGAGGGAGAAATCGTCAGAACTTCAATCGGACGCAAATTGAGTCCAACCTCGCCACGCACCGGCGCAGGGATATGCGAAATGGTGCGGTTAATCCGCGTAATGCGCTCCAGATCGGTTTCCAGCGAATCGAGAAAAATGCTGTTCATCAATTGCCCGCTCACCTGCGCCAGCGTCGGGTAGCCACTGGTGTGCTGGCGCGCCGGCCCCTCTTCGCTCTGCGGCGCCACGCCGATCACCAGTATGCGGCGAGCGCCCAGATGAATAGCCGGGCTCAATGGTGCAATTTGCCGCACCGAACCATCGCCAAAATACTCACGATGAATCCGCTCGGCAGGAAAAACCAGGGGTATAGCGCTGGAAGCCATTAGGTGATTGAGGTTGAGCTCGGTACGTACCCCGATTCTGGATGCGCGCTGCCAGCTTTCCAGCTCGGCAATGCCCTGAAAAAAAGCCACCGACTGCCCCGAACTATAACCCAGCGCCGAGATAGACACCGCCTTGAGTACACCGCAATCAAGATTGGCCTGAATTTTCGGGAAATCGACAATCCCGGCCAGAAACTCGCGCAGCGGCGCATTATCCAGAAAAGAGCGCGGGTTTTTCCGGCCCAACCCGCCCACCAGCAATGCGGCCAGCCAGTGTGCGCCAGTGGCCATCAGGCAACTCATCGACCCCCGGTAGATTTGTTCGGGCTGCAGGTTTTGCCACATACGCGCCAGCGAAAACACGGACCGACGAAATTCGCCCGCCCCCATGGCCAGACCGGCCGCATTGATTGCACCAGCCGATGTACCGCAAATAATCGGAAACGGATTGGGAGCATGCTGGGGCAGCAAGCGGGCAATCGCCAGCAAAACCCCCACTTGATAGGCGGCGCGTGCGCCACCGCCAGACAGGATCAGCGCCGTATCGGGTGCCGTATGCAATTGCCGACTCATATCGCCTCCCCGCCTGACGCTCTGATTGGCATCAGGCTTTCTTACTTACAAGCTAGCTGGGCGCGGGCAATACAGCAATCATGCAACGCAGCATTCACAGGCGATTCAGGGCCTGCCGGGCAGTGTTACTGGCTGCGACTCCCCGTTTTAAGCGGGCAAGCAGCGGGGAGAAAACAATTAATCTGTTGCGTTGATACGCCGATTCCCACGTTTGCAGCCACTGACCGGACAAAAATCTGCTTTGCCGCTGCGTTTGTCATATTACAAGGCCATAGTCGAAAAACTTGCATTTCGGTATAATGCTTTTTTGGCGAAAAGGATTTAGCTCATGCGCATTGTGCAAAAAGCCCTCACGTTCGACGACGTATTGCTCGTCCCAGCCCATTCAAACGTGATGCCACGCGATGTCTCGTTGGCAACCCAGTTCACGCGCGGTATCCGCCTGAACCTCCCTCTGGTGTCTGCTGCAATGGATACCGTCACCGAAGCGCGTCTGGCCATCGCAATGGCACAGGAAGGCGGCATCGGGATCATTCACAAAAACATGACTGGCGAGCGCCAGGCTCAGGAAGTCGCGAAAGTAAAACGCTACGAATCGGGCATTGTGAAAGACCCGGTTACCGTGGCACCGGCCATGCTGGTTCGTGATGTCATTGCCCTGACTCACCAGCATAAAATTTCCGGTCTGCCCGTGGTAGAGAACGGCGCCGTAGTTGGCATCGTCACCAACCGTGATCTGCGTTTTGAAACGCGCCTGGATGTGCCGGTTTCATCGATCATGACGCCGAAAGACAAACTGGTGACCGTTCGCGAGGGCACAAGCATTGAAGACGCTCGCACGCTGATGCACGAACACCGCCTTGAGCGCGTCCTCGTCGTTGATGACGCCTTCAAACTCAAAGGCCTAATCACCGTAAAAGACATTATCAAAACCAGCGAACACCCGCTGGCCGCCAAAGACGAGCAAGGCCGCTTGCGCGTTGGCGCTGCGGTTGGCGTAGGCGCAGGCACCGACGAGCGCGTGAAATTGCTGGTTGAAGCCGGCGTTGACGTGATCGTGGTCGATACCGCCCACGGCCACAGCCAGGGCGTGCTGGATCGTGTGAAATGGGTAAAAACACACTTCCCGCAAGTGCAAGTCATCGGCGGCAATATCGCCACTGGCGCAGCGGCCAAAGCGCTGGTTGAAGCCGGTGCCGACGCGGTCAAAGTGGGCATTGGCCCAGGCTCGATCTGCACGACGCGTATCGTAGCCGGTGTGGGCGTACCGCAAATTTCTGCCGTGGCGAATGTGGCTGAAGCATTGGCTGGCACTGGCGTGCCATTGATCGCCGACGGCGGTATCCGCTTCTCGGGCGACATCGCTAAAGCCATCGCTGCGGGCGCGCACATGGTGATGTTGGGCGGTTTGTTCGGCGGCACAGAAGAAGCACCAGGCGAAGTTGAACTCTACCAAGGTCGTTCGTACAAGAGCTACCGCGGCATGGGCTCGCTCGGTGCCATGGCTGGCGCAAACGGCTCGTCTGACCGTTACTTCCAAGACAAAACCGCTGATGCTGACAAGCTCGTACCGGAAGGCATCGAAGGTCGCGTTCCGTATAAAGGCCCACTGACAGCAGTAATCCACCAATTGGTTGGCGGCTTGCGCTCTTCAATGGGCTACCTCGGTTGCGCCACGATTGCCGACGTTCACGCGAAAGCTGAGTTCGTGCAAATCACTGCCGCTGGTATTCGTGAATCACACGTTCACGACGTGCAAATCACCAAAGAAGCGCCGAACTACCATCAGGATTAATCCTGAACGCTTTCGCCAAAAAAGCCGCCTTGAAAGGCGGCTTTTTTATTGGCTACAGTCAAGCTCACTCAAGCAAAAATCATACAGGTATAGCCATGAAGAACAACAATATCAATGGCTTCAAGGCAATACCCATCACCTAGATTAATAATCAATCTATCAGCTGCTTGCCAGCAACTACCATTGCCACTGCCGCCAAACCAGCCCGAGCAGTTACACGTTGAACGGGTAAAAACCTTCCTAATGCGCCAATCAAGCGGACCATGTTCCAAACAGAGAAAGACGCATACCGTTTGCTCAAGGCAAATTACTGCGGCATAGTAGCAACAAGCTGACGAATAAGCTCACCAGCACTGACACAGGAGAAAATCATGCGCAAACTACCGGCTATTTTGCTGACCACGCTGCTGGCAACAGCACTGAGCAGCACCGCCCATGCCCGCAAGGAAGGCTCGGAAATGCTGCAGAGCGGCCTCGCCTCGGTGCTGCTCTCGCCACTATTGTCCTTGCAAGGCAAGCCGATTGAAGCTTCGGCCGCACTGGGTCTGGGTAGCGGGCTGACTATTATCGGCCTGAGTACCGTTGGCGCCGAAGTCATTACCGTCACCGTCGAGAACGCCGCAGACGGCAGCCGCTACCTGATCAGACTCAGCGGCAAGGCTGTTCAGGAGCTGGGGCTGGCGGTTGGCTCATCCATCAAAGCGGTGAGTGAAACCACCGGCTACGCGCTCATTGCTTCGGGCAAACTGGTGGCTTTTATTCCCAATGAAATCGGGCAGGCGCTGCTTGGGCAAAGCAAAGTGAGCGGTAAGTAAGAAAGAATAATTCAGGAAAAACAATGTACCCATTGCACATCATCTGGCTGGCTCTTAGCTTGCTGCTGGCCAGCCCGGCTTGGGCAGGCCGCAGCTGCGAAGAAACTCCCACCGACCCGCAGGCTTTTCGCAAAGCCATGGCGGCAGGCTACGCCAGCATGCAGCAGCTGAACAAAATCAAACCCCAGGTCGCGCTTATCGCCCGAATCGGACAGGATTTATCGGCGTATCGACTGCGGTTTTCGCATCTGGGCTTTGTCTGGCGAGACCCGGCGCAGCAAGGCAACTGGCGCGTCGTGCACGCGCTGAACGATTGCGGCACAGCCACCTCGGCCATCTGGCAAGAAGGGCTGGCCAATTTCTTTATGGATGACCCTGTCGCCTACGACGCGCTGCTGATCGTCCCACCTGCAGCAACACAGGAACGCTTGCATGCCCTGCTGCAAAGCCAGCAGCTCAACGTGCTGCATAGCGAACGCTACAATATGGTCGCCTATCCATTCTCGACCCGCTATCAGAATTCAAACCAGTGGGCACTGGAAAATCTGGCCCGTGCGATGAGCAAAGACATTGAAATCCGCAATCGCGAGCAAGCCCAACAATGGCTCAAACTCGCCGGCTATCAGGCCAGCGAGCTGAAAATCAACACCTTCAAACGGCTGGGCGGGCGGGTATTCCGTGCCAATATTGCTTTTGACGATCACCCCGGCGATTTGCGTCTTGCAGGCCGGATCAACACCGTGACCGTTGATTCCATCGTCAATTTCATCAGCAATGTCGGGCCGGGCAGCCGCACCTATCTGGTCGAAGCCCAGCCCTTGCCAGCGTTGCCATAAAGCCAGCAGCCTAGCGCGCGCCACGGCTTAGATACGATAACGTCCTATCGTTTGCTGGACGGCGTCGGCCAGCTCGCACAATTGGCCTGCCGAGCTGGCTGCCTGCCGGGCTGCGCCGCTGGTGTCGCCCGCCATTCTGGCGATCTGCTCGACCTGTTGCGCAATCGCTGTGCTGGCGCTGCTTTGCTCGCCGATGGCTTCGGAAATCTCGGAAATATAATCGTGCACGCTATCGGAGGCGCTGCGGATACGGTGGATGGCATCCCCCGCATCACGGGCAAATGCTACGCCCTGATTGACTGATTGAACCACCTGATTCATCCGGCTCACAGCTCGGTTGGCACCCTCCTGAATCTGGCTCACCGTGGCGGTAATTTCGTGCGTCGAATTGCTGGTGCGCTCGGCCAGCTTGCGCACTTCATCAGCCACAACGGCAAAGCCCCGGCCCTGCTCGCCTGCACGCGCCGCCTCAATGGCGGCGTTCAGCGCCAGCAGATTGGTTTGATCGGCAATATCCTTGATCACGCCCAACACGGCCTGGATCTGCTGGCTTTGTTCGCGCAGCGCAGTGATCTCACCCGCAGCCTCGTTCACCGTGTTTGAAATGCCGTTGATCTCGGCCACCGTCGCCTGAATCACCTCCTCGCCTTCCGCCGCCAGATGGCCGGAAGAGCCCGCGTGCTGATCCGCATCCCGCGCCCGCTCGGCCACATGACCAATGCTCACCGTCACCTCCTCCACCGTCGCCGCCATATGCGCCGCTGCTTCGCTGGAGTCGCCCGCCACCCGCGACAAATCGCCCGAGGCATCGACCATCTGGTGCGCCGAATTAGTCATGGCGTGAATATTCTGGCTGATGCTGCCAAAGCTTTGCTGCACAGTACGCAACAAGCTATTAAACGCCAATACCAATTCGCCAATTTCATCCTTGCCCGCAGCAGGCACGCGATGCGTGAAGTCCAGCGATGACTCGATATGGCTTACCGCCCGCAATGTTTGGCGCAGCGGCTGGCGGATGGCGTGCAAAATCCACACGCCCAGCCCCAGCACAGCCGCAGTGGCCAGCACCGCCAGCGCCACAAACAACGTAATCGCCCGGCTCGCCTCCTGCTTGGCCACGGCAACGCTGGCGCTGGCATGCTGCTGATTAAATTCGATCACCTTGCGCAAATCGGCAATCAAACGGCGATTAAGCGAAGCGCCCTGCCCATCGGCCAGCGCGAAAGCGCTGGTATTATCGCGCGCCTTGGAGCGCTCGATCACCTTGAGAAACACCTCCTGATACAGGCTATAGCTCTCTTTGAGCTTGGCCAGCAAAGCCTGCTCCTGCGGATTAATCAACAGCGCCTGATACTGGACCAGCAACTGCTCGATGTGCTGATTGCGCTGTAAAAGCTGCTGCTCGACTTCCGATTTTTGCTGATCATTGGGCGCCAGAATATGCGCAAACATCGCAATCCGGTTCTGCGCAATCGCCCCATCCAGATTACCGATCAGCACCAGGCTGGGAATCACATTGACATCCAGCGCGCTAAACTGGTCCACATCCTGCTTGAGCTTGTAACTACCCAGCATCGCCAAAGCCAGCAAAGCCAGAAGAGCCACCGCAATCATTGCAAGCAAACGCTGACTGATATTCATGATCCCCATCCTTCTTTTGCCATATGCAAAACCAAAATTAAGCATAGCCAAAGCCACCGCAAAAACGCAGCAAATTAACGCCCATCGCCACGCCTTGCCGGCGCATTGTTTATGCGGCTATGCCACGATGTTTGAATGCGCGTTCCGCCGCGCGGGCAGGTTGGGGGCTTTGCTTCTCCAAAGCCCCCAACACCCCAAAGGAGCCCCCCGCCTGCGGCCCTCCGGGCTACCCTCAGTCGGTCGTGAGCCAAACGAAAAGCTGTTTGCCTCACTCCACTCCCTCGGCGATGGGCGACAGGGGATTAAAGCCCTAGACCACACAGCGCGAACAAAAGAGGCATTGGTATTGTGCTGAAAGCCAGATCGGAATTGACCTACAGAGCAACACCCTGCCATGTATATGCCGCAATGGTGGGTCTAAGTGGAATCCCCTGCATCAGCGCCGAGCGAGGTGACGCCAAAGCTTAGCGGCTGTGCCGCTAAGCGACGCGGGATACCCGAAGGGGTAAACAAGCGGCAAGGGGTAAGCGGCGGGCTCTGTTTTGTTAAAGCCCGCCGCCTTGCCGATTGTCCGCAGTCGAGGCGTGACGGAGCTTGGCGACTTGTCGCCTTAGCGCAGGCCGTGGCCTAAGGCCAGCATCGGCGTAGCCGACGCAGATGCCGGGGGCTGCTTTGGGGTGCAGGGGTATTTACAGAAGCGCCCTGCCCGTCTGCGCGGCGGAATGCGCATTGAAAACATCGCGCCAACGGCGCACAAAACCAGCTGATTTTAAATATCCACGATGGCATAGCCTGCTGCCGCAGGCGGTGAACCGGCGGTTTCGCCCGCCGGACGAGCAAGGGACGGGTCTTGCTCCGTCCCTTGCAACCCTCGCGTGCCCGATCGCCGCGAAACCCCGCTTGAAAAAGCCACGGCGTGGCGCCGCAAAACTCGCTGCGCGAGCTTCGGTTTTATGCGGCTACGCCGCGATGTTTGAATGCGCGTTCCGCCGCGCGGGCAGGTTGGGGGCTTTGCTTCTCCAAAGCCCCCAACACCCCAAAGGAGCCCCCCCGCCTGCGGCCCTCCGGGCTATTAGCCTTAGGCCACGCCCTCGGCGATGGGCGACAGGGGATTAAAGTCCCAGCCCACACAGCGTGAATAAAGCAAGCATGGGTATTGCGCTAAAAGCCTTACCAAAATTAATCTACAGGGAAATACCAAGGCATGTATATACCGTAATCGTTGTTCTGCGTGGAATCCCCTGCATCAGCGCCGAGCGAGGTGACGCCAAAGCTTAGCGGCTGTGCCGCTTAGCGACGCGGGATACCCGAAGGGGTAAACAAGCGGCAAGGGGTTTCGGCGGGCTCTGTTTTGTTAAAGCCCGCCGCCTTGCCGATTGTCCGCAGCGAGGGCATCGGCGGAGCCGACGCAGATGCCGAGGGCCGCTTTGGGGTGCAGGGGTATTTGCAGAAGCGCCCTGCCCGCCTGCGCGGCGGAACGCGCATTTAACATTGCGCCAACGGCGCATAAAACCACAAAAATGTAGGGCGGGTTAGCCACAGGCGTAACCCGCCAATATGGCGATAAATCCAAGTGCAGCTCAGCGCGGGTCATGACCCGCCCTACACGGCTGACTTTCTTTGGCGAAGCAAAGAAAGTCAGTGCCGCGGCGCACAGCCGTCAATGCTCGTTGATTGAATGTGGCAGACCAAGAAAACCCACCAAAAAGGCGGTTTCGTTCGTACGATTACGCTGCGCTAATCGTACCTACAGCTCTACACGGCCACACGGCTTAATTACATTATAGTAAGCTAATAGAAAATTTAATCGGTGGATTATTGACAATCACCGCCGACCGATCCGCGGCTCAATGAGTATACATAATTAAGGGAGGTATTGAATGAAACGCGTTATGGGTCTTTCATTTTTTGTATGCTTATCAATTAATCTAAGCGGCTGCAACAACCAAAATGTCGCAGCTTCAACAGAACAAGCATCTTCAGCAGCAATTGCAAGCCAATCTACCAAACAATTGACCTCTCAAATTAAACAGTACGATGGGCCATTTGGGCTTGCGGCATCAATAAGCCGCGAAGAATTAGTTCACACTTTTGGCTTTACTCCATCAAAGACATCCGCAACCCTTCTTCAAGGAACGCCTCCAAAACCTTCTAATTTATTCACAGAATACTCCGTCATCGTTAGCAAAAAATCGGGGCTATGCAAAATAGTAGCTTATACACCTGAGCTAGAATTTAATGATAACGGAGATCAAATTAAGGAGCGGACAGATTCAATTGCTGAAACTCTTGCGGTAAAGTACAGCAAAGGCAAGCACTACAAATACGTTAAAGGTAGCTATACAGAACCGGAGTTCTGGGCAATGGCAGCAAAAGAAGACCAAGCCGTTTATGCCTACGTCTGGGAAGAGTCTGCACTGTCAAAAATCGATCCTAACCTAGGATTTCTCTCAGTTGAGGTGGCTAGCTACGGCGATTATAAAACAGGCCAAGTCAAAGTAATTTACCAGTACAAAAATATGGATGATTGCGTCAAAGAGAGTAAAGAAAGCCAAGCTGATAATTTGTAATGCGCCTCAACAGCGCCGTAGAGCGTAGTCGCCTCCGGCACTACGCCGCACAAATCATCACCCTATGGCGTATTGCCGCTCTGCGTCGAATACGCCCTACCCACCACACACCAGCCAATGTATATACCCCCAAGCCAACACCAGAAATAGCTACAGCCATATACCCACCAATAAAAAAGACCGCCATCAGCGGTCTTTTTTATCATTTCAAACTACTACAAACCCAATTACTCAATCACTGGCGGATTACGCAATTTGATGTGCAATTCGCGCAATTGCTTCTCGTCCACCGCATTGGGTGCATTGGTCAACAGACACTGCGCACGTTGCGTTTTCGGGAAGGCGATCACGTCGCGGATTGATTCTGCGCCGGTCATCAAGGTTACCAAGCGATCCAGACCAAAGGCCAAGCCGCCGTGTGGTGGCGCGCCGAATTTCAGGTTGTCGAGCAAGAAGCCAAATTTGTTTTGCGCTTCTTCTTCGCCGATGCCAAGCGCGTCGAACACGGTTGATTGTACGTCAGCTTGGTGGATCCGCACCGAGCCGCCGCCCATTTCCCAACCGTTCAACACCATGTCGTAAGCGCGTGCTTTGCAAGCGCCCGGATTGGTTTTGAGTAGCTCGAGGTGTTCCGCTTTTGGCGATGTGAATGGGTGGTGGCAGGCGTTCCAGCGTTTGCCGTCTTCGTCGTATTCAAACATTGGGAAGTCAACGACCCACAATGGTTTCCACGATTTGGTGAAGTAGCCGCCTTCTTCGCCGCGCTCGTGACCGATCTTGATCCGCAATGCGCCGATCGCTTCGTCAACGACTTTGCGTTTGTCCGCGCCAAAGAAGATGATGTCGCCGTTTTGCGCGCCAGTGCGCTCGATGATGGTTTTCAGCGCTTCAACCGACAGGAACTTGACGATAGGCGCTTTCAGGCCAGAGTCTTCGCCGTTGGTGATGTTGTTTACGTCTTCTACCTTAATGTAGGCCAGACCTTTCGCGCCGTAGATGCCGACAAACTTGGTGTAGTCGTCGATGTCTTTACGGCTCATTACCGCGCCGCCTGGTACGCGCAAGCCGACTACGCGGCCGCCTTCCATGTCCGCCGCGCCACGGAATACTTTGAATTCTTCCGTTTTCATTACGTCGGTCAGTTCGGTAAATTTCAAGTCAACGCGCAGGTCGGGTTTATCCGAGCCGTAGTAGAACATCGCGTCGTCATACGCCATGCGTGGGAATTCGCCTAGATCCACGTTGATCGCTTGTTTGAAGACATGGCGCGCCATTTCTTCGGTGAGGCTCATGATTTCTTCTTCGTTCAGGAACGAAGTTTCAATATCGATCTGTGTGAATTCTGGCTGGCGGTCAGCGCGCAAGTCTTCGTCACGGAAACATTTGGTGATTTGGTAGTAACGATCGAAACCAGCGACCATCAACAACTGTTTGAACAGCTGTGGCGATTGTGGCAAGGCGAAGAATTGACCGTCGTGTACGCGGCTTGGCACGAGGTAATCGCGCGCGCCTTCTGGCGTAGAGCGAGTCAGCATCGGTGTTTCGATGTCGATAAAGCCTTTGGCGTCGAGGAAGTTACGCACCAGCAAAGCCACTTGGTAACGCAAACGTAGATTGCGTTGCATCGTTGGGCGACGCAGGTCGATCACGCGGTTGGTTAAACGCACGTTCTCAGAGAGGTTTTCGTCGTCGATCTGGAACGGTGGCGTTTCGGCCTTGTTCAAGATGATGATGTCTTTGGCCAATACTTCGATCTGGCCAGAGATCATTTTGCTGTTGGTGGTGCCTTCTGGGCGCGCACGAACGATCCCTTTGATCTCCAACACGTATTCGCCGCGTGAAGCATCAGCAGTGGCAAATGCGTCCGGGGTGTCCGGGTCAACTACGACTTGAACGATACCTTCGCGGTCGCGCAAGTCGATAAAAATCACGCCACCGTGGTCACGACGACGATGAGCCCAACCTTGCAAAGTCACAGTCTGGCCGAGGTATTGCTCGTTGATCAGACCACAGTAATTAGTACGCATTGAATTTTCCTAATTTTAAAACCAATCATTCCGCCCTAATCGTCTGCCCGTGGGCTGGCGATTGATGGCGGAGACTTATCTTTCATTTTTTGCAGCATGTGCTGCGGTATGGGTTTCACACAAATCCAGACTTAAGGCATCCGGATAGGCAATCGCCTTGCTGGGCATCACTACACCCATTGAAATCACATATTTGAGCGCGTCATCGACACTCATCGCCAGTGGCTTGACATCGGCGCGGCGCAGCATGATGAAGTAGCCCGAAGTCGGGTTTGGCGTGGTGGGCACATACACCGACACCAGCTCGTTCCCCATCTCGTCATACAGCAGCTCGGCCACTTCGCCGCCGGGTACGCCGGTCAGAAAAGCCACAGTCCAGGCATTGCCATGCGGAAACTGCACCAGCACGGCCTCGCGAAACGCATTGCCCGAGTCGGAAAACAGCGTGTCGGAGACCTGCTTTACGCTGTTGTAAATCGAACGGACAATCGGAATGCGGTTGAGCAGCTTTTGCCCCAGCTGCATCAGGCGGCGGCCCAGCATATTGGTCGCCACCAGGCCGGTGATCAGCAAAACCAGTACCGTCAGAATGACGCCAAAGCCTGGAATATGCTTGGCATTAGCCAGGCTGGGGAATGTCTGTGCCAAACCTTTGAGCAGCCAGTAATCCGGGCGCAGGCCATTGGGCAAAATAGCGCCCAGTTGATCCATGGTGCCGATCAGAGTACTGAGCACCCACAGCGTAATTGCCATGGGAATCCAGATCAGCAGGCCGGTAAGCAGGTAGCGCTTGAACAATGAGGTCACAAATTTCCCGCAGGACTATTGCCGCACAGGCTAGGCGCCGGGTGCCGCAGTTTTGTTTTTGAAATCAGTCTGATACCAGCCGTTGCCTTTCAGCTGAAAACCCGCAGCAGTGAGCTGCTTTTCGTATTTCTCGGTTTTACACGCCGGACATTGCGTCAAAATGGCATCAGACATTTTTTGCATATGTTCATCCGTATGACCACATGCACTACAGCGATAAGCATAGATAGGCATAAGAACTCCTTTCCAGAACGCAGCATTATAACGCGGAACTGATTTATTCGTGAATGTGCGTCATTGCCGCCGATTCAAGTGCGGAACATGAAATACACCGCCCCCACCATGCACAAAGCGGCGTACACGTAGTTCAACTGGAATTGCTGCTCAGGTTCAATAAAGGTATCCCATCATGCCAAGCAGAAGAAAAACACACCCTACAGCGCTGAAACCTAGGCCGAAAAACCAGACGAGTCGCCGCTTAACCATAACGGCTACCCCACCCAACAGCATGGTCACTTGAAACAGAGTTACCGCGATGGCTAACCGATCGTGCGCCTTTAATTGATGATCGCTGACTGCTCCTGCGCTAGCGATTCGAGCTCGCATTTCACTCCTCTTGCGATCCAAGTGCTGTAACTCAGCCAAATCATCCTCACTTGGGCTCTGGTTCATTGCCTTCAGTATTTCAAATTTGGCATGCAGCACAGTTCGACTGGCATCTAGTC
The DNA here is from genome assembly GCF_009760905.1 of Chitinibacter sp. GC72. Lineage (GTDB taxonomy): Bacteria > Pseudomonadota > Gammaproteobacteria > Burkholderiales > Chitinibacteraceae > Chitinibacter. The sequence continues at coordinate 160,526 of NZ_VIRW01000005.1, read as the reverse complement.
CCTCAGCAGAGGATGAAAAAGAGCCCTCATTCGACAATGCCACTGTCGCCTTATCTGAGGCAAAGGTGGCCATAAGGGCCGCTAATGCCGACAACACGGCCAGAATGGACGAAGTGAAGGCAACAAACAACTCCCAGCGTGGCGTTCTGTTATTGCCTTCTGATTCTTCCCGATTCTCAATCAGATCATCAACAGCCAACTCCTCGATACTATCTGCAACGATGTCTTCAATCTCACTCGACATGCTCCGACCTCACTTCGAGAGCAACACAACCACGCTGCGCCCGGACACCAGATACTCGGCGTCCTCAATTACGGTGCCAGCCTGCATGTCCATCGCCGCCTCACCCGCAATTGCACTGTCGGCATAACGATGCCAGTGCCGCCCGTTCAGCTCCGGAATCTGAAAACCCAGCGCCTGGTCAGCCATATTGAGCATGATGTGGAGATCCGGCTCCTTGTCATCGAGCGCGCCAAGGGTGAACGCCAGTACCTGGCAATCGGGATCGCTCCAGCCGGGAGCATTCAGCATGCAGCCATGCCAGGCAATCTGCGCCACCCCGCGTGCATTGATCCCACCCTCGAAATAATCCCAGCGGCGCAGCTGGCTGCAGCGCCGGCGCAGGGCGATCATGCCTTTTACAAACTTAAACAAGTCGCGGTTGGCATCCAGCAAGGACCAATCAAGCCAGCTGATCGCATTGTCCTGGCAATAGGCATTGTTGTTGCCCTGCTGACTGCGGCCAAATTCGTCACCGGCCATCAACATCGGCACCCCCTGCGACAACAGCAAAATGGCGGCAAAATTCTTGATCTGCCGCTTGCGCAAGGCAATCACACCCGGATCTTCACACGGGCCTTCCTGCCCGCAGTTCCAGCTTAGATTGTCATCAATGCCATCCCGATTCCCTTCGCCATTGCAGTCGTTATGCTTGCCGTTGTAGGAAACCAGATCCATCAGGGTAAAACCATCGTGACAGGCAATGAAATTGACCGAGTTTTCCGGGCCGCGGCCATTCCACTGATAAATATCGGCACTGCCGGCAATGCGGGTGGCCACCGCCCCGACCAAACCCGGATCACCACGGACAAATCGCCGGACATCATCGCGGTAGCGGCCGTTCCACTCCGCCCAGCGCATGCCTGGAAAGCTGCCGATTTGGTACAGCCCTGCGGCATCCCACGCTTCGGCGATCAGCTTGGTATCACAAAAGGTTTCCGATAGTTCCAGATTCCACAGCACCGGGGGATGGCGCATGGGTCGACCGGACTCATCACGAGACAGGATGGATCCTTCATCGAAACGGAAGCCGTCAATGTGAAACTCGCGAACCCAGTACTCCAGACAATCCTGAATGAATTTATCGGTAATGGGGTGATTGCTGTTCACGGTGTTGCCGCAACCGGTGTAGTCCATGTAGTACTGCGGCTGACCATCGACCAGAATGTAATAGGTGCGGTTATCGATCCCCTTGAAGTGCAGGGTAGGCCCGAGGTGATTGCCTTCATTGGTGTGATTGAACACCACGTCCAGAATGATCTCGATATCTGCGGCATGCAGGGCCTTTACCAGATCGCGCAGTTCGTTGATGTGCGCACCTTCGTGGGCACTCGCGCAGAAACTGTTTTCCGGCGCGAAATAGCCAACAGTGGAATAGCCCCAGAAATTTTTCAGCGAGCTGCCATCAGGCAGCACCCTCAGTACCTCGGTTTCATCAAAATCAAACACAGGCAGTAATTCAACCGCCGTGACGCCCAATTCCTGCAGGTAAGGAATTTTCTCGATCAGGGCGCGGAAGGTGCCCGCCTTGGGCAGATCACTGCTGGCCGTAAAACCGCGGACATGCAACTCGTAAATCACCGAATCGGCCATTCGCCGCCCCAGTGGCTTGTCTCCCTCCCAGTCATAATCGCGCGTATCAACGACTTCACAGCGCATGGCATGGTGCAGATTGTCGCCATCGCCGCAGGCGGCGGCCCGATCCCAAAGCAGATTGCTGATTCCCTTGGCATACGGATCAAGCAATACCTTGGCCGGGTTAAAGCGCAGCCCTTGCTCTGGCTGCTGTGGACCATCAACCCGGTAGGCGTAATGCCAACCCGGCTTGAGCCCCTCCACCAGCACATGCCAGAAAAAGAAACTGCGGTTGCTTTCAGGGTTCAGCACGATGGTTTGTGATGGCTCCTGATCATCCGGTCGAGCAAACAGCAGCAACTCGATGTGGGTGGCATCCTGGGAATACAGTGAAAAATTAACCCCTTCGTCGCACGGCGTGGCGCCAAGCGGATGAGGACGGCCTGCCTGGGTTGCAAACTGGACCATGCTTGTTCTCCATGAGTGAAAAAACAGCCCCGTCAAAAATGGGGCTGTTTAAGGTATGCCCTCAGGCCAGTACGACTTCTTCGCCGAGTTCCTCAGCCATCAACTTCGACTTGATCTCGTCATTGGCGCCAATGATGGTCAGGCGACCACCTGCAGAGAGCTTGCCTCTTTCAAAGGCCAACACGCGCAAGCCCGCATCTGACAGATGCGCCAGTTTGCTCACATCAAGCGTAACATTGTCCGGATTGCTGGCGATCAGCTCTGCCAGACGAGTGCGGAAATACGGTGCCGCCAGCGTGTCGAGATCCCCCGTGAGGGTCATGCAGTTGCCATCCACCACCAGATTGAAATGCACCAAACCATCGGTAGGCATTAGTTGAACCTTGACGCGCAGAGCGGTGTCGCTCACAGGCAACTGAACGGTGAGGGCCTCGGCATCAAAACCTGTGAAGGGTTGACCATCGATGGTGACCGACTCGATGCGCACGCTACCAGTCGGCAGCATATCGGGAGCAACGCGCAAGGTGCGATCAGCCTCGGGGCGCGGCTTGAAAAAGAGATCGAGTGGCTGACGGGTAATCAGCAGGTTAGTATATACCGCAGCCAGATAGCACAACTCAAAGCTATGGTAGCCAGCCATCGAATGGCTGCCCTTCATCCGCTCGTTGCCCAGCATGTAAGGCATGCCATTGGCCAGCACATTGAAATAGACGCCACCAACATCATGGTCAAGGAACCAGGCGTTGTAGAAGGCCGACGATTCTCGCGCCAGCTTCTGATATTCCGGTTTCTTGTCCAGACCGTACATGATCAGGTAGGCCAGAATGCCCTGCTCCTGCTGCCACCAGGCCTTGCGGTCATGCCAGGCAAAACGGTGCCACTGCTCGCCTTCCCCGAGGGTACGGGCAACCACGTCATACCAGCCCCCCCGCTGCTTATCCATGCCGTGCTCGGGCATCAAGGAGGCGATACGGGTGGCAAACTCGCGGTACTCGGGCTTGTCGACCATCGAACGGATTCGCGACAGATTCCAGGCAATTTTCAGATTATGCCCAACCACGGCACGGTTCTGTTGCCAGCCCCATGTCTGATCGTGGCTCCAGTCCGCATGGAATTTCTCATTGACGAACGCGCTGTTCGCATAATCGGGAAAATGCTGCGTGATGGTATCTGCGCAGTACTCCAGCATGGTTTTCCACTCGGCCCGATCTGTCGCGAGCACCGCATTGATCAGGTATGCCGGCGCATGATCCCCCACGGAGTTCCAGTTTTTACGTGCACGGTTACGATCCAGTGATTCAGCTTCGCCATCGAAGGTTACCGGGTCAAGATGTGACCAGTAGCCCCCTTGTTTCGGGTCGAGGTAATATTTCTGGAACATATTAATGGTTTGCTGAATATCGCTGGCAATCCGTGTATCGCCGGTAATACGAAAGGTTTGTGTTGGACCTGCCAGCGCGTAGATCTGCTCGTACGCAGGCAGCGCATCGAAATCATCGCCAAACTCAGAAGCAAATATCTTGCGCTCATGATCCCCCACCACATCAATCGCGTGATACCAGTAGCAGTACTGTTCACTGGCGTTCTGGCAACGGAAATGATCGCGCAGATAGTTGGTACCCTCTTCGGCGGCTTCGAGATAACGATCATTGCCTGTTAGCAAGTAAGCTGACGCAAAACCGTACACGAGGCGGGAAATGGTATCGGTTTCCTGACGATAATCACCAGTGGTTCGCCCATCGGCGGTAATTTGAGTGCGATAATGTCGATAATCGATCGGGCCATCACCGAACTCGGCATTCACATAAAAATCTGCCAGTTGGCGAATTTGCCGCACCCACCAGTCCTGCTGCTCGAACACATAGGCGTCTTCGTTTCTACCGGCGAACACAATATGCTTGGCTTCGAAACGGGTCACGCCATTTTCTGGGTAAAAAATGCCATACACGAAACAGAATCGCCCAGGCTTGAGCATATTCTGAATCTGTTCAGTGGAGATGAATCCCTCGCCAAGATTGCGGATAATCTCAGCGTAGCAATTATCACCAAGTTTAACTTCGAACTCGCGGCCATCACTAGTGCTAAGGATAAAGTACTCCTTGCGCTCCCACTCAAAAGCCTTGACATATCCCATAATCAAATCGGAAAAAGTGAATTGCATAGCATCCATTTTGTTCTCCTAGCGTTAATTGGTAGAGTCAGTTGATTTTAGGTGCGATGCCGTCATTCCCTTATTAGCGAGGACGGCAGCAGGAAAAAGAATAGGGAGCAGCTTGCTGGCTTCAAGAAGAACAAAAAGCAGCATCCCATAATGCGCAATGAATTGCGCTGTGCCAGCCTGAGAGACGACAAAAAACAGCTCCTCGGCCATACCTAACAGAAGACAAACGGCTGCAACGCTCAGCAATAGCCAAGGCTTCTGCAATTGCTCATACAAACAATCGGCAAGCCAAATAGAGAAACGCCCCCTCTGTTCAGCATCTGAAAGCAACCCCAACGCCAATATCAAACTCGAAAGGCTGCGTGCAAATGCCAACAATGCAATCAGACCCAAGCCGAAATACCACACCGAGCGAGCCTGCCCTAGGCCGCCCAGTACCCAGTCTTGCCATCCCTGATATCCCACCAGGAGCAGCATCGACAAACTAAGAAAGAGATTGAGCTTGGGATTTTCTACATAGCCTTTGAACAATCCTTGCATGGCCGGATGCCGGGCCGTGGTTGGCGTCCCCAGCAACCCGACCCCCAGTAATCGGGAACCCGCGATCAGGTTGATCAAGCCAATAAAGACTTGCTGAGCACCGGTGAGCACCAACGCCAACTCACCCGTAGTCGTGGCTTCCACGACCCCCCGGCGAGTTTCAAGCAGATCAATTGCCCCGAGCAGGGCAATCGTTAACCCGGTCAGCAGCGCCAGCCAGGGGCTACTTGCCAGCACGGCCACTATTTTGCGCAGATTGGACATGAGTGATGGCTCTGCTCAGGCGGCCCGCAAGCGCTCAATAATCTGGCGCGCCAGCAAATGGCAATGGCCTCCAGTACGAGCAGTTATCAGATCACCATCATCCACCATGTCGGCATCCACGTACTCTGCGCCGTAGGCTTTGGCATCACCCAGCAGGTTGTTGTGGCAAGTCAGACGACGCCCCTTCACCAGGCTGGTGTCCGGCGCAGTCAGCCACAAGCCGTGGCAGATGATGCCCTTGAGAATGCCGGGCTGAGCAAAGGCGCGCGCCAGAAATGTGGTGGCAGGCGGGGTTTTGCTGACATCCTCCGTATAACGCAAGCGATCCGCCACCATACCGGAAGGCACAATCACGGCCGCGAAGCTGCGCAGTTCCTCATCGCTCATGCCCTCGAAACTCTCGTTCACCTGCAAGGGCGCTTTGTACTCATGGCCCGTGAAGGTAATGGAGGATTGTCCCCAGAGGCGGGTAAGGAAATGCAGTTCGACTCCTTCTTCGGGAAAACGGTGCTGGTAGTAATGGATTTCGTTCTCGTAAAAATCCGATTCGATTAGTACGGCAATTTTCTTGCCTGCAAGCGCTAAATTATTCATATACGCATAGCTCCGATTAGTTGGAAAATCTTGCCAATATCATCGACAAACAAATAGCGGGCACGTAATCTGGAACTCTAGTCGCGAGTTAGGCATATCTGCCTGCGAGATATGCAACTTTAAGTGCCAGCTAACATCTTTCAACTCATGGCTAGGTTACCTTGAGTTTTGCGTCAAAGGCAGGAGGTGTAATCTGATCTCGATAACCCTGATTCAGCTCGATGATGTTGCCCTCGGGATCCTTGATCCAGGTTACTTTCATGTTTTCGATGTATTGCCCCATATCCAAAGGTCCCAGCGTAATCACCGCCTCGTCGCCCATGGCGGCAAGTAGTGCATCAAGATCATCAACCTCGAAACAGAAGTGGCGCATACCAACGCTGTCATAGCCATCCTTTTCCGGCGGGGCGAGCTGTCGTTCCTTCCTTGCGGCAAATAGTTCGATATAGCAGTCTCCAAGCCTGATCATGACCACCTCATGTGAGCCAGGATCGTACACTCGTGCACGCTCAAATCCGAAATGCCGAGTATAGAACTCCTCCTGTGCAATGGGGTCTTTGCAATTCAAAGCAATATGGGAAAATCGGATGCCGTTCATAACTGATACTCCGCAGTTGGATTTATTTCGTTTTTTTAGCCAATTAAATTATGCTGCGTTCAATAACCCTGCTTTTTCAACTCATCCAGAAACGGTTGCAACTCTTTGCTATCCAGATAGTTTTTTTGGTGTGAAATTTTGCCGTTCCGAATGGTATAAGTATTGCAGACATCAACTTCGATTTTGCCCCCGCTAGCCGTTACAGCAGAAATATGAGTCTGGGCCGCTGCGTGCTCGCCATTCACGAAGTAACTGAGCAAGTTATTCTGGAACGAACTGTAAACCTTAGTCAGAACACCCACACCATTGCGAAGGTTTTCTAGGCCCTCAATAGTGCCAATAGGCTCTATCAGTACGACATCATCTGCAAATAGCGTAAGCCACTCATTCCAGTCGCCAGCATTTACTGCACTGAAATAGCGCTCGACCACTTCAGCCGTAGTTAGGTAGTTATCAGCCATGTTTGTCTCACTTGACGGAATATAAAATTTCAGAAATGGCAGCTTCAGACAACGCTTTTGCCGAGCCAACAGCACCAAAGCGCATTGCCTGGCTGGCAATCGATCCGATGTATTTTTCATCGACCCCAGCCTCAGACAGCGTTAGCGTAATTCCCAGCGAACGCCAGAATTCTTTGGTTTTTTCGATGCCTTCTCGGCCAAGCTCTACGTCCGTACGGCCTTTACGTTCGATACCCCAGACATTCTGGGCATACTGGGCAAAGCGTTCTGGAATAGCCTCCAGCACATAAGGCATCCAGCCTGAATACACAATAGCCATGCCATGCCCATGATTAAGATCTGTCTGGGCAGACAGTTCATGCTCGATCAAATGCGATGACCATTCTGGGGTGGCGCCGCACATATTCTGGTCGGCACAGGCCCACGCAGCCGCGTATAGAAGGTAACTGCGCGCGTCGTAATCATTGAGGTTTTCTTGTACGCGACGCCCGGCAGCGATGACTGCCTTGAGCTGTCCTTCCTTGATGCCATCGAGAACCAGCGTATTTTTGGAAGGGGAAAAATACTGCTCTAGGAAATGGGTCATGATGTCGGCAACGCCGTACATGCTTTCCTGCAGAGGGGTCGTCAAGGTAAGAGCCGGGTCATCAATGCAGAATTTGGCGTAGATTCGTTTATCAATGATCATCAGCTTTTCTTGCGTCTCGCGACGGGAAAGCACAGAGGTGTAATCAAATTCTGATCCGGTGCCTGCTTTCGTCATCACGATACCGAAAGGCAGCACATCACCAACCGTATGCTTGGGGACTTTGGCGGGGTCGTGCATCGCGTAGTTGAAGTCTTCATAGGCATCCCAGATATCCGAATCCATTCGGGTGCCGATAGCTACTGCCTTGGCTGTGTCGCTTACGCTGCCACCGCCAATACCGAGTACAAATTCAATATTTTCTTGGCGACAAATGTTGATGCCATCCTCGACTAAACGATAGCGGGGATTGGGGTGTACACCTTCCAGTTCGAACCAGGTAATGCCGGCTTTAGCAAACTGGCTAACTACTTTTTCGTAAAGCCCGGTGTCTTTCAGATGATGTTGGCCATAAACGAGTAGAACTCGCTTACCGTAGGGCAGTATTTCATCTGTCAGATTATCTATCTGCCCCTTGCCGAACAGCATTTTAACGGGGTTAAAGTAATTGAAATTCTCCATCATCAAACCTCGTAGGTAATGCCATGCACGTACTCCGAAACAGCCCCAGCAAAATGGGCTGCCTCTTTGTGCACGGGATGATTGAAGTAAAAATCGTAATCAGCCCTGGTTTCGAAGTCCGCAAGTACACATAGATCATCAGCAGGAAACAGTGCTGAAGAATCGTGAAAATTTTCTTGGGCTTGAATGACTTTAATCGTATTGATATTTTCGCGAAGTTTTTCGACATTTCGCTTGATCTGGCTGACGTTGTCGGCCTTGCTCTGGCCGTTTTGACTGTCTTTCAATTTGAAAATTGCAATATGCCGTATCATTTTTCACTTCCTATCGTAATGGAGTTACTAACCGATGTTGTCGAACAGGTCGACCACGTCATAACTGACAATGACCCACACGCCTTTTTCATTGGCCATTTCCCATTTCTGCATAGCATCAAAATCACATTGTTTTGATTGCGAACTGCCTTCCGGACGGGTCCTGGCTTGCCAGTTCACCCAAATGGACAAATTGGCGCGGGTGCCATCGCTCGCAATTTCCATATGCCGAATAGTATGGCTTTGATCAAAAAAGGCGAGCCTGATACCTTTGTACCAGCGGCTGAAACTATCCCTATCAGTCAGCGTGGCCTCGGGAAAACGCAATGCAAAACCGTTCGATGACAGCATTGCCAACAGCTTTTCTTCATCAATCTGATCCGTCACTGCCTTGAACCAGTTGCGTACAGCCTTGCTTATTTCCAGGTGATCCATTCGCTTCCTCCGCCAGCCATTTGCCCAAGATGATTATGCTGTCTCATGTAGTACATTTCTGTCATTGCACAGGATGAATACGGCCTTACTGCCCGCACCTCATAGCGACCTGCTCGGGGTGTGCGTCGCCCTCAAGGGCCAGATCAATCAGGAAGGGTTCATCATCGGCCAGCATCCGCGCTATGGCCGGAGCAATGTCTGCCAGCGTCTCTACGCGTACGGCAGTAACGCCCATGGCCTGCGCCAGTTCGGCAAAATTGATCGCCGGCTGCGAGAGGTCAAAACAGAGTGGATGCGAATGCGGAGCTGCTTGCTGCTCATGCCAGTAGGCATCGATATTCAATTGCAGCAGGCGATAAGAGCGGTTATTGCACACCACAAATTTCGCGCCACACCGATGTCGGCGCGCGGTATACAAAGCCTGGATGGTGTACATGGAACCGCCATCACCGCTGAAGCCGATAACCGTGCGCTGCGGGTGTGCCAGCTTGGCACCAATGGCCCCCGGAATGCCCACACCCAGCGAACCGCCACGGGTCAGAAAATAGCTGCCCGGCGTGGCGGGGGGAAGGTAACGGGTCAGCGCGGGTGAACTGGTCAGTGCTTCATCAAAAATCAGCGCGTTCTCTGGTAATTGCGCGGCCAGTGCTTGCGCAAACCGAGCCATCGTAACCCCGTCATGTCCTGGTGCTGCAACATCGGCAGCCCGCGCAGCAACCAGTGCTGCGGCGCGCGACTGGCGCAGCGCAGCCAAGCGCTGTGCTGCAGCTTCGTGTTGCTCAGGGCTCTGCCGAGTCCGTAGCGCACGTGCCAGCGCCGCCAGCGTTAACTTAGGATCTGCGACCAAGCCAAGATCAACACGATGATTCTTGGCGATTTCGTAGGCATTCAGGTCGATATGCACGATGCGTGCATCCGGCGCCCAAATGTCGCCAAGCTCCGGAAAGACCTCGGGCACCATGTAGGTGCCGACGACCAGATTGACGTCTCCCCGTTGCAGTGTCGGCAAGCTCTGGCTGCCGAACATGTGCCCGGTCAAGCCACTATGGCAGGGGTGGGCATGCGGCAGATTCACCTCCCCTTCGTCCACGCCATAAACCTCTGCCCCCAGCAACTCGGCCACCGAGGCCAACTCGTTCTGGGCCTGCGACCAGGCCACGCCGTCGCCGGCGTAAATCATGGGTGTCTGAGCAGCCACAAGCCAATCGGCAATGGTGCCGATGGCTTCCTCATCGGGCATGCAGCGGGTGGAGGGCACGCAACTCGGAAACACCGGCTCCTCGTTCATGGCATCCATCACATCGGCCGGTAGGCAGACATAGACCGGGCCCATGGGTGGCGTGGTCGCGATCTTGATGGCGCGCCGCAAGGTGCGCAGCACATTACGTGGATCCAGTACCATCGTCGCATACTTGGTGACGGGCTCCATCATGGCGACCAGATCAGCCGCCATTTGCGCATCCAGATTCATGTACTTGATACCTGCATCACCGGCCAACACCACCAGTGGTGCATGACCACGCTTGGCCTGATACAGTGCGCCAACCGCATTGCCTATACCTGGTGAGCTATGTAGCTGAACCAAAGCAGGTTTCTGGGCTGCACGCGCATACCCATCAGCACAAAGCACAGCCACACTTTCCTGCAGGGTTAGGATGTATTTCATTTCGGGAAAATCGGCCAATGCATCCAGCCAGCCTTGTTCGACAGTTCCGGGATTGCCGAACATATGGCTAACGCCATCGGCCAATAGTTGGCGATAAATGGCATGACAGCCCGTGTTGGTTTGCGTCATCAGGTCCACCTCATCGAATGCACAAGCAAAAGGGACTTACCAACCGTACCGGCGCACACCACGCTCAAGTACATTAACAAACTGCTCACCAAACTCATGCGAGCACTGCAATGAACGCGCGGTGATGAAGGGGTAGTCGACGATGACGGAAGTGGGCTTGCCGAAATTACCGTGATACTGCCCCTCAGGACCAACCGCATCGGTCAGTACATATTCCAGGCAGTAAGGAGGTGGTCCGAGATTGAAGTCGGTGCCGATAAAGCCGGTGCCATCGTGGTAGTCATATTCGATGCAATGACCGGTCACGTGCTTGCCACGGATGATGCTGCGGCGCTCGTTGAAATCACGCGCCATCGGCAGACATGCTACGCCATAGCAAATTGCGGCAATTGGTTTATCCTGCTTAAAAAATCCGAGAATCAGGTCATGCACGCGCTGATTGTTTACCATATCGACTATCGGGCCACTACCGCCTACCAGCAGCAAGCCTGCATACTCGTCAAGCTCTTCAGCTAGTTCGCGAAGTTTGACGTGATAGGCCTCCAACTCACGAAGAAAATCTGGCTTGCTGTAATACGGACGCTCAGGAAACCAACTCGACAAATTAAGCGGGGCTTCAAGTCTGGGGCTATCTTTGACCGCTATCACCTCTGCGGCATCGGCAGTGGTAGTGACACGGCATCCCAACGGAGGGTCAAAGTAGTCGGTGTCATAACTGGGCGGCAATGCAACGGGTCGCTGACCCTTGGGTGTAACAAAAACTAGCTCATAACCAGCCGCTTCAAGCTTTAGCATCGGGCCTGTGAGTTCTACCCCCCAATACCCAAAATTCGACAGGACTGCCAATATTTTCTTTGCCATTGCGTAATTTCCCAAATTTAATAACCAATGAGCAGTTCCAAAAGCACACCGTTGTGCAATGCAAAATTGCATGAACACTCTTTATTGATTACGCAGAGGAAGTTTTCAAGAAAATATTCTTTTCGCATATTCTAAATCGCATCGAGTTTCGCGGAGGCTCCAATTCTTGAGAGAATGGAGCTATGAAGATGTCAATTCAGTTTTCCTCCGAAGTCCGCGAACGTGCAGTTCACATGGTGATTGAACACCGCGCTGAATATCCATCCGAGTGGGCTACCCTCGTTTCCATCGCCAGCAAAATCGGTTGCACACCCGAAACGTTTCGCACTTGGTGTCGTAGGCAAGGTGGCGATGTCGTTCCTGCCAATAAAAATACAGCCGAGGGCGAACGCATCAAAGTGTTGAAGCGTGAGGTGCGCGAACTTAAAAAGGCCAATGAAATTCTGCGTCTGGCCAGCGCGTATTTCGCGCAGGCGGAGCTCGACCGCCGCTTGAAATAATCAGGGGATTCACCGATGCCCATCGTAAGCAGCACGGGGTCGAGCCGATCTGCAAACTATTCCAGGTCACTCCTTCTGCTAATCAACGGTTTGCCGTTCGGCAGCGCAACTCCGCGTTGCGCTGCCTACGGGCCATTCGTGATGGACATACTGTGGCGAATAGTAAACCGAACGATTGACTGAGGCTGGCTCGAGTCTTCCGCGGGCGCGACAGGTGATCGTAACGACAATGCAATGGCGGAGTCGATAAAAGGGCTCGACAAGGCCGATGCGACTCACCGTTTGGGGACTTTGAAAAGCCTAGAATCTGTGGAGTTCGCGACATAGAATAGGTTTCGTGGTTCAATCACCATCGTTTGCTAGGGTGGTTTGGCCATATTCTGCTTGCGGAAGCAGAAGCAAACCATTACCAGAATCAAAGTAAGCAAGCAATGCGGGGCCGACTTAAGCCAAACAGCCTACGCAAACCCGGTGCGATTCAAGCATGGCAATATAAGAAACGGCCGGAGACAGGTTCATCGAGGCAAACACCTGAAATTTTGCTAGAATCTGCGCAGTTTACCGTGATCACCCTTTCATTCGGAATACCAATGTCTGCACTTCGCTCGATGATCATTGTCTTGCCACTGCTGTTTTCAATGGCTGCCCACGCTGGCGACAGCGAGGATATTCAACAGCTGATCCGCACCAAGCAGTTTACGCAAGCGCTGGACAGGGCCGATAAAGCGCTGGGCAAATCGCCCAAGGACGCCCAGCTGCGTTTTCTGCGCGGTATTGCCCTGAGTGAAACCGGGCGCACGGATGACGCAATTAAAGCGTTTACCCAACTTTCCGAAGATTACCCGCAACTGCCAGAGCCCTATAACAATCTGGCCGTGCTGTATGCCAATAAAGGCCAGTACGACAAGGCGCGTGGTGCTTTGCAGCTGGCGATTCAAACCAACCCGAGCTACGCGATTGCACACGAAAACATGGGTGATCTGTATGCCCGCCTGGCTTCGCAAGCTTATGACAAAGCCTTGCAGCTTGAAGGTGGCAATCCTCAGGTGCAGACCAAGCTCAAGCTGGTCGATTCGCTTTTTGGCCAGCAAGCTGGCCGGGTGCCAAGCAAACCGGTGACGGTGGCAGTGGCGCCGATCAAAGGCGCAATTACACCACAACCCACTTTGCCACCGCTGCCCAAAGTAACCCTGCCGCCAAAAGTGGCAGCGACGGCACCTGCTACTGCCAAGCCAAGCGCTGCACCAGTCGCCACAGCCAAGCCAGCCCCGACGGCCGCGCCCAAGCCGACCGAAGCACCGGACAATACGCCTGACAAAGCAGCCAAGCAGCAGATTATTGCCAGCGTGCAAGGCTGGGCGAGTGCCTGGAGCCGCCAGAATGTCAGCGGCTACATTAATAGTTACTCGAAAAACTTCAAGGCCCCCGGTGGCCGCGCCGCCTGGGAAAAAGATCGGCATGCCAAAATCAGTGCACCCAAGTCGATTGACGTGAATGTCAGCGATTTGCGGATTGAAATGATCGACGAGAAAACTGCCAAAGTACGTCTGCGCCAGCAATACAAGTCTGACCGACTGTCGAGCAACACCGGCAAAACACTGGTGCTGGAAAAATCAGGCAGCCGCTGGCTGATCCGTGAAGAACGGATCGGTGGTTAATGCTTCCAAGCGGTGACTTTTTCTTGAATGCCTGCGGTCAACTGAATGCCTAGACTTACCCGTCGCACCAAGCGTGCCATCTGCTTGGTGTCGCTGCTTTTGCTGGCACCTGCAGCCCAACCTCTAATGGTCGATTCGGGGAGCAAGTATTTCATGCTCACCCCCGAGGAAGCCGGTACTGCCGCGCAGGGTAGCCCCGAAGAGCGCATTCTGGCTGCGATTGATTTTATCCGCAGCGGTAATATGGCCGATGCCCGCGCCACCGTGGATGCCTTGCTGGTAGAAAAGCCCAACTACCGGCTGGCGCATTTGTTGCGCGCCGATCTATATGCGATGCGCGCAGTGCCGCTGGAATCGATTGGCGCTGGCGCCAATCAGATCAGTATCGCTGCGCCTGCCCAGCAAATTGCCGAGCGGCTGGCCGATTTGCGCAAGGAAGCCCAGGTACGGATTAATTACCGCAATATGCCTACGCCGCCCGATCTGCTGCCTGCCAATATCCTGAAATTTAACGATCAGCAAAAATACGCCGTGCTGGTCGATGCCGATACGTCGCGGCTGTATATTTTTGCTAATCAGCAGGGCGTTCCCAAAATGGTGAAAGACCATTATGTGACCGTTGGCAAGCTGGGGGTTGGTAAACAGGTGGAAGGCGATCAGCGCACGCCAATTGGCGTCTATTTTGTGAACAAGCACCTGCCCCGCCCTTTGCTGGACCGGACTTATGGCGAGCTGGCCGACCTGTATGGCGTTGGTGCCTGGCCGATTTCCTACCCGAACGAGCTCGATAAAAGCAATAAAAAAACCGGCTACGGTATCTGGCTACACGGCAGCCCGGCAGCGACTTATGCCCGCCCCCCGCAGGCATCCAATGGCTGCGTGGTACTCACCAACGAAGAAATGCTCGATGTGGCGCGATATTTGCAAATCGGCACGACCCCGGTGATTGTCAGCCCGAAAATCGAGTGGCTTAGCCGTAATGAATGGCAAAAACGCCACTTGGCGGCCAATGCGGTGATTGAGCAATGGAAAACGGCGTGGGAGTCGCTCAACACCGAGCAGTATCTGAATTTCTACGGCAATCAGTTTAGCAGCGCCGAAGGGCTGGATCTGGCCAGCTGGCGACAACAAAAAACGGCAGTGAATGCGGGCAAAAAATGGAGCAAAATTGCACTGAACGATCTTTCCATTTTTGCAGTGACGGGCGGACAGCCACAAATGGTGGCCACGTTCGAACAGGATTATCGCAGCGATAATCTGGACAATAAAATGCGCAAACGACTGTACTGGCAACCGGAAGGCAGCGAGTGGAAAATCCGCTGGGAAGGCAACGCCAGCAATTAAAGGCTCAAGCTCGCAGATCCAATCAGCCCTGCCCCGGCGCAAGCAGAGTAGCTTTCAGCACACCCCACCTACGTATTGCCATGCAGCCAATATATTAAAATAGCTACAAGACAATACCCCCTTTAAGTTATTCAGCAGCGACTTCAAACAACACAGGCCGCATATGCGGCCTGTGTTCCCTATGAATCGCCGATCAGGCGTGATGCAAGCTGGCTTCGCTGCTGACCACTGCAGCAATACGGTCAGCCCATTCGCGCGCCAATACCGGATTAACATGCTCGACCATCACGCGCACCACTGGCTCGGTGCCCGATGGACGCAATAATACGCGGCCCTCGCTGCCCATGGCTGCTTCGGCTTCGGCCACTTTGGCGCTGATTGCTTCCGAACCATGGCAATCAAAACCCTTGGCGATGCGGACATTTTTCAGCACTTGCATGGAGAGCTGCAAATCCTTGCAAAAGCCCGCCAGCGTCTGGCCGCTTTCTTTCAGCGCCTGCAGCACCTGCAAGGCCGACACAATGCCGTCGCCTGTCGTGTGCTTATCCAGACACAGCAAGTGGCCCGAGCCTTCGCCACCAACCAGCCATGACTTGGCCTGCAATTGTTCGAGCACGTAGCGGTCACCCACTTTGGCGCGCACAAAGCCGATACCGCGTTGCTTGAGGGCATTTTCCACGCCCAGATTGGTCATCAGCGTGCCAACCACACCTTCACCCAGCGTGGCTTTATCCTGCCGATGCACGGCCAGCACGTACAGAAGCTGGTCACCATCGACAATCGTACCATCGCGGTCAACCATAATCAGCCGATCGCCATCACCATCGAGCGCAATACCAAAGTGCGCGCCTTCGGACAACACCTTCAGCCGCAGCGCTTCCGGATGAGTCGCGCCCACCTCTTCGTTGATGTTATATCCATCGGGCGCCACGCCAATGCTGACCACTTCGGCGCCCAGCTCGTGAAAAACATGCGGCGCGATATGGTAAGTAGCGCCATGTGCGCAATCGATCACCAACTTCAAACCCCGCAAATCCAGATCATTCGGGAAGGTGGATTTGCAAAATTCGATATAACGCCCCGCGGCATCATTAATCCGCCATGAACGGCCAATCTGCTTGGACGCGACGCAAGGCTGCGCATCATCAATTGCGCTTTCAATCGCCAGCTCGACTTCGTCCGGCAGTTTTTTACCACCCGAACCAAAAAATTTGATGCCGTTATCGTGATACGGATTATGCGAGGCTGAAATCACCACGCCGGCTGACAGGCGCAAAGCGCGGGTCAGGTAGGCAATGCCCGGCGTTGGCAATGGCCCGGTCAGATGGCAATCCACGCCCGCAGCGTTAAAACCGGCTTGCAGAGCGGCTTCCAGCATATAACCGGAAATACGGGTGTCTTTACCAATCAAGACGCCGGGATGCTCGCTCATGCCTTTTTTGATGGCTTCGGCGACCAGAACACGTCCGGCGGCATAACCCAGCTTCATCGCAAAATCAGGCGTAATCGGGTATTCACCCACCAGACCACGCACACCATCAGTACCAAAATATTTACGCGTCATTACCCTGAAACCCTTTAAAATTTGCGGCTTATTTTAAACTGTGCCAAACCTTTAATGCATCCACTGTTTCCCTGACATCATGTACGCGCACAATCTGCGCCCCCGCCTGTGCGGCCAGCAGGGCTGCCACGACGCTGGGCACCATGCGCTCCTGCACTTCACGCCCGGTTATTTCGCCGAGCATACGCTTGCGGGAAACACCCACCAGCATCGGCAAATCGAGCGCACACAGCATGGGGCCAATTGCGCGAAATAACTCGCAATTATGCGCCAGGTTTTTTCCAAACCCAAAACCAGGATCAATCACAATGCGAGATTTGTCGATTCCGATAGCCAGCACGGCGCTGGCCCGAGCGGCCAAGTAAGCGCTTACTTCAGCTACCACATCGGTATACACCGGATTGAGCTGCATACTCGGCGAGTTGCCTTGCTTGTGCATCAGACAGATGCCAGCCTGAGTTTCCTGCAAGGCCTCCATTGCTCCCGGTGCCTCAAGGCCGGCAATGTCATTGACCATATCCACACCCGCTGCCAAGGTCGCTTTCATCACGGCTGGCTTGAATGTATCGATTGAAAGCGGAACATTGAATGAAACTGCGGCTTCGATGACTGGCAACACCCGGCGCAACTCTTCTTCTTCGGGTACAGCAGTTGCCCCAGGGCGAGTGGACTCGCCACCAATATCAATGATGTCGACGCCATCGGCGCACATTTGCTCAATGCGCTTTAAAGCACCGGATAGAGAGAGGTATTGCCCGCCATCAGAGAAGGAATCAGGGGTTACATTCAATACCCCCATGACCAGCGGCCGATCTAATGCCAACCGAAAGCGGCCACATTGAAAAAAATTATTCATCTTTAATCCGCACAAAACAAAGGCGGCCGGAGCCGCCTTTACTGGATTGATTGAGTATCAAATCCGCTTACACTTCTGCTGCAGGTGCTGCTGGCGCTTGCGCTCCACCGCTTGGGGTGTCAGCCTGCACCGGCGCGGGCTTGCGAATTGGCGGCAACTCTTTAGGTGGTCGCGGCGTGCGGCCAGCCATAATATCGAGCACCTGATCACGGTCAATCGTTTCCCAATCCATCAGCGCCTGAGTCATTACCTCAACTTTGTCGCGGTTCTCGCTCAGAATCTTCACGGCCAACGCGTACTGCTCGTCAATAATGCGGCGGATTTCAGAATCAACCTGCTGCATGGTCGATTCAGACACATTTTTATGTGTCGTTACCGAACGACCCAGGAAGACTTCACCATCATTTTCGGCGTAGACCATCGGGCCCATTTTCTCGGTCATCCCGTAGCGGGTCACCATATCACGCGCCATCGCTGTGGCACGTTCAAAGTCATTCGACGCGCCAGTAGAAATGCGGTTGATAAACAGATCCTCAGCCACACGACCACCAAACAGAATCGCCAGCTCATTGAGCATCTGGTCTTTGTAGTGCGAGAAACGATCACGCTCAGGCAACTGCCAGGTCAAGCCCAAGGCACGGCCACGCGGCATAATCGTGACTTTATGTACCGGATCAGTGCCTTCGAGCATTTCAGCAACCACTGCGTGACCTGACTCGTGATACGCCGTTGCACGACGCTCATCCTCGGTCATCACCATGCTGCGGCGCTCAGGGCCCATATAGATTTTGTCTTTGGCGGATTCGAAATCGGCCATATCAACCAAGCGCTTATTACGGCGCGCAGCAAACAAAGCCGCTTCGTTGACCAAATTGGCCAGATCAGCACCCGACATACCCGGCGTACCACGCGCCAGCACCGAAGCATCTACGTCGTTGGCAATCGGTACTTTGCGCATGTGCACGCCCAGAATCTGCTCACGGCCGCGAATATCCGGCAGAGACACGACCACCTGACGGTCAAACCGGCCCGGACGCATCAATGCAGGGTCTAGCACATCAGGGCGGTTAGTCGCAGCAATGACGATAATGCCCGAATTGCCTTCAAAACCATCCATCTCAACCAGCATCTGGTTCAGTGTCTGCTCGCGCTCATCATTACCGCCCCCCATACCGGCGCCACGCTGACGACCGACCGCATCGATCTCGTCGATAAAGATGATACACGGCGCATTTTTCTTGGCGTTCTCAAACATGTCGCGCACGCGTGCCGCACCAACACCAACAAACATTTCAACGAAATCAGAACCGGAAATCGAGAAAAACGGTACTTTGGCTTCACCGGCAATTGCCTTGGCCAACAGCGTTTTACCAGTACCGGGTGAGCCCACCATCAGAATACCGCGTGGCATGCGGCCACCCAGACTCTGGTATTTACTTGGGTCGCGCAGATAATCGACGATTTCGGAGACTTCTTCCTTGGCTTCATCACAACCCGCCACGTCAGCAAAAGTGACTGCGTTATTGCTTTCGTCGAGCATTTTGGCTTTTGATTTACCAAAGCTAAACGCACCGCCTTTGCCGCCGCCCTGCATCTGGCGCATAAAGAAGATCCATACGCCGATCAACAGCAGCATAGGCCCCCAGTTCATCAGGAAGCTCATCAACAAGCTAGGCTCGGCTTCCGGTTTGGCGGCAAATTTGACATTGTGCTTGATCAGCGTATCGACCATACGGAAGTCAAAAGGCGCCAGAGTGGCGTAATTGCTGCCATCGGATTTTTTGCCGCGAATCCACTGGCCACGCAGCGGGCTGCCTTCGATTTCGGCACTGGCAATCCGTCCCTGCTCCACTTCCACCATGAATTGGGAATACGGAATCTGCGAGGCGGTATCCTGGCTTTTGGAAAACTGGTTAAAAATCGTCATCAGCACTAGGCCAACGATTAACCAAATGGCGACATTCTTGCCGAGATTGTTCACGGCTTTACTCCTGTATGTCCCGAACGCGGGAATGACAAAACTATTTTACCTGTATCGGAGGTTTGTTTAAGCCTTTTTTTGCTTGCCCAACAAATACACTTCCGAGCTTCGGTCACGTGATGCTTTAGGTTTTCGAGAGACAACGCTGCCAAAAGTTTCACGCATTGCCGCCATATACTCGGGAAAACCACTGCCTTGAAACACCTTGACCAGAAAATGTCCACCTGGTTTGAGCTGCTCCTGAGCAAACTCCAGCGCCAGCTCGCATAAATACATGCTGCGCGCCTGATCGGTCACTGTATTACCACTCATATTGGGAGCCATATCGCAAATTACAAGGTCTACTTGCCGACCGCCGAGCAGGGCATTAAAGCGATTGAGGACTTCTTCTTCCCGGAAATCGCCCTGCACAAATTCGACATCGCGAATCGGGTCCATTTCCAGAATATCCAGCGCAAAGACGCGGCCACTTTTCCCGACCTTCTTCATCGCCACCTGACACCAGCTGCCGGGCGCAGCGCCCAGATCGGCGACCCACAAACCGGGCTTGAGCAATTTGTCTTTCTCATCGATTTCGAGCAGCTTGTACGCCGCACGAGCCCGATAACCTTCCTTCTTGGCCATTTGCACATACTGGTCATTCACATGCTCGTGTAGCCAAGCACTACTGGAATTGATACCTGCCATCGGTTACACTACCCTGTTAGTTAAGAAGATTTTCAAGGATTCAATCATTATGTTCGAACTTACGCCGGATCAATGCCGTCATTTGCGCAGCTTGGCGCATCACCTTAATCCGGTGGTTATGATTGGAAACAACGGTTTGACCGACTCTGTAATGCGTGAGATTGCGGTTAATCTGGATGCACATGAACTGATCAAGGTTCGCGTGCTCGGTGATGATCGTGAAGCCCGTGCGCAATTTATGCAGCAAATCTGTACTGACCTGGGCGCAGCCCCGGTGCAGATGCTGGGTAAGCTACTGCTGATTTATCGCCCAAGCAATACTGAAAAACCCAAAATCATACTGCCTAAGAAGAAAAAGGCCGCCCAGTAAGCTGGCTGGCCAGACACAAGACCCAGGGCGCGCAAGCGCCCTTTTTATATACGTCTGCGTGCAAGTGTTTTTTAACGACCTGCACGCAAGATCGCCGCAAGCTCGCTTGTTCCGCCTCAGGCGTTTAATCGTGACGCCAGATATACACCAGACCCAGCACGCTTTGCAGCAAATAAATCAGGCTGGAAATGGTATGCCACTGCGCCAGACCGCCGCCAAACATCCCTTCGGCCACATTGCTCACGGCAGGTTTGATTTCGGCGATCAACGGAAAAATGGCAAACTGATTAATCAGCGTACACAGCAACATACCAACAATCAGCCATAATCTGGCACCTTGAAACGCGCGTGCGCCTTCAGTCCAAATCCACCAGATCAGCAAAAATACACCCGCCACAATCCCGATCCAGCCAATGGCATGAAACAACTTGCCGGCCACCATACCCGCCACGGCCTTGTCCAGACTGCCAAACAATGCCGGAGTGACCACCACGCCGATAATCCACATGCCGCCAATCCATAAGGTGGTCAGCAGATTCTTGATTCCATTACCCATACGATGTATTGAGGCATAGCCCACGCCACTCAATGGCTAGCGGGCAATACCCTCCTCCCATTTCAGATTCATGCAGACATGATGGATCAATCGGCAGCGCAGTCAACCCAATGCACTTAGACGTAGCGCACTTCCAGCACTTCATACTCGCGAATGCCGCCAGGCGCTTGCACGTCGGCCACATCGCCTTCGTACTTACCAATCAGTGCGCGCGCAATCGGGCTGGAAACCGAAATTTTACCCAGTTTGATGTCGGCCTCGTCATCACCAACGATCTGATAAGTCACTTCAGCTTCGGTTTCCAGATCCTGCAACACCACCGTTGCGGCAAAAACAATCCGGCCTTCAGCGGTATCGGCCATGTCTTTCGGATCGATGATCTGGCTATTGGAGAGCTTGCCTTCGAGCTCGGCAATGCGGCCCTCAACAAAACCCTGCTTTTCTTTGGCCGCATCGTACTCGGCGTTTTCCGACAAATCGCCGTGGCTACGTGCTTCGGCAATTGCCGCAATCACCGCCGGACGCTCGACGCTTTTCAGATTAGCCAGCTCGGCTTTCAACATTTCTGCACCGACCACGGTCAGAGGCACTTTATTCATTTCTTTCTCCCAGCGCCGTTTTGGCGCTGCTAAAAATAATAGCCGCCCCATACAGGGCGGCTTATTTAAGCTAATTCAAGCCGTAAAATATCAGCTATTGAGTTGTCGATGCAAGCCCTGCAGGTCATAAACATCCAACTCTTTCATATCGCGCAAACCAATGCACGCCGCTTTCGCGCCAGCGATGGTGGTGAACACTGGCAGCTTGGCTTTCAGTGCTTCGTGACGAATTGAGTAGCTGTCCTGAATGGCCTGGCGACGCTCGTCCACGGTATTGAAGATCATGCCAATTTCGCCGTTCACGATCATATCCACAATGTGCGGGCGACCTTCGGTCACTTTATTGACCGCCGTTACCGCCACACCTGCTGCATTAATCGCCGCAGCCGTGCCTTTGGTGGCAATCACTTTAAAGCCCAATGAAGTCAGCACTTGCGCGCATTCAACCGCTTGCGCTTTATCGCCTTCACGTACCGAGATAAACACATTACCAGCACTTGGCAAGACCACACCGGCTGCTAATTGTGACTTCACAAACGCTTCAGCAAACGTTGCGCCAACACCCATCACTTCGCCAGTCGACTTCATTTCTGGGCCGAGAATCGAATCAACACCAGGGAATTTGGCGAACGGGAAGACCGCTTCTTTCACCGAGTAATACGGTGGAATCACTTCAGTCGTCACACCTTGCTGCACCAGCGTCTGACCAACCATGCAACGCGCAGCGACTTTGGCCAATGGCACGCTAGTGGCTTTCGATACATACGGTACGGTACGTGATGCACGTGGATTCACTTCCAGCACGAACACTTTGGCATCTGCGCCCTTGCCTTGAATCGCAAACTGCACGTTCATCAAACCAACAACGTTCAGGCCTTTGGCCATCAGCACGGTCTGGCGACGCAATTCGTCTTGCAACTCTTGGCTCAATGAATACGGAGGCAATGAACACGCCGAGTCACCTGAGTGAACACCCGCTTGCTCGATATGCTCCATAATGCCGCCGATGATCACATCGGTGCCATCCGAAATCGCATCCACATCCACTTCAATCGCGTCATTCAGGAAGCGATCCAGCAAGACAGGCGAATCGTTCGACACTTTGACCGCTTCGCGCATATAGCGTTCGAGGTCTTTGTCCGAATGAACGATTTCCATCGCACGGCCGCCCAGTACATAAGACGGACGCACCACCAATGGGTAGCCAAGCTCACGCGCCAAGTGCAAAGCATCCTGCTCATTGCGCGCAGTCGCATTTGGTGGCTGACGCAAGTTCAGGTCTTGCAGCAATTTCTGGAAGCGCTCGCGATCTTCAGCAGCGTCGATCATGTCTGGCGTCGTACCGATGATAGGCACGCCGTTCGCCTCCAATGCGCGCGCCAGTTTCAATGGCGTTTGGCCACCGTACTGAACAATCACACCGATTGGTTTTTCAATTGCCACGATTTCCAACACGTCTTCGAGCGTCAATGGCTCGAAGTACAGGCGATCTGACGTGTCGTAGTCGGTAGAAACGGTTTCCGGGTTGCAGTTAACCATGATGGTTTCATAGCCATCATCGCGCAGCGCCATCGCCGCGTGCACGCAGCAATAGTCAAACTCGATACCTTGACCGATACGGTTCGGGCCACCACCCAGAATCATCACTTTTTTCTTGCTCGTCGGCGCGGCTTCGCATTCTTCTTCGTAAGTCGAATACATATAGGCGGTATTGCTCGCAAACTCAGCTGCGCAGGTGTCTACACGCTTATACACCGGACGAATTGACAATGCATGACGCGCTTTACGCACGGCATTCTGATCGCAACCGAGCAAAGTACCCAAGCGACGATCTGAGAAACCTTTACGCTTGAGCTTGCGGAATTCTTCTTTGCTCAAGCTATCAACACTACGGCCACGCAGCGAAGCTTCGTCGTTCAGAATGTCCTCGATCAAGACCAAGAACCACGGGTCGATCTTGGAAATATTGTGAATCTCGTCGCGGCTCAAGCCAACACGGAAGGCATCAGCGACGTACCACAGACGCTCAGGGCCTGGTGTGGCGATTTCTGATTCGATCTTGGTGCGATCGGTGCAGATTTCATCAAAGCCTGACATGCCGGTTTCGAGGCCGCGCAAGGCTTTTTGCAATGATTCCTGTTGCGTGCGGCCAATCGCCATCACTTCGCCCACCGACTTCATTTGCGTTGTCAGACGGTCATTTGCTTGCGGGAATTTTTCGAAAGCAAAACGTGGAATCTTGGTCACAACGTAGTCAATCGATGGCTCGAACGACGCTGGCGTTTTGCCGCCAGTGATTTCGTTTTTCAACTCGTCCAGTGTGTAGCCACAAGCCAGTTTCGCGGCGATTTTGGCAATCGGGAAACCGGTCGCTTTTGACGCCAAAGCAGATGAACGCGAAACGCGCGGATTCATTTCGATAACGATCAAACGGCCGTCTTTCGGATTGACCGAGAATTGAACGTTAGAGCCGCCAGTATCGACACCGATTTCACGCAGTACCGCAATCGATGCATTACGCATGATTTGATATTCTTTATCGGTCAGCGTTTGCGCTGGTGCGACGGTGATCGAGTCGCCAGTATGCACACCCATCGGGTCCAGATTTTCAATCGAGCACACGATAATGCAGTTGTCGTTGCGGTCACGCACGACTTCCATCTCGTACTCTTTCCAACCCAATAGCGATTCTTCAATCAGCAATTCTTTGGTTGGCGACAGATCGAGACCACGGGTACAGATCTCGATAAATTCCTGCATATTGTAGGCAATACCACCGCCCGAGCCACCCATCGTGAACGATGGACGGATAATCGTTGGAAAGCCCACTTGCGATTGCACCGCCAGCGACTCTTCGAGGCTGTGCGCAATACCGGAACGCGCCGAGCCCAGACCGATTTTGTCCATCGCCGCTTTGAATTTCTGACGATCTTCGGCTTTATCAATCGCTTCTGGCGTTGCGCCGATCAATTCAACGTTGAATTTATCGAGCACGCCGTTACGCCACAGATCGAGCGCGCAGTTCAGTGCCGTCTGGCCGCCCATCGTCGGCAAGATCGCATCTGGACGCTCTTTGGCGATAATTTTCTCCACAACTTGCCACGTAATTGGTTCGATGTAAGTCACATCGGCCATGTTCGGGTCGGTCATGATGGTGGCAGGGTTGCTGTTAACCAGAATAACTTTGTAACCCTCTTCGCGCAGCGCTTTACAAGCTTGCGCGCCAGAGTAGTCAAATTCGCAGGCCTGGCCGATCACAATCGGGCCAGCGCCAATAATCAGGATGCTTTTTAAATCGGTACGTTTAGGCATGCTGATAACCTCTTACTTGCGCTCAGACATGCTGGCGATAAATTTATCGAACAGATACGCCACGTCGTGTGGGCCTGGGCTGGCTTCCGGATGACCTTGGAATGAGAATGCTGGCTTGTCGGTCAGCGCGATGCCTTGCACCGTGCCGTCAAACAATGAACGGTGCGTCACGCGCACATTCGCTGGCAAGCTGGTTTCATCAACCTGGAAGCCATGATTCTGGCTGGTGATCATCACGTGCTTGCTATCCAAATCTTGCACCGGATGGTTCGCGCCGTGGTGGCCAAATTTCATCTTGCTGGTTTTGCCGCCAGCAGCCAGACCGAGCAATTGGTGACCCAGACAGATACCAAAAATCGGCAGGTTCGTCGCCAGCAAGTCCTGAATCGCCTTGATTGCGTAATCGCACGGCTCAGGATCACCAGGGCCGTTCGACAGGAATACACCGTCCGGTTTCAAAGCCAATACGTCAGCAGCTGGCGTTTGCGCAGGCACAACAGTCAGCTTGCAACCGCGCTCGGCGAGCATGCGCAGGATGTTGTGCTTCACACCGAAGTCGTAAGCCACAACGTGGAATTTTGGATTGCTTTGCACGGTGTAACCCACGCCCAGCTTCCACTCAGCCGTTGTCCACTCAAATGATTTTTCGCATGACACAACTTTGGCCAGATCTTGACCGGCCATCGAACCAAATGACTTGGCCTTTTCAACTGCTGCGGCAGCGTCGATATTATGACCGCTAACGATGCAGCCAGGCTGTGCACCTTTTTCACGTAAAATGCGGGTCAGCTTGCGGGTATCGATATCAGCAATAGCCACCACGCCGTTTTGCTTGAGATACTCCCCCAAGCTCATCGTCGAGCGGAAATTGGAATGCAGCAAAGGCAGATCACGAATGATCAGGCCTTCAGCAAATACGCCGCGGCTTTCAGCGTCTTCGGCATTGACGCCGTAATTGCCGATATGCGGGTAAGTCAGCGTTACAATTTGCTTGGTGTATGAAGGGTCAGTCAAGATTTCTTGGTAACCGGTCATTGAAGTGTTAAAAACCACTTCACCAAGGGTTTCGCCATCTGCGCCGATGGAAATACCGTAAAACAGAGTACCGTCTGCCAGCGCCAACAGGGCTGGGACGGATGTTGGAGTTGGGGCAGGTGTGGACACGAGGCGGCTCCAGGGCATTGCGCCCATTAAGTCAAAATCCGTGGGGTAGGCGTAGAAAAACGGGATTAGCTTAGCCAACCCCGTTTCGCGCATACAAAATTGGCCGAATTCTACCGTAAAAGCCCTTACCCTTCAATGCCAAAGGGCGAACAACTCGACGCACGACGGCATATTACATTAGACTTTCCGCTGGCTTTGCCTGCCTTTATAGTGTGAAGTCCCACGCCCAAGCCCGCACATCCTGAACAACTCCCCCGGCGCAGCACCACACCAGGGTCAGCCAAAGATTGCAATCGGATGAAATGCGCGGTAAAACGCAGCGCTAGCCTTGGCACAACTGCGGTCAGCCATCACGTTTTGAACATCCTACTCTTCCCATCAACTCATTAAGCCAATATGAAACCTGCGAGTGGATACGCTTTTGGCCCCAAGGCCAGCACACAAGTGGCGATAGCTGCGGTGAGCAGCGCGATGGCGCGTGGCGGCATCAGTCAGGCGGGGCAGATTTTTTTGTTTCTCTCGACCCATTTCCAGCACCAGATCGACGATTGCCTGCGCGCCATTGTTGGCATCAGCGGCTGCATGAATGTGGCAGGAGCCAGTGCGGCCGGTGTGTTTACCGAGCAGGACTGGTCGCTGGATTCGCCTGCGGCCGCAGCCTTGGTTTTGCCGCCGGATTATCCGGTGCAAAAGCGTAATTCGCATCTGGCACTGGCAGCGCCCAATGCCATCAACCAGTTCTGGCTCAACGACGGATCGGTCAAATTTGGCGGCATTGCCGGGGATGCCACCGGGCAAGGCCATTACGCCTTGTGGCAGGCCGCGCAGCAGCGCTTTAGCTATATCCAGATTCCGCTGGAAGCACGCAGCACGATTGTTTCCGAGGGGGTGCAAACCTTAAGCCCAGGCTATAGCATCACCAGCTGCCAGGGGCTGATTCTGGAGAGCCTGGATCATCGGCCGGCACTGGAAACGCTCGGGCCTCTGCTGGCACGTTATCCGCAGGAAAGCTTGCTGGCGCAAATCGAGCCCAACTCCAACATCCAGCGCACCATGCCGCACTGGATACCGGTGATTGGCACCGATCTGAGCCGGGGCTCGGTGATGCTGGCGCACGAGCTGCAAGCGGGTAGCAATCTGTGCTGGGGACATTTTGACGCCGCCAGCGCCTGCGATGAGTTGGCGCGCAAAATCATTCATCAACTAGCGGGCAAGCCGCAGCCGCGCTGGGCGCTGGCGTTTTCCAGCCATCGCCGCGCCATGGCCGCCGATGGCCTGCGCGAACCGGACTGGGACGTGCTACGCAAAACGCTGCCTGATGTACCATTTGCCGGCTTTTACGGCAACGGGCAGATTATTCCGCTCTCCAGCGTCGACAAGCTGAACGGCATCGTCGACAATAGTGTGCTTCTGGCTTTATTTGATTGACCGAGACTCCGCCCATGCTGTTCAACCCTAGCCGCGATCAGGCACGCCGCTTTTTCATTACTTGCTGGCAAAAACATCAACAGGGGCTGCTGCTGGCCGATCTGGAAGCGATTGTTATCGATGTACTGATGGCGCACCCCGAATATCACGTCTATCTGAGCGAAGACTATATTGATCGAGACTGGCCGCCCGAGCATGGCGACAGCAACCCCTTTCTGCACATCAGTCTGCACCTGGCGATTGCCGAGCAACTCTCGATTGATCAGCCCGCTGGCGTTCGCCAGCTCTACAGCCAACTGCACACGCAACACGGCGATGCGCACAAGGCGCTGCACGATATGCTGGAATGTCTGGGTGAAATGATCTGGCAAGCCCAGCGCCACAATACCGCGCCGGACCCGAATATCTATCTGGACGGGCTACGCGCCCGGGTCAAGCTAAGCCGCTAAATTGAATAACCGGGGTATTGCCCCGCAGGGCAACGCCAGAAAGAGCTAGCGAGCAATACCCCTAGGGCTTGATTTCCGGCGCGATGGCTTCGATTTCCCGAATGCGCGCCTCTATACCCGATTGCAGGTAAAAATCCACCTGGGGCTGGCGAAGCGCCAGATTGAACTGCTCCAGTGCCGAGGTATATTCCTTCAGGCGCAAATAATATTCACCCTGCATCTGATATTGCTGCGTCAGCTTGCCTTGCCGGGCGTAGAGCTTGGCAGCACGCTGGTAGAGCTGCGCATCGCTGGCATAAATGGCCAGCGCATCATCCAGCTCGCTGCGTGCCTGCGCGTACATGCCCGCCGCAATTTGCGCGTCAATCAAGCCGTAAAGCAAGGCGCGGCTGGCCGGATAACGCAAACTCGCCTCGTTCAGAATCCTGACCGCCGCCGCATGCTCACCTTGCGCCAGACGGATATTCCCTGCCAGATATTCCAGCGCCGGGTACGATTTTTTCCCGCCAGCAAAAATGGCCTTGGCTTGCTGCAAAGCCTGCCAGGCCTGATCGTAATCGCGGTTTTGAAATAACGCCAAAGCCAGCCCGTAGCGCTGTGCGGCTTCGTCGGCGTAGCGTTTTTCGGCCAGCGTCTTCTGGTAGTAGCCGATGGCCTCTCTGCCGCCCATCTGCAAGGTGCGGCATTTTTCGCGTACAAACAAAAACTCGGGCGAATCGGGCACCTGGCGATAGCCTGTTTGCCCCAAGCGGCTTTGCGCGTCGGCAATCCGCTTCATCGTGACTGGGTGCGTACGCAAAAACTCCGGCGCATTATTTTCCACCAGCCGGTTATGCGTTTGTAAGCGCTCAAAAAACGTCGCCATGGCGGCAGGGTCATAGCCTGACTTTTGCAAGGTCTGCATGCCGATGCGATCCGCCTCCTGCTCGAACGAGTAGGTAAAATCCAACTGGCGCTGCACCGAAACGCCCATCGTCGCACTAATGGCCGCCGCAGCCGCATCGCCCCGGCCCAAGCTGCTGGCCACCAGCGCGGCAGCAATCCCCGCCAGGCTCAGCCACGGGCTGCCTTTCATGCCTTCCATCAAGCGGGCAATATGGTTTTGCGTCACATGGGCAATTTCGTGCGACAGCACGCTGGCGACTTCCGATTCATGTCTGGCCTGCACAATCAAGCCGGTATGCACGCCGACAAAACCGCCAGGAATGGCAAAGGCATTGATACTGGCATTGAGCATGGGGAAAAAAGTGAACTGCGGCTCGCTCACCTCGGCGGCCTCGGTCAGGCGATTGCCCATCGTGGCGAGAAAAGCCAGGATTTCCGGGTCTTCAACCAGATCGCCACTGCGCCGGATATGCCGCATGGCCGACTCGCCAATCTCGCGCTCTTGCTGCTTGCTCAAGCCTTGCTGCGATACATCGCCCAAATCGGGCAATTTTTCGGCATAAGTCACCGGCATCGCCAGCACCAGCGCCAGCGCGGCCGCCATGATTGTTAGCTTCAAACCATACCCCCACCAAGTATAAGCACAAAGAGTATATCTAGATTAACAGCCAGACTATTACCCCGTAACGGGCAATTTTACCAAGTGCCAGATACACCAAGACCATGGGCCAGGGCCAACGCAGCCACCCCGCCAGTGCGCACAAGAGATCGCCAGCAAGCGGCACCCAGGAGAGCAGCAGTGACGCGGGGCCGAATCGGGTGGCCCAGCGCTGCCAGCTCGCCCAGCGCGATGACGCCGGCGCGACCGGCAATTGACGCCCCAACCATATCGTGAGCATGCCACCCAGAATATTGCCCAGCGACACGGCAATCCATGCGGCCAGCCACAGCTGCGGCTGAAAATGCAGCGCTGCCGCAAACACCGCCTCGGATTGGCCCGGCAAAATGGTTGCGGAAGTAAAGGCCGACAGCCACAGGCCTGCCAGCCAGACCAGCGTTTGCATCAGGGCTGGGCAAGCACAAACGGCGCTTTGGCGTGCGCAGCAATGGCCGCAGACAGATCAGCAAAAAATTCGCCAGTTCCCCGCGTATTGATCCATGCACCATCAAGCAGGCGATAGTGATAGCCGCCCGATTTGGCTGCGATCCACAATTCCTGATTGGGCGTATGGCGATTCACAATCACCTTGCTGCCATCTTCAAATTCGATTTCCAGCACATTGCCCGCACGCAAAGGATCGACATCAAAGGCGACCTCGTCAAGCGCGTTTTCAATGTGCGCAAAGATTGCGTCGCTTGCGGTCAAGAATTCCGATTCCGTCATGATTTGGCCTTGCCATGTTAAACTGCAATTTTGCCATTACTTGCTTAATTATGCGTGCGCTGATTGTATTTATCTGTGTGGCCAGCCTGCTGACCGCCTGCGGTTTCAAAGGCCCGCTCTACCTGCCCCAAACTCCGGCGAGCGATTCGCCCAAGCCGGCGAGCAGCACGGCATCAATGGCCAGCTCTGCAGCCGTGGATTCTACTGCGATAAAATAGTCTGCGGCGGCGCCATAAAAAAAGCGGCTTACGCCGCTTTTTTACATTCTGCTTCGAGAAGCGCATCAGAAAAATTCAAATGATCAGAAACGCTCTGGCAATTTCTGCACAATGATGATGCGCTTGTTTTCCAGGCGGATATAGCCGCCAAACACCAACTCTTTCAAAATGCGCGCAATCATTTCGCGCGACGAGCCGACCCGGTCGGCGATGGCCTGCTGCGTCAGCGGCTGGCTAACCATTTCCACGCCGTTTTCATTGATTAGCATCGATTCAAACAGCGCACGCACACGGCCATACACATCGAGCAAAGCCAGATTTTTCATCGTAGTCGATAAATGACGCACCATGGCAGCCAGATTTTGCACCACCAGATCTTTCACGTGCGGCTCTCTGTCCATCGCCTCGCAAAATTCCTGCTTGGAGAACATCAGGAAGGTTGAATCTTCCTCACACTGGCACGACCAACCGCGTGGCTCATTATCTATTAGCGAAATCTCACCGAGAGCATCGCCCGGCTCTACCACCATAAACACAAACTCTTTGCCTTGATTGTCGCTAGCAAAGCAACGGGCACGGCCTTCAATCAGCACATACATCGACTCAGCCGGATCGCCCTCACGAAAGAGGAAAGTGCCCTTAGGCATCGAGCGCTTCAAGCCCGTAGTCAGGATGTACTCGAGCTGATCGTCCGGAAAACCTTGCAACAAGGGGATAGCTTTTAAAATTTCCAACATATGCAACACCTTTTCTCGATTCAAAAATTCCAATTTGCAGGGTTTGACAACAGCTTGATGGCCGTCTTAACAGGCCCTAGAAATGTTCGGGCAGTTTTTTCAGGATCAGAATCCGTCTGCGCCCGGTTTCCACATAACCGCCAGCGACCAGTTCTTTCATTACCTTGGCAATCATTTCACGCGAAGCACCCACCCGGTCGGCCAGATCCTGCTGCGTTAGCAAATCATCAATCAGCAGGCCTTCGTCGGTTTGTACCGCCATCGCCTCAAACACATTGCGGATTCGCCCGTACACATCTTTGAGTGCCAGATCGCTCACCGCCCGCGTCAGACGACGAATAATCATGGCGGCGTTGCGCAGCATGGCATCCTTGATTTGCGGATGAGTGTCGAGCAGAGCAAAAAAACTCTGCCGGGAGATCGACAGAAATACACAATCTTCATCGGCTTCAGCACACACCGCCCTGACTTCATCGCACAGCAGCGAAAGCTCGCCAAACGACACGCCAGGCTCAACCACACCGTACACAAACTGGCGTCCGGCATCGTTGCTGTGAAAAATGCGCAAGCGCCCTTCCACCAGCACCAGCAATTGCTCGACCGGCTCGCCTTCGTTAAAGATCAGCATCCCTTTCGAATAATGTCGTGGTGTTGCTACTGCTTCCAGATCGTGCAGATCGCTATCTGACAAAGAGGCAAACAGCTCAACATTCGACAGCACCGATTTAAATGTCATTAAGCCTCCTTAATGGGGTTTACCCTGCGTTTTTTGCGTCACAGCGCTGGCCGCCGAAGCGGTTTCCGACCCGGCCTGCGCAGCATGATCTTCAGCAGCAGCCTCCATCGGTGAGAGCTGCCCCGTGGTCACATCCGGCGGTGGCGGCACGATATCGATTTTTTTGCTTTGCATGTACTCGTTCATTTCTTTCCAGCCAGCAAAAATATCCGACTTGGCCACCTTGGCGTTGCGGCGATAGCAATCTTCGAGCGAGCGGCCACTGTGCCGACACGCAGCACCAATCGCCTTGCCGTTGGCCTTGGGTTTATTCACCGCTTCGAGCAGCTGATCACATGCGCTCAGGGCCAAAGTCAGCGGCAGCATTAGCAGCAATGTTTTGAGTGCTTTCACATGCACACCTTCAAGCAGAAAATCAAGGTAAATTGTAAGACAAAAAGCCCGTTAAGTCGCAACAACCTAACGGGCTTTTACTATTTGCGACAGCTAAAGACTTACAGTTGTTGGATACCCGCCAGCAACCAACGTGGATCGCCGCTCATCGGGCGAACAAAGTGCCACATTTCCTTGAATGGCACCGCCGGCGCGTTCAGGCTTTCGCTAACCCGACCGCTAAATTCAACACTGGCCACCATACGGCCACCTTCGTCGACGGCCTCGATGATTTGCAGATTCAACTCAGGGAATTCGGCCACGTCATGATTGCCACCAATATCCTGCTTGAGCTGCTCGAACAGATCGGGCGTCATATAGCGGCGGATTTCTTCGGCCTGATCAGGCGAATTCAAAGCCTGAATATGCAGGAAGCTGGCACGAGCCTGGCGCAGGAAAGCCGCAGCTTCAGTCCCATCTGGCAAACGGGTAATTGGCGTAGCTGGCGCAGTATACGCACCACCAGCCCCCTGCCCAATACGGAAACCACCACTCAGATCATTTGGCGCAGATTGAAACGCCTGTGGCTGGTAACTTGGCTGATGAGCAGGCTGCGGATTAGCCGGATTCATCGCTGGCACGCCAGCATAGGCATGCGCCTGAGCAGCTGGTTTGCTATTGCGACGACGCATCAGCATCACGCCACCGGCGGTCAATACGCCCAGCAACAGCAAAGTACCCCAAGGGATACCACTATCGCCCTCGGCTGCACCAGAGGCATTATTGCCCATCATATAACCGAGCAAGCCGCCAACAGCCAGACCACCCAGAATACCGCCCATCATGCCGCTGCTGCTTTTCTTCTGCTGTACAGGAACCGGTGCCATTGGCGCAGGCTGCTGCGGCTGAGCCTGACGCTGCGGTGCCGGTTGAGCCTGACGCTGCATACCTGCAGAGCGGCCGCCGCCAACACGCTTGGCTTCTGCAATATGACTAGTGAACAAAGTCGTGCTCATCAGCACCACCATCAAGGTTTGACTGAAACGGGCCATAAATTTTCCTTCCTGTAGAAATCGGTTTTCTGCGGTTTTTCTGCTCAATGTGCCATTAGTGCGGCCAAAGGCCCACAAGTTCAAGCGCTGGGCATATATTTATTGCGGAAAACACATGGTTATACACAGGTATATCCACATAAACTATATATAATAAGCCCTAGCAGACAATACCCTTCAAAACAAAAATGCATCTGCTGTATGCAGCCGCTAAAATGCGATCGCGCCACACATGATTCCACCCAAACAGGGAATGATTCAATTAGTACACTTTGGCATCAGACCGAATCGGCATGGATACATCACTCGATATTCTGGATTTGCTCGCGCATCTGCTCAATCAGCACTTTGAGTGCCATCGCCACTTTCGTGGTGTCCACCGAAACGGATTTGGAGCCAAAGGTATTGGCTTCACGGTTGAGTTCCTGCATCAGGAAATCGAGGCGTTTGCCCGCGTTGCCGCCAGTTTTCACAATCCGGCGCAGTTCGGCAATATGGGTGTGCAGGCGATCCACTTCTTCCTGTACGTCGATTTTTTGCGCAAACAGCACCAGCTCCTGACGAATGCGATCATCATCGGCAGTGCCAATCGCATCAATAAAGCGCTGTTTTAATTTTGTCTCGTACTCGTCGATGATTTGCGGCAGGCGCGGTTTGATCTCGAGCAGAATGTGCTCCATTTCATCAGCGCGAGCCAGCAGGATT
Organism: Chitinibacter sp. GC72; assembly: GCF_009760905.1. Classification (GTDB taxonomy): domain Bacteria; phylum Pseudomonadota; class Gammaproteobacteria; order Burkholderiales; family Chitinibacteraceae; genus Chitinibacter. The sequence continues at coordinate 126,416 of NZ_VIRW01000005.1, read as the reverse complement.
TCGCCCAGCTTGGCGCCTTCGCGGGCGCGGGAAGCGAGAAACTCATCCAGTGCGGCGTCCAGAATCTCCAGTGCCGTACTCTGCAAAATGTCAGTGGGCAAGGCGTCTGACTCGATCACGCCAGGCCAGCGCAGAATTTCACCCATGCGCAGATCACCCGCCTGCAGTTGATGCTCCTTCACCTGATCGGCCAGCCGCAGCAGCTCGGCGACCAAAGCGTTGTTTAGGCGCAACTGGGTTGCGGCCCCTTCTCGGGCATTGAAACTGACACGACATTCAAGCTTGCCACGGTTGAGACGACCGGTGAGCTTTTCACGAATCGCGCCTTCGAGCGCGCGAAAATCCTCTGGTAAACGCAGGGTTAGATCCAGAAAACGATGGTTGACCGCGCGCAACTCAACGGCCAGAACACCATGCGACAATTCGCGTTGACTACTGGCGTAACCAGTCATGCTATAAATCATATAAATCCTTTGTAAGAAGCCGCTTTACAATTGCCAAGTCGCGACACACAATTCACTGATACTCCGATTATAACGAAAGCCACGCATGGCCACCCCTAGCAATCAACCGCTTTCGCGCGGATTCCAGTTACAAAATTACACGATTGCCAAGCTACTCTCAGCTGGCGGCTTCAGTATTGTCTATTTGGCGCACGACGAGAACGATTATCCGGTCGCCATCAAGGAGTATCTGCCCAATTCGCTTGCGCTGCGCAAAGAAGGTGTTGCCGTGCAGGCCACCAGCGAAGAAAACATCGCACTGTTTCGCCATGGCCTGAAGTGTTTCTTTGAAGAAGGCAAAACGCTGGCACGGATTCAGCACCCGAATATTGTACGGGTACTGAATTTTTTCCGTGCCAACGAAACCGTCTATATGGTGATGGAATACGAGCGCGGGCGTACCTTGCAAAAAGAAATCCAGCTCAACCACGAGCGCGAAGGCGTCGATGAAAAGCTGATCCGCAGCGTTTTTTATAATCTGCTCAACGGCCTGCGTGAAGTTCACCTGAACAAGCTGCTGCACCTGGATATCAAGCCAGCCAATATTTATATCCGCAAAGATGGCTCACCTGTACTGCTTGATTTTGGTTCGGCCCGCCAGACACTCAGCACCGAACACGCACGACTAACGCCCATGTATACGCCCGGCTTTGCCGCACCAGAACAATATCGGCGCAAAGATCAATTAGGGCCTTGGACCGACATTTATGGCGTTGGTGCGTCGATGTTTGCCTGCATTGCCGGTACGGCACCGCAGGCCTCGGATTCGCGCGAAAAGGAAGACAAAGTTCAGCGCCTTGAAACGCTGTACGCTGATCGCTATTCACCCGAATTGCTCAATCTGATTCATCAATGCATCGCGGTTGATCCAACCCAGCGCCCGCAAAGCGTGTTGCAAATCCAGAAACTCCTGCTTGAACCGGGCTCGCCGCCGAATAAAAAATCCAATCTGCTCAATTCGATCAAACGCAAATGGCAAGATATGACCCGCCCCAAGCGCAAAGGTGAAGAATGAAATTTACCGTTTTTCAGGATAGCCGCAAGGGTGGCCGTGAATACAATCAGGATCGCGTGGGTTACTCCTACAGCCGCGATGCCTTGCTACTGGTCGTGGCCGACGGCATGGGTGGGCATTTGCACGGCGAAGTCGCCGCACAGATCACGGTGGAGCTGCTAAGCGATCAGTTTCAAAAAAAAGCCGCGCCAATTATCCATAGCCCGGCGCAATTTCTGGCCGATGCGCTGCTCAATTGCCATGAAGCCATTTACAACTACGCCATTGCACAGCATTTGCTGGAAGTGCCGCGCACCACAGTCGTCGCCTGCATTATCCAGGACGATATTGCCTACTGGGCGCATGTGGGCGATTCGCGCCTGTACCTGATCCGCAACGGCAAAACCATCGCGCAAACGCGTGATCACTCCAAGGTGCAAAAGCTGGTTGAATCCGGCGTAATCACCGCCGAGCAGGCCTTACACCACGCGGAAAAAAATAAAATCTACAATTGCCTGGGCGGCACGCTAATGCCGGATATTGATGTCGGCGGACGGGTCATGCTGCAGGATGGCGATTGTGTGATGCTCTGTACTGACGGGCTGTGGGGCTCTTTGGCCGATGATGAAATCAACCACTTTCTGACCTCGTTCCCGGTGATGTTTGCCGTGCCCCAATTGCTCGACAAAGCCGAATTGCGCGGCGGCAAATTTGGTGACAATCTGACCGCACTGGCCATTAACTGGCATGAAGCCGATATGGCAGAAGACCCGAGCTTTGTCTCGACCGTCAAGCTTGATCAGAACACGATCAGTACCCATGTCGATGCGCTTGGCACCAGCGCGACGCCATCGATCAGCGAAGAAGACATCGAACGCGCCATTGCCGAAATCCAGGCCGCAATCAGCAAGTTCTCCAAATAAAGACCAAAGGGTATACCCTTATAGAACATACACAGCTAAGCCTTCAAGGCAATACCCCATAAAAAAACCTCAAGCATGCTTGAGGTTTTTTTATTGTCCTACCATCACCGAAAATCAGGAACCAATACGGCCACCGTCGTCCTTGGTGATGACAATCGTTGCCGAGCGCGGGCGTTTGCCTGCACCGTAACCGGCATTGCTTGGCCACTGGCTAGTGTACTTGCTCGGGTCAGCAATATCGGCCATCTTGGTCGTTTCACCCGGATGCTGAATATTGATAAAGATGGCCTTGCCGTCTGGTGTTTCGCAGAAACCCGTGATCTCGCAATCTTTCGGGCCAACCAGGAAGCGTTTCAATTTGTCTGCGGCAGGTGCGGCACCGACTTTGGTCGCCACATCCAGCTTGCTGCCATCAGCTTTGGTGTAGCTGAGCGTTTTATTCGCGCCGTCGCCCACTTTGCCAGGAATCGCGGCCAGCATCATGCAGTTGGTCACGTCGGTATAGGCGCCGTCATCGGTCTGAATCCAGCAAATACCAGTACTAGGGCTAAACACCAGGCCATCAGGTGATGACATATCCTGATCATCAGTCAGGTTAGACAGATTGATCATGGCTTTGTCGGCATCGGCTTCGGCGGCAAACACATACACATCCCAGCTAAATGCACCCACGGTTGCGCCTTCTTTGGTACGCAGAATATGGCCGTTCGGGTTACCCGTACCTTTTTTGCCGTCAACGTCGGCATAAGCACGTGGGTTGGCGCTGTCAGGCACTAGCTTCGAGCCAGAAGCCGCATTGACATCACGATTACTGTTGTTCGTTAGTGTCTGGTAGTACTCACCCGTCACCGGATGCACGCCACCCCACTCTGGCCTGTCCATCTTCGTGGCACCCACCGCATCGCCTGCCAGGCGGGTGTTGACACAAATGTCAGCCTGATCAGCAAAAGTGTACGCGGTGTAGTTTTTGATCAATGGGTTATTCAGCGACAACTCGATCCATTCGCCCGTGCCATCGGCGTTGAATTTGGCCACGTACAGCGTGCCTTCGTTCAGATATTTGTCACCGGTTGCCATGCGGTCAGCCGGATTGGCGTCTGCGGCAGACCACAGCGCTTTGGAAACAAATTTGTACATGTATTCATTGCGCGAGTCATCGCCCAGATACACAGTCAGCGGTTTACCAACAACAGCAATACCGAATGCGGCGCTTTCATGGGCAAAGCGGCCCAGTGCCGTGCGTTTTTTCAGTGATTTGGTTTTATCGTAGGCATCCATCTCGATGATATAGCCTTGACCATTCATCTCGTTGCGGTAGTCATCGCTGCCATCGGCTGATGTACCCAGTTTGCTGATATTCCAACGGGCGTATTTGTCTTCACTGCCGCCCGTTTCCCAGCCGTGGCGCGATGCAGCACCTGCATTGCGGCCATAACGTTTCATGGCCACAACGCTCTTATCATTGCGTGCGGCATCATCGGTGGCTAGGCGGAAGAAGTAACCAGACCAGTTTTCTTCACCCGACAGGAAAGTACCCCAAGGTGACTTGCCAGTACCGCAGTTGTTGATCGTGCCGCGGGTTTTTGTCCCATCTGGCGAATATTTGGTTTTGAGCAAGGCATTGCCGCGCGCAGGACCGGCGATTTCTACTTCGGTCAATGGCGTAACACGGCGGTTGAAGTTTGAGGCTTGGACCGTAGCCCATTTGCGATTGCTCGCCTTGATTTCAACCACCGACAAACCGTGGATCGCGACTTCTTTGTCCACTTCAGCGGCAGGACGTGGCAGGGTGCTGGTGCCGCCATTGCCGAACAGGAAGAACGACGATTTGATTTCATCCGTCGTCGCTTCATGATTCATCGCCAGCAAGGCGCGATCTGAGGCGGTTGCAGATGGCTTGCCAGCACTATCAAGACCAAAATATTCCATGCCATCGTGATGGTCGCCAGCACGATTTTCAAAGTCGCCATCCGTGCCGTCATTTTTGAACGCGGCGGTGTTGGCCGTCAGCGGATCACCCAGCGCGTAGATAATCTGGTAGCTGTAACCCGCCGGGATCACCACTTTGTCCAGCGTGCTCTTGGCCACCGCGGCAAAGCCCAGGCTAGCCATAATCGGATTGAGTGGCGTTGCGGGCGTGGGCGATGGGCTGCTAGATGGCGCTGGCGTAGTCAGCGAATTACTAACGCTCTCACCTGACGAACAGGCGGTTAAACCCAAACCGGTGCTAGCCAATACCGCAGCACCAGACAAACTCATTCCCAGAAAACCACGGCGGTTTAAACGCTGCTCCAGAATGGTGTCAAACGTCGGATTGGCCGAGTGGTTAGAGTTTTCATCATTGAAATCATTAGACTTGGACATGCGCTTTATGCCTTGGCGGTAAAAAAGCGCTACTCTAAAGCCGGAATGTGACAGGAAATCGTCAAAAATATTACGATTTGATGAGCGCCAGCCATTCTGAACCGTGAACAGTTCCAGCATTTAGCGCCGCAAATACTTCCTCACTGCTGCATTATGTTCATCGAGGGTATTCGAAAATTGGCTAGATCCATCGCCGCGCGCAACGAAATACAGGGCAGAGGTATCTGCTGGTTGCACCGCTGCGCGCAGGGCGGCTTCGCCCACCATGGCAATCGGCGTTGGTGTTAGGCCATGGCGCGTGTAAGTGTTATACGGCGTATCGGTGCGCAGATGCGCTTTGGTGATATCGCCGTCAAACGCCTCGCCTACGCCATAGACGACGGCCGGATCAGTCTGCAGGCGCATGCCCAGCTTGAGTCGGTTGATAAATACACCCGCCACCAGCGGCCTGTCACTGGCGCGGCCGGTTTCTTTTTCCACCAAGGAGGCCAGTATCAAAACCTCGTAGGGATCTTGCAGCGGCAAGCCTTCTTTGCGTGCCGCCCACGCTTCATCCAGTTTTTTTTGCAGCAGGCGGTGAGCGCGCGCCAGCAGTTTCAAATCCGAGCTGCCCGCCTCGATCTGATATGTTTCCGGAAAAAACAGCCCCTCGGGCGAGCTGGCCGTAATACCCAGTTGCGCCAGAATTTCGGCGTCGCTGAGCTTGGCGCTATCATGTTTCAGCTGCGGATGCGTATTTAGCGCACGGCGCACATCGCGCCAATTCCAGCCCTCGACAATCGTCACCATTAACTCGTCGGTGTCACCTTTGGCGAGCTTGCGCAATAAAACCCACGGCGAAATATCGGCGCTAATGCGATAGCGCCCGGCTTTAAGCTGCGTATCCTTGCCGCTGATGCGGGCGAGCCAGACAAACAAGGTGGGCGAATCAATCGCGCCCTGCTCTTTGAGCTGATTCGCCAAAGCTTGCACGCTGCCCGCCTGCAGCACCACGGCACCCGCGGCAGGTTTGGCTTGCGGCTCGCTGGCCCAGCTGTAAAACCAGAATCCGGCCGCTGCCACGCTCACCGTCAGGATCAGCAGGGCAAAGCCCAGTAGCCGCCCCCAGGTTGACGGGGCCGGTTTTGTGGATGGTTTTACCGATGGTTTGCGCTTTGCGGGGGGTTTGGTCGCCACTTTCTACATCCAGATTGATTTAATCAGTTACGCTATCAGCGGCCTGCTCGCTGCTGCGCTGCTGCAGTTTTTCCGCCTGCTTGACGGCATAAAATTTCTGCACATTGGCCAATTCGCGCGAGCGAAACATCGGCGGCAGACTCTTCCAGATCATTTTGCCGTATTGTTTCTCGACTAAGCGCGTATCCGCAATCATCAAGATCCCAATATCAGTTTCATCACGAATCAGCCGCCCCGCGCCCTGCTTGAGCGTAATCGTCGCATTGGGCAATTGATAATCCATAAACGGGCTGCGCCCGGCCTTGGTGATCTGCTCCATTCTGGCCGAGAGCACCGGATCATCGGGCGGCGAAAACGGTAGCTTGTCGATCACGACGAGCGACAATTGCTCGCCGCGCACGTCGATACCCTCCCAGAACGTCTGGCTGGCGACCAGAATTGCGTTTGGCGCACGGCGGAATTGCTCCAATAATTCCGTCCTCGAGGTGGTGCCTTGCAAAAACACCGGCCAATCCAGATTGGCCTCTTTGAGTTTTTCCAGCACCAGCTCATGCGCCTCGCGCATCGCTTTCAGGCTGGTAAACAGCAAAAACGCATGGCCTTGCGTCGATTGCAATAGCGGCCACGCTTTTTCAACGACGGCATGGGTATAGCCCGGCGTATTTGGATTGGGCATGTCTTGCGGCACATACAGTACCGCCTGCTGCTTGTAATCGAAGGGGCTATCCCACGTTGCCGTCTCGGCTTTCCATAAGCCCAGTTCGTGCTGGAAATGCGTAAATTGATTATTCACTGCCAGCGTCGCCGAAGCGAAAATCCACGCGCGCGGGTTCATATTGATTTGTTTTTGGAATAGATCGGCGATATTCAGTGGCGTCACGTGCAGCAAAAAGCTGTGTTGCGTCACGTCGATCCAATGCACGGTTTCCTTGCTGTCTTCTTCCAGCCAATGGTCGAGCAAGGTGAGCATTTCACTGGCGCGCTGCTGGCATTTTTCCAGCCCTTCGGCACGCTCGGCCTGCTTGGCCAGCAATTGCGCAACGGTTTTCAGTTTGTCCTGCATCACCGCTAACTGGGTGAAAAACTCGCCAAAGCGCTCTTTCAATTCATGCTGTGGTAGGCGTAATTGCTCTTTGAAAACGAGGCGTACGTCTTTGGCGGCTTTTTCCAGCGCCTCGGCGGCATTGGGTAATTCGATAAAATCTTTCGCCACCACCAGCGCTTCGGCGCGGGCATCGCGGGCGATTTCGACCACCTGACCGCTAGTCAGCGTATCGCCAAAAAACAGGCTGGCCACTTCGGGCAGCTGGTGTGCCTCGTCAAAAATCACTGTATTGCAGGCGGGCAGCAATTCACCCGCGCCTTCGTCACGCAGCCAGACGTCGGCAAAAAACAGATGGTGATTCACCACCACCACATCAGCTTCCTGTGCCTCGCGCCGCGCTTTAAGGACGAAGCATTCTTTGTGGCTCGGGCAATCCTGCCCCAGGCAATTATCGCGCGTACTGGTCACATGCGACCAGATCGGCGCATCTTCCGGCACGCCTTGGCATTGCGCCTTATCGCCAGATTGCGTGCTGGCCGCGTAGCGTTTGACCTTTTGCAGATCGACGACGTCCTCGCGGCGCATAAAGCGGCCTTCATGCTCGGCGCGCTCGAGGTGATAGTGGCAAACGTAGTTGGAACGCCCTTTCAGTAGCGCCACCGTCACCGGCACTTTCAGCACATCGCGCACGCTGGGAATATCGCGCTTAAATAGCTGATCCTGCAGCGTTTTCGTCCCGGTTGACACAATGGTTTTACCGCCCGAGAGCAAGGCGGGCACCAGATAGGCAAAAGTCTTGCCTGTGCCCGTCCCCGCCTCGGCAATCAGCTGGCCGTGCCCGTCAATCGCCTTGGCCACCGCCTGCGCCATTTCCAGCTGCGGCTGGCGCAATTTATAGCCGGGAAAAGCCACAGAAAACGGGCCATCGTTGGCAAAGGCTTCTTCAAGAGTCATGGCACGCGCCGCAAAAAATTCAGACGGCGATTGTAGCAGCCAGCCAATTGTAGGGTGTGAAAATCCCACAGGGATTTGCGCACCGAAGACGAGAAGCTGCGCCAGCAAATGCGCTAAATGAATGTTGCATTAACATACCTGGCTCAGTTATTTTCTCCTTACTTCTGATAGTTTGGAGTAAGTTAAAAACCCTAATTCAACTTAAGGAAAAGTAATGAACAAGTTACAACAAATCGCACTTGCAAGCTGTTTGGCTATGGTTTCAGCCTTCAGCATGGCCGCAGCCGAAAACGGTACGGCTGTTGATACTGCGGGTTCAATTGGCCGTATTATAGGCTTGGCCTTATTTGGTTATATTGTGTTGAAAATTGTAAATCGAAATAAGTGATGCTTCTTCAGCTTTAAAGCCCACGCAAAGACGTGGGCTTTTTGTTGTTACGCATAAAGTGCGGGTGAACTTAGCATTGCCTGAATGTTCTATTTAGAAGACAGAACCATGAGCCAATCAAAACGACATCGCGCAATACTTCACTGCGAATTTCAATGCGGGCCCCAATTCAAACCAATCACATCCATCCCCAGCACGCCTAATTCAATACTCTGGTGCAGCGGCGTGACGCTAGGTGCTTCACCCTCCATCCCTGCCGCCGCGCGGGCGATCAGTAGCGGCAGAAAATGCTCGGGTGTTGGATGCGCACGATGCGCATGGCGCAGCCGATTTTGCCAGTCAAGCCAGAAGGCCTTACCCTGGGTATTGAGTGCTAGGTAGCTATCAGCAATGAATTCAGACGCATACTGCTCTACCGTATATTCACCCACCGCATTTTGCATCCGACTAAATGCATCACGTAGATTGTGCGTAATGCTGCCCGATGTCATCAGCAACACATCGTCAGGTAAAATTTGTCCTAGCCTTTCGCCCAGCGCCCAATGTGCAGCGTTGTCCATCGTATGCGACAGCGAAATCGTCACCAGCGGCACATCGGCTTGTGGGTAGATCAGTTTGAGCGGCACCCAAGCACCATGATCGAGCGCAGTATCATCGCTAATCGCCACATCTTGCCCGTCTGCCACCAAAGCTTGGGCAATCTGCAGCGCCAGCTCGGGTGCACCGCTCGGACGATATTGCATCTGGTACAGCTCGGGCGCAAAGCCGCCAAAATCATGCCACTCCTGCCATTGCACCGCCGTGCCCACCACGGTTTTGCGGGCGATATTGTGCGCCGAGATCAGCACAATCGCGCGCGGGCGCGGCATGGTTTGGCCCAATTGCTCCAGAAAATGGCGCGCCGGGATATCATCAATCACCGTCGATGGCGCGCCATGACTAATAAATAAACTGCGAAATTTGCGCATAAGAAGCTCCGTATCGTTTGTAAAATGATACGAGCAAGCCAGATAGTGTGCGGCGAAGAGTTTTGATGCTGTTGTGCAAAATGGCTGAATGCTTTGGGCGCAGCTACAACGCGTTGGGCAAGCAACAAGTGCTCGAAGCGACGAATACGGTAAACTAGGCAGACGGCTGGAGTCGGCCAAGAGCGGAACTATTTTTTTCAAAAAGCAGTGGAAAAACAGAGAGTATTTAGGGGTAATGAAGTGGAGTGGAAACCTCTTAGTGACATTGAATTATGGGATATGATTTTGGCATCTGAAGCCCGAATGAATGCAGAGCAATGTCGGGTGTGGGAGTTGCTAAAAATAACACCAGAGAAATGGAGTCAGTCGCCTTATGGCGAGATGGGCGGTGGCTTTTGGGTAGTCGGTATTATTGGAAATTTAGTGATATGGTTTAATGATATTGAAGATGGTTTTAATATTTCTCAATACAATAAATACGGAACAATCAAAGAATACACCTGCAATCAGGATGAGCTTGAATGGTCAATTCAGGCAATTCTAAACAACATCCAAAATGGATATTCATTTATACGTTGTAGCGCTCCCATTAATGGAGAATTCAAATCTTAGCTTTGTAGCCTTGTGGGTACGCCGTGCGCACGCGGGATAGAACAAGGAAATGATGCGCAACGCTCCGCGTTTCACACCCTTGACAGCTTTGGGTCGAGTGCAGCAGCTCAAGTCAGCTAGCAGCCATAAACGGTTGAAATATTTAAACTTGGAATCCCTATGGATATTATTTCGCCTACAGAGTTGCCATTCACTAGAGAGTCTGTTTTAAAAATGCTTTGGTGGGGTGAAAACCCAGCTCGTTCTCCATTTTCACATAAACAAATAGCCGAGAGGTGTGATAGATTTTGGTGCCAATATATTGATATTGATGCCACCGAGGAGATTGAAAAATTACTCCCCATTCTTGCTGAAATAGATACACAATGGGATTTATTTCTTGTAAATACATATCCTATAGAGCAATTGAAAAAATTATATTTGGATTTAATTTCAATGCCGGTAGAGTGGTTTACTGATTGGATAAAGCAAATTAACTAAACTATCTATATGTCCGCATTGGGTCGCTAGCCGCCTACTGCTCCGCAATCAAGTGGCCCAAAGTCTTCATTGCCTCTTCAAAATCTTCATTCCACTGCCCGCCAAAATTCAGCCGCATGCAGTTTTGAAATTGGCGGCTGGCGGAAAAGATCGGGCCGGGGGCGATGCTAATGCCTTGTTCGGCGGCTTGGCGGTGTAGGCGCAGCGTGTCAAAGCCGCTCGGAAATTCCAACCAGACAAAATAGCCGCCGCTAGGGCACGAGACGCGCACGGTGGATGGGAAATGGCGGCGGATCGCGTCCAGCATCAGCACCAGCTGCGATTCCAGCGTGTGGCGCAGTTTGCGCAGGTGTTTATCGTACGCGCCGGTTTGCAGGTAGTCGGCAATCGCCACTTGCGCAGGGACGCTGGCCGATAGCGTCGTCATTAATTTCAGTTGCTCCACTTGCCGTGCAAAGCGGCCTGGCGAAACCCAGCCGATGCGATAGCCGGGCGCGAGGCTTTTGGAAAACGAGCTGCAATGCATTACCCAGCCCTGCGTATCAAACGCTTTGGCTGGCAGCGGCTGGCGCGTGCCAAAGTACAGCTCGCCATACACATCGTCTTCGATCAGCGGAATTTGCCGCGCACTGAGCATGTGCACCAGCCGCTGCTTTTTTTCTTCGCTTAGGCTCACGCCCATCGGGTTTTGAAATGAGGTCATAAACCAGCAGGCTTTGACCGGGTGTTGCGCCAGCAGCGCCTCCAGCGAGTCTAAATCCAGCCCTTCTTTGGCACAAACAGGGATTTCGAGCGCGCGCATTTTCAGCCGTTCAATCGCTTGCAGCGGCGCGTAAAAGCCGGGCGATTCAATCGCGATTAAATCACCGGGCTGCGCAACGGCGGCGAGGCAAAGGTTAAGCGCTTCGAGCGCGCCATTGGTAATGATGATATTCTCCGGCGCTTGCGGTATGCCCAAGCCCAAATAGCGCAGCGCAATTTGCTGGCGTAGCGCCAAGTGCCCGGGCGGCAGGCTGGCGACGGTTTCCCACGGGTCGATAAAGCGAGCGGTGCTAGCCAAAGATTTGGCCAAGCGTGGTAAGGGGAAATGTTTCGGTGAAGGAAAAGCCGAGCCCAGCGGCAGAATATTGCGATCTTGCACCGCGCCTAGGATGCTGAAAATTAACTGGCTGATATCGACTTGCGCCGGTTGCGGCGTGGCGCTGCTGGCCTTGGGCATGGCAAACACATCGTGCTTGATACCGAGCGCAAAATAACCAGAGCGCTCGCGAGCGCGAACCAGACCGCGATCTTCCAGGCGGTGATAGGCCTCAAACACCGTTGACGCGCTGACCTGATGTTGCGCGCGCAATTTGCGGACCGACGGCAATTTGCTGCCTGCCGGTATCGTACCATTGCGAATATCGGCGGCGATCAGCTCGGCGAGCGCTTCATAGCGTTTCATAACAGACCTTCGTAGCGTTTCATAACAGACCTTCGTAGCGTTTCATAACAAACCTTCTGTATTGATCAATCTGATCCGGTATTTGATTCGTTTTCTGATTCTGTTCTGCCTTTGCGCAGTATCGCATACTCGACGGTATTTCAGTCCACCCTCGGCCAGGTCTGCGCAATGAATAGCTCAACGCCCAACTCAGCGTCGTCCAGTAGCGACGCGCAAATTATCCATTTTCACTCGCATAAAAAAATCTACCCGCGCTGGGTGACGGGTTACTTTAATAATTGGCGGATTTTCTTCGTTGTTGTAACGCAATTGTTTTTTTACGGCGTACCGTGGCTAGAGATCAACGGCCGCCAAGCGCTGCTATTCGATATCGCTAACAGCAAATTTTATATTTTTGGCCTCGTGTTCCTGCCGCAAGATTTTATCTACCTGATGGCGCTGCTGCTGGTGTCGGCGTTTGGGCTGTTTGTCTGGACGGCGATTGGCGGGCGGCTATGGTGTGGTTATGCCTGTCCACAAACGGTATATACCGAGATTTTTTTGTGGATAGAAAAATGGACCGAGGGCGATCGATCGGCGCGGATCAAGCTCGATCAAGCGCCACTTTCCGCTCGCAAGATCGGCATCAAAACGCTGAAACACACTATCTGGATTACGCTGTCTTTATTCACAGGGCTGACCTTCGTCGCCTATTTCACGCCAATGGCCGAACTCCAAAGCGGCTTGGCGACATTAAACATGGGGCCGTGGGATACGTTCTGGATTTTGTTTTATGGCCTTGCAACCTATGGCAACGCAGGTTGGTTGCGCGAGCAAGTGTGCCAGCATATGTGCCCGTATTCGCGCTTTCAAAGCACGATGTTTGATAAAGACACGCTGATCATCAGCTACGACAGCAATCGCGGCGAACCACGCGGCGCGCGTGGAATTGGCAGCAATTACCAATTGCAGGGGCTGGGTGAATGCGTGTCGTGCACGATGTGCGTGCAGGTCTGCCCCGTTGGCATTGATATTCGCGATGGTTTGCAATACGAATGCATCGGCTGTACCGCCTGTATTGATGCCTGTGATCAGGTGATGGATCAGGTGGGTTATCCGCGTGGGCTGATCCGCTACACCACGGCCAATCAGTTGGAGAATCCGGCTCACCAGACACGCTGGTGGCCCCATTTACGCCGCCCGCAACTAGCACTGTTTAGCGTGATGCTGCTGGCGGTGATGGCCATCAGCGCCTATTCATTGCAACACCACCAGCCGATCAAGGCCGAAATTGTCCGCGAGCGCAATACGCTGCTACGCGAGCTGGCGAGTGGCGAGCTGGAAAACGTGTATCGTGTTCGGCTGCAAAATACCGCCGAGCACCCACGCGAATTTATGCTGACCGCCACGGGGCTGGATGGCATCAGCACCGAAATTAACCGGAATGAAGCCTTGCAATTGGCAGGAACAGAAAGCAAGGAATTTGTCGTGCGCGTTCGCACCGCAGCCAGCCACGCCAAGGCTGGCGCAAATCCGATTCAATTTAGCATCCGGGCGCGGGATGATGCCGCAGTACAGATTCATGAAGCTGCGACGTTTTTTGGCCGGTAAAGCGGGAGACTAAAAAACGCCCCACTCAGAGCGGGGAAACTGAAAAAAAACACCCCGCTCAAGGCGGGAAACTCAAAAACGCCCCACTCAGAGCGGGGAAACTGAAAAAAAACACCCCGCTCAAGGCGGGAAACTCAAAAAAACGCCCCGCGCGAGGCGGGGCTAGTAACTACAGGGAGAGATGAAACAAACTACACACTTGCGTTGCACCACAGCCTTTCGGCAGAGTACTTAAGCTTGGAGATCAATCACAAACTTACCCTAGCTCAGAGGGAATACGCGGCGGAAAGTTCATCGTCCTGCGCTAAAAATTGCATGGTATTTTTTACTTTGCACTAAAGAACAAAGTCTGACCGCTTTGCCCCTGACTGGCCTGCCCCAGCCAGTACAGAATAGCCGGCATGATGGCGCTGGTTTCCGGCAAGCTGTCTTTTGACTCAGCCGGATGCGTAGCCAAACGGAATGGCGATTGGATCGGGCCGGGCACCAGATGATTGATGCGCAGATTGGCAAATTTATCCCATTCTGATGCGGCAATTTGCACCCAATTATGCTGACCTGCTTTGGTCACGCTAAAGCCGCCCCAGTACGCTTTAGGCTCAAACGCGTGGCTTTCACCGATCACCAGCACGGCTGCGTCGGGTGCAGCTTGCAGCAGCGGCAATAGCGTGCGAGTCATCGCAAATGGTGCGGCGACATTGACGCGGAACATATCCACCCATTCGTCGAGCTTTTGCATGGTCAGTGGCGACAAATGATTAAAGCCATTCGCACAATGCAGAATGCCGTCAAGGCGGCCAAATTCTTTCTGAATCAACACGCCCAGCTGCGTCAGCTCGGTCTCGCCCGCTTTGGCCAGATCCATCGGCACGGCAGCCGGTTGCGGCCCACCGACCGATTCAATCGCGTCGTAAGTACGGCTGAGTTTCTTTTCATTGCGACCGAGCAAAATCACCGTCGCGCCCAGTTTGGCCAGCTCAACCGCCGCCATCGCGCCGATGCCCTGCCCTGCGCCGGTCACCAAAATCACACGGTCTTGCATTGATTTGGCCTGCGCCTGATAGTTTTTCCAGCTTTCCATGATGAGATCCAAGTTTAAATATACATAGCAAGGTATTGCCACACAGGCCAATTGCCAATTGATCCACAGAGCAATACCCTAAAAATCTTTCAACACTGCGCGCGCAGCTTTAACACCGCTGCGCACCGCGCCTTCCAGCGTCGCCGGATATTCGCCGCGCGCATCCTCAAAACCATTGGCATTCATCGACGCCAGACCTGCGGTGTAATCGCCCGCCAGATACAGACCCGCAATCTCGGTGCGATTATCGGGGCGAACTAAATCAGGCGTACACGCAAACGTCGCGCGTTTTTCGGTGATCACCTGTTGTTGCAAAACCAGATCAGGCAGGTCCAAGCGCTCGTGTAATTCCTGCTGCACCGCCAAGGCCAGCTCATCGTGGCTTAGCCCGCTGTGCAGGCCCTGCGCTGAGATCACCACGGCAATCAAGCCTGGGCACGCGTGCGTCACGCCACGATCAAACACCCATTGCGAGATCGCATCGGAAAGCCCCAGCATAGGCTGGCTCAGCTTTACATCGGCTTCGTACTGCAAATACACGGTGACAATCGGCTGGTAAGGCCAGGCGGCGAGTTGCTGCGCTAACTCGCTGGCCTGATTGGAATCAGCCAACAGTTTGGCCGCTTGGTGCGGCGCGGTTGCGATAATGACGGCGTCAAAATATTGTTCGCCACCATCAATACACCACCCACCTGTATTGCCATGAACACTTTTTACACGTTGACCTAGCTGAATATACCCACCATTAGCCTTGACGAATTCGGCTGCAGGCGCAGGAAATAAATCAGTAAAATCAAGTTTAGGCAGCATTAAATCAGATGCCGCACGGCGGCCGCCCAGGCTGTCGCGCAATACATTCAGCAGCACTTGTGCGCTCGCCAGTTCCAGCGGCGTATTGAGCGCAGCCAAAGTTAGCGGCGCCCAGAAGCGGCTGATCAACGTTGCAGGCTGGTGTTGTAGCTGCAGCCACTCTGCGACGGTGACATCTTTTTTCAGCCGCCAGCCACGCCATTTCGCGACTTGAATCGCACGGATCAGCGCCCAGCGCTCGCCCCAATTAAGGCCTTTGGCGCGGAATAAGCCGACGGCCAAATGCAGCGGCGCAGGTAAGCGCGGGCATTCGAGTAGAAAGTCGGGTTCAACTTGGAGTCGCATCGGCTGGCGCAAAAACGCAGCTTCCAGATCGACGCCACACACGCGCATCAAGCGCAGTAATTCGCTGTATGCACCGATGACCAAATGCTGGCCATTGTCGAGCGCCGCAGGTTTGTTGCTAGTGTTATGCGACGACAGTGAAGCGCGCTCAACCCGCCGAGCACGGCCACCGAGCACTTTGCCAGCTTCGAAAACAGTCACTTGCACACCAGCCGCCGCTAGCTCAACCGCAGCAGCCATGCCAGCGTAGCCGCCCCCGATGATGGCGACGCGTTTACGGCCTAGATTTAAAGCAGTCATTGGCTTAGGCAAACCACCATGTTTTCCACGCCAGCCACAATTTACGGATTGGTGTGAGTGAGGTGCGCTGGTTGAGGACTTTCTGCGCGCCTTCCAAGCGAATCTCGGCCAAAGTGGCGCGGTAAATCGCCGCCATCACCAGGCCTGTACGCTGGTTTTTCTTATCGACTTCGGGCAGCAATTTCATCGCCTGCTCGTAATATTGCTCGGCACGATCGATCTGGAAATTCATCAACGCTTTAAATTCGGCCGTTTCGCGGTAACTCAGAATATCAGCCGCTGGCACGTTAAAGCGTTGCAACTCGTCCACCGGCAAATAAATGCGGCCACGGCGCGCGTCTTCGCCGACGTCACGAATGATATTGGTCAGCTGAAATGCGATGCCCAAATCGTGCGCGTATTTCAGCGTTTTGCGATCGGTGTAGCCAAAAATGCTGGCGGCCAATTGGCCGACAACGCTGGCAACGCGGTAGCAATACAGGTGCAGATCTTTAAAGCTGTTGTAGCGCGCTTGATTCAGATCCATCTCCATGCCGTCGATGATTTCCAAAAACAGCTCGCGCGGTAAATCGTAGGCTTTGACTGCGGGCAGCAGAGATTGCGTGACCGGATGCTGCGGCGCGCCAGCGTACATCTGATCGACTTCATTACGCCACCAGTTCAGCGTCGTGCGCGCCACGCCTTCGTCGGTGCATTCGTCGACGACGTCGTCGACTTCACGACAGAAGGCATACAAGGCGGTAATCGCGATGCGTTTTTCTGGGCTTAAAAAGCGAAAGCTGTAATAAAAACTCGAGCCACTTTTGGCGGCTTTGTCTTCGCAATATTGATCTGGTGTCACAGGACGTCTCGGGTCGAAATGAATTAAGGAGTTGGCGTCGTCATTGGCATGCGCACTTCACGGCTCACGCCCGAAGGGCCTGGAAAGGGTTTAAACAGACTGCGAATCAGCCACGGTACGGCGGCATCGAGCTCATCATTCTGGCTACGATTGCGCACCCGGCCTTCGTAGAGCTTGGCAAATTCACCTTTATCCAGCGTTTTACGATCCAGAATATCGACAAATACTTCGCGGGTATAAATGGTTTCATTCACCGTTTGCGTGCCGACGATGCCGGTTTCCGGGTAATAGCGCGGGATAAACACCACACTGCCGCCGCTGATCACGCGCCGATAGCTGACCGAGTAGCCTATCGTGCCCCAGATTGGTTGCTGGTACGATTTATTCTTGCCATCGTCGATCTGGTAATCAAACCGCACCAGCCAATCGGCCGCTTTCGGGTCTCGCTGCCAGATCAGGCCTTGCTCAACCAGATGTTGCGCTAGCTCGGTCTCATATTGCTGATAGGCCAGACTTTGCGTTTGCGAGGCGCTGCGCTCAAACGCAAAAGCTTTGGGCCGGGCCATCGCGGCGGCGACTGCAGCGGCACCGGATGCAGCAGGAGCCGAAGCCTTCAACACGCCTGCGGGTAATTGATGGCGCACCGACACGGTGGCCACAAACGACGGGCTGGCACAGCCCGCCAGCACGGCCAGCACAAATATCGTCAACAGTGCGCGCGCCGACATCAGGTGATACTGCCCGGGATTTTCGGCGTATTCACCACCACATCACCGCACTGCGCGCGGTGACGCAAGGCATGATCAATCAACACCAAGGCCAGCATCGCTTCAGCAATCGGCGTTGCGCGAATGCCTACGCAAGGGTCATGGCGGCCTGTGGTGGCCATCATGACCGAATTGCCCATTTTGTCGATTGACTGGCGCTCTTGAGCAATACTGGAGGTGGGTTTAACCGCCAAGTTCACTGTAATCGCCTGCCCTGTCGATATACCCCCCAAAATACCACCAGCATGATTGGTGGCAAAGCCATTTGGCGTCAACTCATCGCAATGCACAGAGCCGCGCTGCGCAACGCTGGTAAAGCCTGCGCCAATTTCAACGCCTTTCACCGCATTGATATTCATCATCGCGTACGCGATTTCGGCGTCGAGCCTATCGTACACAGGCTCACCCCAACCAACAGGCACATTCTCAGCCACCACTGAAATTTGCGCACCAACCGAATCGCGCTCTTTGCGAATCGCATCCATATAGTCTTCGAGCTGCGGCACAATCTCGGCATTTGGCGCAAAAAAGGCATTCTCGCTCACGTGATCCCAGCTTTGGAATGGGATATCAATCTCGCCCAATTTGCTCATATAACCGCGAATTACAATGCCGAACTTTTCGCGTAACCATTTCTTAGCAATCGCACCAGCCGCAACGCGCACGGCGGTTTCACGCGCGGAAGAGCGGCCGCCACCGCGTGGATCGCGGATGCCGTATTTATGCCAGTAAGTGTAATCGGCATGACCCGGGCGGAAGGTATCGACGATTTTGCCGTAGTCTTGGCTGCGTTGGTCTTGGTTGCGAATCAACAGCGCAATCGGTGTGCCGGTAGTTTTGCCTTCATAAATACCAGACAAAATTTCGACAGTATCGGGCTCTTTACGCTGCGTAACATGACGGCTGGTACCGGGCTTGCGGCGATCAAGTTCGAGCTGGATGTCTTCTAATGACAATTCCATTCCCGGAGGGCAACCATCGACGATGCAGCCAATGCCAGCACCGTGGCTTTCGCCAAATGAAGTTACAGTAAACAACAAGCCCAAACTATTGCCCGACATGGTGCACTCCAAGAGTCTGTTTTAATTCTGAATGTGGGCGATTTTACCACGCCAGAGCCCACAACGCGGAGCCAGCCATAATTGATTACTAGCCGCCGAAATAAAAAAAACCGCCAATCTCAATTGAGATTGGCGGTTATCAAATCCGGTGGTTTCAAGCGTAGCAATCTTTACAGCTTAGAAATCACCACGCAGACCGATTGCGATAATGCTGGCGTCAGAGCCTTTGCTCAAAGCAAAACCAGAACCTGTGGTTGAGTTAGCTTTAGCATCGTTATCGATTTTAGTGTATGTCGCAATCACACGAACTTGTTTATGCAATTTGTATGACGCACCCAGACCAAACTGTTTGGCACCAGAATCGGCAACTTTTTTACCATTCTGCTCTGCTTCATCAGCGATTGCATAGTTAGCGTGGAAGTTCCAATCGCCCATACCATACGCCACACCAAAACCATAAGTATTTTGCTCTTGGTCAACCTTGGCGGCTGGGGCAATAGTGTATTCGCTATTCATTTTTTCCCATACAGCGCTTACTTTTACGCCTGAGAATTTAGCAGTAGCGCCCACGGTGAATGCATCGGCAGATTCATTACCTTGACTACCAGTTTTATCTGATTTGCTTGACAGCTTCACACCAGTCAAATCATATGATGCATCGCTCAACTGTGCATAACCAACACCCACATCAAAGAATTGGCTAGAGTATGCGGCCATTAGTGAAAGCTGAGGAGCTTGAACTTCGCCTACTTTGCCGAAATTGTAGCTCAATTGCGCATTAAAGCCTGCAAGATTTGGTGTTTCGTAATGAACGATGTCACCTTCACGCCCCCCCATGCGGCCGATAATTGAATCTTTACCAGTCAGATCAGTTGTATCGTTCAGGTTGTCATCAAATACGCCGTATGCGGCTTTCTTAAGATTTTTATAAGCATTATCATGCCGACCTGCCAAAAACTTACCCGCTTTGTTGCTATTCAAACCAATGAAAGTATTTCGCGTGCCAAATGTCGCTGAAGCCGATTTCTTCTCTCCGCTATCACCAACATAAAAACGTGATTCAACTTGACCAATCGCTTTCAAATCATCACTGATCTTCCACTCGCCTTTAACACCAAAGCGTGAACCTTGATCTGCTAGGCGGGTTTGATCGTCAGTAATATCAGTCAGAGCAGTCC
Organism: Chitinibacter sp. GC72; assembly: GCF_009760905.1. Classification (GTDB taxonomy): domain Bacteria; phylum Pseudomonadota; class Gammaproteobacteria; order Burkholderiales; family Chitinibacteraceae; genus Chitinibacter. Next base: position 106,592 of record NZ_VIRW01000005.1, on the reverse strand, counting down.
CTTTCAAAGGTGACACGCTGGCAACTTCTACTGCAGTGCGCAGACTGCCGTAAATTTTCACAGGACCCAAATCAACATCGGCCATTACAGCAGGGGCAATAAAAGCAGCAGCAACTGCAGCAGCAATCAATTTGTTCATTTCTTTAACTCCGAGTTTAAAATAATCTGTTTCTGTGAACTTTCACATCGCAGCCATTGTATAAACTCATTGTTAATAAACGATGTCATAACAGTGACAAAATTATTACATCGAGCACTAAGCAATTGAATAAATAAAAAAAACAAAAAAGCGGCCGAGGCCGCTTTTTTGAAATGCAATATCTAAGCTGAACAGGTCAGATTAGAAACCGTGCCACATACCTACCAGGAACACGTTCATGTCGCCAGCGTTTTTGTTACGGTTCTGGATACGAGCGTAGCCTTCAGTGTTTTTAGACAGCCCATGGTGGTAAGCCAAAGCACTGATGCGACCTGCGCTACCGAAGTCATCGCCGTCGAACTGGTGGATAGAAGCCTTGATAGTGCCTTTACCCAAGCTGTAGTTCGCGCCCAACAACCAGTCGTGAGAATCTTTAGTCACGCCTTTAGCAGATTTAGTGCTTTGTGCATTGTAAACTGCACGAACACCCAAATCACCGAATGACGTGTTAGCACCGATGAAGTATTGGTTTTCTTTAGAACCTTTAGCAGTTACGTCGTTACCGAACAAGTAACCAGCGTTCAGGTTAACACCACCGAAACTGAAGTTTGCAGACAAATCAGTTACGTTAGAGTCACCAACTTTACCAGTTTGCGTGGCTTTGTTAACGTCCCAACCGTGTTGAACGCCGAAGCTAAAGCCACCGAAATCAGGTGAAGTGTAGTTTACTGAAGTATTGCCATAGATCAGTGCTGTCAATTTACCAGCGTGACCAGCTGGACCCCAAGTACGCTCAGCCAACTGCCAGTTACCGTTGATACCGTAAGGCCAGTCCAGAGTCAGGTAGCTATTCAGGAATTGTTTACCGTATTTGAAAGTACCCCAGTCACCAGTCAAACCAGCGTACGCTTCACGAGTACCCCAGTTGGTACCTTCGATTGAAGTTACTTTTTGAGAAACACGCCAAATGAATTTGCTGCCTGAATCCAGTTTGTCTGAACCGTCAAAGTTCAACAGGAATGCACGGTCGAATTCTTGAGTTGCGTCACCATTTTTTGGATCAACAACCATAAAGCCCATTTCTGCAGAACCACTGATTGAAACTTCAGCGAAAGTTGGAGCTGAAACTGCTGCTGCTACTGCAGCAACCATAAGAGCGCGCTTGAACATTAAATATTCTCCAAAAAAAGAGAGTTAAGTTATTTTAAACCACCGTAACAGAGGGCCTCTTTTTGTAGTGGGGCCACTGCTTTACAGACTCAAGATTACGGAATATCCCCCGGCAAGGCAAAAGCAATTACCTTTTTCACTCGATGGTGTAGCCTAGGAGCAACACTCAAATCGGAGGGGATCAAGACCTGCAAGGCCTTGAGCAGTACAGACCTACTACAAACAAATCTTTGAGGCACAAAAAAAGCCGGTCGACTTGGCCGACCGGCTTGCAGGGCTTGAAACAGGAGGCTTATTTGCCTGCCATTACACGCACCATTTCCAGTACTTTGCTTGAATAGCCCCACTCGTTGTCATACCAGGCAACCAGTTTGACAAAGGTTTGGTCCAAAGCAATACCTGCATCAGCATCAAAAGTCGAAGTGCATGCTTCACCACGGAAGTCGGTTGAAACCACTTTCTCTGTGGTGTAACCCAACACACCCTTCATCGTACCTTCAGAGGCCGCTTTCATTGCTGCGCAGATTTCTTCGTAAGATGCTTCTTTATTAAGCTCTACCGTTAAATCAACGACTGAAACATCAGATGTTGGCACACGGAAAGCCATGCCAGTCAGCTTGCCTTTGATTTCAGGAATAACCACACCAACCGCTTTCGCTGCGCCGGTTGATGAAGGAATGATGTTTTCCAGAATACCACGACCACCGCGCCAGTCTTTGTTTGATGGGCCGTCAACTGTTTTCTGCGTCGCAGTCGCAGCGTGGACAGTCGTCATCAGACCGCGTTTGATGCCGAAGTTGTCATTAATGACTTTGGCAATTGGTGCCAGGCAGTTAGTGGTACAAGACGCATTGGAAATAATTGCCTGACCTGCATAAGTGTCATTGTTGACACCGTAAACAAACATTGGGGTGTCATCTTTTGATGGCGCAGACATGATGACTTTTTTCGCGCCAGCGGCAATATGCTTTTCGCAAGTCTCTTTGGTCAGGAACAGGCCAGTTGACTCAACAACAACGTCAGCGCCGATTTCGCCCCATTTCAGTTCAGCCGGGTCTTTCACCGCAGTCAGACGAATCGTTTTGCCATTTACAACCAAATTACCGTTTTCAATCGCAACTTGACCCTTGAATTTGCCATGCACCGAGTCATGCTTGAGCATGTAAGCAAGGTAGTCGGGCTCGAGCAAGTCATTAATGCCTACGATTTCAATATCATCTGCAAAGTCATAAACCGCAGCACGAAAAACCATACGACCGATACGGCCAAAACCATTAATACCAACTTTGATAGCCATACATCATCTCCAAACAATCTAAGGAATCGAACAAATCGGGACACTCAAGCATGCACCATTTGATGCCCACTTGCCTTTGCGCCATGACAAAAACAACTTAGAAAAACAAAATGGGGGCGGCACAAGCCGCCCCGAAAAACAAATCGGGCGTATAGCCCGATTTTAATTAACTGCTAATCAAGCACGCAATCCTGCAGCTTCACGGGCCAAGGCAGTGATGCCAGCCCAGTCACCATTGGCAACCATCTCTTTTGGTGCCAACCATGAACCACCCACGCAACCAACATTTGGCAATGCCAAGAGTTTTGGCGCCGACTCAACGCTAACACCGCCCGTTGGACAGAACAGAATTTGCGGCAGTGGGCCACCCAAAGCTTTAAGCATAGCCAGGCTGCCAGCTTGTTCAGCCGGGAACAATTTCATTGCGTCAAAGCCTTCTTCCAATGCCGCAATTGCTTCGGATGGGGTCATCACACCAGGCAGCAAGGCAATGCCGCACTCACGCGCTGCAGCAGCTAGCTTTGGCGTCAAGCCAGGAGTCACGGCAAATACCGCACCCGCTTCTTTGGCCTGAGCAAATTGCTCAGGACGAACAACCGTGCCCACACCAACAATCGCGCCGGGCACGTTTTCCGCAATGGCTTTCACTGCAGCGAGCGCCGCATCAGTGCGCAATGTCACTTCCAGTACACGAATGCCGCCTTCAACCAGAGCTTTTGCCAAAGGCACAGCGTGTTCTACGTTTTCAATCACCAACACTGGCATAACAGTGCAAGAGCGCATGATGTCACGAATCTGCATGAGAATTTTCCGTCTTATTAGATTGCAGCCTTCTATTTTTATCGAGGTCAGCAAAGGTTTCAAACCGGCTAACGCATCTCCTCACACGCCAGCCGCTCACTACAAAAATATTAATTAGTGTGCCAAGCCAAGGCTGATCGCACCTTCTTCAGCGCCAGTTGCTGCGGCACGGAAGCTGGTAAACAACTCGCGCCCCATGCCAAAACCATTGGCAGACAAATCGGCCGTAGCCACTTCACGCGCAGCCCACTCTGCCGCATCAACCTGAGCGACCAACTCACCGGTTTCGGCATTCAACAAGATCATGTCGCCAGTGCGCACTTTACCCAAGGCGCCACCCGAAACAACCTCAGGCGTAATGTGAATTGCAGCAGGGACTTTGCCTGAAGCGCCAGACATGCGGCCATCAGTAACCAGAGCCACCTTAAAGCCACGATCTTGCAATACGCCCAGCGGTGGAGTCAGTTTATGCAACTCAGGCATGCCATTGGCACGCGGGCCCTGGAAGCGAACAACAGCAATAAAGTCGCGCTCAAGCTCACCACGCTTGAAGGCTGCAATCACATCTTCCTGATCATCAAACACAATCGCTGGCGCATTAACAATGCGATGTTCAACCGCAACGGCCGATGTCTTAATTACCGCACGCCCCAAGTTGCCCTGCAGCAGTTTTGTACCGCCATCAGCCTGGAACGGATTGGCAGCAGTCCGCAGCACCGAATCATCGCCACTTTGCGCTGGCGCATCACGCCATACTGCAACACCGTTATCTAGGAAGGGCTCTTGCGCATAATGACGCAGGCCAAAACCGGCAGCTGTCCACACATCATTATGCAACAGGCCAGCATCGAGCAATTCACGGATCAGATAACCCATGCCACCTGCTGCGTGGAAGTGATTTACGTCTGCCGCGCCATTTGGATACACCTTGGCCAGCAGAGGAATAATGGCCGACAAATCATTAAAGTCAGACCAGTTAATAATCACACCCGCTGCGCGTGCAATCGCGATCAAGTGGATGGTGTGATTGGTTGAACCGCCCGTTGCCAGCAAACCGATAATGCCGTTGATGATGGCCTTTTCATCAATCACTTTGCCAACCGGGATGAACTCATTACCCAAGGCGGTAATCTGCGCTGCGCGTTTTGCCGCAGCGACGGTGAGCGCTTCACGCAAAGGCGTACCCGGGTTGGTAAATGCAGCGCCAGGCATGTGCAAGCCCATGATTTCCATCAGCATCTGGTTGGAGTTGGCCGTACCAAAGAAAGTACAGGTACCCGGGCCGTGGTAAGACCCCTCTTCCGAGGCCAGCAAGGCATCACGACCCACTTTGCCTTCAGCAAACAGCTGGCGGGTGATATTTTTCTCTTTATTAGCAATGCCAGTTGTCATTGGGCCGGCAGGCACAAAAATCGTTGGCAAGTGACCAAACTGCAGCGCGCCGATCAGCAAACCAGGAACGATTTTGTCACAGACGCCCAGACACAATGTCGCATCAAACATATTGTGCGATAGCGCCACGGCAGTCGACATGGCGATCACGTCGCGGCTGAACAGCGACAATTCCATGCCAGCCTGACCTTGCGTCACGCCATCACACATCGCTGGGACACCACCCGCAAACTGAGCCGTTGCGCCAGCTTCGTGCGCAGCTTTTTTGATAATGGCCGGAAAAGTTTCAAATGGCTGATGCGCCGACAGCATTTCATTGTACGAAGAGACAATCGCCAGATTAGGCTGGCGCATTTCGCGCATCATGATCTTGTCGGTTTCAGGCATGGCAGCCCAAGCATGCGCCTGATTGGTACAGGCCAGACCTTTACGTACGGGTTCTTTGCTTGCCGCCTGTTCTAAACGCGCCAAATAGCGTGAACGTGATTCTTTACTGCGTTCAATAACGCGCTGAGTGACTTCGACCAAACCAGGATGCAGGGACATGAAAGAACTCCAAATTTTCTGAACTAAACCGCATCAGCTGCGGACTTAGATTTTAAGCGTAGTTTTACTACAACAACGCCATTTCGACAAGCAAAACTCGACACAAAGCCCATTCGCTGCAGTGCAACAAGGCCTTGCACCACAAAGGGTTTCAGTCAAAACGTCTTGCGCCATATTAGTGCAAACCATTACGTAATAAATTCGTTTGCTTGGGTGTTTGAGCCTGTAGTAAGATTACAAAGCTTACTATGCTTGACTCATCGTCAAGCCCCAATTCCAGACGAGGATTTTTGGCTCATGACTGCGATCGACGCTTTCGATATCGTATTTTTTGGCGGCACAGGTGACCTCGCTTTACGCAAGTTACTTCCTGCACTCTACCACCAAGACCAAGACGGCAATTTGCCACGCGAAGGTCGAGTTATCTGTTTGGGCCGCAGCCCGTCTGACACCGCAGCTTATGTCGACAAAGCCCACGCGAAGGCGAAAGAATACCTTGGCAGCCATTATAACGAAAGTGATTGGAACAAATTTGCTGCTCGAATCGAGTACCTGAAAGTCGATGCCAATACGACTGAAGACTTTGTTGGCCTAGCAGCAGCGCTCAATCAATTCCCGAATCGCGAACGCGTTTTCTACCTCTCAACCGCTCCCGACTTTTTTGCCCCGATTGCCAAAAATCTGGCGGCTCAAGGCCTGAATCAGGGTTCGGCGCGCGTCGTACTGGAAAAACCGCTGGGTCATGATCTGGATTCATCAAACAAGATCAACGACGAAGTTGGCGAATATTTCAACGAACAACAAATCTACCGTATCGACCATTACCTCGGTAAAGAGCCGGTACTTAACCTGATCGCATTGCGTTTTGCCAACACCTTGCTCGAGCCTCTGTGGCGTCGCGAATGGATTCGTGATGTACAAATCACCGTCACCGAACAAGTGGGCGTGGAAACCCGAGCTGACTTCTACGACAAAACTGGCGCTTTGCGCGATATGGTACAAAACCATTTGCTCCAACTGCTGACTATCGTGGCGATGGAGCCGCCAGCGTCCATCGACGCTGATGCAGTACGTGATGAAAAACTCAAAGTATTGCGCGCCCTGAAACCGTTGACGACTGATGATGTGAAAACCAAGGTAGTGCGCGGCCAGTACCGTGCCGGTGCCGTTGGTGGCAAGCCGGTCATCGGCTATCAGGATGAGCCAGGTGTTCCGGCCGGCTCGAAAGCAGAAACCTTTGTCGCGCTCAAAGCCGAGATTGAAACATGGCGCTGGGCTGGCGTGCCGTTCTTCCTGCGTACCGGCAAGCGTCTGGGCGACCGTCTGGCACAAATCGTCATCAATTTCCGCGAAGTACCGACCTCGACATTTGGCAAGAACACTCGTCCAAACCGCCTGGTGATCGAGTTGCAGCCTGATGAATCAGTGCGTCTGTACATGATGGCCAAAGAGCCGGGCAAAGATCAGCTGCGTGAAGTGTATTTGGATCTGGACTTCAAGGAAGCCTTCAGCACGCGCAGCCCGGAAGCCTATGAGCGTCTGTTGATGGACGTGATCAAGGGCGATCTGTCGCTGTTTGTTCGTCGCGACGAGCAGCGTGCCGCGTGGCGCTGGGTTGAGCCGATTATCGATTATTGGGAAAACAGCAACGAAGGTCCGAAAACCTATACTGCAGGCACTTGGGGCCCGGCGGCTTCATCGGCGCTGCTGTCGCGTGACGGCTTGTGCTGGCACGAAGAAGCTTAAATACCCCCATGTAGTAAACACATCAAGACCATACCCAGTATGGTCTTGATTGCAATACCCCGTAGTATTTTGACAGTCTGGAGATTTAGATGTCCTTGCAATGGCATGAATTTAGCACCAAAGAAGCACTCGATCAGCAATTGGCCACCACCATCGCGAATGAACTCAAACAAGCAATCGCACAACGTGGCAGCGCTGGCCTGGCTGTTTCAGGCGGCCGCACGCCAGCCGGTATGTTCAAAGCCTTGCGCGCAAGTGATCTGGACTGGTCACGCGTGGTGATTACGCTGGTGGACGAGCGCTGGGTTCAGCCTGATCACGCTGACAGCAATGAGCGCCTGACGCGCGACAAACTGCTGCAGGACGGCGCTGCTGCAGCAACATTTATTTCTCTGGTCAATCTGGCGGCGACGCCACACGAAGCGCAGCCCGAAATCGAAGCGCGTCTGGCTGCATTGCCCAATCCGATTGATGTGGTGATTCTGGGCATGGGCGATGATGGCCATACCGCCTCGCTCTTTCCGAATGCAGCCGAACTGGAAGCCGCCTGCGCGTCCACTGCCCTGCTGGCGGCAGTGACGCCACCGGCAGCACCACATCAGCGCATTACCCTCACGTTACCAACCATTGTGAAAAGCCCGAAAGTCATCGTGCACATCACGGGCGAAGGCAAGAAAACCTTGCTGCAGAACGCGATGGCAGCCAATGTGGCCGTGAATGAGCAGTACCCTATCCGCCGTGTTCTCGACCAAGTGGCACTCGCCGATGTATTTTGGGCCGCATGAGCGAGCGCAATGACACTCACATTCAGATTCATTTTTCACATCACCTGCCAGCTGGCGGGTGTTTGTGCACGTAAGGAGTGAGTACCATGCTCGAACGCATTAAAACCGTGCTTGACTCGCTGTCCAAATCTGAGCGCAAGGTCGCTGAGCTGGTCATCGCCCAACCCAATCTGGTGGCCAATGCACCGATTGCCCAGATTGCCGAGCTGGCCGATGTTTCGCAACCGACCGTCATTCGTTTTTGCCGCTCGCTCAATTGCTCCGGCCTGCAGGATTTCAAACTGCGCCTGACCCGCAGTCTGGTATCGGGCGTGCCGTATGTGCACTCGATGGTGTCAGCCGATGATTCGGCGCACGATCTGGCGCGTAAATTATTTGATAACAACATTTCGCACCTGCTGCGCTGCCGGAACGAGCTCGACACCGATGTGCTTGAGCGCGCGATCAAAGTGCTGTCCAACACGCACAAAATCGAAGTATGGGGTCAGGGCCAATCGGGCGCGGTGGCCATTGACGCGCAGAATAAATTTTTCCGTCTGGGCGTACCGACTGTGGCGTATACCGACCCGCATATGCACGGCATGAGTGCGTCGATGCTCAAACCGGGCGACGCGGTGATCGCCGTGTCCAATTCGGGCCGTACGCTCGATATGCTGCGCTCGGTTGAGATTGCCCGCGACGCGGGGGCGGACGTCATTGGCATTACCCATTCCAAATCGCCATTGGCCAAGCGCTGCAATATTTGCCTGTACGCCGATACGATGGAAGACCCCGATTTATACACCCCGATGATCACCCGGATTGTGCATCTGGTGATTATTGACGTGCTGGCCGTTGGTGTTGCACTCAAACGCGGCCCCGAGCTGATTGATCAGCTCGAAAAAATGAAACGCAATATGAAAGAAAAACGAGTTCGTGGCCATGAGTAAGCGAACCAAAGCCAATAACAGCAGAAATAGTGATTCACGAGGAAAGATGTCGATGTCCAATTTAACTTCGTCACCAGCTTGGCAAGCACTGGTCGAGCACTTTAAAGAAGTAGAACCGCTGCATATGCGCGATCTGTTTCAGAATGATCCGCATCGTTTTGAAAAATTCTCGCTGGAAACCGGTGGCCTGTTTTTTGATTACTCGAAAAACCGCATTACCGAAAAAACCATGCAATTGCTGCTTGAGCTGGCGCGCCAATCCGGCGTAGCCGAACGCATTGAAAAAATGTTCTCGGGCGAGAAAATCAATATCACCGAAAACCGTGCAGTACTGCACACGGCACTGCGCAATCTGGACCACAACCCGATTGTCGTTGATGGCGAAGATGTAATGCCCAAGGTGAATGCGGTCAAAGAGCAGATTGGCGAATTCTCCGACAAAGTTCGCTCTGGCGAATGGCAAGGCTACACCGGCAAACCGATTACCGACATTGTGAATATCGGGATTGGCGGCTCGGACCTTGGCCCGCTGATGGTGTGCCAGTCACTCAAGGAATACGGCCATGCCCGCCTGGCTATGCACTTTGTATCCACTGTTGATGGCGACCAAATTGTTTCAACGCTGAAAAAGCTCAACCCGGAAACAACGCTGTTTATCATTGCGTCTAAAACCTTCACGACGCAGGAAACCATTACCAATGCCCGCACTGCGCGCGCATGGTTTTTGAATACGGCAGGCGATGAAAAATACATCGCCAAGCATTTTGTTGCCGTCTCAACCAATAGCAAAGCCGTCGCCGAATTCGGTATCGACACCAAAAACATGTTCGAATTCTGGGACTGGGTGGGTGGCCGTTATTCCCTGTGGTCAGCAATTGGTTTGCCGATTGCCATTTATCTGGGCAAGCACAATTATCAGGATTTGCTGCACGGCGCGTACACGATGGATCAGCACTTCCGTGGCAAGCCGCTGGAGCAGAATGTACCCGTAATTATGGCCATGCTGGGCATCTGGTACGGCAATTTCTTTGGCGCCAATACGCATCTGGTTTCACCGTATAACCAGTGTATGTCACGCTTTCCGGCCTATCTGCAGCAGCTGGACATGGAATCGAACGGTAAGACCGTAGACCTGCAAGGCAACCGTGTTGATTACGCCACCGGCCCGGTAGTCTGGGGCGACGCGGGGATTAACGGTCAGCATGCTTACTATCAGATGCTGCACCAGGGTACGCAAATTGTACCGATCGACTTTATTGCCACCATCGAGCATCCGGATATTCCAGAGCCACACAGTACCATCCTGATGGCTAACTTCTTTGCACAAACCGAAGCCTTTATGCGCGGGAAAAACGAAGAAGAAGTGCGTGCCGAGTTGGAAAAATCAGGCATTACCGGTCAGGCGCAGGACGATCTGGTACCCCACAAGATTTTCAAAGGCAACCGCCCGACCAACACCATCATCATGCAACGCCTGACGCCACGCCGTCTGGGTGCACTGATTGCCCTGTACGAGCACAAGATTTTTGTCCAAGGCACGGTCTGGAATATCAACTCCTACGATCAGTGGGGCGTTGAATTGGGTAAACAATTGGCTAAGCTAATCGAAGCCGATTTAACGACACCAGGCCTGACCACCAGCCATGACGCATCAACCAATGGCTTGATCAACTATTTCAAACGCAATACACCGCGCTAAGCTAGACACGCAGGCAAACCCTGCGTGACCGAGGCCCGGCCACATGAACCGGGTCTGTAGAAGTGTGATTTCAAAATAACCCACTCACAAGGTAGATACACGATGGCAGATCAGATTAACGACCATGATCCACAAGAAACCAAAGAATGGCTGGAAGCGCTGCAAGGCGTTATCGAAGCTGAAGGCGCAGAACGCGCCCATTTCCTCGTGGAAAAACTGGTAGATCAAGCCCGTCAAGACGGTGTAAACATCCCCTACACTGCGACTACGGCGTATATCAACACTGTACCTGCACACCTACAAGCCAAGCACCCTGGCAACGCTCATCTGGAAGAGCGCATTCTGGCTTACACCCGCTGGAATGCAGCAGCGATGGTGGCCAAAGCCAACCGCGACGCGGCTGAGCCTGGCGGCCATATTTCATCGTTTGCATCTGCAGCGACTTTGTACGATGTGGGTTGGAATCACTTCTGGCACGCAGCGAACGAAAACCACGGCGGTGACTTGGTGTATTTCCAAGGCCACTCTGCACCGGGTATGTACTCACGCGCCTTCCTTGAAGGCCGCATCTCTGAAGAGCAACTGAACAAATTCCGCCGTGAAGTCGATGGTGACGGTCTGTCGTCTTACCCACACCCATGGTTGATGCCGGATTTCTGGCAATTCCCGACCGTATCAATGGGTCTGGGCCCGTTGATGGCGATCTACCAAGCTCGTTTCATGAAATATCTGGACGACCGCGGCTTCAAGCAAAAAGGTGATCGTCACGTTTGGTGTTTCTGCGGTGATGGTGAAATGGACGAGCCAGAGTCTCTGGGCGCGATTTCACTGGCTGGCCGTGAAAAACTCGACAACCTGATTTTCGTCATCAACTGCAATTTGCAACGTCTGGACGGCCCGGTACGCGGTAACGGCAAAATCATCCAGGAACTCGAAGGCGATTTCCGTGGTTCTGGCTGGAATGTGATCAAAGTCGTTTGGGGTACAGGCTGGGATGCCCTGCTCGCGCAGGACAAGAAAGGCCTGCTGCAAAAACGCATGATGGAAGTGGTTGACGGCGAATACCAAACCTACAAATCGAAAAATGGCGCGTATGTACGCGAACATTTCTTCGGTGCTTACCCGGAATTGCTCGACCTCGTTTCAGCCATGTCGGACGACGACATCTGGAAGCTGACTCGCGGCGGTAATGATCTGTACAAAGTGTACGCAGCCTACAAAGCGGCGGTTGAACACAAAGGTCAACCCACCCTGCTGCTGGTGAAAACCGTTAAAGGCTTCGGCGTTGGCGCGGCGGGCGAGTCACAAAATACCGCACACAACACCAAAAAACTGGGCGACGACGATCTGCTGCACCTGCGCGATCGTTTCCACGTACCACTGACTGACGAAGAAGCCAAAGCGTGCACTTTCTATCGTCCGCCAGCAGACAGCCCAGAATACAAATACATGATGGAACGTCGCAGCGCATTGGGCGGCTTTATCCCATCGCGTAAACCAGTGAACGAACCTCTGGAAGTACCAGGTCTGGACGCATTCAAAGCCTTGCTCGAATCATCGGGTGAGCGCGAAATGTCGACGACGATGGCCTTCGTACGTTTGTTGAATACTTTGGTCAAAGACAAGCAAATCGGCAAACGCGTAGTGCCTATCGTTCCAGACGAAAGCCGTACTTTCGGTATGGAAGGCATGTTCCGTCAATTGGGTATCTGGTCGCACGTGGGCCAGCTGTACGAGCCACAAGATGCTGACCAATTGATGTTCTACAAAGAATCGCAAACTGGTCAGATTCTGCAGGAAGGGATTAACGAAGCGGGCGCAATGAGCGACTGGATCGCGGCTGCAACGTCGTACGCCAACCACGGCCACACGATGATTCCGTTCTACATCTACTACTCAATGTTCGGTTTCCAACGTATTGGCGACTTGGCTTGGGCAGCGGGCGACTTGCGCGCACGTGGTTTCTTGATCGGCGGTACTGCAGGTCGCACGACATTGAACGGCGAAGGCTTGCAACACCAAGACGGTCACGGCCATCTGTTTGCTGAATTCGTACCGACTTGCGTGTCATACGATCCGACGTTCGCCTACGAGCTGGCCGTCATCGTCCAAGACGGTATGCGTCGTATGTACCAAAACCAAGAGAACATCTACTACTACCTGTCAGTGATGAATGAGAACTACACGCACCCAGCAATGCCAGCCGGTGCTGAAGCGGGCATTCTGAAAGGTCTGTACAAGTTCAAACAAGGCGAAGCTGGCAAGCTCAAAGTTCAACTGATGGGCTCGGGTACGATTTTCCGCGAAGTGATCGCTGCAGCCGACTTGCTGAAGAACGATTTCGGCGTCGACGCCGACATCTGGTCAGCGCCAAGCTTTAACGAATTGCGTCGCGACGGTATGGCCGCCACTCGCTTTAACTACCTGAACCCAACCGCAGAGCAGCGTGTTCCATACGTCACGGAATGCCTGAAAGACGCTCAAGGTCCTGTCGTATGTGCAACTGACTACAAACGCACTTACGCCGATCAAATCCGCGAATACGTACCAGGTCGCTATGTTGTTCTGGGTTGTGACGGTTTCGGTCGTTCGGCTAGCCGCCAAGAATTGCGCAGCTTCTTCGAGGTAGATCGCTACCACGTTGCCGTAGCGGCACTGAAAGCGCTGGCTGACGAAGGCTTGCTGCCAGTGGCTAAAGTAGCGGAAGCAATTGCCAAATACGGCATCCGCAGCGATCGTCCGGCACCTTGGACTGTATAAACATGTGAGGTGTTAGGTGTGAGGCGCAAGGGGTATCTACCCCAAAGCCTCACCCACCATTACTTAGCCAGATATACCCTGCTAAGAAACCCACACCGAGTATGAGAGTGGCTCTCCCTCTCTTACTCCTCACTCCTTACAGGATTTTGCAAATGAGCAACATTATTGAATTGAAAATCCCCGACATTGGCGGCCACGCTGGCGTTGAAGTGATTGAAGTATTTGTCAAAGTTGGCGATGTGATCGAGAAAGAGCAATCGCTGATTACACTGGAAACCGACAAAGCCACGATGGAAGTGCCATCGACTGAAGCGGGTACCGTGAAAGAAATGCGCATCAAAGTCGGCGACAAAGCCTCGGAAGGCGATGTGGTCTTGATGCTGGAAGTTGGCGCAGCCGCTGCTGCACCAGCGCCAGCCGCAGCAGCTCCGGCACCAGCCGCAGCGCCAGTTGCGACAACACCTGCTGCAGCCGCCACATCTTCAACTGTTGAAGTGCATGTACCGGACATCGGTAATTTCGACGCAGTTGAAGTGATTGAAGTCAACGTGAAAGTCGGCGACACCGTTGCGATTGACGACGGCCTGATCACGCTGGAATCGGACAAAGCCAGCATGGAAGTGCCATCAACGGCCGCCGGCGTGGTAGAAAGCATCGCCGTTAAAGTGGGCGACAAAGTCGCACAAGGCGCTTTGGTTCTGACCGTACGTGCTAGCGCAGCAGCTGCAGCGCCTGCTCCAGTAGCAGCACCAGTTGCGGCACCAGCACCTGCAGCAGCGCCTGCTGCTCCAGCCGCAGCAGCACCGGTTGCAGCGCCAGCGGCAGTCGCATCTGCACCAGCCAAATTTGACGAAGCCAACTTTAACAAAGCGCACGCTTCACCATCAGTGCGCAAATTTGCGCGCGAATTGGGTGTTGATTTGAGCAAAGTGGCAGGTAAAGGCCCGAAAGGCCGTATCTTGCACGAAGACGTTCAGTCATTCGTTAAATCTGTGATGACCAGCGCGGTTGCATCTTCATTGGCGGCGCCTGCAGCGGCATCATTGGGCGGCGGTTTGGATCTGTTGCCATGGCCAAAAGTCGATTTTGCCAAGTTTGGCCCGATCGAAACCAAGCCATTGTCACGCATCAAGAAAATCTCTGGCGCGAACTTGCACCGCAACTGGGTGGTAATCCCGCACGTGACGTTCAACGACGAGTGCGATATCACCGAGCTGGAAGAATTCCGCAAGCAAGTCGGCAAAGAGTGGGAAAAATCTGGCCTGAAGATCAGCCCATTGGCCTTCATCATCAAGGCTGCGGCTGAAGCACTGAAAGCGTTCCCAGAAATGAACTCTTCGCTCGATGGCGACAATCTGGTCTTGAAACAGTACTACCACATCGGCTTTGCGGCCGATACGCCAAACGGCTTGGTGGTTCCTGTGATCAAAGACGCAGACAAGAAAGGCCTGAAAGAGATTTGCAAAGAGTTGACCGAATTGTCGCTCGCTGCGCGCGAAGGCAAACTCAAGCCAACCGATATGCAAGGCGCAACGTTCACGATTTCTAGCTTGGGCGGCATCGGCGGCACCAGCTTCACGCCAATCGTCAATGCACCAGAAGTCGCGATCTTGGGCGTTTGCAAATCGCAAGTTAAACCAGTTTGGAACGGCAAAGAATTTGCGCCACGCCTGATGTGCCCATTGTCGCTGTCATTCGATCACCGCGTGATCGACGGCGCGCAAGCTGGCCGCTTCACCGTGTACATGGGCAAATTGCTCAGCGACGTTCGCCGCTTGATTCTCTAATTCTGCGAGGCGTGATGGGCTAGGTATTGCTCTGTAGCTTAATACATACCTAGCCCCCCACCTCATACCCAAGACCTCTCAGGAATAAATTATGAGCAATATTATTGAATTGAAAGTACCCGATATCGGCGGTCATAACGATGTGGCGATTATCGAGTTGTTTGTTAAAGTCGGCGACACCGTTGCGGTGGAAGAAAGCCTGATTACACTGGAAACCGACAAAGCAACGATGGAAGTGCCATCTACGCACGCCGGCGTGATTAAAGAATTGAAAATCGCCGTGGGCGATAAAGTCTCTGAAGGCAGCGTGATTGCGGTGCTTGAAGTCGCTGCCAGCGCAGCTGCGCCAGCACCGGCGGCCGCGGCACCAGCGCCTGCAGCAGCTCCGGCGGCTGCACCTGCAGCTGCGCCAGCCGTTGCCCCAGTTGCTGGCCAATACGCTGGTGCGGTCGATATGGAAGTGGACATGATGGTCTTGGGCGCAGGCCCTGGCGGCTATTCAGCAGCGTTCCGCTCGGCCGATTTGGGCCTGAAAACCGTCATCGTTGAGCGTTATGGCTCACTGGGCGGCGTTTGCCTGAACGTCGGTTGTATCCCATCTAAAGCCTTGCTGCACAATGCGGCGGTCATTGACGAAGTGGCTCACTTGGCATCGAACGGGATTAAATTTGGCAAACCGGAAGTCGATATCGACGGTCTGCGTGGCTACAAAGAAAAAGTCATCAACAAGCTCACTGGCGGTCTGGCGGGCATGGCCAAAATGCGTAAAGTTGAGCATGTACGCGGTATCGGCATTTTCCTTGACGCTAACCACATCGAAGTGCAATTGACTTCGGGTACCGGCAAAGATTTGACTGGCGAGAAGAAAGTCATCAAGTTTGCTAAAGCGATTATCGCTGCCGGTTCGCAAGCGGTGAAATTGCCTTTCATCCCGAACGATCCACGTATCGTTGATTCAACAGGCGCGCTGGAGCTGAAATCAGTACCAAAACGCATGTTGATTATCGGTGGCGGTATTATCGGTCTGGAAATGGGTACAGTGTACTCAACGCTGGGCGCGCGTCTGGACGTGGTTGAATTGTCTGACGGCCTGATGCAAGGCGCGGATCGTGACCTGGTGAAAGTATGGCAAGACTGGAATAAACACCGTTTTGACAACATCATGTTGCAATCGAAAACGACCAGCATCACGCCAAAAGAAGACGGCATCTGGGTGACGTTTGAAGGCCCGAAAGCCCCTGCGGAAGCGCAGTGCTACGATTTGGTCTTGTACTCAACTGGTCGCTCGCCAAACGGCAAGAAAATCGGCGCAGAAAACGCGGGCGTCATCGTTGACGAGCGTGGCTTTATCGCCGTTGACAAGCAAATGCGCACCAACGTGCCGCACATCTTCGCGATTGGCGATTTGGTTGGCCAACCGATGTTGGCGCACAAAGCCGTCCACGAAGCGCACGTGGCAGCGGAAAACGCGGCGGATCACAAAGCTTACTTCGACGCACGCGTGATTCCAGGCGTAGCCTACACCGACCCTGAAGTGGCTTGGGTTGGTTTGACTGAAGATCAAGCGAAGAAAGAAGGCATCAAGATCACTAAGGGCGTATTCCCATGGGCCGCTTCAGGCCGTGCGATTGCCAATGGTCGTGATGAGGGCTTTACCAAGCTGATTTTCGACGCGGAAAACGGCCAGATCCTCGGCGGTGCGATTGTTGGCCCACACGCTGGCGATATGATCGGTGAAGTGTGTCTGGGTATCGAAATGGGCGCGGACGCGGTCGACATCGGCAAAACCATCCACCCGCACCCAACGATGGGCGAATCAATTGGTATGGCCGCCGAAGTGGCAAAAGGCGTATGTACCGATTTGCCACCACAGCGTAAAAAGTAATACCGCATCTCATGCGGATAACAAAAAGCCACGACAAATCGTCGTGGCTTTTTTATTGCCTGCTATTTACAGCGGGGAACATGATTTAAATGATTTAAATCATTGATGAAGTAGTTTATAGGTTTGCAGCACTGCGCAAGGCTTTGAGCCGCTCTTGCGTTGCCGGATGCGTTGCCAGCAACTCGGGAACATCAAGCGCATCTTTCACCGAGGCACTTAGTTTTTGCAGCGCGTCAGCCAGTAAAGTGGGTGACAGACCCGTTTCACGCAAACGCTCGGCGGCAAAAATGTCCGCATCGCGTTCAAACTGGCGTGAGTATCCCAACTGCACCAGCATCGCACCTGCCGCAGCCAGATTACCCATCGCACCCGGCGCATCGCCCAGAATGACCGATGCCACCAGCACAATACCGGTGCTCTGATAAACATTGCGCAGACCATGCTGCAGTTGAACATGCCCCATTTCATGCAGCAATACCGCCATCAACTCATCATCATTGAGCAGGCTGGCCAGCCCGTCGGTCACGACGATCGTTCCGCCGGGTAAGGCAAATGCATTGGCACCAATCTCGGGCATGGCATAAAAATGCAGCTGGTAAACAAACTCCGACCCGGAGGTATAGGCCTGAAAACGCTGGCGCAAACGCTGTTGCCGCTCTGAGGCAATCTGGCTGGTTTCAAGCTCGATGCCCAGCTTGGGCAAAGTTTGCAGCGTGGATTGCCCCAGCATTACTTCAAGCTGTACCGGAGTTAGCCTAGCGGCCAGCTGCGCCATCAGCGGCATGCCCTGCCAGTAAAACGCAATCGCCGCCACGACAATACCGAGCAGCGCCACCACGGCGTAGCGCCAGCGGCTCTCCAGTAGCGCCAGCCGATTGCGGGCCTGCCCGAGCAGCGCGGCCAATGCACTCTGGTCACCACATTCCAGCGCC
Source organism: Chitinibacter sp. GC72 (assembly GCF_009760905.1). Lineage (GTDB taxonomy): Bacteria > Pseudomonadota > Gammaproteobacteria > Burkholderiales > Chitinibacteraceae > Chitinibacter. The sequence continues at coordinate 88,724 of NZ_VIRW01000005.1, read as the reverse complement.
GCACCATCAGAAAAGACCACGCGGCTGGGCAAGGAACCCAGCGCAGCTTCCAGCTCGCAATCGGCAATCGCCACTTCGCGCGTCCAGCCCTCGCCCACGATCAGCAGGCAATCACCAATGCGCTGCAACTGAACACGATGCAGCGCACTGCTCTGCCCGTCCAGATAACTGGCAACAAGCATCATAGTGCCAGATCAACGTCAAACAGATCGGACGCTTCAGCACCAATGGCCGAGCCCGACTGTTGCTGTGCAGCGGCAAACTGGCTCAGATCATGCGGCGCTTCGATCTGCATGCCTTCGGTACGCACCCGGGCCTGAGCCACTTTCAGCCATGGCAAAGCCAGCCCCAGTGTGACCACGGCCAGCGGCAAACGCCATGCCATCATCCGGCCATACGCCCACGGATTGACCGAGCTGCTAAAACGCACATCGTCCAGCACCGTATTGCTCCAGCCGTGGTTGGCTTGCGCTACCTGCACCGCTGCGCCGACCGAATTAAAGCCAATCAGCATGATAATGTAGGCCAGAGCCGGCAAAGCAAAGCGTGCGGCCATCTCTGCTGGCGCTGGTGTTGCCAGTGCACTTATATCCAGGACATTGCCGCCACCCCACATAGCCACACCCACGGTCAAAGCGAAGAGTGCGACCAGAGCAAGCATCAAGCCCAACCCTGCCAGCGCAGCACGGTAGTAAGCACCGACTGCCGAGGCTGTACCGCTAAAACGTTGCTGACCAAACGATGCGTGATCAAGTACAAAACGGTATTGCTGATGCTGGACAAAAGGCAGCGCCAGGCCTAATGTCGGAATCAGCAGCAGCGGCAAAAGCAGATAATTTTTAACCGCGCCCCAGACTGAGCCATGAAAATCAAAGGCCACATTGCGATAACGCGTTTGGCGCAGATTAAAGCGAATACTGCGCACTATCATCCATGGCAGCGCAGCCAGCAGCAGCACGGCGGCCACTGCCGACAAAATCGGGCTCACATTCGAGCTGATGGCGTAGACAAAGAAAAACGCAAAAGCGATCAGGCGGCCAATCAGAATCTGCAGCGGCTTGGCGGTGTAATCAAACCGTGAACCGGCCAGCTCGGTGTTGCCATAAAAATATTTCAGCCGACGCACTTTGGCCCAGGCCGAATAAATGCCCAGCGTCAAAATGCTCAGCAGCAAATTTACAATCCAGATCCGGAAATATTCGCCACCACGGCCATGAAACTGCAGCGCCCAGCGAGCGGGATTATTGTCATTCATCCTGATTCCTTCGTTCTTTCAGCAAAAAAGGAACAATATTATTTTTTAGAAAGGAATGTGACAACAAAAACAATAAATTAGTCAGTTTTTCGCCATGCAGTGTTGGCGGCAAAGCTTGCCGCCACACGCGCCAGTCGCAAATCCAGCCCGAATGCGACAGACACAACAAGGTGTTGCGCTAATGCCGCATACTGTTTTCCGCCGCAAAGCAATAATCATAGGTATATATCTAAAGAGCAATAAAATCATGCTCTATCCGTCAATACCCATACCATGTATGAAATAATCTAAGCCAAACTGACCAATGGCTGCAGCAAGATATAGTGCAGTGCAATAAATTAGAGCCATAGCCGTGGCGGGCGAAGAAATACGCGGCACGTTTTATGCTAGTTAGCTGGCACAGTACACATTGAGGTCGGCATCATGCTCAATACAGATTCAAACACCGGTAACCCACAACAAGCGCAGCAGCGGCTTAGCCATGAAATCACCCATGAGCTGGAGCAATGCCTGGCATTGTGCCAACAACTGAGAATCGATTTTTATGACTGTCTGGCACATGCCAGAATTGATTTCGAGCGCCATCAGCGCGAACAGCGCTAGAGCTGTTGCTGCTAGGCTCCCCGTCTGTAATGAAGTGGATGTAATGAAACGGCAGAATAGACTGATCGACAGGCAATAAAAAAGACACCCGAAGGTGTCTTTTTTATTTTGATCTGGCGTCCCCACGGGGAATCGAACCCCGGCCGCCGCCGTGAAAGGGCAGTGTTCTAACCGCTAAACTATAGGGACTTAAACTTTCGCTTTTCAGCGTTTGCTACTTTGTTACTACTGGCGTCCCCACGGGGATTCGAACCCCGGTTACCGCCGTGAAAGGGCGATGTCCTAGGCCTCTAGACGATGGGGACTACGTACTGCTGAATTACATGTCTAAAGGCAAACATACAACTCGAAACTTTGGTGGAGGTAAACGGGATCGAACCGATGACCTCTTGCATGCCATGCAAGCGCTCTCCCAACTGAGCTATACCCCCAAAAGAGACGCGAATAATAAAGATACCGCCGCCTCTCGTCAATACCCTGATGCAATATTTTTAAATCGGCGCCCACCAGTAGGCGTCTTTTTCCAAATCCTGCTCCAGCGCTTTGCTATCGGGGAAGTTTTTCAGCAAGACTCGTTTGGCATCGTCGCGATAATCGCTCATGCCCAGCTTGTCATAAGCGTGGTACATCAGCGCCAATGCGCCTTCAACCTGCTTGGTATTGCTGAAGTTATCAATCAGCGCCTTGCCACGATTAGCTGCCGCCAGATACGCACCACGTTTGTAGTAATAACGGCCAACATGCAGTTCGTAATTGGCCAGCGAGCCGATCAGGTACCCCATCCGCAACTGGGCATCCTTGCTGTATTTGCTCTCGGGGAAACGGGCTACCAGCTCGCTAAACGCAGCAAATGACTCCTTGGCCGCTTTCGGATCACGCTCGGACATATCTTGCTTGGATAGCGCCGACATAAAGCCTTGTGACTCATTGAATGTCACCAGCCCCCGCAGATACATCGCGTAATCCATGCTTGGGTGCGTAGGATTCTGCTTCATAAAGCGATCCAGCGAGGCCAGCGCCAGCGCGGGCTCATCGTATTTGTAATTGCTGTAGGCAATTTCCAGCTGGGCCTGCTGCGCGTATTTGCCATAAGGAAAACGGGCTTCCAAGCGCTCGAAATATTCGATGGACTTTTTGTAATCTTTGCTCGCCTGCTGCGCTTTGGCTTCAGCAAACAGCTTGTCTGCAGACCAGTTTTTGGTCTCGTCATTGCTCGTACCGGTATTGGCACAACCGACCACTAAGCTAAACAGCAAGGCAGAAACGAGGATTCGAGGTAGAATCTTGTACATGATGCAATCCGATATTGAACTCGACGATTATAACGACTTCTCAGACACCCGTGTCCTGACTGTGCCTGCCGATCTGGCAGGCATGCGGCTGGACGCGGCGCTGGCGAAGATTTTGCCTGATTTTTCACGCTCACGCTTGGCTACTTGGATAAAAGACCAACAAGTCACCGTTGACGGCGCCCCCGCTACGACCAAAACCAAGGTCTGGGGCGGTGAAACGCTCACGGTTAACGTGCAAGCCGACCCGAACGAAGTGGCGTTTGCAGCGGAAGATTTGCCGCTGGATGTCATTTACGAGGATGACGCGCTGATTGTGATCAACAAGCCAGCCGGCCTGGTGGTTCACCCCGGCAGCGGCAACTGGAGCGGCACGCTGCTCAATGCCCTGCTCTTTCATTACCCCGAAGTGCGCAGTATTCCGCGCGCGGGCATCGTACACCGTCTGGATAAGGACACCAGCGGCCTGATGGTCGTCGCCCGCACCCTCCCCGCCCAGAATAATCTGGTACAGCAATTACAAGCCCGTACGGTCAAGCGCCATTACCTCGCCATTGCGCGTGGCAATATCAAGCGCGACGGCACGGTGGACGAGCCGATTGGCCGCCACCCGAAAGATCGCACCAAAATGGCAGTAATCCACAGCGGCAAAGAATCGATCACGCATTATCTGGTGCTGGAAAAATTTGCCGACTACACACTGATCGAATGCCGCCTTGAAACCGGCCGCACGCACCAGATTCGCGTGCATATGGCACACCTCAAGCATTCGCTGGCCGCCGATCAGGTGTACGGCACACCGCCCAAGCTCGATATTTCGCCCGAAGTGCGCATGGCCTTGGAAGAGCTCAATCGCCAGGCACTGCACGCACGTAAACTGTCTCTCGTTCATCCAGTGACTGGTAAAACGATGGAATGGAAAGCGCCGATTCCACACGATCTGGAACAACTCATCTTTACGCTGCGCGCCGATCTCGAACTCGCCAAAGATAATTATGACGAAGACGACGATGAAGATGACGACCACGATTGCGAATTAATCTATGTCCGTGAATAAGCCCGCACCGGCATACACGCCCACCGCCCACGCGCTGGGCGTTTTTGCACCCGACTGGCCCGCACCTGCCAACGTGAAAGCCCTGCAAACCACCCGGAATGGCTTCGCCGGAAATACTGGTTTTAGCCTGCCCCCGTTTGATCGCTTTAACCTTGGTAGCCACGTTAGCGACAATCCCGCCCATGTCGCCGCCAATCGCGCCCAGCTCACGCAAGCATTGCCGCAAGCACCGGCGTGGCTTAATCAGGTGCACGGCATTGAGGTGGTTGACGCAGCCAGCGTCAGCGAGCCAGTGGATGCCGACGCCAGCTTCACCCGCACGCGCGGCGCTGTTAGCGTCGTGATGACCGCCGATTGCCTGCCGCTATTGTTTTGTGATCGCGCGGGCACAGTCGTCGCGTCTGCGCATGCGGGTTGGCGCGGCTTGTGCAATGGCGTGATCGAAGCAACGGTCGCCAAAATGAATTGCCCTGCCAGCGACATCCTCGTCTGGCTCGGCCCTGCTATTGGCCCGACGGCGTTTGAAGTCGGTGACGAAGTTCGCGCCGCCTTTATGGCAATCGATGCACAAGCCGAGCAAGCTTTTTCGCCACAAGGCGGGGGTAAATGGCTGGCGGATATATACCTATTGGCGCGCCAGCGATTACATACCCTAGGTATTACTGCAATTTACGGTGGCGATCAGTGCACCGTGACGCAGGCAGAGACCTACTTCAGCTACCGCCGCAATGGCCAAACTGGACGAATGGCCAGCTTAATCTGGCTGGAATAAAAACGAAAAGGACGCGCAGCGTCCTTTTCGTTTATTGCGACACCACTTCACCCTGCACCCAAACGCCCATCTCGCCGACGTAGTAGGTATGGAAGTCTTCAACCTCGATGTTGTACACCGTCGTACGGTACACCGGAAACTCGAATTCATCTCCCTTGTCTTCCAATGCCTTGTTGTACACCAGCGGCGGTTTTCTCTGCAGATCGGTCGATGGTCCAGCCGAACCAAACTCAACCAAACGGCCATCCAGCTCGTCTTGCCAGGACTCCGGCGCGCCATTGCCCTGAATGAAGCCAACGTGTTCGTGCTCGGTCTGCGCCAGATAGAGCGATTTGGTCACCTCAACCAAATCACCATTGGCCAGCTCAAGCACCATGCCAGGCTCGAGCAGATCGGCGCGGGGCCACACATCGTGCGGTGTATGTTCGTCGAACACAGCCTGTTCGAAGCCGTTTACATAAATGCATCTACCCAGTACCCAGAAGGGGTGATTTCGAGTGCAGGTCAGAAAGCCTTTCCATACATCAGGCTGTGGCTTGTCACTCGTTCGCATCCAGCCGAACTCTAGATACCAAATTTCCTTGTCTTCAAAACGAAGCGTTTTCAGTACCCGCTTATAGGCCGTATCACCCTGACCGGATTCATCCTTCGCCAAGACAAAGTCACCCACTTGCAGCGACTCGATCGGGCGCAAACCGTCCTTGGTATGCACCAAGGTGCCCGCAACAAAACCCATTTTCTTACCCCTTTATTTTGTAGCCTTGAGGATTGGGTAGGCTGACATGGAGTGTCAAACCAAAATAGCCGCTTGTCGTACAAAATGGTCAAACCATGCAATTTGAAGGCTGTGAGGTGCATAGATGAGAACCTTTCTCATGCTGGAGATGGTGTTTTTATGTTACAGTGTTGCATCTGCAGGATTTTCTCTTTATGTCGACACTTAGCTGGATTATCACCATGAGCCTGCTGGGCAGCTTGCTCAGCGTACTGGCAGCCGCGGCGATGGCGTATTTTGCCAAGCCCAACTGGATTCCCAAACTCGTTTCTTTTGCTGTCGGCTCTTTGCTGGCGGCGGTGTTTCTCGAAATCTTGCCGCATGCCTTCGGTAGTCATGGCGGACATGACAGTCATGAAGGCCACGCTCATGGCGTGAGTGAAATAAGCCTTTTGCAGGACGCCCACCATGCGGCGTCCAGCGCGGTAGCGGCAGTGGCCGAACACGCGCCCCAGGCGAGTACCGAGGCGATTTCACTGACTATTCTGCTCGGCATTTTCATCTTTTTTGTGATGGAAAAACTGGTGATCTGGCGGCATTGCCATCACGAGTCGTGCGAAGAATTGGAAGGCCACACGCACGAGCACAGTCATGGCGATCATCACGCTCACTCACACGGACACGGGCATAGCCATGGCAACGATCATGGCCGCGCTGGCATGATGATTATGGTCGGCGATACGCTGCATAATTTCCTGGATGGCGCGGTGATTGCTGCGGCGTTTATGGCCGACACCTCGGTCGGCATTGCGACCGCGGTGGCGATTATTGCGCACGAAATTCCACAGGAAGTCGGCGATTTTATCGTGCTGCTGCATTCGGGATATAGCAAGGCCAAGGCATTGCTGTTTAATTTGCTGTCGTCGCTGGCGGCGCTGGCCGGTGGTTTGCTGGCTTATTTCTCGCTCAGCATCGTCGAGACTGCGCAGCCCTATTTACTGGCGCTCGGTGCGTCCAGCCTGATTTATGTGGCGATTGCCGATCTGATCCCAACCTTGCACAAACGCCCGCATATTAAAGACACGATGTATCAAGTGCTGCTGATGTTGGCGGGTGCGATGCCGATTGCGCTGGTGCATACCTTTATGCCGCACTGATATACATACGTATGTATCAAGATAAAGGCCAATCACTGATTGGCCTTTATTCATATACCCCTTGATTTTCTATACAGGCAATGCCGCTTCAGCACATGCCCTGCTGGTAAGGCAGGATGATCAAACTCGCCAACTTCATCCCGCCGCATATTCAGGCGCTGCATCAGGGCTTGCGAGCGCCGATTAGCCAGCACAGTAAACGCGACGATTTCGTCTAATTTCAGCACATTAAAGCCAAACTCAAGCGCAGCAGTGGCGGCTTCATGCGCCAAACCTTGCTGCCAGAACGGCCTCGCCAAGCGCCAGCCGATTTCAACGCACGGCATAAACGGCAAGGCAACACGCGGGATATTGAGCCCAGCCATGCCAATAAATTCGCCGGTTTCGCGCAATTCCAATGCCCAGAAACCCCAGCCTTGCTGCTGCAGACGCGCACGAATCTGTGCGGCAAAGTCATGGCTCTCGACCACACTCAGCGGCGCAGGAAAATAGCGCATCACTTCGAGATCGGCCCCCGGCGCAGCAAAAGCCGGCAAGTCGCTATCACGCCAATCGCGCAAGATCAGCCTTGGCGTTTGCAAACACTGCACAGCAGCGAAAGTTTTAATCCCGTTCACTGCCCACCTCAGCCGCTGAGTCTGCAACCTTCCTTTGCTCAAGCGCGGTGCTGGCTGCTTCGCGCTCGGCCAATTCAACCGCTTTGGCCGCCTTGCTGCGCTGGATGCTCCGCTTTAGCGCCAATACACCCCAGGTGGGTAATACCGCGAGAAACAGGAAATAAAAGACGCCGACGGTGATACTCCCCGCTCCCAGCGACATCATGACCACCACAAACAAATAACCGATCAAAACGATATACATGCTTTATCCCAGCAAAACACAAGCGCAAAGTCGGGCACAGTGTACACCAGCAAGGCAAAGCCGGTTTTGCGATTCTCAAAACCTATCTCAAGACTTAAATCGCCACTAATGATACAGTGTTGCATCTGAAGCCATGCTATCAGATGAGAAAATTGCCTGGATCGATTTGAAATCTAGGCGCATCAGCCCCATATCTTTAGTCTATGCCCATCAGGATTTGCCCTCGCAATGCCCAATACCAACACCGAATTGCAAAAAGTCGCCACTGCACGCCTGCCTACCAATCAGGGTGAATTTACCAGCCATGCCTTTCTCAACCCGCATACCGGCGTTGAACATCTGGTGCTGACGCTCGGTGATATTGCCGGCGAGGACGTACTGGTTCGCCTGCATTCGGAATGCCTGACAGGCGATGCGCTGGGGTCTTTGCGTTGCGATTGTGGTGATCAGCTCAAACATGCTTTGCAGCGAATTCAGGCCGAAGGGCGCGGCGCTTTGCTGTATCTGCGCGGGCATGAAGGGCGCGGCATCGGCTTGTGCAACAAGATTTTTGCCTATCAATTGCAAGATCAGGGCATGGATACCGTGGAGGCCAATCTGGCACAAGGCCTGCCCAGCGATGGCCGCACCTATGAAGATGCGGCGTGGATGCTGAAAAATCTGGGCGTGAAATCAGTTCGGCTGATGAGCAATAATCCGCTGAAAATCGACGCGCTTAATGCACTGGGCATTCCGGTAAGCGAGCGTCTATCGCATGAAGTGATCGCCAACCCAGAAAACCACAAATACCTGCTCACCAAGAAAGAACGCATGGGGCATTTGCTGGGCACGCACGGCAAGAAAAAGAGCTAGATCACTAGGTTGCTAGGCGCCGCCAAACGCGGCCATGATTTTGGCCACAATCCGTGTGCTCTCGCCCAGTAGCTGATCGATCTGCGTTACCATAAACGGGAATGAATAATACAGAGCGGCAAAACCGATCCCCAGCGTTAAGGGAAAACCAATAGCAAACACATTGAGCTGCGGCGCTGCGCGTGTCATCACGCCAATCGACAGATTGGTAATCAGCAAAGCGGCCAGCACCGGTAAAGAGAGCATCACGCCGGAGCGGAAAATCACGCCGCCATATAAAGCCACCAGCTCGAAACCACGGGCATTGAGCTGTACCTGGCCGACTGGCAGCTGGATCATGCTTTCAAGCAAAATACGCAGCATCATCAGATGCCCGTTAAACGCCAGAAACAGCAAAATCATAAACAGACTCATTAACTGAGCCACGGCCAGCGTATTGGCCGAATTTTGCGGATCATAAAACGACGCAAAACCCAGACCCATCTGCAAGCCTGCCAGGTGCCCCGCCATTTCAACTGCGGTAAAAATCAGCCGCATAATAAAGCCCATCGCCAGCCCCAGTATCAGCTCGCGCACGGCGATCAGCATGCCTTCGGGCGATACCACCGGAACGGTGGGCATGGGCGGCAAAACCGGTACGATCACCAGCGTCAGGGCGATGGCAAAGCTGACCCGAACCCGCACCGAAATCCGACGGCTGGAAAAGAAAGGATCGGCCAGCAGCAGACCCATGATGCGCAGAAATGGCCACCAGAACAGCGCCAGCCAGACATCAATCTGCGCCTGAGTAACCTGCCACATCAGCCTATCACTTGCGGAATGCTTTGATACAGACGGATGGTGTAGTCCATGGCCAGCTCCAGCATCCACGGCCCGGCCAGCACCAGCACCAGAAAGGCGATCAGCAGCTTGGGAATAAACGACAGCGTCGCCTCATTGATCTGGGTGGCGGCCTGGAAAATACTGATCACCAGGCCGGACACCAGCGTGGCCAGCAAGACAGGTCCGCACAGCAACACCATGACTTCCATCGCTTTTTGCAGCAGGGTTACCACCATTTCCGGCGTCATCTAGGTCCCCACGTAAAAACTTTGTACCAGCGAGCCCATGAGCAACGTCCAGCCATCAACCAGCACAAACAGCATCAGCTTGAAGGGCAGCGAAATCATCACGGGCGAGACCATCATCATACCCATGCCCATCAGAATACTGGCCACCACCAGATCGATAATCAGGAAGGGGATAATCACCATAAAGCCGATCTGAAATGCCGTTTTCAGCTCGCTGGTGACAAACGCCGGTACCAGCACGCGCAGGCTGACATCTTCCGGCCCTTGCGGCGCTTGGGCGCCCGATACCTCGATAAAGAAAGCCAGGTCTTTCTGCCGCGTTTGCTTGAGCATAAAGTCTTTCAGCGGCAAAGACCCCTTGTCCAGCGCCTCGTTAAAACTCATCTTGTTTTCCGCATACGGCTGGTAGGCAGTGGTATAGATTTTGTCGAGCACGGGCGACATGATAAACAGCGTGAGAAACAGCGATAAACCGACAATCACCTGATTGGGCGGGCTTTGCATGGTGCCGAGCGCCTGACGCAACAAGGACAGCACGATCACAATGCGCGTAAAGGCGGTCATCATCAGCAACACCGCGGGCAAAAAGCCCAGCGCGGTCATAAACAGCAGCGTCTGGATCGGTAGCGAATACGCTGTCCCAGCCGCCGTTTGCGTCGAAGACATAAAGGGTATACCCGCAGGCTCGGCAGCCAGCAAGAGTTGCGAGGCAATACAGAGTGGGAGTAATGGCAATAGCAGTTTAAAATTAAAGCGCATTTTTAGCTCCTTTGCGCTTTTCAATCGCCGCTTGCAACCACTGTGCAAACGCAGGCGCGGCAGGTACTGGTGCAGGCAGGTTTTCAGGTTTATCCAGCGTATGCAGCAAATTGACCTGCTCACCGGTCACCCCGAGTACCAGCCAGCGTTCTTGCACCTCGACAATCACCACCCGTTCACGCTGGCCCACCATGACCCCGGAAACCACACGTAAATGCTGATTGGCCGCACCGGGCAACAAAGCAAAACGTCGCATCAGCCATGCTGCGCCAACAATCAAGCCCAGCACCAGCCCCAAAGCCAGAATGACCTGCATAATGGAGCCAACGCCCGATGGGCCGACCGGAGCCGGATTTGCCGCAGCCCAAACCGACAACGGCAGCCCGAAAAGGCTGCCGTGAATAATTTTACTGAATGTCATGCTGCTCGGATGAAACGGCGTGCCTGATTTTTCACACACCGCACACCGCACTCCCCTGTTTGATAGCCCGACTGCTGCGGCTTATTTGTGCAAGCGACGAATCCGCTCCGCAGGCGTAATAATATCGGTCAGACGAATACCGAATTTCTCATTGACCACAACCACTTCGCCTTGCGCAATCAGACAGCCGTTAACCAGCACGTCCATGGGCTCACCAGCCAGACCGTCGAGCTCGACCACCGAACCTTGCGCCAGCTGCAGCAGATTGCGGATAGCTATTTTAGTTCGCCCCAGTTCTACTGTCAGCGCGACCGGAATATCGAGAATCATATCGATATTATTGGGCGCTCCTGGTGGCAGGGCATTATTGTCAAAATTCTGGAAAATATTGGCCGCTTGCGGCTCGGGCTGCGGCGCAGCCTCGACCGTTTCCTGCTCGGCTAAAGCCGCGGCCCAGTCATCCATGATGTCATCTGGGTTTTCTTCCGTATTTTCGTCAGCCATGGGCTTGCTCTCCGTGTCCCTCTTCCTGCCCGCTGAGTGACTCAGCCGTCGTCAATACTTTGTCGACTTTCAAGGCATATTGCTTGTGAAGAATACCATACTTACACTCAAGCACAGGCACACTATCCACCGTGGCGGTAATGACCTCGGGAATATCCAGCGGAATGACATCGCCCACTTTCAAACTCAGAATCTCGCCCAGCGTAATTTGCGAATTGCCCAGCGTGGCCACCAGATCGACTTCAGCATGCTGTACCTGCTTGCGCATCAGATTGGTCCAGCGGTTATCCGCCTCGATCCGATCGGCCTGCATGCTGCTGTAGAGCAGATCACGAATCGGCTCGAGCATCGAATATGGGAAGCAGACGTGAAAATCACCACCGCCCGCACCCAACTCGATTTTGAAGGTATACGCCACGACGACTTCGGTCGGCGTGGCGATATTGGCAAACTGGGTATTCATTTCCGAGCGAACGTAGGCGAACTCACACTCGAACACCGGCTGCCATGCTTTCTGGAATTCTTCAAATACCACTTCGAGCAGGCGCTGGATAATCCGTTGTTCGGTCGGCGTGAAATCACGCCCCTCAACGCGCACGTGGTAGCGCCCATCCGAACCAAACAGATTATCGACCACCAGAAACACGAAATCCGGATCAAAAATGAATAATCCGGTACCGCGCAGCGGCTTCATATGGACCATATTCAGATTGGTGGGCACCACCAGATTGCGAATGAATTCGCTGTATTTCTGTACCCGTACCGGCCCGACGCTGATTTCGGCATTGCGCCGCATGAAGTTGAACAGGGCAATACGCAAATTGCGGGCAAAACGCTCGTTAATGATTTCAAGCGTCGGCATGCGTCCACGGACGATGCGCTCCTGACGGCCGATATCATAGTCGCGGACAGCATGAGGGTCGACGTCTTCTGCAACCTCGTCCTGCTCGCCCGTTACGCCACGGAGTAGCGCATCGACTTCTTCCTGGGAAAGGATATCGTCAGCCATTTTACCGCTCTGTACTTGTCCTGATTAAACCGGTTTGCCTTATTGACTCACCGATTTATTGATAAAAATACTTGGTGAAGTTAACGCTAAGAACGCCTTCGTCTTTTGCTTCCACTTCCAGCAATTCATTGAGTTTTTCACGAATTTCACGCGCCAGCGTTTCCTGACCCTCGGTGGTTTTGATTTCCTCAAGGGTTTTGGAACGCAGCAGACGATTCACCGCGTCGAGCACTTTGGGCTGCACTGATTTCAAACGCTCTTTGTCTGCGTCTTCAGCCAATTCAACCATGATTTCAACCTGCAATACCGATTCGGTGTCACCCGCCAGATTCACGGTAAAAGGTTGATCTTGCAGTTTGTCAAAAACCGGGGCCACATGGCCTTCTTTTTCTTTCTCTTTTTTCTTTTTCTCTTTGGCTTTTTTCTCTTCTTCAGCGTGAGCATTGGCTTCAGCGACCGCTTCGTCAGCGCTGCCATCAGCGGGCGATTTCAATAGAAAAAAAGCCAGCAAACCACCCAGCAGCAATAAAACGACGAGCAATCCAATGATGGCAAATAACAGTATGTTTTTCTTCGGTTTTGGTGCCGCATCTGCACTTGGCGCTGCTTTGGCGTCAGACATTGTAATGCCTCTACTAGGAATAGATATTCTGAAGATTGTAACTGGATATTGATGTAAAAGTACCCCAGCAATGCTGAGGCACCTCGGCTACTACAGCGAAAGATACTATAAAACAAGCGCTAAGCAAGCGTTTTTCAGGTAACACATTGAAAATCAGACAAACAAACTCACCCGGGTACTGCCTGCAGGCAAGCGCAAATCGCTTAGATTGACTCGCCGCTCAATACCCATTTCATTCCCCACGGTATTGGCCATTGTTCCGTGGCGCGGACCACCAGCAGGAGAATCAAATTGCCGGGCTTGCTGCTGGGAAAACGCATTTTGCTGTTGCTGTTGCAATGAATCGGATGCCACCTGAACATTTTGCAGAACGATCCCCTGATCAGCCAATAGCGCCGTCAATTTGGGAGTGGCCGCAGCCAGAGCCTCGCGCACTGCGGCGTGCTGCGAAGTAAAAATTACACTGGCTTGCTCGCTACCCAGATTCAAACGCACCTCCATCGGGCCCAGATTGGGTGGGTTCAACTGCATTTCAATCTGCTGCTCCTGCTTGCCCAGCATCAGGCTTACCCGCTGAGCGACTGCATCACTCCAACGCGCATCATGTACGGGTGTCTCAATATAGGCGTTAGTGGCAGCTGATCGGCTAGCCTGATTGGCAGTTTGTACGGCACTGCCCACTGAAATCGTGGTGCCACCATACTGAACGGTCGATTTGCCCAGTTCACCCGGATTACTGGATTCGTTATCTGCAAAATTAAATGCCGCCTGCCCCTGTTGAGAGCCCAACTCAAACTGCTGATGTTCGGCACCAGTGACTGCAAGGACATCAGTAAACGGCAAAAGAGAAGCCGACTCTTTATTTTCAGCGGCAATTCTTGCCGGGGTATTAATCCCCCGTGCCTGTAATAATGAAGCCACACCTAGTGCCTGCTTTTGCTGTTCGCCCGCAACATCTACAGTAACCGACACATCGGTTACTTTCGGATTCTCGGTTGAAATTTCCAACTCGGTCATGCCGGGAATTGCAGCAGAGAAAGCCGATGCTAACGCTGAAACTGAGTTGCCACTGTCTGCGTCGGCAGAGTCGACTTGTTTGGGAGCCGGAATCTGCGCCAGTAAGGCAGCTAGATCAATGGCATTCGGAGGCATATCAACAGACTTGGCTTGACCTACATTTTCATCCTGCTGGGCAAGCTTATCTGCAGTCTTATCGCTACGCGAATTGGCATCAAGCTCTCCCTTTGAAGTCGCTGATTGCCCGGCAGACTGCTGCTCTGTCTGTTGTGCTGAGGAAGCCGATTGACGCGGGCTTGCCGGCTGCTCTGTTTCTGCAGTCTTCTTGGTGGCACTCTCTGCAGGCTTGGCTTTATTGAGTTCCTGCTTGTATCTTGTCTCGAAAGAATCAGCGGCGCTAACCATTTTGTCACGCGCAGAATTGGTCTCTCTGGGACGAGAAACCGCGCTAATCAGATCGATATTATTGCTTGAACCGCTGGCCATGATCGCAACACCACAAAAATGAGTCATCCGCAGTAAAGCAAACTTGATGCCAATTATTGAGCAGGGAGTGCATGCTACACTGCGCCCATGGCAGAAGATTCAGATCTCGAACGTACCGAACCGGCCTCGCCCCGGCGGCTGGAAGAAGCCCGCAAAAAGGGACAGGTGCCGCGTTCGCACGAATTAACCTCGTTTTCCACGCTGATGGTCGGGCTGGTGGCGGTGATTACCACCGGGCCTGATCTTTACGCGGCGATGAAAAAAGTCATGGTCACCGCACTGAGCTTCAATCGCGCGCAAATCTGGGAAAGCGCATTGATGGGCGAACAGTTGTTCGAGCTCTCGCGCATTGCACTGATTGCGATTTTGCCCATCTTCGGCGCCTGCGTGCTTATTTCGATTCTGACCCCTATTCTGATCGGCGGCTGGCTGTTTAGCACCGAAGCACTGGGCCCCAATTTTGGCCGGATGAATCCGCTAAGCGGCATAGGCCGGATGTTTTCACCGCGCACGATTATTGAAACCATCAAAACCATTCTGAAATCCAGCCTGATTGGGGGCGTTGCGGCCTGGCTAATGTGGCAGGAAAAAGAGCAGTTTATCCAGCTTCTGGCGATGACCCCTGAGTCGGGTTTTGCCATGGCCTGGCAAATGACACGACACACCCTGCTGCTTGTGGCCAGCACTATGGCGGTGATTGCGCTGATTGATGTGCCCTACCAGCTCTGGGATTATTACAAAGGGCTGCGGATGACCAAGGAGGAGGTCCGTCAGGAACACAAGGAATCCGAAGGTGATCCGCACGTCAAAGGGCGGATTCGCCAGCTGCAGCGCGAAGCAGCGCGCAAGCGCATGATGGCCGAAATCCCCAAAGCTAATGTTGTCGTCACCAATCCGACGCACTATGCGGTGGCGATTCGTTACGACAGCGAAATGCGCGCACCTACCGTCGTGGCCAAAGGCTCCTTCCTGCTGGCCGAACGGATTATCGAGATTGCCAAGGACAACAAAGTGGCGGTGATCCGCACGCCGCCGTTTGCCCGCGCGCTTTATCATCATGCTGACCTTGGCGAAGAAATCCCGACCGCACTGTATACTGCGACGGCAGAAGTATTGGCTTATATCTATCAGCTTGAGCTTTACCGCAAGGAAGGCGGCTTTGAGCCGATACTCAATAACGATTTGCCAGTGCCACCAGAGCTAGACCCCGAGTCAGGCGCTAGCAGGGTATAGCCACCCAGGCTAAACACCAAAAGACTTAGAACAAGATACACCAAGCAGGTATTCTGAATGTGGCGTAACAAACTCACTCTTCTGGCAATGCCAGCCCTTGTGCTGATGGTGCTGGGCATGATGATCCTGCCTTTGCCGCCGCTGGTGCTCGATTTTTTCTTCACCTTCAATATCGCCCTGTCGATCATCGTCTTGATGGTGAGTTTGTACACGCAAAAGCCGCTGGAGTTTTCCAGCTTTCCGACTGTACTGCTGATGACCACGCTACTGCGCCTCTCGCTTAATGTGGCCTCCACCAAGTTGGTTCTTACTGAAGGTCACGCCGGTGGTGATGCGGCAGGTAAAGTGATTGAATCATTCGGTCATGTGCTGATTGGCGACAATGTCGCAGTCGGGATTGTGGCGTTTATTATTCTGACCATCATTAACTTTGTCGTGATCACCAAAGGTGCAGGCCGGATTGCCGAAGTTTCAGCCCGCTTTACACTGGATGCGATGCCCGGCAAGCAGATGGCGATTGACGCCGACCTGAATGCCGGCCTGATCGGTGAAGACGAAGCCCGCACCCGCCGTGCGCAGATTTCGGACGAAGCCAATTTCTTCGGCTCAATGGATGGTGCGAGCAAGTTCGTGCGTGGTGATGCCGTCGCCGGGATTCTGGTGATGATCATCAATCTGATCGGTGGCCTGCTGGTCGGCATGCTGCAGCATGATATGGCCTTTGCTGACGCTGCCAGAACCTACACCTTGCTCACGATTGGTGATGGTCTGGTCGCCCAAGTACCGGCGCTGATTATTTCAGTCGCAGCGGGTATTGTCGTGTCACGAGTGGGCACCAATCAGGATTTGTCCGAGCAGATTCTGGGTCAGCTTTTTGCCCGCTCACAAGTGCTCTACGTCACCGCCGGCGTGCTGGCGTTGCTGGGCATTATCCCCGGCATGCCACATTTTGCCTTCCTGCTGATGGCGCTGATTGCCGGTGGCCTGGCTTGGTACTCCGAACAGAATCAGCTACAAAAAGCCACAGGCGGCGTCAAACCCTCGCCAGGAGCGCCCGCCGGAGCCACGCCTGGCACAGCGCCTGCGGCCCCGGCAGATGCACCACTACAGGAAGTCAGCTGGGCTGATGTGCAGCCCGTTGATCCGGTTGGGCTAGAAGTGGGCTATCGGCTTATTCCCTTGGTTGATCGCAATCAGGACGGCGAATTGCTGCGCCGGATTCGTGGTATCCGCAAGAAAATCGCGCAGGAGCTGGGCTTTCTGGTGCCCGCTGTCCATATTCGCGATAATCTGGAATTGCGCCCCAATCAATACCGTATCCAGCTCAAAGGCGTCGACGTCGGCATGGGCGAGGCTTTTGTCGGCCAATGGCTGGCGATCAACCCCGGCAACGCCGCCGGCAATCTGCCGGGCACCGCCACCACCGACCCCACTTTTGGCCTACCCGCCACCTGGGTGGACAGCAGCCTGCGAGATCAGGCGCAGGCCATGGGTTTTACCGTGGTGGATGCCTCAACCGTTGTCGGCACGCACATCTCCAATATTTTGCAGTCACACGCCGCCGAATTGCTCGGCCGCGAAGAAGTTCAGGCCCTGCTCGATCACTTTGCCAAAGAATCACCCAAGCTGGTTGAAGAGCTGGTACCCAAAATCATCCCGGTGGGTACTTTGCAGAAAGTGCTACAGCATCTGCTCGACGATGGGCTGCATATCCGCGATTTGCGCAGCATTCTGGAAACCCTGGGTGAAAATGTCCAGCGCACCCAGGACATCGACGATCTGACCTCGATTGTCCGTGTCGCGCTCGGCCGCGCCATCGTGCATCAGCTGTTCCCCGGTGAAAACGAGCTGCAAGTGGTGGCGCTCGAGCCCCAGCTGGAAAATATCCTGATGTCGGCCGCCAGCGGCAAATCACAAGGCGGTCTGGAGCCGGGGCTGGCCGAACGCATCCTGCAACAGGCGGCACAACTCTCAGAGCAGCTGGAAATGCAGGGCATCAATCCGGTCATTATCACGCCGTCGCAATTGCGCCCAATGCTGTCACGCTTTTTAAAGCGCTCAATCCCCAATCTGCGCGTCATTGCCCATACCGAAATACCCGAAACAAAAACCCTGCGCATCATTGGCGTTTTGGGAGCGAATAATTAGGGCTTGTGACGCCGATTCCGGTGTTTTAACCGGATTATTCTTGCAACAAACGGCAATGATTCTGACTCCCAATGTGCAGATCAATTGTGCAGATTGCTTTGAGCAGCGATAATCCCTCACTATGGTCGTCAAAAAATTCTTCGGTGCCACCACTCGTGAAGCTCTCAGGCAAGTTCGTGATGAACTCGGCCCGGACGCGCTCATCCTTTCCAACCGCCAAGTGGCGGGTGGCGGTATTGAAATCATGGCGGTGGCCGACGCCGATGTAGCGGCGCTGACCAATGTGCAAACCGTCGCCACGCCCCCCAAGCCCTCGCCCCGTGCGGCGCAAAACGGCGCCCGGCTCATGAATTCGGCGCAAACCGAAGCACCCAGCCCGAATATTGCCAAAGCCTTGGCGCGCTCGTACGCGATTCCGGATGACGAGCAGGAACCCAGCCCGGCGGATATAGGCTATGAAGCGCCATCGGTGCTGCGCAGCAATCGCCAGCCGCGCCCGGCCGAGGCACGGCCAGAAGCACGTCACGACATGCAGCGCGAAGAAATCCCGCTGAGCCAATTCATCAACCAATCAGGCGGCCAGTCAGCCAGCCAGCGCACTCAGGAGCGTACGGCCGAACGGCAGCCTGATCGCACATTTGACCGCAATTCAGAGCGCGTAGCTGAAACAGCACGCCCGGCACCGCCGCGCCGTGCCGCACCTGTGGTCGAGCCGCGCACGCTGCCGACCTTCAGTTTTGAAGACGAACCGGCCAAACCCGCCACCCCCGCCGTTGATCAGGAGGCCATGCAGGACATTGCGCGCGAAATCCGCATGCTGCGCGGCCTGCTGGAAAGCCAGATGGCGGGCATGGCCTGGGGCGAGTTATCCAAACACGCCCCCGAAAAACTCGAAATTCTGCGTCAATTGCTTGGCGCGGGTTTCTGCGCCGCCCTCTCGCGCCAGCTCATCGACAAAATGCCCGGCGGCATGAGTCTGGATACCGGCGTGAAATGGGTGAAAGCTGCATTGGCGCACAATCTGCCCGCCACCGGTGCCAGCGACGATCTGGTCGCTCGCGGTGGCGTGTACGCACTGATCGGCCCCACTGGCGTTGGTAAAACCACCACCGTGGCCAAACTCGCCGCGCGTGCTGCACTGGCCTACGGCCCGCAATCGGTCGCGCTGCTCACCACCGATAGCTACCGGATTGGCGCGCACGATCAGCTGCGTATTTATGGCCGCATCCTTGGCGTGCCGGTGCATGATGTCAAAGATGAAACCGATTTGCAGCTCACGCTGGGCGAATTAAGCGATCGGCATCTGGTGCTGATCGACACCGTCGGCATGGGTCAGCGCGACCAGCGCATTGGCGAACAGCTGGCGATGCTGGGACACGATAATGTCGGTACGATTTTGCTGCTGGCCGCCAATGCGCAAGCGGGCACACTCGACGATGTGGCGCGCCGCTACCGCAATCATCATTTGCTGGGCTGCATTTTGACCAAGCTGGATGAAACCGTGGCGCTGGGCGGCTGTCTCGATGTCGCCATCCGGCATAAACTGCCACTGCAGTTTGTCACCAACGGCCAGCGCGTACCGGAAGATCTGCACCGCGCCAATCTGGCCTATCTGCTTGACCGCGCATTTAAAACACAACAGGATCAAAGCGTTTTCCAGCTACAACGCGATGAATACCCGCTGTATATGAGTACGCAAGATATTCCAACCGATTTCACGCTCAGCCTGGGTGGTGCGCGTGCCTAAACGCTGGCAGGACCAGGCCGCAGGCTTGCGTCAGATGGTCAGCCCGACGCATTGCCGCAGCATCAGCCTGTGCGGTGGCCGTGGCGATTCAGGCACCACTACGCTGGTCATCAATCTGGCTGCAGCGCTGGCCGAACGTCAGCGCGAAGTGATGGTGCTCGATGAATTTAGCGGCAGCCAGAATGTCAGCTCGCGCCTGCATCTAAGCCAGGGCTTTACGCTGGAGCATGTACTGCGCCACGAAGCAACGCTGGCCGACAGCCTGATCGAAACCCAGCATGGCTTTCAGATTCTATCGATTGCTGGCAAACCGCAAATCATTGCCCGGCTGAACGACGCCGAGCAGCACTGGCTGGCCGCCGAATTTGAGGCCATTACCGAATACGTCGATTACCTGCTGCTCGACACGCGCCCGATGGGCAGCAATGGCATTCCCAGCCTGAGTCTGGCCGCTGATGATGTCGTCGTTGTTTTATCAAATCGCGCCGAATCACTCACCGACGCCTACGCCACCATCAAGCAGCTGGCGCAGGAATACGCACGCCGAGATTTTCGCGTGCTGGTCAATCGGGTAGAAAGTCTGGGCGAAGCCATGGCCTTGTTTGATCGGCTGCGCAGCGTCTGCCAGCAGTTTCTGGGCAGCACTCTGGAACTCAAGCTGATCGGTTATGTCCCCGAAGACAGCAAGCTCAATCGTTCTACACGGCTGGGCAAGACCGTGCTGGAAGCCTTTCCAGATACCGAGGCCAGTATGGCTCTGCGGCAATTAGCTGACGTGATCTTGCGCTGGATACCCCCCAGGGTGGCGCATGATTCATCCGGGCATTTTGTTCATCGGCTGGTCGAATCATCTCGCCTGCTGCATGAAAGGCTGCATCATGGCTGAGCTGCGCCTTGAGCCCGTAGACGCTGGCTACCAGCTCATTGGTGATTTAACGCTGGCGGCGATAGCGCCAGTCTGGCTGGCTAGCCGCCAGATTAACTGGCAAAGCCAGCTGGTTGACTTAAGCCAGGTCGGGCATTGCGACGGCGCAGGCGCGGCTTTTCTGTTTGAACTGGGCCAATCTGGCGCGCAGTTGCGCAATCTGAACGCAGAAACGCAGCGCCTGCTCACCGCGCTAGATCCGCAGCAAGCCTTGCTGCTATCGCCGCAGAAATCGCGCAATAAACCCATCACGCAGATTGGCCACCTGACCCGCTCGGCAGTTCGCGATTTTGCGGCGCAAATCACGTTTATTGGCGAAGCAGCCAGCGCGCTGGCGCAAGTGATCGTGCGGCCACAACGCTTGCGCTGGCGTGAATTTTTGCGCCAATGCGAGCTGACCGGTGCCAATGCGTTGCCGATCATCAGCCTGATTTCCTTGTTGCTGGGCATTATTCTGGCTTTTCAGTCAGCAATTCCAATGCGGCAATTTGGCGCGGAAATGTTTGTCGCCAATCTGCTGGGGCTCTCGCTGGTACGCGAGCTAGGACCACTGATTACCGCCATTGTGCTGGCCGGGCGCTCTGGCGCAGCTTTTGCCGCCGAAATCGGCACCATGAAGGTCAACGAAGAAATCAACGCGCTGGTGACATTTGGCTATCAGCCCATGCACTTTCTGGTTTTGCCCCGCTTGCTTGCGGGCGTATGCATGCTGCCGCTGCTGGCCATCTGGTCACAAGCCATCGGCATGCTGGGTGGCGCGCTCGTGATGCAGGGCTTTGGCATTCCGCTAGCGACCTTCTGGTCGCAGCTCAGCTCGCAAGTCGACGCCGGAGACTTTTTTGGCGGCATGCTCAAAGCCGCTGCGTTTGGCCTGGTCGTAGCCTCGGTAGGCTGCTTTCGCGGTCTGGGTACGGGCACCGGTGCTAGTGCGGTGGGAGCTGCCACCACCCGTGCAGTGGTCAATATTCTGGTGTTGCTAGTGATCACCGATGGCATACTGGCCGTCGTTTATTATCATCTGGGCTGGTAAAGATGAGCACGGTGATTGAAGTTCGGCATCTGTACTGTGGCTGGGGCTCGCGCACCATTCTGGAGGATGTAAATTTCAGCGTGGCGCGCGGTGAAGTGGTTACGATTCTGGGCGGCTCGGGCTGCGGCAAATCGACTTTGCTCAAGCATCTGATCGGGCTGTACCCGCCGCGCTCCGGCAGTATACAGGTAGTGGGTAATGAGCTGGTGGGCTCAGATAGCAAGGGCCGCGAGGCAATACTGCGTAAAATTGGCGTCATGTATCAATCGGGCGCGCTCTTTGGCTCGATGAGTATTCTGGACAATATCACGCTGCCGCTGACCAGCTTTAGCCAGCTGGATACCAAGGCGATTGACACGCTGGCCAGACTGAAATTGCGGCTGGTTGGGCTGGAAGAGTTTGCCGATTTTTACCCGAACGAGCTCTCGGGCGGCATGCAAAAACGCGCGGCGATTGCCCGCGCGATGGCGCTGGACCCGCAGATTCTGTTTCTGGACGAACCATCTGCCGGGCTGGACCCGATCACCTCGGCCGAGCTTGATCGCCTGATCCGGCGGCTGGCCGAAACACAGGGTGTCACCATGATGGTAGTGACGCATGAGCTGGCCAGTATTGCAGCAATTGCCGATCGCGCCATCATGCTCGACAAAAGCATTAAAGGTATTCTGGCCATCGATACGCCCGCGGCACTTGCGCAATCAAGTGACGAGCGCGTAGCGAGCTTTTTCAATGCACAGCGGCCCGCACGCGCCGCAGTATAGAAGGCTTATGGAACAACAATCCAATTTCCGCCTCGGCGTGTTTATCCTGCTGGCTCTGCTGCTGGGCGTGGCACTGCTGATCGGCGTGGGCAGCGGGCGCTGGCTGCAATCGAAAATCACACTGGAAACCTATTTCAATGAATCGGTGCGCGGGCTCGATATTGGCTCCAAAGTGCGTTACCGCGGCGTGGCGATTGGCGAAGTCAGCGCGATTACCTTTACCTACACCCGCTATGAAGGCGATTTGCCCAATGCCCAGCGCCAGCAGTATGTGCTGGTTGAAGCCCAGCTCGATAGCCATATTCTGGGCGGCTCGGCCGACAAAGACGCGCAACAGGCCGATCTGAACCGCGAAATTGCCAAAGGCTTGCGCGTCAAGCTCTCACCACAAGGGCTCACGGGTACTAGCTATCTGGAAATCGATTACGAACAGCAAGCCGAGAACAAAACCTTGCCGTTTAGCTGGCAACCGGACAATCTTTATATTCCGTCGGCCAATAGCACGGTCAATCAGCTTCTGGGCAGCGCACAGGAAGTGATGGCCAAATTGCAAAGAATCGATCTGGATCAGACCATCGGCCTGCTCAACCAGACGCTGGGGACGATGAATACCCGGCTGGAAGAAATACCCGCCAAAAACATCGGCCGTGAAGCCGAGCAGCTCCTGCGTACGCTCAATGCCATGCCACTGAAGCAGATGGCCAGCGAAAGCGCGCAATTGATCACCGAAGTCAGAGCCAGCAATCAGGCGCTAAAAACACTGCTTGAACAACCACAACTGCAAACCGCCAGCAATGATCTGGCCAGCGCGGCCAGCTCGGCCAAAATGTTGCTGGCCAACCCGGCGCTGGCCAGCGCCGTGCAAAGGCTGGATCAGATCACCTTGCGGCTGGATCATCTAAGCGCGCAACGCGAAGGCGATGTGCAGCAAATCATCGATAATCTGTCGAGCACCAGCAGCAACCTCAAGGCACTGAGCGAAAAAGCCAACCAGCGCCCCAGCAGCCTGCTGTTTAGCGAGCAACCCAAACCCTATACGCCGCCCAAACCATGAAAAAATTGATCGCCTTACTTGTGCTGGCCGTCTGCACGGCCTGCACTACGTCCCCCGTGACCAGACAGGATTTTCTGATCAGCGCCGAACGCGATGGGGCCAGCAGAGCCGCCCGCTTTGGCGTACTGCAAGTCAATGAATTGCGCAGCAACCCGCCCTACCGCGATCTGGCCCTGATCTACAAGGAAAGCCCGCAGCGTTTTGTTGCCGACCCCTACAATGGTTTTCTGGCGCCCCCCGGCAACCAGATCACCCGGCAAACGCGCTCATGGCTGGCGCGCAGCGGGCTATTTAGCCGCGTCAATCCGATGGGCAGCAGCCTGATTGCGCCCTGGCAGCTGGAAGGCGAGCTGCTGGCGATGCATATCGACGTAAGCTCGCCAGCCCAGCCCAAAGCTGTGATCCAGGTGCAGTACCTGCTTAGCCACCAGCAGCAATCGGCGCAATTTACGCTCAGCGCCGAACACCCCATCGCTGATGCCAGCCCAAATAGCGCGGCAGCAGGCTTTAGCGCTGCACTGGAAAGCCTGTTCAAGCAATTAGAACAAGAACTGGCTTCATCAAACCTCGATTAGTCGGCTACACTTAAGGATCATTTTTACCGCATCCATCATGTCAGCACACCGCGCCCTGTCCCTCTATCGCAGTACCCAAAGCAGCAGCGAAGAAGATCGCGTGCAGCAACACGCCCCGCTGGTGCGCAAGATTGCGTATCACATGATGAGCAAATTGCCCGCCAGTGTGGACGTTGACGATCTGATCCAGGTCGGGCTGATGGGGCTGATGGAAGCGGCCCGCAATTTTGACGCCGAAGCTGGCGTGCAGTTTGAAACCTTCGCCAGCCAGCGCATTCGCGGTGCGATGCTTGATGAATTGCGCAGCGCCGACTGGCTGCCACGACAGGCGCGCAAAAATATGCGCGAAATCGAACGCGCAATTGTGTTGCTGGAACAACAGCTGGGTCGCCACCCTGCCGAGGGTGAAGTAGCGCAAGCACTTAATATCCCGCTCGATGAGTATCAAAGCATGCTGGGCGATGCTCGCGGCCACCAGCTGCTGCATTACGAAGATTTCGAAGTGGATGGCGAAAACGATCAGCTTGATCAGTACGCCGCCGATCATTCGGCCAACCCGATTGATATTCTGAGCGACGACGCCTTTCGCACGCGTCTGATCGAAGCAATTGGCCTCTTGCCCGAGCGCGAAAAACTCCTGATGGCGCTGTACTACGACGAAGAACTCAATCTGAAAGAAATCGGCGCAGTGCTGGGCGTTTCCGAATCGCGCGTCTGTCAGCTACACACCCAAGCCGTGGCACGCCTGCGCGGCAAACTTAAAGACTGGCTAGCTTAAATGGATAAAATCAGCGTACTTGGCCTGATTCTGGGGCTGTCGGCAATTGTGCTCGGGCACTGGCTCGAAGGCGGGCAGATTGGCTCGCTAGTGCAATTTACCGCCTTTTTCATCGTCATTGGCGGCACGATGGGCGCGGTGATGGTACAAACCGAAATGCGGCATTTTGTGGTGGGCCTCAAAATGCTGCGCTGGATTTTTCTGCCGCCAGTGATGGATTTTCGCAAAATCCTCGCCACGCTGATGAACTGGGGCAATCAGGCGCGCCGTGGCGGCTTGCTGGCACTGGAAGCCTATCTCACTAGTGAAAAAGATCCCTTCGTCAAACGTGGCCTGACCATGGTGGTCGATGGTGCAGAGCCTGAAATGGTGCGCCGGGCGCTGGAGCTGGATATTGATGCTTACGAAGACCAGGCGCGGGCTGCGGCCAAAGTCTGGGAATCTGCCGGTGGCTATTCGCCCACCTTCGGCATTCTGGGTGCGGTGCTGGGCCTGATCCATGTGATGGAAAACCTGACCGACCCATCCAAGCTTGGCGCCGGGATTGCCGTCGCCTTTGTGGCGACGATTTACGGCGTGGGCGCGGCCAATCTGTTCTTTCTGCCCGTGGCCAATAAGCTGAAGCATTACATCATGCTCGAAGTTCGCCGCCGCGAAATGGTCGCCGAAGGGCTGGTCACCATCGCCAACGGCGAAAACCCGCGCTTGCTGGAAAACAAACTAGCGGGTTTCTTGCATCACTAGGGTATATCCTCACAGGCCAATCACTAATTAGCCTTCAACAACATACTCAGAAAGCCACTCATACATAAAGACCCGGTAACTCTGCCTTGGCAGCACATCGCCCAAGCAATCGCTATAGTCAAAGCATCATCGCCCCGGGGAAAAATCATGCTGTATTTATTGCGCATTGTGCTGCGCACGCTGGCTTGGCTGGATTTGGCGATCTTTACACTGCTGATGGTATTGCTCGCTATCCCGCCTTCAAGCTGGCTTGGCAAGATATACCCCTCTTTATTTCAAAGCTGGTGCCGCTGCTTTGTGCGGGCTCTGGGCGTCGAGCTGCGCCTGCATCAGCATTTTCTGGGCGCTATGCCGCAGCACTTTATCCTGATTGCCAATCACCCCTCTGCGCTGGAAGACATCGGCATCCCCGCGCTATTTCCGGTTCGCAGCCTTGCTAAGCACGAAGTTAAAAACTGGTTTCTGGTCGGCAAAATCGCCAAGGCAGCCGGGACACTGTTTGTCGAGCGCGAAAGCAAGGATTCACGTCAGGCTGCCCAGCAGGCGCTGATCGAGGCCGTACAAACGGGCGATAATATCGCGCTCTACCCGGAAGGCGGCTGCAAAGGTCGCCGCATCGCGCCGCGTTTTCTGTATGGCGCTTTTTCCGCCTCGCTCGCTAGCGGCGTGCCCATCCTGCCGGTCTTTTTGCACCACGAAGCACAAGCCCAATTCGAATGGCAAGCTGGCGAGCATTTGCTGACCAAAATCTGGCGCATGGCCAGCAGCCCCAATCGGGTGGTGCACTACCATGTGTTTGAGCCGATTTCGCCACAGCAATTTACCGACAAAGAGAGTTTCAATCAGGCGGTATATGCGCTGTATCTGGGCTGGCAACAGCGCTTTCTTGATTAGCACCGTGACTTACCCGCCAAGCACCAGCAAGTTCCTCACTAAATCTCCGACTCTTGATCGCTTTTCTGCTGCGTCACCCGAGCTTGCCGTTATAATCGTGAAAGCTCAGTCAACGACCCACCACCATGCCACTGTTTCGCAAGAAAAACGTCCCGAATGTCTCCACGCGTGCCGCGCTTCCCGCGCCGATAGCCAATTTACTGCGTGAATCATGGTGGCTTTTGCTCGTGGTGCTGCTGGGCTATTTATTGCTCGTGCTCAGCAGCTATCACCGGGGCGATCCGGGCTGGTCGCACAGCGCCACCGAAGTGCTTATTCACAACCGGGGCGGCGCTTTTGGCGCGTGGCTGGCGGATGTGCTGCTCTACACTTTTGGCGTATCGGCCTGGTGGTGGACGGTATTTTGTCTGGCCGCCATTTTATGGGGCTATCGCCGGATAGACCGGATTACCGAGTCGTCCAAGCCACTGGTTTTTCTGGCCTGCATCGGCTTTGCGCTGATTATTCTGTCCAGCGCCAGCCTTGAAGCGCTGCGTTTGCACAGCCTAGACATCGTGCTGCCGCACAAACCGGGCGGCATACTGGGCTTGTCGCTGGGCGGCTGGTTGATGAAAACCTTCGGTTTTAGCGGCGCAACCTTGCTGTTGCTCACGACCATGGGGTTGGGAGTTTCGCTATTTACCGGTCTATCCTGGCTGAATGTGATGGAAAACATCGGCGCAGCGTGCGAATGGGTCTACTTCAAAACCATCGATGGTATTCAGGCTGCGCAAGACCGCCGGATCGGACGCGAGATCAAGAAAGAGCGCGAACAGAAAGTCATGGCGGCCAAAAAGAAACAGGATGACAAAGCACCGCTGATTATTACCCCGCACCAGAGCGAAGTACCAGTGGCCAAAAAACTGGAGCGCGAGAAAAAAGAACTGGAAAAGCAACAGGAGCAGCAAGCCAAGCAGGCGGCACAACCCATGCTGTTTGCCGAAGATGAGCTCCCCCCTGCCCCGGCACCTGTAACTAAAAAAACCAGCGCGGCCAGTGTTAGTCTGGGTGATGGCAGCTTACCATCCCTAGCACTGCTCGCCCCCGCACCAGTGGCACAGGAAAGCATCAGCAAGGAAACGCTGGAATTTACCTCGCAGCTAATCGAGCGCAAGCTGGCCGATTTCAACGTTGAAGTCAAAGTCGTCGCCGCCTACCCTGGCCCCGTGATTACCCGCTATGAAATTGAACCTGCGGTGGGCGTTAAAGGCTCGCAGATCGTCAATTTGATGAAGGACTTGGCTCGTGCGCTCGGTTTGGTCTCAATCCGCGTGGTGGAGACGATTCCGGGTAAAACCTATATGGGCTTGGAATTACCCAACCCTACACGCCAGATGATTCGTCTCTCCGAAATCATGTCCAGCGAGCCGTATCACGCGATGGCCAGCAAGCTGACCCTCGTGCTCGGCAAGGACATCACCGGCAAACCGATTGTCACCGATCTGGCCAAAGCGCCGCATATGCTGGTGGCTGGTACGACGGGATCGGGTAAATCAGTCGGCGTGAATGCGATGATTTTATCGCTGGTCTACAAAGCCACACCGGACGAAGTGCGCTTCATCATGATCGACCCGAAAATGCTGGAATTGTCGATTTATGACGAAATCCCACATTTGCTCGCCCCCGTGGTCACCGATATGAAGCTGGCCGCCAATGCGCTCAATTGGTGCGTGGCCGAAATGGAAAAACGCTACCGGCTGCTCAGCGCCCTGGGCGTGCGCAATCTGGCCGGCTATAACCAGAAAATCAAGGAAGCTGAAAAGGCGGGCAAGAAGCTAACCAATCCATTTACGCTGACGCCAGATGATCCCGAACCACTAGAGCATTTGCCATTTATTGTGGTCGTGGTCGATGAGTTCGCCGATTTGATGATGGTGGCGGGAAAGAAAATCGAAGAGCTGATCGCCCGGCTAGCCCAAAAAGCCCGCGCAGCAGGGATACACCTGATTCTGGCGACGCAACGCCCGTCGGTCGACGTAATTACCGGTTTGATCAAGGCCAATATCCCGACTCGCCTCGCGTTTCAGGTATCGAGCAAGATTGATAGCCGGACGATTCTCGATCAAATGGGTGCCGAAGCGCTGCTGGGGCAAGGCGATATGTTGTTCCTGCCGCCCGGCAGCGGCTACCCACTGCGCGTGCATGGCGCTTTTGTCGCCGATGATGAAGTGCATCGCGTCGTCGATTCGCTCAAAGCCATGGGCGAGCCTAATTACATTGATGGCATTCTCAATGGCGGCTTTGAAGCTGAAGGCGCGGCCAATAGCGGGCTGAGCACAGGTGGCAGCACCGAAGAAACCGATCCGCTGTACGATGAAGCCGTCGCATTCGTCATGAAAAGTCGCCGCGCATCAATTTCTTCTGTGCAAAGGCAGCTGCGGATCGGGTATAATCGCGCCGCGCGTCTGATTGAACAAATGGAAAGCGCAGGTCTGGTTAGCCCCATGGAAACCAACGGCAACCGGACTGTACTGGCGCCAGCCAGTGAATAAAGGCAGATGTGTTCACCAATCTGCCACGCCCTCCAAAGACAGGCGGCTACACCTTTCGGGATGGGCGACTTAGCTAGCATTGCTGTCGCGTGAGATTGATTCCGCAGAACAACACTGCCAGCACCACTTATTCCGATTAACCCAGCATTTTGCACCTTTGACTTGAACTCGAAGGGCGATCTGTGATATAAACGTGGACTTTTCCAGTTCCGACGTTAGGACAAGAATCATGGCACGAGTATGCAAAGTCACCGGCAAAGGCCCGATGACCGGGAATAACGTTTCCCACGCCAACAACAAAACAAAACGCCGCTTCCTCCCGAATCTGCAATCACGCCGTTTCTGGGTTGAGAGCGAAAACCGCTTCATCCGTTTGCGTGTTTCTAACGCTGCGTTGCGCCTGATCGACAAGAAAGGCATCGACGTAGTATTGGCTGACTTGCGCGCCCGCGGCGAACTATAATTCCGAGGTAATTTAAGATGCGCGATAAGATCAAGCTCGAATCTTCTGCAGGTACTGGTCATTTCTACACCACGACCAAAAACAAACGTACCATGCCAGAAAAGATGGAAATCAAGAAGTTCGATCCCGTTGCTCGCAAGCACGTGATCTACAAGGAAACCAAACTGAAGTAATTCAGTGCTGGTGACCATACTCGAAACCCCGCTCCGGCGGGGTTTTTGTTTGCCCAAGGGGTATTGCCTTGTAGCAAATACCCCACTTGGTTTAGCGGCATATACCCTGCGGGCTATTCCAGATTCCAGATTGTTTTCAGCGTCGCGCACAGCTTGTGCATCATCGGATCAGACACCCTGTCGCCCGAGTAGATAAACTGCAACGGCGCTCGCGTGACCACCTCCCCGCCGCGCCACAGCACAATCGAGCCATCCGACGCAAAACGCTGCGCCGTGCGCTCGGCCAAGATCCCAATCCCGACACCGGATTTGATCAGCTCCAATAACGTCGCCTCCTCGTCAAACTCACCCACCACTTTCGGCGCCAGATTATGGCTGCGCCATAATTCCTGCGAAATATCGGCCAGACTGGTGTACTGCGACAAACCCAGCCACGGTGCATCACCGAGCTTGGGCCAATCGGCATTCTGGTATTCGGCCGCCATGGAGACTGGCAAGGCGATACAAAAACCGATCTCGTCCAGCGGCAGCGTCATCACATTCTGGTACGGGTTGCGGCCCAGATAAAAACCACCATCCAGCGATTTTTTACGTACTTCATTCAAAATGCTAACGGAAATACCGTGGGTTGTTTGCACGGTAATCAGCGGAAAAGTGTCCCGCAATAGCGACAACCATGAACCCAGCCGCAAGCGCGCAGGGACGCCAATGGTGCCGATCCGCACCTTGCCTTTGGGCTCGCCTTGCAGGGTTTTGGCCTTGTGCAGCAAATCCCGCGCCTGCGCCAGAATCTGCTCAGCCTCAGGCAATAGCAATTTGCCCGCCTCGGTCAGCGATACGCCGCCGGGGTAGCGCTCAAACAAGGCCAGGCCAAATTGCTCTTCCAGCGCTTTAATCTGCGCCGTCACGGCGGGTTGAGATAAGTGCAACAACTCAGCAGCTTGCGTCAGATGCCCCTGTTGCGCCACGGTCACAAAAGTTCGTAATTGATAGAGTTCCATAAGCGCAATTATCCCCCAAAGCCAATCCATTGCGCCATAAAGCTTGCCGCAAAATGTAGTAGGCAATCTTTGATTACAAACAAAAAAGTAAGCTCTATGCAACACTGCATAAATTTCAGTGATTCCGAGCATCAAAAAAAGCAATTAGCCTCGGGTCGTTACAAACGCTTACATTAGTCATGGGAAGAGCTGAGCACCAGCTTTTCACAGATTAATTTAGATTCGAGCAAATAATCGAGCAGCAACACGTGTCACGGGTGCAGTTCAATTGATACGGCTCGCACAAACAAGCAAAGGAAACAACCATGTCAGAGCAAGAGAAAAATGCGCAGGCCTATTGGAAGGCCAATTTGCGCTTAATTATCGGTAGCCTGATTGTCTGGGCTCTCGTGTCGTATGGATTTGGGATTGTGCTGCGCCCAATGCTTGAAGGTATCCGAATTGGGGGGACCGATCTTGGATTTTGGTTCGCGCAACAAGGTTCAATCATCGCTTTTATCATTCTGATCTTCAATTACTCATGGAGAATGAATAAGCTTGATAAACAATTTGGTCTTGACGAGGAGTAAGCCCAGATGAGTCAATTTGCAATTAATTTAATCTTTGTTGGCGGCTCATTTGCGCTATATATTGCAATCGCAATTTGGGCGAGAGCTGGCTCAACGAAAGAATTCTATGTTGCTGGTGGCGGTGTCCATCCTGTAATGAATGGGATGGCCACTGCAGCAGACTGGATGTCTGCCGCTTCGTTTATTTCAATGGCAGGTCTAATTTCGGTCGGTGGATACGCCAACTCAACCTTCCTGATGGGCTGGACTGGCGGTTATGTATTACTCGCCCTGCTACTGGCACCTTACCTACGGAAATTTGGCAAGTTTACTGTCCCTGACTTTATTGGGGATCGTTTCTACAGCCAAAGCGCTCGTCTTGTTGCTGTGGCTTGCTTAATTATCGCCTCAGTGACCTATGTCATCGGCCAGATGACCGGCGCTGGCGTTGCATTTTCTCGCTTTTTAGAGGTCAGCAGTGATGCCGGTCTGATTATTGCAGCCGTCATCGTGTTTATGTATGCCGTGCTGGGTGGGATGAAAGGGATTACCTACACGCAAGTCGCTCAATACGTTGTATTGATCATTGCCTACACCATTCCTGCGGTGTTTATCTCATTGCAGTTGACAGATACTTTGCTCCCTCCGGTTGGGCTCTTTTCTGAGCACACCCAATCTGGCGTCCCTTTGCTGCAAAAGCTAGATGAAGTGGTTCGGGAGCTTGGCTTTACTGATTACACAGCGAATGTAGATAACAAACTCAATATGGTTTTGTTTACCTTATCGCTGATGATTGGTACTGCAGGTTTACCGCACGTAATTATTCGCTTCTTCACAGTACCAAAAGTATCAGATGCGCGCTGGTCAGCGGGTTGGGCCTTAGTGTTTATCGCCATTCTGTACCTCACAGCACCAGCTGTAGCATCTATGGCTCGGTTGAACCTAGTCAACACAATTTATCCTGCCGGCCCTACCGCAGAGGCAATCAAGTACGAAGAGCGCCCTGATTGGATTAAGAGCTGGGAAAAAACTGGCCTCATCAAACACGTTGACCTAAACGAAGATGGCCGTATTCAAATGTATAACGACAAAAATGCGAAATTCGAGGCAACAGCAACTGAGCGTGGCTGGAAAGGCAATGAATTAACAGTTAACAACGACATTTTGGTGTTGGCAAACCCTGAAATTGCGAATTTACCTGGCTGGGTAATTGGCTTAATTGCGGCAGGTGGTCTTGCCGCCGCATTGTCAACTGCTGCAGGCTTGTTGTTAGCAATTTCATCAGCAATTAGTCATGACTTGATTAAAGGAACGATTAACCCACATATCACCGAGAAACAGGAGTTATTCTATGCCCGTATCTCGATGGCGGTAGCTATTGTCATTGCCACTTGGCTGGGCATGAATCCGCCGGGCTTTGCAGCTCAAACAGTGGCACTGGCCTTTGGTATTGCTGCAGCGTCGATTTTCCCAGCGCTGATGATGGGTATTTTCTCTAAACGAGTTAATAGCAAAGGTGCTGTGGCAGGCATGTTGTCTGGCCTCATCTTTACGTGCGTCTACATCTTCTTGTACCTCGGCTGGTTCTTTATCCCAGGCACTGCATCATTTGAAAACATCCCTGCTAATTGGATGTTTGGCATCTCGCCACTATCAATTGGTGCTGTTGGTGCAATGATTAACTTCGCGGTCGCTTTTGCAGTTTCATCTGCAACAGAAGCACCACCGAAAGCAATTCAAGATTTGGTAGAAAGTGTTCGCTATCCACGTGGTGCTGGCACAGCACTTGACCATTGAGTCTTTGACCAACAAGCTTTAGATATTTGAAGCAAATATGCGGGCTTTCACTGAAAGCCCGTTTTAATTTAAGGAGCTTTGCCAATGATCTGGGAGTTAATTGCAACGGTGGTTGCTGGCGTTGGCGCAGCAGGTATCGCCTTGTTTTTACATCGTTTGAAACCAACACGGTTTCCACGCTATTTGATTCCTTTTTTTGCCGGCGCAGGTATGTTGGGGTTTTCAATTTATGGCGAATATAGCTGGTTTAAGCATACCGAAAACCGTTTGCCACAAGGTGTGAAGGTCGTTCATGTTGTCGATGGCAGCAGCTGGTGGCGGCCTTGGAGCTTTGTAGCTCCACACAAATTGCAGTTTGTTGCACTGGACACCAATAGCCGTACCGAAAATACGCTCAATCCTGAATTTATCCGAATTGATTTATATTTCTTTGAGTATCGCCACCCTACTCGAATGCTGCGACAAATTGTAGATTGTCAGAGAAAAAAACGAACCGCATTCAGTGAAAATCTGGTTCTACCCCCAACGGGGGCAGTAAGCGGATCTGAGTGGCAAGCATTAGCAGTGGATGACAAAATTTATCAGCTGAGCTGCCAGACAGCTAAAACAACATAGCATCGTGCAGAGCAGTAAATAAATTCTGTGATCAATATTTGAATGGAGCTGGAGCTGAGATGGAAATTACAGAAGTAAGCCAGTTTCTGGCAGCGAATGCACCTTTTACCGCGCTTCCCGCGAGCCAAATTAGCCAGATCGCAAAGCAATTAACGGTTGTCTATTATAGAGCACAAGAATCGATTCCGAGTAATCAGCGTCGCCTCATGATGGTACGAACTGGGGTTTTCGGCTTGTATGACGAAAAAAATAAACTGATTACCCAATTGCAAGCAGGCGACTTCTACGGTTATCAAACCCTATTGACCGACTTAAGCAACAAGGAGCATTTACACTGCGAAGAAGATGCGCTCGTATATTGGTTCAGTAGTGATGCTTTTGATCATTTAAGACATCAACACAAAAACATTGAGATTTTCTTTCAACGTTTATTTAGCAGGAGCCTACACCAGTACAAAGACGAGCTAGCACAGTCTAGATTTACACTGAAAATTTGCGATGTCGTCAAAAACAGAAAAATTGCGCTGACGCCTGAGCACTGCGCACAAGATGCTGCCATTTTAATGACACAGCATCGTGTCTCGTCATTAATTATCGAAAAAGACGGCGCACTCGTTGGCATTGTCACTGATCGTGATTTACGCAGTAGAGTCTTAGCCCAAAACCTACCTGCAAGCAGCCGACTTTGCCAAATTATGACCCCAGATCCGCATACGATTGATAAAAATTCGTATCTGTTCGAGGCGGTGCAAATGATGAGTCGTTTCAATATTCATCATTTACCCGTCACCGAGCATGGCCATAGCTATGGAATGATCAGCACTACCGATGTAGTACGAGCACAGCACGATCACCCCGTTTATTTAATCAGCGAGATTCATCGTCAACAAACCTTGGATGAACTGGCTCAGTTTAGCCAGAAAATCCAAGCCCTCATTTGCACACTCGGCAAACAGCAAGTCCCCGCTCACGATGCAGGGCAGATAATAAGCACCATCACTGATGCTTTAACTCAAAAACTCATCAAACTCGCTCAACAAACACTTGGACCTGCACCTTTTACATTCACTTGGCTCGCCTTTGGCTCTCAAGCCAGAATGGATCAAAGCATCAATGCAGATCAAGACAATGCCCTTTTACTAGAACAAGAGCCCGATGAGCAAGCAGCAGTCTATTTTGAAAACTTAGCTAATTTTGTATGTCACGGTTTATCACGCTGCGGCATCCCGCTTTGCCCCGGCAACATCATGGCCAGCAATTCTGAGCTACGACTAAGTGCACAAGCCTGGACAAATCGTTTTTTTGCTTGGATTGAAACCCCTACGCCTAAAGCGCTGCTTAATGCCAGTATTTATTTCGACTTGCGTCCCATAGAAGGAAATAAAGAACTTTTTACAAAGCTGCAAAACAATATCCAGAGCAAGTCAGCCGGCAATGATCTTTTTTTTGCCCATCTAGCGCGTACGGCCCTTGAGAATACTGCGCCCATCGGGTTCTTAAAAGGATTTATTCTTGA
This sequence comes from Chitinibacter sp. GC72, assembly GCF_009760905.1. Taxonomy (GTDB): domain Bacteria; phylum Pseudomonadota; class Gammaproteobacteria; order Burkholderiales; family Chitinibacteraceae; genus Chitinibacter. The sequence continues at coordinate 53,742 of NZ_VIRW01000005.1, read as the reverse complement.
AGAAGATGGCAATCACAACAAAGGATTAGACCTAAAAAAACGTGGTATTAGTTTAATTACTGATTTAGCGCGCGTTTATGCCCTCGCAACCGGCGTGTCCAGCGTCAATACACGACAACGATTGCAAGAACTCACAAACGAACAACATCTTGACCCAAAGGATGGGCAAACCCTACTCGATGCATTTGATATCTTGGCTCAGTTACGTTGGGATAAGCATCTTCAGGATTTAGCAGCCAGTCGAGAAATCAACAACCTGCTCGACCCATCGACTTTATCAAGTCTACAACGGCACCAGCTTAAAGACTGTTTTGCTGTCATCAGCAACGCACAATCATCAATGCGTTATCGTTTCTGCCGAGAAATGTAAGATGTGGGATTGGCTAAAACTCTATAAAAAACCAATCCATGGATTGGTTCAAACATTTAATCAACACGCCACTATCCCCCCCCAAACGCCCGCCTCTCAGCTGAAGTTTCTGGTCATTGATATCGAAACCACAGGTTTTGATGCCAAGAAAGATCATATTGTCAGCATAGGCTGGGTACCCGTAATTCAACTTGAGATTCAACTTGCTAGAGCCGAGCATTGCTTGATTCAATGCCCAATCAGCGTCGGACAAAGTGCTGTTTTTCATGGTTTACATGATCGTGATTTACGTGAGGCACGCGAACTCGCGAGTGTGATGACCGAACTACTCGAAAAATATAGCAGCTATGTTTTTGTGGCACATCATTCTGAAATAGAACAGAAATTCTTACAAATGGCATGCAAGAAGTGCTTTGACAGTACCGCCCAGTTAAAATTTCTCGATACGATGTTAATCGAATGGCAGCGACTTCACTTTAGACAACTGCCCATCAATCATAAAACACTCCAGCTATCTGCCTGCCTAAACCGACATGCTCTGCCTAGTGGCCAACAGCATAACGCACTGGCTGATGCATACAGCTGCTCACTATTACTACTATCTCAAATCAAGCAAAGCTGCGATCAATTTATAACCCTAGATCAATTACAAAAACTATCGGCAAAACGCCTGTGATGCAATCCTCTATCAAACAAAGCGAATTGATCCTAGCTGATTACCTACATCAGAAAAAACGATTAGATTTGCTAGGCAGTATTCACAAAAATTAAAGGGGCTAGAACAAAGCCGCATATAGAAATTCAAATCAACAGGAGAGTACGCATGCATGATTCAATGATTGAACGCGTCCAGAATAATCCGAAATTTCACGCCCTCGTGGCCACTCGCGCCAGGTTTTCCTGGATGCTGACCATCGCGATGCTGGTGATTTACTACGGCTTTATTCTACTCATCGCTTTTTCACCTGCAACACTGGGCACCCCGATTGGCAATGGCGTCACCACTTGGGGCATCCCGGTTGGCATTTTTGTCATTATCTCGGCCTTTGTCCTCACCGGTATTTATGTGCGCCGCGCCAATACCGAATTTGACCAACTGACCCGTGAAGTCGTTGAGGACGCTAAAAAATGAAATCATTACTCCAAAAATTAGGTTTGGCGGGCACATTTGCCGCAGTCATGCTGATGAGCAGCATGCCAAGCTGGGCTGCGGGTGCCATTGAAGGTGCAGTAGAAAAACGCAGCCTGAATGTTCACGCGATTGTGATGTTTCTGGCTTTTGTGGCCTTCACACTGGGTATTACGTATTGGGCAGCGCGCCGTACGCGCTCGGCCAAAGACTTTTATGCTGCTGGTGGCGGTATTACCGGCTTTCAGAATGGCCTGGCGATTGCTGGTGACTATATGTCGGCAGCGTCTTTCCTCGGCATTTCGGCGATGGTCTTCACCACCGGTTACGATGGCCTGATTTATTCAATCGGCTTTCTGGTCGGCTGGCCGGTGATTACCTTTATGGTTGCCGAACGCCTGCGTAACCTGGGTAAATACACCTTTGCCGATGTGGCCTCATATCGCCTGTCGCAAACACCGGTGCGCGTTTTTGCTGCAACCGGCACGCTGGTCGTGGTAGCGCTGTACCTGATCGCCCAGATGGTGGGCGCGGGCAAGCTGATCCAGCTGCTGTTCGGTCTGGATTACACCTACGCCGTGATTCTGGTCGGCATTCTGATGATTCTGTACGTCACCTTCGGCGGTATGCTGGCGACGACATGGGTGCAGATTATCAAGGCCATTCTGCTGCTGTCTGGCGCTTCATTCATGGCCTTTATGGTGATGAAGCACGCCGGGTTCAGCTTTGAAACGCTATTCCAGCAAGCGGTCGAAGTTAAACAGGCCGGTGCTCAGGCGCTGGCAGCCAAAGCGGCGGTAGCCTCGGAAGCGGCAGCAGTTGCAGTTGCCACCAATGCGCCTGACGCTTCAGCCGCGCTCGCCTCAGCAGCCACCGCAGCCGAGAACGCCGCCAAAGCGGCCAAATCGGACATCATGGCGCCGGGTGGTCTGGTTTCCAACCCGATTGATGCCATTTCGCTCGGTTTGGCGCTGATGTTTGGTACGGCAGGTCTGCCGCACATCCTGATGCGTTTCTTTACCGTATCGGACGCCAAAGAAGCACGTAAATCGGTGTTCTACGCCACCGGCTTTATTGGTTACTTCTACATCCTGACCTTTATCATCGGCTTTGGCGCCATCGTGCTGGTTGCGACCAATCCGGCGTTCAAGGATGCCACTGGCGCGCTGATTGGCGGCTCGAATATGGCAGCGGTGCATTTGTCGGCCGCAGTAGGCGGCGACTTGTTCCTGGGCTTTATCTCTGCGGTAGCCTTTGCCACTATTCTGGCGGTCGTGGCTGGCTTGACGCTTTCGGGCGCTTCGGCGGTATCGCACGATCTATACGCTTCGGTCATCAAGAAAGGCAAAGCCAATGAAGCCGACGAGATTCGCGTATCGAAAATGACCACCGTTGCATTGGGCATCGTCGCTATGCTGCTCGGTATTATTTTCGAGAAACAGAATATCGCCTTTATGGTCGGTCTGGCCTTCTCGATTGCAGCGTCGGCCAACTTCCCGGTGCTGATCCTGTCGATGTTCTGGAAAAATCTGACCACCCGTGGCGCAGTATGGGGTGGCGCAATTGGCCTGATTTCTGCGGTAGTGCTGATTATTCTGGGGCCAACAGTGTGGGTGGATGTACTGGGTCATGCCAAAGGCTCCGAGTTGTTTGCCTATAAAAACCCGGCACTATTCTCGATGACCGCAGCGTTCTTCTTTACCTGGTTGTTCTCGGTAACAGACAACAGCGCCCAGGCTCAGCTGGAACGTGGCAAATTCAAAGCGCAGTTTATCCGGTCTATGACGGGTATTGGCGCAGAAGGCGCATCAGAACACTAATCAGTAGAAAGGCAATAGTTTTCTTGCTTCGTTGTCGCGCCTTGTCATACTACTTGTACTGCCTGCGGCTTGACGCCTTGCATGAAAACTTTTGGCTGAAGCACTGACAACGATATACCCTGCAATAAAACCTGCGCCCCATTCGTGATTCACGCTGGGGCGCTTCTTTATGTGTTGTCTTGCTTCACTTCACCGCAGGAGTTGGCGATGCCAGGCGCGTTTGATTTTTCCCACCCACCTTTCGATGCCCTCACGCCGGTTGAACGCAGCGAGCTAATCCGGCAGATTGATATTGAATATCATGCCGCAGGCAGCACGATCATCGAGGCGGGCAGCCCGATGCTGGCGCTGTACGTGGTAATGAAAGGGCTGGTGACAGGCGGAGTTGATCACGATGTGCCGATTGCCGAACACGAATTATTTGATGGCAAAGCGCTGCTGGAAGGCCGCTGCGCCCACGCTTTCAGCGCCCGCGAAGATACGCTGCTGTGGTGCATTCCGCGCGAAGCCATTTTGCAACTGAGCCAGCGCAATACCACTTTTGCCGCCTATTTTTATCAGGATGTTGCGCGCCGGATGGCCGAATTGTCGCCCAGCCCGCACCAGCTCAGTCAGGCCACGCTGATGCTAACGCGCGTGCGCGACGCCTGCGCCAGCCCGGTGTTTTATCTGCCAGCCGACGCCAGCGTGCTCGATGCTGCACAAATGCTGCAGGCCAGACACGTTAGCTCGGTGCTGATCCAAACGGCACAAGGCTGCGGTATTTTCACCCAGAGCGATTTATGCCAGCTGGTCAGTCAGGGGCTTGTACCAGCAACTACACGCGCAGCCGATCATGCCAGCTTCAGGCTACATACGGTTGAGCCGGATGCCACCCTGCATCAGGCCATGATCCTGATGATGCGCAACGGCATTCACCGGGTCCTGATCGCCCAAAATGGCGAAATCAGCGGCGTACTTGAGCAGCTGGATCTGCTCGCTTGCCTGGCCAACAATCCGCACAGCCTTGGCGTGCAGATCGAACGCGCCAGCAGCATCGACGAACTCAAGCAGGTTTCAGCGCGATTCACCCCCTTGATCCAGCTATTGCAGCACAGCGGCATGAAAGTAACACTGATTGCCGAGCTGATTGGCGAACTGCGGCAAAAGCTGCTCGCCAAACTATTTGCCCTGCTGGCACCGGCAGGAATGCTGGAGCAGGTCTGCCTGCTCGCGCTGGGCTCGGAAGGACGCGGCGAGCAGATTTTGCGCACCGATCAGGATAATGCGCTGATTATTGCCGATGGCTATGAGCACCCCGAGCTGACCAGCGTGTGTGCGCAATTTAACGCCACCTTGCTTGCATTGGGCTACCCGCCCTGCCCCGGCCAGATCATGATCAGCAATCCGGCATGGCGGCTCAGTGTCAGCGGCTTTAAGCAGCAAATTGACGCCTGGACTTATTCCCCAGATAGCGAACAATTGATGCAACTGGCTATCTGGATCGACGGCACAGCAGTCACCGGAAATACGACCCTACTGTATGAGCTGCAAAGTCATTTAAAACGCTGGCTAGATGGCAATACCTCCTTTATGGCGCATTTTGCACGTGCAATAGAGCAGTTTCCCAGCCCGCTAGGGCTGTTCTCCCGCCTGCTAACCCATGCCGACGATCACCTGCTGGACTTGAAAAAAGGTGGGATTTTTCCGATCACGCATGGCTTGCGCAGCCTGGCGCTGGAGGCTGGCATCGAGCCTCGCAATAGCTATCTGCGGCTGGCCGCGTTAAGTGGCGGCACAGTGATCAGCCATTCGCTTGCTCAGGATCTGGCTGAAACCCTGAGCTTTTTGCAAGGCTTGCAGCTTAAATACGGTCTGCAGGCGCAAGCCGCCGGGCGGCAGGCAGTGAACCTGATCGACCCGACGCAACTGACAGCGCTGGAGCGCGAGCTACTCAAAGACGCCCTCGGCGTTGTTAAGCAATTTCGTACCTTGCTGCGCCACCATTTCAAACTGGATCAGTTATGAGCCAGCGCCCAATCCCGGCACCAAGCCCGCTTTCGCTACGCTACTGGCGGCAACGCTGGCTCAGATCCCGGCTACTCAAAGCCGAATTTGATTTTCTATTGGCCAGCGAACCGGCACAGGAGTGGGTCAGCATCGATTGCGAAACCAGCAGCCTTGACCCCAGAAATGCCGAAATCATCAGCATCGCCGCCGTACGCATCTCGGGCAGACGGATTGTCCTGTCGAATGCTTTATCGCTATTGATCAAGCCCAGCGGCGTGCTCGATCCTAAAAGCATTCCCATCCACGGCTTGCGCGCACAGGACGTGGCGCAAGGGCTGGCGATGGAAGATGCGCTAAGCCAGCTGCTGCACTTTATCGGTTCGCGCCCGATCATTGGCTACTACCTCGAATTTGATCTGGCAGTGATCAATCGCCAGCTCAAACCATGGCTGGGAATGGCCTTGCCCAACCGCGCCATTGATGTCTCCGGCCTGTATTACGACCGCATGGTGAGCGCCTATAACCCGGAAGTGGATCTGCGGCTGGAGCGGATTTTGCACACACTGGATCTGCCCGCGCTGGCACGGCACGACCCACTGAATGACGCGCTGATGGCCGCGATGATCTTCCTAAAGCTAAGTAAAAACCCTAATATGACTTAATTTACAGGCACTTACACCTCGCATCAGCCAGATTGATTTGCCACATCAGAAAAGACAATTAGCTTTGATTTTGGCGCGGGCATACAGTCATGGTACCAATTTTCACCAACTGTTTTTCAACTTGGCTTGCAGGAGTACACAGCATGAGTGGTATCGATTCTGTTTTGAAAGAAACCCGTTCATTTCCGCCATCGGATGATTTCCGCGTCAACGCCACCGTTTCCGGCATGGAAGGCTACAACGCGCTGTGCGAAAAAGCGAACAACGACTATGAAGGCTTCTGGGGCGATCTGGCCAAGTCCATGCTCGACTGGAAAAAACCCTTCACCAAGATTCTGAACAGCGATAACGCGCCGTTCTACAAATGGTTTGAAGATGGCGTGATGAATGTGTCATACAACTGTATCGACCGCCATCTGGAAACCAAAGCCAATAAAGTAGCAATTATTTTCGAAGCCGACGACGGCTCGGTCACCCGCATCACCTACCGCGAGCTGTACCACCGCGTGTGTCAGTTTGCCAATGGCCTGAAATCTTTGGGCGTGAGCAAAGGCGATCGCGTGGTGATCTACATGCCACACACGATTGAAGCCGTAGTGGCGATGCAAGCGTGTGCGCGTATCGGTGCGATTCACTCGGTGGTATTCGGCGGCTTCTCTGCCGGCGCGCTGCGCGATCGTATTCAGGATGCACAAGCCAAAGTGGTGATCACGGCCAATGAAACAGTGCGTGGCGGCAAAGCGACGCCACTGAAATCAATCACCGACGAAGCCTTGGGCTTGGGTGGTTGCGAGTCAGTATCAAAAGTAGTGGTGTTCCAACGCACTAGCACTAAGCCAGAACACTGGAACGAAGAGCGCAATATCTGGTGGCACAAGCTGGTGAAAGATCAGGCCGACACGTGCGAGCCAGAATGGGTTGAAGCTGAACACCCACTGTTCATTCTCTACACCTCAGGCTCTACCGGTAAGCCAAAAGGCATCCAGCACTCATCAGCGGGCTATCTGCTCGGCACGCAAGTGACGATGAAATGGGTATTCGATTACAAAGAATCAGATGTGTACTGGTGCACGGCCGACGTGGGCTGGATTACTGGCCACTCTTACATCGCCTACGGCCCGCTGGGCATTGGTGCAACACAAGTCGTATTTGAAGGCGTACCAACATACCCGGATGCATCACGCTTCTGGCAAATGATTGAAAAACACGAAGTCACCACGTTCTACACCGCGCCAACTGCGATCCGTTCATTGATCAAACTCGGTGGCGATTTGCCGAAGAAATATGATCTGTCGTCCCTGCGCCTATTGGGCACCGTGGGTGAGCCGATCAACCCAGAAGCTTGGATGTGGTACTACGAAGTAGTCGGTGGCAGCCGTTGCCCAATCGTGGATACTTGGTGGCAAACTGAAACGGGCTGCAATATGATCGCCCCACTGCCAGGCGCAGTTGCGACCAAACCAGGCTCTTGCACCTTGCCAATCCCAGGCATTATGGCCGACATCGTGGATGAATCTGGCGCGCAAGTTGATCTGGGCAAAGGCGGCTTCCTCGTGGTGAGCAAACCTTGGCCATCAATGGTACGCAATATCTGGGGCGATGCAGATCGCTTCAAGAAAACCTACTTCCCGGACGACTACAACGGCAAATTGTATCTGGCTGGCGACTCTGCGCACCGCGACGAGAATGGCTACATCTGGATCATGGGCCGGATCGACGACGTATTAAACGTATCAGGCCACCGCCTTGGCACGATGGAAATCGAGTCTGCGCTGGTCGCCAACCCACTGGTTGCTGAAGCCGCTGTCGTGGGTAAACCACACGATATCAAAGGCGAATCAGTTGTTGCCTACGTGGTACTGAAAGGCGCGCGCCCAGAAGGCGATGAAGCCAAACGCATCGCCAAAGAGCTGCGTGAATGGGTAGCGCACGAAATCGGTAAGATCGCACAGCCAGACGAGATCCGTTTTGGCGACAATCTGCCAAAAACTCGCTCAGGCAAGATCATGCGTCGCCTGTTGCGTGACATCGCTAAAGGCCTGGAAATCACTGCGGATACTTCTACTTTGGAAAACCCGGCGATTCTGGAGCAATTGCGTCAATCCGCAATCTAATCGGTACGCGAATCAAGCCGCACCACAATTACGCTTGTACTGTTAAACCACAGTATCTTTACCCGCCATCCTCAGGATGGCGGGTATTTTTTTGCCTAATTGAAATACACCATCATGTATATTGCCACAACCCAATTAGAATCTTACCTACAAGGCTATACCCAACAAAAAGCCCTGAAAAGCAGGGCTTTTGCATTGTCCAGCATGGATCAACTTACAATGTCGCCGCCAGTCGGGCACGCACTTGAGCCAGCGTGGTTTCATTGAGCAAGCGGCCATTTTCAAACACTGGGATAAATTCGCACTGATTCACTTCATCCCAAGTGGCTTGATCTTTCAGATACAGCTTACCTTCAGCATTTTTGTACACTGCCACCAAGCCCTTGGCTGAATTTTTGGTGCCGTCGCCGGTTTTTGGTGCTTTGAAGATCTCACGATCTTGGCCCGCCACTTTGGCAAATGTTGCTTTCACCGCAAAACCATCGGTATCACGCGTCACGTATTGGTAGGTATAGCTACCGATACCAAACACGATATTGGTCGAGGCAAAGCCTTTGGCTTTTAAGCCAGCGCAAATCGCCCGCGCCCGCTCAAACGTGATCGAATCGCCATAAATCACTCCAACGTGCGCATCGAGTAATTTATAACCTTTACTGCTCGTGCTGCCGCCAAACACGTCCCACAGGCACTCCACTGCGCCTTTGTATTCAGGGCTACCGACGGGCGCATCCGCATCGCCGCAAATCACTTTGACTGGGTCGCCCGAATCGGGGCGGAACACCACTTTGCCGTTGCGCGCCAAGATTTTGTCTTTCAGGCGCACGGTAAAGTCGGTCATTACCTGCCAGAAATCCCAAGAATCGCTCACGATACTGACAATCCCAGCTGGGTAAATGTCTTCGATCAAGCGACGGAAAGTTTCTAGCTCGTTATCCATGCCGCCCGCACACATCACCGAGTGCTCGGTCGCCGCCACGCTGCCACCGACCAGCTCCAGATCGCTATTGGCGCCGTAGTAGTCTTCCAGAAAATCAATCGCCGGAATCGTGTCGGTGCCGGTGAAACTGAGCAAGTGCGCTGCGCCGCTCATCATCGCCGCTTCGGCGCCAAACATGCCGCGAAAACTAAAATCGTGGCCCTGCCAATTTACAAACTCGGTGCTGCCGTCGGTTTCCAAGGCATATTGGGTGAGTATCTTCTTGTACTCGTGTGCTGTAGTGGCACTGGTGCACATACCCCAGATATTGGTCGATAGAATCGTTTCCAGATAATTAGTTAGCCAGAAAAAACGCTCGTCGGTGTTGTAAATCACCAAGCACGGCACGCGCACTGGGTAAACCGTGCCTTCGGGCAAGGCCATAATCTTGATCGGCAAGTAGCCCAAGTCGTGCAGGTCGGCAATGTGCTGCGTGCCGACATTATTCGGGCCCAGATAATTATTAATCCGGCGCGCAAAGCGGCGAATCACTTCATCTTTGGGTTGCTGGAAAAAATCTTTATTCCAGCTCTCGATCAGAAAATCTTTTGCAAAGTGCTGCAGGCCAAAAAACACCATTTCATCGGTGTAATCACGGCGCGTGGTGCGCGCGGTGAGGTTGCTGAAAATGATTTCGGTGTTATCCGGATACTGACGGCGGTGATCGACTTTATAACCATCGATCGCGGTCACTGGGTTGAGTCTCATTTTTGCTCTCCTAAACTGGGCATCACTGACCAAATATCGAAAATCGTTAAAAAGTCATCACTGCTTAAATCGTTGATACTATTAGTGCTGAACACCGCATCAATGCCGCTGTCTGCCAGCAATTGCAAATTGGCCGTGCCTTCAAAGTGCGATACCGCCAGCACAATGCGCGCGCAGTTTTTTTGCTTTAGCTTTTTCGCCAGCTCAATAAAGGTGCGGCCACCGGCGCAAATATCGTCGACAATCAGCGCGGTTTTGCCGGATAAATCATCACAAAACACCTCGGTATCGATAATCGCGCCGTTGCGTACATCGCGTATCTTGTCGGCGCGAATGACCGGCATGCCACTCAAGTAGCTTGCCAGCGCAAACACCTTTTTATTCGCGCCCGCATCAGGTGACACCAGCACTACATCGCTGCCAAGCTGGCCAACGACCTGCTCCACCAGCGCGTAGTTTTTTACGACCTGCGCCCGATCAAGCAAGGCCACGACCACATCGCTGTGCGGGTCGAACAAAGTGACTTGGCGATACGCTTGCTGGTTGATCAAATCGGCGTACACCTTCACCGATAAGGCCTCACCGTCATTACACACCCGGTCTTGCCGCGCAGCGGGAAAGTACGGAATCAGCAAATCAATTGCGCTAGCGCCTTGGCGTTTTAGCGCATCGGTGAGCAGTAAAAGCTGCATGATCGACGCATCACCACGGTAGCGAAAACGTATCTGCACGTGACTGGCGCTCTGTTGCAATAGCTGCACATGTTGCTCACCACTGCCAAATTGAAACAGTTTTAAAGCCTCACCCTGCGCAGCGGGTGCGGGTAAATCATAACTGGATAACAAACGGTCACTCATCACCACCTCCTTTTCGTTCGCACAGCGTAAGCACATTCACCAACAAACGCCAGCAATGGCTTTCACTTACTTTCGAAACAAGCAATCTCTTGCGATGACTTGATATTAGTGTCACAGAGACACTATGTCAACGAATTTTTATTTTTCACTTTCGCTGCGTGATGAATGCCACTTCGCTCAGCCCTACAACTCAGGCTAAGTGACACATTGGCCTCAGCCGATTTATTGCTTAAAATGTCTCTCAGACACTAACAAGATATCCGAGCTATGTCGTATAAAAATCCGCTGTTTACCGTTGATAGCGTGCTGTTTACCGTGCAGGACAACACGCTCAAAGTGCTATTGGTTAAACGCGCGAAAGCGCCTTTTCTAGGCCAATGGGCATTGCCGGGCGGGTTTATCGATATTGAACAGGATGCCAACACCGATGAAACCGCGCACCGCAAATTGCGCGACAAAACCGGCTTTACACCGCAATATCTGGAGCAGCTTCAGGTCATTTCGGGTGCCGAGCGCGACCCGCGCGGCTACAGTGTCACACTGGCTTACTACGCCCTCGTGGCGCATGCGCCAGTTAAAGCGCGAATCGATAGCGTGAAAATCGCCCAATGGATCGATGTGAAAGATTTAAGCCTGCACCCACTCGCATTCGATCACGCGCAGATCATCGCCTTGGCGCAAGCGCGGCTACAGCAAAAAACGCTGTATTCAATGATCCCCGCCTTCTGCCTGCCCGAGCGCTTTACCATCGCCCAATTGCAGCAAGTCATCGAAACCATCATTGAAAAACCGATTCAGCGCAAAAGCCTGATGCGGCGCATTGAAGCGAGCGAAATGTTCACCGCTTTAGACGAAAAAACAAGCTCAGGTGGGCGCTTGGCGCAACTGTATTCAATTAAAGCAGGGGCAGATTTGGTGAATTTTGAGCGGAATTTAATGGCAAAAGACGAGTAGATCGATAAGCAGTTTTGATCAGATCAGCAGCAGCAATTTTAAGGGAATCGTCACCACTCTGAGCAATTCAGCCACGTTCCTACAGAAGAAGCAGCTTGGAAATAGGCAATGGCTTAAACTATGCGATGAGCCGCAATCGGCCAGAAGCTGCCGCCCACAAAAACAAAAATAGGTAATTGACTAATGGTTATGACTGTATCTGAAGCACTTGAAAAAATTGAGTTGCACGATTCATCCCTCGACTCCATTTTTATCTTTGGAAATGGTGCTGTGCATATAGGATTATCGCTTGATGAGGTTTGGAATAAAAATATTGAACCGCTACCAAATTGCCTTATTCTGGCTTCTGTCTATGAAATTAGTGAGTTCAAGATTGACCGACTCAATATCATAGGGTCTGTTAATGTGAATTCGAGACCCAACTATGACATGGCTTTCGTTACTCATGGAAACGATGAGGCAGCTGTGGTTGAGATTGAGATAGAGTTTGTTGCTGGTGGCATATTAAAGCTGGTCTGCGCAGATATGGTCGAACTTGTATTTCGTAAATAACTACCACTCCACATCAACATACTGCCGACATAGGCGACTGTTTCCTTGTTGGTAATGTTCTGCTTTGGGTCGCCAGCTGCCCCTCAAACATTGGAAAAGTTCAAAATTACAAGCGGCTAAATCGCTAAATGACGAAGCACTGGCTTCATGCGACTCAGCGTAGCAACTCGCATTCACTTTGCAGCGTTTATAGTACAAACGTTCAACATACTTGAACGCAAACCCAGTTACGCCGACAATATGCGATTGCCCTTTTCACCGTGCGGCCGCCATGTTTGTTGACTTTCCAGACTCGCCCTACCACCTATTCCAGCCCTTCCCGCCCGCTGGGGACCAGCCGACTGCGATTGCGCAGCTGATTGAAGGCTTGGACGATGGTTTGAAATACCAGACTTTGCTCGGCGTAACGGGTTCGGGCAAAACGTACACAATGGCGAACGTCATCGCGCGCACTGGGCGGCCGGCGATTATTATGGCGCCGAATAAAACGTTGGCGGCGCAGCTGTATGCCGAGATGCGCGAGTTTTTCCCCAATAACGCGGTCGAGTATTTCGTCAGTTATTACGATTACTACCAGCCCGAAGCCTATGTGCCGAGCCGCGATTTATTTATTGAAAAAGACTCGGCGATTAACGAGCACATCGAGCAAATGCGTTTAAGCGCGACCAAGGCGATGCTCGAGCGGCGCGATTGCATTATCGTCGCGACCGTGTCGGCGATTTACGGTATTGGCGACCCGAGCTCGTATCACGCGATGATTTTGCATTTGGCCGAAGGCGAAACCATAGGCCAGCGCGACATTATCAAGCGCCTCACGACGATGCAGTACGATAGAAACGAGCTCGATTTTTCGCGCGGCACGTTTCGCGTACGCGGCGATGTGATCGATATTTTCCCCGCCGAATCGGCCGAGCTGGCGGTCCGCGTGTCGATGTTTGACGATGAGATCGAGCGTATCAGTCTGTTCGACCCGCTGACCGGCCACGTTAAAAATAGGGTGGGTAGGTATACGATCTTCCCTAGCAGCCACTATGTCACGCCGCGAGATACCGTCATGCGCGCGATTGAAACGATCAAAGACGAGCTGCGCGACCGACTGGCATTTTATTACAAAGAGCAAAAACTGGTTGAGGCGCAACGCTTGGAGCAGCGCACGCGTTTTGATCTGGAAATGCTAACCGAGATGGGTTTTTGCAAAGGCATTGAAAACTACTCGCGGCATTTTTCCGGCAAACCGGCCGGCGAAGCGCCGCCGACGCTGCTCGATTACATCCCGAAAGACGCGCTGATGATTTTGGACGAAAGCCACGTGATGATAGGCCAAGTCGGCGCGATGTATAAGGGCGATCGTTCGCGCAAAGAAAACCTCGTCGATTACGGTTTCCGCCTGCCCTCCGCAATGGACAACCGCCCGCTGAAATTCGAAGAATTCGAGCGGCTCATGCCGCAAACGATTTTCGTCTCGGCCACGCCTGCGGACTACGAAGCACAGCATCAAGGCCAAGTGGTCGAGCAAGTGGTGCGCCCGACTGGCCTGGTTGACCCGATTATCGAAGTGCGCCCGGTGGGTACGCAGGTGGATGATTTGCTGTCCGAAATTAAACTGCGCACCGACGTTGGCGAGCGCGTTTTGGTCACGACTTTAACCAAAAAGATGTCCGAGCAGCTCACCGATTATCTGGCCGAGCACGGCATCAAAGTGCGCTATTTGCACTCGGATATTGATACCGTCGAGCGCGTCGAAATTCTGCGCGATTTGCGCCTTGGCGTGTTTGACGTGCTGATCGGGATTAACTTATTGCGCGAAGGTTTGGATATTCCAGAAGTATCGCTGGTGGCAATTTTGGATGCGGATAAGGAAGGCTTCTTGCGCAGCGAGCGCAGTCTGATTCAAACCATCGGTCGCGCGGCGCGTAATCTAAACGGCAAGGCGATTTTGTACGCCGACCGCATTACCAATTCGATGGAAAAAGCGATTGGCGAAACGCAGCGCCGCCGCGACAAACAAATCGCGTTTAACTTGGCCAACAACATCACGCCACGCGGCGTAGTTAAACGCATCAAGGACATTATCGACGGCGTGTACAACGCCGAAGAAGCGACTGCAGCGCGCTTGGAGGAGAAAAAGCAGCGCATTGTGGCCGAGATGGATCAGAAAACTTTGGCGAAAGAGCTCAAGCGTATCGAAAAAGAAATGATGAATGCGGCGCAAAATCTGGAGTTTGAACGCGCCGCACAGCTACGCGACGAACTCAAACAATTGCGCGAACGGGCATTCGGGCATGAATAGGGGTATAGCCAGCAAGACCAATACCTACAATGAGTTGAAAAATATACTGCAACGGGTATTTAATAGTGCAGATTAGTGGTATCAGTCATCTCACTTTTATTGTGAAAGATCTGGAACGGATGGCGCGTTTCCTGTGTGAAGGACTAGGCGCAAGCGAAGTGTATGACAGCGGCGCGCAAACGTTTTCAGTGGCGCCAGAAAAATTCTTTCTGCTGGGCGAGATCTGGATCGCAGCGATGCAAGGCAAGCCGCCGACCGAGCGCAGCTATCAGCATGTGGCTTTTGCGGTGAATGAGGCCGATTTAGCCGAGATCACAGCACGATTAATTGCGCTGGGCGTCGAAATAAAACCATCGCGCCCGCGCATCGCGGGTGAAGCTCAATCACTGTATTTTTATGATTTCGACAATCATTTATTTGAACTACATACCGGTACGCTGGCGGAACGACTAGCGAGCTATCAAGAAAAAATAGGGTATAGCCATGAAGAAAGCTCTAAAATTCGCATATACAGCAATACTAACCCTGGGTATGACTAGCAATAGCGTGCTAGGGGCTGATAATCAGGCTTTTGGCGAAGCCACACCCACTTGGCTGCAAGGCATGAATACCGAGCAAGCATGGAAAACATGGGTGGTGGCCCCAGTGATGACACGCCACTTTGATCGCCAAGCTGTGATTGACGACAATCTGAGCGAGAGCAATCCAGGCCTCGGGATTGAGCGTAGCAATGGCCGCTGGCACTGGATGTTGGGCGCGTATCGCAATTCGCTGCGCGATCCATCGATTTACGCGCAGCTGGGCTGGACACCATTGCAATGGCAATTTAGCGACAAAGCCAGCCTGTCAATCGGCGCGGCAGCTGGCTTGGTGAGTGGCTATCAAAACACCGACAAAGGCTACCCGATTGTGCCGGCAGGCGGTTTTCTGGTTTCACTGGAGACCGATTATCACCTTGGCTTGAATCTGTTTATTGTACCCACCATTCAGGCGGTGGATGTCGAAGGTTTTGTGGCCGCGCAGCTAAAAATTGGCTTCTAGGGGTATAGCTCTACAAGTCAATTGATAGCCAACCTAGCGGGCAATACCCATAGAAAGCTATATATTTGTCGCTCGACATCAGCAAACCTAAATGAAGCCTATGAAAAAGCCACCGAATTCGGTGGCTTTTTGCAATCTGGACTACTGCGGGATTATTTCTTTGGTTTGGCTTTATTGAGCAAGTCTTCGATTTGCTCTTTCGGAATGGCGCCAGAGACAATCTGGCCATCAACAAAAATAAGTGCAGGTGTGCCATTGATGCCCAGTGCGGCACCCAGCTCCATATTGCGTTGCACCGGGTTGGCGCAGTTGCTGGCGTTTTCGGGCAATTTACCCTCAAAGAACCAGTTATGCCATGCCGTGGCCGGATCACTGCTACACCAGACCATCGCCGATTTGCGTGCGGCATCAGGGTGCAGCTGGGGCAGCGGCATCATGAAATTGTAAATGGTGACATTGTCGATACCGGCCAGGCTTTGTTGCTCCAGTCGTTTGCAAAACGGGCAATCCAGATCGGTAAAGACGGCCAGCTTGCGGGAGCCATCACCACGCACAATCTTGACCGCATCGGCCAGCGGTAGCTTACTAAAATCCGTGCTCATCAAAGCGGCCATGCGTTTTTCGGTGATGCTTTCCTGCTTGGCAATATCGACCAGCTCGCCGACAAAAGCGTACTCGCCTTTGGCATCAGTATAGATAATCTGGCGCTTGCCCATGACGACTTCGTAAATGCCTTTTACTGGTGTCGGGTTAACACTATCAACCGGACGACCCAGTTTTTTGGCAATCGTGGCCTTCAGATCTTTGGGCTGGCTATCGGCCTGCGCAGAGCATGCCACCATGGCCAACACACCGGCAGCCATCATCATTCGGGTGAGGTATTTCATTTTCTTCCTTAGGAATCCATTGCATGGCGGATCAATTGACGCTTGATCCACGGTACAGAGTCGGTCATTGAAAGCCCGATATTACGCAAAGATTTAAGTATCGGGTTGTGATTATTAAATAAAGACTGTAATCCATCGCACACCGTTTGCATCAGCAAGACCGATTCGCGGCGAGCGCGCTCATAACGGCGCAGCACCAGTGCATCGCCGATGCGAGCCGGATGCACGCTGGCGAGCACTTTAGCCAACTCAGCGACGTCGCCAAAACCTAAATTGACGCCCTGCCCCGCCAGAGGATGCACGGTATGCGCAGCATCACCGACCAAAACGACGCGCGAGCGCGCAATTTCAGGAACGTGAGTGAGTTTTAATGGAAAAGCCGCCGCCGGCGTAATAAGTTTGAGCTCGCCCAAACGCGATTGTCCGGCCAAGCTGACACGCTGTGCGAGTTCGTCAGCCGAAAGGCCTAAAAGTTCACCCCGGCGGTCTTGATCGCACGACCAGACCATGGACATCTGCTGATCAGGTAGCGGTAGCCAGGCCAGAATGCCATCGGGCATAAACCATTGCTGTGCCACGCCGTAATGCGGCTTTTCGCACGCGAAATTGGCCACTACCCCGAACTGCTCGTACGATTTGGCACGGGAAGGCATATCAAGCTGCTGGCGCACCCAGGAATTAGCACCGTCAGCGCCGATCAGCAGCTTGGACTTGAGCGTACTGCCATTATCCAGGCTCAATTGTGCCGCGTCGGCATTGATTTCAAGACCTTGTGCGCTCACGCCGGTGATCACCCGCACATTGCTGCACTGCGCCAGCGCCAGCCATAAAGCGCGCTGCAATTCACGATTTTCGACAATAAACGCCAGCTCGTCGACACCGCTTTCCAGCGCCGCAAACTCCAAGCGGCTGTGAGGCTGATCACCTGCAATCCGCATCGCTGATACCGGGCATAAACGTTCTGGCCGAGTCAGTGGCCACGCACCGATGTTGGTCAGCAAACGGCGGCTGGCGCGGCTGATCGCGTACACGCGCTGATCCCAGCTTGCCAGCGGCCAATCGAGCTGCGGCTCGCGCCCTTCCAGCAATATCATGTCCAGCGTGGTGTTTTTAAGCGCCAGCGCCAAAGCAGCACCAACCAGCCCGCCACCCACAATGATTAAATCTGCGTCATAGCTTTTCATGGCGACAGTTTAACATTGCGACGATGTGAGGTGTGAGGTGTGAGATGTGAGATGTGAGATGTGAGATGTGAGATGTGAGATGTGAGATGTGAGATGTGAGATGTGAGATGCAGAATAAACAGCTCACATACTCTATGCAAGTATTAATCCACATCCATCTACTGGCATAGCCAACAGGGATATACCCTTAGGAAAAATACACACCAAGAGATGGCCTTACCAGAAATAAGCCGAAAGGCATAGAAAAGACAATGCAAGCCGCCGCTCATTATGGGAATGGGCGGCTCCAAATGAAAAAAGCCGATCTAATTTGATCGGCTTTTTCTAGTGCGAAGCGCTGGCTGATACCAACGTTTCTGAATTTGGCGTCCCCACGGGGAATCGAACCCCGGCCGCCGCCGTGAAAGGGCAGTGTTCTAACCGCTAAACTATAGGGACATACTTGAAACATTCAGCATGCAGATTTAAATTGGTGCGCCCGGAGCGATTCGAACGCCCGACCCTTTGGTTCGTAGCCAAATACTCTATCCAACTGAGCTACGGGCGCACTGATTTAAAACTTTTCATACTGTATTACTTGACGCTTTTGGCGTCCCCACGGGGAATCGAACCCCGGCCGCCGCCGTGAAAGGGCAGTGTTCTAACCGCTAAACTATAGGGACATCTAAAACATCATTACTACATTGTGGTGCTGGTGCGCCCGGAGCGATTCGAACGCCCGACCCTTTGGTTCGTAGCCAAATACTCTATCCAACTGAGCTACGGGCGCACTATACACAACAATTTAAAGCCTCTGGCGGAGACGGAGGGATTCGAACCCTCGATACAGGTTTTAGCCCGTATGTCTCCTTAGCAGGGAGGTGATTTCAGCCACTCATCCACGTCTCCGTTCAGAGAAGCGAGATAATACCCACACCCAGGATACTCGTCAACACTTATCGTTAAAATTTTCCGACTGGTTGCGTAAGTACCTCACCGCAAAGGCAAAATATTCTCATCCACCCCAAGGGCACAACAACCGCAGGGTAATCAGTGCTGCCAACGCCCAAGAAAAAGCCGCCGTCTGCACAGCAGTAACGGCGGCTTGGACTGGCAAAGAGGCTAGGACGGCGATTAGCCTTGCTGCTCCAGACCAAAGGCTTTGTGCAGTACGCGCACAGCCAATTCGAGATACTTCTCATCCACCACGACAGAAATCTTGATTTCTGAAGTCGAGATCATCTGGATATTGATGCCCTCTTCCGCCAGCGTGCGGAACATCGTTGATGCCACGCCCACATGCGAGCGCATACCAACGCCAACGATGGATACTTTACAAATCTTGTCGTCGCCCGACACTGACTTACCACCAATCTGGCTTTGTACGCCTTCGAGTACCTTGATGGCACGCGCCATTTCGCCTTTTGGCACGGTGAACGAGAAATCCGTAGTGCCGTCCTGGCCGACGTTCTGGATAATCATATCCACGTCGATATTGGCATCAGCCACCGGGCCGAGGATTTGGTAAGCAATACCTGGTTTATCAGGGACACCGATCACATTGATACGGGCTTCGTCGCGATTAAAGGCGATGCCGGAGATGACTGGTTTTTCCACGGTAGAGTCTTCCTCAAAAGTAATCAACGTACCCTCGCCTTCTTCTTGGAACGAGGACAATACGCGCAATTTCACATTGTATTTGCCTGCAAATTCAACCGAGCGAATCTGCAAGATTTTCGAGCCCAAGCTGGCCATTTCCAGCATTTCTTCAAACGTAATCGTTTTGAGCTTTTTCGCTTCCGGCACCACACGCGGGTCGGTGGTATAAACACCGTCGACGTCGGTATAAATCTGGCACTCGTCGGCTTTGAGCGCTGCGGCCAAAGCCACACCCGAAGTATCCGAGCCGCCACGACCCAAGGTCGTGATGTTGCCGTTGGCGTCTACACCCTGGAAGCCCGCCACAATCACCACGCGACCCGCGTTCAGATCGGCACGCATATTAGCATCGTCAATATGCTGAATTCGGGCTTTGGTGTGCGAGCTATCGGTCAGGATCTTGACCTGTGAGCCGGTGTACGACACGGCATCCAGACCGATGTCTTTCAGCGCCATTGCCAGCAAGCCAATCGTGACTTGTTCACCAGTCGAAACAATTACATCTAGTTCACGTGGATCCGGATTGGCTTGCATTTCTTTAGCCAGTGCGATCAGGCGATTGGTTTCGCCCGACATCGCCGACAGAACCACCACCAAGTCATGCCCTTGGGCTTTAAACTTGGCGACGCGACGCGCTACGTTTTTGATTCGGTCAGGAGACCCAACCGATGTGCCGCCATATTTTTGGACGATCAATGCCATGATTAACCTGCAGGCTGGAAAAATTAATAAAAACCAGATTATTGTAATGGAAACTGCGTCAAATAGGGTATTTCGACATCAAAACGCTATATAAACGCATTCAATCCATACACACCGGGACACGCGGGGCAACTGCACACATCAATTCATAAGCGATTGTTCCTGCCGCCTGCGCGACCTGATCAATGGACAAACTCTGCCCCCAAAGTTCCACTTCGCTGTCAATTTCTGCCTCGGCAATCTCGCTCAGATCAACGGACAACATATCCATGGACACCCGTCCCAGCAGCCGGCTCATTTTGCCTGCCACGATAATCGGCGTTCCGGTCGGGGCATGCCGTGGATAGCCATCGGCATAACCACAGGCCACCACACCAATGCGCATAGGTTTATCGGCAGTAAAAGTCGCCCCATAGCCCACCTCATCGCCTGCCTGCAGCTGTTGCACGGCAATAATTCGCGAGCGCAAACTCATGGCTGGCTGCAAATTAAGCGACTGCGCGCTGCGATCAGCAAATGGAGAAGAGCCATACAAAGCAATGCCGGGGCGTACCCAGTCTGCGTGCACCTCAGGATAGGCCAGCGTCGCGGCCGAATTGGCCAGCGAGCGCGGACAATCAAGCCCCGCCGTTTGCGCCTGAAAGCGTGCCCATTGCCGGGCAATGCCTCTGGCCGGATCGTCGGCAGTGGCAAAGTGGGTCATCAGCGTCACGCTGGCAACATTGGGCATATCACGCAGCTGCGCGACCAGATCGGCGGCCTGTTCGGGGGCAAAGCCAAGGCGGTTCATGCCGGTATTGAGCTTAAGAAATACATCGACAGGCGCGCTTAGCGGCGTTTCACGCAACCAGAGCAAGTGCCGTGGCTCGTGAATCGCCAGCATCAGCTGATGTGCGGCGCTTTGTTGTAGCTGGGCAATACTGAATACACCTTCCAACAACAAGATGGGCTGTTTAACACCCTGCTCGCGCATGGCAATGGCCGCATCAAACTCCAGAATGGCAAAACCATCGGCCTGCGGCAGCGCTGCAAGCACACGTGCAAGCCCGTGACCGTAGGCATTGGCTTTGACGACGGCAAACGCCCTCGCCTGCGGTGCGTTTTTTTTAATCTGCTGGTAATTATGTGCCAGTGCGGCGCTGTGGATCACAGCCTCTATCGGACGAGACATGGTGGTATCGCAACTCAAAGACGGGAATAAATGATGCGCCCTCGCCTGCGTCTTAGGCAAGCCAGTGCTGAGCAAAGTACGGGAAAGGCTGGATGCGGCCCCAGCCCGAATGACAGATAAGTAACCCGCTTAGTTTTTTTGCTTGCGGTTGCGCACGTACCAGACGGCCACAATCAGCGCGATAATGCCAACCAGCACCAGAATCGCCGTTTGTCCACGCCCCAGCCAGGTCATCAGCCACTGATGGTTGGACGCGCCGTAGTAACCCAGATACACCCAGATCGGAACGCTAATCAGCGCGGCAAAACCATCGAGCAACAAAAAGCGTAAATATGAAATGCGCCGCGACATGCCCGCAGTCAGGTAGATGGGAGCGCGCAAGCCCGGCAGAAAGCGGGCAACAAACAGCACTCGGTTGCCGTAACGCTCGAATTTGTCCTGCACGGCCTGATAGCGCTCCGGCGTCATCATGCGCTTGAAATAGCGATGCTCAAGCAAGTTTTCACCGCAGTAGCGCCCGAGCAGGAACATGGCGCTATCGCCGATCAGCACGCCCGCCATGCCAACGGCAAACATCGTATGCACATTGGCATAACCCAGACCGGAGATCACGCCGCCCGCCACCAGAGAAACGTCCTCCGGGATCGGCACGCCAAACCCGCAAATCAGCAGCACAGTAAAGACAGCCAAATAGCCGTAGTCGGTAAAAATTCCGATGAGCGACTGGAGAATATCCATGACAAACCGTCACAAAAAAGGCCAATGGCGGCGATGATAGCACGAGCGCGGCGTTTTTAATTTGCTGCAATCAGATGACAAGGCGCAGTTTGAATGTCATCAATCCGTGATATAAGCAGCAGACGTGAACCCTCGCTGCGAAAGTGTATCCCTATGAACCGTGGATTTTTTACCATTCTGGGCGCGCAATTTTTCTCCGCGCTGGCCGATAACGCCCTGTTTTTTGCCGCGCTGGCCTTGTTAAAAGAACAAAAAGCACCGGAATGGCATTTATCCATGCTGCTCTGGGCGTTCACCGTCTCCTATGTGGTGATTGCGCCTTATGCCGGCGCTTTTGCCGATTCCATGCACAAAGGCCGCGCCATGCTGATCTGCAACAGCATCAAGCTGCTGGGCTGTGCCAGCATGATCGTTGGCATGCCGCCAATTTTTGCCTATGCCATTGTCGGCTTTGGCGCTGCCGCTTACTCTCCGGCCAAATACGGCATCATTACCGAATATCTGCCGCATGAAAAACTGGTCGCCGCCAATGGCTGGCTAGAAGGTGCCACCGTCGCTGCGATTATCCTTGGCACAGTGATTGGGGGGTATTTATCTGGCAGCCATATCGATATTTGGCTAGCAGGCAATACACTAGGCCAGTATCTTAGCCCGGCCGAATTTGCAATCTGCGCTACGGTGCTGCTCTATTGCTTGGCCGCGTATATCAATCTTTATATCCCCAAGTTGGCCGTACGCCTCAAACCCTTACACCTGGATCCGGTGCATCAGGCTAAAGAATTCGCCTGGTGCGTCAAGCGCCTGTGGCGTGATCCGCAAGGCCAGCTCTCGCTGGGCGTCACCACACTGTTCTGGGGCGCAGGTGCAACGATGAGGCTGGTGGTACTGAACTGGGCGGTCATCTGGCTGTCTCTCAAACTCGAACAAGCCAGCCAGCTGATAGCACTGGTCGCCGTTGGCATCGCCTTTGGCGCCATCGCCGCCGGCCGCTGGATACCGTTGCACAAAGCGTTCAGCGTGCTGTGGGCCGGTGTTGCAATGGGTGCTTTGCTGATTTCAATGCTCTGGGTCAACCAGATCTGGCTGGCTGCGTTATTGATGTTGATTATTGGTGCGCTATCGGGATTTTTTGTCGTGCCGCTCAATGCCATGCTGCAGCATCGCGGGCATACCCTGATGGGCGCAGGACACTCGATTGCGGTCCAGAATTTTAATGAAAATCTGGGCATTCTGGTCATGGTTGGCCTGCATGCCTGGCTGGTCAAAAACTGGAGCAGCCCGCTGACCGCCGACAGCAGCGCCTTGTTGCAGCAGCAATTTGCACACAACGGCCTGCCGCCGATGTATCTGATCATTATCGGCTTTGGCGGACTGGTGATTTTGGTGATGAGCTGGATCATCCTGCGTTATCGCCAAAGTCTCAGGCAGGGGCTGCTGCATGATTGAGCACCGTTAACCAGTAAGAGAAAAGCGTCCACGCTCCCTTAGGCATAAAGATCATGATGACAAGAACAAAAATCCCGCTACTTGGCACCCTGCTTGTTTGCAGCTTATTGGCGGCCTGTGGTCAGGGTGGCAACAAGAAACCCGCCGGCAAAAACGAGCGAGCCACCGTGGTGGTGAGCAGCGTGGTCAAAGCCGGTGAGCTGCCGCGCATGATCACGACCAATGGCCACGTCGAAGCCGTTCAGATGGTTGATATCCGCTCGCAAATCAGCGCCCAGCTGGCCAGCGTGCATTTCAAGGAAGGCGATGAAGTGCGCGCAGGCCAGCTGCTGTTCACGCTCGACTCGCGCACCGATGCAGCCCAGGCGCAACGCAGCAAGGCCAACGTGATGCAGGTCAACGCCCAATTGCTCGAAGCCGATCGCAATCTGGCTCGCTCGATCGAGCTGGCGCAAGCCAAATTCATTTCACCGTCGGCCGTAGATACGGCTCGCGCCAAAGCCGACGCCTTGCGTGCGCAGCTGGCGGCAGCCAAGGCCGATCAGGCCGCCAGCACGGCACAGCTCTCATACACCCGGATTGTCGCGCCATTTGCCGGACGAACCGGCAAAATCAATGCCCGCAGTGGCAGTCTGGTACAGGCCAATAGCAGCGAAGCTCTGGTGACACTAACCCAGCTAGACCCGGTGCGCATCAGCTTTAGCGTGGCCGAGCGCGACCTGCCCGCCCTGCTGGCCGCACCCGCCGGAATCAGCGTTGAAGCCAGCCTGCCCGATGGCAGCGTGCGCCAGGGCAAACTGGTGTTTCTCGATAGCATGGTGGATAAAAGCAGTGGCACCGTGCTGGCCAAAGCCGAATTTGCCAATCGCGACCGCCAGCTCTGGCCGGGTTTGAGTACGGGCATCAAGGTTCAGCTGGGCATGGAGCAAGGCCTGATTCTGCCTTTGCAAGCCATCCAGACCGGCCCGGAACAGCGCTTTGTCTATCGCATCGCCGACGACGGCAAGGCACAGATGCAAGCGATACAGGTCTTGCGTATTCACGAAGGTCAGGCACTGATTAGCGGAGTCAAGGCTGGCACCAAAGTGATCCGCGAAGGCGGGCAGAATGTTCGCCCAGGCGGTGCGGTGAGCGAAGCGAGCCGCCCTGCTGCTGCAAGCGGAGTACAAAGCCGATGAAACAGGGTATCTCATGGTGGGCCATCCACCGCCCCGTCGCCACGCTGTTGCTCTGGCTGGCCGTGATGGTAGCGGGTGGTATTGCGTGGTTTCACCTGCCGATTTCGGCACTACCCAGCTATGACACGCCGACCATCAATGTGTCGGCCTCGCTCAGCGGTGCCTCGCCGGAAACCATGGCCAATTCGGTCGCCACCCCGCTGGAAAAGCAGTTTTCGACCATTCCCGGCTTGGCGATGATGAGCTCCAGCAGCCGTCTGGGCAGCACGTCGATCACGCTGGAATTTGCCCCCAGCCGTGATATCGAATCTGCGGCGGTCGATGTGCAAGCTGCGTTGTATCGTGCCACGCGCGGCTTGCCCAGCGAGATGAAAAGCCCGCCGAGCTACCGCAAGGTGAACCCGTCCGATGCGCCGATTCTGATGCTGGCGATCAATTCGCCGTCGATGTCGCTGTCGCAACTGAATGATTTTTCCGACAATCTGATCGCCCCCGCGCTATCGACCATTGATGGCGTCGCACAGGTACAGGTCTATGGCCAGAAAAAATACGCCATCCGGATTGCTGTTGACCCGGATAAGCTCGCAGCCCGTGATATTTCGCTGCCAGAGCTGTCCAATGCTCTAAAAACCGTCAATGCCAATTCACCCGTTGGCCAGCTCGAAGGCGAGCGCCAGACGTTGATGCTGCAGGCGAACGAGCAACTGAAAAATGCGGCCGAATTTGCCGAAGTGGTCGTTGGCTCCAGCGCCTCGGGCGGGCTGGTCAGGCTCAAGGATGTTGCCAGCGTTGAAGACAGCGTGGAGAGCATCAAATCCGGTAGCTGGGTTAATGGCGAGCGCTCGATTATTCTGGCCGTACAGCGCCAGCCCGGTGCCAATACGGTGGCCACCGTTGATGCGATCAAGGCCATGATGCCCAGGCTGGAAGCGCAAATGCCCGACTCGGTGAATGTGCGCGTACTCAACGACAGATCGGTCTCGATTCGCGAATCCATCCATGATGTGAATCTGACCTTGCTGCTGACTCTGGCACTGGTCGTGATGTCGGTACTGCTTTTTCTGCGCCGCACAGCAGCCACGCTGATCCCCTCGGTATCTCTCCCTATCTCTTTGCTGGCAACGTTTGCATTGATGTACTGGCTGGGGTATAGCCTGGACAACATCTCGCTGATGGGGCTGACCGTGGCCTTGGGGCTGGTGGTTGACGACGCGATTGTGGTACTGGAAAACATCGTCCGCCATCTGGAGGAAGCCGGGGACGGCATTACGCCGATGGAAGCGGCGATCAAGGGCGCAAGCGAAGTGGGCTTTACCGTGGTGTCGATTTCGATTTCGCTGGTGGCTGTCTTTATCCCCATCTTTTTTATGCCCGGCACAATGGGGCTGCTGTTTCATGAATTTGCTGTCGTCGTGGCGCTGGCTATTCTGGTGTCGATGCTGGTATCGCTGACACTAATTCCCTTATTCGCCGCGCGCTTTCTCAAGCCAGAACCACACGATGCCCAGCATCAGGCTCCGGCCTGGAGCCGTTGCTTTGAAGCCGGGTTCAATCGTTTGCTGGCGGCCTATCAGGGCAGTCTGGCCTGGGTCTTGCACCATCGGGTCTGGATGCTATTGCTGACGCTGGCCACTTTTGGCGTTACCGTCTGGCTGTATATGGCGATTCCGAAAGGCTTTTTCCCGCAAGAAGACATCGGCCAGATTCAGGCCAGCGTTGATGCTGCACCAGATATCAGCTACCCGGCCCTACTCAAGCTGCAGCAGCGCGTGGCTTCAGCCGTGGCCAGCAATCCGAACGTCGCCACGGTGGCGTCAAGCCTGGGTAGCAGCGGCAGCGGAGGCCGGCTATTTATTACGCTCAAACCCCGTAGCGAGCGTGACAATATGCAAAAAACGCTGGAAAGCCTGCGCAAAAGCACCGGCAAGATTGCTGGCGTTAGCGTGTTTTATCGCCCGACGCAGAATCTGAATATTGGTGGCCGCAGCGGGAAAAGCAGCTATCAGTACACACTGCAGGCGGTGAACGCCAATGATCTGGAAGAATGGAGCAATCGCCTGCTGGCCGAGCTGGGGAAAAACCCAGCTTTCCGCGATGTCAATTCCGATGCCGAGCAAAAAACGCTGCAGGCCAAACTCAATATCCAGCGCGACCGTGCCGCCGAGCTGGGCGTGAATATGCAGTCCTTGCGCGACACGCTGTACGCCGCCTATGGCGAGCGCGAAGTCACCAGCATCTACGCACCGCAAGATAGTTACTCGGTGCTAATGCAGCTGGACGAGCAGGATCGCAGCGACGAAAGCAAGCTAAGCAAATTGCACGTGCGCAGCCAGACTGGCGCCTTGATTCCGCTCTCGAGCTTTGCCACCGTTGAGCGCACCGCCGTTACCACCACCATTCATCATCAGGGGCAATTGCCAGCAATTACGCTGTCTTTCAATCTGGCCGAGGGCGCTTCATTGTCGGATGCGGCACGGGAGATCAAGGCCGCCGAGCAGGCGATAGGCCTGCCTGAGTATATTTTTGGCGGTTTTGCCGGAGATGCGGCGCTATATAGCCAGACCCAGACCAGCCAGCTCTGGCTGATTCTGGCTGCGGTGGCGGTGATTTATCTGGTACTGGGCGTACTGTACGAGAGCTGGATTCATCCGCTCACGATTCTGGCCGGCATTCCATCGGCGGCAATTGGCGCGCTGCTGGCCTTGCAGCTGATCGGGCTGGAGCTGACCTTTATTGCGATGATCGGTATTTTGCTTTTGGTCGGGATTGTGAAAAAGAACGCCATCATGATGATCGACTTTGCACTGGAGGCCGAGCGCAAAGAGCAGCTCGACCCTATTGCCGCGATCCGTGAAGCCAGCGCCAAGCGGTTTAGACCCATCATGATGACCACACTGGCCGCGATGATGGGCGCCATGCCGCTGGCGCTGGGGCTGGGAGCGGGTGCCGAGCTGCGCCAGCCACTGGGCGTGGCCATCGTGGGCGGCCTGCTGTTTTCACAGCTGATTACACTGTATATCACGCCAGTGCTGTATATCAGCCTGGCCAAGCTGGAGAAAAAGCTCAAATAGCCATGACGGGTATAGCCCTACAGAGCAATAAATAAATAGCCTACAGGGCTATACCCATACCTTAACCTGATTTCGCCCTGCTGCCTTGGCCGCGTAAAGCGCCCGATCAGCCTGCTGCAGCAAGGTTTCGACGCTGGCCATTGCTGCCGTACACAAGGCCACCCCGGCGCTGACCGTCACCACGCGATGCACGTCGTGGTCGCCATCGGCATTCGGAATCGCCAGCTCATTGATACGGCGGCAAATCCGCAGGGCGATCTGCTCGGCATCGGCCAGAGCAGTATGCGGCAGCAGGCAGCAAAATTCCTCACCGCCATAGCGGGCCATCAGGTCATCCGGATTGCGCAATTCGGCCTTGAGCACCCCAGCCACGCGCTGCAAGCATAAATCGCCGGCCACGTGCCCCTGGCTGTCGTTGTAATGCTTGAAGTGATCGACGTCGATCAGGATCAGCGAAAAAGGCTGCGTCGTCGCCTGCTCGCGCATCCGTTCCAGCTCGGCCTGCAGGCGCTCGAACAAATAGCGCCGATTGGCCAGACCAGTAAGCCCATCGGTTTGTGCCAATAAGCGCAATTGATCTTTGGCGCGCTTGAAGGCCAGATGGTTGCGCACCCTGGCGCGCACAATAGTCGGATTGAACGGTTTGACTATGTAATCGACCGCTCCGGCATCCAGCCCGCGCGTTTCCTCGTCCGGCGTGGCCAGCGCGGTGATAAAAATGACCGGAATATCGGCCGTTTCAGGCTGGCCTTGCAGTTGCCGGCAGACCGCGTAACCATCCATATCCGGCATCATAATGTCGAGCAGGATCAGGTCGGGCTTGGATTTGGCCACCTGTGCCAAAGCGGCCTGCCCGCTGAGGGCAAAATGCACATCGTATTGATCGGCCAATAATTCGCCCAGCGCTTCGATATTGGCCATCTGGTCATCAACAACCAGAATATATGAATCACTATTCATCGCCGCCCTCAACCATGATGGCCTGCAAAGCCAGCAAAGCGGCCGGATAATCCAGCCTGTCCAGCGCAGCAATCACACCGCCCAGCGACACTTTGGCTTCGCTGTCCTCCAGCAAGGCCAGCAATTCCTGCAGCTTGTGTCGGGCTCTGAGGCTATTGGACTCCAGCGCTTGCTGCAATTGCCCAGCCTGCGGCCAGTAGGATTTAGGCAAAGGCTTGGACAAGGGCTGATGCTCGGCGATCTGGCTGGTCATCTGAACTAGCGGCCAGATGGTTTGCTGTGCGTGTGCCCAGGCCTGACTCAGGCGATTGGCATCCGGGTATACCCCGCCGTGCCGGGTAAAATGGTTCAGATTTTGCTCCAGCAAGCTCGCTTGCTCATACAGCGCCGTCAAGCCCAGCGTTCCGGCCACACCGCGCAAGGCGTGTACTTTGCTAATCAATTGCGGAATATCACGCCCCAGCACCAGCTCGTCCAGTTCGGCAAAGAAATTTTGCTGCTCCTGGAAAAACTGCCAGAGCCAGCGTTTGAAACGCATCACATTGCCATTCAGCCGCTGCAAGGCCTCGTTGACGGCGACCCCCGCCAGCTCCAGCTGATGCAATAACTGCACATCGTCCGCCGACAAAGCCTGATTGCTTGCCGCAGCAGGCTTGAACAGCGGCTGCAGGCTGCGGCCCCGGTTTAACTGATACTCGCAGGCATCCATAATGACTTTTCTCAGCTTGATCGGATCGATCGGTTTTAATAAATAATCATTCATTCCCACCTCAAGGCCAAACTGCCGGTCTTCCTGCGCAGCATTGGCCGTCAAAGCCACGATATACACTTCGGGGTCATTCACCGTGAGCGCCTGATGGCCGCCCTGACGGATCAACCGGGTCGCCGTCAGGCCATCCATCACCGGCATGCGGCCATCCATCAGCACCAGATCAAACTGCTCTTTGGCCAGCGCCTCAATGGCCGCCAGACCCGTGTTGACCACCTGCAAACCCAGCCCCATTTCTTCGAGCAGCGCGCCGACAATCAGCTGATTGGTCACAATGTCTTCGGCGTAGAGGATTTTAAGCTGGTAAGGCAGCGGCGCCAGCACGATTGGTTCGGCTTCGGGCTCGCTCATCAGTTGCACCGGCTCCAAAGGCACGTCAACGCGGAAACACGTTCCCTCGCCCAGCTGGCTGGTTACAGCGATGGAACCGTGCATTAATTCGATGAGCGCATGACAGATCGACAATCCCAGGCCGGTTCCGCCATATTTGCGCGTGGTTGAGGTATCGGCTTGCTCGAATTTGTTGAAAATGCGGCCCAGACTTTGTTCGTCCAGCCCAATACCGGTATCAACCACTGAAAACTTGATCTGTTCGCCATCCCGATAAGCACTGAGTTTGATCGAACCGTGCTCGGTAAACTTGATCGCATTGCTGACCAGATTGATTAAGACCTGACGCAAGCGGGTCGGATCGCCCAGGCAGCCTTCATGCGGCAAGTGCGCCACATCAACCAGAAACGCCAAGCCTTTTTCTTCGGCCTTGGGCGCAAACAGGGCGCTAACCTGGGCAATAATCCGGTGCAGATCAAATGGAATAGTTTCGATTGAAATCTTGCCTGCCTCGATTTTTGACGCATCGAGCAGATCATTGATAATGCCCATCAGCATTTCGGCATTTTCCAACCCGATACTGATTTGCTCACGGGTATTGGGCCGCAGCTCCTTCTGCGCCTTGGCCAGGCGCAACATACCGATCACCCCGGAGAGCGGCGTTCTGATTTCGTGACTCACCAGCGCCAGAAATTCGCTCTTGGCCTGATTAACTGCCATCAGGGCATTTTTTTCGGCCAGAAACTCGGCCTGTCTTAAAATACTTTCGTTTTCCAGATTCTTTTTCTGCTGCTCGGTACGCAGTAATTTCAAACGGATTTCAGAGCGGTTAATCCGGCGCAAGGCACTACTCTGCAATTGCGTCATGGTGATTTCCTGCGCCAGCTTGACCGATAATTCATAATGCCGCTCGTAGGCGAGCAGGGCATTTTCAAATTCATTCAAGCCCTCATACGCCGCTGATTTGACACGGCAAGCGCGCAACTCGTGATGCACCGACTTGACGCTAACGGCGTATTCCTGAGCTTTTTGTGCGTAAGTGAGCGCGTCCTTATAACGCGCCTGCAGCAAAAACAATTCGCTCATCCCCAGATGTGCCATCGACATGGGCCAGGCATGGTGGTTATTTTCGGCAATTTGCACAGCGTCATTAAAGGCCTTGAATGCCTCGACAATATTGCCCAGCCCCAGATAGGAGAAGCCCATATGCATCAGGACTTCACTCACCTGCCCGGTATCGGCTTGCCGCCGGTAGAAATTTTGCGCCAGCGCCAAATGCTTGAGCGCCTCCTGATGTTGGCCCAATTCGTTGTAATCACTGCCCAGCCACAAATTGAGCATCATTAACAGCACCGGGTCATCCAGCTCTTTGGCGTAATCCAGCGCCAGCAGATGATGCCGTAATGAATCCTCAAAAAAACCGTAGTACAGATAAACACCACCAATGCCGGTATAAGCCTTGATGTAGTGCACAATCGATTGGTGCTCTAGCGATAATTCAAGGCAGGCGCTCCAGTATTCCAGCGCCAGATTCAGCTCACCAATGGCGTAGCAGGCCTTGCCGAGGCATTCATATAGATCGAGCAGCAGAAATTCTTTCTTGCTGCGCTGTAGCAGTTTTTTTTCCAGCGTCAGCAACACCGATTTGGCTTCGCTAAACTTACCCAGTTTTTCCAGCGCCTCGCCTTTCAGGTAGAGCGCCAGCTCGAGTCTGGCTGGATCGCTCAGGCCTGCCGCCATATTTTCCAGCTCGATGGCCAGCTCATACGCCTGATCATAATTTCTCAGCCGGTATTGCGCCTGCCGATCAAGGCATGCAGTGAAATCATCTTGCGTCATGCCAGCCTCTTTGAATAATCTGGTCAACCTGACGGATAAAATCCTGGCTGACCATCAGAATGCGTGTTCGTGCCTGTACAGGTGCTATTTTCAAACGGGCCCAGGGTTGGGTGGCAATCGCCCGCAGCAAACGAGTCGAGAATGCATGCAGGCTTTTTTGTTCATGACTGGGAAAAACATAATAGGAATCGGGCGATGCGCGAATCCAGATGTCCTTAACCGAACAATAGTCGTTGATAATCAGTAACACCCGCTGTTCGGCCTGTTTTTCTCCCCTGCAGGGTACACATACTTCGATCACTCTGGCTGAATCAAGACCGCTTTCGCAACGCTTTTTGAATTCAAGTAATTGCTTCATGGTCATAAAAATACTGGGTGCATCACCCAGATTGGTGATATTGCGAAAATCCCGCCTTAAACCTGGATAGAGTTTCTTTAAACTGGTTTTCAGCTTGACCATCGTGCTGGAGAGCACAAATTCAAAGATCGAATGCGTCTGGCAGGCTTGATGGGCTTTCAAAGATGCCAATGCCCGCTGAAAATCTTTTTCCGCTTTGGCAGATTGATAATGAGCAAAACACCATTTACGGTAAAGCTCGGCATCCGAATAAGCATTGAAATACGAATGGACATTGTCCAGATGCTGCCTGGCCAATCCGGCCTTTTCTTGTTCAAGCAAAAATTCGGCGTAAACAATCGAGAGCATGATACAAGCCCAGGCCAGATCAAATTTTCGGGCCAGAATAATGCCCGATTCAAAACAGGCCATAGCATCTTCGGCATAGCCCATTTTCCATAAGCAACATGCCTTGTTTTTGCACAGCTCAATCACCCAAGTAAAGTCGGCATGCCGAATGATATCGAGCTCTGAGCGGGCAATAATTGACATTGCCGACAAATACTGCCCGGATTCAATCAAAAAGTCAGACAGAAAAACGCCACTTTTTGCAATCAGCTTTTTATTATTAATGGCTTCGGCCAGAGAAAAACCATCCATCAAAATGGCATAACATTCCTCACGCAAACCCAGCATCAGATAAAGGCAGCCAAGATTCAGATAAATCTCGACGGCTATTTCCAGATTTTCCTGCGCCAGAGCCAGATCAAGCGACTTGACCCAGATTTTCAAAGCCTGAGGGTATTTTTTCTGTTTACTGAGCAGCGAACCAAGCCAGAGCAAACCCAGAGCCAGATGAGTCAGATCTTTCTTCTTGCGACACCACGCCACCCCCTGCTCCATCATCAGCAAGGCCTGCTCAAGCTCTCCCACCAGCATCAAAGTGCGTCCATACAGCAGATAGGCATAACCCAGCAGCGGATGCTTGCATTGCAAACACAGATCAAGCAAAGCCTTGCTGTCATCATGCTGAGACTGGTTTGACTCCCAATACGCCAGCTCGATGCCGCTAATGAGCTCGGCAATTCTGGTATCAAGTTCCGGAAAATACTCGCTCATCAGGCAACCCGTGCTTGCAGCTTTAACAGCGCTTCAGCCGGCGTGAGCCAGTGCGCTTCTATTTTCGGATTTTCACACTCATGCCAGGACCAGGGGAAATCGGCAATAGTCCCGGTCAGCAGCGCAGCGTGCTCGCGCGGGGAATCGGCAAAATAGACCAGGTACTCCCCGGTGATGGTGCGCACCCATAAATCGCCGTCCATGCATAACTCGCGAAAAACCGAATCGACTTTGTTTTCCACCAAGCGCCGGAACATCAATTGGGCATCTATTTTCATCAGAAAAATGGTCTCTGCGGCGGGCAGGTTTTTACATTTTTCCAGCAGCACACTCTCTCTGCCAATCGAGCTGCGGGAAATAATCAACCCCAGCAGTCTTTCAAATTCCTGCCGGGTTTTATCAACCAGCGTAATGACTTTCTGCAAATCATTGAAGCGGCCATAGCGGTTTACTTCGCGGATTGATGCATTAAGCTGTATCCATCTCAGCTTGATGGTTTCCAGTTTTTTAAGTCCGTGCAAAGCATTTTGATAATCTTTTTGTTGCTTGTAGGCCGATACACGATACTCGGCACTTTGCTGCGCCAAATAAACATCATCGAAATCAGCCAGATTTTCTTGCGCCGAATCAAGCATTTCAATCGCTAGAGCCGGTTGTGTTTTCAGGAGCAAAAAGCGGGCATAGTTGATAGCGACCAAGGCTCCCGCCCATTTGACATTCAACCCTTTGGCAATTGCCAGCATGCAATTAAAATACAGATCAGCATCTTCCTCGCGACCCAGATGCTGATAACAGACCGCCATTGTTTTGCCGCACTCGATCAGCCAAGTCATATCGCCGTATTCCAGCAAGCTAGGCTCACTTTGGTACATGATTTTTAACGCATCCTGATAGCGGTGCTGGTCAAGCAGATAGCCGGATAGAAAAATGGCGCTTTTGGAAATCAATTTGGCACTATTGATGGCGTGCGCCATTTTGTAGCCAAAATTGAGCACTTCGTACGATTGGTCGTGCCTGCCAAAGACAATATAAATGCTACCGATATACAGATAGGCTTCGATTGCGACATCGACACTGAGCAAATCAACCGCGACATCGGCGGCGAGAGCAAAATCGTCAATGGCTGCCGAATAGCGTTTCAGGTTGTAGTTGATTTTGCCTCGTGTCAGATAAATTTCGGCCCGAAAATGATTCAGTGGTAACTGGTTGGAGAGCTGAATAGTCCGGTTGATTAGCCTTAAAGCCGGGCGCAGATTACCTGAGCTCCACAATACCTTGGCATGGTTGAGATAAGCATGCACTCTTAGTTCGGGCTCAAGCGACAGGTGTTTGCAACGCAACTGCAGCGCAGAACTCAGCATCAATGCCTGATCGACATCCTGCAACAGGCAGGACTCGATTTTCCCCAGTAACTCGGGGACATCCACCGCATCAATCAGCTTCAAATTATCCACGCCCGCATACCTTGTACACCAATGTTTATTTATAGAGGGTGAGCGGATAGATCACAATCCACACAAAAAAGCTAGGGTGTACCAGACTTGAGTGCAGCCTTGATTGCCGCAGCCAATTGTTCCGGCCGAACCGGTTTGGTAATAAACCCATCCATGCCGGCAGCAAAGCAGGCATCACGATCGGCATCCATGGCATTGGCAGTGAGTGCGATAATCGGGATTGCGCGCTGCGATTGTTGAGCTCGAATCTGCCTAGTGGCCTCCAGCCCATCCATCACCGGCATCTGGATGTCCATCAGTATCAGATCAAACTGCTGACTCTGCGCCAAGCCGAGCACTTGCTCGCCATTTTCGGCACAAATGACATGATGTCCGGCGGCCAGCAGAATCCGGGTGGCCACCAGACGATTGGTCGGATTGTCTTCTGCCAGCAGAATACGGAGCTGATTTTCGGGTTCTGCTAGCGCACTTTCGATGTGTACGACTTGCTTGGCTGCTTTCAAGGGAATGGAAAACGAAAATTCGGTGCCTTGCCCGTGTACGGATTTGACGGTTAACTCACCGCCCAGATAGTCGGTCAATTTTTTGGCAATCGTCAGCCCCAAACCGGTGCCGCCGTACTGGCGCGACAGCGAGCCATCACCCTGCACAAAAGCGTCAAAAATATGCGCCAGATGGGATGCTGGAATACCAATCCCCGTATCACGGACGGAAAATTGCAGGCGGTTTTCTGCCACATGGCAATCAAGCTCAACCCGGCCTGCATGCGTAAATTTAACTGCGTTACCCAGCAGATTAACCAGAATCTGCTGCAGGCGAATCGCATCGCCATGCACCCACCAATTGCCGGCATAGCTGGCTTTTAGAATCAACTCGACGTTTTTCTTTTTCGCCGTTACGGCAAACATCTTGTTGGTGTTATTGAGCAGCAAAGCCAGATCGAAATCTTTTTCGACGATTTCAAATTGCCCTGCCTCAATCTTGGCAATATCCAGCACATCATTCACCAGTGCCAGCAATAAATCGGACGAGGACAAAATCACCGCCAGCTCCTGCTGTTGCTGCTCGTCCAGATCCGATTGCGCCAGTAAATTGGCCATGCCAACAATGCCATTCATCGGGGTGCGGATTTCATGGCTGACATTGGCAATAAATTCGCTTTTGGCCCGGCTGGCCGCTTCGGCCGCATTACGCGCCTGTTGCAAATCATTGACTAGGCTTTTTTGCTCAAGCTCAAGCACAATGCTTTCAATAATTGCTTCGTTGTAATTGCGCACGCCTTTAATCACGACGACCATATACATAAAACACATGATCGCCAGCACGGTATCGAGCGGACCTTGCCCCAGTAAAGCCGACGCCAGCACGGGCAATAGAATAAACAGCGTGAAATTGCGAAATGCCTGATAGTGCGCCCCCAGAATCGGCACCGCGCCCGAGACCACGCCCGACATCACAAACGCAGTAAACAGCCGCAGCGAGTCAGAGGCGTTTTGCATCAGAATAAAGCCGCCTACGCCCCAGACCAGACCGGACACATTGACGCCCAGAAAAAAGCGCTTGCTCCAGGTACCATAGTCCACCTGAGCCCTCTGGATTGCCTGATGATATTGCTGGGCGGTATGCAAACGCCACAAGGCAATCAGCCAAGTCGATGCAATCCAGTAGCCCAACGCCAACTGGCTCAGATGGCCGAAATAGGCCATCGCCAGCACGGCCGAGATTAAAATGCAGATAATTTGCCCGGACACCGAATTGCGATACACCAGCTTGGTAATACGCTCTACCACTGCGGGGTGTTTGGCTTTATCCGGGCTTGATTCATGAGCATTCATCAAACAGACTCTCGATTTATTCCGTTTATGGCGTTCAAAGCGGGCGATCAGGGGGAGATAACGGCGACTTCATCCTGATTATCAGCCAGAATATTCAAGGTCACACGGCGGTTTCTGGCCCGGCTCTCGACAGTATCATTGGATTCAACAGGACGAAATTCCGCGTAGCCCACCGCGACCATCCTTTGTGGTGCCACGCCGGCGCTTTGAAACAGGCGCACAACACTGGCCGCACGCGCTGACGATAGCTCCCAATTGCTGGGGAACAAACCGCCGCGGATCGGTTGGTTGTCGGTGTGGCCTTCGATCTGGATCAGATTGTCGGAATTTTTGACCAGATCGGCGATAGCCAGCAGGGCGCTGGCTGATTCTTCCTGCAAATCGGCGCGTCCGGTGGCAAACAGGATCGAATCGCTGATTTCCACCGCAATCCCGCGTTTGGACTGCGTTACCCTCACCTTGCCCTGGTCAATCAAGGAGCCCAGCGATTGGCGCAAATCGCCGGCAATGCCTTGCATTTTTTTGGCTTGCTCTTCAAATTTCCCGGCATTGGGCATCATGGTGACGCCGGGGATCACAATCAGTTTTTGCGGCGCACCAGGTGTATTCTGGTCGTTCAGACGAATGGCATCGGCCGATTGTTTGGGCTGTTTGAAAGCATCAACCAGCGAGTTGGACAAGACTTTGTACTTGCCTTCATTGACCGAGGAAATTGCGTACATCACGACGAAAAAGGCAAAGAGCAGCGTAATAAAGTCGGCATACGAAACCAGCCAGCGCTCGTGGTTTTCATGCTCTTCGACTCTTTTTCTACGCGCCATATCCGCCTCGATCAATGGGTATATCGCTGTAAACCAATACCAAATTAGCCTACAGCCACATACCTACAATAGATTATTTCAGCTGCCATTCCATTTTGGCACCCAGCGTCGTCGCGACGGCCACGCCAAACTGACGCGCCAGACGGTCAGCGTAGGTGGGCTGCGGCGTGAAATCGACGACGTTGTCTACCTTGACCACATCGCGCGCCACACTATCGACCGAGCCCAGCGCGTCGATCAGCCCCAGCTTGAGAGCCGACTCGCCCGACCAGACCAGACCCGAGAATAGATCCGGGTTGTCCTGTACCAGCCGCTTGCCACGCCCCTGCTTTACCACATTAATAAACTGCTGATGCACTTCAGCCAGCATGGTGACCGCTTTTTGCTTTTGCTCTTCGCTTTGTGGTGAGAATGGATCGAGGAAACCTTTATTGGCCCCGGCGGTGATCAGGCGGCGCTCGACACCCAGCTTTTCCATCGTACCGGTAAAACCAAAGCCATCCATCAATACCCCAATCGAGCCGACAATCGATGCTTTATCGGCAAAAATCTTGTCGGCCGACACGGCGGCATAGTAGCAACCGGAAGCACACACATCTTCAACCACCACATAAAACGGGGTTTTGGGATATTTTTTCTTCAAGCGC
Organism: Chitinibacter sp. GC72; assembly: GCF_009760905.1. Classification (GTDB taxonomy): domain Bacteria; phylum Pseudomonadota; class Gammaproteobacteria; order Burkholderiales; family Chitinibacteraceae; genus Chitinibacter. Next base: position 16,154 of record NZ_VIRW01000005.1, on the reverse strand, counting down.
GCAATCTCGTCGTACATCATGCCCGACTGCACCGGGCTACCGCCGGGGCTGTTGGCGCGCAAAATCACGGCCTTGGTGTTTTTGTCTTCAAAAGCGTTGCTCAAACCCTGCAGAATCAGCGCACTGCTGGCATCGCTATCGGATGAAATAGCGCCCTGCAGATTCACGACCGCCACATGCGCATCGGCGGAGGCGCTCTCATTTTGCTGGCCGCCCACCCAGCCCATCATCAGGGCCAGAATCACAAACAGATAAGTGAACGTCAGCAGCTTGAAGAAAATCCCCCAGCGGCGCGCACTGCGCTGCTCTTTCACTGAAGCGGTCAAAATGGCATTGAGCGCATCGCGCTCGATTGAATCACTCATAATTTATTTTCCTCAAGCAGCCAGACTGCATTGTCTTTCTCTACAACGGGTAATTTTTTCAAGCGCCGCCCGCTACACGGCCCTCCCAGACACAAACCCGTGGTCGGATCATAATATGCGCCGTGCGTCGAACAAATCAAATATTGCCGGCTGAGGTCAAATACATCACCGGGGTTGAAATCCAGCTCAATCGGAATATGCGCGCATTCATTCAGGTAGGCGTAAACCTGACCATCATAGCGCAAAGCAATCGCCGGCCTTATCACGCCCGCCTGCAACACCTGAAAGCGCACCGCCAGACCACGCTCAAGCAATTGTGCCGAGCTGCAAATCTCAACCATGGGTCAAAATCCATTCAACCAGTGAATTGAAATCATCAAACAAAGCCAGCGCTTGCAGATCGAGCAGAGCTTCGCTTTCGTGCGCGCCGTAGGTCAAACCCAGGCTCGCCGTGCCAGCATTTAAAGCCAGCTGCAAATCATGGGTGGTATCGCCCACCATGACAGCACGTTCGGGTTCTACAGCGGCATACCCCAGGATGTATTCAAGCATTGCCGGATGAGGTTTAGAAAAAGCTTCATCAGCCGTGCGCGTGACTTCAAAAAATCCACCCAGCTGCGTGGCCTTGAGCACGCGATCGAGCCCGGCGCGCGATTTGCCAGTGGCCACCGCCATGCGGAAGTTGGCATCCCGCAAACGGGTAAGCCCTTCTTCCACACCATCATAAAGCTTCAAATCCTGATCTTTGGCCAGAAAATGCGTGCGGTAAGCGTCAACCACCTGCCGGATCTGCGCTTCGGTCGCATTGGGAGCCAGATGCGCCATCGCCTCGCCCAGACCATAGCCGATCACGTAGCGCGCTTCCTGATCACTGGGAACAGCCAGCCCAACATCGTCAAAAGCACGCTGGATCGAACGCGCAATCATGCCCGTGCTATCCATTAGCGTGCCGTCCCAGTCAAAAACGACCAAATCAAAACGTCGTGACATAGCCCTAACCTTGCGTATTGGATTGATTGGAATTGAGTTGATGAATATAAGCCTGCAAATCGGCAGGCAACGGCGCTTCCAGCGTCATTTTCTCGCCCGTGAGCGGATGGTTAAGCGTCAAACGCCAAGCATGCAAAAACATCCGGCGCAGGCCTTGTTTTGGTAAAGCCCGGTTCACCGCTGAGTCGCCATATTTATCATCGCCCAGAATCGCGTGACCGCTGGCCGATAAATGCACGCGGATCTGGTGCGTACGACCGGTTTTCAATTCACACTCCAGCAAGGACGCGCTAGGCCACGCTTGTTGGCGATTGACCACCGTGTGCGAGCTAAGGCCGTCGGCATGCACTTTGACGCGGCGCTCGCCATCGGGCGTTTCGTATTTCAGCAATTTCATTTTGACGTGACAGCGCGTGTGCGGCCAGACACCTTCAACGAGCGCCAGATAACGCTTGTCGATGCCATGGCTTTCGCGCAGCACTTCGTGCATTTTCACCAAGGCACTGCGTTTTTTGGCCACCAGCAATAAACCCGACGTTTCGCGATCAAGCCGATGCACCAGCTCCAAAAACTTCGCCTGCGGGCGCTGCGCGCGCAATAGCTCGATCACGCCAAAGCTGATCCCCGAGCCGCCGTGCACGGCAATTCCGGCCGGTTTATCAATCACCAGCAGCGCGTCGTCTTCAAACACAATCGGCAATTGCATTGAATCGGCTGCGGCGCTAGCGTTATTGGGTGCTTTGGGTTGCTCGGCGACACGCACGGGCGGCAGGCGAATTACATCACCCGCACAAACGCGCGTCGTGACATCGGCACGGCCTTTATTGACACGCACTTCACCCGAACGAACGATGCGATAAACATGGCTTTTGGGCACGCCTTTCAGGCGCTTAAGCAGGAAATTATCGAGCCGCTGACCGGCATCTTCTTCATCGACCGTCACGAAGCTCACAGACGCTTTGCTAGTCTCGGACATATTGGCATATACTCTATGGCACGCTGCAATATAAAGCAGCTGGTTATCCCGCAAAGGCTCTGTCTTTACGGGATGAGTCAAGGCAACAGCAAACGCGTTTGTGCAGACCATTTTGGCTGCCGGCTACGAGCTGGCTTGACTCGATATTGGAATTAATAATCGCTTATTTTACAGCGAGTAACCGACTTTCACGATTGTGATTTCTTTCCCGCCGTAACGGATGACGTTACCTACTCGACATAGAGCAGCGGCGCGGGACTCACAAAATGAAAGTGTCTGGTGTACAACGCTAGTGAAAGCAGTGATTGGCGGTTATGACGCTCACCGCTCAACAAGAAGTAGCGATGGTAATTGATTTATTACATTAGCGCACTCACCGGATTTTATACGCCTAGCCATGCTACGACGCTGGCTGGGTGTTCGCCCGACAGAGCATACAGATCACCGGAGTAACGATACCCAGTTCCTAAGCCAATACGATTGTCCGCCAAACTAGCCTACGGCTAGGCCTTTAGCTTTGAACCCCGTTCAGCTTGCTTATTTCCAGCTTGTCGATGCGCTTGAATAGTCAACCCGCACACGAAAGCCAGCCTCATCGCGCTGCATGCAGTCTCAAACCTGATATCAAGCAGGTGCGAAGATGGTGAATACCAGCAATGAGCGGCCAGCAAAGGTTGCAATTTTGTATTGCCGAACTGCCGTCACAATCGATCTGCCTGTCAAAATCCTTGGTTCTGCCGTGGGGTGCGCGCAGGAGCCCTACACCCATGAAGCGTATGCTTTTTAATGCAACTCAAGCCGAAGAGTTGCGCGTTGCGATTGTCGACGGCCAGAAACTGATCGACCTCGACATCGAAACCGTCGGCAAAGAACAACGCAAATCCAATATCTACAAAGGCATTATTACCCGCATCGAGCCATCGCTCGAAGCGTGTTTTGTCGATTACGGTTGCGACCGTCATGGCTTTTTGCCATTCAAAGAAATCGCCCGCGCTTACCTCAGTGAAGGTGACGGTGGCCGCGGCCGCATCGCTGATAGCCTGAAAGAGGGCCAGCAACTGATCGTTCAAGTAGAAAAAGACGAGCGCGGCAATAAAGGCGCAGCACTGACCACCTACATTAGCTTGGCTGGTCGTTACCTCGTACTCATGCCAAACAATCCGCGTGGCGGCGGTGTTTCGCGTCGCATCGAAGGCGAAGAGCGCAATGAATTGCGCGCCGCGATGGATCAACTCGAAACACCAAACGGCATGAGCCTGATTGCGCGTACCGCAGCCATCGGCCGCAATGCCGAAGAATTGCAGTGGGACCTGGGGTATCTACTGCAACTCTGGAGAGCCATTGAAGGTGCAGCCAATACCCAGACGGGTGCTTTCCTGATTTACCAGGAATCCAGCCTTGTCATTCGCGCGATTCGCGATTACTTCCAGCCTGATATCGGCGAATTGCTAATCGATAAAAAAGATATTTACGAGCAAGCTCAGCAGTTTATGAGCCACGTCATGCCCAACAATGTGCATAAAGTGAAGTTCTACCAAGACGACGTGCCGCTATTCTCGCGCTTCCAGATCGAACATCAAATCGAAACTGCATACTCGCGTGAGGTGAGCTTGCCTTCAGGCGGCGCCATCGTGCTTGATCGCACCGAAGCGTTGTGGTCGATTGACGTGAACTCGGCCAAAGCGACACGCGGCGGCGATATCGAAGAAACCGCGCTGCGCACCAATCTGGAAGCCGCCGATGAAATCGCACGCCAGATGCGTTTGCGCGACGTAGGCGGTTTGATCGTGATCGATTTTATCGACATGGAAAACCCGAAAAACCAGCGCGACGTTGAAAACCGCGTGCGTGAAGCGCTGCACCACGACCGTGCCCGCGTCCAGACCGGCAAAATCAGCCGCTTTGGCCTGATGGAATTGTCACGCCAACGCCTGCAACCATCACTCGAAGAAACCAGCCATATCGCTTGCCCACGCTGCCACGGCACCGGTTTTATTCGCGGCATCGAATCATCGGCATTGCACATCCTGCGCATCATTCAGGAAGAAGCAATGAAGGAAAACACTGGCGCGCTGCATGCGCAAGTGCCGGTGGATGTTGCGACCTTCTTGCTCAATGAAAAACGTGCTGAATTGTTCGCCGTTGAAGCGCGCCTGAAAGTCGGCGTAATGCTGATTCCAAATATGCATTTGGAAACGCCAAACTACAGCATTACTCGTGTGCGCTCGGAAGACGTTTTGTCTTACGAAGATGCCCTGCCGTCATACCGCATGGTGGAACAGCCTGCAGAAGAAGGCTACAAGCCCGGCAAAGGCAAAGAAGAGCAAGCTAAACGCCAGGAAGCGGCAGTGAAAGGTATTACGCCAGCGCAACCTGCCCCCGCCAGCACCGAACGTGCAGCCAAACCGGAAGTGAAAGCGGCACCAGCACAAACTTCGTTGTGGAAAAAAATCGTCGCGTGGTTTAGCAGTGAGCCGGACCAACCAAAACCGGTTGAAGAAGCCAAGCCTGCGCCACGCCAACCACGTGGTCGCAACGAGCGTCGTAATGGCCGCTTTGATCGCAATGAGAATCGCGAAGGGCGTGAAGGCCAGGCACCACGCGAACGCGGTGAACGCACTGAGCGCGGCGAAAAAGCCGAGCGCCCAGAACGGACGGATCGTAATAACCGTTCTGGCAAACCTCGTATCGAGGAAGACATCCAGAAACGTGAAGAGCGCCAGCAGCGCCCTCCTCGTGGCGAGCGTCAACCGCGCGAAGAGCGCCAGCGTCAGGAAGCACGCGCAGAGCAAGTGCAGGAGCCATTGAATACGCCTGCACTAGAGCTGAATGATGCAGCGACCGCTGAGCCAACCGCGAATACAGAAGCAAATGGTGAAACACGCAATCGCCGTCGTCGCAGCCGCCGTGATCGTCGCGACCGCAATGATCGCACTCATGCAGCAGACAACAGCACGACAGTAGAAACTGAAGAAGTTGCAGCACCTGCCTTTGTGCCTAACGAGGTGATCTTGCAACAGCAGGCCCAACAAGCGGCAGAAACAGCACAGGCCACTGCAACAGCCGAAGCAGTACAAGCAGTACCAGTTGTGACACCAGTTGCAACCGAGCCAAGTGCTCCGGCGGTAGAAGTTGTGAAAGTACAGGCAGAAGCAACGGCTGTGGCAGCACCAGTGGCCATAGCAGCCGAAGCAGCCTCTACCCCTATCACTGAAACGACACCAGCTGCGGCTGAAGACACTGCAAGCAACGCAGCAGCAGACGTTGCAGTCGAAGTAGCCAGCGAAGCACCTGCAGCAGAAGCAGGCAGTGCTGAGCCAGCGCCAATTGCCCCTGTCGCCGTTCAAGTAGCACCTGCAGCTGTAACGGAGTTTGTTGTAGCCAGCCCGGCAGAAGTCGGCCTGACTCAGGTTGCGACACGTGCAGAGCCTAGCCCAGCTGCCGACACCGAGCCAGCGCTACCGCAACGCCGTCGCCGCAAGGATGTGCAAAGCAACACCACTGAAACGGCAGTGACCCCGGAGCCATTACAACTGGTTGAAACTCGCTCTGCACCGACCGTCGCTACGGAAGAAATTACCGTTGCAGCACCTGCCCGCCGTCGCCGCAAAGACGTACAGGCGAGCATCTCAAACGAAGACAGTGCGCAAGCCACGCTAGCCCAAGTAGAAACCAAGCAATAAACTGACACTACTCTGAAAAAAACCACACCCAAAAGGTGTGGTTTTTTTATTTTCCAGCTAGCAGAGCCCGTTCGTCTGTTCTAGTATGAAATTGGTTTTAAACCGATAAGAAAAATGCCCACGGGAGTGTTGTCATGAAATTGGAAGAAGTGTTCGAACAAACGCATAAGCTACCAACGATTCCAAAGGTAGTACAAGAATTGATCGATAGTTTCAGCAATGACGATATCGACATCGACACCATTGCCAAAAAAATCGCGCTAGACCAGGTTATTACCGCCAAAGTATTACGTTTGGCCAACTCAGCCCATTTTGGTGCCAGCCGCCAGATTGGTTCAGTCCAAGAAGCCGTGGTAGTGCTGGGCTTTAATACCGTCAGAACCCTGGTTGTCGCTTCAGGTATCACGGGTGCATTCGTCGCCACTCCGGGCTTTGACCGCAAGAAATTCTGGAAAAACAGTCTGCAAGTGGCTACGGTTGCCAAATGGCTCTCCAAATTGGCCAAAATCAATGGTGAAGTCGCCTTCACTGCTGGCATGATTCACAACATTGGCGAAATGCTGATTCACATTGTAGCCCCCGAAATTGCAGTCAAAATTGATCAGTTTGTTGAAAACGGCGCAGCCGACCGGGTTGCGCTGGAAGACAACAATATCGGCTTTGACTACGTCATGGTTGGCGAAGAACTCGCCCGCCGCTGGAACTTCCCGGTAGCGATTCAGCAGGCGATCAAATACCAGAACCAGCCAGAGGATCAGGAGCCTTCAGATAAACTCTCGGCAATTTTGCATTTGGCCAAAGTCATCACTCATCAATTACAGGAATCGGCATCCACTGACGAAATATCAACTGCCATCTCCGATAGCATTACCCAACTGGCTGGTTTGGATCACACCAGCCTTGTTGAAAAACTGATTGAATTGGCTGATCTCTCGAGCGGACTGGACGAATTAATTGCCTAATTCGCAAACTGAATTTTTGCATCGAAGTCGTGGCCGTAGAGAAAAATAGGGAAAGACCTGATTATCTCAATAGCTAAAGCTTACTAGCATCAGGGCAGAGCATTGAAACCGTAAGATCGGTTATGATGTCTGCCCTTTTTCTTTACATCGCTGGAGAACTCACAATGTTGCGCACCCCATTTCGCTTCTTAACTACAGCTCTACTGGCCGGTCTGATGCTAAATGCTCCAGCGCATGCAGCCAAAACCTATCAGGTTGCTACCGATGCCGCTTATGCCCCGTTCGAATCGCTGAACGAGAAAAAAGAAGCTGTTGGCTTTGACATGGACATCATGAAAGCGGTTGCCGCCAAAGCAGGGTTGAAGATCAAGTTTGTCAACACCCCGTGGGAAGGCATTTTTGCCTCACTGAACAATGGCGATCGTGACATTGTGATTTCAGCGGTGACCATCACCCCGGAACGCAAGCAATCCATGGATTTCTCTGAACCCTACTTTGAAGCCAAACAGCTGATCGCCGTTGGCCAAAGCAGCAAAGTCAGCAAGCTAGCAGATTTGAAGGGCAAGAAAATTGGTGTCCAAACTGGCACGACCGGCGATGAAGTTGCACAAAAATTGCTCGGCAAAACCAGCCCGAATATCAAACGTTTTGAATCAACGCCACTGGCGATTCAGGAATTGCAGACTGGCGGTGTTGATGCAGTGATCGCAGATAACGGCGTTGTGGTCAACTATGTCGCCAACAATCCTAAAGCCAAGCTTAAAACCATTGATGACGCGACATTTGCCAAAGAGTACTACGGCATTGTGGTGAAAAAAGGCAATAAAGCACTGCTGGATCAAATCAATAAAGGCATCGCCGCAATCAAGGCTGATGGTACTTACGACAAGATTTACAAACAGTATTTCGGCAAATAAGGCATCGGCCTTTTTGGCTCATTAGCGAAGCACAATAAAGCGCAACCTTGAGTTGTGCTTTATTGTCTTGAGCGAACAGATTGGTACACGCAATGGATTTCAATCAATTTTGGCAACAAGTGCAGCATGCCGTCCCGCTGCTAGAAAACTTCCAGCTCCAGATGGTCTGGGAATATCGCGAGCTCTTTATCGACGGTATCAAAATGACGCTGGGCATCACGCTGATTGCCGTTATTTTGGGTACGCTGATCGGCTTGTTTGCTGGCATGGCACGTCTGGCCGACGTCAAGCACGGCCCGTGGAAGTATCCGGTCAGATTTTTTCTGCGCTGGCCCGCTACCGCCTATGTCACTTTTTTTCGTGGCACACCGCTCTTTGTACAGATTTTGCTAACCCATTTTGCCGTCATGCCCCTGCTGGTTCACCCCGATCATGGTTTGATTCTCAGCGGTGAAATGGCTTCAACACTGCGCCAGGAATACGGCGCCTTTCTATCCGGCCTTGTCGCCCTCACGCTCAATGCCGGAGCCTACATCACCGAAATTTTCCGCGCTGGCATTCAGTCAATTGCCAAAGGGCAGTTTGAAGCCGCACGCTCGCTGGGCATGAGCTACGGGCAAACCATGCGCTTTATTATTGTGCCGCAAGCATTTCGCCGCATGCTGCCGCCGCTAGGTAATGAAGCAATCATGCTGCTTAAAGATAGCTCGCTTGTTTCTGCCATTGGCTTGGGAGAGCTCGCCTACGCCGCCCGCACGGTGGCCGGTGCCTATTCGCGCTACTGGGAGCCCTACCTGACCATTTCACTGATCTATCTGATCATGACACTGGTACTGGCTGCCGGGGTCAACCATCTGGAGAAACGCTACCAGCAAAGCGGTGGCATTCACTAAACCGCCTGTTCCGGCCCAATGAAAAAGCCCGCATTGCGGGCTTTTTCATTGGTGGGTATATCCCTGCAATTAAATATGGAAAATGCTTTCAGCAATATACCCCTAGGGGATATAAGGCATGGCAATTTCGTCGCTGCGGCGAATGCCTGCCGTTGCCGTTTTGCATAAGTCTAGAAAAGCGCCCATGCTGGGCGTCTGGTATTTCTGTTTGTGCACCACAAAATGAAATTGCCGCGCCAGATCCAGCCCTGCAACATCCAGTGGCACCAGGCTACCGCGCCGGAAGGCGTCTTTCAGTGCCAGCCGCGAAATACACCCAATGCCGAGACCGGATTCAACCGCACGTTTGATCGCTTCGGTATGCTCCAGCTCCAGCCGGATATCCAGCTGCGATAAGGCGTGGCGCATGGCGAATTCGAAGGTTTGCCGCGTTCCCGAGCCCTGTTCACGCACAATCCACGACGCAGCCACCAGATCTTCAAAGCTGACTTTTTTTTGCTGCGCCAGCGGATGCTGCGGCGCGGCAAAGACCACCAGCTCATCGGCAACCCAGGGCAAAACAATCAGATCCGGGTGCTGGCAATCGCCTTCAATCAAGCCCAGATCCAGCTCGAAATGTACCACCTGGTTCACAATCGTCGCGGTGTTGTGCACGGCTAGGCTCACGCGGCAGCCCGGATGCTGGCGCATAAAATCACCAATCAGCAAGGTCGCCAGATAGTTGCCTATCGTCAGCGTAGCGCCAACACGCAAAGGGCCAAAGCCATGCTGGCCACTGAGCATGGCATCCATGCTTTGTGCCCGGTCGAGCAATTCGATTGCGCGCGGCAACAGCAGCGCCCCCAATTCATTGAGCTGCAAGCGTTTGCCGACGCGATCAAACAGCCGCATTTCATACTGGCGTTCCAGCTCGGCCAGCGCCGTGCTGGTCGCCGATTGCGACATTTTCAACTGCTCGGCGGCGCGCGATACACTCTCCCCCTGCCCCACAGCGACGAAAACTTCCAATTGCCTCAGGGTGAATTTCATTCTGCGCCTTCAATAAAATTGAATTGATTAATCCAAATTATAAATATAGGCAGCAGGTGAAGCAATCATCGGCAGTGGCAATCGGTGTATCAAAGCCGCTTCATGCAGGTGTCGTAGCGCCATTTAACCCGGTTGGCAAACCATTCAGTGGTGAGCTTGCGGGTAATTTTCGGGCTCTTCAGATCAATCTGCGGCATGCTGGCACGCGGCCAGCTTTTGCCATTACGCTCAGCCAGCGTATAGACTTTTTGATACAGGGACGACTGGGCAAATGCATTGAGCTTTTCCAGCTTCAGATCGCGCAATATTTCGTCCCGACTCAAGCCCAGCTGCGCAGACAAACCGTATAAAGCCGATTGCACACTGCTGGTACCGCTTGGATTGCCATTCTGGTAGCGCAACAGATCACCGTCCTCAACCAGCGCCTTGCCGCTTAAATGCGACACCACTTGCTGAAAAGCCGCGTTGCGGCTGGCATAGCGCCCGGCATTAAAATCGGCAAAGCGATACACCATATCGGTATAGGGCGCAGGGTATTGCAACAGAATGGCTGTACCGAAATACACCCCTCCCCGGCGCGTAAATACTTCGCTGCGCACGCTGCCTTTCAGTGCATACGGATAAGGCCAGACTTTGACATGCGACTGAGCAAACTCGATGCTCACCTGCATAGGCCCGCCAGTACGAATCGGGTTTTTCATATTCAGTGGCAATTTCAGATTCTTAGCCTCGGCCGCCAGATCTTCAAACAGATTGTTCATCTCGCGCTCGGTACGCAAGCTATCAATACGGGCTTTGTAGCTTTGCCCGGTAGGCGATGTTTTCAGCAGCGCGGTCTGCACCGCAAGCAGCGGCAGATGGTATTTTTCAGCCCGATCTTCAATCGCACCCCAGACAATTTTTGGCAAACCCGGCACCACCGGATCGCCTTGCCAGCTCGACTCCTGCTCAATGGTGGCGGCCAGCGCGCAAATATATTCCGGCGTGTAGGCCAGCTTGAGCGCGGTAAACGCGTCGAGCATATCGTCAATCCAGCCCTCGCGATCCGGCATTTTAGCGGGTAGCAGCTTGCCCATCAGCGCCCGTCCCTGCGCCTCGCTGATCTGCGGGCGCGCGCTCGGGCGCGCCGTTGGCGCTGCGCTGGGTGTTGGGCTCACGCTAGGCGTGGGCTGGGGAGTTTGGGCAAGGATGGTCTGCGCTGTTGCGGTTGGCGCCGGGCTCACGCCAGGCGTGCCCAGCGGCGCTGTTACGGGCTGGCTAGCACAGGCAGCAAGGAGCAAAGCCGCACTTAATATCAAGATCCGACGCATGGGTATTCGATTCCACTTCATAGAGGCGGCAAGCTTAAAGTTGCTGCTACACTGAATCAAGCATAAATACAAATGGTTACGCTCAAAAACGCACAAAAAGTGGCGCATTTTTTGGCTAAAACCTGTATAGTTCGCCCTTATTTAAAAAAATGACGCTCAAACAGATCGGCGTCAGCCTTACTGGAATAAAGCATGTCAAAAGAAGACGTAGTTGAAATGGAAGGTGTTGTGGCCGAGGTTTTCCCGGACACGCGCTTTCGTGTAACTCTGACGAATGGGATCGAAATCACCGCCTACGCTTCAGGCAAGATTCGTCAAAACCACATCCGTATTATCGCGGGCGACCGCGTGACCGTTGAAATGTCACCGTATGACCTAACCAAAGGTCGCGTCACTTTCCGTCACAAAGACGAGCGCGGCGGCCCTCCTTCAGGTGGCAATTTCCGCCGCCGCTAATACGGGTATACGGCTGCAAGCCAAGTGCAGACTTGGCTACAAGGCAATACCCCAAGACCGAGCTTAGGCTCGGTTTTTTTTATTGCCCATCGCACAGCACCGCATAGCAATTCACAGCATAAAAAAAAACCCAGCCAGCGCTGGGTTTTTTGTTTGATTCTTTCAATACCTTGCCGCTTATTCCAGACCACGGCTTTCGAGGTATTCCTCGTAACCCCCAAGGAAGTGGGTGTACGTGCCGTCACCGTTCAATTCTAGAATCTGCGTCGCCAAAGACGATACAAACTGGCGGTCGTGCGAGACGAAAATCAGCGTACCTTTATACAGCTCTAGCGCCATATTCAGCGACTCGATCGACTCCATATCCATGTGGTTGGTCGGCTCGTCCATCACCAGCACGTTCGGCTTTTGCAAAATCAATTTGCCGTACAACATGCGGCCTTTTTCACCACCCGACAGCACTTTGACCGATTTCTTCACGTCGTCGCCGCCAAACAGCAGACGACCCAGGATGCCGCGAATTACCTGATCATCGTCGCCTGGCTGGCCCCATTGCTTCATCCAGTCAAACAAGGTGATATCTTCAGCGAAGTCTTCTTCGTGATCCTGCGCAAAATAGCCCGGCTCGGCTTTTTCAGCCCACTTGATCGTGCCGGCATCCGGCTCCAGGACGCCAACCAGCATTTTCATCAGCGTGGATTTACCCACGCCGTTACCACCGATGACTGCCATTTTCTGGCCAGCTTCAAAGATGAAGTTCAACTTGGAAAACAGCGTTTTATCGAAGGCCTTCGACACATTGGTAATCTCAAAAGCTTGGCGATGCAGCTTTTGTTTATCGTCCATTTCAAAGCGGATATACGGGTTCTGCCGCGACGATGGTTTGACTTCAACCATACCTTCCTTGATTTTGTCCGCCAACTTCAAACGGCTGGTGGCTTGGCGGCTTTTCGACTTATTCGCGGCAAAGCGCTGCGCAAAAGCCTGCAACTCGGCCACACGCTCTTTGGCTTTACTGTTATCGGTCAGCGTCCGCTCACGCGCTTGCGTTGAAGCCAGCATGTAGTCGTCGTAATTGCCCGGATAAATCTGGATATTGCCGTAATCAACGTCGGCCACATGCGTACACACCTGATTCAAGAAGTGACGGTCATGGGAAATGATAATCATCGTTGAATTGCGTTCATTCAGCGTGTATTCCAACCAGCGAATCGTGTTGATGTCCAAGTTATTGGTTGGCTCATCGAGCAGCAGCACGTCAGGATTACTAAACAGCGCTTGCGCCAGCAATACGCGCAATTTCCAGCCTGGCGCTACATCCGACATCGGGCCATTGTGCTGCTCAATCGGCACACCCGCGCCCAACAGCAAAGCACCCGCGCGCGCTTCGGCGGTGTAGCCGTCAAATTCGGCAACCAGACCTTCGAGCTCGGCGGCGCGCATATAGTCGTCTTCGGTCGCTTCCAGATTGGCGTAAATCGCGTCACGCTCGTGGATCGCCGCCCACAATTCAACGTGACCTTGCATCACCACATCCAGCACGCGCTGGTCTTCATACGCGAATTGATCCTGCTTCAATTTACCCAGACGCACGCCGGGTTCGAGCGACACATTACCCGCAGATGGCTCCAGATCGCCACCGAGGATTTTCATAAAGGTCGATTTACCGCAACCATTGGCGCCAATCAAACCATAGCGATTGCCATCGCCGAATTTTACCGAGACTTTTTCGAACAGTGGCTTGGCGCCAAACTGCATCGTAATGCCATTAGAACTAATCATATTGTGCGTGTACCCTATCACCATCAGCGAGAAGAATTCGCTCAAGCTCGCCGCAAAGTGCGCAGCCAAGCGGCTGAAAACGCAGTATTTTATCACAGCCCCTGCGTCTGGTTTTGTAATTACAAAACAGCATGATTCGGGCAAAATGTGCACAACATCACATTACTGCAACAGCGCAGGCACTATATCTTGGAAAAACAAAGGCAAAGCTTGCCGCAAAGCCAAGAACACGTTTATCGTTGCAGAATAAAAATATATTTAATAATTAAGGCATAGCTAGGAATAACCCTATGTTTGACTTTAAAAGTCTGATCGGGGCGCTGCTCGGAAAACGCGAACAAGAAGGCGTCCACAACTACAAGTCGGCCACGATTATGATGCAGGAGCTCCCCGAGAGCGACATCCTGCAAGCGCAGATCGAAATTGTAAAAGCACTCAAGCAACTCAATAGCAACCCGAAAACCAGCGCCAAGGAACGCTTTAAAACCGTTCCCTACCTGGATGAAAAAGCCCGCTCGCTGCAGGCGCACCTAGTCGATATTTACCAAGGCAAAACACTGGACGATGGTGCCAGCCCGAAACAGGTTTTGCCAACCTTGCTGGCGTTCTGGAACGATATGGGCGATGCCTACCGTTTCTGTGTCAAACAAGCCAGCCAAAGCTTGCCACGCGGTCTGGAAAAAGAACTGCAGGTCTTTACACTGCGCGGCATTATGTATTTTGTCGAACAGGCTCGCTGGTCTTATTTGCGCTATATGGAAGTCGATAGCCGCACCTGGCGCAATCTGAACCGCCTCTACCTGTATGCCGAGCAACAGGGCTTTGCTTCTACCCCTTTGCAGCCGTATCCGGAAATGGAAATCACCGACGTACGCCGCGAATACATGGTACTGATGATGCTGTCGCTGGCGCACCCAGAAAAAATGCAATCAGCGCAAATCGAGCTGGTGACCCAATGGCTCAAGCGCTGGGTCAGCCGGATCGATCTGGAAACCCAGATCAATCCCAACCGCCAGCTCTTTGCCATTAATGTGGCCGGATCAACGCCACCCAAACGTTTACGCCGCGATATGGTCGGTGAAAACTGGCGCTACTGGTTTACCGAAACGCTGGTTTTACACATCAAGGAAACCATCGAAAAACTCAATCAGGGCGAAGAAGCCAGCCAGTTGGGGCTGCCACCGGATTCGGCCAATGCCGCCAATCTGGACTTGATGCAACATCTGATCTCGCTCTGGTCACGCGACGCGCCAGCACCGGTGCGCAAATCGGAGCGCCGCGCCACGCAAAAATCGATCAATGTCACACGCGGGCTTGATGATGTCATCAGCCATCTGCGCGGCACGCCACCGCAGCAATCAAGCCGGGATCGCTGGACGATTGATAATGAAAGCGCCACTGGCTTTGGTGTGAATTACCAGACAGAGCGCGAAGACGCGCTGCAAGTGGGTGAAATAGTCGGCATGGATGGTGTAGGCATGAGCCCGGTTTCGGTTGGCATTGTGCGCCGCATTACCAAAACCCGCGAAGGCCAGGTCAATGTCGGGATTGAAACGGTGTCGCAAACACCCATCGTCGTTGAGCTAACGCCGCTACTGGGTAATCGCAGCTTTTTTGGTGTGTACTCGCCAGAAAATACCACGATTAACCAGAATCGTTTCCTGGTCGTACCGCAAGCGTTTTTTGCCGACAACCGCGAGTTCCGTCTGGCTGCGCAAGGTAAAACCTACCGTATCCGACTCTCACCGGCGATTGAACACACGGCCAATGCATCACTGGCTAATTTCGCTGTTTTGGAAAAACTGTAAAAAATTTTGCAAAAAAGCGAGACAAGCGCAAAAAACCTTGCTAATATGCGCACCTATTCAAGAACGGAAGCGTGGCTGAGTGGTTTAAGGCAGCGGTCTTGAAAACCGTCGGGGATGTGAGTCCCCCCAGAGTTCGAATCTCTGCGCTTCCGCCAAAATCTTGAATAAAAATAAGGCTCTAGAGAAATCTGGGGCTTTTTTTTCGTTTTAAATTCGTTGCTCATTATTCCGCAAAACATCACCCATTCCGCAATTCAAGCTTAATCCATAGCAAACCTCTACGATTTCTACCCTGTCCTCTACTTGAAATTCTGACTACAGACTGCATTTCTAACAAAAGCAAGTCATCTATCCGCATAACAACATACAGGGTAATAAATATGCATCCCAAAGTATTTGTAAGCCATGCCAGTGAAGATAAAGAACGATTTGTAATCGAATTTGCTACTAAATTGAGAGCAAATGGTGTTGACGCATGGCTTGATAAATGGGAAATGCTGCCCGGGGATAGCTTAGTCGATAAAATTTTTGAGGAAGGTCTTAAAGACGCACAAGCAGTAATAATTGTCCTATCTGAGTTCAGCGTTAACAAGCCATGGGTTCGTGAAGAGCTGAATGCCAGCGTAGTTAGAAAACTCTCGAAAGGAACAAAAATCATTCCTGTAGTAATCGATGATTGTCAGGTTCCAGAATCACTTACCTCTACGCTCTGGGAAAAAATCCAAGATTTTAATAACTAAGTAGTTCCTTGCAACTAATTGGAATGAATTTTGCTTCAAAATAGGCTCTTCATAGGAGCCAAGCTTGAAACGTAATCTTTTAGGTCAACCACTCACGCCCGATGAAATCGTCATGTTAGAGAGCATGGCGCAACAGCATCATCACGCCAATTTTCGCCCACGCGCCTTGGGTTTATTGGCTTTGCACGAAGGAGAGTCGCCCAAGACCGTGAGCAAAATATTACGCATGAGCGAACAAATGGT
>NZ_VIRW01000049.1 GCF_009760905.1 Chitinibacter sp. GC72 | reverse complement strand
TTTCTCTTGAAAGGAGGTGATCCAGCCGCAGGTTCCCCTACGGCTACCTTGTTACGACTTCACCCCAGTCATGAATCCCACCGTGGTAAGCGGCCTCCTTACGGTTAGCCTACCTACTTCTGGTGAAACCCACTCCCATGGTGTGACGGGCGGTGTGTACAAGGCCCGGGAACGTATTCACCGCGACATGCTGATCCGCGATTACTAGCGATTCCGACTTCATGCACTCGAGTTGCAGAGTGCAATCCGGACTACGATCGGTTTTGTGAGATTGGCACCCCCTCGCGGGTTAGCGACCCTCTGTACCGACCATTGTATGACGTGTGAAGCCCTGGTCATAAGGGCCATGAGGACTTGACGTCATCCCCACCTTCCTCCGGTTTGTCACCGGCAGTCCCACTAAAGTGCTCAACTGAATGGTAGCAACTAGTGGCAAGGGTTGCGCTCGTTGCGGGACTTAACCCAACATCTCACGACACGAGCTGACGACAGCCATGCAGCACCTGTGTTACGGTTCCCGAAGGCACTCCTCTATCTCTAAAGGATTCCGTACATGTCAAGACCAGGTAAGGTTTTTCGCGTTGCATCGAATTAATCCACATCATCCACCGCTTGTGCGGGCCCCCGTCAATTCCTTTGAGTTTTAGTCTTGCGACCGTACTCCCCAGGCGGTCAACTTCACGCGTTAGCTGCGTTACTAAGCTCCGAAAAGCCCAACAACTAGTTGACATCGTTTAGGGCGTGGACTACCAGGGTATCTAATCCTGTTTGCTCCCCACGCTTTCGTGCATGAGTGTCAGTATCAGCCCAGGGGGTTGCCTTCGCCATCGGTGTTCCTCCACATCTCTACGCATTTCACTGCTACACGTGGAATTCCACCCCCCTCTGCCGTACTCTAGTTAGCCAGTTCACAATGCAATTCCCAAGTTGAGCTCGGGGATTTCACATCGTGCTTAACAAACCACCTGCGCACGCTTTACGCCCAGTAATTCCGATTAACGCTTGGACCCTACGTATTACCGCGGCTGCTGGCACGTAGTTAGCCGGTCCTTATTCTTCAGGTACTCTCATCCCCGGTGGGTATTAGCCACAAGGATTTGCTCCCTGACAAAAGCGCTTTACAACCCGAAGGCCTTCTTCACGCACGCGGCATTGCTGGATCAGGCTTGCGCCCATTGTCCAAGATTCCCCACTGCTGCCTCCCGTAGGAGTCTGGACCGTGTCTCAGTTCCAGTGTGGCGGATCGTCCTCTAAGACCCGCTACTGATCGTTGCCTTGGTAGGCCTTTACCCTACCAACTAGCTAATCAGCCATCGGCCGCTCCAATAACAAGAGGTCTTGCGATCCCCCTCTTTCCCCCGTAGGGCGTATGCGGTATTAGCTATCCTTTCGGATAGTTATCCCCCATTACTGGGTACGTTCCGATGTATTACTCACCCGTTCGCCACTCGCCACCAGACCGAAGTCCGTGCTGCCGTTCGACTTGCATGTGTAAAGCATGCCGCCAGCGTTCAATCTGAGCCAGGATCAAACTCTTTCGTTTAATCACTAAGCTAAATGTACTACTTGGCTTGTACTTCAATACTCAAAGAAAAAAACGAGATGAACAATAAAGTTCGTCTTGTTTTACTTTCTTTTCAATTGAGTGCAAGCACTTGTTTCGACTTACGAATCAAGCACTCACACTCATCGGCTGTAATTTGTTAAAGATCGGTG
>NZ_VIRW01000048.1 GCF_009760905.1 Chitinibacter sp. GC72 | reverse complement strand
CCTCGCCAGTTGCATCGAAATGAACTAGCCGCGCAGCGGCAACAACTCATCAATCCTGCTATTCGGCCAGGTAGGGAGTTTTTCCAGCGTGTCCTTCAGCCATTCTGATGGCTCAATGCCATTCAGTTTAGCCGTCGCCAATAAACTTTGGATGGCGGCTGCGCGTTTGCCGGCGCGTTCGCTGCCCGCGAATAGCCAATTCTTTTTGCCAATCGCAATCGGCCGGATGGCGTTTTCGATTGGATTATTGTCGATTGGCAAATCACCCGTGTCGGCGTAATGAACCAGCGCTGGCCAGCGCCGCAGCGTGTAGTCGATGGCTTTGGCTAAGCCGCCACCATTAGCGATATTGGGGCGCAGTTTCAACAGCCAGTCGTGCAGCGATTGTAGTTCGGGTTGGCTGTGCAAGGCGCGGCTTTGCGCGCGTTGCTCAGCGGTTTGGCCTTTGGCTTGTTCTTCGATGGCGTAGAGTCGCGCAATTCTTTGCAATGCTTCCGCGGCCACCGGATGACCACCCGCTGCATGCAGCTCAAAGAATTTACGTCGAGCGTGTGCCCAGCAGCCGATTTCTCGCACGCCATTGGCAAACAAGGCTTTGTAGCCACTGTAGTCATCGACCATCAGTGTGCCGCACCAATCTTGTAAATAATTAGCGGCATGTTGCCCACTGCGGCTGATTTGATAATCAAACACCACCATCGGCGGGCTGCCGGTCAAATCATTACTTCGATACGCCCACAAATACGCGCGTTTGGTCTTCCCTTTGCCAGGATCCAGTTGCTGTACTGGGGTTTCATCGGCATGCAGGCTGGTTTGTTGTCGTAACTTCTCGCTCAGTCGATCCGCCAGCGGTTGCAGTGCTACACCAATTCGGCCGATCCATTCACTCAAGGTGCTGCGCGCCAGAATGACTTGCTGGCGGGCCGCAATTTGTTCAACGCGATACAACGGTAAGTGATCGAGGTATTTGCTGACTGCCACCCAAGCCAATAAGCCCGGCGTCGCCATGCCGCCGTCAATCACCGCGGGTGGAATGGGTGCTGCAGTGATGGTTTCGCACTGGCGGCAGGCATACTGCGGGCGAATGTGGCGCACCACAAAGAAACGTGCCGGTTCAATATCCAATTGTTCGCTAACGTCTTCGCCGATCTTGACCAATTGGGCTTGGCATTGCCCGCAAGTGCATTGCTCGGGTTCGTGCCGAACCTCAACGCGCTCCAGATGTTCGGGGAGTGGCTGACGACCGGCACGCGGACGGGGTTTGAGGCGGGGAACGGGGGACTCTGCGCTGGGCGGTGTTTCATCCAGCTCGGCCGCAATGGCAGCCAGATCCTGATCGGCGTCGTCTTCGAACAATTGCTTTTGTTCGGCCGACAGTGTTTCGCTCTTGGTGCCGAAGCGGATACGCTTTAAATGCGCCAATTCTAAGAGCAGCTTTTGGTTCTTCAATTCCAGGGCTTGAATTTGGGCTTGTAGTTGCGCCACCAAAGCCTGCGCCTCCGCCAGCGAGGGCGGATTTGTAGCGATAGCAGAATGATTGGGCGCCAGTGTCATGCCTTGATTTTACTGGGCTTGAGCGATACCAGCTAGACTTGCCAATGACTCGGCGGCATCGCGCACAATCGTTGCCAATCCACACCGTTGACGAGCCAATGCCATTGTTCTCTGGGCATTGTAAAAGTAGCCTCACCCAAAGTCGGCCAGTGGAAACGCCCTGAGTGTAAACGGCGCTGGCAGAGCCAGACGCCATTGCCATCCCAGATTAATAACTTCAGTCGCGAATACGTTCGATTGGTAAACCCATAGGCAGTGCCATCGCACGGTGAACGGCCGAGGGTTTGTTGTACCAGCAATGACAGACGTTCGATACTCCAGCGCATATCGACGGGGGTGACCAGCAAGAAGACCTGTTCGGGTTGAATCATCGCAACAAAGCCTGAATTAAAGCCAGACAGGCCTGCGCCTGATCGGCGGGCCATTCAATGCTTAAATCGCGTTGACCTTGGTGAAAGTGCAAACGAATGGGTGCAAATGCTGGAGTTGGCGTATCAGCGATTTGGATCGGCATGAAGGTCAATGCTGGTGAGGCTGGAGATACGTCATGAGAATTCGTTAACGACGAAGACTCTGGATCTGTACTGCGGCGCGCATCGGCCAACCATTTATG
>NZ_VIRW01000047.1 GCF_009760905.1 Chitinibacter sp. GC72 | reverse complement strand
AAACCATTTGTTCGCTCATGCGTAATATTTTGCTCACGGTCTTGGGCGACTCTCCTTCGTGCAAAGCCAATAAACCCAAGGCGCGTGGGCGAAAATTGGCGTGATGATGCTGTTGCGCCATGCTCTCTAACATGACGATTTCATCGGGCGTGAGTGGTTGACCTAAAAGATTACGTTTCAAGCTTGGCTCCTATGAAGAGCCTATTTTGAAGCAAAATTCATTCCAATTAGTTGCAAGGAACTACTTAACTCAATGCCTTTTCTGCGAACTAAAACCTAATCGTGATAAACGTATTCTTCATCCTCAGGTAATTGGGGACGACGATATGTCGCCAGCTCTTTGAAAAGATGCGCTACAGGCTCAGATGAAGCGGAACAATTAAAATTTTTTATTACTTCAGAAGCATTCATATTGGAACCATTTACATAAGGCGTACGCGATTAATTGCTTGCTTGCTTGCTTGCTTGGTTTGTTTTATTTTATTGGCAATTGGATGCAGACTTTATATGGCTGACACTCTGCATTAAAATAACACCCCAAGCAATAGCCTTCAAAATCCCATCTAAACTTAGTTTTTGCCGAGTTGATCCATACTGGGGTCGTTAGTTTATTAAGTGAATCAGCTTTATCTTCACCAAATATCAGATTCATCGGTAGCTGCCCCTCAAATTGATTGAATTCATTTACCTCCGAACCATAGAACCTGATATTTGATAAAACTAGTACTCCCTCTGGATATTGCCGCAGAGTCTTTATGTCAAGACCATTCTCATCTGTAGATGTCAGCTCAATACCCTTGCTGTGATTTTGCAGATATGCATCGATATTGCCTCTAGGTATTTTTGGAGCCTCTGTCATTTCTAGTTGGTCAATTAGTAAACCAAGTTCAGGTTCACCAAAATACTTACCAATAAATTCTATGTAATTAGTATCAGGCATTTTTATTATCACGAAGAGTAAAAAGTGTTTCTCCTAACCACTTAAACAAATAAATTATACTAAAATCAGAAGGGAAATAACATTCTAAATTTTCGATAATACTATACCATATTGAATTAAAACTATAGAATTTCTATCATCAGAGTAATCAATAAACAGTCTAACATTATTAGGAAGACTCCAAGATTCTGAATTGTACTCTTCATCAAACTCGTCAGAGTTACCCATTTTCTCTCGTGCCATTTTTTGCCCATCTGAGAAATTTAAATCATTTGGCAAGACGCCCGAATATTGAGAGAATTCATCGTTTCCACCGCCGTAAAGAAATATGGCAGTAAGTATCGGCGCATCACTAGGGAGATCAAGCCCGTACTTACCTTGAATATATTCTTCTGACTTAAAGACAATAGATATTCCATTTTCATAGTTGTTCAGGTAAGCATCAGACTCACCACTCTTGATTTTTACTTGATCGTCAAAGCCAAGTGTTTTTAAAATTTCCAAGACAATTGGAGTGTCTGCTTGCTTGCCAAGTGGCGCTAACAATAAATCAGTTTTCATGCTTATTTCACCTTTTTAAGTATATCTTTAAGAGCCTTATCGAAGTCTTCATTAGAATGGCGCAATACACGTTTAGATGCCTTTTGATATGCTTTTTTGCATCCACCATCTGCATCATATGCATCAATATTTTTAAGCATTGCTTCAACATCCCGACGCGCAGCGCCTGCTAAATTTTTTAAGTCTTTTATTGCTTCGGCGGTAGTTTGCCCATAAGTAGGACTGATATCTATATGAGCTTGCTTTGGGATGGCAATTGAATCTCCCCATTTTTCTATCGCTTTTTTTTGTGCACTACTCAACTCGCGCCCCTCTTTTAAAAGAGACTGAGCCCGTTCTTTTAATGCGGCCTTAGATGGAATATGATCACGATCAAACTTATTATCGCCTGTTTTCTTCTGCAGTTCGCCATACTTACCATACTCGCCACACTTCATCTTCTTTTTTGGCTTTGTTTGCCCCCCTTTCTTGCCTTTTTTCTCTGCGGCTTCTTTTCGTGCTTGCTTGGTAGCAGCGGCCGCTTCATCGCTTTTTTTACCCATCCCAATGGCATTAGCACCTTTATTCAGGATTTTACCGGCTTTCCCCACCGGTACAATTTCCCACCAAGCCGTCGGCATAAAGACTTCATTCAGTGCTTTGCCGAGCGCGCCTGCACCCATGGCCAGTGGGCTGTAGCCTTGCTGCTCAACCCACTGATCCAGGTTGTTATCAATCTTGTCTTTTGTTTTCTCTAAAATATTTTTTTCTTTTGGCGTTTCTTTTTTAGCATTGGGGTTGGCTTTATTGGCCGGCACTGGTGCCGCAGGGGGTTGACCATTGACCTTGCCATCGGCATTGGTATTGCGAACTTTTTTGGCGCTCATTTGCCGTTCATCCCCCACTTGT
>NZ_VIRW01000046.1 GCF_009760905.1 Chitinibacter sp. GC72 | reverse complement strand
CTGGATCAGCTGGTGGGCCATCCGGTCACCATCGAGATCGATCTGCCCAAGGGCGGGGTGCGCCATGTCCACCAGTACGTCGCCAGCATGGTGCTCTCTGGCGAGGAAGGCCAGTATTACCGCTATGAGGCCGAGCTGCGCCCCTGGCTGTGGTTTCTCACCCGCAGTGCCGACTGGAAGGTATTCCAGAAGCTCAGCACGCTGGACATCGTCAAGCAGGTGTTCGCTGATCATGGCATTGCCCGTTTTGTCGATCGCACCACCCAAAGCTATCCACCCCGCCGCTACTGCGTGCAGGCGGGTGAAACCGATGCCAACTTTGTAATGCGCTTGTTGGAGCAGGAAGGCATTTATTTCTACTTCGAGCATGCTGCGGGCGCGCATGTACTGGTACTGGCCGATAGTGTGGCGGCTCACAAGCCGCGTGGCGGCTATGAGGTGCTGCCTTTTGAGCACGGGGCCAGAGACAGTGGCATGCACATTGATCAGGAGCATTTTGCCCACTGGCGCTGTGGCAAAGCGGTGGAGAGCACCAAGTTCGTCGTCAATGATTATGATTATTTCCGCCCTTCGGCCAATCTGCAGGCCAACCAGAGCGAAGGCCGCAGCCATGGCCAGGCCAATCACGATGTCTATCTGTGGCCCAGCGAGTATTACGCGCCCGAGCGCGGCCAGCATTTTGCCAGCGTGCGCCTGGAAGCCGCGCAGGCGCGCTATGAAACCGCCACCGGAGCGGGCCCGATTGAGGGCCTGGGCTGCGGCCAGCTTTTTACGCTGATCGATCATCCGCGCAAGGATCAGAATCAGGAATATCTGATCACCAGCGAGCACATCATGCTCGAAGAAAACACCTACGAATCCACCGGCACGGGTAGCGGCCTGAGCCAGTGCCATATCACGGTGCAACCGGCCAGAACCCCATTTCGCCCGCTGCGCATGACGCCCAAACCCTACGTACAGGGCACGCAAACCGCTGTGGTGGTGGGCCCGCCGGGCGAGGAAATCCATACCGACGAGAAAGGCCGCGTCAAAATCCAGTTCCACTGGGATCGCTACGGCCCTAAAACCGACCAGTCCAGCTGCTGGGTGCGCGTGGCCAGCGCCTGGGCCGGCCAGGGCTGGGGCGCGACGTCGATTCCGCGCATCGGCCAGGAAGTGCTGGTGTCCTTCATCGAGGGCGACGCCGACCGCCCCATCATCACTGGCCGGGTCTATAACGACGAGCAGCCCACCCCGTGGGGCAATGCCAGCACCAAGACGCAATCGGGCTTTTACAGCCGCTCCAGCCCCGGTGGCGGGCCGGACAACGCCAATATCTTCCGCTTTGAAGACAAAAAGGGCGAAGAAGAAGTGTGGCTGCACGCCGAGAAAGATCAGCGCATCGAAGTGGAAAACGACGAATCGCACTGGGTGGGGCGCGACCGCAGCAAGACCATCGACCGCGACGAAACCGTGCACGTCAAGCGTGACCGCACCGAGACAGTGGACCACAACGAAACCATCACCATCGGCAACCGGATTGCGGTAAACGCGAAACCTACGCTAAGCAAGATGGGGATTTTGCTGGCGAAGCGATGGAGCGTGACCACATTCCGAGTTTTGCTGCACTCAAAGTAGCCTTTAAAGAATGGGCAAAGAGAAAAGGCTACCCATTAGATGACAAGATGAAGGAAACCCTATTTGGCGAGAAACTTGGTGAAAATCGGGCAAATGGTGGAGGTAAACTGGGGCAGCACGCACAAACGGTTGCAATACCCAAAGATGTGCATGAAGCAGGTGAAACACATGGCAGTGGCAACAACAATAAGGACAGGATCGCAAGCGACTCCAAGAATCTACAGAAAGCGGCAAAACGTGACGGCGAAACTCATAAAAAAAACATCAAGACCGACAAGCACAAAGACTGCGCAGAGGCCTTGAATAAAGCTGTTGATGAAATTGGAGAAATCAGCAAAGATCAGTACGAGAAATTCTTTGAAAAACTGTATAAAGATGCCGACTCTGGCAAGGTAACTCGAAACCCATGGAAGGATATATTGTGATGAAAACCACACAACTGCATGACCTTATTACCAATGCCCTAGGCAAACCGCATACCTCTCAGGAAGTGAACCAATTATTGGCATATTTTTCTCTTAGCTGGCAAGACATCAGACTTGAAGATACAGAGCTCTATACCTATTCATTTGAATCAAAAGAAATGAGCATCGGCCTAGAGTTTGAAGATATCGCAGCATATTTCGAGACAAAAAATCACGAGAGAGGCGATGGGCCATTTTTGCTAGATCATTTCACCTTCTGGGGATATGGCAAAGGTTTCTCACGTTCAGTTGACTTACCAATTGCAAATATCGCTTTTGAATCCTCAGTGAATGACGTTAAAAAAACTCTCGGCCCCGACTCCGCTCTCAATATAGACGCTGAATCTCCTTACCAATGGCAATATACAAATTATAAAATTTCCATACACTGGCCATTCAAATCAAAACCTAAAGAAATCCGCAACATCACCTACTGGTACACCCCCGATACACAAGGCTAAGGCATGATGACCACATCGAACCTGCTGGAACGCCTGACGGGCCTACTAGGCGTGGAAGCCGATGACTCGCGCCTGCTGGG
>NZ_VIRW01000045.1 GCF_009760905.1 Chitinibacter sp. GC72 | reverse complement strand
AGTGATTGCAAACCCAATGGGGTAAGCAGTTAACTCAGCCAGTTTTGTCTGGTGACCATAGCGAGGTGGTCCCACTCCTTCCCATCCCGAACAGGACAGTGAAACGCCTCAGCGCCGATGATAGTGCGGATTGCCCGTGTGAAAGTAGGTCATTGCCAGACTCCCCAAAAGAAAAGCCCAGTTCGAAAGAGCTGGGCTTTTTGCTGTCTGCGAGATCGGCAAAGCGTCGGCTGGGTATGTGGCTGCAGGCTAATTCAGGTCTGGGCTACAGGCAAATACCCTCTGAGGCCAATGCGTCTGAAGCTAACATGCTGATTGTGGTGTGATGTTTGTAGAACATTCGTTCTTTTTGTTCTTGAGTTTTGTGAGTTTACCTTGTATTGTGAACGTACGTTCTATATTGATCAGGGGTAAATTCCATGACTTATCGTTTCCGCGTATCTCATTCTGCTTTTGTCCAGTTGCGCCAGCTTGAAGTACCAATGGCCTTGCTGGAATATCTGGCTCAGCCTGGTTTGTGCGGTGCAGCAGTGATGCTGTCGCAGCGCATGATTGTCAAAATGCCACGCCACTTGCGTGTGATTGCGCAGAATTTCATTGGCCTCTACGTCGTTGCGGATGGTCAGGGCGAGGTCAGAGAGATCAAGCGGATGAAGCATCGTCTGGCTAGTGCTGAGCAGGCTGAACAATATGGCTTTTCTGCAGGTTGCACAAAAATCGAATTTAGCAAAAATACAGGCTGGCGCACTTCGATTGGTGCTTGATGGGTATATTTCTGTGGTGCTGAATATTTTTGGCTCACAAGTCAATACAGCCTACGGGTATAGAGGATGATAGGGCGCAAGACCCAAGTTTTTGCTACACTCTGCGCATTCGTTTGCAAAGGGTAAAATCCATGGCTCAGTATGTAATGTCTATGCTCCGTGTGAGCAAAATTGTTCCACCCAAGCGCCAAATCATTAAGGATATCTCGCTGTCTTTCTTCCCTGGCGCAAAGATTGGCCTGCTGGGTTTGAATGGCTCGGGTAAATCCACCGTACTGAAAATTATGGCGGGTGCTGATAAAGAATACGACGGTGAAGTACAGCACTTGCCCGGTATTAAAATCGGCTACTTGGCGCAAGAGCCTGAGCTGACCGCCACCAATACCGTCCGCCAGGAAGTCGAAAGCGGTTTAGGCGAAGTATTTGAAGCACAAGCCAAGCTCGAAGCCGTCTATGCCGCCTATGCCGAAGAAGGCGCTGATTTTGATGCGCTGGCTGAAGAGCAAGCACGTCTGGAAGCCATTATTTCTGCCGGTTCGGGCGAAAACGTCGAGCTGCAATTGGAAATCGCCGCCGATGCTTTGCGCTTGCCGGAGTGGGATGCGATTGTTGGTAATTTATCCGGTGGTGAAAAACGCCGTGTGGCTTTGTGCAAATTGCTACTGTCAAAGCCCGACATGCTGTTGCTTGATGAGCCAACCAATCACTTGGATGCTGAATCGGTTGAATGGCTGGAGCAATTCTTGGTACGTTTCCCTGGCACCGTTGTGGCCGTAACGCATGATCGTTACTTCCTTGATAACGCTGCTGAATGGATTCTTGAGCTTGACCGCGGCCAGGGCATTCCATGGAAAGGCAATTACTCATCGTGGCTGGAACAAAAAGAAGCCCGTCTGAAACTAGAAGAGTCGCAAGAGTCGGCGCGCCAGAAAGCCCTGCACAAAGAGCTGGAATGGGTTCGTCAGAATGCCAAAGGTCGTCAGGCCAAATCGAAAGCGCGTATCGCCCGCTTTGAAGAGTTGAGCAGTTTTGAGCATCAAAAGCGCAATGAAACACAGGAAATCTTCATTCCTGTCGCTGAACGTCTGGGCGATAAAGTGATCGAATTTAAAGGTGTTTCGAAAGCTTTTGGCGATCGCCTGCTGATGGATAATCTGAGCTTTAACGTGCCTGCCGGTGCGATTGTCGGCATTATCGGACCTAATGGTGCCGGTAAATCAACACTGTTTAAAATGATTGCTGGTAAAGAATTGCCTGATAGCGGTGAAGTTGAAATTGGCCAAACGACACAAATGGCCTTTGTTGAGCAAAGTCGTGAAGGTCTGGAAAACAGCAAAACCGTGTTTGAAGATGTGTCAGGTGGCCATGATGTGATTAACGTTGGCAAGTTCGAAATGAGCAGCCGCGCTTATCTGGGGCGTTTTAACTTCAAAGGCGCCGATCAGGCCAAAATCGTTGGCAATCTGTCCGGTGGTGAGCGCGGCCGTTTGCATCTGGCCAAAACGTTGCTCAAAGGCGGTAATGTCCTGCTGCTCGATGAACCATCGAATGATCTGGACGTTGAAACTTTGCGTGCGCTGGAAGATGCTTTGCTTGAATTTGCTGGTACAGCGTTTGTGATTTCGCATGATCGCTGGTTCCTTGACCGGATCGCGACACACATTCTGGCGGCCGAGGGCGATTCGCAATGGACTTTCTTTGACGGTAACTACCAAGAATACGAAGCGGATAAACGCAAACGTCTGGGTGAAGAAGGCGCTAAACCGAAACGGATTCGCTACAAGCCAATTTCTCGTTAACTTTCTCTCTAATTAATCTGAGGTAAACCCCCGGCTTTGCCGGGGGACTCACCAAGGTTTGACCTATACAACGGTCATTGTGAAGCTCCGATCTCGACCAAGAGAAGGAGTTTCAAATGAAAGAGTATCAAAGTCTGAGCCATACGCGTTGGGATTGTAAATATCACGTGGTGTTTATCCCCAAGGCGAGAAAGAAGCGATTATTCGGCGCATTGCGCCGTAATCTTGGGGTTATTTTCCATGAGCTGGCACAGCA
>NZ_VIRW01000044.1 GCF_009760905.1 Chitinibacter sp. GC72 | reverse complement strand
GGCAATTTGGTGGTAGGACGAAAAACTTCACCGGTGAAGTTTTTTGGGCGCGCGGCTATTTTGTTTCGACGGTGGGTTTGGATGAAGCAATGGTCAGAGCCTATATCCGAAATCAAGAAAAGGAAGATGAGCGTTACGACCAGATGAAGCTGGGGTTGTGACTCGCCGCCTTGGGCGGCACTTGGTTTGTTGACGCCTTCGAGGCGTTCCTCTAATAAGCCCCCAGCTTTGCTGGGGGTCATTTAACTCATCGTTTAGGTCCGTGGAAAAGCCTAGAATCTGTGGAGCTAGCGACATTGGAATGGGTTTCGTGGTTCAATCACCATCGTTTGCTTGGGTCGATTGGCCATATCCCACCTGCGGAAGCAGAAGCAAACTATTATCGCAACCAAAGCGAGCAGGCCATGTTGGTCTGACTCAAACTAAATAGCCTCCGCGAAACCCGGTGCGATTCAGTTACGCCAAAGGCTGGTCGATCCATCCAGCGGCTCGGATTTGCCCGCTGCGATTATTTTAGAAACCGTGCAAGGCGAAGGCGGAGTGAATGTGGCTAGCGTGGCATGGCTGCAAGCAATTGCAAAAATCTGCCAAGACTTCAACATTTTATTGATTGTTGACGATATTCAAGCCGGTTGCGGCCGGACTGGCGAATTCTTTAGTTTTGAACGCGCTGGCATCAAGCCCGATATTGTGACGCTATCAAAATCACTGTCTGGCCTGGGTTTACCGATGGCCTTGGTGTTGATCAAACCGGAATATGACATCTGGAAACCCGCGCAGCATAACGGCACATTCCGAGGCAATAATCTGGCCTTTGTGACTGCTACAACGGCACTAAATATATTTTGGCGCGATCAGAAATTCACCGATTCGATTGCGGGAAAAGCCGCCATTGTTAAAGCGCAGTTGGATGAATTGGTTGCCGAATTTCCAGATCAGCTTAGTACGCGTGGTCTGGGCTTGATGCAAGGTTTGGTGTTTCAAGACCCTGCGAATTCTGATGCCGTGACCTGCGCGGCTTTTGCGCAAGGGCTGATTATTGAAGGCTGCGGCGCATATGATGAAGTGCTCAAAATTTTGCCACCGCTCACTATTGAAGTTGCACAGTTAAAACAGGGGCTGCAATTACTCGCCAAACTCACACGAAAAATCTTGGCCGATGCCGAAATCAAAACGATCTTGACGGAAAGCAGCGAGCACAGCGTCAGCGACTCACGTCAGGCGGTGGGCGTATGATTGTCCGTCACCTCAGTGAGATTATAAATACAGCTCGCGATGTGGCGGCGGAAAATTGGTCCAGTCGCCGCCTATTGCTCGCCGATGATGGCATGGGTTTTTCTATGCATGAAACCATTATTCATGCCGGTACGGAAACGCCCATCTGGTACAAAAATCACCTCGAAGCAGTCTATTGCATTGACGGTGAAGGCGAAATCGAGCTGGTACCGAGTGGCGAAAGACATCGTATTTATCCCGGCATGTTGTATGCCCTCAACGAGCACGATCAACATCTATTGCGCGCGTCGACCAGATTACGTTTGGTCTGCGTGTTTAATCCACCGATCACTGGCCGCGAAGTCCACGATAAAGATGGCGCCTACCCTGCCGCCAGCAGCCAAGCCAATGCGACTGAAATGAGAGGAGATCAAAATGATTGAAACAACTCACTACGGTTACCCATCGCGCGAAAAAGAAGCCGCTATTGTTAAACGCCGCGAGCCTGTACTGCATGGCAAACCCGAAGCGGCAGCGCTTAGCCCAGAGCAAGCGCGCCAATTTGATGAAAATGGATTTTTGGTTTTACCGAGCTTATTTTCTAGCGAAGAAGTCGCCAAACTCTACCAAGAAATGGAAAATGTCCGTGATGAATTTGCCGGTACAGGTCGCGCGGAAGCCATCACGGAGCGTGATAGCGGCGCAGTGCGTTCGGTCTTTATATAAGTAGTGGTGCATAACCAATTGGAAAGTCTCAACTACCTCCTGCGTAGAAGGCGCTTGGTAACTGGCTTTGCCACGACACCGGTTCGAAGCTTTTCCAATCAGTTGCACGAAATTACTTATTCATCGCATCAACACGATATTTTCTCGCTTAGTACGAGATCAGCGTTTACTCAAGATTGCCGAGCAAATCGTTGGCGGTGAAACGTATATTCATCAATCCCGAATTAATTACAAACCGGGCTTGGTCGGCAAAGAGTTTTATTGGCATTCGGATTTTGAAACTTGGCATATCGAAGACGGCATGCCTGCGATGCGCGCCGTCAGCTGCGCCATTAGCCTCACCGACAACAATGCTTTTAATGGCGCACTCATGCTGATTCCCGGCTCGCAGCATTTCTTTATTTCATGCGTAGGTAAAACGCCTGACAATCACTACCAAACTTCACTTAAGAAACAAGAATACGGCGTGCCCGACCCGATTAGCTTGCAATTTTTAGTGGAGAAAAATGGCATTGAAATGCCAACAGGCCCAGCAGGCTCGGTGGTCTTTTTTGATTGCAACACCATGCATGGTTCCAATAGCAATATTTCGCTGTATGCGCGCAGCAATGTATTTATGGTTTACAACCATATCGATAATCAGCTGCAAGCCCCCCGAGATGGATTGACGCCGTCGCCGCGCGCGAAAACATTCAGGCACTCAGCCCATTGCCACATTGGCAACTCGGCTAAAGCGCCAAAGTCAGCGCCATGCAGCAGGATCGTGAATGCAGTAAGCGCTGTTTTCACCGTCCTGCTACTTACAAATACCTGCAGCTGGCCGATAATGAAGCCTTCAAATCTCTTGGAAATTTAGCCATGCCGCAGCTAACACCAATCACTCTGGAAATTTGCGCGGGTTTCCATCTCGGTCTTCGCTAAACGGAACCCGACGCAAAAATCATTGTTCCGCCACATAAATGTCCAGTCCCGGACGATTGCTGATACGTTTTTTGAATAATTCTGGATGCGTTTTCTGCCATTCTTTCATGGACTGGATCGGCGTGCGATGTCCCAGCGCCAGTTGTGGCAAATGTTGATTGTAGAGCAACACGTAGCGTGCCAGCGTTTCGGCCAAATCGGCGCCTGAGACAAAACGATGAGTGGCCAATACATCGCTAATGCGTCCATTGAAACGCTCGACCATCCCGTTGGTTTGTGGGCTG
>NZ_VIRW01000043.1 GCF_009760905.1 Chitinibacter sp. GC72 | reverse complement strand
ACTGTCCCGGTTCTGCCACTTGTGAATGGTATCGACGGAGACGTTATAGCGTGCAGCCAGTTCGGCCTGAGTGCCGGTCGCTTGCTGAATTTCCCTGCGAATGGCAGGCGTGGTGCGGGCGTTTTTGTGTAATTGGACGATCATGTTGTCTGGGCCTTGAGCGTTGCCAGAAGCTTACCTAAACTCTCGCGAGCTAGGGCAAGTTTCCAGATGCGTTTACTCAGGCAATCGTCCGGGATGCGACACATAAAAATGCGGTGATCTCTGATGCTGGTGACACGCAACGTGATCAACATATGCAAATGGTCGTAACCCATGTACGTATTGGCAGGCAGAAAAAGGTGGACTACAACTTACGCAATTATGCCGAACTGATCATGCAGCGGTTCAAGCGTATTTTTGGGAGTACGATGAAAGCACGTGCATTGCCTCTGCAAAAACGGAAGCATGGATCAGTGCGTACGCATTAAATGTCATGACCAATATTGGTATGCCGATATCAGTTAAGATCAAAATAGCGCGGGTGATGGCGAGTTTGGACTGAGTTTTATTTATTCAACAATGCCCTATCTTAGGCACGTTGCCGCCGACCATCATTACAGTATTAGCTTTTGATTTTTTTATGAGGCTGAGATATGTTTGATTTCCAGACTTTATTAACGGAAATGGCTTGGCCACTTACGATTCTGATCGCATGGTTCATGGGTGAGTATGGCTATCGTCTGGTAAAGCTACCGCGCATTAGCACGTATGCCATTGTTGGTTTCGCTTTAGCCTCATCACAGGCGGGTGTTTTGCCACAAGCTCAATCAACAGCAATGTTACTTTTAGTGAACATCGCATTTGGCTTGATTTTGTTTGAGTGTGGCTATCGCATCAATCTCCGCTGGCTACGGACTAATCCGTGGCTCGCGGCATCTAGCCTGACCGAAGCATTTTTAACCTTTGCGGCAGTCTATTTTCTAGCGAGCTGGTTTGAGCAATCGACACCAACCGCGCTGCTATTAGCGGCACTATCCATGGCTACTTCGCCCGCAACGATTGTGCGTGTCATCAACGAACAACGCAGTTCCGGGCAAGTCACCGAGCGTATCCTACATCTTTCGGCCATGAATAGTGTGCTGGCCGTGTTTGTTTTCAAAGTCATCGTCGGGTTGGTCGTATTTCGTACCTCTGGCAACCTATGGGAGGCAACATACAGCAGTTTGATCGTTCTATTTGCCTCCGTGGTGCTAGGAACAACGGTGGGCATTCTCGTTCCTGCCTTACTGCGTATCACTCAACGCACTAGCCATGACGGTACACTAGCATTCACGATTGCGATCATTTGCCTTGTCACATTGGCGCACAGCCTGAAGCTTTCCCCCGTACTAGCGGCACTGACGTTCGGTTTGATTGCTCGTCATCGTCGTGTTGCCTTAAATACATCACAGCGCGGATTCGGTGCTCTTGGTGATCTCTTATCTATATTGCTGTTTGTGTTCATCGCAGCAACACTTGAATGGCGGCAAGTTGTTAGCGGAATCGGTTTTGGACTTATGCTCATCGCAGTGCGCCAGATTGCAAAAATGGTTGGTATAAGCCTTTTCGCTTACATCAGTGGCACCTCATGGAGAAAGGGTGTGTTGATTGGAATGGCAACCGCTCCGATGTCTGCATTTGTGATTTTAGTATTGGAGCAGACTCGCTCTCTCGGTATTAATTTGGTAGATCAACTCGCACCGCTAGCAGCTGCAGCCATCACATTGGAAATACTAGGCCCTATTCTTATCCAGCGCGCCTTAATTTGGGCGCGTGAAGTGCCGGAAAGCAAGGAATCCTGACATGCCACTTGAAGCATTCAAAACATCGCAGGCGTTGAGTCTTGGGGTAGAGCTGGAGTTACAACTAGTCAGCCGGAGTGATTTCGACCTGACCGCCGCCAGCCCGGATATGTTCGAGTTATTGAGGCGCAAGCCATTCCCTGGTGTTGTGACCCCTGAAATTACTGAAAGCATGATTGAGATCGCTACCGATGTTCATACCGATTATTCAACGCTGCGGGCGCAACTTCTGGAAATCCGCGATACGCTTATTCACGCAGGAGATAGACTCAATATCGGAATTTGTGGTGGCGGCACCCACCCCTTTCAACAATGGTCGGAACGCCGCATTTTTAAAAAGCCGCGATTCGCAGAAGTGTCTGCACTATATGGTTATCTCACCAAACAGTTCACCATTTTCGGCCAACACATCCATGTTGGGTGTTCCAGTGCAGATGAAGCACTTTTTCTGCTGCACGCATTGAACCGCTATGTTCCTCACTTCATCGCTTTATCAGCGTCTTCCCCTTTCGTGCAAGGCAGTGACACTTTGTTTAACTCCGCGCGCCTGAACTCTGTATTCGCCTTTCCACTCAGTGGCCGCGCGCCGTTCCTGTTGAACTGGGAAGATTTTGCACAGCAGTATTTCGCCAAAATGGAACTCACTGGGGTCGTCAAAAGCATGAAGGACTTCTATTGGGATATTCGGCCAAAACCGGAATATGGAACCATTGAACTGCGCGTCTGCGACACGCCGCTAACGGTTGAAAGTGCTGCTGCCTTGGCGTGCTACCTCCAGGCTCTCTGTAAATATTTATTAGAGCGCAATGAACCTGCCCCTGCTGAAGATGACTATCTCGTATACAACTACAATCGCTTTCAAGCGTGCCGCTTCGGTCTGGATGGCACAACCGTACATCCTAAATCCTATGAACAAGTGCCACTGCGCGAAGACATTCTGAACACAATACGACTTATCCAGCCGCATGCGGATACCTTGGGTTGCTCGTCTGCGCTTGAACATATCTATCGGATCGCACATGAAGGGAGCGATGCAAGCTATTTGCGTCATGAATTCACTCAGCGCGGGAATGTGGAAGGTATGGTCGATTCGGCATTACAACGGTTTCGGCATCAATATATCGGCCAAAACTGAGATTTTTTCTCATATATAGCTACTTTAATTAATCTGAGGTAAACCCCCGGCTTTGCCGGGGGACTCACCAAGGTTTGACCTATACAACGGTCATTGTGAAGCTCCGATCTCGACCAAGAGAAGGAGTTTCAAATGAAAGAGTATCAAAGTCTGAGCCATACGCGTTGGGATTGTAAATATCACGTGGTGTTTATCCCCAAGGCGAGAAAGAAGCGATTATTCGGCGCATTGCGCCGTAATCTTGGGGTTATTTTCCATGAGCTGGCACAGCA
>NZ_VIRW01000042.1 GCF_009760905.1 Chitinibacter sp. GC72 | reverse complement strand
TGCTGTGCCAGCTCATGGAAAATAACCCCAAGATTACGGCGCAATGCGCCGAATAATCGCTTCTTTCTCGCCTTGGGGATAAACACCACGTGATATTTACAATCCCAACGCGTATGGCTCAGACTTTGATACTCTTTCATTTGAAACTCCTTCTCTTGGTCGAGATCGGAGCTTCACAATGACCGTTGTATAGGTCAAACCTTGGTGAGTCCCCCGGCAAAGCCGGGGGTTTACCTCAGATTAATTACTGGGTCAAACGCTCAATAATTGCCTCTTGCTCAGGAAATGCCGCTTTAAGCTGAGCAATCTGAGCTGGATTGGGCTTACTTGAATCTTCTGCTTCATAGCCCGGCGAGAGGCTGCAGCTGGCCAGCACAAAGCCGGTGCCGATCACTTCACCGCCAAACCAGCAGCCATGAGGCGCGACAGCCTGCAGATGTTGCCCCTGCTCAACATCACGGCCAATATCCACTGCATTGTATTGGCCATTAGGGGCAAAAATATGCAAGCGGATCGCCAGCCCATCATGATGAAACCACACTTCATCCTGCCTCAACGTATGCAGCTGCAATACATCTGGCGATTGCAGTAGATAGTAGTTGGATGAATACAGGCGATGGTCGGACTCAAAACGCGCAGGCAAAGCGGCCTGGGCAATGGTTTCGTCCGCCACTGCGCCTGCGGCAAAGTAGCCACCAACACCGGCGCTCGTCATGCCCAATTGTTTGATCCAGAACTCGGCATCGGGGGTGCGCTGCTGGCTGGGGACAATTTTGGGCACCGGAGTACCATCGTTGACCAGCTCAGGGTAACGCAGCGCAAAACACACGGTAATGCCGATGATTTCGCCGGTATCGGGTTGGCGCAGCAGACCTTTTTGCGTCACGATTTCCACGCTGCGCATTGCGCCATCGCCAGTGGGAATATCGATGGTTTCATGGAAATTGAGCAAAGGCTTGCCACTGGCCATCACCTGCTGGTCATGCGCCACGTGCTCCGCCCTGTCGTCACGATGTCCGATCAGTTGCGCTTTGCTCATGCCGACCAGATTGGCAAAATTGTCGTTCACCCACAGGAAAACGGAGTTGTGGTCTTTGATACACAGATAAACGCCATCCTGTTTATCCAGCACATCTTCCACACTCATCGGGGGTTGGGTGGGCAGCATTATTGATCACCCTTGGCAGCCAATAATTGATCGGCCAAGTCTTGCGCCAGCGCCACCATGGTCATGGTTGGATTCCATGAACCGCTGGTTGGCCACAAAGCACCGCCTGTGACATAGACATTTTCTACCCCGTCTGGACGGTAATCGAGGCCAACCGGGCTTTGCCCATCGTTGCCAATCCATAGGGTAGATCCTTCGTGCACTAGGCTACCCACGCGGCGCTGGGCAATCGGTGGTGGCGCCTTTTGCCAAGTACCCACATTGGCATCACCATGCCAGTATTCGACTTGGGCTGCGCCTTTTGGCGAGAGTGCACGTTCCATCATCTGGAAGGTTCCCTCGTCCATGGTGTCCCACGTGGCACGATCGACATCATTTGCCAAAACCTGCAACGTCACATTGGTCGTCGGATTGGCATCCCCATTACGGCGCAAGTGATTTTCTGGATTGCGGTAATCCATTTCGCCCAAGACGGCACACACAAACACCAGATAGTCTTTCGAGCTTTCCAGCTGAGCCATTGACGCAGTAGCCACCACGTCGGGCATATAGCGCGCCGCACGCTGAGCGTATTGTTCGGGCTTTTCATCCGACAGCACAGAGAGCTGAACATGATATTGCATGCCGCTTTCCTTGTTCTGCCCTGCCATATAGATCGCTGCCAGCTCCAGCTCATTGAGCTGGTCGGCAAATGGATAATCGGCGCGTGGAACACGGGCCACCACCGAGGTAATAAAGTGTGCTGTAAAGCGCTCACCAGCGCGTTTCACTTCCGGGAAAGAATTAAGCAGCAAAGTAGTTGGCGGCAAAGTCCCCATGGCCAGCACAACTTTTGCGTCGCCCACGCTCACTACACCACGCGAGGTATCCAATGCAGTTACCTGGCCGTCTTGCTGAATCAGGCGATTCACAATACATTCGGTTACGATGCGCAAAGGGCTGCCCTTCCCGATATTGCTCAAGGCCTTTTGTTTTTGTGACAACTCAAGCAATACCGACGGCGTGGAGAATTTGGCAAAATCAAGCCCCTCGCCCAAGCCAGCACCAGCAGCCAGCGGCGCGGCCATGCTGCGTGTTGCCGAGTCAACTTTGTGCAAATTGTCGGCCAGCATTTTTTGCAGCGATTTTTGCATCACGCCGTACACCGGGCGGCTAGCCGAAACCTGAGCCAGCATCTGCTCATTCAAATGTGCGTCGATCTGATCAGCCGGAATGACATTGAGCAAGGCTTCAGCCGACGCAAAATGCGCCTGAGCGGCAGCAATCGTTTCCGCTGGCCAACCTGCCATTTCCTCAGTGGTCGGACGCGGGCACCATGCACTCCACATAATGCTGCGACCACCGAAGAACGGCACCATCCCGTGCTGTCCATTAATATGCCCGGCAGGCTGATGCGCTGTTTTGGCCGCCAATGTCCACGGGAATGTTTCTGACAAACCACCCAAGGTCGACTGGTAAGGCAAAGGCAGATTCTGGAAATGCTCAGGTAAAAAGAACGGACCACGCTCGACAATCAGGATATTGGCATGCGGCGTTTTCGCCAGAATGCGTTCGGCAAAGGCCAGCGAACAAAAACCGCTACCGATAATGATGTAGTCAAATTTCTGCTCTTCACGCGCCTGCTTCCATTCGGTTTCAGACAAAAAGAACACATGATTCATGACATCTTGCGGATTCGGCGTTTGCGGGCCTGGGGTGGGGAAACCGTTGGCAAAGTTCGGCGATGATGCGTAATTACTCATGGTTTTCTCTTTAAAAGTGGTCAGTTGTTGTTTTAAAGCAGGCGCTGCTGTGCCATGCATACACGGCACAGCAGCCAGAACAGAACACCTGCTATCTCCATTTTTGCCAAACCCTGTGCCTGGATTTAAACCAGGCACAGGGTTTGACGTAAGGGAAAACCATTATGCTTACAGCATAAATGGATAGCAAGTATCAAAATGGCAAAATGTAAGATAAGTGACATTCTAAAGTTAAATGACCCCCAGCAAAGCTGGGGGCTTATTAGAGGAACGCCTCGAAGGCGTCAACAAACCAAGTGCCGCCCAAGGCGGCGAGTCACAACCCCAGCTTCATCTGGTCGTAACGCTCATCTTCCTTTTCTTGATTTCGGATATAGGCTCTGACCATTGCTTCATCCAAACCCACCGTCGAAACAAAATAGCCGCGCGCCCAAAAAACTTCACCGGTGAAGTTTTTCGTCCTACCACCAAATTGCC
>NZ_VIRW01000041.1 GCF_009760905.1 Chitinibacter sp. GC72 | reverse complement strand
CCACCCGAATCTGCCCGAGGATTTTGATTTTGCCTACTGGAATGCCGCCCCGGCCGACCAGCAGATCAACTGGCCTGCTGGCAATTTCCTGCTCGATTTGACCAACCTCACGCCCAGCGGGCTGCTGCGCACCGCCCTACCCGGCCACCGCGCCTTCGTGCTGGCGCGCATGCACAGCGGGCAATTGCTGCCACTGCCGATGCGCACCGACACGCTGATCATCGACACCGACGCCCTCACCATCACGCTAGTGCATCGCCTTTCAGTCCCCGCCGACGCGCCAATCCGCGTGCTGGAAGCGCGCTTTGAAACCGAGCCCGCCGCCCCGCTGCTCAAATTTGCCGATGAAGAATCTAATGCTGCAGCACCAACGGAGTACCAATCATGAGTGATCAGCTCCGTTTATCGACCCCAAACGCAACCGAATCAGCAGATGATCAACGTGCAGAAGCCATGGCAAAGGCTGATGCCGAGCAACGTAAAACGCCCAATAAAATCGGCGCACGAAAAAATAGTAACTTTATTGCGATCAGCACTTTACCTTCCGTTAACAAAACGCCAATAGGTAGCGCCACACCACCCATCCCTTACCCTACCAGCCAAGATTTAAGTAATAGTGTCAGCACCACAGCCACCGTCAAATTCAACCGTGATCCTGCCTTGGTGCTCAATCAAAGCAAACAACCCAAAGGCAAAGGAGATGCACCAGGTGCAGCCAAAGGCATAAAAAGTAATACGGTGACAGGTGAAGTGAAACCCACCAAAGGCAGTGGCACGGTTCGGGCGCAAGGCAAGCCTATCGTTCGTCAGGATGATACGAATACCATGAATGGGGGCAATAACCCCGGGATCTACACGACCAAACAAAAATCCAGCGCGGGTAAAGCGAACCAATCCAATCAAAACGCCACACCAGAAAGCAAGGCTGAAAAAGGCTTTATGCAGCAGGCCTTCGATGCGGCAAAATCAGCTGCAAAGCAATATCAGGAAGGCATTTCTGCCAGCCTGCATGATTTTGCCGGGCAAGCCATGGAGACCGGTGGCACCATTGCTGCGGCGGGGGGTGGAACTGCGGCAGTCGGCGGAGCCATGGTCGCCACTGGCATTGGTGCTGTGCCGGGCGCAGTATTGGTGACCGGAGGCGGCGCCACCGCTGCCGTTGGCGGCGGCGTCAGTGCAGTAGGCGGCATTGCTGAATCGGCAGCCACGGGTTTGGATGCCGCAGCCAGCATGCTAACCAGTGGGCAGCTGCCTAATGTTAAAGCATTGGCAATGAAGTACGCCGAACGCATGGTGATGAGTAAAGTAGACAAATTAAGCACGCTGATTCCCAGCAACAAGCGCACCAAGAAATCAAACTCGAACAAGGGCACATCGTCTCAACCACCGGGCGATGGCGTTAATATTGTTGGAAATAGTGGCAATAATGATTGCGGGATTAAAGCCTATAAGGATCAGAAATGTCCAAAAGGGCAGCAAGCGCACCACATTGTGCCCGATTACACCTTGCGCTATGGCAATCGTAGTGATGGGGAGATGGGACTCAATCGCATACCAGGCATGCCCTCGCTGGATGATGGACCGAGTATTTGCTTGAGTGGTGGTAGTAAAGTAAAAGGTAGCGACCATAATCTGGCACATGAAGGCACAGACCCAAAAATTGCCGCAGCTGGCAACCGTACAGACAATGGGCCGATTGGGGCAGCCCCTATCGGTGAGCTGATTGATATTTCGATTGAAGAAGTCGGTAAAGTCAAACCGCACTGCAAAGAAGAAATCAAGAAAAAAGTAGACGATGCATTTAAGGGTGTAGATCGCAATAAATATGGGCGAACTACTCAACCATTGCCTAAAGGAGATGCTCTGGCCGAGTTCTCGCAAGACAATCAAGAAGTTGATAGCCAAGGTCCACGGAAAACAACTAGGAAGAAAAAATGAGCTCTGAAGTAGAACTTACAAACGCAAAGGTACTTGATCATGATTATTTGTACATTTCAAGTTCGCTAGATTCAATGCCCGCATACTCACGGCATACACGATTGAGTATTCTTGATTTTCAAGCCAAGTCTTTATGGACTCGACATGATGTGAATTGGTGGACTGTCGGGTTAGAACAATTCTTCGCCGATGATGAAAGCGAGCAGAATTTAGTCGCGTTATCAAATGAAGGTGAGGTTGAGTTCATTAGCCATTCAAATCCACCACTTTTTGAAAAAATCCCTGGCGCAGGCGTATATTCTGACGATGCCAAAGGCTGGGGCTATATGCGCACTTTGCGGCAGATCGGCGATCATCTCTATGCCGTTGGTAGCGCAGGTCAGGTTTACAAGCGGCTTGCGGCCAATCACTGGGTACATATGGATGATGGTATCCTGCAAGCTACAGATGTAGAGGATCGCTTATTGCTCGCCGATATTCATGGCCTCGCGGAAGACGATATGTATCTCTGTGGGGCCATTCCAGGCGCATATGGTTATGAAGGGCGATTATTTCACTGGGATGGTCAGCAGTGGAGCGCGTTAGCACTGCCGACAACAGAGCGCTTGAATGCAATTCATATCGAAAACGCCAGCACTGTCTGGCTTTGCAGTGCCAACGGTACTTTACTGCGTGGCAATGTTCAAGAGGGGTTCGTTGACCTTAGTCGTATTGAAGATAACCAGCTGTTTTATTCGTTGACGCGATTTAATGGCTTAACCTATCTGGCCAGTAATATGGGCCTCTATGTTTACGATGGAAATAAAATCCAGGAAGTCATCACAGGTTTAAAACCCGAGTTGGAAAATGCCATCGTCGTCGACGCCGTTGAGGGCGTATTGTGGTCTATCGGTAGCAAGGATCTCGCCCGCTTCGATGGCACGACTTGGGAGCGCATTCACCACCCCGACAACCCCCGCATTGGTGAGGATGAATCTGCATCATCATGAGCCAAATCCTCGATCTCAACACCCTAGCCGATGGCCTCGCCCAGCGGCTCAATTGCCGCCAGATTGGCGATTGGCTCAACGCTTTGGCGCTGACTTTTGCGGTGCCTATTTCAGCACTGCTGCCGACTCCCACAGTGCAAAGTCATCACTTCAGCGCAGCCGGATTAACCTTAACCCTCTCACACCCACACGCTGGGCACGTCGAAGAAGGTGATCCGAATCGCTGGCTGATCACCGATGTAAAATTGGATGTACTGGGGCAATCGGGTGCCCGCTGGGGCTATCCTTTGCCGTTTGGTCTAGATGCCCAGACTGAAACTCCCAGCAGCGCCCAGCAAAAACTCGGCGACAACACCACCGAATTGAGCGCGCGCGACTTGGCTGTGGGAGATCGGCGGCAAAGTTTTTTTCTGGATAAAGCGCTGGTGATTGAAATCGTTTGGCGGCCTGAACTCAAAGGCATCGAACGCATCACCATGGTACGGCTAGGTGGTGAATTATTACAGATGCCAGATAGCTAAATTGGATCGACAAGCCCAGCAAATCCTACCCAATCATGGGTATTGCCACCCAGCCATTACTAAATATGGGCTACATGGCAATACCCATCAAAATGGCGTAAACTACCTCGAAGTAACGCATGACCCCAATCACCAGTGTGATTGGCACAATGCCAGCACGGTAGGTGCGAATAGCAAAGCGTAGTCGTAGGTATGAAAACCTCAAATCAAGTCAGGGGTATTACCACATAACCCTTGATATAAAATGACTACAGAGCAATACCCCGCCCAGACATCAACATCACTACTGATAGCGGCCTGAGCCAGTGCCATATCACGGTGCAACCGGCCAGAACCCCATTTCGCCCGCTGCGCATGACGCCCAAACCCTATGTGCAGGGCACGCAAACCGCCGTGGTGGTGGGCCCGCCGGGCGAGGAAATCCACACTGACGAAAAAGGCCGCGTCAAAATCCAGTTCCACTGGGATCGCTACGGCCCTAAAACCGACAAGTCCAGCTGCTGGGTGCGCGTGGCCAGCGCTTGGGCTGGCCAGGGCTGGGGCGCGACGTCGATTCCGCGCATCGGCCAGGAAGTGCTGGTGTCCTTCATCGAGGGCGACGCCGACCGCCCCATCATCACCGGCCGGGTCTACAACGATGAGCAGCCCACCCCATGGGGCAATGCCAGCACCAAGACGCAATCGGGCTTTTACAGCCGCTCCAGCCCCGGTGGCGGGCCGGACAACGCCAATATCTTCCGCTTTGAAGACAAAAAGGGCGAAGAAGAAGTGTGGCTGCACGCCGAGAAAGATCAGCGCATCGAAGTGGAAAACGACGAATCGCACTGGGTGGGGCGCGACCGCAGCAAGACCATCGACCGCGACGAAACCGTGCACGTCAAGCGCGACCGCACCGAGACGGTGGACCGCAACGAAACCATCACCATCGGCAACGACCGTACCGAGCAGGTCGGCAATAACGAAACGATCAGCATCGGCAGCAACCGCACCGAAACCGTAGGCAGCAACGAAACCATCACCATCGGCAAAAACCGCACCGAAACGGTGGATGGCGCGGAAACTGTCACCATCAAAAAAACCAAGACCGAAACGGTGTATCTGGCCAACGCGCTGACGGTGGGCGGGGCTTACGCCATTACCGTCGGCGGCGCGATGAATACGGCGGTGGGGCTGGCGCAGTTCGAACAAGTGGGGCTGAACAAGACGGTGATGGTGGGCAAGACGCTGAGCATTTCGGCGGGCGACGAGATCACCATCGAATGTGGCAAGAGCCTGATCCACATGGACAAGGATGGCAATGTCACCATCAAGGGTACGCGCTTCAATTTCGAGTCATCCGGCCCGGTGCAAATTACCGGCAAAGACATTGACCTGAACTGAGGCCGGTATGGAATTTCGCAATCTCACGCCGTTTCCGGCACTGTGCTTTAGTGCGCTGGATGTCGCCGAAACCGAGCACAAAGTCATCGTGATGAAGGTGGCCTACCGCTTGCGCCCGCTGGCGCATGCTGGGTTTTACCAGGCCGAAGTGATTGATGATGAACCGCCAGAACTGACCTTCGAAGACACCTTCTGGGGGGAAATGAACCAGAGCAGCGAATCGACCGAAAGCGATCTGGCCCCCTACAAGCCCAAGTGCGATGTACTGCTGCACGGCAGCGCCCATGCTCCCGGCGGCAAGCCGGCGCAACGGGTGGGCGTGCGCCTGCGCATTCTGGCTGGCCCCGCCGATGGCCGCCCGGCCAGCAGCCCCGCCGACATCGGCGCG
>NZ_VIRW01000040.1 GCF_009760905.1 Chitinibacter sp. GC72 | reverse complement strand
ATGTTTTTTACATAATCCGCGTGACCTGGGCAATCTACGTGAGCGTAGTGGCGAGTTTCGGTTTCGTACTCAACGTGCGCAGTATTAATAGTGATACCACGTGCTTTTTCTTCTGGTGCGCTGTCGATCTGTGAGTAGTCTTTAGCTTCACCACCGAACTTGCGAGTCAACACAGTCGTGATCGCAGCAGTCAGGGTTGTTTTACCGTGGTCAACGTGACCGATTGTACCAACGTTAACGTGCGGCTTGCTCCGCGTAAACTTTTCCTTAGCCATCGCTTTATTTCCTTCTCGAGAACTTGAAATAACAGAATAATGACACTACGAATTGGTGCTGATGGGGGGAATTGAACCCCCGACCTCTCCCTTACCAAGGGAGTGCTCTACCCCTGAGCTACATCAGCATTTTTTTGGAGCGGGTGAAGGGAATCGAACCCTCGTCGTAAGCTTGGAAGGCTTCTGCTCTACCATTGAGCTACACCCGCGCTTAGTACTTAAAATTCGTTTCTACCAAAACCCGCAACACATGGGTGTTTGGTGGGGGGAGAAGGATTCGAACCTTCGAAGGCTGAGCCGCCGGATTTACAGTCCGGACCCGTTGACCGCTGG
The DNA here is from genome assembly GCF_009760905.1 of Chitinibacter sp. GC72. Classification (GTDB taxonomy): domain Bacteria; phylum Pseudomonadota; class Gammaproteobacteria; order Burkholderiales; family Chitinibacteraceae; genus Chitinibacter. The sequence continues at coordinate 4,730 of NZ_VIRW01000040.1, read as the reverse complement.
GGTAATCCCCCCCTTTAGAGACCCGCATTATGGAGAGGATGAACAATATCGTCAAACATTTTCCACCCTCTCGCCATTTTTTTTCAATAAAGGCTTATTTCAAAAAGACAATTAGGCCGCAGTTGGCGATGAATTCTGTTTTGAAGCCCACCAATAGAGCAACAAACCGGCCGCAATCATCGGCAAGCTGAGCAATTGCCCCATCGACAGATTCATGGTTAAGAGACCCAGATAATCATCAGGCTCACGGGCAAATTCAGCAACAAACCGGAAGAAACCATATCCCAGCAGGAATAAGCCGGAAGTTTGTCCCGCTTTGCGCGGCTTGGCTGAGTACATCCATAAAATGATATATAGCAACACTCCCTCAAGTGCGAACTGATACAGTTGGGATGGATGACGCGGCAAACCATCGTGCGCCTGCGGAAAAACCATTGCCCACGGCATAGTGGCATCGGTCATGCGCCCCCACAGCTCACCATTGATAAAATTGCCAATCCGGCCAGCCGCCAAACCCAAAGGCACCAATGGCGCAATAAAGTCGGTTACCTGCAAAAAGCTGCGGCCTGTTTTGCGTGCAAACAGATACATCGCCAGCAACACACCAAGGAACCCGCCATGAAAGGCCATACCACCTTTCCAAACCATTAGCACTTCAGCAGGATTGGCCAGATAGTAATCAAATTTGTAAAACAGCATATAGCCCAGGCGCCCACCGAGAATCACCCCTAGTACACCATAGAACAGCAAATCATCCATCTCACTGGTTTGCCAGCCCGCAGGCTGCCCTCGCCGGATGCGCCAACGCCCCATCAACAAAAACATGACAAAGGCCAGCAGGTACATCAAACCGTACCAGTGAACGCCAAATGAGCCGTAAACATAAAAGGCTACAGGATCAAACTGAGGATGAACTAACATGGCTTTCTGCTTTCGGTGTCCAGGGTGGCTGCGATTATATCCGGCAATCAGCCCAATCACCCACCCTTGAGTACAAATTACAATTTACAAGCACAGCGAAGCATGAAAGCCAAAGCAGGTTTTTTTGTTACAATTGCTACACAGCTTCAGCCACTTAGAGAAAACATCATGCCCGTATACCGCTCCCGCACCACCACCCACGGTCGCAATATGGCCGGCGCTCGCGCTCTCTGGCGCGCCACCGGCATGAAAGACGGTGATTTTGACAAACCCATCATTGCAATCTGCAACTCCTTCACCCAATTCGTACCCGGCCACGTTCATTTGCAAAATCTGGGTCAGCTGGTGGCACGCGAAGTCGAAAAAGCCGGTGGTGTAGCGAAAGAATTCAACACCATTGCTGTAGATGACGGTATCGCGATGGGACACGGCGGCATGCTGTATAGCCTGCCTAGTCGCGACCTGATTGCCGATTCAGTTGAATACATGGTCAACGCACACTGTGCTGACGCCATGGTCTGCATTTCCAATTGCGACAAAATCACCCCCGGCATGCTAATGGCCGCATTGCGCCTCAATATCCCGGTGATTTTCGTTTCTGGTGGCCCAATGGAAGCGGGCAAAGTGAACTGGCACGGCGAAACACGCAAGCTTGATCTGGTTGACGCCATGGTGGAAGCCGCCAACCCCAATGTGTCAGACGAAGAAGTTGACGCCGTGGAGCGCAGCGCCTGCCCAACCTGTGGCTCGTGCTCGGGCATGTTCACCGCCAACTCGATGAACTGCCTCACCGAAGCACTTGGCCTGTCATTACCGGGTAATGGCTCACTACTGGCCACTCACGGTGACCGCAAACAATTATTCCTGCAAGCAGGCCGCACGATTGTTGAACTGGCCAAGCGTTACTACGAAGGCGAAGATACTTCGGTATTGCCACGCAATATCGCCACCTTCGAAGCATTTGAAAACGCGATTGCACTTGATATCGCCATGGGCGGCTCGACTAATACTGTATTGCACCTGCTGGCTGCAGCCAATGAAGCTGGCGTTGATTTCAAGATGCAAGACATCGACCGCATGAGCCGCAAAGTACCTTGCCTGTCGAAAGTCGCCCCCGCTACGCAGAAATACCACATGGAAGACGTGCATCGTGCTGGCGGCGTGATTGGCATTCTGGCCGAGCTTGACCGCGCAGGCCTGATTCACCGTGATGTACCGACTGTCCACGCCAAAACACTGGGCGAAGGACTGGATCAATGGGACATCGTTAAAAACTCGCCCGACAGCCTGGCACACCTGCTCTACCGTGCAGCACCTGGCGGCGTTGCAACCACGATCGCCTTTAGCCAGAGCATGCGCTGGCCCGAGCTGGACCTAGATCGCGCAAATGGCTGCATCCGCAGCAAAGAGCACGCGTACTCGCAAGATGGCGGCATTGCGGTGCTGTACGGCAATATCGCTGAGCGTGGTTGCATTGTTAAAACCGCTGGCGTTGACGAATCCATCCTGAAATTCACCGGCCGCGTGCGTATTTTTGAAAGCCAGGACGACGCAGTAGCTGGCATTCTGGCTGATCAGGTGGTCGCTGGCGATCTGGTACTGATCCGCTACGAAGGCCCGAAAGGCGGCCCGGGTATGCAGGAAATGCTCTATCCAACGTCTTACCTGAAATCAAAAGGACTAGGCAAAGAATGCGCACTACTGACTGACGGGCGCTTCTCGGGCGGCACTTCAGGCCTATCGATCGGCCACGTTTCACCAGAAGCCGCAGAAGGCGGCGCAATTGGCTTGGCGCAGGAAGGCGATCAGCTTGAAATCGACATTCCAAACCGCACGATCAACCTACTGGTTAGCGATGAAGAACTGGCCGCGCGCCGTGCAGAGATGGAAAGTCGTGGCAAGGACGCCTGGAAACCCGTTGATCGCCAGCGCTATGTAAGCGCAGCGCTACGCGCCTATGCCGCAATGACAACCAGCGCCGACACTGGCGCGGTACGCGATGTATCGCAGGTCGAGCGCAAAGACTAATACCTGACACAAAAAAACACAAAGCGGCCTGCGGGTCGCTTTTTTATTGCCTGGGTATTACCCTACAGAACAATTAGATATTGACCTATAGAGCAATACCCCGCATAAATTCTAAAATCTGCCCAATAAAAAACCCAGCCTAAGCTGGGTTCCGAGCATCAGAGTCTGTAGTAAATTACAGAGGCTGAATGTTTGAAGCTTGTTGGCCTTTAGGGCCGTTAGTCACTTCAAAGCTAACTTTCTGGCCTTCTTGCAGTGTTTTGAAACCGCTAGTAGTAATTGCCGAGAAGTGGGCAAACAAGTCTTCGCCGCCTTGATCAGGAGTAATGAAACCGAAGCCTTTTGCATCGTTGAACCACTTAACTGTACCAGTTGCCATCTTTAATTTACCTTAAACTATAAAATTGAGCAGTCGCTCAAGTCCTACATCATACACAACTATCCATGCTGTGCTCGGTAAAAATTGGTTTTATTTCTGTTTTTGTCGGCAAGCACAGCACAAAGCCTGATAAATATTGGCTTTGGCTCCAGAAAAAACAGCCAGACGGTCGATATTTTTGCGGCAAATCCGCTCAAGCAGCCAAAAGAAACCGGCAATTGCATATTCAGCAATGACTTAAATCGACACCTGCACACCATTTATCCGTCTCGTCTCAGCTTTGTGCGCATTCATCCGATAAGCTACTCAATGCCTTCAGGAGGCCACCATCATGTCCTTACTTCCAGCACTCAGCGGTCGCGATCTGTTCGCACAAAGCAGCAATCACGTTGGCGAACTTCAGCGCAACAACAAAGCTGCTGATAGCAAAACCGACAAAATCGAACAGCGCGTAGCCTCATTACAGAAAGACACACTCAAACTGGCCCAGGATTTTCTAGGACAATTTGCCAGCCAGCTGTTTGGCGATGCCGCCAAAGGCATGCAGATCAGCTTTGATCAGTTCGAACTAAGCGCCAGTAGTGAAGCGAGCATGAGTTTGTCGCGCAGCAGCGACGGCACCAGCAGCACCCGCTCCGCCAGCTTCAGCCTGAACGACAGCAGCAGCTTTACCGGGCGCGGAACCATTAGCACGGCAGATGGGCGACAATTTGAGTTCGAGCTCTCGGTGACTTATGAATCACGCCAGCAGATGAGCTACACAGAGCAAACTAAACGCACTAGCAGTCCGAACACAGCAGCACAGCCTGCGGACACCAGCGCCGCACGCGGCATGAATTACCAGGGCACAGCTGATGAGCTACTCGATAGCATCAGCGCAACGCCAGTGCAGCTGCCCTTCAAACTCAAAGATCAAGATGGCGACGAGCAAGTCATGGGTGACCTAGTATTGAAACTGCTTAACCTTAGCGGTGGCGACCGCTTCTACGACTGGTTTGGCAACAAGGAAGCCCGAATCGACCAGAACGCTTAATTGCGCAGCTCTGAGGCGCCAAATCGCCAAATCCAAATAAACAAGGCGCTCCAAAGAGCGCCCGAAAATGAATCCAGAATTTGTGCGGCTTAAAGCCACTGCAAATGAAACTGATTTACTTGTCGCATCCCGGACGATTGCCTGAGTAAACGCATCTGGAAACTTGCCCTAGCTCGCGAGAGTTTAGGTAAGCTTCTGGCAACGCTCAAGGCCCAGACAACATGATCGTCCAATTACACAAAAACGCCCGCACCACGCCTGCCATTCGCAGGGAAATTCAGCAAGCGACCGGCACTCAGGCCGAACTGGCTGCACGCTATAACGTCTCCGTCGATACCATTCACAAGTGGCAGAACCGGGACAGTGTGG
>NZ_VIRW01000004.1 GCF_009760905.1 Chitinibacter sp. GC72 | reverse complement strand
ACCATTTGTTCGCTCATGCGTAATATTTTGCTCACGGTCTTGGGCGACTCTCCTTCGTGCAAAGCCAATAAACCCAAGGCGCGTGGGCGAAAATTGGCGTGATGATGCTGTTGCGCCATGCTCTCTAACATGACGATTTCATCGGGCGTGAGTGGTTGACCTAAAAGATTACGTTTCAAGCTTGGCTCCTATGAAGAGCCTATTTTGAAGCAAAATTCATTCCAATTAGTTGCAAGGAACTACTTAGCAAATTATTTAAGTAGTTCGTGGGGGGTAAACAGATAACGAAACTTATCCCAAATTGGTGCATTGAGATTGTCTACATTAATAAAACTTGAAAGTACGTTTGTAGCATCTGCCTCAGTTACTGGTTTGGGAAATAGATTGTCAGGAACTACAGCCACTCCCTGAAAAACGACTTCGCTGTGGATAGTGAACTGTGAGATGCCATCAAGCTCACCAAAACCTTCCAGTTCCATTTGCCCCGATATGCCAACAACAAAATGTGTTGAATCATCTATCCGTGTGAGCGTGATGTCTTTTATTGCTACTGGAATATGTTCGGTGAGATAAAAAGAGCATTCAACAATACTTGGGTTGGTCGCCAAGCCAATATTCGCGCCATTTAGCAGAACCCAGTTCTGTATTGGCCACTGCAGCCATTCACAAGTTAAAGCGGTTTCCCATTCTTCACCACTCCATTTAATTGATGCGCATGGAATTGTGATTGACCAGTAAACATCGCGCTCTATTCCATAGGCTACATTTTCGAAGAGATGAGCATAGATTTCACCCTTCGCCTGTGCGTCTGCTGATATAACGATTGGCATGTTCGCTTCCTATTAGTAGAGCGAAGTGATTTATGTAATTCATTAGGTCAATCAGTTTCCGCTTCTGGCCTATTACAGCCTCCCTACAGTCTAACCCAGCCCACTCATCCGAGCACCATTGCGCTTTTTGCAGTGGTGAAATTGCCAAGTGTGCGGGATAAATTGAATCCTATTTCACCAGCGCAAAACGCCCACCAATTCAGGTGGGCGTTTTGTGGGCTCCAGTTCGATCAACTCAATGCGCCGGCCTTGCGTCTTTGCGGGTTTTCCACAGCGAGAACAACACCCCAGCAGCGAGCAGGCCAAAGGTCACGGCCAAGGACAAGACTGCGGGTACTTTGCCATCGAACACAAAGTCGCCCAGGAAGATCTTCGAGCCGATAAACACCAGCACCAGCGCCAGAGCGTATTTCAAGTAGTGGAAGCGATGAATCACCGCCGCCAGCGCAAAGTACAGCGCGCGCAAACCTAAAATCGCAAAGATGTTCGAGGTGTAGACGATGAATGGATCGGTAGTGATGGCAAAAATTGCCGGCACACTATCGACCGCAAACACCAGGTCAACCAATTCGACCATACACAGCGCCAGAAATAAGGGCGTTGCCCACCATACCTGCTTGTAGCTGCCCGGTGCCACTGGCGCACGGACAAAGAAACGCTGGCCGTGTAGCTCTTCGGTCACCCGCATCCGGCGGCGCAGGAAACCCAGCAGCGGGTTATTGGCCAAGTCGGTGGTTTGCTCACCGGCAAACAGCATTTTGAGGCCGGTAAAGATCAGAAACACCGCAAAGACATACAGCGTCCAGTAGTATTGCGCCACCAGCGTTGCGCCCAAGCCGATCATCATGGCCCGCAGCACAATCACCCCCAAGATGCCCCAGAACAACACCCGGTGCTGATAAATCCGGGGCACCGCAAAGTAGGTGAAGATCAGCGAGATCACAAACACATTATCCAGCGACAGGCTTTTCTCGATTAAGAAGCCGGTGAAATACTGCATCCCGTATACCGAACCCAAATACCACCACACCCAGCCGCCAAACAACAGGCCGGCCATGATATAGAAGGCCGATAGCTGCAAGCTTTCGCGCATGCCAATTTCATGGTCTTCCTTGTGTAGCACACCTAGATCAAAAGCCAGTAGCGCCAGCACAATGGCCACAAAAGTCAGCCACAACCAAATCGGCTGACCCAACCATACACTGGCCAGTATCTCCATTATCTTCACTCCTTGATTGGTCTACGGGGCAATACCCCCATCAACTTCGCACCACATTGCGCGCCATCTGCGCATAAGTCGGTATCGGTTGCAGCGCATACCAGTCGTATTGCCAGCACGCCATCGCCCGTGAAATCAGTACCGCCTCACCATCGGCCAGCCAGCCATCGGCGTCGACAATCCCCAGCATCGCGCGCAGCACACTCATTTGCAGCAGGGGCTCGTCGATTTCGGCCAGCAGCTGATCAATCAGCGCATCATCCAGCTCCAGCTGACCCAAACCATTGGCATACAGCAGCAGGTCATCGCACATGTCCTGCATCACGCGGTGTAAGGTCGCATCACTAATTCCCAAGCGGTGCAAGACCTTGCTCTCGCGCAAGGCTTGATACTCCGACTGATCAAGGCCGCCGTCCGACAGCAGTGACAGCGCAAGTAAACGGCAAATTGCTTCATGGCTATTGATGGCATAACGGCGCATGGTGGTTCTCCGGCAGAAAGGCATAGAAGCGTGAAGGCTGATTAGTAGCTCGGCTGCATGTGCGGAGCAAAGCCACGGCTTTGGCGGATTTTGCGGCTCACCGTGCGGCTAGCCCGATCTGCGGCACGATTGATTGCAAAAATCAGATCGCTGGCTACGTCTTCGATCACCACATCGGGGATCTGCTCTAGGCTGATCACCAGCTGGCAATGCTGATCCACCCCGCCGCGCGGGCCATTAATATCGCTCAGGCGCACGGTGACTTTGCGGATATGGCTAGCGAGCCGCCCCAGCCCAAATTCGATCTGGCGGGCAATATGCCGCTGCAGATTTTCGGTAAGCGCAAGGTTTTGACTTTTGATTTCGATTTTCATGATCCGGCTCCAGTTAGACAACACGGCCAATATAAACCGGCTGAAAATGAAATAAAAATCGTATATTCTTGGTTTTATATTCAGTTTTTTGGAACAATAGCCACCATGCAGGCCTTGAATTACAAGCATTTGTATTATTTCTGGATTGTCTGTAAATCAGGTGGCGTCATCCGCGCCAGCGAGCGGCTGTTTCTAACGCCACAAGCGATCAGCGGCCAATTAAAAGCGCTGGAGGAACAAATCGGCAGCCCGCTGTTTCGCCGCGACGGCCGCCAGCTGGCGCTGACTGATATGGGGCGGCTGGTGCAAAGCTATGCCGATGAAATGTTCAGCATTGGCGAAGAGCTACAAGAAGCGATTGCCCACGGCCCGCAAGGCGTGGCGCAGGAATTTCGTGTCGGCATCGGGGATATGGTGCCCAAAACGGTGGCCTTTGAGCTGCTGCAACCGGCGTTGCAGCTGGACTATCCCTCGCGGCTGATTTGCCGCGAAGGGCGGCTGCTCAATTTGCTGGGTGATCTGGCCACGCACAAGCTTGATCTGGTCTTGGCCGACCGAGCGCTGCCGCCCGAGGCCAATATCCGTGGCTTTAATCATCTGCTGGGCGAGAGCACGCTCAGTGTTTTGGGCTCGAAAGCACTCTGCAGCCAGTGGGCGGGGGATTTTCCACTGGCGCTGGATGGCGCGCCATTTTTGCTGCCCGGTGCCGACGCGGTGATACGCCCACGGCTGGAGGCCTGGCTGGAACGCGCACATATCCGGCCACGGATTGTGGCCGAATTTGACGATGGCGCTCTGCTTAAAGCCTTTGGCAAAGCGGGCGCAGGCTTTTTTGTCGTGCCCACTGTGCTGGCGCAGAGCATCTGCAAGGAATATCAGGTGGCGCTACGCGGGGAAATTAGCGAGCTCAAAGAGCAGTTTTACGCCATTTCAGTCCAGCGCCAGCTGCGCCACCCCGCCGTGATTGCCGTCACCGAACGAGCGCGGCACGAATTATTTGCCTAGCCGATTAGCTACGCAAAATTTGCAACGGCATGCTCAGCATCTGGTCGCCCAGGCCAGCAAAATACCAGATGATGCCGATCAAAGCGCCCACGGTAAGGACATACCACACCAAGGAAAACACCTGCCCGTAGCGATCGAGCGGCAGCAAATGGCTTTGGTAGCGGCTTCGCCATTCAAACACAATTTCCAGGCTGCCGATCAGCAATAAAAAGCCCAGCAGCGCCAGCCCAAAAGCGTAGCTGACCGCAACGCCAAGCGCAGCGCCGATGATGCAGGCGATCAGGCCGACGATGCTATTCATCGAAAAGCTGATGCTTTTTAAAATATGCCCGCCATCGAGCGGCAAAATCGGCAGTAAGTTGAACAGATTAAGCAGCGCGTTAAACGTCGCCAGACCGGCAAAAAACGGCATATCGGTGATCCAGTAGGCCAGCATCGCCAGCAGCGACATCAACAGGCCAAAGGTCGGCCCCATAATCGAGATCACGACGTCTTGCCAGCGCGTGTTGATTTTCTCATCCGACAGCGCCAGCCCGCCCATAAACGGAATCAGAAAAATCCCCTTGGTTTTCATACCAAAGTATTTCATCGCCCGCACATGGCCGTACTCGTGAAACACCAGACAGGCGATCAGCGCGAGCGCAAATTCAAAGGAAAACAGCCACGAATACGCCGCCACGCTCGCGCCTGCGAGGGCGACTTTGATCATCTTGGCGCTTTTGAGCAATTTGAGCGCCAGCGCGCCCAGCCCCAGCAGATTGAGTTTGCCTGCGGCTTTGACTGGCTGCACGGTGGGCACCTGGCGCTCGATATCGTGCGTATCGCGCTGGCCTTCGGCGGTGGTTTGCTCATTAATCAGTAGGCGATAGCGCAGGCTAAACGGCTGCCAGCTCAGTTGTGTTTCCAGCCGCACCGCCACTTGCTGCTCGGTATCGCCCTCGTGCGTTAGGACAAATTGCAGCGCGCTCGCGCCATCCCGCCCAGCACTCGCGGCCTGCTCGGCCACCAGCGTGTTATCCCAGAACAACCGCTGCCAACCGGCAAAGTTGCCTTCCAGTCGCAAGGGTTTGCCTAAGCAATCAATATTCAGTAATTCCACGGTCTATTCTTTCCACGTTTATTTCATGTTTAAGTCAATACGCAAAAGTTTCCCCGCAAGGCGTCGAAGCCGCAGATAGTACAGCGAGTACAGCAAGGCGAGACAACGCAGCGTGGGAACTTTTGCTTTAGCACCTAAGCCGCCAAACGCACCGCTTGGCGCTGCAGCGCGGCCGATTTTTTCTCGTCGTTTACCTTCGGCTGCTTGCCCGCGTAATCGCTCTCTAACAACGCTTGCGCTTCCTCTAATGGCATACCCTGCCCCTGTAACCACATGCAGACCAATTTGGCTAAGCGATCCAGAGCAATACGGTGTGTTGCATCGGTATTGGCGTACAGCCAGTCAGCGAACGCCATAAATTGGGTAAAGGGGCTTGACCCAAGAAGAACAGGTAAAGTGTTCGCAAAACGCCCCGAATTGGCGACCAAATCCCAATAGCGCGCAAAGCGCACCAGGCGCTGCATCGTCGTAAAGTCGATGTCGCGGTTAGCCAGAATTGTGTACGGCGGGAAGGGGTCGTACATCATCGCAAATTCGTCGGTGTGGCGGATGATGGGCGTGCCGCGCAGCCGTTTCAAAATGCCGAATTGAATCTCGTGCGGGCGCAGCGCGTAGAGCGCGTCAAAACCCGCGCCGAAACTTTCCACCGTTTCACCCGGCAAACCAGCGATCAAATCGACGTGCAAATGCGCCTGCGTGTGGTCGACCAGCCAACGGATATTATCGGCGGCTTTGTCGTTATTTTGTTTGCGGCTGACCAGCGTTTGCACCTCGGGGTTGAAACTCTGAATGCCGATTTCAAATTGCAGCGCGCCGGCCGGGAATTTCATAATCCCCTCGCGCAGCGCTTCGGGCAAATGATCGGGAACGACTTCAAAATGCGCAAAAACTGGATCGTCGGGATATGCGGCGATCTTGTCGAGAAAAAACTGCATAATCTGCAAACTGGTGTTGATATTCAGATTAAACGTGCGGTCAACAAACTTGAATAATCGCGCGCCGCGCTGATACAGCGTTTCCATCTCGTCTAGAAATCGCGTCAGCTCGAACGGCCACGCCGTTTTATCAAGCGCCGATAAACAGAACTCGCACTTGAACGGACAGCCGCGCGATGCCTCGACATACAGCGTGCGGTTTTTAATGTCTTCGTCGGTATAGAGCTGATACGGCAATGCCAAATCGGCCAATTTCGCCTGCACGCCAGCGTGGATTTTCATCAGCGGCTGCGGGCCGTTGATGATCTGGCGGCACAAATCGGGCAAGGTGATTTCACCCCAGCCGGTAATAACAAAATCGGCTTCTTTGACAATCGCCTGTTCAGCGCTTTCATATGAAACTTCGGGGCCGCCGAGGATAATTTTGACCTCAGGCGCAACGCGCTTGAGCAAGGCGACGAGGCGCGCGGTTTCCTCGACATTCCAGATATACACACCAAAGCCGATGATTTTGGGCTTTCTCGCCAACAGCCGCTCGGCAAACTCGGTGGTTTTACCGCCAATCACGAACTCCATAATCTCGGTTTCGCCTTGCAGCTCGCCCATATTGGCCAGCAAATAGCGCAGCCCCAGCGAGGCATGCGTGTAACGGGCGTTGAGCGTAGACAGAATAATGGACATGACAAGACCGGCAGTGAGCGTTGCAAAACAAAGCGCTATTTTACGGGTTTATAGCTGCGGATGGGTTGCTGATTGGCGGCTGATTGGCTTAAAGGCGAGCCAAACATGGTGGATAGGCGAGACCACCAACGCTCTGCCTGCCCGATTGCTCGATCCTGGGTCTCTGCCTGAGCGAAAAACCATGATTCAAATCTTTGTAGTATTCAAGCTTTATCCTTGACCGGGATTGATTGATGTCGATTCCCAGCTCCACCGTGATGCCCAGATAAGCCTGGCTCAGCCCCCACTAGCTGGACTTCGTGTGCTTCTGTAGCGCCGAGCTGGCTGATGCGGGGCTCGTCGCCAATCTGCAGCATACGGATACCCCGAATTGACGTGCCAAACGGCAAACTCTACAGTGGTGTCATGCCAAATTCTTATACAAAGCTTTCAGCATCCATCATATTTGCGCTACTCAGCACCCATGCTGCGGCGTTGCAAATTACGCTGGCCAATGGTGAATGGCCGCCGATTCTGGGGCAGAAACTGCCGGGGCATGGCTATGGCAGCCAGATTGTCAGCCGCGCCTTTGCCCATCAGGGCATTACGGTCAACTACGCATTTATGCCGTGGCGGCGTGCACTCGAAGCGACCAAACAGGGGCAATATCATGGCACGCTGCTGTGGAGCAGCAACCCGGAGCGCCAGCGCGATTTTCTGCTTAGTCAGCCGGTGTACCGCAGCCAAACCGTGCTGTTTTACCACCGCCAGCAGGCACGCTCATGGCGGCAAACCGATTCGCTACGCAATGCCCGGGTGGGCGTGAGCAATGGTTATAACTACGGCGCACGCTGGCGCAGCCTGCAGGAGCAAGGTTTTTTTACGGTGGATCAGGCCAATAGCGACGCGCAGAATCTGGCCAAGCTCTATATCCAACGCATTGATGCTTTTCCTTGCGAAGCGATTGTCTGCCGTCATCTGATCGCGACCACATTACCCGCTCGCGCCCGCACCGAGCTACGGCATGATCCGCTGCCTGTACATAGCGAAAACATGCACCTGATGCTAAGCCGGAAAACAGCGCAAAGCGACTGGCTACTACAGCAATTCAATCAGGGCTTGCAGCGTATGCGGCAATCGGGCGAGCTGGCCAGATTGCTTGGCGTAGCCCAGCTGCAGCGCTAGACCCATCAATCAGGCGTCTTCCCAGGCGGCATACACGGCCGCCTGTCCATGGCAAACGCCTGCAGCATCCAGCAGATTCCAGACCGTAACATCCTTGATCCAGAACCGCCGCCCGGATTTGGCAATCCGCAGGCCGCGATAGCCGCTGGCATAGCCCTGTTTGCTCACCGCATCGAGTAATTGCTGGCGCTCTTCGCGATTGGGCGCTTCGGCAGACAGCCGCGAAGGCAGGCCGATCAGCTCGCTGGCCTGATATTCAAAACAACGCAAGGCGGTGTCGTTGGCAAAGATAAAGCGCGGATCAGCGCTGGCTTCGTGCGCCAGCACGCAAAATGGCGCATCATGCTGCAGCCAGGCGGCGGCCTGCGCAGGCGAAAAATCGGACGGAGCCAGCTCGCGCCCGAGCAGGCGGCGGTGGCTATCAAAAATCAGTTGCAATAATTCAGGCTGGGTCATGGCGGGTTCAGCAGTCATTGGTCGGCGCCGATTATATCGCGGCCTTGACTTTGGCAGGCGGGCTGGGCAGATTAGACGTTTGTTTCACGGCACAAGGACTTACCATGCACATTGCTCATCTGGGCCTCTGGAGCCGCGATCTTGAACGCAGCAAGCATTTTTACTGCCACTATTTCGGTGCCAGCGCCGGGGCGAATTATCACAATCCGGCCAAAGGCTTTCGCTCGTGCTTTTTAGATTTTGGCCAAGGCGGCCAGCTGGAGCTCATGCACAGCAGCACGCTGGAATTGCCCACACAAGCACCCGGCCAGCAGCAGATCGGCCTGACTCATCTGGCGATCAGCACAGGCTCGGCCGAGGCGGTGGACACGCTCACCGAGCGGCTGCGCAGTGATGGTTACACCATTGCCAGTGAGCCACGCCGCACCGGCGATGGCTATTACGAAAGTGTTATTTTGGATCCCGATGGCTGCCGCATCGAAATTACGGACTAAACAGAATGCAATACTGGCTGATGAAATCCGAACCTGATGATGTTGCGATTACCGATCTGGCCTTGCGAGGTACGGTGGGGTGGTATGGCGTCAGAAACTATCAGGCACGCAACTTTATGCGAGATACCCAGCAGGTGGGCGATGGCGTGCTGTTTTATCATTCATCGTGTGCCGAGCCGGGCATTGCCGGGTTTGCGCGCATTATTAGCGAGCCCTACCCTGATCCGACGCAATTTGACCCCGAATCCACATATTTTGACCCCAAAGCCAGCCCAGAAAAACCGCGCTGGATACAGCGGGATGTGGGCTTTGTGCGCCAAACGCGGCTGTTGTCCTTAAGTGAGATGCGGCAATACCCCGAGCTGGCGAATATGCTGGTGTTGCAAAAAGGCTCTCGGCTGTCGATCACGCCGGTGAGCGAGGCCGAGTGGACGTTTATTCAGGATCTGCTGGCATGATGGCCATTTTGCTGGCCTGCCTGGGCGTCGGGCTGATCGCGGGGTTTCTGGCCGGGCTACTGGGCGTCGGCGGCGGGCTGGTGATTGTGCCTGCGCTGCTGCTGGTGTTTCATCAGGCCGGGTTTGCCAGCGAATTGCTGCAGCATCTAGCGCTGGGAACCAGCCTGGCGACAATCATTTTCACCGGCGCAGCCAGTGCACGCGGGCATCACGCCAAGGGCGCGGTACGCTGGGATATTGTGCGCTCAATCACGCCGGGCATTGTGCTGGGTACCTTTGCTGGCGCGCAGATTGCCGCGCTGATTTCAACGCAGGCGCTGCAGTGGATCTTTATTATTTTTGCCTATCTGGTCGCGGGGCAAATGCTGCTTGACCTGAAACCCAAGCCATCGCGCCAGCTACCCGCAGCGCTGGGGTTGGCGGGCAGTGGCAGCGTGATCGGGCTGGTGTCAAGCTGGGTGGGTATCGGCGGCGGCTCGCTATCGGTGCCGATGATGAGCGCCTGCAATGTGCCGATGAAAACAGCCATTGGCACTTCATCGGCCATCGGCATTCCAATCGCCCTGGCTGGTGCCGCTGGCTATATTTACAGCGGCATGGGTATTGCCCGCTTACCATTGTATTCATTGGGCTACGTCTATATACCTGCACTACTTGCCATTGTGCTCGCCAGTTTTCCAATGGCCAAGCTGGGCGCGGCAGCGGCACACCGCCTGCCGGTGGCAACACTGAAAAAATGCTTTGCTGCCCTGCTGATTGTGCTGGCCAGCAAAATGCTCTGGAGCCTGGCAGGATGAAATACCTGCTGACCATCTTGCTGCTGGCAAGCCCATCAAGCTACGCGCTTGAAACCATAAGCAGCGAATGCCAGCGTGCATTGACCGAGCTAAACCGCCATATCACGGCGCACAGCGGCAGCTTGACGCTGGCGGCGCTGGAAACCAGTCAGCCTGCCGACGCCGTTCGCCTTGCCTGCGATGGCAGCCCGGCGGCGTATCAGCAGTCGATAGCCCAGCTGAGCCGCCGTTTTCTGCCTGCACCCACTACCACTGCTACCGCGCCCAATGATTATCTTGAAACCGCAGGCGAGCTGCTGGCGCTGACCGCATGGATTGCGCTGATCGCCACCGGGCATAGCGGCTGCCTTGCCATCAACGCCTCACCCCTTACTCTGAGCGCCCTATGCAGATAGTCCAGATAGTCCAAAAAATTCAAATCGTCCAAATAGCCCCTCTACTGCTGCTCAGCCTCTCTCTGCATTGCATGGCGCTGGAAACGCGCTTTGTGCAGCAACTACCGCTGCCTGATAATCGCAGCGTCATTCAGGTGGCCGAGGGCGATAACGAGCCACGCAGCACCGGCAGCTACAGCATCCGGCTGTATGGCGGCAGCAATCCCGATTTTCCGCTGGATGATTTTATCGCCGGGCAAATCTATCCGCGCGACGGCAGCATAGAGCGCGTACTCAATACCGATGCCGACGGCGATGGCAACAGTGAAGTGGTGGTGGTCAGCCGCAGCGCGGGCAGCGGCGGCTATCTGACGGTGGATGTCTTCAGCTGGCAAAACCGGCAGATCAAACGCATCTTTTCAGTCAGGGATTTGCCACCCAAAACCGATCCGCTGCGCGAGCTCAAACGTCTGATGCGCAAACGATGAAATCCAGCCTAGCCAGTGGATATGCCCTGCTGATTGTCATCTGGTCGACCACGGCACTGGCGATTAAATGGGGGGTGAGCGGCATCCCCTTTACCCTGGCGCTGATGGTGCGCTTTGATCTGGCGGCTATGCTGGGGCTATTGTTGCTGCTCTGGCGCAAGCAGAGCTTGCCGCTGGATCGTGCGCATTGCCGCGCTTACGCAATTGCCGGCATCGCCACCGCGCTGTCGATGCTGTGCTCATTCTGGGCTGCGCAGTTTATCGCCTCCGGCCTGATCGCCGTACTGTTTGGTCTGGCCCCGCTGGCCACCGGCTTATTTGCCGCCCGCTGGCTAGACAGCCCGCTACGCCGTGCCGAATGGCTGGCGATCCTGCTCAGCCTGAGCGGGCTGGCGATTATTTTCAGCCAGCACCTCAATCTAAGCCCGGCTGGCCTGCCCGGCATGGCGGTCTTGTTGCTGGGCATGACTTTGCAATCGGGCGCGGCGGTGTTGCTCAAACGGTATGCCAGCACGCAATCGGCACTCAGCGTCAACGCCGGCGCGCTGCTGGTGTGCGCAGGCCTGAGCACGGCTTTCTGGCTCATTTCCAGCGCGCCTTTGCCAGCGGCGCTGCCGGGGCGGGCGCTGGGTGCGCTGATTTATCTGGCCAGCATTGGCTCGGTGCTGGCGTTTAGCCTGTACTACTGGCTGATTCGCGAATGTCGCCCGATCAGCGTTGCGCTGATTTCGCTCATCACCCCCGCCAGCTCTTTGTGGCTGGGACACTGGCTCAATCACGAAACCGTGCAATGGCACGAGCTGGCAGGCACAGCGCTGATCATGCTGGGCCTGGGTCTGCAGATTCTGCAATCTCGTCGCTGATACCCCTGCCCGTATCGCTTGCTGAGTTTTTATTTATTTAGCCTTGAGACATATACCCCTTTGGGATCATTCTGAACATCCCGGAAAACGGCGTAAACAGCCCGGCGCGCAGCAGTAGTCAATTCATTTTTCCATTACTGATCAGCAACTTAAGCGACAAACGGCGCACAAAAACACTGTGTGATTATGCTCACAATGTAGTCAAACTATTGCAGTTACATCAGAATTCACTTATACATTAGCGACTAGCCAAGGCAAAAGGTGGTTCACATGGACGAACTCGTTTACACCAAAACCAGCGCAGGGGTGCAGGAATTGCAAACCCGCAGCGGCGCGATTGGGCAAAAAGAACGTCAACTCTTGTTTATGATCGATGGTCAGCGCAGCTCGGCCATGCTGGTGGCCATGCTGCCGGGACAAGAAGTGCTCGCCAATCTGAAAAAGCTGCTCGATGCCGGATTTATCAGCCGCAACAATCACCAACAGCAAGTGCTAGAGCAAATCCAGTTTTCCGGCCCCACTACCATCGCCCCGCCTCCGCCGCGCAACAATAGCTTTCAGTTGAATGAAGCCCGTAAAGTGATTTTGTCGGTCACGCATGAGTTTCTGGGGCAAAACTGGGAAGACAAGCTCGCCATCATGCTCAGCAGTGTCCGCTCAATTGAAGAGCTTAAACCCATCGTGGAAGAATGGGCCAACGCCCTGCGCCGCTCCGGGCACCGTGGCGCAGCCTACAACGGCGAGCAGGCGATCGAAGCGATTTTCAAAAATCAGTAAACCTTAACCCAGTCAAAACCTGCCTAGGCCGATTCAAGCAAATTGGCCAGCCGCCGCACTCCATCCTCAATTTGCGCTAGCGTGCTGTGGCTGAAATTCAGCCGCAGCGTGCTGCGCTGTGCCGATCCGGCCGGGTAAAACGGCGTTCCCGGCATGATCGCCAGCCCTTGCGCCAGTGCCTGCTGCATCAGCGCCAGCGTGTCGCAGTGCTGATTGAGCGTCAACCAGAAAAACAAGCCACCGGCCGGTTGCTGCCAGCTGGCTTTGTTGCCCAGATAGTGCCTTAGCGTCTGATCCATCACATCGCGCTTCTGACGGTAAATCGGCAAAATGCGGGCCACATGCGCGTCGAGCTCTCCGCTGTGCAAAACTTGGGTCACGATATGCTGACTCAGGCGATTGCTATGCAGATCGGCAGCCTGCTTGAGCCGGGTCAGCGGCACAATCAGCTCCGGGTGGGCAATCAGATAGCCCAGCCGTAATCCGGGCGCCAGCGTTTTTGAAAACGAGCCCTGATAAATCCACTGCGCCGATTGCAGGTGCGAGACCAACGGCGCGGGGGCAGCGCCATCGAAAGCCAGATCGCGATACGGATCATCTTCAAACACTGGCATGCCCTGCGCATCTAGCGCTGCGGCCAGCTGCTGCCGACGCTGCGCGTCATAACAAGCACCAGTCGGGTTTTGGAAAGTGGGGATTAAATAGACAAACTGCGCTGCACTGGCGGCAATGCCCTCCGGCTTGAGCCCTATCTCGTCCTGCTCTGCCGCTTGGCAATGAGCGCCAAACAGCTCAAAGGCCTGCAAAGCGGCCAGATAGGTGGGCGACTCACACAACACCGGGGTGCCATCGTCTATCCATAGCTTGGCCACCAGATCAATCCCTTGTTGCGAGCCATTCAGAATCAGCACCTGCGAGGCCTGACACGGCAAGCCCATGGCCCGCACACGCGCGGCCACCAGCTCGCGCAAAGCAGGCTCGCCCTCGGAGGGGCCGTACTGCCAGATCGAATCTGGAATCCGGCTGTGTGAGAAATCGGGCTGGAACAAGGTTTCTGCTGCGGGCAGGCCACCAGCAAAAGAAATTACACCGGGAGCTTGCGCAGCGGCTAAAATTTCCCGCACCAGCGAAGGTTTCAAGCGATCAATACGTTGAGCAAACATCATGGCACCAAATAGGTCAACAGTATAGACCTATATTAACGCAAACAGGAAATACGTCAATATGGTTGACATTACCGCCGATCACCCCGGTGCATCGCATACCGAATACGAACTCAATTGCGCACTGGAGCTGCTGTTTTATGGCTACAAAGGCTTTACCGCGCAGCCAGACGCGATTCTGGCGCAGCGGGGGCTGGCCCGGGTCCATCACCGAATCTTGTATTTTGTCGGCCGCCAAGGGGGGCTATCGGTCAACCAATTGCTCGCCAAGCTGGGCGTGAGCAAGCAGGCGCTGAATGTGCCGCTGCGCCAGCTACAGGAAGCCGGGCTCATTTGCGCCACACCATCCGAAATTGATAAGCGGGTTAAATGTCTGGCTTTAAGCGATGAGGGTATAGCGCTGGAAGAAGCACTGTCAGGCGCTCAGCGGGCAATACTGGACAGGGTATTTGCCGAATGCGGCCAGGAGGCCGAAGCCGGGTTCAAGCAGGTATTGGGCGTGCTGGCCAAAATGACGCAGTAAGAGCTGATGCTACGCTAGACTGATTCAGGGGCTGCAGCGCCCCACTCGGCAATAAAAGTATCGCGAAACTCGCGCAACCAGCGCAGGCGCTGCTCGCCCAGTTTGCGGCCTGCCGCGGTGCTCATGGTGGCGGGCAATGTCGCCAGCTTCACTTCGATGTGATCCAGCGCGTAGGCCTTATCATCCATTTCGCGCCCAAGCGCCTGCGGATCATTCGGATGCGCCAGCGCGCTCCCCATCCTTCCTGCGGTGTAATACAGCCGCGCTAGCCCAACCGCACCCAAGGCATCCAGCCGGTCGGCATCCTGCACGATTCGGGCTTCAATGGTCTGTGCCGTGATACCCGCCGAAAAGCTATGTGCTTCGATCGCATGCACTAGCGCTGGGAGTTGATCGGCTGGAAAACCCAGCGGCGGCAATAACTCGCATGCCTTGGCGGCGGCCAGACGCGAGGCCAGATGCCGCTGCGGATCGTTCTTTGGCATATTGACCAGATCGTGCAGATTGCAAGCCGCCAGCACAATCAGTACATCTGCCTCGGCATGCTCTTTGAGCAGCACCTGCGCGTTCTGCCAGACACGGTGCAAATGATTCAGATCATGCGCGCCATCGTTCTGTGCCTGCATACTTGCCAAATCAATCAGGCGCCAACGCCAGTTTTCAATGTGTTCCAAAGAGGCCATTTGTACAGTTCAGCGTATGAGATGAAAGGGGCTTTCCAAAGGAGAAAACCAGCGCATTTATGTGGCCTGATCAAGCCAGACTTGCACATGCCGCAGCAGCGTTGCCGTTGCGCCGCGATGCGCCTGACTGAAGGCCACCCCAGCCTGTCCCATTGCACTACGCCGCGCTGGATCATCCAGCACCGCCAGGGCTTCGCGACACACCGCGCTGGCGTCATCGCCTTGCCAGGCCGCCCCGGCGGCGATGGCTTCGAGCGAGGCCTGTGCAAAATTGAAAGTCGATGGGCCGATCAGCACCGGGCAGCCGCAAGCGGCGGCTTCGATCAGATTCTGGCTACCATATTTGAGCAAAGAGCCGCCCATCATGGTGACATCGGCGGCGCTATACCACGCGGCCATTTCGCCCATAGTGTCGCCCAGCAGCACTGAGGCTGTAATGGCTTCACCCTGCCACTGGCTTCGGCGCACATAGCTCAAGCCCATTGACTCGATTAGCGCCGCAACAGCATCAAAGCGCTGCGGGTGACGCGGGACGATCATCAGCAGCGTGTCTGACAGCCGATCTTGCAAAGCCTGCAGCACCAGCGCCTCTTCGCCATCGCGACTGGAGGCCAGAAGCATGGTTTTGCGTGCCAGTGCGCTTTTCCAGCCTTGCCCGCGCTCGATCAATAATGGGTCAAGCTGGTTGTCAAATTTAACATTCCCCATCACCTGCACGTGCTGTGCACCCAATTGCGTTAAACGCTCGGCATCTGCGCGGGTTTGGGCGTAAACACCAGCCAGCTTGGGCAAGGCCCAGCGAAACAGCGGGGCCAGTTTCAAATAGCCATTGAGCGATTTTTGCGACAGGCGCGCATTGGCCAGCACCAGTGGCACCCCTGCCTGCTGGCATTCGGCGATGCAATGCGGCCAGATTTCGGTGTCGATAATCAAGCCCAGGCAGGGCTTGAACGTGCGCAAAAAACGCCGGATAGCGGCAGGATAGTCGTAGGGAAGAAACACCACGCGGGCATGAATGCCTGATGCTGCGCCAAACAAATCCTGCGCGGTGGCACGCCCGGTGGGCGTCATGCAGGTCAGCAGCAAGGGGCGTTGCGGGTATTGCTGGTGCAAGGCCAGCACAATGCTTTGCGCTGCGCGCATTTCGCCAACCGAAACGGCATGCACCCAAACAGGACAGGTATTGCCCTGAAAATCTTTTCCAGATTGCTCTAGCGGATAATACCCTAAGCGTTCGCCCCAGTGATTCCGGTATTCAGGCTGCTTGCGGCTGCGTTTTAGCAGATACAGCCAGACCAGCGGAAAAACCAGCCACAGCAGAACGCGGTAGCAGGCGCGTGCCAGCCAGGCGCTCATAGTGTGTTTGATCCGGCCGGCCAGCCAGCCAGCATGGCATCCCACACCGCCTCAACACCGGGCGCAGCACCACGTTGCCCCAGATTGACCGCGTAGCTGCTCGCCCGGATACCGGTCAAGAGCGGATCGGAGGCGCAAAAAATCGCGATGGTTGGCACGGCGACTGCTGCAGCCAGATGCACCAACCCGGTATCAACGCCCACCACCATCGTGCTACCCGCCAGCAAGGTGGCGGCATCGGTTAAACTCAGGCGGGGAGCGACGATCGCCGCAGGCAATGCGGCGGCCAGACGCTCGGCACGTTCGCGCTCAGCCGTGCTGCCCCATGGAAAC
This sequence comes from Chitinibacter sp. GC72, assembly GCF_009760905.1. Classification (GTDB taxonomy): domain Bacteria; phylum Pseudomonadota; class Gammaproteobacteria; order Burkholderiales; family Chitinibacteraceae; genus Chitinibacter. The sequence goes on along the minus strand of NZ_VIRW01000004.1, from coordinate 279,943 downwards.
ACCGGGCGCACGCCGCGTGCCAGCAATTTTTGCCCCAGTACAATCCAGTGCGCCTCCGGCCATTCCTTATCGGCGCGGCTGGTGGCCGTCAGGCAGACGACATACGGCGAATCGGGCAGCCAGCTCAGTGCTGGCCGATTCTCGATCTGATCACTCATCCGTAGTCCATAATCAATTGCGCCTTCGGCACGGTAGCCCAGCGCTGCGGCGCTCAGCTGGCGGTTACGCTCGATGGCGTGCAGCGCCTTGCTCACCGGATAGGTACGGCAATACGCCAAACTGGCCAACGGCTCGCGGATCGAGTGACGGTCAAATCCGGCCACCGGGCCGCACGCCATTCTGGCAATGGCCGCACTTTTGATCAGCCCCTGCGCATCAAGCACCAGATCATAACGGCAGGCCAGCAACTCGGTTTTAAATGCTTGCCATTCGCGATGCGACTGCGTTGCCAGCAGCGATTTGCGCCAGCGACGCAAGGCCACCGGAATCACCCGCCGGATGGCCGGATGCAAGCGGGGCAGCTCGGCAAAACCTTCTTCCACCACCCAGTCGATCACCGCTTCGGGATAGGCGCGCGCCAGATCGGTCACCGCTGGCCATTGATGGATCACATCGCCCATCGATGACATGCGGACAATCAGGATTTTCTGTACGGTCGGTTTACTTTTCATTCGCATATTCTAACAGGCTGGCTGGTCGCTGGCTGATGCTTTATACGCTTGGCGGCAGCGCTTGCGCCTTGAATCGGCCACGGCCAATACGCGCGCAAAACTGCAGATTTCAAATGCCCTGCTACGATAAAAGGTAAACCCCAAGCTGGTGCGGCCCATGTGGATTATTCTCGGTATTGCATTATTGATTGTGATTGTCTGGCAATGGCACACCATCCGGCAATTGCGGCAGGATTTGTTCAATAGCGGCCTGAACGACAAGCTGACGGGCCTGTATCATCGCCATCACCTGATGGCGCTAGCCGAAAGTGAAATCAACCGCGCCCAGCGCAGCAATAGCAAAGTATCGGCCATGATTGTGGATCTGGATTACTGCGCCAAAATCAATCATCAGCACGGTCATCAGGCGGGCGATCTGGCCTTGCAGCATGTGGCACGCGCCGCCAATGAGTCGATCCGCGACTTTGATCTGGCCGGACGTTTTTCTGGTGAAGAAATAGTGCTCATCCTGCCCAATACCGACCAGCATGGCGCATGTGTTGTCGCCGAGCGGCTACGCAATAAGGTCAAACAAAGCACGGTGGTGCTGCCCGATCAGCAGCAGCTGAATATCTCGGTCACCATCGGTATTGCCACGCTGCATGAAGAAACCGAAACGATTGAAGACCTGCTGCTGGCCGCCGACACGGCGCTACAGGCCGCGATGAAAGCCGGAATCGACCATATCCACCTGTATCAAGTCGAAGACGAGAACGCAAGCCCGACGTAAAAAATCCATTTGCCCAAGCCCCGCCATACGGCTAAAGTCAGGCCATTCGTTTTTTGCCGACTAGCAGCCTACCATGACCCAAATACAACATTCTCTGGCCGACGCCGCACGCGAGCGCCAGCAACAACTCACCAAACCTGCGGGTAGCCTGGGCCGACTGGAAGAGCTGGCCATCTGGTTTGCTGCACGCCTGCCCAGCCCGCTACCGAGCAGGCTGAACCCCAAGCTGGCGATTTTTGCTGCCGATCACGGCGTTGCCGCCGAAGGCGTTTCAGCGTTTCCAGCCGAAGTCACCGCCCAGATGGTGATCAATTTCATGAACGGTGGCGCAGCGATCAATGTGCTGGCGCGCCAGCATCAGATTTCGCTCTCGGTCATCGACGTTGGCGTCGCCACCGAATACCCGATGCCCGCACAAAGCAATGCCCGCCTGTTCCGCACGCCGATTGCCAAAGGCACTGCCAATCTGCGCCATAGCCCGGCCATGAGTGCAGCCGACTGCACCAAAGCCTGGCAAGTAGGCTATGGCGCAGCCATTGAAGCGGCCAAGGCCGGTAAAAACCTGCTGATTGGCGGCGAAATGGGGATTGCCAATACCACGGCTGCGGCTGCGCTGATTTGCGCCTTAACGGGGTATGGCCCTGAAGAGATTGTAGGCAGAGGCACAGGGATTGATACCCTGGCTCATGAATTAAAAATCCAGGTGGTCAAAGATGCGCTGGCGCGGGCCAGCGCCGCAGGTGCGCATAGCGCAATGGACTGGCTGCGCGAAGTGGGCGGCTTTGAAATTGCCGCGCTCGCCGGCTTCTACGCGGGCGCGGCCGAAGCGGGCGTGCCAGTCTTGCTCGACGGTTTTATCACCACAGCAGCAGCGCTGGTAGCGGTCAAAGACAATCCGGCCGTTGGCGACTGGCTGCTGGCCAGCCATGTTTCGCAAGAGCAAGGCCACAAGCTGGCGCTCGATGCCCTGCAATTGCAAGCCATGCTCGATCTGGGCCTGCGTCTGGGCGAAGCCAGCGGTGCGGCCTTGTGCGTGCCACTGCTGCAAAGCGCGCTGGCCCTGCACGCTGAAATGGCCACTTTTGCCGAAGCGGGCGTTGCCGCGGCCAAGATGGTGTAAAGATGGCCTGCCGCTTGACACTGATCCGCCACGGCGAAGCCGAGGGCGCCAACGAGGCCATTTTCGGCCAGAGCAACCCGCCCCTCTCCAAGCTGGGCCGTGCGCAACTGCAAACCCGCTGGCAAATGCTCTCGGCGCAACCCGTTGATGCCATTGCCAGCTCGACCTTGGCGCGCTGCGCGGATTTTGCCCTCGATTGCGCGCAGCAACTGCAAGTACCGCTGCACCTCGACCATGGCTTTCAGGAAATACACCTGGGGTGTATTGACGGTAAAGCCAAGGCAGAATGGAGCCCTGATGACCATACCCATTGGGACAGCTGGCAGCGCAATCCACGTCAACACCCTTTACCGAATGGCGAAGGCTGGGATGATTTCCAGCAGCGCGTGCTGGCGGCACTGGATGGCTGGTTTGCCCAAGGCGAGGCCGAGCATCGTGTACTGATTGCGCATCAGGGCACGATCAAGGCGATTTTGCTGGCGGTGTTTAATTTGCCGCCCGAGCGCCACCAGCAATTCTGGCTCGCCACGGCAGGTGCGGTCACGCTGTGGTGGGATGAGCACTACCCACCCATGCTGCTTGAGCTATCCAATACGCTGGCAGCCGACTGATGCGTGCACTGTTCGATTGGCGCCTGCCGGTACTGGCCATTCAATTTCTGACCCGCTTACCAACCCCGCAAATCAAGCAATTTGAGCCGCGCTTATTGGCGCAGTCGGTAGGCTGGTTTCCAGCGGTGGGTGCCCTGATCGGTGCACTGCTACTGATTCCTGCCTATACTCTCGCCCACGAGCCTTGGCTGGCCGCGATTGTGGCGCTGCTCGTCTGGGTGTGGGTCACGGGCGGCTTACATCTGGATGGTCTGGCTGACTTATCCGACGGGCTCGGTGCTGCGCATCGCGACCCCGCGCGTTTTCTGGCGGTATTGAAAGACCCGCATCTGGGCAGCTTTGGGGTCTTGAGCCTGATTATGCAATTGGCGCTCAAGCTGATCGTGCTGATGATCTGCATACGCGAGCAGCAATGGGCGGCGCTGCTACTTGCGCCGGCCTGGGCACGCAGCGGCGTGTATTGCTGGCAGACCCTGGCACCGCTCGCCCCCGGTATGGCCGAGCAATTTGGCTGGCAAAAAACACCTTATCTGGGCTGGCTCTGGTGGCTGGCGCTGCTGGCGTTATCGGCCTGGCTTAGCCCGTGGCTGTGCGCAGCACTGCTGGTGATGGTGGCTTATCGCTACTGGCTCAAGTGCAAACTGGGCGGCGTCACGGGTGACTGCCTGGGGGCAGGGATTGAAATCAGCGAAAGTGCCTTGCTCCTGCTGTTGGCCATCACCGTCAGTCTTTGAGGGCACATCAAAGCGCCAGATTAAAGAGCCAGCGGTGAGCGCAGCTGGACGTAGCACGGCACAGTGGCGATAATCGCGTTTTTATCTGAGCCGGTCTGCACCATGAAAATTATCCGCGTATTGGAAGTCTGGGAAAAAGGCATGGAGGGCGGCTTTGTCGGTACACTGCCACTGAGCGACGAGCTGCCTGTGGATTTTCTGTTTAGCCTGTTTGCCGCCGAACAGGACAAGCCCGACCCGGAAATGAAACTATCCTACTTACTCGACGAAGCCCGGCTGGAAGCGCTGCAACCCTTTTTGGCGCAGGGTACGGATTTTAGCCAGTTTGATTATATCCTTAGCGCGCACGGCATTCCGGATTACGAGTAGGTATTGCCACGCAAAGCTTGCTGAACAAGGCCTCCATGGCAATACCCATCATTCCGGGTAAAACTGCAATGCCACCGAATTAATGCAGTAACGCTCGCCCGTGGGCTCGGGGCCATCAGGAAAAACATGGCCCAGATGGGCGTCGCAGCGCGCGCAACGGACTTCTTCACGAATCATGCCGTGGCTTAAATCGCGGTGACGTTCGATACTGCCCGGCTCGGCTTCCTGCCAGAAGCTTGGCCAACCACAACCCGCATCAAACTTTGTCCCCGATTTGAACAGCAGGCTATCGCAGCAAATGCAGTGATATTCGCCTGCCGCCGTCACCCGATACAGCTCGCCCGAAAAAGGGCGCTCGGTTCCGGCCTGGCGGGTCACGCGAAAGGCTTCGTGGCTGAGCTTCAATTGCCACTCGGTTTCGGTTTTACGGATTTTGTCCATTTTGCTCTCGATCAATCAGTAATCAGGTGTAACGCAAGCGGCTTAACTCCAGCCGCAATGACAATTCAATCTGGCTAAGCGGTTTTTGAAATACCCGGGTCAATTTGCGCTCGGCTTGCCGCTGGAACAAATCCAGCTGCTGGGCATGGGCGTATTCCAGATGCACCAGCGCGCCTTCGTAATCTCCTTGCTGGGCACATAAAGTTTCCAGTAGCTGATGGGCTTGCTGCCCCATGGCAAAGCCACGAATCTGCTCGCCTAGCTGCAGGCATAATTCCAGCGCTGCGCGCGCCTCGAGCAATTTTTGCTGCTTTAAATAAATCCGTCCCAGAATCAGCGCCACATACGAGCGACACCACAAGCCACCCCATTGTTCGGCCAGCACCCGGGCCAGCTGCAGTTGCTCGTTGGCCAGCTCAAGCTGATCCTGATCGAGATAAATCAGCCCGGTGTAGATGTGAAATTCGGCCTGGGTTTCCAGATGCGGACGAAGCTGGAGCTTTTGCTGCAGGCGCGAGAGCAGGGTTTGCATTTCATCGTACTGCTGGCGCCGGTAGCAAGTGGCAATCAGCGCCAGCAGGCAATCAATATTCAATGCAATATCGTCAATACTGCTGGCCAGCGCCAGTGCGCGGCGCTGATATTCAAGCGAAATATCGAGCTGGTTAAATACCAGACACACCTGCGCCACACCGGAATAACCACGGATAAAGGCACGGCTGTCCTCGGCCTCGATTGCGGTCTGTAAAGCCTGCAGCCAGACATCGAGCGCGCGCATGTATTCGCCACGCAGCAGCTGGCTTTGCGCCTGCCAGTGCAGCGTTTGTGCCAGAAGGCTCCAGTTGCGCAGCTGGCGGGCAATCAGCCCGGCTTCACGAAAATCTTTCAGGGCGGCAACGGGCTGCTCACCAAGATCAATCAGATATTCGCCGCGATAGAGCAAAGCGACAGCCTGGCCCTGCGGATAAGGTATGCGCTTGGCTTGCTCGATGGCTTGCGTCATCAGCTCCGGTTTTTTTTCCTGCAGCATGGTCTGTTTTAATTCGGGCAGCGCAAGGTCAAATTCGTCCGGGCTCATACATAAGACTCCACACGGTTTCGGCCATCCCGCTTGGCGCGGTACAGCGCCTGATCGGCGTGCTGGAGCAATTCATTGCAATCGATCTCGCCACACAGCTCGGCCACACCAATGCTGCAGGTGGCCTGCAGCTGCGGGTGTATATCGCTCCAGCTATAATTTTGCAGCCGGGCCCGAATCCGCTCGGCGACCTCGACTGCCACATTGGCAGCCGCACCGGGCAGAAGCAGGATAAATTCTTCACCACCAAAACGGGCGAGCAAATCACCGCCCCGGCAGGTTTGCAGCAAAATAGTCGCCGCAACCCGGATCACTTCGTCACCCACCGCATGTCCAAACGTGTCATTCACAGCTTTGAAATGGTCCAGATCCAGCATCAATACCGACAAGGCACGCTGCTCTTCGCGGCAGCGTTGAAAGAGCACCGGCATTTCCTGATCCAGCTGCCGACGATTGCCGATGCCAGTCAGCGGGTCTTGCAAGGACGCATTACGCAAGGTTTGCAGCAATTCCGAATCGGCATTGCTTTGCTGGCGCAGCATGACGTTTTCCTGCCTGGTTTGCAAAACCATCAACTGGGTATCCAGTTCGCGAATGCGGCGCTCCAGCGCGGTATTGAGCTTGTCTTTGGCTAATTGCTGTGCATTCTGAATGGCCAGCTCATGATATTTTCGCCGGTTTTTCCAGGCCATTTCATGATCACCCATCAACTGCCCTAATTCGGACAATTGCGAGTAAACCCGGAGCATCAAGGTTAATGCGCCAATTGAAGCAATTTTGTGGCGCGCCAGCTCAAGAAACTCAGCTGCTTGGGGATAATCCTGCAAAGCAACACACACCTTGCCCAGATTGAGTAAATTGAGCGACTGACTCCACAAATAGCTGGTTTTCCGGTTAATTTCCCAAGCTCGGTATAGCCAATCCTTGGCTGCGTCGAGCTGACTCAAAGCCAGATAGGCTTCGCCGCGATAGCTATACCAGTCCGCCAGCCAGGCCGGGTGCCGGGTATTGAGAAAAGCGGCTTCCCCTTTGTGCGAGAGCGCCAGCACTAGCTCATAATGCCCCAGTGCATTCATGTCTGCGACAGTATGCAAATAGCTTTCGGTCAGCAAATCCTGATCATTGACCTGCAAAGCAAATTCCAGTGCTATTTCATGCCAGCGCAGGGCATCGCCCGCTTGCTGATGCGCGAAATAGACATTGCCAACCCCTAAGCAGGCCTCGATATACAGATCAACAGCCTGAATACTCAATGATTTTCTCAGGCAACTCATCCAACTTTTTAGCGCTGCGCCATATTCACTGCCAGAGAAATACAGCCGCCCGCGGGTGAGCTCAAGCTCTGCAGATAGGCGGGGGTGTTTGATTTTGGCATCCAACACCAGCAAACGAGCGATGGCTGCATGCCCATCGGCCAAATTGCCCAAGGCCCAGTGGCTACGAGCCAGCAGCAGCTGCGCCTGCGCTTCCTTGTCGAGAATCTGCAATTGCTGAGCCAACCGAACAGCATCGGCCATCAGTTCCACCGTACGCGCGCAATCCGGCACAAACCAGGCCAGGCCTTCAGCCAGCAGTTCATCCAGCTTGCGCTGCAGATCGTCGGTCATCGGTAAATTCACTACAGGCATAGTTAAACCAGCCATCCACCCTAGTCTTTCACTATAGCGTTGATTAAGCACAAAAGCTAAAACCCTGCTCGCGCAGGGTTTTAGCTTTTGTCGCCAATTGCCCAATCTATGCAGGCACACCTTCGGCGATGAACTGACGGATCATGCCCAATAGTTCATCTTCCTGATATGGCTTGCCCAGATAGGCATTCACACCCAGATCAAAAGCATATTTCTTATGCTTATCCGCAGTACGCGACGTGATCATGATGATAGGAATATGGCGCGTGTCATCAGCAACCCGGACATTCCGGGTTAATTCAAAGCCATCCATACGCGGCATTTCAATATCGACCAACATCACGGCCGGTTTCACATCGTGCAATTGCTGCAAGGCATCGACACCATCTTTGGCCGTGACCACCTGGAAGCCTTCACGTGCCAACAAGCGACCCGTGATTTTGCGCACGGTGAGCGAGTCATCAACAACCATCACCACAGGTGCAGTAGCCAGTTGTTCCGGCATGGTCGGTTGCGATGCTTGTACATCAGCAGTATTGGCATGTTGCTGCACCGAGCTAGCGATCTGCGTTGACTGTGCCAACAAAGCCAGCGGATTCATAATCAGAATGATCTCGCCAGTACCGAGTACAGTGGCACCAACCACACCGGGAATACGCGCCAGTTGCGGACCAATCGGTTTAACCACGACCTCCTGGTTTTTAACCAACTGATCCAGATGCAAGGCAATACGCTCGGCTCCAGAGCGCAGCAACACTACAGTGGAATAGCGCTTTTGCTCAGGAACAGCGTCAATATCGCCGAGCAAACGCGGCAAGTAGGCAAAGCGATAACGCTGCCCCATCCATTCCTGCGCCTGATTTTTGTAGAGGTCAGCCAGAGCTTCCTGCTTGAGCTCCTGAACCTGCTCCACCATCACCGATGGAATGGCAATCAACCGGTCGCCACCTTTTACCAGCAAGACCTGTGCGACAGCCAGTGTGAGCGGCAGATGGATCGTGAAGCTTGTTCCTTGGCCAGCCACGGTAGCCACGTCGATTTTACCGCCCAGATTGCTGACTTCATTCTTGACAACATCCATGCCGATACCACGACCCGACAACTGAGTCACCGTCGAGGCCGTAGAAAAACCGGGCTCGAAAATCAGCTGGCATACATCAGCGTCAGACATGGTTTGATCCGCTGCGATCAAGCCTTTCTCCAAGGCTTTCTGGCGGATGCGGGCAATATCCAGACCACGTCCATCATCCTTGAGCAACAATACCAGCTCATTGCCTTCCTGCCGGACCTCGATCTGGATCTCGCCAAATTCCGACTTGCCATTGGCAACACGCTCTTCGCTGGTCTCAAGACCATGGTCGATCGCATTACGCAGCATGTGCTCAAATGGCGAAATCATTTTATCGAGTACGCCACGGTCAATTTCAACGCGACCACCTTTCAACTCCAGATTGACCTTTTTGCCGACTTCCTTGCCAGCTTGCCGGGTCAAACGGTACAAGCGCTCGGAAACACTGGAGAAAGGTACCATCCGTACACGCATCAGACTTTGCTGCAACTCTTTGGTCATTCGCGATTGAGCCAACAGTGCCGCCGATGATTCATCGAGGTTTTTCAATAAGTTCTGCTGCACCGTGGCCACGTCATTAACCGATTCGGCCATAAAGCGCGTTACTTCCTGCAGACGGCTAAAACGGTCAAACTCCAGCGGATCAAACTCCCGGTGCATGTCCTGCACTTCTTTTTCACGCGCTTGCATCTGTGATTCGGCCTGAATTTCCAGCTCGCGCAACTGGGCCCGCAAACGCGCCACGTTTTCAGTCAAGTCGATCAACGATGACTTGAAAGCAATCATTTCCGACTCGATTCGGGTGCGGGAGATGGCAACCTCACCGGCCTGATTAACCAATTGATCAATCAATTCGGATTTAACCCGAATCACTGTTTTATTATCAGGGTCAGCGGCAGCCAACAGCTTGGGCATCACTGGCGAAACCTGGGCTTGCTCGACTTCAGGTTTTTCCTGAGCAGCAATCGCTGGCTTAGCGAGTTCGGCAAAGAGTGCCAGCACGATATCGTAGTCAGCCTCCAGACGAGCCACCAGCGTAGGATCGCTCGCCTGACTGTCGATCAGGCGTGACTCCATGATGTGCGCAGCTTCACCCATGCGCATTGCACCGCTCATGCGGGCGCTACCTTTGAGTGTATGCAGAGTCCGTTTGAGTCGTTTGAAAATCAGCTCTGCGTCGTCGCCTTGCGCCAGATTGCGAATATCCTCGCCAATCAAAGGCAGGAGCTCTTCCGATTCCTCGATAAAAATCGGCAATAACTGCTCATCAATATCGTCGTTAAGCGTAGCATCAAGTTCAAGTGCATTCACAGCACGCGGCTCGTCCACTGGTGCAAACAATTGCGCCACAGGCGAAGCATCATGTGGAACCACATCTGCCAGAGCTTCCGGCATGATCAATGCGGAAAGAACTGCTTCTGCTTCTGCTTCTGCTTCTGCTTCTGCTTCTGCTTCTGCTTCTGCTTCTGCTTCTGCTTCTGCTTCTGCTTCTGCTTCTGCTTCTGCTTCTGCTTCTGCTTCTGCTTCTGCTTCTGCTTCTGCTTCTGCTTCTGCTTCTGCTTCTGCTTCTGCTTCTGCTTCTGCTTCTGCTTCTGCTTCTGCTTCTGCTTCTGCTTCTGCTTCTGCTTCTGCTTCTGCTTCTGCTTCTGCTTGCAATGGTGTTGCCTCACCCAGATCCAAGTCCAGCGAAAGTTCTGCCAACTCTTCGCTTAATTCCAAAGACTCGGACAAACCAATCCATTCAGGCACTTCGGTTTCTGTCGGCAAATCGAGTAGCAACTCACCAATTTCGGTAGTTATCTGCGTTTCAGGCGATATATTTTCTACCGGCAAGGTATCAGGCAGGGGTAATTGTTCCTGCTCGGCGGCAAGCTCTAGGGCAGGCTCCTGATTCTGGATTTGAGCAAACAACGCCAATAAATGAGGGGCTGTTGCGGGCGGCTCTTGCTGCAAAATACTGGAGAGCATGCCGTGTAGCGCATCAGTTGCATCAGCAAACAATCCAACCTGCTCTACTGCATCTTGACCCAATTGCTGCAAAGCGTGCTCGACCGCATAAGCAAGCTCACCCTGCGGCAGAAATCCTGCCGTTGATGCGATGCCGCCCAGAGTATGAGCCGCAAGAATAAACTGCGGCTCAACTTGCTTGGTTTCAGCCAATACCGCAACACCATGCTGCATGGCCTGAATATGCTTTTGTGCCTCTTCGCAGAAAATACTGAATAGAATCGGTGAAACGCTAACGCCACCAATATCCAGACTGGCTTCTTCTTTCGCATCGTCCTCAAGACTTAACTCAAGTGGTGTACCGGCAGTAGGCTCATCAAGTTCAGAGTCCTGATCTGCATCCTGACGCAAGGTATTGGCTTCAGCTTCAATGGCGCTGGACTCAACAATAACCTGGCCATTTTGTTGTAGTTGTTCAACCCAATGCACAAAAGCCGTGTGGGTTTGCTGTAGCAGGCTGAGCAGTCGCCTAGAAACCGGCTTTTCGAGCTGCAGCCATTTGTTCATGACCTGCTCGATAGCCCATGCAACCTCACCAAGCTGGAACAATCCGACCATCCGGCCGCTACCTTTCAAGGTATGGAAACTGCGGCGAATAATGGTGATTGCTTCGTTATTCTGCGGATCGAGCGACAAAATCTCAATATTGGCCGAAATTGCCGCCAGCACCTCAACGGCTTCTTCAAGATAAATTTCCAGCAGTTCGGCGTCCATTGCCGCCTCAGAAACAGGCAATGGCTTATTAACTGGATCATCCCCAATCGGCACTGATGGTAGCTTCTCTTCTACTACAACGGCAGGCGCTTCGGATTCCATTTCCAGCGCAGAAGCGGCTTCTGGGAGAGGCAATTGAACTGCAGCCTCAGGAAGATTTGCCCCTCTCAAACGTGATAAGGCAGGCAGCAGTTGGTCTTGAGTTTCACGCTGCTGGGCCATGTCATCAACATAAAAGCCCAGTGCCGATAATGCTTCCGCAAGTTCTTCCAATTGTGACTGCTCAGGCACTTCGGCAGATTGAATATAATTAGCAATCCGCGACAGGCACTCCTGACATAGCTCTACCGCGGTCTGACGCTCCAGCATCATCAATGCACCTTGAATCTGGTGCAGCATCGGTTCAATCTGGGTCAAGCTCGCACCTTGAGTGAGATCCCGGAAATAGGCATCCAGAATTTCTTCCACCCCGAGCAAATTGCTGCGGATTTCATGCGACAATTGACCGAGCAACATTCTTTCCTGGGCTTCGCGGCTCACCTCGTCCAGTTGTGGTAAATCCAGACTCGCAGCAGGATCATTCAAGCGCGCAATCAGCGCATTGACCTGCTCCAGATAATCATCAGACTGGCTAGGGAAAATCAGCAGGGCATTTTCTGCCAGCAATAGACCAGTTGCGATCTCCAATGCCAGAGCATCACTGGCATTCGGAGCCTGCGCTGCTTGCAGCAAGGCGTCCCACAACAAATCAAAGCCGACAATATGCAGTTGAGCCGACTTTACTGCCAGTTGCTTCAAACTGGCTTGGACCGCTGGAATCTTTTCTGAGCTGCCGCTGGCAACTCGCGACCATAACTCTTTGGTCTGCAACACATCATCACGCAAAGCACGAGCAATCTGCTGGGCTGCGATTGTTTCAGGCAGGATAAGATCTTGCTGCTTTGGCAATAACTGAGCCAGTTCAAACTGCTGTGCCAGACCTTTGGCCAGCGGACTATCCGAATCCATCTGTGCCAAGACATACAGCAAATCGCGAAACAGGCGTTCAGCAACTTTGCTTGAACCATCAGTCAAACGGCGGATCTGCAAATTCAAGCGCAATAATAGCTGCCTGATTTCAAGATCAAGTTCTGTGCGATTGCTGCCCAAACCATCCACGACCCCTGCGGCAGTCCACCAAAACGTACGCGGAACGCTTAGACTTTGCGCCTTGGCAATATCTGCCAAGGCTGCGGCCATGACTGCACTGACCTCACTTTGCCCTTTCAACCAGCGCAGTAAACCACTTTCGTAACGAGTACGCTGCTGACGAATATGCTTGACCAAATCCTGGGCATTCAAAGGACTGCTTGGTAAGCCTGCAGGCAAATCGAGAATCAGCTGGGGAAAAAACAGCTCAGCACCCGAAGCACTGCTATTGCGCAATTGCGCCAGCGCCCGAAAGGCGGGCAATAGCGTCAAAGGCACATTGGGCATGCCAGCCATCAGCCGCATCAGATATTGTTTAACATCTGCCAGGGCTTGCTGCAGTTGCGGAACGCATGAATTATCGAGCTCTCCGCGCTCAAGCAGAAGAACAACCTGCTCGATTTCCTCACAGAATCTCGCCGCACCAGCCAACTCAACCAGCTCTAGAGCGCCAAAGGCCTGATGCAAATAGCTGGCTGAGTGTTTCAGGTTGGCGGCGTCTGCCGACTGTACAAAAAGTGTAAGCGCATCACCGGCTTTTGAGAGGGCGCTATCAATTTCAGCGTTCACCCACAACAAAGAGCCTTTATCGAATTCAGTATGCATGCTCATGGCAGAATCCCATGAAAGAAGGGCTGAGGCAGCGCTCAACCCTCAGGATAGAAAAATTAGGACAGCTTAAAGCCGGAAACGGAAGATTTCAGTTCTGCAGCCAAACCGGTTAACTCACCAACGGCTGCAGCTGATTGCTTCGTGCCTTGCGTGGTTTGTTCGGTAATGGCAAGAATGTCGCGCATGGTTGTTGTTACTTTAGATGCCAAGGCTGTCTGGCCTTCAGTTTCGTGTGCAATTGACTCAATCAGACGTGCCAACTCACGAGACACCTTACCAATTTCAGCAAGCGCCGTACCGGCTGCATCAGACAATTTGGCCCCCTCAACTACCCCTTGAGTAGAGACTTCCATCGCAGCAACGGCATCGTGTGTATCGGCCTGAATTGTTTTTACAATTGCACCGATCTGTTTTGTTGCTTCACCCGAGCGTTCGGCTAGGCGCTGAACCTCTTCGGCAACAACCGAGAAGCCTCGACCTGCTTCACCAGCTGCAGCGGCCTGAATAGCGGCATTCAAGGCCAAAACGTTGGTCTGCTCGGTAATATCGGAAATCAACTCAACAATCTCGCCAATCTCTTGTGATGACTCACCCAGACGTTTAATCCGCTTGGCGGTTTCCTGAATCTGCTCGCGAATCTCGCCCATACCTTTAATCTGGTTATTCACGGCATCTGCACCCTGCTCGGCTACAGTCAGCGAAGTTTGTGCCACATGGGCAGACTCGGCAGCGGTGCTTGATACGCCTTGAATCGAATACACAATTTGCTCGACATTGTGATTGGTTGTTTCAATCTCTTGGGACTGGCGCTGTGCAGCAACAAGCAACTGCTCGGAAATGGCCTGCGCTTCCGTGGTTGCCGATGTAACTTTCTCGGTTGCGCGGTTAATACCAGTAATCAACGCACGCAATTCTTCAATCGTGAAGTTGATCGAGTCAGCAATGGCCCCTGTCAGATCTTCCGTAACCGATGCACGAATGGTCAAGTCACCATCAGCCAAATCACCCATCTCATTGAGCAAGCGCAAAATAGCATCCTGATTCTTGCGATTCTCGGCCTCTGAAGCAATTCGACGCTTAACCGATTCCTGATTGAATACCCGCACCAGCAAGAGCAGGGAGCTCAATGCGGCCACAATCAGCAACAACTCGAAAATACCAACGAGAAAACCGCCTACTTTGTTTTGATATTGCTCGGCCAACTCAACAGAATCAACGAGCAACTTATCCGAATCACGCACGATCGCCTGATTGGCCAAACGAGTATTCACCAGTGGCTGCATATTTTTGGAGAATGAGGCAACAACCACTTCAAAGTCTTTAAACAGAACATTAATCTGCTCTAGTTTTTCAGCCAGCTCGGCCGTTTCAACTGCACGCAGTTGCAAATCGGCATTACCCTCAGAGAAACCCTGCACAATCTCATTAAAGGTTGAAACGTCTTTACCCAGCAAAAATACCACCTCTGGGTTGATCAATTCCGACGCCAGCATGGCATTGGCGTTCTTCGACATCCGCTGAGACAGCATTGACAACTGGTTGGCATAATCGAGCTCGCGGGCATTGGCTCCCGCATCGCTCAACATCGAAGTAAGCTGCTGAGTCTGCTCAAGTAGCTTGGCATCATTTGTATTGATACCGTCAACGCTTTTACCAATGGTAATCAACTGCGGTTTTTGTTTAAGAATGGTTTCTACCGTTGGACGGCTAGGATTGGGCCGATAGGAAGAATTCCAGGTTTCATTCAATTTATCCAGTTGCTCTTTTCCTGACACCTGGAAAAAACTGAAAATACCGCCACCATCGGTCAACTCAAGCAAATTGCTGTCGAACTTCTGGTAAGCCTCTTCAAGAATGGCAAACGAATCCGCGTTACCCTGAACGGCCTGATTGGACGCACGAGCCAGACGCTGCGAAAGCATCTGCATTTCTGTTGCAATGGCCTGATGGCGGGCATTATTTTCAGCGGCACGGAATGATAAAAATGCGGTCAGGGCAAACAGGATAAGGCTGCTCAACATCACAACCAGCAAGATCGCCATTTGTTGCCGTGGTGGCATATGCCCGATCACAGGTAATGGCTTGAGTGCTTGCGAATCGCCAGCCTCGGGAAGACGCATTTTGTCCAGAATCCATGTTGTCCTGGACGGATCAAATGACTGCTTTTTAGCCGTAGTTTTACCCGCTTGGTCACTACCGGAAAAAAGCCCTTTAATCTTATCTAACACACCCATTGCAGCCTCCCAAACCACATCCGTTGTGATCTAATTTTTATGCGATACCTGTTTGCAAAAAGCTCGGTTGTGCAACCAGCTCCGCGACATTTAATGTTTTCCACAGCTGGCCTGCCGCATCCTGATATAAGTCACCAGTCCATGGCGATAAATCTGCAGAACGGGGTATAGGAGTCAAATCCGCCAAATGCTTTAAACCCAGCATGCGATTGACCAATATGGCGGCATGAGGCAAATGGCGAGCCTGCAGCAAAATCAGCCGTGACATCGCAGAGAATCCAGGATTGGTGATGCCGAAAAAGGCCGGCAAATCAGACACACTGACCAAGTTACCACGAATATTGGCAACGCCTTTAAACCAAGAAAAGCCCAATGGCACAGAGGCCACCGCAGGTACAGGCATCACTTCGGCAACGTCGGACAAATCAACCAGCCAATTTTCGGTACCAATCATTAGCCCCAATCGGGCGTCGACCTGAGCGACGGCTGCTGCGCTTTGCAATCGGCTCATCACCCCCTGCTGGTACTCCCGCAAACTAATGCGTTTTGCCATTTGATACACCCATCCAGTTAATTACAGACTGGCAATTTTGTTGAGCAACTCTTGCGAATCGACAGGCTTCACGACGTACTCAACCGCACCTTGGCGCTTGGCCCAAACCATGTCAGTTTCCTGATTTTTGGACGTGCACATGATAATCGGAATATTTTTTGTCGCTTCATCGCGGCTGATGGTGCGGGTAGCCTGAAAACCGTTCATGCCTGGCATCACAACATCCATCAGGATCAGGTCAGGCATCAGCTCTTTGGTCTTGAGCACAGCCTCTTCGCCCGACTCCAGAGTCATGATCTGAAAGCCATTTTTAGTGAGCAACTCACCGAGAAAATGACGCTCGGTAGGAGAATCATCAACAATCAGAATCTTTTTGATCGCCATAATGCTTTATGTCCATAGATAAAAAATTCAAACAATCCCCGCGTGCACACGCACTGCGGCTAACAAACTGTCTTTGGTAAATGGCTTGGTCAGATACTCATCCGAACCCACCATGCGGCCACGCGCACGATCAAACAAGCCATCCTTGGAGGAAAGCATCACCACCGGAGTAGCCTTGAAACGGGGGTTTTTCTTGATCAAGGAGCAAGTCTGGTAACCATCAAGACGAGGCATCATCACATCAACAAAAATCACGGTTGGATGATGATCGGCGATTTTCGCCAAGGCATCAAACCCGTCTTCAGCCAGAATGACTTCACACCCAGCTTGCCCTAGAAAAATTTCAGCGCTGCGGCGAATGGTATTGCTATCGTCAATTACCATGACCTTTACACCCGCTAAATTGGACATGACACTCCCCTGGATTAGGCTGCAGGCCTTCGCGCTCAGCCATAACTAGCAACGATAACACACCAAAACAAAAGTAGATGCTATCAAGATCAGTTTTAGTTTTAAGGGAAAAATCATATGCTGCGTCCCTGTATTAGACAAGGGCAACGAGGAAAGCGTAGAAAAAAAGAAACCCCAGTCCGAAATTGGCAAGACTGGGGCCACAGATTGCTCCCGATCAAGGAGCCCCGCTCAGGGAGGAAAAGCGGGAGGTGCAGGGGCGCACCTACAGAGTAAGATAGCCGTCCTGACTCAATTCGCAAGGAGAATCATTCTCCGTCTATCGGCTCAAGCAATTCGCTTTGTTGCTGCACATTTTCAAACCAGCCACCAATCACGTTCTCAACCTCGGCCACGCCCTGCTTTTTCAAACTAGAGAACAGCTGCACAGTAATTTGCGGGTTATTTTTAAACTCATCCTTCACGCCACGCAGAGCCAGTACTTTTTCCTGATTATTCAATTTATCCGATTTGGTCAGCACACAATGCACCGGCTTGCCCGTAGGCAAAAAGAATTCCAGCATCACGCGATCCAGATCGGTCAATGGGCGACGGCTATCCATAATCAAAACCAGACCAATCAGATTCGGGCGGCTTTCAAGGTATTTGCCCAGCAAACCCTGCCAGTGGCGGCGTACCGCTTCAGGTACGGCGGCATAACCATAGCCGGGTAAGTCAACCAGACGGCGCTCGGCGCCGAAATCAAAGTAATTAATATGCTGGGTACGGCCAGGCGTTTTTGATACATAGGCCAGCCGGGTGTGATTGGCCAGCGTATTGATAGCGCTTGATTTGCCCGCGTTGGAACGTCCGGCAAATGCCACCTCGACCCCCTCGGGTGGAAGTGCTTTTAAATCATTGACAGTAGTAAGAAAAGTGAGGCCTTGAAATAGGGACATCTGTGAGCGCCATAGTGGTTTGTATCGGGGTCTTGCTATAGAATACCAGCATTTGATAGACCATCGTCGGCATACTAGGGTGAAAACCCACAAACAAACGACCGACGTACGCTTAAAATTATGGGAGCGGATTTATGCGCAGCATGACTGTGGCGGTAAAGCTAGCAGCATTTTTGATGATGGCACCGGCTGTTTTTGCCGCAGGTACCAAAGGTGACCCTGCCAAAGGGAAAGTAATTGTCGATCAAGTCTGCGCAGCCTGTCATGGCGCCGATGGTAATAGCGTTGCCAGTGCCAATCCAAGCCTGGCTGGCCAGCACCCAGAATATATCGTGAAGCAATTGCAGGAATTCAAAGCGCAAAAGCGTAAAAATCCGGTCATGCTCGGCATGGCAACGCCGCTGTCAGCCGCTGATATGGCCAATGTTGCAGCTTACTACAGCCAGCAAACGCCCAAAGCCAAAGGCGCATCAAACAAAGACCTGATCGAAGCGGGCAAGAAAATCTACCGTGGTGGCATTGCCAGCAAGAATGTTCCTGCCTGTATGGCCTGTCACGGCCCTTCTGGCTCGGGTATCCCGGGTCAATACCCGCGCCTGTCTAGCCAGCATGCGTCTTACACCACCGCACAACTCACCGCCTTCCGTGTTGGCGAGCGCACCAATAATCAGGTGATGAGCGAAATTGCGGCCAAATTGTCGGATCAGGAAATTAAAGCCGTTTCCGAGTATATCCAGGCTATTCATTAATCACTGATTAGGAACTGTTTGCTCTTGCAGCAGACCAAGAGGGGTCGCGATCAAGCGCCCCCTTTTTTGTTATGACTCAAAATACCCGCCACACCTCTTTTTCGCGTGCTTTGTTTGAACTGCTGTCATCCATGCGCTTTGCCATCAGCTTGCTGACCATTCTGGCAATTGCATCGATTATCGGCACGGTACTCAAGCAGAATGAGCCTTACGTTAATTACCGCGTCGAGTTTGGCGACTTCTGGTTTAGCATTTTTCAGCCGCTTGGCTTGTTTGACGTTTACCATTCAAGCTGGTTTTTGCTGATTCTGGCGTTTCTGGTTTTATCGACCAGCTTGTGCATCTGGCGGCACTTCCCCGGCGTTGTACGGGACATTAAAGGTTATCGCGAAAAAGCCAGCGCCAATTCTTTGCGCCTGATGGGTCATCACGCTGAAACCGGCATCGCGCTCGCCCCACAAGCCATCACCGAGCACCTCACCCAGCACGGCTATCGCTTCAAAACCCGGCAGGACGGTGAAGTCACGCTGATCGCAGGCAAAAAAGGCAGCTGGCAAAAGCTGGGCTACCTGTTTGCCCACGCGGCCATTGTGGTCATCTGTATTGGTGGCTTGATGGATGGCAATTTGCCGCTCAAGCTACTGGAAACCAGCGGACAGAAAACGCCGGAAACCCGTGATATACCGCAAAGCCAGATTCCGCCCAGTGCGCGCCTTGAGAGTAATAATCTGTCTTTCCGTGGCAATGTCACGCTCTCGGAGGGTGGCTCGGCCTCGGTGGTGTTTCTGAATGCCGGGCAAGGCTATTTTGTGCAGGAGCTGCCATTTGTGCTCCAGCTCAAGAAGTTTCACATCGAGCACTACTCAACCGGCATGCCCAAGCTATTTGCCAGTGATGTGGACGTACTGGATTTGCACAGCGGCAAAATCATTCAAAGCGGCACCGTCAAAGTAAACCACCCGCTGATTGTCGATGGCATCGCGATTTATCAGGCCAGCTTTGGCGATGGCGGCTCAGGCTTGGATTTTGTGCAGTGGGACCTGAATAGTGGCAAAACCCAGCCACTAAAAACGCGCTCGCAAACCACGCAGTCACTCAACCTAGGGCAAGCGCAATATCAGCTGGAAGTGGGCGATTTGCGGCCATTCAATATTGAAGATCTGGGCAAAACACAGGCCGCCACCTCAACAATGGCCGTCGATCAGCTGCAGGAAGCGATGGCCAGCGCACAATCGGTGCGCAGCGATAAAAACCTGCGCAATCTGGGGCCCATGATCCAGTTCAAACTGCGAGACGATACCGGTCAGGCGGTGGAATACCAGAACTATATGGCGCCTTTCTTTGAAAACGACGCCAGCTATTTTATGACGGGTATACGTCGGGAAGTCTCTGCACCATTCAGCTTCGTGCGCATACCCTTTGACAATGACATGAAGCTTGATACCTTCATGCGCTTGCGCCGCGCTATTCTGGATCCGAATCTGCATGTGGAGATTGCGCGCCGTACCGCCGCCAAAGCGCAGGCCGGAGGCGGTGTTTCGGCGGAAAGCCAAGCTCAATTTGCCGATGTCACCCGTAATGTCCTGACCCAGTTTGCCAGCGGCGGTCTGCCAGCAATCGATCGCTTTATCGCCGAAAAAGTCCCTGCAGACAAACGCACTGCCGTGGCGCAGACTTACTTGAAAATCTTGCAAGGCGCGATGATTGACGCCATGGATGTCACCCAAGAGCAGGCCGGATTGCCAGCCGTTCCTGTCAACGAAGCGCAGTACCGGTTTCTGATGGACAGCCTGGTGGCCAGCAGCCAGCTGTTTGACTATGGCGCTCCTACCCTGCTGCAATTGAGCGGATTTGACGAAGTGAAAGCCAGCGGCTTCCAGCTCACACGTTCACCAGGGAAAAACGTCGTTTATCTGGGCTCATTACTGCTGATTCTGGGCGTGTTCTGCATGTTCTATGTCCGGGAAAACCGGATCTGGGTTCGCCTCAGCCCGCAGGGCACCTTGCTGGCAATGAGCAGCAATCGTAAAACTCCAGAGCTGGAAAAAGAATTCTCAATGCATCGCGATGCCTTGATCAACGAAACCAAAGAGTAACCATCATGACCTCACTCTTGCAAACGCGCCGCTGGCCTGATTTTGTTTTTGCCGCGATCATCATCGCCACAGGCTTGCTAACCTGGAAGCTGTACGGCAATTACCTTGATTATTACGAGCAAGGCATTCTGATCGGCTCGGCTGCGGGCTTGATCTGGCTGGGCTGGTTCTGGGCACCGCTACGCTGGTTTTTCCCGCTGTGTGGCGCAGTTGCGCTTGGCAGTATCGCCCTGTATCAGGGCGAGCTGGCGCGCGGGCAAAGCGCTTTCTGGCTGAAATATGTCCTAGCCAGCCAGTCGGCCGTGATGTGGATGTGCGTGCTATTTTTCCTGGCCATGCTGCTGTACTGGCTGGGGATGTTCAAACGCTCGAACACGATACTGGGCATCGCCAGCGGCCTGACCTGGGGTGCGGCGGCGATGGCGATGATTTCCAAGCTGGTTCGCTGGTACGAAAGCTATCTGATTGGCGCCGATGTTGGCCATATTCCGGTCTCCAATCTGTACGAAGTCTTTATTCTGTTCTGCCTGATGACGGCGCTGATGTATCTGTATTACGAAGCCAAATTCAACGCCAAAGCAATGGGCGCATTTGTCTTGCCGATTATTTGTGCCGCGGTGGCCTTTATCATCTGGTATTCATTTGATCGTCAGGCGCACGAGATTCAACCCCTGATTCCGGCACTGCAATCGTGGTGGATGAAAATCCACGTACCGGCCAATTTTGTCGGCTACGGGGCCTTTGCCTTGTCGGCGATGCTGGGCATTGCGCAGTTGATGGTCTCGAGAGGCTGGCTGGTCAATCGCCTGCCTAGCTACGACACGCTGGGCGAAGTCATGTACAAGGCCATTGCGGTGGGTTTTCTGTTCTTCACCATTGCCACCGTGCTGGGTGCCATGTGGGCGGCCGATGCCTGGGGTGGCTACTGGAGCTGGGACCCGAAAGAAACCTGGGCGCTGATCGTCTGGCTCAATTACGCCGCGTGGCTGCATATTCGCCTGGTCAAAGGCTGGCGCGGCGATGTGCTGGCGTGGTGGGCGGTGATTGGCCTGCTAATCACCACATTTGCCTTCATCGGTGTGAATATGTTCCTCTCCGGCCTGCATTCCTACGGCGGTCTGTAAACCTCACAATAACGCAGATGATGGCCGACCCGGACGCCATCATCTGCAACCATTTCGCCACACCACCAGCAAGTGCTGCAGTGCAGCGCAAGCCCTCACGAATACTGGGTTTCCCCGTCTTTTCACCAGAAAAACACGCCGCTATTATGCTGATGTAACAATTTGATATGTTCAAGGCTGAAAGCAGGCTTTAACATGATTTCCCCGCATACCTCTACATTGCATGCAAGCTCACGGTCATTGCCATGAATAATAACACCCTGTTTTTCCGGACCGAACTCGGCAATCACGAGCTGCAAGCACGCACGCCCGGCTTTCCGATCAAGCAAAGACAATTGTTATTTCTGGTTGACGGACAAAAACGGATTGAGGATATGCTGGCCTTTAATCCGGACATCGAAGATTTAAAACTGCGCCTAGTCAAACTACAGGAAATGGGGCTGATCGCCACCGAGGATCTCAAATCCTTCGCCATGCCTAGTATTTTTGACGCCACCATTCAGGGCGAACCCGAGCCAGTGAGCAACAACAAGGCGCTACCCTCTGCCAAAGCCCTGCAGAATGTGCGCCGCATTATCACGATGACCGACCAGACCTATCTGGGCAACAAGCTTGAATTCATGCTGACCGATGTATTTGACGTGCTAAAAAGCACCGACGAGCTGCAATTCTGTATTGACCGCTGGCAAAGGGCGATGCGAGAAGCCGGGCATAGTGACCTAGCCGATAGCTATATGTGGCAAATCCGCAGCGCGCTCAGCGATTAAAGCGGCGTCATCAAGCAAGCGAGTAATCGCGCTTCCAGCGGCGCCCAATCAGGCGCGGCGCTGGCTTGGACAATCACTTCAAAACGGCTATCGCGGCGGTAAGCGCTCGGCGCTGCGCCCACCATGCCTTCGACCCAATCAAAGCGATACCAGTCGCGCTCGGTTTGAAAAACACCCTTTGCGCGGCTTAACCCACGCAAACTCAATCCGGCCTCAGCATTCAGACCAGACTCGAGCGCTCCCTGCTCACCTTGCGGCGAAAGTTCATCAAACAATGCCGCCACTTTGGCACTGGCAAACAGCACTTGTGGCGGAAAAATCCAGCCGCAGCTATGCGAGCCCATACTTGATTGCTGCTTGCGCACCGGCCAAGCTGTCGGCTCAGTGGGCTCAGTCGCCACGCTGACCTTGCGGCGCGGCATCAGTCGGTGGGAGTGCGTCTGGGCGATCGACTCCGGCACATCGGGCCAGCGCTCGGGATGTAATTCCAGATCAAGCATTTCGGGCGCAAAAACGCCTTGCCTTGCGTGCGCTACCGCCAGCTTGGGCGGAAATTGCGCTGCGGCCATTTTTTCAGCGATGGCGATTTGCTCGGCATCGGCCAGATCGCATTTATTTAAAATCAGTACATCAGCCAGCTGCAGTTGATCACGCCAGGTTTCGTGTGTGGTATAGCGGCTATCGTTTAAATGTCGCGGGTCGAGCAGGGTGACAATCGCGCGCAATTCAAACGCGCTGGCCAGCATGGGATCGCGGAGCAAATCAACTATACCCGCCGGGTGTCCCAGGCCAGAGGGCTCAATCAGCAAGCGGTCTGGCCGTATACCCCTTGCCAGCTTAGTCAAAGTCACGCGCAACTGCGGGCTGGTCGTACAGCAAATGCAGCCGCCAGGCACTTCCGCCACCTGCAAACCCTCACCCGCCACCGACAGGCTGGCGCCATCAATGCCCACCTCGCCAAATTCATTCACCACAATCGCCCAATATTCGTTGGTAGGCTTATTGGCCAGCAGATTCATCAAGGCCGTGGTTTTGCCCACGCCGAGAAAACCAGTGACGATATTAACGGGGATGGGCGTTCTGGCTTCACTCATGGCTTGATTTCTTTATTCAGCAGCTTTGGGGGCGGGTTTGTGCTCGCGTTTTTTGCTCTCGTCGGTGTGCAGCAAACTCATTGCCGGGCCCGATTGCCCGGCGAGCAGTTTGGGCAGCACTACCAGCGATTTGATCAGCGCATCGTCGATCAAAGCTTGTTCTTCTTTACGTGGCGGTTTGAGGACAAAATTCGCCACTTCGGTCTTATTGCCCGGATGCCCTACGCCAAGACGCAAACGCCAGAAATTGGGCGTACCCAGATGTGCCTGAATATCACGCAAACCATTGTGGCCACCATGCCCACCGCCTTGCTTGAGCTTGGCTAGACCCGGCGCGATATCAAGCTCGTCGTGCACGACCAGGATTTCATCAGGCAGGATTTTATAAAACTGCGCCAAAGCCACCACCGCCAAGCCGCTGCGGTTCATAAAGGTTTGCGGCTGCAAGAGCCAGACTTCGTGCCCGGAGATATTGACCCGGCCAATCAGGCCGTGAAATTTGCTGTCGTGGCGCAGCATAATTTTGCCGTCGCGCGCGAGCTGATCGACCAGCCAAAAGCCAGCATTATGCCGCGTGGCCTCATAGTCAGCACCGGGATTACCCAAACCTACGATTAATTTGATTGCCATATCCAACTCAATAAATAACCCGCAAAACGATCGGGCACATGATACCGCACACAGGCTCAAACAGCCCAAACAGGCTAACTAGCTAGCTGGCACCATACTCCATGATTTCCTCATCTGCACTCAGCACCTGCACCGAATGCCAGCCCTGCTGACGATAAAAACCATAAGCTCTTAAGCTCGGATCAGGCACGGCGCTGAGCCAGATTCGCGCCGCAGCGTGTGCCTGCAAAGTGGCCACCGCTTGCGCAAGCAACTTCCGGCCAATGCCCAAACCCTCGTATTCAGGTGCAACGGCCAATACCAGCATTTCACCAGAGCGCACATCAACAGCGCAAAAACCGGCATAACACCCATCCAGCTCGCACAGCCAACCTATATGCCAACCTTGCTCCAGCGCAATAGCGCTACTACCTAGGGTAATACCCAATGCTTCCAGCTGAGCCAAAGATACCGGGTTTTCCCGCGTCCGGGCGCGCAAAGCAAACAGATGCGGCAAATCGTCGGCTTGTGTTTTTCTAATCAGCATTATTTTCCGCCAGATTGATATGAAAAAACCCCGCCAAAGCGGGGTTTCTCGTCAGGCAATGCCGAACAGGAAAAGGGATTAGCCTTTTGCGCCGTTGAGCAAAGACACAGCCAGATCCGCGCCACGCAGCAGGGATACCAGTTGTACGCCTTCTGGCAATACCAGATCAGACAAGTGAACTGACAGATTACCAACCGCCAATTTAGATTGGTCAACGGTAATGAATTCTGGCAATTTAGAAGCAACGCAACGAACCATTACTTCGTTCAGTACGTTACTGATCGCGCCGCCTTGCAGCTTAACGCCCAGACACGTATCAGCACCAACAAAGTGCAGTGGCACTTTCAGTTCGATCACAGAGTCAGCAGTCACACGTTGGAAATCGATGTGCTGTACTTGCTGTTTGAACGGGTGGTATTGAACTGCACGTACCAGAACTTGTTCAGCAGCACCGCCGTCGATCGACAAATTGATCAGCGCAGTGTGGAATTTCTCGTCTTGCAGCGTGTAGTACATGCTGTTGTGATCCAGATTAATCGCTGTAGGGGCAACAGAGCCACCGTAAACGATACCTGGCAATTGACCGGCTTTACGCAGGCGGCGGCTCGCACCAGTGCCCTGCTTTGCGCGGCTTGTAGCATTCAATTCGAAAGTCATTTTAAAACTCCAGTATGGAAATAAACATCTGCCCCCCGCGACCAGAGAAGCAAATGATTCGAGGGTATCGCCCTCGAACTCTTTTACAACAAAGCCTACAGGCATATACCCATAGGCTTTATCAAATCTTTAATCAACGAACAGGCTGGAAACCGACTCTTCGTTATTGATGCGGCGCATGGTTTCAGCCAGCAATCCGGCAATCGATACGACACGGACACGGCCGCTGGCTTGCGCTTCTTCCGACACCGGAATCGTATCGGTCACCACGACTTCATCCAGAGCCGATTGCAAGATACGCTCAACCGCAGCGCCAGAGAACACCGGATGCGTGGCGTAAGCCATGACTTTTTTCGCGCCGAATTTTTTCAGCGCTTCAGCGGCTTTACATAGCGTATTGGCGGTATCGATCATGTCGTCGATGATGATACAAGTACGATCTTTCACGTCACCGATGATGTGCATCACCTCAGCCACATTGGCTTTCGGGCGCCGCTTGTCGATGATCGCCATATCCACGCCCAACTGTTTCGCCATCGCACGAGCGCGCAATACGCCGCCAACGTCGGGAGAAACAATCATCAGGTCTTCGTGGTTTTTGGCGCGAATATCGGCCAGCAACACCGGCGTTGAATAGATATTATCAACAGGAATATCAAAGAAGCCCTGGATCTGGTCGGCATGTACATCAACGGTCAGCACACGGTCAACACCAGCGACTTGCAGCATGTTGGCGACGATTTTGGCTGAGATCGGTACGCGAGCAGAACGTGGGCGACGATCCTGACGGGCATAACCAAAGTATGGAATGGCTGCGGTGATCCGGCCTGCAGAGGCGCGTTTCAGGGCATCAACCATCAGCATCATTTCCATGATGTTGTCGTTGGTCGGCACACAGGTCGATTGCAATACAAAAACGTCGCGACCGCGTACGTTTTCAAGCAACTCTACCGTCACTTCGCCATCGGAGAAACGGCCAACGGTGGCGCGTCCCAATGAAATGTCGAGGTGGTTTACTACACGTTCAGCAAGACGCGGGTTAGCGTTGCCGGTAAATACCATGAGGCTGTCGTAAGCCATTTCCGTTTCCTGAAAAAACGAAAAGCGTGTAATTGGTGATTACACGCTTTTCTTTTTATAGGTGGCAGGGGAAGAAGGATTCGAACCTTCGCATGTCGGAATCAAAATCCGATGCCTTAACCAACTTGGCGACTCCCCTAACGATGCTGTAGCAAGTTAATCCAGAAGACTAATCAAGTACAAAATCGAATAACTGGTGCTGACTCAGTGTTGAACTAACAAAACCGGTCATCTCTTTAGGAAGGCAGGATATTACGGCATTTGCCTGATTTTGTGAAGCGTTTTTTTCACCGCTTTCCCCAACAAAACATGCAAACACGCAGCTGCCAGACCCGGTCATTCGCGCTGGTGCATACTGGCTAAGCCATTGGATATGCTGTGCAATTGCCGGATACTTCCTCACCGCAACACTTTCCAGATCGTTCCGCAGAACGCGCCAGTCGGCCTCGCCGTCGAGGAGCGAAACTCTAAGTGATGGCGTATCCCTTGTCAACCCGGCGTCGCCGAAAATCGCTGGCGTCGGCACGTGAACTTGGGGGTGCAAAACCACAAAAGTCGCTGCTTCGGTTTCAATTGGCGTCATGATTTCGCCAATTCCCTCAACCAGCGCATTGCGGCCAAAAATGAAGAACGGCACGTCTGCGCCCAGTTGCACACCCAGATCCATCAACGGCTGGCGGCGCAGATTAAGCTGCCACAGGCGATTGAGCGCCAGCAGTACGGTTGCGGCATCCGAGCTACCGCCGCCCATACCGCCGCCCATCGGCAGCCGTTTATCGACGCGAATATCAACACCCAAATTCGTTCCACTCGCCACTTGCAGCAATCGGGCGGCCCGAACGGTCAGATCGCTGTCGGCAGGCACATCCGGCATTGGATTGTGGTGAACAATCTGCCCGTCATTGCGCACACGCAGCCAGATGGTATCGTGCACATCGACCAGCTGAAATATCGATTCAAGCAAATGGTAGCCATCAGCCCGGCGGCCAACGATGTGCAAAAACAGATTGAGCTTGGCCGGTGCGGGATAAGCCGCAAAGCCCTGCGCGTCAACAGGCGGGATATAGCTCATGGTGCTGCAGTATTCCATTCGGTAATCATGATGCGAACTTTCAGATCAGCGCGCGATAGCTCGATGCGATACGGATAAGTGCCCGAGCGATAATCGCTGGCACTGATTCGCCAGCCATTTTGTATTAATACCTCGCCATCGCGCTCATACGGCGTATCGGGTCTAGCCTGCCCACGCAGCCACCAGCGCAAGCCTGACACGGGCAATTGCAAACCGGTGAGCGTGTGCAACAGCGCTTCGGGATCGTCAGCGCGGTCTATCTGCGTACCGCGATTAAGCTCCGCCAGGCGGATAGTATCGCCCTGATAATGCAGCACCAGCTCGGCCAGCACGCTGCCAAATGGCGTGGACAGGCTGAGCTGATCCTGTGCCGGGCTCGCCAGCCAGACAAACTGGGCAGTATCGGATTGATTGCCCTGACGGATATTCACCTTCCCTTGCGCCGAAAAACCGGCGGCAGGCGGCGAGGGAAGATGCGTACAAGCACCCAGACAAAGTACAGCGCTGGCCAGCACCAGCTTGACGAGCTGCATTTACAGACCCAAACGCTGGCGAACTTCCAGCGCCACTTCGTCATCCGGCTGGATGCTCAATACATCGGTCAGAATTTGCTGCGCTCGCGCCTGCTCATCTTTGCCGCCTTTCACCCACAACACTTCGGCCAGATGCGCCCCCACCTCAGCATCCGGCATCAGCTGGTAGGCTTTTTCCAGCAAGCTCAAAGCTTCAGACAGACGCCCCTGCTTGAAACGCAACCAGCCCATCGAATCGAGAATAACCGGATTATCCGGTTGCTGAGCCAGGGCTTTACCCAGCAGGGTATTGGCTTCTACATATCTATTGGTGCGGTTTGCAAGGATATACCCCAGTGCATTCAAACCATTAACGCTATTGGGTTCCATCTCCAGATACTTGCGTAAATCAGCCTCGGCGGCGGCAAAGTCCCCGGCCAGATCAAGATACAGCGAGCGATCGTAATACAGCTCACCCTCGCCGGGCTGCTGCTCAATCGCGCTAGTCAGCACAGCCACGGATTGCGCCAGCTGCTTGCGTTCACGCCAGACTTGCGCAGCGACCTGTGCGTAATCAATCTGATCTTTCAGCGTCTCTCTGGGCAGGGCGGCCAAAGCCTGATCGGCCTTGTCCTGCTGCCCCAGCTTGGCATGCAGGCGCGGAATTCTTGACACAACACCCGCCTGACGCTCGGCGGCCACCTTGCCATACCAGTCCAGCGCCAGCGAATACTGGTGACGCTGTTCAGCCAGCTGCCCCAGATAAGGTGCCAGCTGCGGCACACTTTTTGGATTCATCTGCACGGCACGAGTCAGATACTGCTGGGCTTTGGCTACTTCATTGAGGTGCATGGCCACCAAGCCGCCGCCAACCAAGGCTTCCAGCTGATTGGGATCACGCGACAACACGGTTTCATAGGCTTGATAAGCCTGCAGATATTGCCCAGTGTCGGCTGCAATTCTGGCCTGCATCAGCAAAATGGCACTGGAGCCGGGATTGGCCTTGGCCGCCGCGTTCAGCAGTGCGGTACTGGCTGCAGCGTCTTTACCATCGAGCAATTGCACTTTGTACAAAATGGCAGGCTCCCACTGGGGGCGCAATTTCAGGGCGCTATCGAGTGCCTGCTGAGCCTGATTCGTTTGCTGCGCATGACCATAAGCCAGTGCCAGTGCAAAATAGGCTTCGGGCATGCCCGGATACGCGGCTGCCAGATGCTGGGTGAGCGTCAACACGGCTTCCCGGTCTGCATCCTTGCCCCATAACTGGTGCATTTGCATAAAGAACGGTGCGACTTCCTCCGGCTTGGCGGCAAACATGGCATTCAAATGCACTTCAGCATCAGCAATCCGGTTGCTGCGCAGCAACAAACTGACCATCAACTGGCGGGCTGGCAAGGCAGCGGGCGCAGCCGCAATCCAGATTTCGGTCGCTTCCTGCGCCAGAGCCAGCTGCCCTGAGGCAACGGCCAGCTGTGCCGCGCGCTGCGCCACGCGCGGGTCTTTAGTGCGGCGCGCCGAATCAAGCCAGGCTTCGGTGGCCAGCGGGACATTGCCGCGCTGGGCCGCCACATCGCCGAGCAGGAATCGCATCACCAGCTCGTCATCCAGCTCTTGCTTGGGCAATAGCGCCGGGTCATAGTCGGGCAATGCAGCCCGCTCGCCAGTCTGCGTAGACTCGGCAGCCACGGGCTCCTCCGCTGGCGGCGGAGCTGGGTTGCTCGCACAAGCCGTAACTCCGAATAGCAGGACAGCGAATAAAGCCGAAACGCGCAAGGTCATAAAGATGATCCAATCAGAGAGTAAACACTCGGGCAAAATTTGACATCATATACGCCGCCAAAAACGGTAAGCCAGGCACCCGCATCGCCAGACAAAGCAGCGCAGGCTGTGGCGTATATTAAAGACAGAATGCCGATATTAGGTAAACTAGAACTCAAAGTCCAACCCCAAGCCCGTGACCATGCCCGAATTACCCGAAGTCGAAACCACTCGCCGTGGCATTCAAGACCATCTACTCAATGCCACGATAGAGCAAATCATAGTCCGCAACCCTCGCCTGCGCTGGCCTGTGCCTGCCGATTTATCCGCGCTAGCCAGCGGCGAGCGCATATTGTCAGTGCGGCGGCGTGCCAAATATTTACTGCTTGAGCTGGCCACCGGCAGCATTCTGATACATCTGGGCATGTCCGGCAGCCTGCGGGTACTGACCGAAGCGTTTCCGGCGGAAAAGCACGATCATATCGATCTGGTGTTGCAAAATGGCATACGCCTGCGCTATCGCGATCCGCGCCGCTTTGGAGCCTGGCTGTGGCTGACGGGCAACCCGCTGGAACACCCGCACCTTGCCAGCCTCGGGCCAGAGCCATTAAGCCTTGAATTCAACCCAGCCTATCTGGGTGCACAACTGGCCAATAAACGCACTGCCATCAAACCGCTGATTATGGACAACCATCTGGTCGTCGGCGTGGGTAATATCTACGCGTCCGAATCGCTGTTTCGCGCCCGCATCAACCCGACCAAATCCGGCCAGACTTTAAACGATGCAGAAATCCTGGCGCTGAGCGAGCAGATCAAAGCCACGCTCACCGAAGCGATTGCGGCCGGAGGCAGCACTTTACGGGATTATGTCGATAGCGATGGCAAGGCGGGTTACTTTATGATCAACAGCTATGTGTATGGCCGTGCAGGCCAGCCGTGCCGGGTGTGCGGCACACCCATCAGTCAGATTCGGCAGGCGCAGCGTGCAACTTTCTACTGTCCGCAATGCCAGCATTGACAATCTGACACGCAAGCGGCATAAATCAGAATACGAATAAGGCTTACCCAAGGCCACGCAGACGACGCACAGCGCGTAAGGGGACGAGATGAGTACCGATTACCTGCATCAACAGGAAGTGGCAGCAAACGATCACTTGGTCGCCAACTTTCAGGCCTACAGCGCCTGGCGTGGCAATCTGACGCATTCGATAGCCCAGCTCTCGCGCTGGCTGAATGATCAGGATCTGAACGATTCGCAAACCGCCTTGCGCATTGCCGGCATGATTGAGCGTCTGAAAGAAGACAAACTCAATATCGCCTTTGTTGCCGAGTTCTCGCGCGGCAAATCCGAGCTGATCAATGCCATTTTCTTTGCCCATTATGGCAAACGCATTCTGCCATCGAGCGCTGGCCGCACCACCATGTGTCCGACCGAGCTCTTGCACGATGCGAGCAAAGCACCGTGCCTGCAATTGCTACCGATTGAAACCCGCGCCGACAACGTCACCACCGTTGAATATCGCCGCTATCAGGACGAATGGCACAATATTGCGCTGGATATTGATGACGCCGATTCGATGCAGGAAGCCTTCAAGGAAATCGGCCGCACCCAGCGCGTGAATGTCGAGACAGCCAAAAAATTTGGCCTGTTTGATGAAAGCGACCCGGATCAGGTCGTTGCGCTCGACGCCAACGGCGAGGTCGAAATTCCGTGCTGGCGCCATGCCATCATCAATTTCCCGCACCCGCTACTTGAGCAAGGTCTGGTGATTCTGGATACGCCGGGTCTGAATGCCATCGGTACCGAGCCGGAATTGACGCTGAATTTGCTGCCGAACGCGCACGCGATTCTGTTTATTCTGGCCGCCGACACCGGCGTGACCAAATCGGACATCGAAGTCTGGCGCAATCATATTGTGCGCAACCAGAGCGGCAAACGTGGGCGTCTGGTCGTACTGAACAAAATCGACGGTTTGTGGGACGATCTGAAGTCGGCTGATGAAATCGAAGCCGAAATCGTCAAGCAGGTGAAAACCACCGCCGAACTGCTGGCCATGCCCGCGTCACAGGTTTATCCGGTTTCGGCGCAAAAAGCGCTGGTTGGCAAAGTACAGAACGATGAAAACCTGCTGACCAAATCACGCCTGATGTCGCTGGAAAAAGCGCTGTCGGACGATCTGCTGCCAGGCAAACAGGACATCGTGCGCGACGCCACGCAAAGCGAAGTTGAAGATGTGGTGACGGCCGTGCGCGGCATTTTGCAGGCGCGTCAGGATGGCGTGAAAGAGCAGCTCACCGAGCTGACCGGCTTGCGCGGCAAAAACCAGGACGTCATCGTGCAGATGATGGACAAAGTCCAGCTCGACAAAAAGCAATTCGAGCAAGGTTTGGTGCGCTTTCAGGCGCTGCGCTCAGTCTTTACGCAGCAGACCAACAAGCTGTTTTCACTGCTCGGCAAAGATGCGCTCAAAGCCGAAATCGAGCGCATTCGTGACCAGATGGAACGCAGCCTGTTCTCGTTTGGCGACGGCGGCCTCTCGGCCACAATGGATAAATTCTTTGTCGACGTGAATGGCTCGATTTCCAAATCAGCCGAACAGGTTGCCGAAATCCAGGCCATGATGGCCGCGATGTATAAAAAATTCAGCGAAGAGCACGGCCTGGGTACCGCCACGCCGCCACCGTTCTCAACCTTGAAATATCATAAAGAGCTGGCGCGGCTGGAAAAATCCTTCCGCGAGCATTTCAACACCGTCGGCAATCTGCTCACTACCAGCCGCGGCCGCTTGACGCATAAATTCTTTGAAACCGTCGCCAGCCGCGTGGTGTATGTCTTTGAAGTGGCCAACCGCGATGTCGAAAATTGGCTTAAAGCTGTGATGGCACCGATGGAAACGCAGGTACGCGAGCATCAATTGCAGCTGCGCCGCCGCCTGGAATCGATCAAACGCATCCACAAAGCGACCGACACGCTGGAAGACCGTATCCAGGAACTGGATGAAATGAGCCGCCAGCTGGTCGAGCAAATTGCCGAACTCAACAGCCAGCTGCGCGGTGTTTACGGCGCACTGCACGCCGAGATGCAAAGCAAAGCCGCTTAAATCGCCATAGCCCACAACAACGCCGCATATTTGCGGCGTTTTTTATTGATTCAAGCAGAAATAAACGGGTATTACTCTACAAGCCATATTCCAATTGATCTACGTGGCAATACCCAAAGATCGTCAGAACATGTTTTTCGCCATCAGGCACGGAGATCAAATCCAAAATGAGCAATGAGATTGTGTTAGAAATCTGCGCCGGATCGGTGACTTCCTGCCTGGCCGCGCAAGAAGGCGGCGCGCAGCGTGTCGAGTTTTGCGACAACCTGCTCGAAGGCGGCACCACACCATCGTACGGCGCACTCGCCGCAGCGCGCGACCGGCTGTGGATCGGCCTGAACGCCATCATTCGTCCGCGCGGCGGCGACTTTCTTTACTCCGAAGTCGAATTCGAAGTGATGGAACGCGATGTCCTGATGTGCAAGAAGATAGGGGTGGATGGTATTGTCATCGGACTATTGAACAGCAATGGCTCTATCGATATACCCCGAACAAAACGTCTAGTTGAATTGGCAGGCACCATGCCGGTCACTTTCCACCGCGCCTTTGACGTTGCCGCCGATCCGCAGCAAGCACTCGAAGACATCATCGCCACCGGCTGCACGCGGCTACTCTCCAGCGGTCAGGCCGCCACAGCAATGGAAGGCGCAGCCTTGCTGAAACAATTGCAGCAACAAGCAGGAGAGCGGCTGATCGTGATGCCCGGCGCCGGCGTACGCGGCCACAATATCGCCGAGCTGGTACGGCAAACCGGCTGCAGCGAATTTCACAGCTCAGGCCGTGCCCCCTTCCCCAGCGGCATGACTTACCGCAACCCGGCAGTCAAAATGGGCGCACCAGGGCAGGACGAATACAGCATCGTCGAAACCGATGCAGCGCTGGTGAGGGAATTGCTGGCAAATGCGCAGGTGGACAGGGATAGGGTGTGAGAATTCCGTAGGCATTTGCGCACCCTAATTCGCATGGAATAAAGCCAATATGCTTCAATCAACAACATCCCCACGTGCGCAAATCAGGATTTGCGCACGCAACACAACTGATTGCGTCCAGCGAAGCTCGTTCCGCAACTTCTAAACATTTGGGCGACAACGCATGGCACAAAATTTTTTTGATCGGCTTCGTGATTATTACAAAAAAGTTGCAGAGGTACTACGAGGCGAAGCCGAGGCTGCCTCCGTCTTTGCTAACACAACAGATATTGGAATCTCTCGCGAACTTGCATATGCAGAGTTTCTAAAACAGCATGCTCCATCAAAATGCAATGTGTTCTTAGGCGGCTTTCTATTTGATCAGGATGGTGCCGAATCGAAGCAACTCGATATCATCATTACCACCGACACAACACCCAGTTTCAATTTTCATAACAAAGATGGTTCGGGAAAATCCTTTTCACCCGTGGAAGGTACGCTTGGAGTTGTATCAGTCAAATCAACCCTAAACCGAGCGGAGCTTTTTGATGCACTTGGAGGACTCGCCTCAATTCCACCAACAAGAGACTTGGGAAGGCGAGTCAATCCTTCTTTGAAGCTTAGAAATTATGATGATTGGCCGATGAAAATTGTATACGCCACCAGTGGCATTGCGCCTAACACCGTGCTCATGCATCTAAACGAATATTATGTCACACACCCTGAGATACCATTAAGCAGACGACCGGACTTCATTCACGTCGCGGGATCCTATTTTATTGCCCGCATCAAAGAAGATATGAACATGCATCAGCTTAATACTGGTTCATATGAAGCTCCCAATATGGGCACATATCACCTCATAACAACCGACTCCGATGTGCAAGCAATTGTTTGGACTCTATATCGGCTTCAAGTGTATGCATCCGCATCAACACACATACATTTCCAATACGACTTTATAATCAACAAAATCAATTGCTTAGACTAGCTTCATGTCGCAATTCAGATAGTCAAGTAGGGTGTGCGAATCCTGATTCGTGCACGCTGTTTATCCGCATCCCTGTGCACAAATTCTGCGGTATTTTCAAACCTTACCGTTTAAATCACCGCAATTTTTCGCCCTTCCGCGCTGCTCTGGCGTGCCAGATCGAGGATGCGCATGACCTCGCGGGCGTCGCGGGCGCTGACGGGGTTGGGCGCGGTGCCGTGAATGGCGTCACGGATTGCGGCGTAATAGGCGGCGTAGTTGCCTTGTGGCAAGGCATGCTGCTCGGTATTGATTTGATCGTCGATCGAGCGATACAGCGTGGCGCAACGGGTATCAACGCCCCAGTCGGCCCGATCCGGGCGTGACCCGGCTTTGAGCCAACCCTCCTGCATATCGAGCCCGTCAACCGAATACGCCGCCTCGGTGCCCTGCACCAGAAAACGTGGCGTACCGCCGTGCACCAGCGTGCTGGCGGCCAGTATGGCGCGCATGGTTTTGTAGTGCAGCACCACATGAAAATCGTCCACTGCTTGCGCGCCATCACGGCGCAGATTCAGATCGGCGCTCACGGCATCGGGCAGGCCGAACAATTGCAGCGTCTGGTCGATCAGGTGCGGCCCCAGGTCGTACCACAGGCCGGCTCCGGCAATATTGGCTTCGCGCCAGCGCGTGCGCACTTGCGGGCGAAAGCGATCGAAGTGCGAGCTAAACTCAACCACCCGCCCCAGCGCATCCTGCTCCAGCTGGGCTTTCAGATGCAGATAATCGCTATCCCAGCGGCGGTTATGAAACACCGACAAAATCTTGCCCGCCTCTTCGGCGCGCTGCAGCAAATCATCGGCTTCGTGCAGATCGAGCGTAAACGGTTTGTCGATCACCACATGCTTGCCCGCCGCCAGCGCGGCGCGCGCCAGCGGATAATGCGTATCGTTGGGCGTGGCAATCACCACCAGATCAAGGCCGGGGTGAGTAATCAGCCGGTCGGGCTCGGTTTTGACGACAATATCCGGCCAGTCGGCAATCACATCAGCCGGGCGTGAGCTGGCAATGGCGGTCAATTTCAGACCCGGTGTGGCATCAATTAGCGGCGCATGAAAAGTTTTGGCGGCGTAGCCATAGGCAATCAGGCCAACGCGCAAGCGTTCAAACTGGCTCAAAGTGAGCTTCCTTCTGGTGAGCGGTGGCGAATTTATATCGAAAAGTGATCGACTTGTCTGTAAGGTTTTGTCGCAAATCCATGTCCATCAGGACACGCCGGATGGCTCAGATCAGCACTTGCCGGATTTCAATCAAGAAACGGGCAATCTGCCGGTCTATCTGTGGCGCAACCATCACTGCCGGTGCGCGCCCGTGCGGGCATGGCAGACGCGGCGTGGTGCCAAACAAGCGGCAAATCAGCGGCCGCTCGCTGTAGACGGTGCAGCCGTTTTCCCCCAGATGGACGCAGTTGTAATCGGCCAGTGCCTGCTCGCGCTGCGCTGCCGTTTTGCGCGGCAGGCGCGAAACTTCCTCGCTGGAAGCGAGCACCGGGCCACAGCAATCATGGCAGCCGGGAATGCAGTCAAACGCCGGAATACTGGCGCGCAAGGCTCGAATTTGGTCGCGTTGCTCAAACATCGGCGGCGCTCGCCTGCCAGAGCATATCAACGTGGGCAATACCGTCCTCAATGTACGGTTCGCTCACCGTCACAAAACCGTGCGCGGCATAAAAAGCCTGCAAATGCGCTTGCGCGCCGATATGATTTTTATGCCCAGGGTATTGCTCTGCAGCACCTTGCAAACCAAGCTCCATCAGCATATGCCCTACCCCCGTACCTCGTGCTTGCGGCGCAGTAATCACGCGACCGATTGAAGGTTCGGCAAATTTCAGCCCGGGTGGCACCAAACGCAGGCAGGCGGCGATCTGACCATCTTGCCAGCCAAGCAAATGGGTGGAAACCAGGTCCAGCTCGTCAATATCGGGATAAACGCAAGCTTGCTCGACAATAAACACGTTCTGCCGCAAACGCAGATAGGCAAACAGGGTTTGCGCGTCAAAATCGGCAAAGGCATACCAGCGCCAGGTTAACATCAGCACAGCTCAAGAGGGAAAAGCGCCATTTTAACCGAGTTTAAATCGCGCCGTGTTGCCGCCCGGCGCGGTGTCAGGCTGTGCTGGCTCAACAGTTGCGGTGAATTATTCTGCAGGCAGGCTCTCGGGCGCGCGTAGCGGCAGAATTAGCGTAAAGCTTGCGCCCTGCCCCGGCACACTCTGCGCCTCGATCTCGCCGCCCAGTACCGAGTGCACAATGTTGTAAACAATATTGAGCCCCAGTCCCGAGCCGCCATGCCCCAGTTTGGTGGTAAAGAAAGGCTCGAAAATATGCGACAGATGCTCGGGCTTGATCCCGACCCCATTGTCGCGCACCCGCAAACGCACCCTCTCGCCATCCAGCACATCGGCCTCGATCATCACCTGACCATCGGCCACGCCGTCAAAAGCATGAATTTCAGCGTTTGAGATCAGATTGTTCAGCACCTGCACCAGCGCGCCCGGAAAACTATCCAGCACCAGCCCCTCGGGCAGACGCGCCTGCAGGCGGTCGTTGCCATAGAGTACGCCCATGGTTTGCATGACCTGCTGCACCAGCTGGGCCAGATCAAACTGCCGCCGCTGATCGCTGGTCTGGTCCACCGCCACCTGCTTAAAGCTGCTGACCAGCTGTGCGGCCTGCTCCAGATTACGCATCAGAATTTGCAAGCCCTGCTCGGCCACCTCGACATAATCGGCCAGCGCGGCCTTGCGCAAGGTTTGCGCAGTGATTTCCTGCGCCAGCTCGCGGTTTTTTTCCTGCAATGTGGAGCCCATTGTCACGCTCACACCAATCGGGGTATTGAGCTCGTGCGCAACTCCAGCCACCAGCGAGCCCAGCGCAGCCATTTTTTCCGATTCAACCAGCATCTTTTGCGTGGCCTTGAGCTGCTCTATCGTCTGCCGCAATACATCGTTGGCTTGCAATAGCTCGCGCGTGCGCAGATTCACCGTCTGCTCCAGGCTTTCGGAATGCCCTTCCAGCTCGGCCAGATAGTCGGCACGCTCTTTCGCCGTGGCCGCCACCTGGCTAAACGAGGATTGCCAGACCTTGGGGACGCTGGGCAAAGCCGACTGCGGATTGCCCTGCAAATGATTCAGAAAATCAACCAGCCTGAGCGCCGGCACAGCAAACAGATAGGATATTGCCCAGATGGCCATCAGCAACACTGCCAGCAAGCCCAGCAGAATCAGCGGCGTATTGATCACCTGACGCGCCTTGGCCTGTGCCAGCTCCAGCTCGGAAAAATACACCAACAAATACCATTGGCTGCCGCGCAAAGGGAGCACCCGCCAGCGCCACTGCCCGTTCGATTGCAAAGAGCTTTTGTCTTTGAGTAGCTGCGAGAGCGGCAATTGCAGCATGGCAGCGGGCAGCACCTGATCGGCCTTCAGAATATCTTTGCTCTCCAACACCTGCCCGGCGTCATCGGCCAGCACATGACCCAGCGAGTTGAGCACCAGCGCATGCCCCAGCTCGCCACCTTCCTTATGCAATACCTCGGCAAACATGCGCAAGGTAACATCCGTCCCCAGCACCCCGGCAAACTGGTCTTGCAAATACAGGGGACGCAGCAGGCTGACCATGGCCCCTTTGCCACCGGCATCATAGTAAGGCGCCGTCCAGCGGCTTTCGCGCTGCGGATTGCGATTGGGCGACATCATCTGCACCGGCGTCGTGCCGCCTGCGTCAAAAATCACCTTCAGCATGGCATCAATATCCTGCGTGCCCGTGGCTTGCAAAATATCGCGCTCGGCAACAAAAGGGTAAATGCTGGAAAAATCTTCGCGGGGCGAATAGAAATACGACCATTGAAAATACGGGTGCGCCTGATGAGCGGCATACATGGCTGGAAACAGCGCCATCGACGCGCGGATTTCCCGCTCCAGATCAGGCTGCTTGAGCGCGCGGGGCGCAACAAACAATTGGCCAAAGCGCGCCTGCCACCATGGGTCAAGCTGGGCATCAATCAAGGCACCACTACCCAGGCGGCGAGCACCGTATTTTTCCAGCGATTGCCAGGCACCGGGATCCAGACCCAGCTCTGGGCGTGACATCGAATCGCCCATTTGCAGCGCCAGCCTTTGCAGATGATTGGTCGCCACCTGCAGCACCTGCTCGAAAGCCAGTTGCTGCTGCAAAACATGCGATTCGGCAGACGCCAGCAGGCGCGATTCCTCTACCGATTCGGCGTAATGCTGATACCACCACAGCGCCAGCAGCGCTGGCGTCAACACCGCCAGCAGCAACACAACAAAATGCCGTTGCAAGCGCCGCAGCGCCAGCAAGGACGGTGGCTGCGCAGCTGGGCTGGTCTGCATGATGCACCTCGAACGCCGGAAAAAGCATACTTGACTATAGCGAGGGCAGGCACGCTGCGCCAGCAACGAAAAACCCCGGCTTAAGCCGGGGTTGCGGGGGCGAATCAGCGGCTCTGTTTAGCCGCCCAGACGCTCGCGCCACTTGGCGATTTGCACCAGCACCTGGAATGGCGCAGTGCCGCCCACATGGTTGCGCGCATCCAGCGAGCCTTGCAAAGTCAGCACGGCTTGCACGTCGGCTTCGATCAGCGCCGAGAAGGATTTAAGCTCGACCAGCGTCAGATCGGCCAGATCTTTTTTCTTCTCTTCGGCGTAACGCACAGCCAGCGCCACCGCTTCGTGCGCATCGCGGAATGGCAGGCCGCGTTTCACCAGGTAATCGGCCAAATCAGTCGCCGTGGCAAAGCCTTGCTTGGCGGCGCGTTCCATCGCTTCCGGTTTCACGGTGATGCCGCGCATCATGTCGGCGTAAATCCGCAATGTGTCGGTCAGCGTGTCGACGGTGTCAAACAGGCCTTCCTTGTCTTCCTGATTGTCCTTGTTGTACGCCAATGGCTGGCCTTTCATCAAAGTCAGCAGCGCGACCAGATGACCATTCACACGACCGGTTTTGCCACGAACCAATTCAGGTACGTCCGGGTTTTTCTTTTGCGGCATGATCGAAGAGCCGGTGCAGAAACGGTCGGCAATATCGATAAAGCCGTAGCGCGGGCTCATCCACAGGATCAATTCTTCCGACAGGCGCGACAAATGCGTCATGACCAGCGCGCCTGCGGCGGTAAATTCAATCGCAAAATCACGGTCTGACACGGCGTCAAGCGAGTTTTCACAAATGCCTTCAAAACCCAGCAATTTGGCGGTAATACTGCGATCAATCGGAAAAGTGGTGCCGGCCAGCGCCGCCGAGCCCAAAGGCATACGGTTGACCCGTTTGCGTGTGTCGATCAGACGCTCGGCATCGCGACCGAGCATTTCAACGTAGGCCAGCATATGGTGGCCAAACGTCACCGGCTGTGCCACTTGCAAATGCGTAAAGCCGGGCATCACCGTGCTGGCGTTGCGCTCAGCCAGATCCAGCAGCGAATGCTGCAACTCGCGCACCAGCCCCAGCAGCACATCAATTGCGCCACGCAAATACAGGCGGATATCCGTCGCGACCTGATCGTTACGCGAACGGCCAGTATGCAAGCGTTTGCCCGCATCGCCGATTTTATCGGTCAGGCGGCGCTCGATATTCATGTGCACGTCTTCGAGATCCAGACTCCATTCGAAACGGCCAGCACGGATATCATCCAGAATATCGGCCATGCCGCCCTGAATCGCGCGCAGATCATCGTCGGACAGCACCCCTACCTGATTGAGCATACCGGCGTGCGCCAGCGAGCCCTGAATGTCTACTTCCGCCATGCGGTTATCGAAAAACACCGATGCGGTATAGCGTTTTACCAGCTCGGACACGGGCTCGTTAAAACGACCGGACCAGGCTTTATGAGCGGAATCAGACATTGCAAAACTTCCTGAAATAGATAGGGAAAATCGTTCGCGATTATACGGTAAAAACAGTCGCCAAATGGCATTGAATGATGCGGATCAAGCCTCTGCGACATATTTGTTCAATGCCTGCCATCCGCTGGCACAATCGGCCAACTTCAATTGAAAAGACCCTAATCACAATGGCACAGATTGAACAACTCCCTGATTTGGCGGCAATCCGCCCTTTTCTGCCCCTCTTGGGGCACGCCGAATTCACTCTGTATGACGGCAATAAGCCCGAACATAGTCGATGGCTAATCACCAAAATCGACCGCTTGTTCTATTGCGGCGCGCAATTTTTTGGCGCAGTGGGCGAACAGGGCGAACCGATCGGCATCATCTCGGTACTGATCGAGCCGCGCCCTGCCGATTTGTGTGGCGGCTGGCAAAGCGCCGAAATTACCCAGCTTGCCGTCGCTCCCGAGCGTCAAAAACAGGGCATCGGCTCGCAACTCTTGCTGCAGCTTGAGGCTGCCTTGCGCGGCCAGCAGGTGTATTGCGTGTATTTATCGACCTATCCGGCCGATTTTGACGTGATTGCGTTCTATGGCAAAAATGGTTTTATGCCGACCGGCATCGTCCCCGATGTATACGGCCCAGGTCTGGAAGGCAAGCTTTACCTGCGCAAAGTGCTGGCCAATCAATAGGGGTATTGCCATGCAGATATTGACAGGAAATGCATACATGGCAATACCCAACAGACCTATTGCTTATTGAGTACCGCCAGCTCGGCGTCGGTCAGAAAACGCCATTCGCCGATGTCCAGATTCAGATCGGCCAGTTGCAAATCGCCAATCGCGGTGCGGCTCAGCGCCGCGCAATGGTTGCCAGCGGCGGCCAGCATGCGTTTGACCTGATGATATTTGCCTTGTTCGAGCACGATTTCAATCTGATGATCGCCGCGTTTCACCGCTGAAACCGCAGCGATTGGCTCATCTTCGTCGATCAGCTTCACCCCGGCGAGCAGATCGGTGACCAGTTTGTCGGTGACGGGCTCGGCGGTGGTCGCCAGATAGGTTTTAGGCTGATGCCGCTTGGGCGA
Source organism: Chitinibacter sp. GC72 (assembly GCF_009760905.1). Lineage (GTDB taxonomy): Bacteria > Pseudomonadota > Gammaproteobacteria > Burkholderiales > Chitinibacteraceae > Chitinibacter. The sequence continues at coordinate 238,379 of NZ_VIRW01000004.1, read as the reverse complement.
GCTTTGCGCGTAAATAAACGCGCCATCGTCCGATAGCAGCAGCATGCCGGTGGTGTCGTGATCAAGCCGCCCCACCGGCTGCACATCGCGCCACTCCATGTTTTCCGGTAGCAGCGTCAGCACCGCCGGGTGGTGCGTGGGCTTGCGCGAGCACTCGTAGCCGCTGGGTTTATTGAGCACCAGATAGACTTTTTCGCGGTACTCCCACTCCTCGTCAAACACGGTAAATTGCAATCCGGCCGGATCAAACTCGGTTTTCCATTTGGTGATCAGCTCGCCATTGACCTTCACCTCGCCTTCTTCAATCAGGTCGCGACACCCTTTGCGCGAGCCAAAGCCCTGACTTTGCAAAATACGATCCAGCGAGGTTTTTTTCATCATGCAGCTCTTTATCGGTTTATCAGTTCAAGGACCGTATTGTAAAACGGCCAGCCAGCGCGTGGGCGAGGTTTTAGCGCTCGTCAAGGCCGTCTCGCCCAAAAGTAGTGCACGCCGCAGCTTTCGTACTACACTGCAAATTATTTGTAATCTAAGGGCTTACGAATAATTTGTTTGCCTAAGACCCACATGAAATCAAGCTCATCATGAAAAAATATGCAGCGATCACCAAGCTTTTTTTCGCCAGCCTGACCTTGCTGGCGGCATGGCCGGCAGCGGGGCAGGACGTACTACGGGTGCTGGCCTGGCCGGGCTACGCCGAGCCCGAACAGGTCAGGCTGTTTGAAAAGCAGCACGATGTGAAAGTCGAAATCAGTTATGTCGACGACGACGATGAGCTGTGGCAACGAGTCAACCGCAATCATGGGCGCAATTTCGACGTAGTGGCGCTCAATACCGCAGTACTGCAGCAGCTGATCGATCAGGCGCTGACCGTAGCAATCGATATGAAGCAGATTCCGAATGGTAAAAAACAGCTAAGCCGCTTCCGGAATATCCCGGTGCTCAGCCGCAACAATAGCCGTTACGCCGTACCCTACACTTATTCGGAAATGGGGCTGATTTACAACCGCAAGCTGGTGAAAAAACCACCGCAGTCGATCAATGAGCTATGGAATCCGGCGTATAAAAATCAGGTGCTGGCGTTTGATGGCAGTGCGCACAATTTCAGCATTGCCGCCATGCAGCTGGGCTATCGCAACCCGTTCCGACTCAGCCGCGAGCAAACCTTCAAGTCCGTCAGCAAGCTGGTTGATTTGCGGCGCAATGTGTACCGCTTTTATAAAACCCCGGAAGAAGTGGTCGAGATTTTCAAAGACACGCCGATTGCGCTGATCTACGCCAACTACGGCAGCCAGCAGGTCAGCTTGCTGAAAAAAGCCGGCGCCGACATCGACTATGTCATCCCCAGAGAAGGCGCGCTGGCCTGGCTGGACTGCTGGGCCATTCTGCCCGGCGCGGAAAACCTGCCGCTAGCGCACGCCTGGATCAATTTCACACTGGGCAAGGAAATGAGCCGCCAGCTGGTCGAGCAACAAGGGCTGGCCAATACCTTGCAGGAATCGGACACTGCGCATGCCAAAGACAAGCTGATCTGGCTCGAGCCAGTAGAAGACAGCGCTGAGCGCGCCCGGCTCTGGACGCGCATTCTGTCGGGACATAAAAAAGACGGCTTTTAAACCAGCAGCCAGCAAAGCAGGTAAGATCGGTTTCATCTTGTCGGGCGACGCCCGGCACGGTTTCTGACCCACTTCCAAGCCATACACCGCCATGCTTTTAGTCCAATGCCAGTTTGATCGTCACGCCGCCGCCATTTTGGCGATTTTCAACGACGCCATTGTGCACACCACCGCGCTCTACGACTACCAGCCGCGCACCATGGCCAATATGGCCGACTGGTTTGCCGCCAAACAGGCCGGTGGTTTTCCGGTACTCGGACTGGAAAACGAGCAAGGCGTGCTGATGGGTTTTGCCAGCTACGGGCCATTTCGCGCTTTTCCAGCCTACAAATACACCGTCGAACACGCAGTGTATGTCGAGCAAAGCCATCGTGGCCGCGGGCTGGGCGAAGCACTCTTGCGCCATCTGATCGACGCGGCACAAGCACAAGGCAAGCATGTACTGGTCGGCGCAATCGATGCCGACAATAAAGGTAGTATTGCCCTGCATGAGAAGCTGGGATTTGCCTACAGCGGTATACTCCCGCAGGTGGGTTTCAAATTCGGTCGCTGGCTCGATCTGGTTTTTTATCAGAAAATCCTGAGCACACCGCAGCAGCCGGTGGATGGCTAAACCGGATAGCAAGGAGATCACCATGCCCCAACGCAGCTGGCACCCGAAAAAACTGCTCCATAGCAAATGGACCGCTGTGGTGCCGCAACATCGTGAAAAGCATTTCATCGTCGTGCAAGTGACAGTCAATCCCGACGACGCACAAAAAATCGAGCAAGTAACGCTGGAAGCAGTGCTGAGCAAGCGCCATTTCACGCTGCACTGGAGCGCGCTGGCCGACGAAACGCAGTGGCGCGTTGGCTGGGACTAGAATGAACTATGGGTATCGCTCTGCAGCACTTACCCAGCAAGCGCTACAAAGCAATACCCATTCGTTTGATGATCCATCTGCAGCAGAGGCAGACGGACCCACCCCATTAGCCGCGGCTAGTTACCACCAGCAAGTGGTAGCCAAATTGCGTTTTCACCGGGCCTTGCACTTCGTTCAGTGGCGCGCTGAAAACGACTTTGTCGAATTCCGGCACCATCATGCCCGGGCCAAACGAGCCCAAAGCACCGCCTTGGGCACCCGATGGGCAGCTTGAATGCTCTTTAGCGACGGCGGCAAAATCTGCACCAGCGGCAATTTGCTCTTTCAGAGCGATACATTGTGCTTCGGTGCTCACGAGCAAGTGGCTGGCAGTGGCTTGAACCATGGGAAACTCCAAATTGAAACAATAAAAAAGGCGACTGTTCATCGCCTACTGCCGTTTAGGTCGTGGCAGACACATAGTTTTTCAAGCGCAACGGCCACTCAATCGAGAAATTCGTCCACGTCGATGGCGGGGTCAAAATGATGCAAAAGCAGGCAATCTTCCCAGCCGTCATCGCCCTGCGCAATGGCCATGCTGGCGCGCTGCAATTGAAAAGCCAGCAAGGAATTCTGGTAAATCCGCTCTTGGCATTCATGCCATAGCGCCGCCAGATCTCTGGTTTTGTATTCAAAATTGATAAATACGCCGTTTTCGTCGCCTTCGGTGACGCGGTGGCCAATCACCAGCGGCTGCTGGGCAAACTCGGCCAACGCGGCGCGGGCTTTGGCTTCATCCATGGTCGGCACCCGATGCGGCTGCAATTGGATCATTAAAATTCGTGTTGTCATTCGATTTCCGCTGTGGCGATTCAGGCTAAGCGCCGATTTTACGCGGTAAAATCGCTTTCTCGCAAAGGAGCATGGCTATGGCGCAATTTCAGGTTTTTATCATTGGCGATGAAATTTTAAGCGGGCGGCGGCAGGATCAGCATTTTGCCGTGGCCTTGAAAACCTTGCAGCAGCATGGGCATCAGCTCGCCGGGGTGCGCTATTTGCCGGATGTGCCTGCCGTGATCGAACGTGCTTTCCGGGACACGCTGCATGATGCCGCAAATGTCATTTCCTTTGGTGGCATCGGTGCCACGCCGGATGACCATACGCGGCTGGCGCTGGCAAAGGCCGCCAACGTCAAGCTGCTGCGCCACCCTGAAGCCGCCGCCTTGATCGAACAGCGTTTTGGCGCAGACGCTTTCCCCTATCGCATCCAGATGGCTGAATTTCCCAGCGGTAGCAGCCCGATTCCCAATCCGGTCAATCAGGTGGCCGGGGCTTTTTTCCGCCAGCACGCGCTATTGCCCGGCTTTCCCAGCATGGCCTGGCCGATGCTGGAATGGGTGCTTGCCACGCACTACACCGATGGCATCGCCGCCCATGTTTGCAGCGTCATCGTGCCCGATGCCAAAGAAGGCGAGCTGGTTGGCGTGATGCAGGCGCTACTCGACGCTTACCCCGGCATCGGCTTTAGCAGCCTGCCCAGCTACGGCAATGCGCGGCATGCCACGCCGCATATCGAGTTCAGCACCAGCGGGGATCCTGCCAGTGCTCAGGCGGCGATGTCGCTGCTGCAAGCGCAGCTGGACGCGCTGGGCATTGGCTGGTTTACGCCGGATAGCTTGACCTGATGGCATTGCGCAACAGCGAAGATAAATTTAATTTGTGCATTGCGGCACAAAAGCTTACCGTCTTTGTCATTCACCCCCAAGCGGAGCACATGATGGCAAAACACAAACGGGCCCTGATTATCAGTGGCGGCGCACCCAATGCCACACTGGTGGCCGGCGCACTGGAAGCCTTTTACGAACAGGGTGTCGAGTTTGACATCATCTCGATGGCCGGCGCCGGCGCCTTGCTCGGCCTTTTGTACGCCGCGCCAAAAAATGGCGATACCGTCGCCTCGCTGCGCGGCATGCAGGAAATGGGCATCGCCGATTTTCTGTATCAGGCTTTTCCGGTCAATTTCAAAGTGTTCAACAAACCCGGCCCGCTGGCCGATGTGTATCGCGGCCTGCTGGCCAGCAATCCGCTGGTGCAAGCACTGCAAAGCTGGCCAGCCAGCAATCCGCTGACGCAAACGATCAAGGATACGACTGAGCTGATGCTCGCTTCAGCCTGCCCCAGCGATTTGTCGGCGCAATCGCTCGGCCTGTGCGCGCACGTGCCGTTTGCCGAAACGCTGATTGATTTTGCCGCACTGAAAGACAGCCCGGTGGATCTGTGGGTCAATGCCTACAATCTGAGCCAGCGCAAAATGGTGAACTGGTCGCAAGCCGACATCGACAACCAGAAGCTGCAAGCGGCGCTGTCTTTCCCCTATCTGTATCCGCCCACCGAGCTCGATGGCGATTTTTATATCGAAGGCGCAGCAATTGATTGCCTGAATTTCAAAGCACTGGTCGATCATTACGACGGCGATCTGGGCGAGATTGTGGTGTTTGACCTGCTGGGCGCGGAAAAGCTGCTGCGCAAACCGCGCGATCTGTACGACGCCTGGGTGATGTCGATTATCACGCCGCTGGTCGAAATCGCCCGCGACGACGTGAAACTGTTCGAGGCTTTGCACAATGCCGACGAGCAGATCACGCTGCATAAAGTGCCGCTGCTCGACGCGATTACGCCGGAAGATCTGCCCGATGTGTTTGACTGGTCACGCAGCAATCTGAGTACGCTGTACCAAGTGGGCTATCAAACCGCCAAAGCCTACGCAGCGCAACACTTTGCTGCGCCCAATCCAAAACCCAATAATGCAAAACCCAACAGCACAAAACCCAAACCCACAGGTATAGCCGCGTAATCATTGATGGGTAAGGCCTGCATGGCAATACCCATCAACTGACTTACAACTGACTTAACCACAAAGCGCCAAGCAGTTGTAAATAGATAAGTCCCTGTTTATACCTAGAAAATGTTGACGTTTGCTTGACTAAACAAGCCAATGTCAACAACCCCAAGCTTCAATTCATCATCTGACACGCAAAGGAATCGGAGTGAGACAGACTGACCAGACACTGCTCGAACAGATGCGGATTACCGATTTCGAAGTTGAGTATCGCAAAAACCTGTTCAATTTTGCCGACGCCGATATCGATGCGCTGGTGCGCTTCAAAACAATGGCCGAATTGCGCATTGATACCGTCGTTGCCAAATTTTACGAGCTGCAAACCAGTGTGCCCGAGATCGCGCTGTTGATTGGCGACGCCGATACGCTGGGGCGGCTGCGCATGGCGCAACGCAAGTATGTGCTCGATTTGTTCAGCGGCGTGTACGATCTGGAATACGTCAACAACCGACTACGTATCGGTCTGGTTCACAAACGTATCGGCGTCGAACCCAAGCTGTATCTGGCCGGGATTTATACGCTCAAACAATTGCTCAATGAGCTGATCGAACTGACACTAAACGATGAAACCGAGCGCAAAGCTACGCTGCTGGCGCTGGAAAAGCTGTTCATGTTCGATATTGCGCTGGTGTTCGAAACTTATATTCGTAGCCTGGTTTCCGAAATCGAGACGTCGAAAAACAAATCCGAACAATACGCCCGCTCGCTGGAAGAAAAGGTGCGCGATCGCACCCGACAGCTGGAAGACGCCTCACGCACCGATCCGCTGACTGGCCTGTTCAATGTGCGTGATCTGAGCGAGACGCTGACCAAGGTGCTGCGGCTGGCCGAGCGGCGGCATGAAACGGTGTCGCTGGTGTATATCGACATTAACGACTTCAAGCAAACCAACGATACGCATGGCCATCAGCGCGGCGATGAAGTCTTGCGCTATGTCGCAAGTTCCATTCGCCGCATTTCGCGCATCGAAGACAGTTGCTTTCGCTATGGCGGCGACGAGTTCTGCATTATTCTGCCCAATTGCACGCAGGCGCAGGCCGAAGAAATTTATATCCGCCGTCTGTACGAAGAAATGTACAAACACGAGGAATGCATTTCGCTCAGTATTGGCTGTTCCTCAACCGGGCCTGAGGTGTATTGCTCGCCCGAAGAGCTGATTCATCACGCCGATGCGCAAATGTACATTATGAAAAGCGCCTACAAGGCGCACAAAGACAACGCCGCACAAGATTCCGAAGGTATTGGTTTGCAGATCAGCTAAATTAAGACCTGTATGGCTATACCCCTATCAAGATATCGAACGTACCTGCCTTGCCATCCAGATTGCCACCAGCCCGGCTGCGCAGCTGAGCAAACCCACCCAACCGTAATGGCTTAGATAACCGCTCGGCTGCTGCGTCAGAATCAACCCGGCCAGCAAAGACGCCGCACCGGAAGCAAAATTCTGGATCGCCGAATTAAACGCCATCAGGCGGCCGCGCAAATGCGGCTGCGTTGCACCGGTCACCAGCGCGGTCGCCGGAATAAAGCGGCCGCTGACAAAAACAAAAAACAGCAATGAAAACAGCAAATGCCAGGCCAACGAGAGCTGCAGCGTCTGCGTTACCAGCACAATCGGTATAAAGCTGAGCACCACCAGCACCGCCACCACATTGGCCAGCGGGTAGCGATCAGCCAGACGGCCGATCAGCGGGCGGCTAATCAGGGTACCAGCGCCACCCACCAGATAGACATACATCAGATCATGCGGCGAAATGCCCACATTGGCGACCATCGTCGGTGCAATGTACGGAATGACCAGAAAACCGGACACCATCAGCATCGCCGTCAGGCCCACCGCCCACCAGTGATTTTTATTCTGCAATAACTCACGGTAATTCTCGACCCAACCGGCATCGCGATTAAACGTCGCTAGGTGCGAGCGCACTGGCGGAATCCAGCACATGATCGCCAATGCCACGGCAACGCACATCAAGGTTAACACCAGAAAAGGCACGCGCCAGCCATAATGCGCCGCCAGCCACAGCCCCAGCGGCACGCCCGCGACCGCCGATAGCGAAAAGCCTAGCATCACCCAGCTCATGGCCTGCCCGCGTCGCTCGGGAGGAATGACATCGCCAACGATGGCCAGACAGATCGAACCGATCACGCCACCAAAAACCCCTGCCAGCACCCGCGCCAGCAGCAAGCTGTAAAACCCGCTCGCCAGACCGCAAGCCAGCGTCGCCAGCATCAGCCCGGCATAGCAGAACAGCAGCGCATGGCGGCGATCAAAACGGTCGGCCTGCGACGAAGCCAGCAGCGCCGATGCCCCCGCAGCCAGCGAATACGCTGACACCAGCAAGCCAAATTGCGCTGCATTGACGTGCATCTCGGCCATCAGATACGAGGCCAGCGGCATCATGATCATAAAGTCGGCAATGGTCGTAAACATCACCAGCATCAGGGTGATCAGCATAGCCATTTCCTGGCGGGGATTTTTCGGCATGACTGCCTCGCTTAAATTCATCAGGGGTATATTCTTGCAGAGTCGATACAAAATAGCTTGTGTAGCAATACACTGGCATGTATCCACTCAAAGTGAATCAGCTTCGCTGGCCTGCCGCGTTACCAGAAGCTGGTCGATTTTGTAATGGTCAATATCGACCACCTCGAATTTGAAACCGGCGTGCAGCACAAAATCGGTGCGCTTAGGCACTTTGCGCAGCATATACATCATGAAACCGGCGATGGTTTCATACTGATCGTCATCGGGAAATGACTCAATCTGGAAGACGCGCTCCAGATCGCCAATCGCCGTCACGCCATCGACCAGCCAGCTATTGGCGTCGCGCTGCACGATCTGTTCTTCATCGAGCGCCACGCTCTGGTCGCCCATCAGCGCGCCGGTAATATCGTTGAGCGTAATCAGGCCAACGACCAGGGCGTATTCATTGATAATCAGCGCAAAATCTTCGCGCGCCGATTTGAATTGCCCCATGATTTCGGCCAGCGACAGCGTTTCGGGCAGGATCAGCGCATTGCGCAGCAAGCCATCGCCGCGCAGCGAAATACTCTCGCCGCGCAAGACATTACACAGAATATCCTGCGCATCCACGTAGCCGATCACCTGATCAATATGGCCCATGCACACCGGAAATTTGGCGTGCGGATTGGCCAGAATCTTGGCCTTGATGCTGTCTTCCGATTCCAGCCTATCGATCCAGACAATGCTCTCGCGCACCGTCATGCTCGATGGCGCAGTGCGCTCCTCCAGCTCGAACACGTTTTCAATCAGCTGCTGCTCCTGCTTGGCCACCACGCCGCTGAGCGCACCTGCGCTGGCCATCGCCAGAATATCGTCGGTGGTAATGTCATTGACACGGGCATTGGGCAAACCCAGTGCTTTCATCGCCTGATTGGCCAAACCGTTAAAAAACCAGACCAGGGGGCGCAGGCACAGCACGCACAGGCGGATGGGGCGCACAATCCTGACTGCCACCGCCTCGGAAACCACCATGCCGATCCGCTTGGGAATCAGATCCGCCAGCAGGATAAATGCCCCCGTAACCAGCAGAAAAGCCGAGGCCGAGCCCAGCGTTTGCGCCAGCTCCGGCGCAAACAGACGCGAGAAAAACCCGGTCAGCGCCGCCGAGTAGACACTTTCACCCAGCACACCGGCCAGAATCGCCACGGCATTCACACCAATCTGCACCGCAGTAAAAAAATGCCCCGGCTGCGCCAGCAAATCAAGTACCAGCGCTGCGCGCTCGTCGCCTTCATCGCGCATCTGCGCCAGCTTCATTTTCCGGCTGGCAGCCAGCGAGATTTCCGAAATCGAGAAAAAAGCGCTGATCAGGATCAGCAATCCGATCAACAGGGAGCTTGTAAGAAGACTCATCGTTCAAATCCTGAGAAGTACAACATCAATCATAGAGCAAAGTGATGATGTTCTTGTGTTCGCCCGCCGCCTCCTGACGCAATACTGCTTGGGCTTTATGGCAGGAGCTGCTACACCAAAAGAGCAGCAAGACCAATGAATCTTGCATTTGAAGATGTGGAGGACAAGATGGGAAATAGCAAAACCAAGGGCCGTATTACCGTTTCTTCGCGCATTGATTTCGTTCGCCTGGCTTCCGAACAAATGAGCGACGCCATTCTGGTGCTGATCTACGATCATGCTGACGAGCGCACCACCAAATCCCGCACCAGTCTGGTCAATTATCTGAACGATATTGGCATGATGACGCTGGCTCAAGCCATCGAGGCCCACAAATCAATTGTAATGTTTGAAAACCCCGACGATGCGATCCGCGCCTGGCAGCAAGTCAGCGACCATAGCCATGCCCTGGGCGCACATTTATTCTGGCAAGGCTTGCAGGATGATGCCGTCCACCACGCCAGCGTGCAAGCGCGCCCGAAAGAGACCAGCCCGCTGGCACACCATCACGCCTAGCAATAAGTAGGTATATCTACCTAAATCAACACCAACAAGCCCTACAACAATATACCCCCTCAGCATCAACAGTCCTGATGGTCTGTTGATGCGGGCATCTCCCCGCTGTCCTGCAGCCTCGCAGTCAGGCAAGTCGGGCACAGGCAGCGGGCGTCCGCTGAAGGAATCGGCATTACCGGCGGCAAGGCCATGCACCAGCAGGGCGCGTCCATGTCGTCAGCACCACACTCAAACGCTGCGCCGCACGACGCGCAAATCAAGGCCTTAGCGGACATCGGGCTGCGCCGCCAGATGCTGGATCATCTGTGTTAACGCCTGCGTTAATTGCCGGATCGAGCCGGTAAAGTCCCACTCGTCATCACCGACACGCACCACATTGGAAATGGCGCGCAATTGCAAAAAGCGTTGCTGCTCGGCCAGACACACGCGGAAAAATGCAGCACCTTCCATATTTTCAATATCAACGTCCTGCTGCGAAACAAAGGGCGCCATCGCGGCATTGAGCGAATTGCTGCGTGCCACGGCAAAAGGCGGATGAGCCGGAATATAGGGGCAATGCCAGTCACGCTGCCGGTCAAAATCCATCTCCAGAGCCAGATCGGCCAGGTGGGTAAACCCTTGCGGAGTAAAAAACCCCAGATCCGCCTCGCGCTCACGACCCACCAGTACCACCTCGCCAATCTGCAGCGACGAGCCAGGGTACACCCCGGCGATACCCGCCATAATCAGCCAGTCAGGCCGGTGCTGGGCAATAATCTGGCTGGTGCGGTAGGCCGCACTGCTTAAACCGACGCCACAAAATTCAACGATCACCTCCGGATGGCTAAAGAACTGCGCCTCGGTAAGGGTGGGAAAAACAACGACGATTTTCATTTTTCTACAGACCAAATTGAACGGGCAGAACCCGCTTGTTGATAATTGTTCTTGCACGAAAACAACACACCAAGTCATGTATTGAGCAATTTTCAATACATCATGATTTCCAAATACATTGATGGATCTTCACCCTCCAGCCCCCAAGGTGATTTAAATGGATGTCAGGCCGCATTAAACGAATTTTTTGAACACTTTGGGCTAGCCTATTCGGCCCTGGACGTTGATCGCGTCGCGGCGACATTTGTCATGCCATTCACCACCAATGTGCAGGGCGATATTACGCACTGGTCGGAATTTGAGCCATTGCGGCATACCACAGCGGTGCTGTTTGACTGGTATTACCAGCAAGGATTTCGCAGCGCGCATTACCGGGTTGTCGAGCAAGTGATGGTCGGGCGTGATCACGCCACAGTTGAGCTATGCTGGCATGTCGCCCGTGCTGACCAGCATTTCTGGGTTCATCATACGGGCTATCAATTGCGCTGGGTGAATGAAGAATGGAAGATTTGCGGCATCATGCAAATCACCGAACCGGAGCAAACCCATCTGGTGGGTGAAGATGAGGAAATCTGGACGCCGCTGGCGCTGGCTGAAGCGGCATTGGCTCACGCCATTCAAAGGCCGGGCAGCCCATTAACAACCGAGTAATGCCACTGGGTATATCTATACAAATCCTATTCTAATTGGATTGCATAGCTATACCCTTCTACTTTCCTGTCAAGGCGCTGAGGATTTGCTCGGGTGTTTCATTGCTGAGCAAGATTTCCCGCAGACGATTGAACGCCGCTGCGGCTTCTTCCGGGTATTTGCCAAACGAGGTCAGATTGCTGTGCTTCCAGCCTGCGGCATGCATCACCTGATTACGGAATTTTGGCCCGTCCAGTTTGCCCTCTGCCATTTGCAGCAGAGCACGCTCAATCAGCACATGCGGAAAAGGATCGCGGGCGATGGTACTAAAATGCTGGGGCAAGACTTCATTGAACTGCATGATGGCACCTGAACAGACAAAATAAGGTATCTGTATCTAAGGCCATAATGCGCGATATTGCCAGCCCTAAAGTCGTTACGCTGGCACATCCGCACGGCTAAAAACGCCAGGCCACGAGACGGCTGACTTTTTGTCCTTGTGCCATCGACTCGGTTTTCACTGCACGGGCATTCAGGCGCTTCAAGGCGCGATAGATGCCCGGCAGATTTTCGCTTTTTGACACCAGCGTGCTAAACCAGCCCACTTGCGCGGCAAACTGCGCGCTTTCTTCTATCATGCGGGCGATAAAGCGCGCTTCTCCACCCTCGCACCACAATTCATTGTGCTGACCGGCAAAATTAAGCCGGGGTGATTTTTGCCCTGCTTCGCCAGCAGTGCTCAGACCCAAATTACGCAGCTTGCGGTTGGAGCCTGCTGCCGCCTCGGCCGCCGAGGCGTGAAACGGCGGATTGCACAGCGTGAAATCAAAATAATCATCAGGCCGAATAATGCCTGTAAAGATCTGCGTAGCACGGGTTTGCCGCCGTGTTTCCAGCGCACCCACCAGCGCGGGATTGGCCGCAAAAATCTGCTCGGCATTACTCAGAGAAACGGGGTCGACATCCGAGCCGACAAAGCGCCAGCCATAGCTTGCCCGCCCCAGCAGCGGATAAATGGCATTGGCCCCCACGCCAATATCGAGCCCACGCACTGCATCGCCACGCGGAATCTGGCCGCCACTCCCAGCCAATAAATCAGCTAGGGTATGTATGTAATCAGCACGCCCGGGAATGGGTGGACACAAATACCCCTCCGGCGTATCCCAATGCGTAATGCCGTAAAAATGCGCCAGCAAAGCCCGATTCAGCGCTTTGACCGCCTGCGGGTCAGCAAAATCGATACTGTCATCGCCATAGGCGTTGGTCGCCACATACGCCGCCAGCGCGCCACTGGCGGCAATCAGCGCCGCAAAGTCATAGCGCCCCTGATGCAGGTTACGCGGATGCAAGCGGCTTTTTTGCGCTGGGCGGGATGAAGACTGGGCTGGTTTGGTAGCAGAACGGGGCATAGGCGGGCACAAGGCAAACAATCTGAAACAGGCAGCCAGCCTAACAGAATTTAGCTTGAAAACCAGCGCAATCTTGTGCCAAAACACACACATCGGGCGCCGACGCTGCTAGACTTGTCCGCTATTTCGCTTTACTCGCTTCAGGGATATAAAAATGAGCAGCACGCGTGTTTTAACCGGGATTACGACTTCAGGCACACCACATCTGGGCAATTACGTTGGCGCAATTCGCCCCGCCATTGTGGCCAGCCAATCGCAAGAGACCGACTGCTTCTTTTTTATGGCCGACTACCATGCGCTGATCAAATGCGACGATCCGGCACGCATCGAGCGCTCTCGGCTGGAGATCGCCGCAACCTGGCTCGCAGCGGGTCTCGACCCCGAGCGCGTCACTTTCTATCGCCAGTCGGACGTTCCTGAAGTCACCGAGCTGAACTGGCTGCTGACCTGCGTGACGGCTAAAGGCCAGATGAATCGCGCGCACGCTTACAAAGCCAGCACAGACATCAACGAAGCCGCCGGTGAAGACCCCGATCATGGCGTCACGATGGGCCTGTTTTGCTACCCGATTCTGATGGCCGCCGACATTCTGCTGTTTAACCCGCACAAAGTACCGGTGGGACGTGATCAGATCCAGCATATCGAAATGGCGCGTGACGTTGCCGCCCGTTTCAACCATATGTTTGGCGCGGGCAAAGAGCTGTTTATTTTGCCCGAAGCACATATCGAAGAACACGTTGCCACCTTGCCGGGGCTCGATGGCCGCAAAATGAGCAAATCATATGACAATACAATTCCGCTATTTGAAGGCGGCAGCAAGGCGCTGAAAGATGCGATTGCCAAGATCGTCACCAACAGCCTGCTGCCGGGCGAACCGAAAGATCCGGAATGCCATCTGGTGACCATCTATGAGGCGTTTGCGACAGCCGAGCAGGCAGCAAAATTTAAAACCGATCTGATCGCCGGTCTGGGCTGGGGCGACGCGAAAAAACAATTGCTTGAACTGATCGAAAGCCAGATTGGCCCGATGCGCGAGCGCTACGCCGAGCTGATGGCACACCCGGAGCGCATTGAAGAGTTGCTACAGATTGGCGCAGCCAAAGCACGCGCAGTGGCGGCGCCGCTACTCAAGGAAGTGCGCGAAGCGGTTGGCCTGCGCCGCATGAACGCAATTTCGCAAGCAAAAGAAAAAGCGGTGAAAGTCGCACTGCCGATGTTCAAGCAATTCCGCCTCGCTGACGGCCAGTTCTATTTCAATTTCAGCGATGCCACGGGTCGTTTGCTGCTGGAAAGCCAGGGCTTTGCTTCGGGCAAAGATGCCGGGCAATGGGTGGGCAAGCTGAAAAAAGAAGGCATCGCGGCACTGGATGCCGATGCGCCGGTCAAACTGGCCGATGGCATTGTGACAGATGATGTTGCTGTGGCACTGGACGCGCTAAGCGCCGTCTAAGTTACAACATGCCCGTCCTGTCCGGCGTCACTACGACTGATGCCGCAGAACGGGCGATGGACATATCCAGCGAGGGATTGATGCGGGCACTGTTAGCAAGCCTTGGATTCTTACTCGCCAGCGGCGCGATGTCGGCGCCGCTGTTTCGCGTCGCGGTGGGTGAACACAAGCCACCGTATATTCTGCAGGATACGCATTCCGGCGTGGAGTATGAGCTGATTGTCACCGCACTCCAACGCGCCGGATTCCAGCTCGACGTCCAGCACATGCCCAACAAGCGCTCGCAAGGCCTGCTGGCTGTCGGCAAGCTGGACGCCACCATCGCAGCAACCGGCGCCATTGCATCCGAGCCCTATATTGTCTACCAGAATATGGCAGTGACTTTGTGCAAGGACAATGTCCGGCTGCAGCAAATCAGCGATCTGACGCGCTACAATATTGCCGCCTTTCACAATGCCAGCCAATTGCTGGGTGCGGACTTTGCCCGCATCAACACTGATAATCAGCGCTATCGCGAAGTCAGCCCGCAATACCTGCTCAACCGCATGCTCTGGGCCGGGCATATTCAGGTCGCCATCAGCGACATCAATATTTTCAAGCACTTCAACCGTGAAGTAGACCCGAAAAACAGCCGCGCCTTGTGTCCATTTGCCCTTTTTCCGCCCACCCAATACCGGCTGATTTTTCGCGAGGCCAGCGCGCGAGACCGCTTTAATCTGGCGCTGCGCGAGCTGCGCAACAATGGCTTTTACGAATTGCTGGCGCAGAAATACCAGCTATCGTCCGGCATGCAGCACCCCTATTTCAAACCAATTGACTGAAGTGGCGTAGCAAGCTTCAAGCCTGTAACAGGGTATAGCCTTAAAACCCAAACAGTCATTTCATTTCAGCCATATACCCATACTAAAAACTCAATCAATTGTTTTTAGCTAACGGATCAATTAAAACATACAATTTTATCTATCAGATCATCCTCTCTATGATCGCTCCTGTCTCTTTTAACAACTCTCCTCAACAAGGAACGACAACATGGCGATCATCAATACCGTAATCAAACCTTTCAAAGCCACTGCTTACCAGAACGGCCAATTTATCCCGGTGAGCGACGAATCGGTCAAAGGCAAATGGTCGGTGGTTTTCTTCTACCCTGCTGACTTTACGTTTGTTTGCCCAACTGAATTGGGTGACTTGGCAGATGTGTATGGCGAATTCCAAAAAATCGGTGTTGAAGTTTACTCAGTTTCAACTGACACGCACTTCACGCACAAAGCTTGGCACGATGCATCTGAAACGATTGCCAAAATCCAGTACCCAATGATTGGCGACCCAACTGGTACGATCACCCGCAATTTTGACGTGATGATCGAAGAAGAGGGTCTGGCATTGCGAGGTACTTTCGTGATCAACCCAGAAGGCGAGATCAAAGTGGCTGAAATTCACGACTTAGGTATTGGCCGTGATGCGAAAGAGTTGTTGCGCAAAGTACAAGCTGCGCAACACATCGCCAACAATCCAGGCGAAGTATGCCCAGCTAAATGGACACCAGGCGAAGCGACGCTGAAGCCATCACTGGATCTGGTCGGCAAAATCTAAGCTGATTGCATTTCACTCGGCTCGGGGGCCGCAAGGCCTCCCCTCTATGCCGCTACGGCGGCATGGATTTTAGTGATCAGCCCAAGCCTTCACCCAAATACATAGCCAGGTATCCCCCTGAAGAACAATCCACAAGATACCTTCAGACACATACCCCTCGCGTTGGCTAATCAGTAAAATTCTGTTGGAGTACACCTATGCTTGATGCACAAATCAAAGCCCAGCTATCGGCTTACCTTGAAAAACTGCAACACCCGATTGAATTAATCGCCTCGCTCGACGACAGCAGCGCGGCAGCAGAAATTCGCACTTTGCTTGGCGAAATTGCCGCGCTAAACAATAAAATTAGCGTGCGTTTTGATGGTAATAATGATCGTAAACCTTCATTTGCGATTGCCCGCGTCGGCGAGGCGCCGCGTGTAAGCTTTGCCGGTATTCCATTGGGGCACGAATTTACTTCTTTGGTGCTCGGCCTGCTACAAACCGGCGGCCATCCACCCCGCGTCGACGACGCGACGATTGCGACAATCAAGGCACTGAAAGGTACATTTGAATTCACAACATTCGTCTCGCTGTCCTGCCATAACTGCCCAGATGTAGTGCAGGCACTCAATTTGCTATCGGTGCTAAACCCGAATATTCGTCATGAAATGGTTGATGGCGCACTATTCCAAGCGGAAGTGACCGAGCGGCAAATCATGGCGGTGCCAACGATTTTGCTCAACGGCCAGCCGTTTGGTCAGGGCCGGATGACGTTGGAAGAAATCATCGCCAAAATCGACACTGGCAGCACCGAGCGTCAAAGCGAAGAAATCAACGCTAAAGCGCCATTTGATGTATTGATCGTTGGCGGCGGCCCCGCTGGCTCGGCCGCGGCAGTCTATGCCGCACGCAAAGGCATTCGCATCGGCGTGGTGGCTGAACGTTTTGGCGGCCAGGTGCTCGACACGATGGGCATTGAGAACTTTATTTCGGTTAAAGAAACCGAAGGCCCTAAACTCGCCGCAGCGCTTGAGAGCCATGTGCGTGAGTACGATGTTGATATTATGAATCTGCAACGCGCCAACAAGCTGGTGGCCGATGACGCCAGCCAGCTGATTGAAGTGCAACTAGCCAGCGGCGCGACGCTAAAAAGCCGCAGCGTGATAATTTCAACCGGTGCCCGCTGGCGCGAAATGAATGTGCCGGGCGAGCAGGAGTATCGCGGTCGTGGCGTGGCCTATTGCCCGCATTGCGATGGCCCGCTGTTTAAAGGCAAGCGCGTGGCGGTCATCGGCGGCGGCAATTCCGGCGTGGAAGCAGCGATTGATCTGGCCGGCATTGTGCAGCATGTGACCTTGCTGGAGTTTGGCGATGCCTTGCGTGCCGATGCGGTGCTGCAAAACAAATTACGCAGCTTGGCCAATGTCACCATCATCACCCATGCACAAACCACCGCCGTACTCGGCGACGGGCAAAAAGTGAATGGTTTGGCGTATACCGACCGCGTCAGTGGCGCCGCGCAGCAAGTTGAGCTGGAAGGCATTTTTGTCCAGATCGGTTTGTTGCCCAATACCGACTGGCTCAAAGGCACGCTGGATTTGAGCCCGCGCGGTGAAATTGAGGTCGACAGCCACGGCCGCACGTCTATGCCCGGCGTGTTTGCCGCAGGAGACGCGACGACGACACCGTTCAAGCAAATCATTATTGCGATGGGCGAAGGTGCAAAAGCGTCGCTCAGTGCGTTTGATTTCCTAATCCGCAGCGGACAATGAATTGTCCTTGGCAAAAAAGCCCGCTGTCCTATGCGGGCTTTTTTGCTGCCCCCATCCAAGAAAGAGGCTTCGCACAAACGATAATCAGCCACTGATTTTTGAACCACTCCCGTGCTAAAATTTTGCTTTGATGTCAATCAGCTTCGGCCAGCCCCTTGTCGTTTCCCTCTAGCAATCCTTCTGCTGTCGGTCACCCCCTCAGGTTTCGATCCTGAGTCGTTTTTATTGCCACTAAAATTTAACCAATGTCTACAATCACAGACCATCTCGGTCCTGTGGGCAGCGGTATCCCATTTTCCCAAAGGAGTTATTTGTGCTTACACTCAACCCCGCTAATCTCAAGACCAATATATTGAGCGGCCTGACTGTATCACTAGCTTTGGTACCTGAGGCTATTGCTTTTGCCCTTGTGGCACACGTGAGCCCACTAACAGGCTTGTATGCAGCATTTATTGTCTGCCTGATCACTGCAGCATTCGGCGGCCGCCCCGGCATGATTTCTGGTGCAACCGGCGCTTTGGCAGTGGTAATGGTGAGTCTGGTGACGCAACACGGTGTAGAGTATCTTTTTGCCACCGTTGTGTTGATGGGGGTTTTGCAACTTATTTTTGCGGCCTTCAAGCTTGGTAAATTCATCCGCATGGTGCCACATTCGGTGATGCTAGGTTTTGTAAATGGCTTGGCAATTGTGGTTTTTATGGCGCAATTCGGGCACTTTAAAATCCTAAACGCGGATGGTTTGCCGGGCTGGATAAGTGGCTCAGCGCTATATATGATGCTGGGGCTGATCGGGTTGACGATGGCGATCATTTATCTGCTACCCAAATTAACGACGGCCATTCCTTCAACATTGGCCGCAATTCTGATTGTTTCCGGCATGGTCGCAGGCTTTGGCATTGATAGCAAAACTGTCGGGGACATGGGCTCGATTGCAGGTGGCTTGCCGCAGTTTCATCTGCCACAAGTGCCACTGAACTTTGATACCTTTTATGTCATTTTCCCCTACGCACTGATTCTGGCGGCGATTGGTTTGATTGAAACTTTGCTGACCCTCAATCTGATCGACGAGATCACCGACACACGTGGTAAACCGAACCGCGAAAGCATGGCGCAGGGCTTGGCTAACGTTGTTGCCGGTTTTTTTGCAACGATGGGTGGCTGCGCGATGATTGGTCAGAGCATGATCAATATAAATAACGGCGCTCGCCATCGAATTTCAGGCATTGCTGCTGCCGTGTTCTTGCTGGCTTTTATCCTGTTTCTGTCGACATGGATCGAGATGATTCCGCTTGCTGCGCTGATTGGCGTAATGTTCGTGGTTTGCCAAAAAACCTTTGAATGGGGCAGTTTGCAGGCTCTGCACAGAATCCCGCGTCAGGACGCAATTATTGTGATTGGTGTAACGGTAATTACCGTGTTGACTGATTTGGCGATTGCGGTATTGACCGGCGTGGTGTTCGCAGCGCTGGTTTTTGCCTGGCAACATGCCAAGCAGATTGAAGTGAGCATCAGCGAAGATACGCAGGGCTGGAAAGTCTATACGCTCAAAGGTTCGCTTTTTTTTGCTTCGACAGCTAATTTTGCTGCGCTTTTTGATCCAAAAAATGACCCGCAACATGTGGTGATTGAGTTTCGCAATGCCAAGGTGGTCGACCATTCGGCGATAGAAGCAATTGATTCGCTGGCAGTGCGCTATAGCCAAGCGGGCAAAACGCTGCATCTACGCCACCTTAGCCCTGATTGTCTGGAGGTATTAGAAAAAGCCAAACACATGGTCGAAGTGAATGAATTTGAAGATCCGCACTATCATATTGCGGATAACAAATTGAATTAATCCGTTGTATCAGCCAGCTCAAATCGGCTGGCTTTCCACTGGAAAATCAAGCCTTGGAACTCCTGACTACGCTCATTCACCCCGGCGTCACCGCCATTGATGGCCGCATCGCCAATCGCCGCGCCGTACGGGCGATAATCCGCGATGGCGATGACATTTTGCTGCTCTACACTCGCCGCTATGACGATTACAGTTTGCCCGGTGGTGGCGTGGATGAAGGGGAAGATTTGGCCGCAGCCTTGCGACGCGAGCTGCAGGAGGAAACTGGTGCACAAGATATTCAAATCCTTAGCGAATATGGTTATCTCGATGAATATCGTCCCAGTCTAAAGCCGGATCACGATGTGTTGTTCATGCGCTCTTATATTTACGTGTGCCAGATTGCCCACGAGCTGGGCAAGACCAAAATGGAGCACTACGAAATTAAAAATGGTATGAATGCAAGATGGGTCAATCTGGAGCTAGCGATTGCGCACAATGAGCAAATCATCGCCACCCAATCTAGCAGTATGGGAATGTCGATTCTACGCGAAACCTGGCTATTAAAGCGGCAGAAAGATCAATAATTTAATCGGTGTTGCACACCGGTTTATTTCGCTTTCAACTCCAGCGCAACAAGTGCCCTGTTAGCCAGCTCGTGATATAGATTTGCACCAAACCGACGGGCGACCATGGATGCAATCATGGTGGCAACCAGTAAAGAAATCACCATTGAATGACCGTCAGTCATTTCCATAAGAATAATTGCGGCGGTAATTGGCGCACGCGTCACTGCGGCCAGCATAGCCGCCATGCCAATGGCCATCAGTTTTGCCGTAACTGGCGCAGCAAAAAAGCCCGAAAACCAGCTGCCAACACCTGCCCCCATGGCCAGCGATGGCGCAAAAATGCCACCGGGCAAACCCGTTAGAAAGGTGGTGAGCAAACCAATAAACTTAAGCGGCAGAAAATACCAAGGCAAGGCCTGCTGGCTTTCAATGGCAGCTCGGGTCACCTCGGCACCGCTGCCATGGATTGGTGCCAGCATCCCCAGCGCGGCAATCAGTAATCCGCAACAGGCAATAAAACGATAAGGCCTGGCTTTTTGCCAGAGCTGAAGTGGCAACGGTAGCCAACGCCGGGTATTGAGACATAGCCAGGCAAAGCTGCCACCGATCAAGCCGCACAACAGGCTGATTGCAGTCACGGGGAGCAGCTCGATCACCGCAAACGCTGGCGCATGGATTCGACCAAAGTAAACGTAATCTCCCTCAATCGCCAGCGACACAATGCCAGCCAGAATCACTGCGCCGAGTAATTTGCCCGAGGTTTTTTCTTCGACCGAGCGCGCCATTTCCTCGAAAGCAAAAACAATTCCGGCCAACGGGGTATTAAATGCGGCGGCAATCCCGGCTGCGCCGCCCACCAGAATGAGCTGTCGCCGCACTTCGGCAGTATTGTCCGACATTAGATCACGCAGTGAATACATAATACTGGCGCCAATTTGCACGGTCGGCCCTTCACGCCCCAAGACAAAGCCGCTGGCCAGCCCCAACACAATCCCTACAGCTTTGAATGCCGCAATTTTCAAAGACAACAGACGTCTGGTGACAAACAGCTGATCCGGTACCTGTAGTGCAGCTTTTGCCTGTGGAATTCCACTGCCCTGCGCTCCAGGTCCATGCAAATTCATCAGCCAGTAAATCAGTACGCCACCGCCCGGCCCCAACACCAGGGGCGACCACCACCAGCGTGCTTGCGCCCAGCTAAAAAAGCCCGATGCCCATTCGGCGATAGTGGCCAACGCCACGGCAGCAATACCGACCAGAATAGCACCAAACCAGAACAGCAATTGGGTCTTGGTTTTCAGCGGAACACCCAAAATCCTGACCCGGATTGCATTAACAATGGACAGCAATGATGTTGACTGAAGGCTCACGTCTTTCTGCCGGATATGTGTCGTGCGAAGTGTTAAAACCGGGATAGCAACGCTTAGCTTACATCAAGCAAATTTGACATCACTTCCTGGCGCATCAGGTTTGCGAATTCATACATGCCGGGTGGCTGCTTGGCCATCAGCGACAGAGCATAAATTGCCCCCGTGCCAAATGCTTCTCGGCTGATCGAGTCATGAATAAATCTGACCGTTTGATAGGGAAAACCAAACACCACCTGGTGATGACCAACAATTCCCCCTAAGCGTAAGGAGGTGACATCTCCCACATTTAGCTCATGCGCCAGTTTTTTGGCAGTACCCGATATGTCTTTTTTCTCTTTGAAGTGCTCTTCAAGCACCGCAATATCAACATGCGGCGCAATTTTCTGCAGGGCTTTAGCGGCAATCATTAGAAAATTAATCCCAACCGTAATATTGGGGCTGCACATCACCACGATTTGATCGGCCAGACTGCGGGCAAAAGCAAGCTGCGCTTCATGATGATTCGAGTTGGCGGATAGGATATGGATACCGGCAGCGGCTGCTGCGCGGCCATAGAGCATGATATTGTCAGGGGAAGAGAAATCGATCACATAATCAACAGGGTGATTATTGAATAAAATCTCAAAGTCGGAAGTACTCCTGATAGTCAGGACCGGATAGGACTCTGTATATACCAGGTTCTCATTATTGCGATGCGCCACCCATTTCAGGCTGATGGCATCATCTGCATTTAAAACGCGCGCAACTGCTTTACCTGCCCGCCCGTAACCAATCAAACCTACATTTTTCATATTATTACCCTTGCCAGTTGAATTAGCTCTGCATGGATGTGCGGATAAACTTCAGCAGCCAGGTTTCCCGCTGAATTGAAATCCCCATCTGTGACGGAGCTTGTGCCAGCATGGCCTCGTTATGCGCAATTGCCTCGTCCAGCTTGATCCAAACCGGTTTAACACCATTGTCTATTTCACTGTTTTGCAATGAAAGTGCCGCAAAATTCTCCTTCACCGCGCAGCGATAGCAATAGGAGCGCAGAAATACCACATCGAATTTTGCTCGCGGACTCGGTCGGTATTCGTCCAGATAGCCAATGTACTCCTCGATCACAATATCGCTAGCGCCCACTTCTTCACGCAGCTCTCTACGCAATGCGCTGATGACGTCCTCCCCTTTTTCCACGCCGCCACCCGGCAGACTGTAATCATGGTGTTTAGCGGTATACATCAGCAAAATCTCATCCTTGCGGACAATAATCGCCCGCGCAGCGCGGCGATTCATAATGCGGCGGTCAATGCTCTGGATCGCGGAATGAATAATCGTCGTGAGTTTTTTCATATGTATCGAGCGTGCTATCCAAAGGATTGAGTCGGCACATCGTGGCACGGCTAAATCTTGTTTTCTTCACTCGATCATGCTGGTAAATCACGCTCAGTGGCAAATTATTACATTTGTACAAATGTATTTGGTGGTTAAATTGTCACAATGAGTGGCAAAAACGAAGAATTAATGATCAGAAAGGGGGTTGCTCTCGCCTGCATCGAGTTCGAGCTGGCTCATGGTGTCCAGCAAAGAGGATAGCGACTCGTGAAGCCTAGCCAAAGCAGGCGCGGGTAGCCGCCCCAGCGCATCAGGCAGCAAGCCTTTGACCGGATGTGGAGCTAGACTTAGTTTGTCCGCCCCGTATTGGGTGGGATATAGGCGCACGGAACGTGCGTCCTGACTAGATCTTTTGCGCTCGACCAAACCCGAGCTGACCAACTTTTCAACCAGATTGCTGGTGGTCGATTGGTGCAATGACATGGCCTTGGCCAGTACAGACAGCGTTAAACCTGGCTGGGCATCAATCTCCGACAAAGCCCACAGCTGTGCGCCACTAATTCCCAGCTCGTGCTCGACCGACTGGAAATGTTTGCGCACAGATCTGAAAACAATCCGGAACTGCTTGAGCACTTCAACATCCAGGGAGTTGGGCTGTTCGATATTCATCGGGGGAAACCTGCATCTGCGCACCATTCAAAACGAAGTGCATTATGCGCTTGCGGGGATGAGTTTGTGCAGAAGATGGACTGAATATTTGCTTGGCAACAGACTGCGCATCACCGGATGCAGCGCCAACGAAAAAAGGGTTCCAGCTAAAAAGCTGGAACCCTTATATTCTTGGTGCCGACGGCAGGAATCGAACTCGCGACCCCCTGATTACAAGTCAGGTGCTCTACCAACTGAGCTACATCGGCTAAGAGCTGCGCATTCTACCAGAGAAATAATTATGCGCAAGCCCCTGCTGCAACTTTTCTGCAAAAAAGCAGTCTGATTTGTTTTTCAAATCCAGTGCCGTAATGTTCTGCTACCTAGCCCACTTCCTATCTGACGTTAAAAAACCTCGCAGTCATGCAAACCGTTGTCAACAGTACTGGTTCAACTGGACAAGGCTGACAAGCGGGGTAGAATCACGGCTCAAGCAGTTTTCCAAGGTTCGCGCACCGGAGAAAGTATGAGCCGCGACATGAAGTCAAGCCGCCCTAGCGGTCGTTCAAATCATTCAAGCAGTACAAAATCAGGGAGTGGTTCTTTGTGGACCGGCCTGCTCGTTGGCTTGTTTGTCGGCATTGCGATTGCTGTTGCCGTTGCCATTTTCCTTAATTACAGCGGCAATCCGTTTAATAAAGAGCGCGCCACCCCAGCCGAGATGCTGGCCAGCGGCCCGGAAACCGCCACCAGCGCGCCAGAAATACTGCAGCCGGGCAATGGCAAAGATGCCGTTCCGGTCATCACCGTGCCACCGGTAGCCAGCAAACCGGATGCGGCCAACGCCAGCGAAGATCGCTTTGATTTTTACAAAATGCTGCCTGAAGCAAGCGAAGGCACCAACACAACAGCCAAAGAACCCGTCGCCAGCCCGCGCCCCAAGCCAAGCGCATCGGCAGCCCCCGCTGCCAGCGCGGCGCCTGCCAAACCGGGCCTGTTGCAAGTGGGCGCATTCCAGAATGAAAATGATGCCGACAATCTGAAAGCCAAACTAGCATTGCTAGGGATTGAATCGCGTATTCAAACTACCGAGTTGCCGGAAAAAGGCATCTGGCATCGCGTCCGCGTTGGCCCTTTTCACGAACAAGCCGATCTGGATCGCACCCGCAATCTGTTAAAAAACAATGGTATTGATAGTACGGTGATCAAAAACTGAGTTTTTGCTCACTCCCTGCACGTTTGTGTTCAAGCCTAACCGGAGCCGATAATGTTGAAACACTGGATTAAAACTATTGTTGTAAGTGCCACCCTGCTCGCGGCTGCGGGCGCCCAAGCCTTTACCGAAGGCAAGGAATACAAGGCGCTGGCCAAGCCACAGCCTGTGGCTGTCGCAGGCAAGCAGGAAGTGATCGAATTTTTCTGGTATGGCTGCCCGCATTGCTTCGCGGTTGAACCTGTAGTTGAAGCCTGGGAAGCCAAGCTGCCAAAGAACGTCAACTTCCGCCGTGTGCATGTGATGTGGGATGGCCGCAATGATCTGGAAGGCCATGCCCGCATTTTCCTGGCGCTGGAAGGCATGGGTCTGACCAGAAAACACCAGATGGCGGTCTTCAAAGCCATCCAGCAAGATCGCATCGAGCTGCGTAAAGAAGACGTACTGTTTGACTGGGTGAAAAAACAGGGGCTGGATCTGGCCAAATTCAAAGCCAACTACAGCGGTTTTTCGACAAAAATGCAGTTGAACAAACTATCGGAAATGACGCGCAATTACGCAGTTGATGGTGTACCGATGTTTATCGTCAACGGCAAATGGGTAACCAGCCCGTCGATGGTGGGTCGTGAAGATGGCACCATTACCAAGGTCATCGACAGCCTGCTGAGCAAAAATGCTGGCGCGAAAAAATAAGCAGTGCAAACTTGCTGCACTCAAAGCCACCGCTAGCGGTGGCTTTTTTACGCCTTTAATCCTCGGTTCAAACTTCGCGGTAAAGCTTCTTATCGGCCGATTTCATTTTTTCATATTCGCTGCGCAAGATGCAGACCAGCTCGTTTTCGCCAATGCCGCGCACCGAGATTTCGCGGGTGATGATGTGGTCGGTGAAAAAACTGGTGGTTCTGTCGTCTTCCAGATCAAAACCCCGCCGGTTAAAAGCAAAACCGATTCCGGGCAGCTTTTGCAGGCGCGCCGCCATATTGACGCAAGAGCCCACGTAATCGTTGCCCTCGCCCACCGAATAGACTGTGCCACGCGCCACGCCGCAGCGTAGGCGGCTTGGCGGCTCGGCAACGCGGGATTTCAAGGTAGGCAGAAACTCCTGCTGATACTTTTTGCAGATACTCCAGGTGCTGGCAATCACATTGCGCATCGCCGCCTGCGATAGCCCCTTGCTGGACCAGATCACCAGCAAGCCATCACCCATGAATTTAGTGAAGAACGGCAAGGGACACCAGA
Source organism: Chitinibacter sp. GC72 (assembly GCF_009760905.1). Lineage (GTDB taxonomy): Bacteria > Pseudomonadota > Gammaproteobacteria > Burkholderiales > Chitinibacteraceae > Chitinibacter. The sequence continues at coordinate 212,709 of NZ_VIRW01000004.1, read as the reverse complement.
GCGCCACGCCTTCGTCTTCGTCTTTCTGCTTCATTTCATTGCGTAGCTCGGCCATCAGCCAGCTAAGAAACGGATGCAAAAAGCTGGGCACCGACAAATGCGGGTCAATCTGATTGCAAAACTGGGTAAAACCTTCCAGATCAAACACCGCAGCAATCGCATCGACGGCTTTGGATTCGCGCGTCAGATCACCCAGCCCCAGCATCGACGCATTAAAGCGGTCAAAGGTTTGGTGACGGAGCAATTTGCGACGCTGCCCGTCAATTTCGACCCGGACATAATCGGTACTACGCGGCTTGAAAGTGGGCATGATTGCGCTGCAAGTGGTCTTGGAGTGATGAAGGAATTAATGCCAGCCAAGAATGATAATGCCAACAGGGGCAAACGCGAAAGCTTTACCTTACAACTGCACACACCAAGCCACGCCGATGGCTGCGGGAAAAATACAGCCGGTGGTATATCCATCAAGAGCAATTACAACAATCACTCTGTGGATATACCCCAGCTAAATACATTAATGCCAGATCAGGTCTTCGTCGATCGGCACCAGATCGCTCAGGTATTCGTCGGTTTTCTCGCCTTTGGGCCAGCAGACGCGGGCGCGATTGCCTTCCACTTTCAAAACCCGGCCATCGAAACGCTCGCCGCCAAAATGGTCAATCCGGTTTACACGGGCATTCACCGGAACATGAAGCGCATTGCCCGACCAGCGTTCAATCAGTGATGAAATCAGCGTTAACATGATTCACTCCTTGGTAATTGTGTAGTTATTATCGCTATATTATGCGCAATTACTACGTAGTTCAATTACATTCTGTGTGAATAATGTACATGTCGTATGCCGCCAGCATGAGCCCAAAGCGATGCTAAGCCATCATGTTCAGCAGAATTTAGCGACGCATCTTGGCGTCCAGCTCCTCCACCTTGGCGCGCGCCCATGGCGTGCGGCGCAGAAATTTCAGGCTGGATTTGATTGAAGGTTCATTGAAAAAACATTGCAGCGGAATCTGCTTGTGCAGGCCTTTCCAGCCAAAGTGCTCGACCAGATCAGTCAGCATTTGTTCCAGCGTTACGCCATGCTGGGGGTTGTTTTTCTGTTGCGTCATCCTGCGGTCTCCTTGCTGGGGCTGGCTTTGCAGCAAGCCAGCCCAATTGATTCCGGCAGTATAAGACCTAAGTGGCGTGAAGGGTTATGCTGATGCCTAGCGCATTGCGCACACATCACCGCGTTGCATGGCCTTGACCAGCACGCTGCTGTCATACATGCCCGGCGCCGGGGCGGCTTCAAGGTAGGCGGTACTATGAAGCGGGGCGCTCTTTAGCCATTGCGGCACGCCCAGATCGCGGCGGACATGGCCGTTACCGGCGATCAGCACGACATCGCGGCCAGTGCTTTTCATCGACTCGAGCATCACGTCGGCCATCAGCACATCGCGGGCAATCTGCGCGCGCGCCATGCCGGGCAGCAGGCTTTCCGGCAACTGATTGCAATGCCCGCTGCGCACCGCTTCAATCTGCCCAGCCAGCAGCGCAGCGGGGATGTGCGCCAGCTGATAGCGCTCGATCAACTCGGGCTTGAGCGCGGCGGTAAAGCCGGTTTTTACAATTTTGCTCGCATCGGCGCGCGAGAGATTAGCCGCCAGCAGCGGCAACTGGTATTGCTGCGCCAGGGTCAGCAGTGGTACGTAATACGCCCAATCCCAGCGCTTGCTGCCTTGGGCAGCGTCGATGATGCAGCGGGTATCGCTGCCACAGCGGCTTTGCGCTGCGCTCAGCTGCGGCTGAAATTCGTAGTCAAATTGCTCCAGCGCAATGGCTGGCCGCCAGCCAGCCGCCACTTTCGCGCGCAAATCGGCCACGCGCTGCTGATGGCCTTCGGCGTTGTCGTGCACTTCGCCCAGCAATACATAACGTGACGGCGGTGTCACGCTGGCGCAGCCCGACAAAAGCACAAGGCCAGCCAGGCTGCTGATCAGTAATTTCATGGTATTTCCTGCAATAAAAATAAACTCTGCGCCAGTGGATTCAGGCCTCAATGCGCAGGCCAGCTGTCACCGCGCAGATTTTCGGCTATCCGCCATAGCACGCCGCTGGGGTCGATCAGCACAAAATCGCGCTGCCCCCACGGCTGATCTTGCGGTGGCACCAGCCGCACGCCGTACTGCGCGGCCAGCGCTTGCGCCCTCTCCCACCACGGCGCGATGTGCTCGACCAGCAAATGCTGCATGCTATTGCTAGCCCAGTCGGCGACGTAATAGTTTTGCAGAAAGAAGGCGCAGTCGCCGTGCTGCAAACGCGCCAGCTCGTCGCTGCGAAAGACCAGCTCAAAACCCAGCGCCTGATAAAAATCCAGCGACAGCGCGTAATCTTGCGCGGGGGTAAATGTACACAATTGCAGACTTTTCATAGTTCAAGCAAACAGCACCAAGGGCCGCTCCGGATGTTGGGGGTGGGCAATCACCTGACTGTCCAGCTGATAAGTTTGCCGCAAATAGCCACTTTGCAATACCTCGGCAGGTATGCCCTGCGCAACCAGCTGCCCTGCGGCCAGCAGCACGATACGGTTGCAATAGGTCGCGGCCAGATTCACATCGTGCAAGACCACGGCCACGCCCAGCTGCTCCTGTTTCGCCAGCATGGCCGCTGCGCCCAGCAAGCCGTGCTGATGGCGCGGATCAAGGCTGGCGGTGGGCTCGTCGAGTAATAAATACCGCGCCTCACCGGGATTTCGTGCAATCAGCGCCTGCACCAGCACTCGAGCAAATTGCACCCGCTGCTGCTCGCCGCCAGATAATTCGGGATAGCGGCGCTCGGCCAGATGCGCCACCTCGGCGCATTGCAGCGCAGCCTTGATGGCACTGGCCACGTCGCGCGCCGATAACTCGGGGAAAGGATAAGCCCCCATCGCCACGACTTCGCGCACTGCCAGATTAAACGCCAAACCAGCTTGCTGCGGCAGCACGGTGCGGCGGCGAGCCAGCTCACCAACACTCATATCGTGGATCACTACGCCATCGAGCAGCACCCGGCCAGCGTCCGCTGGCAGCTCGCCCGAGAGCACATTGAGCAGCGTTGATTTACCCGCGCCATTCGCGCCCAGAATACCCAGCACTTCGCCCGGATACAGCTGGCAGCTGATGCGATCCAGAATCAGCTTATTGCGTCGGCTCAGGCTGACCGTGTCGAGCGCTAAACAGTTCCCGTCCAGCTTCGTAGTCATACCGGTCGCCCTTTCAGCAGCAAGTACAGAAAAAACGGCCCGCCAATCAGGCTCGTCACAATGCCGATGGGCAGCTCGGCGGGCATCACCGCAATGCGCGCCAGCCAATCGGCCGCCAACAGTGCACAAGCGCCGCCGAGCATGGCTGCGGGCAGCAGGCTGCGATGATCAGCGCCCAGCACCATACGCACCAGATGCGGCACCACCAGACCGATAAAGCCTATCCCGCCCGTCGCCGCCACCAGTGGCCCCACCAGCAGCGCCATCAGCACAATCAGCTGTCGGCGCAGCGCCTTGATCGGAAAACCCAGATGGAGCGCTTCGCGCTCACCCAGCAGCAAGGCATTCAGCCCGCGCCAGTAGCGCAAGGCCAGCAGCGATAAACCCAGCAGCCACGGCGTCAGCCACGCCAGCAGCGGCCAGCGCGCCCCGGCGAGCGAGCCCATATTCCAGAAGGTCAGCGTACGCAATTGCGTATCGTCGGCCAGATAAGTAAACAACCCGATCAGGCTAAAACAGATCGCATTGATCGCCACACCGGCCAGCAGCAAACCGGCCACGCCGGGATAACGGCGGCCCAGATGATATGCGCACACCGTCGTGATCAGGCTGCCAATAAACGCCGCCGGGGCGAGCAGTAAAAAGCTGCCGCCACCCAGCACAATCACCCCCACCGCGCCCAGCGCGCCACCGGACACCATGCCCACCAGCGCGGGCTCGGCGAGCGGATTGCGAAACAGCGCCTGCGCCAGCACGCCAGTCAGCGCCAGCACACCGCCAGCCAAGATGGCAAACAGCGCACGGGGCAAACGCACCTCCAGCAACACCGATTGCCACAATTGCATTTCCAGATGATCAGCGGGTATATCACCAAAGAGCAATTGTGGCATTGCCTGCAGAGGAATACCCACCGCACCATGACTCAGCGACAAGAGCAGCAAAACCAGCAGCACCAGCGCAAGCGCCAGCACGGCGCGCAGCGGCGTAAACAGGCTCAAGCCGGGCGAGGCCAGCGTCAGCGTTGCGCCACTCATTGCCCACGCCCCGACTGGCTGAGCCGCGCCGGACGCGGCGCGCGCTGCAGCTGGGCAATGGCCTCAGGCAGGCGCGGGCCAAAGCCAAGCAGCAGCAAATCATCCAGCACCAGCACATTGCCCTGACGCACTGCGGGCGTGCTGGCCACCCCCGGCAAGGCCAGCACTTTCTCCATCCCGCCCAGCGCCGCCACCGACATGGTCGTCGTGATCAGATACTGCGGCTTGAGCTGCGCGATGCCTTCCAGCGACAAGGGTTTGTAGCCTTTTTGCCCGGCGAGCACATTATGAAAGCCCGCCAGCCGCACCGTGGCATCGGCCGCCGTCTCGCGCCCCGCGCCTTCGGGCGCGCCGCCACGGCTAAACAGCACCAGCGCGTTCGGCCGTGCTGCAGCGGGCTTGTTGGCCAGCAGTTTCAACTGCGCGCGCAAATTCGCCACCTTGGCGCGACCATCATCACGCAGCTGCAAAGCCCCAGCCACGCCGTATATTCTTTGCTCCAGTGCATCCAGCGTTGCCGCACTCGACAGTACCACCACACGCTTGCCCAGGCTGCGCAGCTGCGCAATCGCCTCAGGCGGCCCGGCCTGATCGCTGGCCAGAATCAGATCAGGCCTGAGCGAGAGCACGCCCTCGACCGAAAAGCTGCGGTAGTAACCCACTTTCGGAATACTGGCCGTCGCCGCCGGATAAACGCTGGACTGATCAACGCCGACTAGACGGTTTTGCGCATCAAAGGCATACACAATCTCGGTCAAAGCGCCGCCAAGCACGACAACGCGCTGCGGGGCAGCAGCGTGTGCCCAGAGCGATAGCAACATAAAGACTGCAGTTAGAAATATTTTCACGGTCGTTCCACGGTGAAATCAAAAAAGTAGGTCGGGTGAGCGTAGCGTTATCCGACACATCAAACAGCAATGTCGGGTAACGCGCCTTACAGGCGCTCACCCGACCTACGGATACGACTTCAAAGGAATCGCCTTATTCCGCCGACACAGCCGGGCATACGCTGGCCAGCGGCGTGGTGCATAGTCTTTCCATCAATGCGCGCCAGGCTTTGTCTTCCGGAATGCCCGGTTTGCGCACGCCGAAAAATTGCACAATCAGCTCGTTATTGGCGGCGTACAGCTCCAGCGATGTGACCCAGCCGTCGCTGGTCGGTTTATTCACAACCCAGCTGCTGGCCACGGCGGTGGTGTCCAGATGCAGGTTGAAATCCGGGTCGAGCACATTGAACCAGGGGCCGGTGCGCAGCAGCTTGCTGACCGTGCCTGAATGAATCTGCACCACGCCACGGCTGCTGACAAAGCACATGATGGGCAGCTGCTGTTCGGCGGCGACGTTCAGCATGGTTTCAACCGCATCGGCAGCAACCACTTGCGCCAGATCGCTACCGGCGGCTTCGAGTGCGCCCAAGCGTTGTACATTCGCACGGCGCAACAGCGGGAAAAAGCCATGCGTGTCAGTCAAGGCCAGCCACGCTTCACGCAGTGCTTGCGGATCGGCAGCGTGGCGCGCTGCGGTGTCGGCCGGATAAGACTCGAGCGCCAGCGGCGCAATCTCATCCGCCTGATACTGCGCCAGGTATTGCTCCCAATAGCCCGTATTACTTGACTCAGTGAGATATACCTTGTGAACCGCAACGCCATCGGCGGCGAAAAACTGAATACTACGGCGCTCGCCCTCGATCACGGCAAAGGCGCTGCGCCAGTAATTAAAAAACAGCCGCAAATCAATGTCTTTGCCCAGCACCAGCCCGATGGCTTTTTCGGCTTCGACTTCTTCGTACTCGCCGTGGCGCTCGTGCACGCAAAAATCATTCCGCGTCAGCACCATCACGCGGCCAAAGCCGGGCAGCGCGCGGAATAATTCCTGTGGCGTACCCGTCAGCTGTACGCTGCTCACGCCACATTGCGCGGCAACCAGCTCGGCCTCGCTTACCTGCAGGCGGCGAGCCACTTCGCGGGCGCGCAGTTTGGGAGAGTCAGCGCATAAAGCCTGATAAGCCGCATGCAGATGCTGGCGCTGCTCGGCATGATTGATAGCGTTCATGATTGGTCCTTGCTTGGTGTTGCAATAAGCCTGCGCCATCGCACAGGCTGTTGTTGATGGAAAGAATGCCGCCCCTCTCCTCTGTCGGCAGAGCGAATAGCAGCGATTGATTAAGCAAGCTCAACACCTGTTGAGCTAGTATTTCCAGTTCACGCTCAGGCGCGCATTGATGCCCGGCTGGCTATAGCGATCGATGATTTTGCTGCTGGCGGGCACGCCAACCACATCGCTGGAGAGCCAGTATTTCTTGTCGCCCAGATTGAAAATGCCGGCGTTCAGACGCAGATCTTTTACCGGCTCCCACCAGCTGGTCAGATCCAGCACGCCATAGCCCGGCGTTTTGAAATACGTCGCCTGCGACACCTTGTCGTGGCTACCTGCTGCGGTGAGCATCAACGAGCTACCCCAATTGCTGCGGGTAAACGTCAGCCCCAGCTGGGCTTTGAGCGGCGCAACGCTATCGAGCGCGGCACCACTATCGCTATTGCTGCCACGCGCCCAGGCCAGATTGGCCCAGCTGCGCCAGCCGGGGGCAAACGCCCACTGCGCGCGGGCTTCCAGCCCGTAAATCTCGACGCGGGACTGGTTTTGCGATTGATACACCAGCGACATGCCCGGCAGGCATTGCGCGCTGCCCGGGCAAGCAATCGTGACTTGCTCGATAAAATTGCGGTAATGGTTGTCATACACCGTGAGGCTGGCACCGAGCTGCTCATCGCCCAGACGGGTGCCCACTTCAAAGCCACGGCTGGTTTCTGGCTTCAACGCCGGATTGGCCACGGCGGCATAGCCCATTGGCGAGACATAGCTGCCGTTCAGCTCCATCGGATTCGGTGCCCGAAAGCCCTGGCTGTACTGGGCAAAGAAACTGAGCTTGTCGGCCACTTGCCAGCGGGCGGCGAGTTTGGGCGACAATTTGCCATCGCTCAGGCTGACCGACTTGCCGCCCTGCTTGATAAAAGCGGCGTCATTCTCAGGCTGCAGATCATAGCTGTCGTAACGCAAACCGGGGGTGAGCGTGAAGCCGCTCTGACCAAGAGCGAGCTCGTCCTGCACAAAAACGCCCCACTGCGTGGTGGTGGTCAGCGGTAAATCGCGCACATTCAGCGTGGCATTGAGCGGCGTGCCGCTACGGAATTGCGTCAGCTCGGAGCGGCTGATCTCAAAGCCCGCCAACAGATGATGCCCCACCGAGCCGCTTTGCCATTGCTTGCCCAGCTGCGTGCTCAGGCCCAGCTGATCTTGCGAATACTCGGAAATACGGCTCCAGTTGGGCGCATTGGTGCGCGTCTGGTAAGTCGCTTGCTGGCTGTCCTGCTGCTGCGTGTAAACGCGCACGCTGGCGCTGTCGAGCACGCCACCGGGCTGCTCGGCCGCATAATCGTATTCGCCGGAAATACGCCAGCGGCGGGTCTGGTCTTCGGAACGGCTGGCGCGCACGGTGGGCAACATCGGATCGCCCAGATCGGTATAAAGCTCGGCATCCAGATCGCGGCGGAAATAATCAGCGGTCAAACCCAGCGTATGCCCGCCATCGAGCAAGGTGCGCACTTTGGCCAGCGCGCTGCGGCTGCTGCTGTCTTGCGGATTGGCGCGGGTGCGCAAATTGCTGCGGCTATCGTTCTCGCCCTTATTATCCAGCTCGCGGCCTTCACGCCCGCCGGCCTGCAGTAGCCAGAATGTGCTCTGCCCTGCTGCGCCCGCCACGGTGGCGCGTGCGCCGGTGCTTTGATCGCTGCTGTCGTAATCAAGCGCGATCTGGCTGGCAAAACGGCCGCGGCCTTGCAGAAAGTCCAACGGCTCGAGCGTGCGCAAGCCCACCACACCACCCAACGCATCCGAGCCATACAGGGACGACGCTGGCCCACGGACAATCTCAATCGCCTGCAAAGCGCCAAAATCAACGGTATCGCGCCCATTATTCTGGTAGGGGCCAAAGCTGAAGGTATCGGCCAGACGGATGCCATCGACCATCATCAGCACCCGGTTGCTCTCCAGACCACGGATATTCACGCTCGACAAACCATAGCGCGGGTGACGGCTGATGCTGATATCCGGCTCGCCCTTGCCCAGATCGGTGTAATCGCTGACAAACTGCTCATCCATCTGCTCGCGGCGGATAGCGCTTACCGATGGCGGCAAGCTGCCCAGCTCGGCCTCGCTGCGGGTGGCCGTCACCACAATGGTGGGCAATAGCGCATCGGCTATGCTGGCCTCGGCGGCATACAGGTTTTGCATCGCGCTAGCGAGCAGGGTCAGGGCGAGATAATGCGGTACGGCTTTCATTCCAGTCCTTGTAGTCATGGCGGTGCTGCCTGCGCGAAAGCGCATCGGCAACTTGCGGCTGGCTACCACACCAAAAAGGCGGGACTGGCTGGCTTGCAGGGGTTTGAAATGGCTCGGGGAGCCGGTTTAAATGGCAAACAGTTCAGCGGCGCAAAGGCCGGAAACTTATTTGGTCAGGATCAGCTTGCCCTGACTGGTTTCGCGCAATACATACCGTTCACCATGGTGCTCAATCACAATCTGGCGCTGACCGCCCAGCAATTGCTGACTTTGCACCACAGGCCGGGCGGCGATTGCGGCGGCTGAAGCAGGTGGTTTATGCGTGTTCATAAAGCGGATAATAACAACAATGATTCTCATTTACAACCAGCGCCGCCGCAGCACCAGCAGCACCTCGACGAACGGCGACAAAGCCGGCAACATGCATGCAACTAGATTCAATTTCACGCAAGAAAATGGAAATATGAAACTAATAATTTAGTAATTATTTAGAGTTTGGCGCGGTTTACAGCGCGAAGAAAAGCAGGTGGGTATATTGCTACAGATCAATAAATAATTAGCCTTCAGTAACATACACCAAAATGAAGGGTGATATTCTAAATGCGTCTTGATTCGAGTCTCGCTGGTGAATCTAGGGCTTAAAATCCCCTGTCGCCCATCGCCGAGGGAGTGGAGCGAGACAAACAGCTTTACCGTTTGGCTCGCGACCGACTGAGGGAAGCCCGGAGGGCCGCAGGCGGGGGGCGCCTTCTCTTGCTTACTTCTCTTGGGGATTGCTTGTATTAAATAGTCCAAGAGAAGTAAGTCCCCGTCGCGGATTGCGACTGTAAAACATCGTGCCGAAGGCGCTAAAAACGATCAACACAAATTGAGAACCTTGCCATTTAGCCAAGGGTATATTGCCATAGATCAATCAATAATTAGCCTGCAGTAATATACCCTTAGATAAATGGTAATTCTATTGTGTTGATACAGGGCCGCATCAGCCCCTGGCTTGCAAGGCCTTGCCAACAAAATGCCGGTTCACCGTTGGGCGGGGCACTTTGCAATCGAACCAGGCGCGCACGTCTTCATCGAGCCCGATGCCGTGCATAAAGTTGTACAGCGCCTTGTTCAGCCCCTGCCCCATCAGATCGTGGTCAATCGGCGTGGTATCGATAAAGCCGACATCATTTTTGGCAAAACTCACCGGTGGCAGAGGAACCAGCTCGACGCCGTATTCTTCCGGATTTTTACCCACCGGCGAGTGCACGGTGCAGGCAAAGCGGTGGAAAAAGCCCGACTGAATACAGCCGTGTTCAAATAGCTGGCGGACGTATTCGAGTGCGTCGACGGTGTCCTGCACCGTTTGCGTTGGAAAACCGTACATCAGATAGGCGTGCACCAGAATCCCGGCCTCGGCAAAGCCGTAAGTCACGCGCGCGACCTGATCGACCGAGACGCCTTTTTTCATCAATTTCAGCAAGCGATCCGAAGCCACTTCCAGCCCGCCCGAAATCGCGATACAGCCACTGTCGGCGAGCAATTGGCACAGCTCGGGCGTGAACGATTTTTCAAAGCGGATATTGCCCCACCATGAAATCGACACCTTGCGGCGCAGCAGCTCTTCGGCCAGCGCGCGCAGCATTTTCGGCGGCGCGGCTTCGTCGACAAAATGGAAACCCGTCTGGCCGGTTTCTTCGATAATTGCTTCGATACGATCAACCAGCATTTCAGCCGTCGTCGTTTCATAGCGCGAAATATAGTCGAGCGTCACATCGCAAAAACTGCATTTTTTCCAATAGCAGCCATGCGCAATCGTCAGCTTGTTCCAGCGCCCATCCGACCACAGCCGATGCATTGGGTTGAGCATATCGAGCAGCGACAGGTAGCGATCCAGCGGCAAGCCGTCCCACGTCGGCGTGCCCACGTCGGAGAACGGCACGTCGGGCTCGGGCCAGTTGATGTATTGCACTTTGCCTTGTTCATTACGAATGAAAGTGCGCACCAAGCGCTGCGCCGAGCGCTTGCCCTGCAAATGCTCGATCAGCGCCAATAGCGGGCGCTCGCCATCGTCGAGCGTGACAAAATCAAAGTAATCAAATACGCGAGTTTCAGTCAGCTCGCGTAATTCGGTATTCACAAAGCCACCGCCGAGCGCCAGCTTAATATCGGGGTATTGCCCCCGAATGCTTTGCGCAATTCGGAAAGCGGCATATACCGCCCCGGGGAATGGCACCGACACCAGTACCAGCGTGGGCTTCTCTTTTTCCACCGCCGCCAGCGTTAAATCATGCAAGGTCGCGTCGACCAGATTGTGCGGCGCGGCCAGCGCGGTAGCCAGCGGCTGGAATGTCGGCTGCGACATCGCCAGCGATTCGGCGTAGCGCACAAACTCAAAGCGCGGATCAATCGCATCGCGGATCACATCGGCCAAATCATTTAAATACATCGTCGCTAAATGGCGCGCGCGGTCTTGCGTCCCCAGCGCGCCAAAGGCCCAGCCCAGCGTGTCTTCGCTATCATCAATCGTGTACGCATCTATCGGCGTAAAACGCGCGCCTTCGGGCAGGAACGCACGCGAAACAATCCGGTGGCTCACCGTGCTATCGCGCCCCTGCAAAAAGGCCATCGTCGGCGTGATCGTCGCGTCGTAATGATCGAAGTTCAGCAGAAAATGCTGCACCTGATGGCTTTGCTTGCGCGGCGCAATTTTGGCCGCCGCATCGCGAATCTCGGCCAAGCCTTGACGCGAAAACAGTCGCAACACCAGCGCAAGCGCCAAATCGGCCTGCACCGCATCCACCTCGCCCCCGGCTTTGGAGCGCAAAAAGCCGGTGATATACGCCGTCGACGGATACGGCGTATTCAGTTGCGTCATTGGGGGGATCAGGGATAAAACACGAAAGGCAGTCATTGGCACTCACAAAACCCGCGTGCAAAAAGGCAGCGCGGGCATATTTTACACGCTTAGCGCTGCGAGCTAGCGCCGGAATGATAGTCGTGAGCCCAACTCTTAATACCCGTAGCTCAGCGTTTTCACGCCTTGCAGTTAATCAGCCAGAAAACGCAACTGCAACATCAGCCGATCGGGGCCAAAATTGTAAAGCCATTCGCTCACTTCGCTGCCCGTTTGGCGCGGATCAGTTTTCCACTCGCCAGCGCGATTGCGTTAGCGCAGCTGCGTTGAACGCGCTCCGTATATCCCTCCCATACAAGTACGTCTACAACGCATAGTCCACTTAATTCAGAACAGCCAAAACATCAACAAGCCTTAACTTCAAAGTGTCAACTATCACAAACCAACCAAAGTATTGAACACTCAACGTGAGCTTGACTCATCCAGAGAAGCCTTCAAGGTTTGTACTACTGCGGTCAATTTATCCTGCAAAGCAGCTTCATCAGTATAAGTGGCGGCGATTTGCTCCCACCCCACTCGTACAATATTAAGGAGGTTTTCCTCTTGAGAATCACTTAAACCAAAAGCAGATAGTGTGCTTTCAAGTTTCATCATCACATCAGCAAACAAAACGGCACGCTCGTTTCGCCCCAGTCGTTGCTGTTGATCGATTTCGATCAGCGTTGAAGTTAATGATTGAATCGAATTCATGACAACGAGTTTATTTTGTGTCGTTGTCAGTGTGGCCTTTACCCTGATTGCCTCCAACCTTGCTTCGGCAGCCTCAATCATGATTGCCAAATTATCGCGCAAACGGCCACAACGCTCTTCATCAGCCACCGGCATATTACTCACAATCAATTTTGCATTCGGATAATTCACCGATAGCCGATTTCGATACTGCACAATACGGTCCATCGACGCCATCTGATGCAATATCGCGCACTCAACACCGGAGGCTTCACCCTGCAAATTAAGAGTAATTGCACGTTCATCCATATTGAGTTGCACCACACCTTCAAGTTGAAATTGTTGTACCGCCATCAATATTTGCTGCGCCAGATTCTGCGCGGTCTGGCATAGATTAAAATTTTTCAGCGTTTCCATCAGCAAACCGGTTTCACTCATGCTGCTCATTGCAGTAAACGCGGTAGTGGTAGCGAAATGGATTTGGGATTTAAGCTGGGCGCGGTCAGCACAGACTTGCAACATCCGCGCAATTCGCGCGCTGAGTACCTTGGGATTGAGTGGCTTAGTGATAAATCCTTGCCCGCCCACGTCGTAGACTTTCAAAAGTTCGTCAGTATTTTCAACTGCCGACATCAACATCACCGGAATATCCGCCAGCTCAAAATCATCACAGATGGCCTTACACAGCGCAAAACCATCCATTTTTGGCATTTGCACATCTGCAATCACCGCAGCAGGCATCATTTCTCTTACTTTTTGCAATCCCTCCTCACCATCACAAGCTTCAACTACGCGATAACCCTCAACCAAGACACGCTCGATTACTTTACGGATCATTGCATCGTCGTCAACGACGAGAACAACTGGCTTTTGCGCTTCAATCATTTTTCTTCTCTCATTCAAAATGACTACTTGGCAAGTCTAGGATATTTCACGAGATAATGATGCTGATTTGCATTGTAACTTGCACGGCAAAACTAAGGCGAAGGTGCACAGAGTCAGAACAAATAATATGCAGCGGACGAGCGAGAAAATGTGCCTCTAAATAAGTAATAATGCTGCTTTCTTTGCAGGATACCGCCGTGCCACTTGCCACCCAGCTGCGTGAGCAGATTGCCGAAACCGAAGCGCTGATTCGCCGTCTGGACCCGCGCAGCGCACAATACATTGTGATGCAGGGCGACAAAGCCTTTCAATTTGTCATGCAGCAGCGCAAACCGGTCAGCGCCACCGTGGTCGAGCTGGCGCTGGCCACCCGCTTTACCGAAGCCGATGCGCAAATGATTGCGCAAGCGCTGAAAAATTCGCAAGGCGAGCCTGGCCGCGCCATTCCGCTACTAGCGGCACTCAATATGCAGCTGGCCAAACAGCAAGCCGCCCTGCTCAAGCTGGAGCAAGCCATCAGCGTAATCCAGTGGCTGCCACGGCGCTAAAGCCAGCATCAACCCCCGAATAAATAATCCTTGCCTTGTGGCGTGATTAGGTATTTAATTTCTGTAAAGACAGAAACAAAGGAAATCAATCATGAAGCTCAGCCCAACTATGCAGAAATACATCGTCCACTGGGGCGAAATGGGCACGCGCTGGGGCGTGAACCGCACGGTGGCGCAAATTCATGCCTTGCTGTTCCTAGCCAATCAGCCGATGAACGCCGAAGACATTGTAGAAACGCTGAATGTAGCGCGCTCGAATGTCAGCAATAGCCTCAAAGAACTGCAAAGCTGGGGTTTGGTCAAAGTGCAGCATGTGCTCGGTGATCGGCGCGATCATTTTGTTGCCCTGCAGGACGTGTGGGAAATTTTCCGCGTAATTACCGAAGAGCGCAAAAAACGCGAGCTTGATCCAACGTTAACCGTGCTGCGCGAATGCGCCATCGAAGCCGAAAACGACACCGAGATTGAAGCGGCAACACGGCAGAAAATGGACGAAGTACTGGTTTTTCTGGAAATGCTGCTCTCGGGCTACGACGACTTCAAGCATTTGCCGCCATCGGTGGTGATGAAATTACTGAAAATGGGCGGCAAGCTCGGCCAACTGGTGGCGATCTTCGGCAAAGACGACGATATGGCTGCCAAATAGTTTCACCCGCTGGATTCACGACTCAGGAGATTGATCATGAATAACGCTACTGATCTGCACTATCAGGTTTTCTACGACGACGCCTGCCCGCTATGCCGCTTTGAGATGCTGCGCCTGCAGCGGCTCAGCACGCCGGGGCAGTTTGCGATGGTGGACATCAGCGCGGCAGATTTTGAGGCCCGCGCTTATGGCTTTGCCAGCGATTTTGACCCGGCCGCGCTGGGCGTACTACTGCATATCCGCCGCAACGATGGAATGCTGCTGATCGGCATCGACGCGATTGCCGCCTTGTACCGGGCGATTGGCCGTGGCTGGTGGACTAAGCCCGTGCAATGGCAGTTTGCCCGCCCAACACTGGCAGCGCTGTACGCCTGGTTTGCGGCCAACCGCTACCGGATCAGCGCGGGGCTTGGCTTTGCGGCCAAACCGGCTGCGGCGTGCAGCATCAATGGCTGTAGCGGCAAAAAATTGGCGCAATAATTTCTGTTTATACAGAAAAAACAGAATAACCCATTGGCAAATAGGAGCACCATCATGTTGAACTTTGGCGACTTTATCTCGATTCTGGTGATCAATCTGGCGCTAAGCGTGCTGCTGATAGCCTGGCAACAGCGCGCTTTGGGGCCGCTACTGAACGAAAGCTGCCCCGGCAGCGGCGCGCATTACTGGCGGCACACGCTGGCCGCACTACAGCTCCTTTTACCCATGCTGCTAGTCCTGCTGTTTATTGATGGCGATGAGAAAAACGCGATTGGGGTCTTTCGCACCATGCTGATTTGCGTGGTATTTGGCCACCTGCTAGCGATTGGCGCCATCGCGAAAATGATCTGGCGTCGTCTGGTGCCCAGTGCGCCAGCACCACAATCACCCGCAGCGGCCAATCCGCTGCCAGCAAGGGGTATAAGATGAACATCTTGCTACTTGGCGCCAGCGGGCTGATCGGCTCAGCCCTGTTGCCCACGTTACTTGCTCAGGGGTATTGCGTTACAACGCTTTCCAGAAAAGCAACTGAAGACAATACCCGGCAAGGTATTTGCCAGCTGCAAGCCGATATTTCGCGCTGGATTGAGCCGCAAGACTGGCAGGCCGCGCTGGCGGGCATTGATGTGGTGATCAATGCGGTGGGGATTTTTGCCGAAAATGCCCAGCAATCATTCGCTACACTCCACATCGCCATGCCCACCGCCTTGTTTGCCGCATGCGAGCAATATGGGGTTCAGCATGTGATTCAAATCTCGGCATTAGGTGCTGATACACAAGCGGCTACCGAGTATTGGCGCAGCAAAGGCGAGGCCGACGCGGCGCTGATGGCCAGCCAGCTCGACTGGGCCATTGTGCGCCCTTCGCTGATTTACTCGCCCAATGGCCGCAGTTGCCAGCAGTTTCTCAGCATGGCCAGCTGGCCGCTGCTACCCGATTTACGCAACAGCGCGGCGGTGCAGCCGGTGCATCTGGACGACGTGATTGCGGCAATTCTGGCGCTGCTCGCCGCGCCAAACCAGCAAGTGGTCAATCTGGTAGGCCCATCGGCAATGAGTTTGTCGCAATGGCTGGCGGTTTTGCGCGCGGGAATGGGTTTGCCCGCTACCAAATCCTTGCCAGTATATGGCTGGATGCAAGATATAGCAGCCGCTGCAGCCCAATACATGCCGGACAGCTTATTCAGCCCGGCCAGTTTGGCCATGCTGCGCATTGGCAATCACGCCGATCAAGCGCCGCTGGCACAGCTGCTCGGCCGACCGCTCAAAGCCGCAGCGCCCGACGTAAGTGATACCGGCTTGGCAGCCAGAGCACAGCTAGCGTGGCTGATGCCGATCCTGCGCTACAGCATGGCGGCGGTCTGGCTGATCACCGCGATGGTGAGCGCCATCAACTGGCCGCAATCGCTGGCGCTGCTGGCGCAACTGGGAATCGCCGAGTCGCTGCAATGGCCGCTGCTGATCGGCGCCATTGGCTGCGATCTGGCGCTGGGCGTGTCTTGCTTAATGTCGCGCTGGCGCAGCTGGAAACTACAAATAGCGCTGGTATTGCTCTACAGCACGCTGATTAGCTGGGGTCTGAGCGAATACCTGCTGCACCCATTCGGCCCGATCTTGAAAAATCTGCCGATTCTGGCGGTCTTGTTACTACTTGATCAATGCGAGCAAGCGAATGGCAAACGCTAGCAAACATGTTCAGGCAGGGCAGCAGTACGATGTAAGGACACATGAACACATTGGTCAAAAATCGAGGAGAACGTGATGGAATACTATCTATGGGTGAAATGGGCGCATATTCTGTCGGCTACCATCATGTTTGGCACCGGCTTAGGGACGGCATTTTATCTGTTTACCGCCAATCGCAGCGGCAATGTGCAGGCCATCGCCGTCGTCAGTCACTGGGTGGTCAAGGCCGATACCTGGTTTACCACGCCAGCGGTGATTATCCAGCCGATTTCGGGCGCGCTGATGCTGTATTGGGCGGGGTTTCCCCTGCAATCACTCTGGGTATGGCTATCGCTGCTGTTGTACGCAGTGGCCGGTGTGTGCTGGCTACCCGTGCTATGGTTGCAACTGAAAATGCGCGATATGGCGCAAGTCGCCGCGCAAACCAGCACCGCGCTACCCGAGCGCTACTGGCGCTATGAAAAAGGGTGGACTGCGCTGGGTTTTCCGGCTTTTGGCGGGCTGATCGTGGTGTACTGGCTGATGGTACACAAGCCGTTTTAAGGGCATTGATGATTGATCCGGCCGCTTGATGTTTTAAATCATAGGAACGATCTTCAATCCGCCCGATCGATAGTTACAAGCAATTACATATTTTTGAACCGGTTTTCAGGAATAGATCATGTCAAACTACTTTAGCCATTTAGCGTCGCAGCACGTCCTAGTTACTGGTGGCACGGGTTTTATTGGCCGCGAGCTGGTCAATCAATTGCTGGCAGCCGGGCATCACGTCACATTATTTAGCCGCCAGCCCGAGCGTGCCGCCCGCACCTTCTCCCCCGCGCCAGGGCAGATCTCTGCCTTTTCGAGCTGGCAAACTTTGGCCAGCGACACGCAATTTGATGCCATCATCAATCTGGCGGGCGCGCCCGTTGTTGGCCCGCGCTGGAGTGCAGCACGCAAACAGGCACTGCGCGATAGCCGCGTCGGCGTGACGAATCAATTGCTAGGCTGGCTGCAAGGCGCGGCACACAAGCCTGCCGTGCTGATCAATGGCTCGGCGATTGGCTATTACGGCTGCCGAGGCGACGAGCCACTCGATGAAACGGCTAGCACGAAAAATGAATTCATGTCCGATCTATGCCGCGAATGGGAAGAAGCCGCAGTCAAAGCCGAAGCGTTTGGCGTGCGTGTGGTGCGACTGCGGCTGGGACTGGTATTCGGCCCCGGTGGCGCTTTCCCCAAATTATTGCTGCCGTTCAAGCTGGGCGTTGGCGGGCGGATGGGCGATGGCCGACAAGTGATGAGCTGGGTGCACCGTAACGACGTCATCGCCGTGATCGCGCGCGCCATCGCCAAGCCGGACATGCGCGGCGCCTACAATATGACTGCGCCACAAGCGCCGACGCAGGCTGAATTTGCCGCACTCGCCGCCAAACTGCTGCACCGACCCAATCTATTCGTCACGCCCGCGTGCGTGCTGGAGCTACTGCTCGGCGAAATGGCCGCGCTGTTTACCAAAGGCCAACGCGTCGTGCCTAAACGCTTGCTCGATGAAGGGTATCAATTTGAATTTGCCACGCTGGAGGCCGCGATTCAGGATAATTTATCGCACTAATCTGGCCTAGGGAGTAGGTGGCTTGGTGTGGCGGTGAGCTATTACAGCTTGCCATTGCTTATCGTGCGCCAGCTGAACAATCGCTTGATTGAGAAACCGGTGCAGGCGTACTTGTGATCGTGCGACAAACAAATGCCGATAGACTTCGCTTCTGGGTTGTTTTGCAATATACAGCCATTGGTCTAATTGCGGCAGTTGTTGGCGGTAGTAGGGCAGCGCAATGGCAGGGATGAACGCTGCGTCTATACGTTGCAATTGTAGTTTTTTTAAATTGCTCAGTGCGGATCCAGCGTCTTCACGATGGATCCGGCCAGCCGCAATATCGCGTTGAAAATCATCCAACTGGTGCCCAATCACCGAGCCGACCGTTAAGCCATACAATGATGCTGGCCCGTTAAAATTGATGGGCTTATTGCGATGGCTGACGACCAAATTAATGTCGTGCATATAAGTATCGGTCCATAAATATTTGCTGCGCTCCTGATCTAGAAAGAACTGAGGACTTGCCCATACCACCACACCTTGCCAATCGGCTTGTGAAAGAACAGTCAAATCTAAGCGCCGCCGTGGCAAATACGTGGGGACGAATTGATATTGCCCTTTCGATTTTTTGCTAAGCCAATCGGCAAGTTTTTGCGTCAAATTATCGGCTTGTTCAAGCGCAAAAGGCGGCTCGTCGTAATAGGTGTAGAACGGGATCGTCTGGCTGGCGTGGACAAATTGGCTCCATAGGCAAAATAGAACGAAATACATCAATAATTGTGTTTTGCTTATTACGCGCGCCGTGAGTCCGCAGCGTTTTGTTGCTATTAGCATTAGCACTACAGACTCCCCCCTGAGGCGTGATTATCTGTATGAGCTAGGTATTGGTTTAAACACGACTGTAGTTTTTCAAATTGCACCGGTTTACTAATAAAGTGATTCATCCCCGCAGCTAAACAGGCTTCTTCATCTTCGTGCATGGCGTTGGCCGTCATCGCAATAATTGGAACTTGATGATTACGCACCATACTTTGCACATCACGTATTTGACGCGTTGCTTGTATGCCATCCATTTCGGGCATTTGCATATCCATTAGCACTAAATCATAGTCACTTTGAGTTAGCATTTGCAGCGCCTCTAGTCCATTTTCGGCGCTATCGGCATTGATACCCATCCGGATTAACATGGCATGTGCAACTTTACGATTGATTGGGTTATCTTCAACCAGCAACACCCGCGCTGGCAGCGGCGTAACGGTGGTAAAAGTGCTGGCAGTTGGTGTTGTGATGGTTTTTCCCGATAGAACTTGAGTCAGTGTGGCGAGAAGACGGCTTAACTTGATCGGTTTATTAATGACTGCAGCCAAGCCGCACGAGATGGTCTGCGTCTTGCTAAACTCTAAATGCGGACTCATTAAGACAATGGCGGGATGATTTGCTATGCGACTGATTTGCTGGGCCAGTTCAAGACCCGATTGCGGCGCTAAGGTTTGATCGAGCAAAATTAAATCGATTTTGTCCGTGTGCTTTGCTTCCAAGAGCGCGAGCGCCTCTTGTGCTGATGAAGCTAGATGCGGCTGGCAAGCCAGTGTACCGAGCATAACTGCTAATTGCGCCCGGCAATAGGGGCTGTCATCGACAATAAGAATGGACGAGCCCTGCAGTGGTTCTGGTAATTTAAGGGCTGTTGTTTCTCGATCAGCTATATCCAGCTGCAATTCGACATTAAACCACGTGCCAGTACCAGGCTCGCTGGCGAGCGTGAGACGACCGCCCATCAGCTCAACCATTTGGCGTGAAATCGCCAAGCCCAAACCTGTGCCACCATATCGCCGGCTAATACTGTCATCCGCTTGGTGAAAGGCTTGAAATAGCTGTGCTTGTTGCGCAGTATCGATCCCAATACCACTGTCGCGTACACTGATCTCAAGATGTAGCCGTTGCTGATCTTGCCTCTGCACGTGCAAAATCAGCGCCACTTCGCCGTTGGCCGTAAATTTGATGGCATTACCCAGCAGATTGATCAAAATTTGCCGCAGACGGGTTGGATCTCCCACTACAAAATCTGGCAGCGCAGGATCAACATCACATAAAAACTCCAAGCCTTTTTCTTGTGCACGAATAGCAAGCAGATCAGTGACTTCTTCGATTAATTGTCTGAAATTAAACTCAACTTTTTCAAAGTTCAGCTTACCGCTTTCGATTTTTGAGTAATCCAAAATATCATTTAAAACCGTAAGTAAGGCCTCGGCGCTGTGGCGAATGGTGATGGCGTATTCGTTTTGAGATTCAGAGAGCTCAGTATCGAGTAGTAGCTGGCTCATGCCGATAACGCCATTCATCGGGGTGCGAATTTCATGGCTCATATTGGCGAGGAAAGTGCTTTTCGAACGGGATGCAGCTTCGGCTGCGTCGCGCGCTTGTCTAAGCTGCTCACCCATGCGATAGCTGCGTTGATAAGCGTTTTGCAATAACCAGGCGGCCAACGCTAAAAAAATTGAGCCAAACCAGCCCATCAGGCGAAAAAAGACCAACCTGATTTCCATCGGTGCCGTAGCTGGTCGTTTTTGCACTAAATACCAGCTTCCTCCTGGCACGGAAATCGACACCCCGACGGTTGATTTATCTTGCTGCAACCCCGCATTGCCCCAGATGACCTTCCCTGTTTGGCCGCCCGCGTCTTTACCTAGTAATAAGTGTGTCTGGCTCGATGCTGCATTCAGGCCGACCGCGTCAAACAAGTGGTGCATATCGAGCACGGTACTAATCATGCCCCAGTATTGCTCAGGGCCGCTAAAGACGGGAACACGATAAATCAAACCTTCACCGCCTTGTGCCAGTTTGACGGGCCCCGCGAGAAAGGGTTTGCCCGTTTTAATCACGCGCTCGACAGCAGGCCATTGCAATTTATTGGCCGGATAATAAAGGCCAAGGGCTTTTTCATTGCCTTTGAGCGGATACACATAACGTATGCGATTATCAGGTGCGACGCCGATATTGCGAATGTGATGTCCTTGCACAAACAGCGTCGCCAGCATGCGATTGAGTTGTGCTTCGTTGAGCTGCTGCGGCGCAGAGCGGATATACGCTTCCAAACCGGAGGCAAGATAGAGCGTGGACGAGAGCTCCGCCTCGATACGAGCGCGCAAAGCTGTGACTTCGTTTAAAGATTGTTCGTAGACGAGCTGATTGGAGCGCTCGTTTTCATGCTGGATACCCCATTCAGTCGCAAGCAGACCGGCAAATAAAATCGCTAGAGGTAATCCTTGTGCTAAGCGGAAATAAAACGTGCGCATATCAAACCAAAGTCTTTATACAGGCTTAAATATAGTGCTTGAACACCGACCTGCTCGCGTAAATTCGAGCTATTGCCAGGCCGTCGCCGTAAAACGTTGAACTAGAAAATCCAGCACTGCCCTTACCGCAGGCGATAAATGCCGCCGCGATGGATACAGCGCGTAAATCGTCATCGCGGGTACTTCCCAATCAGGCAGCAGGGCGATGAGTTGGCCGTTGTCGAGATACGGTTTGGTCAGATACGTGGGCTGCAGCGCGATGCCGCCGCCTGCGAGTGCAGCGTGCAGCAGCACAGTGGCTTCGTTGGCGCTGAAACGGCTGCTGACGGCAACTTGTTCGTGCTCGTCGCCGCGCTGGAAAATCCAGATACTGCGGCCAAAATTGGCGTAGCTTAGACACCCATGCAGGGTAAGTGCCGCAGGCGATTGCGGTGTGCCGTGTTCAGCCAGATACCCCGGTGAGGCGACCAGTACCGAATCGCAGCGCGCCAGCGGTCGAGCGATTAACATCGGGTCGGGTTCGCTGCTGATGCGAATCGCCAGATCAATGCGCTCTTCGACTAAATTGACCGCACGATCGCTGACGTTCAAATCAATTTTGAGCTGCGGGTGTAGCGCCAAAAAATCGCTAATCGCCGCTGCCAGATGCGCAAAGCCAAACGACATGCTGCAGGTCAGTCGCAATTGCCCGCGCAGCTCGCCATCGCGCTGCGCCGTTTCTTCTTCGATATTGTCCATCAGCGCGAGCATTTGCTGGCTGCGGCGCAGGCAGCCTTCGCCGGCGTCGGTGAGCGTGACTTTGCGCGTCGTGCGTTGCAGTAGCCGCGCATCGAGCCACGTTTCCAGCTCGGCAATATAGCGCGTAACCATCGCGCGTGACATCTCGAGCTTGTCGGCCGTGGCGCTAAAGCTGCCGCTGGTAGCGACTTCGCAAAACACTTTCATCGCGGTGAGCCTATCCATCGCACGCTCCTGATTGGTTCGAATATTGCAACAATAATGCGCAGTTTAGCGTATTTATCTGCGCGATTGTTGCAACTACACTGGCGTCAGTTTCAATTCACCACGGTAGCCCAGATGAGGCACCAACCAATTTAGGAGCAAAACCATGATCCGCACTACTCTACTCGCCGCTTCTTTCGCCTTGGCTTTTGGCGCTGCCCACGCCGAAACCGCCCCGTTGCAAATCAAGGTACTTAACGCCGATGGCGCGAGCTTTCACGTTAATTCAACGCTGGTTTATGGCGACAAAGAGGCAATGGTGATCGACGCCGGTTTTACCCGCGCCGACGCGCTGCGCATTGCGGCCAATGTGCTCGATAGCGGCAAAGAGCTCAAAACGATTTTCGTGAGCCAGGCCGACCCGGATTACTATTTCGGCGTGGAAACCTTGAAAGAGTTCTTCCCCAACGCCCAAGTGCTGGCAACTCCAGCCGTATTGGAAAAAATTAAAGCCACAGTGGCGGCTAAAGTCGAATACTGGGGGCCACAAATGGGCGTCAATGGGCCGATAACGCCAGTTTTGCCGCAGGCATTGGCAGGCAATCGTTTGAGCGTCGATGGGCAAAAAGTAGAAATCCGTGGCACCAGCGGCGTGTTGGCGCATCGCCCGTATGTGTGGATACCCGCAATCAAAACGATTGCCGGTAATGTCGGCGTACTCAATGGCTTGCACGTCTGGACTGCCGATACGCAAACCGCAGCCGAGCGTAAAGCCTGGGTGGCGCAGCTCGATGAAATGGCCGCGCTGAAACCTGCCGTCGTTGTACCGGGCCATATGCAAGCGGGTGCACAAATGGATGTCAGCGCAATTGATTACACCAAGGCTTACTTGCAGACATTTGAGCAAAATCTGGTCAAGGCTAAAACCGGCGCAGAGCTGATCGAGAGTATGAAAGCGGCCTATCCGCAAGCAGGCTTGGGCATTGCGCTCGATATCGGCGCCAAAGTGAATAAAGGTGAAATGAAATGGTAAGCGCGAACAATCAGACCAAGCTGCATTATGTGTTCGACCCATTGTGTGGCTGGTGCTACGCCGCCGCACCGTTGATCCACGCGGCAGCGCAGCTGCAAGGCTTGGCGGTGGTGCTGCATCCGGGCGGCATGATGAGCGGGGCCAACCGCCAAACGGTGAGCCCGGCGCTGCGCAACTATGTGATGCCGCACGATCAGCGCATCGCCGAGCTAACGGGCCAACCATTTGGTGACGCCTACTTTAATGGCCTGCTGCTCGATACCAATGCGGTGTTCGATTCAACGCCGCCTACGCTGGCGATCCTGGCCGCGCAGGCTTTGGGCTTTGATGGCTTGGCGATGCTGGGCAAAATTCAGCACGCGCACTATGCGCAAGGTCTGCGCATTAGCGATGGCACGGTATTGCAGCAATTGGCCAGCGAGCTGGGGATGGATAGCGCAAGTTTTCTGGCGCAGCTCGATGTGCAGGCGCAACAAATCGAACAGCGCTTTGCTATAACGCGCAAGCTGATGCAACAGCACGGCCTGCGCGGCTTCCCATCGCTACTGCTGGAGCATGATGGGCAGCTACAGCACATCGACATCTCGCCATTTCTGGGCCAAGCCGATGCCTTTGTACAATCCCTGCAAGCGCACGGCATTACAGCGCAAACAGGCGGGACAGATGCACTATGCACGCTGCAGGGGTGTGGGATTTAATAAAACGCCGGTTTGAACCGGCGTTTCAACAACATAATCAGTTGCCCTGTTGATTGAATTGTTCGGAAATGTAGCTTGGTTTAGGGGGAATCATGAATCTTTGCCGCTACGCTATATGCTGGCCAAAGTTGGGGGTATGACTCAGGCGATGGAACATTCATGTGAGGGCTTCAATCTTGGAAAGACAGTGCGATTGCTGCGATTATTTTTCGGTTGAAGCCAATGCCGATTATGAAATTTGCCCCATATGTGGCTGGGAGCAGGAAAGCTGGGGTGCAGATGATCTAGATATAGAGTCTGGCGCAAATCATGAACTGACCTTACGAGAAGCCCGCCTATTTTTTCAACTGCACGGCTATCCCTGTGCTGAGCTGGCACATTGTGTAGATCCATCCTTGGATCGCAAGCAATTTCGCTTTTTAGCGCGAGATTTGTAAATGATCTTCACCCTGCCATCACCTCAATGACCGCGCTGCGCATGAATTGATGATCGCTAGGCCGCAAAAGAAATCATCTTCATTTGATTCATAAGTAAAAAAGCCAATGACTTCCGTCATTGGCTTTTTTGTTGCGTTGACTGAAACCGATTCAGCGGCAGTTTTTGGCGCGGGTGTTCCAGTAGGCGATGTCGAATTGGGTTTCGCTATCGCTGGTTTCTGCGGCGGGCACACGGACGTCGAGCAGGCGCAGGCATTCGCGCCAGCCGTTTTTTACGCCCAGATCGCCATCAGCGGGCAGCGTTTGCAGTTGGCCTTGCCCGTTGGATAGCTGCACGTGCTCGGCTTGCCAGACCAGCTGGCGGCCGGCTGCCAGCGTTGCGCCGCCAGTCAGATTGCTGGCCAGCAGCCAGCTTTGCGCGCCCTGCGTGAGTGTCAGCCAGCTTTGCGGGCCAGCTGGGTGGGCGCGGCGCTCGAAGTGCAGCTGCGCCGGCTGGCGTGGCAGGCGCGGTGTGGCGCCCAGACCGCGAATCTGCACACGCTGGCCTTGCAGCGTGAAGCTGACGGTGTCGTCGGCCTGCGCTTTGAGGCGCACCTTGCCGCTCAGGCTTTGCCCAACCGGCAGGCTGCTTTCCAGCTGCAGCGGTGCGGCCTGCAGCGACGTTGCAGCCAGGGCGACGAAGGCCAATAGCGCGGGTTTAATCAAATTTGGCATAGGGAGAAGCCTTTCTTAATTCGTGGAAAAACTCGGGACGCGGTGGTTTTTCTTCCGAGTGCTCGAATTGATCGTGCATAAAGGCACGCGATTTTTTCGCCTGCTTGCGCTCCGGATTGATGCTGCGCAGCATGGCAGCGCCAGCGCTGCCCTGGCTGGTGCGCGCAAAGCGCAGGCTGATATTGCCCCAGTCATCATAGTCCTGCAGATAGCCCAGCACACCGTCACCATTCACATCCAGCGCGTAGGCGCTGCTGTTCAGGGCTTTGCTGTTATTCCAGTCGGCGTACACGCCGCTATCGGCACCACGGCCAATGCTGGCCGCTTCCAGCAGGCTGTTCTCATTCAGGCGCTCGCTACTGCCGTCGGAGTAGTCGATGCGGAAAGTGCTGCTACACGCGCTGCCTTCCAGAGTGCAAGTTGACAGACTGTTGTAGCCTTTGTCCAGATAGTAGCGCTGCACCGGGCCAATGCTGGTGGCACGATCACCCAGACCTTGCAGCTGGTACAGGTAGTTCATGATGCTGTAGTAGTTGGGCTTGTCATTGGTGTTTTCAAAGCCGCCATGACGCAGGCCAAGATTGTGCCCCAGCTCGTGCATGATGGTGCCCGCCTGATAATTGATCAGGCGATAGCGGTTGCTGGCGGTATTGCTATTCAAGCCCCATTTGCCCAGCGACACAATAAAGTCATTGCCGCCGATTTCCGCCACGCCGGACGAGCCTGAGCTACCGTCGGCATTGCGGCTGCTGGCCATCAGCAGGTAATGGAACACCTGCCGGCGACGTAAATCCATGCTGGCCGCTTTGTAATCGGCCAATCGGCTGCAGCCGCTTGGCGGGTTCAGATCGGTACATGCGGCAAAAGCCACCATTTTGCCGCCGCCCAGATTGAAGTTGGCAGGGCTAAAGCTGGCTGCGTACATACTGCCGACGTCAAACAGAATGTCGATATTACGGCGGGCAAAAGCGTCGACCACGGCTTGCAGCGCTTCGCGTTGCGGCTTGACGCCTTCATCGGTGGTTTGCATGGTATCGACATGGATTAGCAAAGTCGGACGCCCCGCACGTGCGCCCATGCTGTATAAATCCAAGCCCGCATAGGTGCCGCCCGGCACTTTGGCGCTGCTCGGGATGCCGTCGCCATCTTCATCGGTGACGCCGCTCGGTACATCATTACGCCCGCCGGGGGTTGAGAAAGCCACATTCTGCCAATCTGCAGCAGTATTGCTCTCTGCGCTTTGTAAATAAGGGCGTACCAGCGCATACCCATAGCTGGTACTCAGGGCTGGGGCATTGCTGCCACTCCACTGCCCGGCGCTCAATGGCTGATCGCTACTGCTGCCAAAGCGGACAAAATCAACGGTCTGGCCGTTGCGCACCAGCTCGATTGCGCCGCTGGCGCTGGTCCAGCGCGGATAATTGCTGGTTTGCCCCAGATAGACAATCTGGCTGGTATTGGTCAGCCCGGTGGCGTTATTGCGCGCAGCAACCGCCAGCAGCCCTTCGGCGGGCAATGTGATCGCGCCCAGCGGGTATTCGCTGACTACACCGGCGTTATTGCGGATACGCAGTTTGACGTCAGACAGATTGACGCTGCTGGCGCTGCCATTGCGGATCTCGAACCAGCTGCCGCTGCCATTCGGGTCGCTGGCGATTTCATTAATCACCAGGCCGAGTGATGGCGCTGCGCTGGCTTGCGGTGTGGCGCTTGGCGTCGGCGTTACTGCTGGTGTTGCGGTTGGAGTCGCTGTCGGAGTCAGAGTCGGCGCAGCGGTCATTGTCGGCGTAGCCGTTGGTTTGCTCGTTGGCGTGGCGCTCGGGATGGCCGTTGGGATAGCAGTTGGTGCAGGGGTATTGCTCACCGGTGTTGCTGTTGCCGGGCTTGCGCCACATACCCCCAGATCAAGCCAGGGTTTGCCCGAGCCGGTGTTGGTATCGGGCGGATTGCCTTGCGTCCACCACTGCGCCTGATAATTGCGGCCGTTATAAGTCACTTTGTCGCCGCCCACATACGCCTTGCTGCTGATCCACACGGCAAAGCAGCTGCTGGCGGGTGCGGCGGTCGGGGCTGCTGTTGCTGCCATGGTTGGGACTGCAGTCGGAATTGCAGTCGGTGCCGGACTCATCGTCGGTGCGCTGGTCGGTGTCGCGCTAGGTTTTACCGTTGGTACCAGAGTAGGTGTAGGAGTTGATACCGAGGTCGGCACGGGGGTATTGCTCGCTGGTGTTGCTGTAGCTGCGCTGCCGTCACATACCCCCAGGTCTTTCCAGACACCCCATTCGCCAGTCGCGCCGGGCGTGTCGCCCTTGGTCCACCATTTGGCTTCATAGGTACGCCCGTTGTAGCTCACCTGATTGCCCGTGGTATACGTGGCGCTGCTTGCCCAGCTGGCCGGGCAGGCAGTAGTGCCCGCCGAGCTACCTGTACCGGACGTGCTGCTCACGCTGCCAGCGCCGGATTTCACCTGCGCCCACAATGAAGGCGCCTGCTGCGGGTTCCAGCCTGCGCCCATCAGTGCTTCGTGCTTGACCCGCGCCTGATAGCGCAACCCCTGATAGCTGACTTCTTCGCCAGCCTGGTATTGGCGGCCTTCCTGCCATGGCTGAGCCGCCCAGAGCGTGCTGCTGAACAAGGCCATGCACAGCAGGCCGCCGGTGTGCAAACGTAGTGTATTTTTGCGCATATCGTCTCCATTATTTTTTTTATGCGCGGCCATGCTACTACAGAAATGACGCTTGAATTTCGCAGCACCGATAATTGGTGACTATCTGTATGAATCACGTCATAGCTTTCTTGTAAATTACTATTTGCTAATAATCTGGCAATTTCCTGCTCAGCAAATCGTGGTTTTTCTGCCAAGCAAAAGTACGGCAGATCGCTTATGCTGGGCAGCTGTTTGACTGCACCTGAAGCGGATTTTGCATGCTCAATACCGTTGCCATCGCCAACTATCGCTCCTTGCGCGAGCTGATTATTCCGCTGGGCCAGATCAATGTGATTACCGGGGCCAATGGCTCGGGCAAATCCAGTCTGTACCGCGCCTTGCGCCTGCTGGCCGAGAGCGCGCAAGGGCGGCTGGTGGCCAGCCTCGCGCAGGAAGGCGGCTTTTCGTCCACCCTGTGGGCCGGGCCGGAAACGATTAGCCGCGCCATGCAGCGGGGCGATGTCCCAATTCAGGGCACCACCCGGCAAGACGTGATTGCGCTCAAGCTGGGCTTTGCCGCCGATGATTTTGGCTACGCGATTGATCTGGGCCTGCCAACACCCGATTCGACGTCCATGTTTGGCGGCGACCCGCACATCAAGCGCGAATCCATCTGGGCTGGGCCCATTTTGCGCGAGTCGGCCTTGCTGGCCGAGCGTGATCGCAGCCTGTGCAAGGTGCGCGCTGGCAACAATGGCCGCGATTGGCAAATCCTCAGCCGCCATGTGCCGGCCTACGACAGCCTGTTTAGCCATTGCGCTGACCCGTTGCGCGCGCCCGAAGTATTGGCGCTGCGCGAGCGCATGCGCGCCTGGCGCTTTTACGATCATTTGCGCAGCGACGCACAGGCTCCGGCGCGGCAGGCACAAATCGGTACTTACACGCCCATTCTGGCGCACGATGGCGCTGATCTGGCCGCCGCATTGCAAACCATCCGCGAGCTGGGTCGGGGCGACGAGCTGGATGCGGCCATTGCCGATGCCTTCCCTGGCGCACGCGTCGAGATCATCGTTGAACATTCACGATTTAGCGTACAAATGTGGCAATCCGGCCTGCTACGCCCGCTGGCTGCGCCCGAGTTGTCCGATGGCACGCTGCGCTATTTATTGCTCGTCGCCGCACTGCTCAGCCCGCGCCCACCCGAATTACTGGTCCTGAACGAGCCGGAAACCAGCCTGCACCCCGATCTGCTGCCCGCACTGGCCAGGCTGATTGGCGCAGCCGCGCAGCACAGCCAGATCATTGTGGTGAGCCACGCGGCGCGGCTGGTCACCGCGCTGGGCCGCTTGCGCGAAGCGCAGGTGTTGCCACTGGAAAAAACGCTGGGCGCAACGCAGCTGCTCGACCAGACACCGCTGGAGCGCCCGGCCTGGCACTGGCCAAGCCGCTAGCGACGACGGCCAGCTGCGCTAGGTTTGATATTGATCACAGGCATGCCGCCCGAGCAGGAAAAACAGTAGGGAGACTGGCGCTTCATTGTTACAATAACGAGAACTATTCTCAATATAAAAGCCAATGAGTCATTTATCTGCCAGCCTCTTGCTGGATGTGCTGGGGCGGCAACGCTTCGGGGTGGAATACCAGCCCCTGATCAAGCCCGCCACCGGCGAAGTGGTCGCCTACGAGGCGCTGGCCCGCTTTTACGATCAGTCCGGCCAGACTTTGCGCACCGATCATGTGTTTCACGCCTTGCACGACAGCCCGCTCACACTGTTTCAGGTGGAATACCAGATGAAACAGCTACAGATAGAGCAGGCCCCGGCCGGGACGCTGTTTCTGAATCTGGATCCCGATGCCTACACCGTCGCCGAAACGCCAGCGCAAGCCAATCCCCTGCTCGATCTGATCGGTCAGCGTGCCGATGTGGTGCTGGAAATCATTGAAAACAGCGATTTGTCCGATGCGCGGCAAAGCGCGCGGATGGCCGATGCATTCTCGCAACGGCAAATCCGGCTGGCGCTGGACGATATTGGCGCGCCGCATTCCATGCTATCGCTACCGCTGCTGATTCAAGTCGATTGCCTGAAATTTGACCGCAGCTGGTTTGCGCAGCTCGATTGCCCGCTCTACCACGCCGCGCTGGTCAGCCTGATTGCCTACGCCCGCGAGACCGGCAAACAGACCGTGATGGAAGGGGTTGAAAATGAGGCCCAGCTGGCAAAGGCGCGCGCGCTGGGCGTTGATCTGGTGCAGGGTTTTCTGTATCGGCCGCTCTTTCAATCAGCAGGCTGCACAAGCCTGGACAGATAGTCGACAAATCAATCTGGCCTGCAAGGGTATAGCCTTGCAGGCCAGTACCAGCAATTATTTGCTGGCAATACCCTTGCTAGTTTTCTCGATTAGCTGATTAACTTCGGCCGGACGATAAAGCGCTTCGCCGGGGCTGGCCAAGGTTTTGAGCTGGCCATCACGAATCAGGCCCACTTCCAGCTTGCGGTTTTCGGCGTCGATCAATAACCACGCGCTATTGCCTGCTTGCGGCTTATTGCCCAGCACATACAGTACGCGATCAAATTGCAGCGAGCCGGGAGCACTCATCTGGCTCAGGAACCAGGTCAGATCACTGCCGAGCAGGCGTTTAAGCTCGGGCATAATCGGGCTCACTTCGGTCAGCAGGCCAATATCATTAGGGAAACGGCCTTTGTACTGCACCAGCTGCAGCCAGTCGCCATCGGCCTTGAGCACCTGCTGCACCAGCTGGACAGTCTGGGATTTGGCCGCGCTGGCCAGCTGGCTGGCGTCCAGCCCCAGCGGCTGCAAGACTTCATTGGCTTCGTTGGCCACCTGATCAATCACGCCATCAGTTTGGCGTTTGACTTCCTCACCCACAATGCCCGCTACCGACGAGGCCACATTCTGCCCCAGTTGTGAGGCCTGATCGCACGCGCTCAGCGTGCCAGCCAGCAAAATGGCGGGCAAAAGCAGCCCGAATTGACGGCGTTTTGGCGGGTTTATGGCCTGGCTTTCATGCTTCATGATTGATCGCTCCAGAAAAAGGTTTTGTCTATAGATCATGCCCTGCGCCCGAAGTTCCGGCGCAGAATTGTCATTGCTGTACGTCGGTTCAGCTTTGATTCAGCCAGCAAGGCGCATGCTGCAGGCATCAACTCAAGCAAGGCCACAGGAGTACACATCATGCGTCAATTGACTCTTACCGTATTGGGACTCACCTTGTTGACCGGCAGCGCCTGGGCTGGACATCAGGACTGGGATTACGGCGGCAAAAATGCCCGCGCCCAGCGCGATACCGCCATTATCCGCAGCGTGACACCGCAGTACGAGCAGGTATCGCGCCCGCGGCAGGAATGCTATTCGGAATGGGTGAACGATAACGCGCCAAACAATGGCGCGTATCCAGTGACTGGCACGGTGATTGGCGGCGTTGCCGGTGGCATTCTGGGGCATCAGGTGGGCAAAGGCAGTGGCCGTGATGTCGCCACCGTAGCGGGCACATTGATTGGCGCCATGGTCGGCAACCATCTGGCCAATGCCAATCAACCGCCAGCCGAGCGCGTTCAGCGCGAAGTACAGCGCTGCCGGCAGGTCAATGATTACACGCAACAAGTGCGCGATTATCGGGTAGATTACGAATATCGTTCGCGGATTTATTCAACCACCACGCAGCGCTACCCCGGCAAACCGGGCGAGCGGATTCCGGTGCGGGTTAGCGTCGAGCTGGATGACTAAGCCCTGTTGATGCAGCAATCCGCCCCTTGTGAGCGGGTTCGTACTCCTGCCGCAGTGCTTGCAGGTACAATAAAGGCAGCTGAAAAGGAAAATTGAAATGAAATCACTGATCAAAGTCATGATTGTCGCGCTGTGCATCGCTTCAGGCTCAGCCTACGCCGCCGTTAGCCGTGACGATGCTGCAGCATTGGCACAGAAAAAAACCAATGGCGGCAAAGTGCTGAATGTTGAAAAATTTGTCGATGGTGACAAATCGGTCTGGCGCGTCAAAGTGCTCACCAGCGGCGGCGATGTGCGCGCGGTGTTTGTTGACGAAGCCAGCGGCGCAGTGCGCTAAACCGGCCAGCGCCAGCCGATGCGTTTACTGCTGATCGAAGACGAAGCAGCGCTGCGCGAGCCATTGGCGCGGCAACTGGTGGCCGAGGGCTATCGCGTCGATACCGCTTGCGACGGTGCCGATGGCTTGTATCAGGCCTGCGAATATCCGTTTGATTTGCTGATCGTCGATCTGGGGCTGCCCAAGCTCAACGGCGTCGAGCTGATCAAGCGCGTTCGCGCTGCCGGGCATGATCTGCCCATTCTGATTCTGACCGCACGCGCCAACTGGCAGGACAAAGTGGCCGGTCTGGAAGCCGGTGCCGACGATTACCTGACCAAACCGTTTGAATATCCCGAGCTGGCTGCGCGCGTGATGGCGCTCTTGCGCCGTGCGATCAAGGCCCAACCCGACGGGCTTGATCTGGGCCCGTTACGGATTGATCTGACCCGACAGGAAGTGCGGCGACAGGATGTAAACGGTGCCAGCGGCGTGATCGAGCTAACCGCCTACGAATACCGCCTGCTTGAATACCTGCTGCAACAGCGCCCGAATGTGGTCAGCAAGCAGGCGCTGAGCGATTATCTTTATCCGCATGACGACGACCGCGACAGCAATGTGATCGAAGTGCTGATCGGCCGCATCCGGCGCAAACTCGACCCCGATGGCCAGCTGGGGCTAATCGAAACCCTGCGTGGCCGTGGTTATCGGCTGAATGTGAATCCCGAATGAACTGGTCTATCCGCACCCGCCTGCATCTCGGCGCCAGCCTGGTGATGCTGACTTTTTTCTGTCTGGCCGGAGTGGCAGTGCAAAACGTCTACTCCGAGCATCTGCGCCAAAGCCATTACGCCCGACTGCAAAGCACGGTGTATATGCTGATTGCGATTACCGAGCTGGGCACACAAGGGCAGCTGCAATTGCCCGCTGGCATTGGCGAGCCGCAGCTGGCAGTGCCCTCTTCCGGCCTGTATGCCCAGATTGATAATCCAGAGCGGCAAGAACGCTGGCAGTCTCCATCGTCCATCCAGATTGGCGCGTTTCCTGCGCCAGCGCTGAGCACCGGGCAATGGCAGCAGCAAGAGATCACGCACCAGGGGCAGCAATATCTATCGACCGCATATCAAGTGCGCTGGGTGATTGGTAGGGAGGGCGCGGAGCAAAAAGCGCAAACGCTGCGTTTTATCGTCCTTGAAGACACGCAGCGCTTTTCCGCCCAGCTGGGGCGTTTTCAGACCGCGCTTTGGGGCTGGCTGGGCGCAGCGGCGCTGTGTCTGTTACTCGCACAAGCCTTGCTGCTGCGCTGGGGTTTGCTGCCACTGCAAAAGCTCGAACGCGAGCTGGCCGCCATTGAGCAGGGCGAACAAACTCAGGTAGCAGGCAGCTACCCGCGCGAAATTGCCCCGCTGGCCGCGCGCCTGAACCGACTGGTCGAGCAGGAACACGCCCGCCAGCAGCGCTACCGTGAAGCGCTGGGCGATTTGGCGCACAGCCTGAAAACCCCGCTGGCCATCCTGCGCGCCGACGTCAACGACGAGGAATTGCGCAGCCATGTTAAAGAGCAAGTCAGCCGCATGGATCATATTGTCCAGCACCAGCTTAGCCGCGCTGCGCTGCGTGGCGAAGCCACGCTGGCCGCGCCGCTCTCGCTCAAACCCGTGGCCGAACGGCTGATTGCCACCATGCAGAAAGTTCACGCCGCACGCCAGCTGCAATTTACGCTGGTCTGCGCCGACGAGCTGCAATGGCCGCTGGATGAGGGCGACGCCTTTGAAATTATCGGCAATGTGCTTGATAACGCAGGCAAATGGGCCAGAACCGAAGTGCAGCTACAGCTGAGCGCCAGCCGCAGCGAGCTGAAAATCAGCGTGGCCGACGATGGCGCCGGTTTTGTCGACACCACGGCACCGCTGCAACGCGGCATTCGTCTGGACGAGCGTGTAGCAGGCCACGGCATTGGCTTGTCGGTGGTGGCCGACATTGTGCAAGCCTATCAGGGGCGCATCGAGCTGGGGCGTAGCGCGCTGGGCGGCGCCAGCGTGACGCTGCTGCTGCCCGATCCGCGTTAAAATCGGCGCTGCACTTCAATCCTGAATAGAACACCGGCCATGAACACAGAACTGATTATTGAAGACCTCATTATTGGCGACGGAAAAGCCGCCGTCCGCGGCGCGCTGATTACCACGCATTACACCGGCACGCTGGAAGACGGCACCGTATTTGATTCATCCATCGCCAAGGGCAAGCCTTTCCAGTGCGTCATCGGCACCGGCCGCGTGATCAAGGGCTGGGATCAGGGGATTATGGGCATGAAAGTTGGCGGCAAACGCAAGCTCTTCGTTCCCGCTCATCTGGCCTATGGCGAGCGCCAGATCGGTGCCCACATCAAGCCCAACTCCAATTTGCTATTTGAAATCGAATTACTCGAAGTATTAACGCGGGACGATTGATTGCTGGGCTTATTAAGTAGTTACGCATAACGAATCGGAAAGCGTAGGAGTTGGGCTTGCCCGCGAATAGCAAGGCTGCGCGGGCAAGCCCGCCCCTACGACATTCGAATCTGTTCTAATTGATTACTTAGCTCAATTTGGAATATGGAATTAAGCAAATAGACTATATAAAACTAAATATCTCGCCCTATACTCGCGCTCAAATCAATCCGAGAGCGCAGTATGAAAATCCGTCACCCTGATCTAAGCGATAGCCCCGAAAATCTGGAACATCAGGCTATTGGCCTGCCGCCGCTGGATACCGCCATTGGTAGCGAGCGCAAGCTGTGGCAGCGCAAGCGCTATCTGGGCTTGGCCTTGCTGGTGTTGATCACTGCGATTGGCTTTTATCTGCAAAATATCGAGCTGCCCGCCGAGCAGCGCATTTTAAGCGGCATTGAAAAAGTGCTGTATTCACCGGCTTTCTGGTCGGCGGTGGCGGTGGGCTTTGCCGCGCAGGCGATTGATGGCGCACTGGGCATGGCGTATGGCATCAGCTCGAATACTTTTCTGATCGGCGTGGGCGCGAGCCCTGCGTCGGCTTCGGCGGCGGTGCATGTGGCCGAGGTGTTTACCACCGGCTTTTCCGGCCTGTCGCATCTGAAATTTGGCAATATTGATAAAGCACTGTTCAAGCGGCTGGTGATCCCCGGCGTGATTGGTGGCGTGACCGGCGCATTTATCCTGACCAGTATTGATGGCAAGCTGATCAAACCGTATATCGCCGCGTATTTACTGCTGATGGGCTTATATATCCTGCGCAAAGCTTGGCTGGCGACGCACCCGAAACCCCATTCCAACGAGATCAAACACGTGCGGCCACTGGCTTTGCTCGGCGGTTTTGTCGATGCCGTGGGTGGCGGCGGCTGGGGCCCGGTGGTAACTTCAACGCTGGTGGGCCGTGGCAATGATCCGCGCAAGACCATAGGCTCGGTGAATGCGGCCGAATTCTTTATTGCGTTTTCAACGGCGGGCGCGTTTTTGCTGTGGGCGCAAATGGAGCACTGGGTACTGGTGGCCGGGCTGATTGTCGGCGGCCTGTTTGCCGCGCCTTTCGCCGCCTGGCTGTGCCACAAGCTCAATGCCCGCACCCTGCTCTGGCTGGTAGGCAGCCTGATCAGCGCCTTGAGTGTTTACAATCTGGTTCAGTCTCTGGCATAAATTGCTCATGTATGAAAATTGACCATCCTCCGGCAAGAGAACAGGAGTATTGCTCTGCAGGGCTTTCTAGAAAAGATCTGTAGAGCAATACCCATGATGGTCAGTCATCTCAATATTGCGAATTTCTGTAAGGCGCATTGAGCGCAGCCAATTGCACCAATGCTCGGCGTAGCGGCGCAATTCGCTACTGCTCAGAGCACGCTACATACTGCGGGGGCCACGGGGATGATTTTCAGCAGGAAAAAAGACAATGGCGGGATATACCCGCCATTGTATTAAACCGTAGAGCAATCTGAATCTAGCTTGTAGCCATATACCCTAGCCCATAATATCCAGTGCCAGCGCTTCAGCCACTTTAATCCCATCCACACCCGCCGACAAAATTCCGCCCGCATAGCCTGCACCTTCACCGGCTGGATACAGGCCGCGCACATTCAGCGATTGGCAATCATCGCCGCGCGTAATGCGCAGCGGCGATGAGGTGCGCGTTTCCACACCAGTCAGCACGGCATCGTGCATATCGTAGCCACGGATTTTCTTGCCGAACTCAGGCAACGCTTCGCGCATCGCGTTGATCGCGTAATCGGGCAAGGCGCAGGCCAGATCGGTCCAGTTCACGCCTGGTTTGTACGATGGCTCAACGGTGCCGACGTCTTTCGATGCGCGACCAGCGAGGAAATCGCCGACCAGCTGCGCTGGCGCATTGTAATCGCCGCCGCCGAGCACATAGGCGTGGCTTTCGAGCTGGCGCTGGAACTCAATCCCCGCCATCGCGCCGCCTGGGTAATCGCTGGGGTTAATGCTCACCACCATACCTGAATTGGCGTTACGCTCGTTACGCGAGTATTGGCTCATGCCGTTGGTGACCACGCGGCCTTCTTCGCTGGTGGCGGCGACGACGGTGCCGCCCGGGCACATACAGAAGCTGTACACCGCGCGGCCATTGGCGGCGTGGTGCACCAGTTTGTAATCCGCCGCCCCCAAAATCGGGTGGCCAGCGTATTTGCCCCAACGCGCTTTATCGATCAAGGATTGTGGGTGCTCGATCCGGAATCCGACCGAGAACGGTTTGGCTTCCATAAACACACCGCGTTCGTGCATCATCGCAAAACTATCGCGTGCGCTGTGGCCCAGTGCGATGACGACGTGATCGCTCAAAATTTCGCTGCTTGGATGGCCTTCTACGCCCAATTCGGTCACGCGCACACCACGCACCTGTTTTTTGCCGTCCGCAGTGTCTTCCAACAGCAAATCGTCAACACGTTGCTGAAAACGGATTTCGCCACCGAGCGATTCAATCTCGGCGCGCATTTTTTCGACCATGCCGACGAGCTTGAAGGTCCCGATATGTGGTTTGGCGATGTACAGAATTTCATCCGGCGCACCGGCTTTGACAAACTCGGTGAGTACTTTGCGGCCCAAATGACGCGGGTCTTTAATCTGGCTATACAGCTTGCCATCCGAAAACGTGCCTGCGCCGCCTTCACCAAATTGGACGTTCGATTCTGGATTGAGCGTGTTTTTGCGCCATAAACCCCAAGTATCTTGCGTGCGCTCGCGCACTTTTTTCCCGCGCTCAAGCACGATGGGCTTGAAACCCATCTGCGCCAGAATCAGCGCGGCGAAAATCCCGCAAGGGCCAAAGCCGACGACGATAGGGCGATGCTTCAATTGCGCAGGGGCTTGCGTGACAAAGTGATACTGGGTATCAGGCGTGGGCATAACATGGCTGTCGGCTTTGAACTTGGCCAGCAGCTTGCCCTCGAGCGCGCCAACGTCCAGATCAATGATATAGGCCAGCTGCATCTGGCTTTTGCGCGCGTCAAAGCTGCGCTTGTAAACCAGATAACTGGCAATGTCGGCTTCACTAATGCCCAGATATTTGGCAATGGCGGATTTGAGCTCGGCGTCAGCATGATCGAGCGGCAGTTTGAGTTCGGTAATACGCAGCATGGTTATCCTTCACAGGGTTGAGGTTTATTCAACAAGCTGCGCATTGTAAGAGTTTGTGCCTGGCTTGGGGAGTACAAACTGCCAGACGCAGTGGCGATCAGGGCTGGGCGTACTCTACCCGGTTGCGGCCATTGGCTTTGGCGGCGTACAGGGCTTTGTCGGCGCGCTCAAGCGCTTTGCCAAAGCCGTCAGGGCCAACCACGCTGACGCCAAAGCTGGCGGTGAGCGCGATTCCGGCTGGCCAGATGGCGTTTTGCACCGCTTCGCGCAGTTTCTCGGCGACCAGATGCGCCTGCGCACCTTCGGTTTGCGGCAGGAACAGCACAAATTCTTCACCGCCCCAGCGCACCACATAATCACCATGCCGGACGTGCGCGGTCAGAATCTGGGCAAATTTGACCAGCACTTCATCGCCGCGCGCGTGGCCGTGTTGATCATTCACTTTTTTAAAGTGATCAATATCGCAAATCACCATGGCCAGCGGGGCGGTGGCGTCGGCTTTTTCCATTTCCCGCGCAATATCATTGCGGATGCCCGAGCGATTGCGTACCTGGGTTAGCGGATCGAGTTTGGCCTGATCGGCGATCCGGCGTTTTTCTTCCTGCAGCGAGGCATTGGCAATAATCAGCTCGGATGCGTGCAGACGGGCTTTTTGCAGGCGAAGGTGCAAACCGAGCAGCATTTTGACCATCACGGCAATACCCAGCAGCCCCCATAGCAGCACGATCAGCAGAAGCATCTGTTCGCGACTGATGTATTTGCCTTCAAAAATCACATACTCGATGTCAATCGTGTGCATACCGGGCTCTTGCAGACCGGCGGTGGAAATAATCAGCAGGGGCACATTGCTCAGATCGACGCCGTAATGATCGAGCGGGATATTCTTGTCGGCCAGCCACCATGAGGCGACGTTGAACTTGTCCAGCGGCAAACTCACCTCTGCGCCGTCCTGCACAATAAATTGCACTTCATTGAGCTTCCAGGTGGTGCTCTCGTGCAGATCGCTATATACCGGATGGTAGTTGCGCATAAAAAACCGCACCCGGTGCTTGCCCGGGCCGGTGTAGCTCATTTTCATGCGCACGCTTTGATAGCTGCGAAAATCAATGCCATTGGGTGGCGTGGCGAGCTCGACGCCCATTTCGCAATACGGCCAGGTAAACGATTTATCGAGCGCGCATTCCAGCCGCAGCGCTGACCCGATCCGGCTAATGGTCGCCACCGATTGCCCGCCATCGAGCCTATCGTCAGCCACCACGATGTCAAATGGAGCCTTGCCATTAATCACCAGACTTTTGTTCAGACCATAATGCTGCCACACCAGCAAAACCAAACTGATTCCAAACAGAATGCTGATCATGCCCGGCAGGCTAAGGCGCTGAAACATCATGAATCCTTCAACTCGATGCTCTTATACTGGCAGCTGGCGCGGCGCTTCACAAATCAAATTACGCCGATCCGTACACATTGCAATGCAGCAAATTTTGCCGTGCCGCCTACACTGAAAGCATTGTGACTTGATAACGGGTTTTCTGATGAATGCACCCAGCGTACGGAATGATCTGGCTTTGGGCCATGCGATTGCGCAAGCTTTACTCGATGGCTTTAACCATCACTACCAGCTGTTTCGCGAGGCCAGCCGCGCCGCGCAAGCCAATTTTGAAACCGGCGACATCCACGCCCAGCAAACGCTGGTGCGCGACCGGATTGCTTTTTATGATTTGCGCGTCCAGGAATGCGTGCAGCGACTCAAAGAGGAATTCAACGCCGATAGCCTGCCCGATCCGGTGTGGCAAAAAGTAAAGCAGCAGTACATCGGCCTGCTGATCAATCACAAGCAAATGGAGCTGGCGGAGACTTTTTTTAACTCGGTCTGCTGCCGCATTTTGCACCGCACGTATTTCCACAATGACTTCATTTTCTATCGCCCGGCGGTGTCGACCGAATACATCGAAGCCGATGGCCCGGCGTTTCGCACCTATTACCCCAATGAAGCCGGGCTGGCGGCGACCATTAGCCAGATCATCAGTGACTTTGGCTTTACCCAGCCGTTTGCCGATCTGCCCGGCGATGTACGCCGGATTATTCTGGCGCTACGCCGACATGTGGGCAAACCGTTCAAAGCCAAATTCAGCAGCTATATCCAGGTACTGGCTTCGCCGTTTTATCGCAATAAATCGGCGTATCTGATCGGGCAGGCCACGTATGGCCGCCGCAAAATTCCGTTTGCGCTGCCGGTCTGCCGTGACAATGGACAACTGCAAATTGACGCCGCCCTGTTCAAGCCCGCGCAAATCCGCCATCTGTTTTCGCTGTCGCGCGCCTATTTTCTGGTCGATATGGCCGCGCCCTCGGCCTATGTGCAGTTTTTGCACGATATGCTGCCCAACAAGCCGCGTGCCGAGCTGTACACCATGCTGGGGCTGGGCAAGCAGGGCAAAACCATGTTTTACCGCGAGCTGTTTCATCATTTACGCCATTCAAATGATCAGTTTGTTTTTGCGCCGGGTACCAAGGGCATGGTGATGAGCGTGTTTACGCTGCCCTCGTTTCCGTATGTCTTCAAAATCATTAAGGATGTGTTTGCGCCGCCCAAGGAAGTCGATCATGCCACGGTGCGCGCCAAATATTTATTGGTAAAGCAACATGATCGGGTCGGGCGCATGGCCGATTCGCTGGAGTTTTCCGATGTGGCGCTGCCCAAAGCGCGTTTTGCCGAAGAAGTCTTGGCCGAATTGCGCGAGCTGGCGCCGTCGGCGATTGAGGAAGACGGCGACAGCATCGTGATTCGCCACCTGTTTATCGAATGCCGGATGAAACCGCTCAATCTGTATATCCAGCATCGCAAAGGCGAGCAGGTGGAAGCGGTGATTCGCGATTATGGCAATGCGCTGCGCGAGCTGGCGATTGCCAACATCTTCCCCGGCGATATGCTGTTCAAAAATTTCGGCGTTACGCACGCTGGCCGCGTGGTGTTTTACGATTACGACGAAATCGAATACATGACCGATTGCGATTTCCGCCGCATTCCGCCGCCGCCCTCGCCCGAATTTGAAATGAGCGGCGAGACCTGGTTTAGCGGCAATAAGAACGAAGTTTATCCGGAAGAATTCGGCAACTTTCTGCTCACCCGGCCCGACGTGCGAGCGGCCTTTATCAAATATCACGCCGACCTGCTCACGCCCAAATTCTGGCAAGACTGCAAAGCACGCATCCAGCAAGGCATCGTGGAAGATTTTTATCCTTACCCGCAATCATTGCGCTTTCATCCATAAGCAAATAGGTATTACCTTGCAGGCCATATGCTAATTGACCTGCAAGGCAATACCCATCATTAAGATCTAACGAACCACGTCCGCATATCGGATCGGCATTTGTGCCGCTGCAGCAGGGTCACAATTGCGTCATAATTCGCCCTCTTTATCCGGGTTGTGCATCAAAGTGAAGTGGTCTTTCAAATTCCCGCCGTTTATGCAGCAAAAATGGTTTGCCGTGCTGGCCATCATCCTGATGCTGCTGCTGGGCCGTTTTGCCGTGGATGGACAGTGGAATATCCCGCGCATCGGTTTTTCGGCCTTGCTGTATCTGTTTTTTGCCATGTTTCTCAACCGCTGGGCTGCGGTCTGGGCAACGCTGAGCCTGGAAGCGCTGCTGTACAACATCAGCTATGTCAAAAACAAGGCCACTGGCGAGCCCTTGCTGGGGCGTGATCTGCTGGAAGTCGGCCAGGGCATGGCACTCACCTCATATATCGACTGGGACATTATTGGCTACGGCGTCGGTACGGTGGCGGCGATTGCGCTGGGCTTGTGGTTCCGCCCCAAGTTCAAGGCCCGCCGCATTGCGCCCGGCCTGATGCTGTGCGCCATTGTCGGCGTGCAATTTGACAGCACCGGCCTTTACGCGGCGCAATCGCAAGCGGTACTGAGCAAAACGCTCAGCACCAATTATGTGTTTTACAATTTCCGCGAAAACGTCAAACAGAACGGCATTCTGGGGCATCTGATCCTGAGCGCGGAAAGCATGCATCTGCCCAAAAGCGGGCAGCACGATTTCTACACACGGCAATTGCCCGCGCCGGCTGGCAATACCGATCCGGATATCGTCGTGGTGATGTGCGAGTCGTGCTACACCAGTAGCGACGAAAAAATGCCTACGCCGATGAACCGGCTCTCGCAAGCCGGTTTTGTTGCCTCGCGCATTATCAGCCCGGTTTACGGTGGCGGCACGGCCGATGCCGAATTTGAAGCGCTGACCGGCTTGTCTTCGCTGGCCTTGCCCGGGATTGATTTCCAGAATTTTTCCGATCGCTACGATCAGCGCAGCGCCACGCTGGTGAGCGAGCTGAAAAACCACGGCTATCTAACCACCGGCATGCACAACTACTACGGCAGCTTTTACAAGCGCGCCGAGGTTTACCCCAAATTCGGCTTTGACCACACCCGCTTTGTCGACAAAATGAAATGGAATCGCAAGGCGGGCTGGCCCAAAGATTCGGCGATGTACGATGTGGCGCTGGAGCAATACCGCAGCGCGCCGCCGCAGCAGAAACAGCTGATGTTTCTGGTGACCGTCTCGACGCACGGCCCATTTATTGCCAATCAGGACGCCGGTTTAAGCCAGTACCGCGCCCGGTTGGATCTGGCAGTCAGCGATCTGCTGGCGTTTAACAGCGCCTTGCAGCAGCAAGCCAAAGCGCGTGGTCGCGAGCTGATTGTGGTGGTGTTTGGCGACCACAAACCGGCGCTGAACAAGGAATTTGTTAAAAGCGGCATTCTGCCGCCGACCATGTTTGAAGTCGATCACAAGGGCGCACTGGCCTTTAAAAACCAGCTCAGCCCGCAAGATCATCGGATTCGGGGGGATGTGCCGCTGTATATCGCTTCCAGCCGGGGCAATCAGGCCGACACACTGGCCAGCGAGCTGGCCGACAAGCCGCTGTTCTGTCTGCCCGCCAGCCTGTCGCGTCAAACCAGCAGTGTTAGCCCGTTTTTCAATGCGGTGGCCGAGCGCTGCCAGCGCAATGAAGGGTTTTATACGCAGGGGCTGTGGTGGCGCAATATCTTCCCCGAAGGCCTGTACGCCGAGCGCCTGTTCGGCAATTCCTGAGCCTTCTTCGCGGCCATCGGCGATGAGCGCAAACGTCATCGCCGATGCCTTGGCGCTTAGGCCAGCCGCTTGAGCGCCTCGATACTGGGCACAAAAAACGCCGCGCCGGTGACCGCCCGGCTGAAGTTAAGCAAATGGTCTACGCGGCCATCCGAGGTCGGGGCAACCATACGGGCGAGCATTTTCTCGAAAATATCCGGCGTTTTGCAGTAGGACGTAAAATACAGCCCCTTGTCGCCGCTGGGCGAGCCATACGGTAGCGATTGACGCAGAATTTGCAGCTCTTCCCCGTCCTGCTCGATCACCACCCGGCTGATGTGCGCGGTAAACGGTTTATCCTCGTCGGGCAATTCTTCATCGCTTTCCTTGGTGCGACCAATCACGGCCTCCTGCTGCTTGACCGGCAACTTGTTCCAGCTTTCCATGCGGTGCACATAGCGCTGCACGTGCAGATAGCTGCCGCCTGCCCATTCAGGGTCTTCATTGCCAACCAGTGCCACCGCCGCACGCTCGTCACCACCGGGGTTTTCGGTGCCATCGACAAAGCCGGTCAGGTCGCGTTTGTCGCGGTAGCGAAAGCCGTGCACGGTTTCAATCGCGTCAAACCAATCGGTCATATCCTGCGTGAACTGCTCGGCAAACTCGTACAGTACGTCAAAACGCTCGGCGCGCAAATGCAGCATCATGTCGCATTGCGTGGCCGGCGCAGGATGAATCGCCCCGGCAATGCGCGGAAAAGCCCTTAATTTGGCAGGCTTTTGCAGGCCGTAGAGTTCGGGCCACAAATCAGCACCAAAACCCAGACAAGCCACAAAACCGGCGTCCGGGTTGGCATCGGCCAGCGCGGCAACGCGC
Source organism: Chitinibacter sp. GC72 (assembly GCF_009760905.1). Lineage (GTDB taxonomy): Bacteria > Pseudomonadota > Gammaproteobacteria > Burkholderiales > Chitinibacteraceae > Chitinibacter. The sequence goes on along the minus strand of NZ_VIRW01000004.1, from coordinate 169,328 downwards.
TGGGCCCACTGGGCAAACAAAGCCTTGCAACGCGCGTCGGCACGGCGCCCCAGCCGGCGGCGAAACAGCATAAATAAACCATTACTCGATGCATCAGGCAAAATGCCACTTTGCGGTGTGGTCATAGTTCTTCTTCTCGATGGATGATTAATCAGGGCAAGCAAAGCGCCAGATTTGCGGCAAATAGCGCTCAAAATCGGTAAAACCGTGATCGCCGCCGGGCTCGACAGTTTGCAGGCAACCCCGGTAATAGTCTACGCCAATTCGGTAATCGAGCACTTCGTCGCCCTCTTGCGTCAGCAGCCAGTAGTGCGACAACCGGGTAGGTGCGCGCTCGTATTGCTGCAATTGCGCCGCAAAAGACGCGTCAATTTGATGAATTTCGCCAGTGTAGTAGTTTTCCTGCGGCCCCAGATATTGATTGATCAGATCGTAAGGCCTGACCGCCGGGTTCACCAGCACGGCCCGCCCGCCAAACTCCTCCACCGCCCAGGTGGCAAAAAAACCGCCCAGCGAGCTGCCGACCACGCAGAAGTTGCCATTGAGCGGCTGCAATATCGAGCCAATCAGCGCAATCGCCGCATCGGGCTGCATCGGTATTTGCGGGCAGATCAGCCGGTCTGCCAGCCCTTGCTGCATCATCCACTGCTGCGTGAGCTGGGCTTTGTCCGATAGCGGGCTGGATAAAAAGCCGTGCAGGTAAATAAGCTGGGTCATGGGATCAGCACCGTTGCACCGCTGGTTTTGCGCTGCGCCAGATCACGATGCGCCTGTGCAACGTCGGCCAGCGCATAGCGCTGACCTATCACCGGGCGCACCCGGCCTTGCAGCAGTGCCTGCCAGTAGTCATTCGCGCAGGCCAGCAGCGCAGCGCGGCTGGCGGTGTAATGCGCCAGCGTGGGGCGGGTCACAAACAGCGAGCCTTTGCTCGCCAGCACGCCCAGATTAAACGCGTCCACCGCACCCGAGGCGTTGCCAAAGCTGACCATCAGCCCGCGTGGCGACAGGCAATCGAGCGAGGGCAGAAAAGTCGCCGCGCCCACGCCGTCGTGCACCACGGGCACGCCTTGGCCTTGCGTCAATTCGCGCACCTGCGCCACCCAGGCCTCGCCACTGTAATCGAGCACGTGATCGCACCAGGCTTGCGCTTGCGCTACTTTGGCCGCACCGCCCGCCGTGCCGATCACCGTAACGCCTAGGCTTTGCGCCCACTGGCACAGGATCTGCCCTACGCCGCCCGCCGCGGCGTGCACCAGAATGGTTTGCCCTGCCGTGACCGGAAAAGTCTGCTTTAGCAAATACTGCGCCGTCATGCCGCGCAGCAAGGTTGCGGCGGCCATATCATCGGGTATGTGTTCAGGAACCAGCACCAGTTTGGCCTCTGGCATGATACGGTGCGTGGTATAGGCACCGACAGCACCGCCCGCGTAGGCCACCCGGTCGCCCACCAGAAATTCGCTCACGCCATCGCCCACGGCTTCAACGACGCCGCACGCTTCCAGCCCCAAGCCACTGGGAAGGCTGAGCGGATAAAGGCCGGAGCGATGATAGGTGTCGATGAAATTAAGACCAATCGCCGTTTGCCGCAGCAGCACTTCGCCCGCTGCAGGCGCATTGATAGTCGTTGGGCGCAGCAGCATCTGCTGCTCGTTGCCGTGTTGCTCGATGATGATCTGCTGGGCTGATGTGTTGGCTGTAGTACTGACTGAAGGTGGGCTCATGCGCGTGGCTTCCGGGCGAAGGTCATTTGAGAATAGACATTTTGCCCAGCCCTGCCGAATGTGTCTGGTACAAAATGAAAAAATGTCATGGCAATATTTCCATTCGGCCTACTTTTTAGAGCTATGTCATGCTGCGCTGCACGAGGATTGTTTATAGTGGCGGCTGTATTGCTTAACGTAAGTGGAACCCAATCATGCAAACCTTTTTTATTGCGCCAACCCGCCACAATGTGGGCCTGACCTCGGTGACATTGGGCGTGGTGCGCTGCCTGCAAAACCAAAGCTTGAAAGTAGGGTTTGTAAAACCGGTGGCTCAGGACCAGACCGCCAGCGAAATCGAGCGCTCCAGCCATTTTGCGCGCCGGATCTGCCAGCTGGATGTGCCCGATGCACTGCCAGCCCAATACGCCATCGAGCAGGTGTCCATTGATGAAACCGACGATCTGCTCGAAGAAATCGTCACCATGAGCATGAGCGCTGCCGCTGGCGCCGACGTGCTGGTGGTCGAAGGCCTGCACCCCGATCCGGCCAATCCGTTTACCACCCAGCTCAACACGCAAATGGCGCTGGGCCTGCAAGCCACGGTGATCTTGGTCACCGATGCCAGCGCGGGCAATGTGGCCGAAGAAGTCAAAGTGGCCGAGCGCCAGTTCCGCAATGAAGGCGTGCAGGTGGGTGGGGTGATTTTCAATAAAGCGCCGGTTAATTTTGATAGCGACGCAATGAAAGCCGCGATTGGCGATTTGCCGATCTGGGGCGTCATCGAGTTTGATCCGCACCTGCTGGCACCGCGCACGCTCGATGTGGCGCTACATCTGGACGCCGAAATCGTCGTGAAAGGCGAGCTGACCAAACGCCGCGTCACCGAAACCGTCGTCGCGGCGCGCGCGGTACCCGAAGTGATTCGCCGCCTGCAGCCGGGCGCGCTGATTGTCAGCTCGGGCGATCGAGACGACGTGATTCTGGCCACCGCGCTGGCGGCCAGCAATGGCGTGCAACTGGCCGGGCTGGTGCTCACGCACAGCACGCATCTGAACGAAACCGTGCGTGATTTCACGCAAATGGCGTTTCATTCGGGCATTCCGGTGCTGCGCACCGACGGCGATAGCTTTGGTACGGCGCTGGCCATCAGCCAGGTGCCCACGGCCGTTCCTGCCGACGATAAAGACCGCATGACGCGCGTGATCAACGCCGTGGCCGAGCAACTGGATGTCGAAGGCCTGATGGTGGGCGTCAATACCAAGGGCGTACACCACCTGAGCCCGCCTGCTTTCCGCTACCAGCTGATCCAGAAAGCACGCGCGGCCAACAAACGCATTGTGCTGCCCGAAGGCGAAGAGCCGCGCACCATTTGCGCAGCGATTGTCTGCGAAGAAAAAGGCATTGCGCAATGTATCCTGCTTGGTAATCGCGCGACGATTGAAGCTGTCGCCGCCACGCAGGGCGTGACGATTCCGCCGACCTTGCAGATTCTGGACCCGGAAGAAATCCGCGCCCGCTACGTGGCACCGATGGTTGAATTGCGCAAATCCAAAGGCCTGACCGAAATCCAGGCGCTGCGCCAGCTGGAAGACAACGTCGTTCTCGGCACCATGATGCTGGCGATTGACGAAGTGGACGGCCTGGTTTCCGGCGCCATCCACACCACGGCCAACACCATCCGTCCGGCCTTGCAGCTGATCAAAACCGCACCGGGCAGCTCGATTGTCTCGTCGGTCTTCTTTATGCTGATGCCCGAGCAGGTGCTGGTGTACGGCGATTGCGCTGTTAACCCGAATCCGAGCGCCGAGCAGCTGGCCGAAATTGCCGCGCAAAGCGCGTATTCGGCCAAAGCGTTTGGCATTGACCCGAAAGTGGCCATGATCAGCTACTCCACTGGTCAATCGGGCACCGGTGCCGATGTCGATAAAGTGCGCACCGCCACCGAAATCGCCAAAGCACGCAATCCACAGCTCACCATCGACGGCCCGCTGCAATACGACGCGGCGTCGGTGTTCGAGGTAGGCCAGCAAAAAGCGCCGGGCAGTCAGGTTGCCGGGCAGGCCACAGTGTTTGTCTTCCCCGATCTGAATACCGGCAATACCACTTACAAGGCCGTGCAACGCAGCGCCAATGTGGTCTCGGTCGGCCCGATGCTACAGGGCTTGCGTAAGCCGGTGAATGATTTGTCGCGCGGCGCACTGGTGGACGACATTGTCTTCACCATCGCCCTGACGGCCATTCAAGCCGTGGAAATGATCTAAGCATTTCACCCAATGGTATCGCCATGTAGCCATGCATCAACAATGGCTACATGGCAATACCCATATACCCTATTTCTGGCATCTGCCCTTATCTGCCGTTCTGGCAGCGCACCTTGCCTCGGTTTCCCCCACCTGCACCGGCATCGCCCGGCTTTATTTGCAACCGAGCTGATCTAGATCAAATAATCACTATCATCACTTCGCCTGCCTAGCTTAAATTGCCTGTAATCGGAGTGGACTACCTCTAACAAACCAAAAGCTTACTTCGAAATTCAGAATCACCCAGAATAATCACAGGCCCCCCGCTCTGGGCAAGCCTGGTTTACCGACCACGGGAACCGTATGAAAATCGCACACAAAATATCCGCGCTATTGTTATTGGCCGCCTTAGCCATTGTGCTACTGGCTGGCATCAGCTTTTACAAAACGCAGCACGTGAAAGAAGACGCGCTGGGAATTACCGAAAAACTGGTCCCCGGTCTGATTGAAATGAGCGACATTCAGCGCAGCTTTGCGCAGGCGCGCTATGCCGTGCTGTTTCACATTGTGCAAACTGATCCGGCGGCCAAACAGCAGGTTGAGGCCGATTTTCGCCGCTATGTCGGCACTATGGACGAAAGCCTGGCCAAATTTGAAACCGCCGCACTCACCAGCCAGGGCAAGGTCATGGTCGGCGCATTGCGGCAGGAAATTGAAGCCTGGCGGCCACTGGCTGCTCTGGTTTTGCAGGCCTCCAACGCTGGAGATACCGCGCTGGCCAATCAACTGATCCGCGACAAATGTGCCCCGCAGGCGGCCAAAGTGTACGCGGCGATGGATCATGTCGAACAACAGAAGAGCCAGACCTCGACTCAGGCGGGCGAAAAAATCACCGACGACATAGCATCAACCATCAATGCCAGCGTGATCTCCGGGCTGATTTTGCTGATTGCGCTGGGCGTTACAGGCTGGCTAATCGGGCGCAGCGTGACCCTCCCCTTAAATACATTGCAGCAATTTTTACAGCAGCTGGCGCGGGATAACGATTTCACCCGCCGCCTGCCAGCGCGCGGTAACGATGAAATCAGCCTGTCGCTGCAAGCGCTGAACAATCTGCTCGACACGCTGCAAGCCAGCCTGCGCAAGCTGAACCGCGTCGGCCACGAGGTGACAGGCTCGGTGAATGGCCTCTCTGGCACCAGCCAGACCATGTCGCAATCGTCCAGCGGCGTCAGCGAATCGGCGTCCGCGATGGCCGCCGGGATTGAGCAGGTGACTGTCAGCATCGGCCATGTGGCCGACCGTGCGCAGCAATGCGACCACACCGCCAGAGAAGCCGGTCAGCTGGCCGCCACTGGCGGGCAGGTGATTGAAAACACCATCAGCAGCATCAACCAGATTGCCGATCAGGTGCGCACTTCGGCCGCTCAGATCGACTCGCTCAAGCAGCGCACGGCCAATATCAGCACGATTGTGAATGTGATCAAGGACATCGCCGACCAGACCAATCTGCTGGCGCTCAATGCCGCGATTGAGGCCGCGCGCGCAGGCGATCTGGGGCGCGGCTTTGCCGTGGTGGCCGACGAAGTGCGCAAGCTGGCCGAGCGCACCGCCAATTCAACGCAGGAAATCATCAGCACCGTCACCGCGATCCAGAACGAAGCCAATAGCACGGTCAACACCATGCAGCACACGGTAGAGCAGGTGGATGAAGGCGTGCACCGCGCGCACGAGGCCAGCGTGGCCATTGCCAATATCCGCCACAGCGCCGATCTGGTGGTACAGCAAGTGAGCGAGATTTCAGTGGCGATGCGCGAGCAAAGCGCCGCCAGCCTGGTGATGGCGCAGCAGGTCGAACGCGTGGCGCAAATGTCCGAAGAAAGCAGCTCGGCCGCCGCCAGCACCGCCAGAGAAAGCGTAAGGCTGGGCGAGCTGGGCCGGGAGCTGGATCAGTCGGTCTCGCTGTACCGGGTTTGATCCTAGGGTCTGTTGACGATTTGTTTTCGCGACGTGCAAACCAAACCTCAACAGCCCCTAAAGCCAGCAGTTGAACCGACATGCGCTCGGCATGCGCTGATAACACACGCATGAGCTACTTATTATTGAATTGACTTAAATTTTGAAGCGATTCACTGCGCTTTGCAGTTGCGCGGCCAGACTACTGAGTTGATCGGCGGTACTGGCCAGTTGTAGCACCGTATCGCCATTCTCTTCGGCCATCTGCGCCACTTGCTCCATTCGTACTGCTAGATCTTGTCCGGCCAGCTTTTGTTCATTCAACGAATGGCTGATCTGCTTAACTGACGATACCACAGCGGCGGCATTGCCCTCGATTTCCTGCATGGCGAGCGCAGCTGATTCCGAGCTATTCGTTGCGTCCTGCACGCTTTGCACGCTTTGCCCCATATATTGGTTGACGGTGGCGCTGCCATTTTGAATGCGAGTAATCATTTCGCTGATTTCGTGCGCTGATTTGGTGGTGCGCTCGGCCAGCTTGCGCACTTCATCGGCGACCACGGCAAAGCCACGGCCGGTTTCACCAGCCCGTGCTGCTTCAATCGCGGCATTGAGGGCCAGCAGATTAGTTTGATCAGCCACATCGCGAATCATCGTCGCCATTTTGCCGATCTCCCCCACGTCGCGCTCAAGGTTACCCATTTGGTTGGCCGACTCACTCACGTGCTGACCGACTGCATTCATCTGGTTGGATGAACTCACCACAAAGGTGCCACCCAATTGCGCGGTTTGACCGGCGGTTTGTGCTTGTGCTGCGGCGTCTTCGGCATTATCAGCCACATGATGGATGCTGACAGTTAGCTCTTCGAGTGTCGCTGCGGCGCCACTGGTCGCGGCCGATTGATTTTGCGCGCTGCTGGCCACCACTTTGGCCGAATCGGCCAAGCTATGCGCTGCACGGCCGACTTGTTGTGCATTTTGCTGAATCAACTTAGCCATTTCGTGCAGATTACCGCGCATCAATACCAGGGCTTTGAGTAAGCGGCTTGGCTCGTCTGTTCCCGTAAATGTTTCGCCTGTAAATGTGCGCAAATCGCCATCGGCAATTCGTTCGGCTTCACCGAGGGCGCGATTGAGCGGGCGAGTGATCGAATTGGCGATAACGACCGCAGCCGTTAAGCCCAGAATGAGCGCGATGCCAGCGCTCAGAACCATCAGCATTTGAACCTGATTAAAGCTTTCATGGGTTTCGGCAGCTAGGCTTTCCATTTTTTTCTTTTGCGAGGCCACCATGGTTTCTACGGCCCGCTGAAATGCCCGATAAGCGGGATCGTATTGCGTCTGGATAAACTCGATCGCTTCGGCATCTTGATTGGCTCGGATCAACACAAACATTTGATCATACTGCGCACTAATCACGCTGCGCGTGGTTTCGATGTCAGCCAAGATTTGTTTACTTTCAGCACTGGTTGCATGTTCATGCAGGTATTTGAGGCGTGCCGAGCTGTCTGCACGTAGCTGCGTTACTTTACTCAAGCTCGCCTCAATAGTTGCAACATCGTTATCCATAATCGCTTCGCGCAGCAGCATGCCAATATCAAGCGTATTGGCGATGATTTGATTTTGATGTTCGATTTTTGGATAGCGATCTGTGATTAGAGCATCGGCTTTTTCACCGGCAATATTGAGCTCAAAGAGCGTAAACATGACCTGTAAAACCATCAAAACCAGTAGAGTACCGCTGAGGAAAAACAATTTGCTGCGGGTGCTGAAACGGGAGAGCATTGCAATATCCTTACGTATTTCTTTTTGCATTAGATGAGATCAATTCTCAACTGCGGCATGGGTTTCGCAGTATATGCAGATTGAATACGAAGTGGTAATTAAGTTCATCAAAATTTAATACAACTCTGATATAGCGCAAGAAGCGGCCAGGCTGGGTGCGCGAGTTCCACGCGTCGATTGAGTTGATTTGCATGCTAAAATGTGCGGTTTTGCAGTATCGACTTATCAAGAATCTGACTGGAACCGCCATGACCCGCCAAAACCTGCTTAAAAGCCTGCTTGAACAACGCGTCCTGATTCTGGATGGCGGCATGGGCACGATGATTCAGCAATACAAGCTGACCGAGGCGCAATACCGCGGCGAGCGCTTTGCCGATTGGCATACCGATGTCAAAGGCAATAATGATTTGCTGGTACTCACCCAGCCGCAGATCATTGCCGAAATCCACCAGCAATACCTCGACGCTGGCGCCGACATTATCGAGACCAACAGCTTTAACGGCACCGCGCCAGCAATGGCCGATTACGAAATGCAAGAGCTGGTGTGGGAGCTCAATTTCGCCGCCGCCAAGCTGGTGAAAGACCTGTGCGTCGCGCAAACGGCGAAAGACCCGAGCAAACCACGTTTCTGCGCTGGGGTGTTGGGCCCCACCAGCCGCACCGCGTCGATTTCGCCCGATGTGAACGATCCGGGCTATCGCAATGTGACGTTTGATGAACTCGTCACCGCTTACCTCGAATCGATCGACGGCCTCGTGAAAGGCGGCGCCGATATTCTGCTGGTTGAGACGATTTTCGATACGCTGAACGCCAAAGCTGCGGTATTCGCAATCAAACGCTATTTTGCCGAGCATCCTGATCAGGAAGAATTGCCGATCATGATCTCCGGCACGATTACCGATCAATCTGGCCGTACGCTCACCGGCCAGACCACCGAAGCCTTCTACAACTCGCTGCGCCACGCTGACCCGATTTCGTTTGGCCTCAACTGTGCGCTTGGCCCTGATCTGCTGCGCCCCTACGTCGAAGAGATGAGCCGCATTTCCGACTGCTATGTGTCGGTGCACGCCAACGCTGGTCTGCCTAATCCGCTGGCACCAACCGGCTACGATTTGCTACCCGAAGACATGGCACCGCAAGTGCGTGAATGGGTCGAGTCGGGTTTGATCAATATCCTGGGCGGCTGCTGCGGTACTACGCCAGCGCATATCGCCGCGATGTACGCCGCAGTCAAAGATTTGCCCACGCGCAAATTGCCGAAAATCGAAGCCAAATGTCGCCTGTCTGGCCTGGAGCCATTCAACATCGGCGACAACGACCTGTTTGTGAACGTCGGCGAGCGAACCAACGTCACCGGCTCGAAAGCCTTTGCGCGTCTGATTCTGGCGGGCGACTACAGCGCCGCGCTCGACGTGGCGCGCCAGCAGGTGGTGAACGGCGCGCAAGTGATCGACATCAATATGGACGAAGGCATGCTCGACGCCACCAAGGCGATGACTACCTTCCTCAACCTGATCGCCGCCGAGCCCGATATCAGCCGCGTGCCGATCATGATCGACTCATCCAAATGGGAAGTGATCGAGGCCGGCCTGAAATGCGTGCAGGGCAAATGTATTGTTAACTCGATCTCGATGAAAGAGGGCGTAGAGCAATTCAAACACCACGCCCGCTTGCTAAAAATGTACGGCGCCGCCGTGATTGTGATGGCGTTCGACGAAGTCGGTCAGGCCGACACCTATGCGCGTAAAGTCGAGATTTGCGAAAAATCCTACCGCATCCTCGTGGATGAAATCGGCTTTAACCCAGCCGATATTATTTTCGACCCGAATATTTTTGCCGTGGCCACCGGTATCGACGAGCACGCCCGCTACGGCCTCGACTTTATCGAAGCCACCGGCTGGATTACCAAAAACCTGCCGCACGCCAAAGTGAGCGGCGGTGTATCGAATGTGTCGTTTAGTTTCCGTGGCAATAATAAGGTGCGCGAGGCGATCCACGCCGTGTTCCTGTACCACGCGATCAAGCAGGGCATGACGATGGGTATCGTCAACGCTGGCGCACTGGAAAACTACGACGACGTGCCGGTGGTGCTGCGCGATGCGATTGAATCGGTGGTGCTGATGAAAACCGACGATGCGCTGGCCGCCACCGAGGCGCTGATCACGCTAGCCGAATCATTCAAAGGCGACGCCAACGTCGCCAAGGGCGAAGACCTCGCTTGGCGCGAGCTGCCGCTGCAAGAGCGCATTACGCACTCGCTGGTCAAAGGCATCACCACCTACATCGTTGCAGACACCGAAGAAGCGCGTACCAGCGTTGAACGCCCGATTCATGTGATCGAAGGCCATTTGATGAACGGCATGAACGTGGTCGGCGATTTGTTTGGCGCCGGTAAAATGTTCCTGCCACAGGTGGTAAAAGCCGCGCGCGTGATGAAAGCCGCCGTGGCGCATCTGGAGCCCTTTATCGAGGCCGAAAAAATCGCGATGGGGCTGCAAGACGAGCCCGCCAAAGGCGTGATTGTGATGGCCACCGTGAAAGGCGATGTGCACGACATCGGCAAAAACATCGTCGGCGTGGTGCTGCGCTGTAATAACTATCAGGTGACTGATCTGGGTGTGATGGTGCCAGCGCAAAAAATCCTCGATACCGCGCGCGAAATCAACGCCGACATTATCGGCCTGTCCGGCCTGATCACGCCAAGTCTGGAAGAAATGAGCCACGTCGCCAAAGAAATGCAGCGCCAAGGTTTTGATATTCCACTCTTGATCGGCGGCGCAACCACATCGAAAGTACACACCGCGGTGAAAATCGAGCCGCATTATCAGAACGACCAAGTGATTTACGTGGCGGACGCCAGCCGCGCCGTCGGCGTGTGCTCGAATCTGCTGTCGGACGATTTGAAACCGGCGTTTGTCGCCGAGGTGAAAGCCGAATACGCCAAAGCGCGCGAGATTTTCGAGAGCAAAGATCGCACTAAATTGATCAGCCTTGCAGAAGCCCGCGCCAATAAATTTGCGCCCGATTGGGCGACGTATACGCCGCCAGCACCCGCCTTCCTTGGCGTGCGTGAATATACCGACTATAAGCTGGAAGACATAGAGCCATTTATCGACTGGACGCCGTTCTTCCAAAGCTGGGAGTTGTATGGTCGCTACCCCGCGATCTTGCAAGACGAAGTGGTCGGCGAAGCCGCCCGCCATCTGTACGCCGACGCGCAAGCGATGTTGCGCAAAATCGTCGATGAGAAATGGATCGCCGCCGCCGGCGTGATCGGCTTTTTCCCGGCCAATAGCGTCAATCACGACGACATCGAGCTGTACGATCCGGCCACCGGCGCGGTAGCGATGACATGGCACAATCTGCGCCAGCAGCTACCAAAACCGAAAACCGGCGAAGTGAAACCGAACTGGTGCTTGGCCGACTTTATCGCGCCCAAAGAAACCGGCATTAAAGACTATATCGGCGCCTTTGCCGTTACCGGTGGCATCGGCATCGACGCGCCAGTCAAAGCGTTTGAAGACGCCAACGACGACTACAGCGCGATCTTGCTCAAATCACTCGCCGACCGATTCGCCGAAGCCTTCGCCGAGCACATGCACCACCGCGTACGCACCGAGCTGTGGGGCTACGCTGCGGGCGAATCGCTGAGCAACGACGAATTGGTCGACGAGAAATACGTCGGCATCCGCCCAGCCCCCGGCTACCCAGCCTGCCCGGACCACACGCCAAAAGTCGATTTATTCAAAGTGCTGAACGCACCGAACATCGGCATGACGCTGACCGAAGGCTACGCCATGCTGCCAACCGCAGCGGTCAGCGGCTTCTACTTCAGCCACCCAGAATCACGCTATTTTGGCGTGGGGAAAGTGACGCTGGATCAGGTCGAAGATTACGCGCAGCGGCGTGGGGTGAGTCTGGCTCAGGCCGAGCGCGACCTAGCCCCTAATCTTGGATACGTTGCATGACAAGCAGCGGGCAAAAAATCCTGATCATCGCCGGGCCGAATGGCGCGGGAAAGACCACTTTTGCCCGCGAGTTTTTGCCCAACGAAGCGGCGTGTCCAACTTTTATCAACGCCGACCTAATCGCCGCTGGCCTGTCGCCTTTCGCGCCCGAGCTGGCAGCGATTCAGGCGGGGCGATTAATGCTGGAACAAATCGCGCTGCAGCTCGCCAAAAACAATAGCTTTGCGATTGAAACGACGCTGTCGGGTTTGAGCTATGCGCGGCAAATACCGCAATGGCGGCAGCAGGGCTATATTGTTGAGCTGTTTTTTCTGTCGCTGGCGACGCCAGAGCTAGCGATTGAACGAGTCGCACAGCGCGTCAAGCAAGGTGGGCACAATATCCCCGAAGACGTTATCCGCCGCCGCTTTGCCGCTGGGCGGCGCAATTTCGATCAGCACTACAAAGCGCTGGTGAATACTTGGGCTTGGTTTGACAATACAAACGGTACGTACGAATTGATCGAGGAAGGAGAAAACTGATGAAACCCGAATCGGATTTACACCGCCGCTATCCCGACTTGCTAGGCGCGCGTGAAGCGATGAAACGCGCTTCCGAAGCCGCCCGCAAGCTGGCCGAGCAAACCGGCACCAAACTGGTCGTCGGCAAGCCCAAACCTGCCAGCAAAACCAACGGCTAAGCTCGATTTAACCGTCAAGCACCCTATCCATCATCCAGTCACAGCATGCCCAGATTGGGCATGATCAAACCCAAAATGGGTTTGGTTTGACGCTGGTTTGCCCAATCCAAACGCCGAAAGGCGATCTATTCCAAGTGCTGAACGCACCGAACATCGGCATGCCTGACCTGCGGCTACGCGATGCTGCTAACCGCCGCCGTATCCGGCTTCTATTTCAGCCACCCAGAATCACGCTATTTTGGCGTGGGGAAAGTGACGCTGGATCAAGTGGAGGATTATGCGAAGCGGCGTGGGGTGAGTTTGGCGCAAGCTGAGCGGGATTTGGTGATGTAGTGGGGTATGTGGCTTAAGCTCTTGCTGGTGAATTGCTAGCAAGCAATACCCATAAGAAAGCCTCGCATGTGCGAGGCTTTTTACATCAAACGTGTTGAACTAGCCTGATAAGTATTCGAGTAATTCTGCCGTAGCAGCATTTTTCATTAATCGAGCTCTTACTGTGCCTACGTTATATATTTTTTGAATTAAAGATTCTTCAGTATTTGAATGAAGGTCCTCGATTGTGAGAATTCCTGCTTTTTTTAGAGAACTCTTTTGCCAGTCAGTAAGCATTTCTAATACATCAATCGATTTACTCAGCATAGAATTTAAAGATTCTTTATAGCTGATTTCATTAATTACTTTGGTGCTAATATCCTTGATATCATCATAGGCTGCATGTGTTCTTCCAAACTCTGGGAATTTCTTTAGCGACAATGACTTATAGAAATCGATTGATTCAGTATGTGGATTACTTTCAAGTGCAATAATGCATCCATATTTCACCTCATATCTTACACCCAATTCTGATCTGGTGGCTCTAATACTTGAGTCTACTTTCTTCACAATTCCAGTATATGTTAGTAGCCTTAAAGATTCTTTAACCGATTCAGGTGCGTCTTTATGAATCCAGAAGTAGATGCTTGATTCATTCTGCTCTTTTTCTTTACGGTTTGAGTTTAGGCGCTCAATTGCAGGTATGACCTGCTTCTCAAGGAAATCCCTTCCCCAATCGATTAGCTTTTTGTGGCCTTTATATTTATCACCGAGCTCTGTATGTTCAGACCAGATTTGACCTCGGTAGAAATCCTTAATTAGCTTATTTATCGAAGAAGTGTTGAACCTTTCCATTTCTTGAATCGTCTTTAGCAAAATTCTTGGGTTGCCTCCACAAGAAAATGCAAGGGTGTTAAATATTTCAAGATTTGAATCTATGGCATTTTTAAGTTGGGGATCTGCTTGTTTGTCGACAATTTCTTTAAAATATGACAGGTAATTTGAGTCTTTAATGTTTCTGTCTATCTTTCTGTAAATGCAATCATGGGTTGGCTCAAAGGAATCCCCGAAATAAGTGACGCCCGGATAAATTGCAGCATTGCATGTAATATATGGCGATCGAAGATCTTTGAATAGACTAAAAAACTGACGTTGCTGTTCAGGCCTAAATACATGGGCCGCTTCGTCGAAGAAAAAGTATATCCTTTGCAATTTGTTTTCTTTGCAAATGTGTTCTATTGCATCTTTTACATCTTCAATATCTGGAAGTGCTGCTAAATTTATATTTCCTTGATCTTTATATGACTCTTCAAATTGAGTCACAATCTTCCGTAGGTTTTTCTCTACTCCATCATTGTTACTACTTTCATCGTTGCTTAGTAAATTTGCTGTATATGTTGAAACGACTAATCCATTTTTTCTTAATTTATTAGTAAGTGCTTTTAGTGTCTTTGCGAGCATCCAATGATAAAATTGCAATGGGTCATTGGTTGTAATTAGTGAGCTTATGTTGAAAGAAACAAAAACAGGTAGATACTCTTTGTTTTCAACTTCAATTTGAAGTTCAGCAATCTTCATTAGAAATGATTTGCCAGTTCCTCGCGACCCCTCTAATAAACACGGGTCAGCTAATTTTAACGATTTTACAATTTGTTCGTCAGTGCTATTCATGACCGAAAGTTGCAGAATTTCTTCTGGTTTAATGCTTTCAGTCCTTAAATAAAAACGATTTTCATTGTTCATTTTTCTTATCCAGTAGTTTAGAAATTCCGATGTTATACCCTAGTTCTTCTCGAATAAAATCAAGTGAATCTCGTTCGTGTTGCGAAAATCCGTGATAGTATCTGCAACACATTAGTGAAATTATATTTTCGAACACATCGCCATGTGCTTTTATAAATTGATCTAGCAAGATATTGTTATACTTGAGCTGCGCTCCATGTATACTCCATGTTTCACTATTCCCATGAACAAATTCAGATAATAATCGATAGTTCCTTTTTGTATTTTCTCTTATTTCAGATATCGATTCTGTTAATTCGGGCGCAAATGCTTTTGCAAACCTTTTAGATAGGATTCCATTATCCTCGTCAGCTATTGCTGACCACTTAATGTCGCATTTTCCGTTTAGCCATTCATTTAGTTCCATTTTATAGATCGAGAAGTATATGCATCCTAAACCCATTTCGAAAGCTAGCCTTAACGAAGATAAAGCTTGACGATACATTCCAAAAGTCGCGCATAAAATAGCTGATTCTAATTGATTGCAAACATTTGATATTATTTTTCTTTCAGATTCATCTTTAATTAATTGTGAGAACTCATGAATGCAAGCAATGTAATGATGGCATTTTCCAAGCCTTGCATCTTCCAGCGTTTCCTCAAAAATTGAGTTTGCTCCACTTCTAAGCGTTTCTAAATATTCATTGATTTTCATGAATTAACCTATTTTGTGAAAAATCATGTGCATGTGGCAACATCGCTTTGATCTGATGTATGCCGTTCATCGGTTTGCAACATCTTATCTAATTGAAAAATCAACGTCAGCTAATTGTTGGAAAAATGTTAGCTTTGTTGATCAAATGCGGATCTGGCGGTAGGCCACGGTATGGCGTGCGGTAGGTTTGTGTTTGAGCGGGATGGGCGGCTGTGCGCCGCGGGGTTTGGGTGCGCGTGCCGCCGCGCAGACGGGAAGGGGTATTTGCTTCGCCAAATACCCCTTCACCCCAAAGGCGACCCCTCATCAAGTTTTGCTGCGCAAAATGCCCTCGCTGCGGACAATCGGCAAGGCGGCGGGCTTTAACAAAACAGAGCCCGCCGAATTCCCTTGCCGCTTGTTTACCCCAAGGGCACAGCCTGCGCTAAGGCAACAAGTTGCCAAGCTACGGCATGCCTCGCTCGGCTTGATGACAGGGGAAACCGTGCAGTTCAACGATTGCGGCATATACCCGCCACGGTGTTGTTTTGAAGATTATTATTTGATTGGCTTTAGTAGATATACCCCTGCCGTAGTTAGCACGGATTGCCCGTGGAGACGCGCCGCTTTAAAAAGTCATGGCGAGGTTTTAAGCCGCGATTTGTTTGAGCCACGCGACGTTAGCGCGTGGCGAGTTGAAGCGGCGCCTCGCCGTGGCTTTTTCAAGCGGGGTTTCGCGTCGATCGGGCGCGCAGGGGTTGTTAGGGGTTGGGCAAGACCAACCCCTAACTCGTCCGGCGGGCGAAACCGCCGGTTTACCACCTGCGCAGCAGGCTAGCTACACAGTGTCATATATACCTAGGTTGGTATATTGCCAAAGCCTATTGCTAGTAAAGCTTGCGAAGGCATACCTATGGATTATTCCGCCTCCGCCCGCACCCAAGCCTTAGCAAAATATCCGCCCCATGCCCCGTATGCCATTGAGTACACCCAGCAGAAACACCACATCCAGCGCGCACGATACGGCAATGCCGTAGAGCCGCCATAGCCGCTCGGTGCGATGCTGGCCGCGCCAGAGCTGGCTCCAGCTGAGTTTGCCGGCGGGCATCATTGGCACAATCAGGCCCCATTCAAACCAGCGGATCGGCACATACACCAGCAAATAGGCTAGCGCCTGCACGCCGGTGAGCTCGAGCACCATGGCATGCAAGGCCGCCATCGGGATGCCAACGCCAAAGCCGATCAGCAGCCGGATAATGCCGAGTTGAAGGCTGCGCTGGCGTATGGCGTCGGCGCTGAGCTCGGGCCGCAGCCACGTCAGCCCCACGCCACACCACCAGCGATAGCCCAGCACTTTGGCCGTGCCGTAAATCAAGGTGCCTAGTAGTACACCGCCAATACCTTCCATCTTGCCCCCTTATCTTTGATCAGGCTCGGCCTGAGTGTTGTCGCTCAGTATGGTGGGCGAGCAGAGTGGCGACGGTAAGTTTTTGTAATCGGCGCGGTGCTCTGTGAAGCAGATTGCAGCTGGCACTGCTGGAGGCGGGTCGTGGCCTGGCTGTCGCAGCTGCTAAAGCTGGCTACGTTGGCCGTATTTGATTTTTCACCGTCTGCTGGCGCAGGGTGTTTATCCGGCGGATTGGGCGGGCTGATGATATGGCGTATTGCCGTTGCGCGGCGTATGTATGCGCCTGAGAATTCAAACCCCGCTCAGGGATCAAGCCTGATACCCTTGATGGTATTGCCATGAAGATTAGGTATAGATTGACTTTGCCGGATATACCCATACAGACGTTTGGCAGGATGAGCTGTGGGTGTGCTGCACAGGGGTTGGGCTAGGCCAACCCCTGGCTGGGCTTAGGCTGGTGTGGCTGCGGTTTCGCTTTGCTGCGTGCTGCACACGCCGTTGACGCAATTGCCGTTGCTATCGGTTTGCAGACATTGGCCGTCAAACATAAAGAAGAAAGCGTTGGCGCTGCCGTCGCTGTTCAGAATAAACAGCGCACCGTCCTGATAGATGCCGTTGTCGCGGCATTGCTCCTGGCTATCTGGCGTGCCTTGATTCAGATGCACGTCGTCCATGCCGCGCGGGGGCAATTGGCTGTTGGTTTGCGCGCGTTCGCGGCCATAGCGTGATTCATTGCTGTTGTCGTTGTCATCGTAGTAAGTGCCAAACACCACGAGTGAGGCGCCTACGCTGAGTGCGGCCGATAGCTGGCTGCCGATCTGGTCGGCCGAGCTGGCTGTGCTGCTTTGCCAGGCGGTCACGATGGGGGCAAACAGGCTTTGGCGCAGCAGATCAAGCGCGCCGGTGCCTGGCTGGCTGCTCAGGGCCTGAAAACCGGGGTTGCTGCCGCCTGCGGCGGTCAGAATGTTTTGCATATCACTGCTGGCGATGCTGGCGTTGGACAACACCACATTCGGATTGCTGCTGCTTTGCGAGTCGATGTTGATCTGATAATTTTTCTGGCCGTCGCTGCCGAGCAGGTTGAAGTGCGATAGCCCCGAGTAGGACGAAGTGTGCGTGCCTTCCACATCGGTGACTTGCAGTTGCAAAATGCCGTAGGTTTTATTGGCGGGAAATGGCATCAATGGCTCCTGATTAAGATTGAATCACGAATCAATATGCATATGGCATATTGCATCCCACATTGGCAGCCAATTACCCAGGCGGCAAGTTTGACGTTGGGATTTCTGCGCAGGCTTGACATGTTTACAACAGCAGCACCAGCGGCCGCCCAGAATCAAAGCTCGGCTTCTGCACTGGCATTTAGCCATATACCTGCCTTGGTGTTGCCACAGAAGTATTGATAAAGCTGACATTGGTGGCTATACCCCTAGCTTTGCGGTAATACGCTCAAGACCTGCCGATCGGGTTGATCAATGACTACGGCGAAAAACTGGTGTAGAGAGTTATGCCATTAAGAAAGATGGGGGAAATCAACACCCCATACACACATTGCCGCATCTGATGGCAGACTGATGCAACACACGCAAAAAAGCCCCGCATTCGCGAGGCTGTGGCTTGCCGATACGGCGGCGGGTTTTAGGCGCGTTCGCTGGCCAATTCGCTGCGTGCTTCGCTGGCGCTTTCGACGGCCATGCATGCGGCAGCGGTGAATACCACGTCGGTGGAGCTATTGAGAGCAGTTTCGGCTGAATCTTGCACCACGCCGATGATAAAGCCAACGGCCACCACCTGCATGGCCAGATCGGCATTCATGCCAAACAGGCTGCACGCCAGCGGGATCAGCAGCAGCGAGCCTCCGGCCACGCCTGATGCGCCGCACGCGCCGATGGCCGAAATCACGCTCAGCAGCAAGGCGGTTGGCAGATCGACCTGGATACCCAGGGTATGCACCGCAGCCAGAGTCAGCACGGTGATGGTAATGGCCGCACCGGCCATATTGATGGTGGCACCCAGCGGGATCGAGACCGAATATGTGTCTTCATCCAGCCCCAGCTTTTGGCACAAGGCCAGATTCACCGGAATATTGGCCGCCGAGCTGCGGGTAAAAAAGGCGGTCAGCGCGCTTTCGCGCAAACACATCAGCACCAGCGGGTAAGGGTTGCGGCGCGTCACCAGAAAGACGATCAGTGGGTTCACCACCAGCGCCATCAATACCATCGCGCCCACCAGCACCAGCAGCAGGTGCGAGTAGCCCAGCAGCGATGACAGCCCGGTGGTGGCCACGGCTTCGGCCACCAGACCAAACACGCCAAACGGCGCAAAGCGGATCACCATTTGCACCACTTTACTCACCGCGCCCGCCAGATCATCCAGCACCTGTTTGGTGCTGGCGCTGGCGCGCTGCAAAGCCAGACCCAGCGCCACGGCCCAAGCCAGAATGCCGATGTAATTGCCGCTGGAGAGCGCCTTGACCGGGTTATCAAAAATCTGGAACAGCAGCGTGCGCAATACTTCGCCAATCCCGCCCGGCGGCGTGGTGCCACTGGCTGGCGCCACCAGCGTGAGCGTTGACGGAAACATAAAGCTGGCCATCACGCCGATCAGCGCTGCGCTCAAGGTACCGAGCAAATACAGCACAATCACGCCCCGCATCTGCGTTTGCGCGCCCTGTTTTTTGCCCGCAATGGCGTGCATCACCAGCAGGAAAACCAGCACCGGCGCAACCGCCTTAAGCCCGCTAACAAAAATCGACCCCAGCAGCGCTGCTTGCTGCCCCGCCGCCGGAAAGAACACTGCCAGCGCAATCCCGGCCAGCATCCCGAATACGATCTGCAGCACAATATTGCCCTGCAGCAGCTTATCTATCATCACCTTGAACATCTGCCCACCTCCATTGACTGCTTGCCATGCCCAATCAGGCTGGCGCGCATTGATGGGCGTATCAGACCATGCCGCTGAGTTTGTAAGAATTAGGGCTTGCACCAATCAGGCCAAATAGTTTGCGCCAGCGCAAACTGGGCAGGCATACAGGCGGGAGCTACGGGGTGAACGCAGGCCTAAAGAGGCATTCCGAGCGCGCATGCGCAGCAGATCAGGGTAGGTTAATCCAGTCGCCGTAGCGAAAGCTCGGATCTTGCTCCAGATATTTGCCGGATATCAGCTTCACCGTGGTGGTTAGAATTTTGGGCTTTTGCGCGCCATCCATCGTGGCCATAAATAGCTGATCTTTCCCCACCAGATCGGCCGCTTCCGGATAGGGCTCCACTTGCTCGACGGTGTATTGCACGCCAATCAGCGTTTGCTCGTTCAGCCGCATTGACGATTGTGCCGCCACAATGTCTTTGAGCTTGAGTTCTTTGGCCATGCAAAACTGCCCTGACAGGCCTTTGGCGCCCTCAGGGTTTTCCTGATATAGCGCCTGCCCTTTGCTGGTGAGGACAAATTCATACGCTTGCTCGCCCGATGGGCTAATGGTCGGTTTTTTCACAATCAGCCCCATTTCCTGATGCTGACCGCACTGCATACAGCTCGAACGACTATCTGCCAGCTGCGTGAGCGGGTATTCCGCATACGCGCTCACGCAGCGCGACGCCGCCAAGTCGTGATTCAGGCCCTGGGTAATTTCGGCCAGATTATTTTTGGCATCGCTACTGACCTTGCCACACGCAGTCAGCGCCAACGCTGCTGCGGCCAGCAAAACTGATTTTTTTAAATTCATACACCGTCCAATCTGCATTTGAGTGAAAGAGCCACGCGCTCGTTGGCTGCCCAATCCGGCCCATTGCTATACACCATCTGTACCGCCCCTAGCACAAGAGCGCAGGCTAAAGAGCGGCCATCTTGCCCACGCTGTCGGGCCAGCGCAAACAAAGCTGACTTTATGTGTTGGCATGTCGTTATATATCGACAGATTAACGTCGCCCGTAGCCAGATTCCGCGAGCTGGCTCGGGGGCGAGGCAGCTTCATCATCAAGTCGCTTGCGCGCCTGCAATTGCAGGCCAAACATCAACAAACGCCAATCAGCCTGCACTCACTTTTTAGAAGGCAATGGGTATTGTCATTTAAGTATGACTAATCATTAGTTGTGGGCTTATACATGGCATGGGTATATTGCGATTGCCGTTTAACTGCCCATCGCGCTGTCGGCTCTGGTTTGTGGCTGGCTGCGGGTCTAGCGTTAAAGCCGCTGTGGCGCGGTGCCACATGGCTTAAGGAGAAAATCATGATGATCGCTCGCTGGAGTATTGATGTGCGTTTCGGGCATAAAGCCGAGGCGGTGGGGCTGATGCAGCAGTGGTTGCGCGAGATTGGCAGCCAGATTGGCTGGACGCCAGACAAGGTACGCCTGCTCTGTGGCTCGGTGGGCGCCAATGAATCCTTGCTGGTCTCCGAGCTGCAGGTGGCCGATCTGGCCGAGCTCAATGCGGCATGGGACAAGTTGGGCCAGATTGCCGCACATCAGGCCTGGGGCAAAGCACTGGAGCCACACATTGTCTCGGGTACCCCACGCTGGGAAATTTTCCGCGTACTGTAGGCCGCGCACGCGGGGCGATGTAAGAAAGCCTAGGCAGGCAGGCTGTCGGCATGGGGAAAGTACAGCATATTCATGCGGTACACATAGGCTTTAAGCGTGTCGTGGCTTTCGGCGGCAGCTCGCAGCGTTGAGTCAAAGGCCGGGCATAGCGCGGTGCTGACAAAGGCGTAGGCGCTGGCGTCAAAGCCGCACGGCTTGTCACCCAGCAGAAACGGTTTATTGCCCAGCAGCGTGGCCAGCGCAGCCAAACCCCGCTGCGCCAGCTCTGCACGTTCAGCGTCGCTATGTCGCCCCATGCCCTGCGCGTTCAGCGCGGCGAGCATTTTCTTGCGCACCAGCATGCGCGCCAGTGGGCGGATAGGCCACGGCATACCGTCAAATATCCGCCGCGTGGCCGAATTGAAATTGTGATCAACGGCCCAGCGGGCGTGAACACCCAGCCAGTACAGATGATCTTCAAGCATTTTTTCTACCGCCCAGCCCAGCGCCAATTGCTCGGCCGAGTAGCCGCCAGAAAAATCGCAGCCGTGCTGTTGCTCCAAGTGCAGGCGGATAAAGCTGGAGTCGGCAATCCGCTGCTCGCCATCCTGCAGCCAGGGCAGCTTGCCTTTGGGTGCGCCTTTCATGCCCTGACGGCGGGTTTCAAAAGGCAGGCCACTCATTTTCAGCAGTAGCAACGTTTTGGTCACAAAGGGGCTCAGATCGGGCAGGCCAAAGGCGTGGCCAAAAACGTTGAGGGTGAGCATGGCGAGGGATACCGGCGGAAATTAAAACAACAAATTAAATGAGAATTACTAACAAAGTCAATCTTGGTGTCGCCACCCGGGCTGGCCGCACCGTAAAATGCGCAACAATCATCAATTCGCTCTCACTATGCTGTCCGGCATGGAGACATCATGAAGAAAACCGCCACCCTGCACGATTATTCCCGCCGCCTGCAGCGCGTGCTGGGACTGATCTGGCAGCACCCGCAGCAAACCTATTCGCTGGATCAGCTGGCCGAGGCAGCGCATTTTTCGCCCTATCATTTTCACCGCATTTACCGCGAAATGATGGGTGAAAGCCTCGGTATGACGCAGCAGCGCTTGCGTTTGCTACACGCCGCGCGTGCCTTGGGCAAACCGGGCGAGCTGCCGCTGAGCCGACTGGCGCAGCAAACGGGTTACGGTAGCAGTGCGGCGTTTGTCCGCGCCTTTGCGGCCAGCTACGGGCAAACGCCCGGCGCGTATCGGCGTGAACGCTTACTGATGCTCCATCGTCATCATCAACAGGAGAGCACAATGTATCAGGTTCGCATTCACACACAGGATCAGCCGCTGCCGTTGGGCATTTGCCACCATCAGGGGCCGTATATCCAGATTGGCGAGGCCTTTGCCAAGCTGCAACTGACTAAAACCACGCTACCAGTAGCGTTGCCACTGGGCTGGTTCGGGCTGTATTTTGATGACCCGCAATCGGTCGCGCCCAGCGAGCTGCGCTCGGCGGCGGCGCTGACGGTGCGCACAGGCGAAGCGCTACCCGATGGCGTCGAAGCCTTTGCCATCCCGCCGGGGCGATACGCCATCATCGAGCATCTTGGCCCGTATAGCGAGCTGGAGCAGGCGTATCAGTGGCTCTATGGTATCTGGCTACCCAGCAGTGGAGAGCAACCGGGGTATGTTCCGTTGATCGAGCATTATATTAATCTACCCATAGATACCCCACCCAATGCGCTACGGACGGAAATCTGGCTGGCTCTGCAGTAAAGCCCATGGAGTGAGCTGAGCACACTGCGTATGACCAATGCGCGCACTCAAGCCCGCAAATGGTCCAATCGAATGAGGGGCAGCAATCTATACTGCTGTGCATGCAAGGCTGTGTATCACCTAGGGTGTGCATCACGTCACAGGGGTTGAAGATGCTGCTGCCAATCAGGCTGTTTGTTCCGGGTTTGCTGCTGTGCGCGCTCTCGCTGGTGCACTCAGCGGAGCAGATTCCGCTTTATACCTATTACGACGAGCCGCCGTTTGCGCTTGATCAGCCGGGCAATCTGACCGCGCAGCTGGCCAGCTGGCTAAGCAGTCATTCGGCCGGGCGCTATCAGTTTGTGCCGGTGCAGTTGCCGCGCAAACGGCTGGATCTGGTGATCGGGCAGCAGCCGCAATGGCGCGGGGTGGTGGTGTGGGCGAATCCGGTGTTTTTCCATGATGCTATGCAGAGCAAGTATCGCTGGTCCAAGCCATATATGCAGGATGTGAATCTGGTGGTTAGCCATCGCAGCAAGCCGGTGGTGTTTAAAAATGCGGCGTCCTTGCATGGTTTGCGCGTCGGCGCGGTGACGGGCCGCCAGCTGGAAGACTTCGAGGCCGATATTGCGGCGGGGAAAATCACGCGGGAAGACGCCAACAGCGTGCTGAGCAATCTGAAAAAGCTCAAGCTGCGGCGCATTGATGCCACGTTTATCTCGGCCAGCTCGCTGGGACGTTATCGCCAGTCGATCAGCGATCTGGATGACTGGCTGTATATCGCACCTACGCCGCGTGCTGTTGTTGCGCGACATTTTTTTATCGCCCCCAATCAAGCGTCGCTGCTCGACTTTCTGAACGAGATGACAAAGCAGTTGCCCAAAGATGCGCAGTGGAAGATGCTGTTTAAAGATTTACAGATAGCCAACCGCCATGCCCGCTAGTGGCGCTTGATGACCGCCCAGTCAATTGATTCTCCCTTTCCTGACGGCTTGCGCCTAAAATGCGCTCTTTGTTTCAGCGCTAAATCCCACGTCGCATGAGTTCTGCTGCTCCCCAACGTTTTGTCGTCCTCGATAGCTTTCGAGGCTTGTGCGCCGTCTCGGTGGTGCTGTTTCATCTGCACCTGTGGCAAAGCATGGGTGAATGGCGATTTTTCCGCTCGGCCGGCTTGCTGGTGGCGTTCTTTTTTGTCCTTAGCGGCTTTGTGCTGGCGCATCGCTATCACCAGCAAGTGATGAATGGCGCGGGCTGGCGCGATTTCATGATTAGCCGCAGCTGCCGCATTCTGCCCCTGCATCTGGCCACGCTGCTGCTGATCAGCGTGTTGATGCTGCTGCGTCCACTGCTATTTGACGTCCCGCTGGCGCAATTGCCCGGCTTGTTCTGGCACGATGATCTGCAGCAGCAATGGTTATATAACGCCTTGCTGCTGCAGGCCTGGTGGCCCAAGGCCAGCCTGTTTTCTTTCAATGGCCCGGCGTGGAGCATCAGCGTTGAATATTACATTTACGTCGTCTTCGGGCTGATCGTGCTGCTGGCGCGGCGACGCAGTATCTGGGCCTACGCGAGCATGGTGCTGCTCGGCTCGCTAGCCACGGCTTGGCTGGCACCCAAAATTGCGCACAGCCCCGGCTTGCGCGGGCTGATCTGTTTTTTTCTCGGCGCAGCGGCGTATTCGCTGCACCTGCGCTGGCGCAATCTATCGCTGGGCAAGCACTGGATGACGGCGCTGGAAGGCGCAACACTGCTGGCGCTGTACTGGATGATTACGCTGAAATATCCGCACAAGGCGTATTGGGCCAGCTGGGGTTTTACTGCGGCGATTCTGGTCTTTGCCAGCGAGCGCGGGCAGATTTCCGCTTGGCTTAAGCAAAAAGCTTTCCTGCAGTTGGGCGAATGGTCGTTTTCGATTTACCTGATTCATTTTGTCTTGCTGTATCTGCTGAGTACCTTGCTGATGCATTTTCAACCCGAATGGTTCTGGCAGGTGGGCAAGGTGCGCTATATCCACACCGGCAGCGTACTGGGCAATAATCTGCTCTTACTCGCCATACTGGCGCTGGTGCTCGGGTGTGCACGGGCCAGCTATCGCTGGATCGAGCGCCCCGGCATGCGGCTGGGCAAGCGCTGGCAGCAATATCACGCCAGCCCCAAGCTGACACTGGCCAGCGTACGCGGCTAAAGGACTTTCATGCCTGCTTTTAAAATCCAACCCGATTTTGACGCCGCTGCACTGGGGCTGAATGAGGCGGAAAGCGCGGTCTACCGGCTACTGTGTTCGCGCCGCCAGTGCACCAGCGCCGAGCTGATCAAACACGGCCGGGTGCATCACCCGCAAGCGATTGTCGAGGCGATTAACGAGCGGTTGATTGCGGCCGGGAGCGTCTGGCTGATTTTATGCAGCAGCAATCGCACCCCGATGGCCGGGCCAACCCAATCCATGCGTACGCCACTGGCTTATTATCGGCTGCGCTGTACGCAGCATTTTGCAAGTAGTACAAAAGCATAAACTGCACATTGGCTAATCGCAGCAAAAATCAAATGCAGCAAGCCATGTATATGCCTGCAGACCAATAAAAATAACACCTACAAAGACATACCTGCCATACGTATAAACAATGGCAGCCTAAAGTAAACAGAACTCAAAAAATACTCAGTTTAAAATAGGCGTTCACGCTTAATTGAATTAGAGCTTCATTATTTAATTATGTAGATTTGCATAAACCTTTCAAATATAAGGTTTTATGTGTCATAAAGGCTTTATTCTGGTATAAAACGCCATGCTGAATGCCAATTGAACAATGCGCGCCATGACTTCCATCACATTTCCTTGCCGAACACGGATCGCCAGCAGCCTGGCATTGATCGGTTTTCTACTGCCCATGTCCAGCCAGGCCCTCACTTTGGGCGAGCTGGAACTGCAATCGTACGTCGGGCAGCCGTTTCGCGCAGCAGTGCCTTACAAGACGCATAGTGGCGAAACGCTCACCGCAGACTGCCTGAAGATCACGGCAGCCAGTAGCACCGATCTACCCGGACTGGAGCGCGCCAGCATTGGCCTGAACAGCCACAATGATCGCGGTGGCCTGATCCATATCGCCTCGCAACAAATGATTGGCGAGCCCACGATCGCGTTCGGGATTCAGATTGACTGTAGCGGCCTGCAATTGACGCGCAATTTCACCGCCTTTCTGAATATTGCACCGGCTGGCGAGCCACCGGCGCCAACGCAACTCAAGCGCGCCGACACCAGCGCCGCCAGTAATTTGCCCAACCGCGACCCGCAAATTCTGACCGCCCGCAGCAATACCACGCTGGCCGAATTGACCAAACGCTACTACCCGCGCGGCACGCCGCAATACCCGCGCTACCTGAACAAGCTGATCAGCGTCAATCCCGGCTACGACGCCAATACGCCGATTGCCGCAGGCACCGAGCTCGTCATTCCGGATCTGCTCAAATCGGTCAAAAAACCTCGCCCGCCGGTGGCCAAAGCCGAATCAGGGCTGTTACGGCTGGACGGCGAAGCCCTGTCACCAGCCAAACCCAAGGCCGTCGCCGCCAGCAGCAGCGACTACACGCGCGAGCTGGAGCAAAAGGTCAAAGACCTGAATGAATTGCAGGCCAAAATTCAGCTGGAAATCGCCCAGCTGAATTTGCGGCTGGCGCAAATGAACAGCCTGATCGCCAGCGATGTTGCTGCCAGCATGGTCGCCCCGGCGCCTGCTGCCCCCGCCATCGCCAGTGCTATCACCAGCGCGGTCAGCACCGCACAGCCTGCCAGCAGGCAAGCTCAGGCCCAGCCGGAAGCGGCCCCCAGCCCGGCTCAAGCCAGCGAGAACACCGACTGGATCTGGTGGCTGGCAGGGACTACAGGGCTGGCCATCATCGCAGCAGCGATTGCCCTGCTGGTACGACGCAAACGCAATATATCCTGGCATGAAGATGATTTAAGTGTGCAGGACACCAGCCATTTTGGCCCCAACCCCGTTCCCCGCACGGCAATGGGCTTGCTCAGCAAAAACACCATGATGTCGATGCTGCATCTGGGTGGCAGCAATCAGGGCATCGAAGTTGAAGAAGGCATCGGCAATGATATGGCTCGGGCGCAAATGCTGATTGCGCGGGGCGAGACGCTGGAAGCGATTGATGTGCTGTACCACTGCATCGACGAAGACCCGATGGATATTGAAAACTGGCTGATGCTGTTCCGCCTGTTCCGCCAGCAAGGCATGAAAACCGAATACGCACATCTGGCGCAGAATCTGAAAATGATCGAGCACGATGCCGCCGACTGGGAGCTGGTACGCAATATCGGCGCCAAGCTGGATCCGGAAAACCCGCTGTATTTGCGCGAGCCACCCAAATCGACGTTTGAACACACCGCCAGCTATACCCACGCCTTTGGGCTGGATCAACCCGAAGCCAAGCCGGAGCTCAAACTCGATCTGGAAGTCCCAGTTAGCCCCGAATTGTCGATGATGGCCTCGCTGGCGCAGGCCAGTGCCATTCCGCCGCAATACGGCTCATTGCTGATCAAGCCCGAGCCAGAGGCACGGCAAGATCACACGATTGAGCTGCCTTCGCTGGACGCAGAGCATTCGCTGCCCGATTTGTCGGCGCTGAAAACCCAGGAGCAAGACGATGCGGTGCCGAGCTTTCAGGTTGAAGAGCTTGATCTGGCGGCGATCAGCGACACCCCGGACGAGCACACGTTCGATTTCACGCTCGACCCGCAGGATGACGCGGCCAACGATAAGAAAGACGCAATATAACACCTCCCCACCCCGGCCACGCAGCAGCAAGGCTGCGCTGGCTCGGCTCTGCTTTATTCCTCGGTGCATGCGCATGGTAAACTGCCGTCTTTGCCCATAATCCGAGGTGTGCCCGATGTCAGAATCCAACCATTTACGAAAAATCGTAATTGCTACTCGGGAAAGTCCTCTGGCACTCTGGCAGGCGCATTTTGTCAAAAACTGGCTGGAATCGACTTACCCAGAATTACAGGTTGAGCTACTGGGCATGACTACGCAGGGCGACCGCATTCTGGATGTCACGCTCAATAAAATCGGTGGCAAAGGGCTGTTTGTCAAAGAACTCGAGCAGGCCTTGCAGGATGGCCGCGCCGATCTGGCCGTGCACTCAATGAAAGACGTCCCGATGGTGCTGCCCGAAGGCTTTAGCATTGCCGCAATTGGCGAACGCGAGGATCCGCGCGACGCTTTTGTTTCCGCCAAGTATGCCAATCTCGATGAATTGCCGGAGGGCGCCATTGTCGGCACCGCAAGCTTGCGCCGCGAAAGCCAGCTGCGCATGCGCTACCCGCATCTCACCATCAAGCCGCTGCGCGGCAATGTGAATACCCGCTTGCGCAAGCTCGACGATGGCGAATTTGACGCGATTATTCTCGCTGCCGCCGGGCTCAAACGCTTGGGACTGGGCGATCGTATCCGCTGCGAATTGTCCCCAGAAGTCAGCCTGCCCGCACCGGGGCAAGGCGCACTGGGGCTGGAAATTCGCAGCGAGCGTAGCGATCTGGCCGCGCTGCTGGCCCCTTTCAATCACGCCGCCACCGCAGCGGCAGTCACCGCCGAGCGCGCACTCTCGCGCCGCCTCAATGGCTCGTGCCAGATTCCGCTGGCTGCCTACGCGACCAGCGATGATGGCTTTTTGCGCTTGCGCGGGCTGATTGCGCTGCCGGATGGCTCGCAAGTGGTAAGCGCAGAATCGAATGGCTCGTTTGCCGCCGCCGATGGACTGGGCCGCACGGTGGCCGATTTGCTGTGTACCGAAGGCGCGCGCGAGATTCTGCACCAGCTGGCGCATGACTGATTTCGCCATGCCGCCGCTGGCATCGCGCCGTTTGTGGGTGACGCGCCCGGCTGCGCAAGCCGCAGCCCTGAGCGCTGCGCTCGCCGAACAAGGCGCAGACGTGCTGCAATTTCCGCTATTGGAAATCGCCCTGCCGCAGGACGCCGCACCGCTGCGCGATGCGCTGGCGCGACTGGCCGATTACGATCTGGCCATTTTCATCAGCCCCTCGGCGATTGAAGCGGTGTTTGCCGAATTGACATCGGGCTGGCCAGCGCTGCCCGTGGCCGTGGTCGGCCCCGGTAGCGCCCAACGCGCCGCCGAGCTGGGTATCAGCCAGATTATCTGCCCAAGCACGCAATTTGATAGCGAGGGCTTGCTGGAACAGCTACGCAGGCCGCAGATGCCACAGCTGGCAGGCCAGCGCATCGTGATTTTCCGGGGTCAGGGCGGGCGTGATATTTTGCCCGCAGCACTACAGGCCGCCGGAGCCAGCGTCGAGCTGATCAGCAGCTACCAGCGGCTGGGCCCGCGCTGGAGTGCAAGCGAATTATTGACACAGCTTGATCGCGGCTGTGATGGTTTAATCATCTCCAGCTCGGAAGCCGCACAACACTTGTTCGCCTTAGGTGGAGAGCAAACGCGGCACAGGCTACAATCAGTACCATATTTCGCGCCGCATCCACGCATTATCAGCGCGCTGCAAGCGCTTGGTGCCGTGCAGACGCAGCTGACCGAAGCGGGCGACGCAGGCATCACCCGTTCGATTTGCCGCTACTTTGCGCCGAACTGAATGCTGCAGATCAGCACGATGGATCTGCCAGATGAAAAGCAAAAGTTGCGTGCGCCATTGCCGCGCCATGCTCGACAACTTTTGAAGTACTGACAGGATTTTCGCTTCGTTTTTCACCGGCCAGGTAAAAAAGCTCATGACCCAAGAAAACAACTCTGATTCACTCTCCGCTGCACTGCAAGTACCCCAGCGCCGTACCATGCCACAGCCCGCGCTGGTACTGGCTTTGGTGGCTATACTCTCTAGTGGTGGCGTCTGGCTATACCAGCAAAATGCCATGGAGCAGCTCAAGGCCGATCTGGCCAGCCAGCTGGGCAGCAACCAGAAACTGCAAAACGAGTTGCGCAGCAATCAGGCCCAGATGGCGCAAATCCAGCAGCAATTGCAGGTGCAGGTAGAAACCCAGGCCGGCAAGCTGGCCGAATCGGAAAGCCGCCAGGAGGCGCTCACCGGCATGTACGATATGCTGACGCGCACCGAATCAGTACATACGCTGGCCGAGCTGGAACAAATGCTCACCTTTGCCAGCCAGCAATTGCAATTGTCAGGCGATGTGAATCTGGCACTCACCGGGCTGACCAGCATCGACCAGCAGCTCTCGCGGCTTAATCGCCCCGAGCTGATCAGCGTGCGTCAGGCAGTGACCCGCGATATGGATGCGCTGAAAGCCACGCCGTATCTGGACGTGGTTGGCGTTACCGCCAAGCTCGACAGCCTGATCAGCAAAATCGACAAGCTGCCGCTGCTGATCGACGAAGGCCACGACACGCCGAAAAAACACACGCCCAATACCGAGACGCACAATACGGCGCAACAGCTGATCGCCGAGCTGTGGCATGAATTCAAGCAATTGATCCAGATTCGCCGCATGGATAAACCCGAAGCGGCGTTGCTGACGCCCGAGCAGGCTTTTTTCCTGCGCGAAAACATCAAGCTGCGCCTGCTGAGTGCTCGCTCGTCGGTACTACAGCGCAACGAATCAGCTTTCCGCACCGACATTAGTGCCATCCAGCGCTATCTGAACGATTATTTCGACGTACACATGCCCGCCACCCAGGGCGCTTTGCAGGTGCTCAAACAGCTGGAAGACCAGCAATTGAGCGTGGCCGTACCTGATCTGTCTGCCAGCCTGACCGCCGTGCGCAGCGCTCGCACAACGGCAGAAAGGGTGAAACCATGAAAGCACTGCTCTGGATTATCGGCCTGTTCTCGGTCGCAGTCGGCATGACGCTGTTTGCCCAGCTCAATACCGGCTATGCCCTGATTTTCCTGCCGCCATGGCGCATGGAAATCTCGCTGAATGTGTTTATTGTGTTGCTGATTGCCAGCGTGATTGCGCTGTATTTGCTGCTGCAAATGTTGGTTGAAATTGCCGGCCTGCCGCAGCGCGTGCGCCGCTATCAGGCCAATCAGGCGCGGGAAGCCTCGGTCAAGCTGGAGCGTGACGCGCGCATTGCCTTTTTTGAAGGACGCTTTCAGCGTGCAGCCCGGCTGGCCAGCGAAGCCATGCAAGCCAGTGCCCGGATTGGCGAGGATGATACCTTTGCCGTCAATGGCCTGCTCGCCGCCCGCGCCGCCCACGCCATGCGCGATTTTGCCCAGCGCGATACCTTGCTGCAGCAGCTCAAAGATCGTCTGGGCGATGGCCATCTGGCTACGCTGATGACTTGCGGCGAACTGCTGCTCGACGAGCGCCGCTTTGTCGAAGCAGGGCAGAATATCAGCGCTGCGCGCGAGCTGGCGCCCAAGCTAACGCACGCGATGAAGCTGGAATTGCGCCTGCGCCAGCGCGAGCAAAACCCAGAAGCGGTACTCAAACTGGTCGAGCAGCTGAGCAAAACCGATGCGCTGGATGCCGAACAGGCAGGCCATATCCGCGTGGCAGCGCAATTGCAATTGCTAAGGCAGCACCCGATGACACCGCTGGAATTGAAAGACTGGTGGAAAAAACTGCCGGGTAGCGAACAGCATCACCCGCAGCTGGCGCTGGCCGCAGCTCAGCGCTATATCGCTCAGGATGCGCAATTGCAGGCCAAGGAAACGCTGGAAAAAGCGCTGGAAGCCAACTGGCACCCCGAGTTACTGATGCCATATAGCCAGCTGGCGCTGGATTTGCCGCAGCAAATGGCGCAATTGCAGCAAGCCGAAAACTGGCTTAAATCGCATCCACGCGACGAGCTGCTGCTGCTGACGCTGGGCCGCTTGTGCCGCAAACGCGAGCTCTGGGGCAAGGCGCAAAGCTATTTTGAAGCCAGCATTGCCGTGAGCCCCAGCGCGATTGCACACGCCGAGCTGGCCGAATTGCTCACGCAGCTGGAGCGCGCCGACGAAGCCGCGCAGCACTATCGCGCCAGTCTGGCGCTGGCACTGAAGTAAATCTACTGACGCAAAAAAGGCTGCCGAGGCAGCCTTTTTTATTGCGGGTTTATTTCTGTTCAGTCTTGCTATCCACCTTGATCCATTCAAACGGCTTTTGCCCTGCCAACCGTTCAGCCAACGGTTTTTGTTGCTGCTTCTTGGCCTCTGCAGGGGTTGTCTTTGTTGGATTTTGTTCCTTCACTTCAGCCATTGGTATTGCCTCTTGTTCAATCTAGTACCACATTATGATCCACGCGCCTGCCCGGATAATTAGGGATATCCATAACAGGCTTACAAGTAAGCGCGAAAATTCACGCTTACAGACCATCAAGTTACCAGCTAATTGTTACGTTTTATTGACAAGTACCATCATAAATTCCAGCGGCATGATTTAATCTTTCAAATCGGCAGCCAATAAAAAAGCCCTATACACCATTATGTATAGGGCTATAGCCGAATATTCACCTTACCTACAAGGCAATACCCCTGCCAATCAGGTGCGGATACCAGCGCTTAGCTCGCTCAGTGTTAAGCCTTGTGCCGAGCGGACCTTGTCACCGCGTGCGACTTTGCGGCGATATCGACCGTCAGAGAGCATTTCCCACGCCTGCGTGTTATCCACCAGAAATGGTCTTAGGCTCTCGCGGATCACGCGGCGCTTCACTTTCGGGCTGAGCACCGGGAAGGCAATTTCGATGCGGCGGAACAGATTGCGCCCCATCCAGTCGGCACTCGACAGATACACGTCTTCGGCGCCATCGTTAAAGAAGTAATACACGCGGTGATGCTCAAGGAAACGGCCCACAATCGAGCGCACGCGGATGTTTTCCGAAATACCCGGCAAGCCCGGGCGCAGTGCGCACACACCGCGCACGATCAGGTGAATGGTCACGCCAGCACCCGACGCTTCATACAGCTTGTCGATGATCGACGGCTCCAGCAGCGCGTTCATTTTGGCGATGATCACCGCTTTTTTGCCTTCTTTGGCATGGGTAATTTCGCGGTCAATCGCGGCGATAAAATTGCTGTGCAGCGTAAATGGCGCTTGCCAGAGCTGATGATGATCACCCGCCAGCCCCAGGCCGGTGAGCTGCATAAAGACATCGTTCACGTCGCTGGTCATTTCACGGTTGGCCGTGAAAATGCCAAAGTCGGTGTAGAGCTTGGCGGTACGCGGGTGGTAATTGCCAGTGCCAACGTGCGCGTAGCGCTTGAGCTGGCCTTCTTCGCGGCGAACCACCAGCAGCATTTTGGCGTGGGTTTTATAGCCGTACACGCCATACACCACGTGCGCGCCAGCGCGTTCGAGTTTGGCCGCCCAGTTGATATTGGCTTCTTCGTCAAAGCGCGCCATCAGCTCGACCACCACGGTGACTTCCTTGCCACGCGCAGCCGCTTCCTGCAGTGCATCCATCAGCGTGGATTCTGCGCCGGTACGGTAAATGGTCATCTTGATCGCCACTACGGCAGGATCACGTGCGGCTTGCTGCAGAAAATCAACCACCGGGGTAAAGCTCTGGTACGGGTGGTGCAGCAAAATATCGCCCTGCCGAATGGCCGAGAAATAGTCGGCCTGCTTGCGCAGCTCGGGCGGAATGCCGGGCATAAACGGTGGGTATTTCAAATCAGGCCGGTCAACCTGATCGGGCACCTGCATCAGGCGCACCATATTGACCGGGCCATTGACGCGATACACGTCGGCGTCGGTCAGACCAAATTGCTGCGACAAAAAGTCCTGCACATGTTTCGGGCAGTTGTCGGCTACTTCAAGGCGCACCGCATCGCCATACGGGCGCTGCGACAACTCGCCCTGAATGGCTGCGCGCAGGTCTTTCACGTCTTCGTCATCCACCGAAACATCCGAATCGCGCGTCACGCGGAACTGGTAGCAGCCCAGCACATGCATGCCAGCAAACAGCTCATCAATATGCGCGTGCATGATCGACGACAGGAACACAAAGCCATGCTCGGTACCGGCAATCTCGGCTGGCATTTTGACAAAGCGCGGCAGAATACGCGGCGCTTGCACAATCGCAATGCCCGAATTGCGGCCAAAGGCATCACGACCTTCCAGCTCGACAACAAAGTTCAGGATTTTATTCGACAGGCGCGGGAAGGGATGCGACGGATCGAGCCCGATTGGCGTCAGAATCGGCATCAGCTCGCGGAAGAAATAATTGCGCACCCATTCGCGCTGCGCCTCGGTCCACAAGCTGCGACGGAAGAAGAAAATCCCCTCTTCTTCCATCGCTGGGAAAATCGTTTCGCGCAAGACGCGGTATTTGCGCTCGACCAGATCGTGCGCCTCGATGCACACCAGATCAAACGCCTGATGCGGCGTCAGCCCTTCGGGCAGCAGCCGCGTCGGGTTATGGCGCATATTTTCTTTGAGCCAGGCAATGCGTACCTCGAAAAACTCATCGAGATTGCTCGACACAATACATAGAAACTTCAATCGCTCCAGCAAAGGATTGCGGGCATCTTCGGCTTGCGCTAGCACCCGACGGTTGAACTCCAGCAAGCCCAATTCACGATTGAGCATCAATTGATTGTCGGCAGGTTTGTACGTCATCACATCGCTCTTTCTGGATTCTAAAGACACATCAGGCCGCATTATGCGGCCTGAATCATTACTGTATTACTGCGGAACAAAGCCCTGAATCGAATCAGCACCAGCACCCCAGAAATAATTTTCCAGCTGCTGCTGCAAATACTTGCGTGCGCTTGGATCAGCCAGGCTCAGACGGTTTTCATTGATCAGCATGGTCTGGTGTTTCACCCAGGCTTGCCATGCTTCTTTCGACACGTTGTCGTAAATTTTCTTGCCCAACTCGCCCGGAACAGGCGGAAAATCCAGACCTTCCGCTTCACGACCCAGTTTGACACAGTTAACAGTGCGGCTCATTGTTCTGTCCTTGATAATATGACGTTAATGTTACACCCGAATGACAAGTCTCATCGCGGGTGGCACAGCAGCTGATTCAGCCACCACAAAAATTACACATTGAAGAGGAAATTAAGTACGTCGCCGTCTTTCACGACGTATTCCTTGCCCTCGGCGCGCATTTTGCCGGCTTCTTTGGCGCCTTGTTCACCCTTGTACTGGATGAAATCGTCAAACGCGATGGTCTGCGCGCGGATAAAGCCGCGTTCGAAGTCGGTGTGGATTACGCCGGCGGCTTGCGGTGCGGTGTCGCCTTTGTGAATTGTCCACGCGCGCACTTCTTTTACGCCTGCGGTGAAGTAGGTTTGCAGGCCCAGCAAATCGTAGCCAGCGCGGATCAGACGATCCAGACCTGGCTCTTCCTGACCAATCGACTCCAGAAACTCGGCTTTGTCAGCGTCGTCCAGCTCGGCGATTTCCGATTCGATGGCTGCACACACCGCAACAACTGGCGCGCCTTCAGCTTTGGCGTGGGCGGTTACTTTATCGAGCAGCGGATTGTTGTCAAAGCCGTCTTCAGCGACGTTGGCAACGTACATCGCCGGTTTGATCGTTAGCAGGCACAGCGATTTGATCGCCAGCTTTTCTTCGTCAGTCAGGCCAGCGGAACGCGCTGGTTTGCCTTCGTTCAAATGCGGCAGCAGTTTTTCCAATACGGCCACCGTGGCCAATGCGTCTTTATCGCCCGAACGCGCTTTCTTGCCGTCGCGCTGGATGGCTTTTTCTACAGTGGTCATGTCGGCCAACGCCAGCTCGGTCCCGATGACGATAATGTCGTCGATTGGGTCTACGCGACCAGCAACGTGGATGATGTTGTCGTTTTCAAAGCAACGCACGACATTCACAATCGCGTCGGTTTCGCGGATATTGGCCAGAAACTGATTACCCAGGCCTTCGCCTTTTGACGCGCCAGCAACGAGGCCAGCAATATCGACAAACTCGACAATCGCAGGCTGGATTTTTTGCGGGTTGATAATCGCCGCCAGCTGGCCAAGGCGCTGATCGGGTACTTCAACGATGCCGACGTTCGGCTCGATGGTACAAAACGGATAGTTGGACGCTTCGATACCGGCTTTGGTCAAAGCGTTAAACAGCGTGGATTTACCCACATTCGGCAAGCCGACGATGCCACACTTGAGGCTCATAAATATCCTTGCACGGCGAAGCGTCGCCGTTAGTCAAAATCAAAACGCCATTTTACCCGATCAAAGCGCCACGCGCAGGCCTAGGTGTTTTTCTGCTGGTGATCCGCAGTGGCTGGCCGAATCTATGCGACGATATGGCCCCCAAGGATTTTCCGGCACCTCATCATGAGTCAGAGCATTTGCCTGCAGCTACCTTCAGCTGGCGACGGTCAGGCCACACAAGTCAATCAGGCCTATATCACCAGCCAGCTCGAGATACTGCGCGCTGCGATGGATCTGGACGTCAGCGATTATGATGAGCTGGCGCAGCTTGACGAGATCATCATCACCGCCGTCACGCTGGATCGGCAGGCGGTCAAAATTGATTACCAGCTGCGCTTTTCGGCTTTTTATGGCTGCCAGGATATTGAGTATCACGGTTGCTGCCAGCGCGTTTTACGCGGCCGCCGCGAGGGACATTGCCTGCTGTTCACGCCGTATACCGCACCCGACAGTGCTGATGGCGCTGGCGCGCTATAAACGAAAAAATGGCCATGAATCGCTTCATGGCCATCGGCTTGGTGCAAATTGATTTGCAGATCAATGCAGGCGGTGCTTGCTGCCTTCGCTGATTTGACGGTTGCGGAAAAAGTCGCGGATTTCGAGCACCATTTCCGGCAGCTGCTCGGCGATTTCATTATCGTGCTGAACCAGATTAATGCCCTCGCGCTCCATATCGGCGCGCATTTCATCGTCCGAGCCGCTCATGATGGCCATAAACATAAACTGGCCTTCTTCTTCATCGAGCAGCGGCTGCCATTCTTCTTCGGCCAGACCCGCGCCAAAACAGAAGCCCAGGCTCCATTCTTCGATGCTGGAATGCTGTTCGCTATCGTCTTCCCAGTACAGCAAAGGCTCGTAGACCGGCGGGTCTTGCGCCAGCTCATCGGCGATCTGGTTGTAGAGGCGCATCACCAGATCAATGATTGCATCGGCTTCGGGCAGCGCAAAAATCACGGCCTCGGGCTTGTCCCAGATCTGCCCCATCCATTCGGTCGGCATCACTTGCGCCGGGCCAACCAGAATCGCGGTGAGGTAACCATGCAACATGGACAGGGACATTGCGTCCTTACCGACGGCATCCGAGTATAAAAACTGATCGAGCTGATCGAGTTCCTCATCGCTTAGCGCTTGATCCAGCATTTTTGCCATGATGTATTCACCTGAAGGTCATATTGGTTGAGACTTGCACAGCAATACCCATATTAGGTATTGGTCGCAGCTTTTCTTAGTGCTCATTATACCCAAGCCATTGCAGCACCTAGGCGCTATTACCGGCTTTTTTGTCGCCAAACAGCGAAAAGGCACAAATACAAAGGCATTGAATGGAATAACTCCGGGCTTTATCGAGCGCAAATTAGGATTTGCGCCATTTTGAACGCTGACCTCAAGCGTAGTCTTTCAACGGTCTGATAAGATATGGCATCAAGTTGACAGCCACAGTAGATGCCATGCTCAAAGACCTGTTCCGCACCACCATGAAAACCCTGTTTCGCGTACTTTACCGGCTGACGATCAAGGGCGATTTCAGCGTGTTTCACAACCCGCGCACGCTGATTGTGGCCAACCATGAGTCATTCCTCGATGGTATTTTTCTGGCGGCGCATTTGCCGATTGATGCCACTTTTGTCGTGCATACCAAGGTGGCAGAAAACTGGTTTTTCCGGCTGTTTCTCAGTCTGACCGACTTTCTGGCGGTTGATCCGACTAACCCGCTGGCGATCAAGGCGGTGGTGCGTTTGCTCGAAGCCGGCAAACCCGTCGTCATTTTCCCCGAAGGGCGCATCACCACCACCGGCTCGCTGATGAAGGTTTACGATGGCGCGGCCTTTGCGGCGGCGCGCACCGGCGCAACGATTGTGCCGGTGCGGATCTCTGGCGCTTCGCGCACTTTTTTTAGCCGTCTCGGCGGCATTTATCCGCGCACGCTGTTTCCGAAAATCAGCCTGCAAGTGCTCGGCCGCCGCAATATTGCGATGCCGGATTTGCCGTCCGCCAAAGAGCGCCGCCGCAAAGCGGGCCAGCTGATGCGCGATATTTTGCTGGAAATGCTGGTGGCCACTCGCCCCGAACGCACTCTATATCGCGCCTATCTGGATGCGCAGATTGCCTTTGGCAGCGCGTTTAGCGTGGTGGAAGATATTTCGCAAAACGAAGAAAGCTATGGCAGCCTGACCAAAAAGATCCTGGGTCTGTCGCGCATTGTGGATAAAATTTTCACGCCGCAGGAAGCCGTTGGCGTGCTGCTGCCCAATACCACGCCAACGCTGGCGCTGTTTTTTGCGCTCAGTGCGAGGGCACGTATACCCGCCATGCTCAATTACAGCGCGGGTCGCGAAGGCATATTGGCGGCGTGTATTGCGGCGAATATCAAAACCATCGTCACTTCGCGGGCGTTTATTGCCAAAGGCAAGCTGGAAAGCCTGATTGAGAATCTG
Organism: Chitinibacter sp. GC72; assembly: GCF_009760905.1. Classification (GTDB taxonomy): domain Bacteria; phylum Pseudomonadota; class Gammaproteobacteria; order Burkholderiales; family Chitinibacteraceae; genus Chitinibacter. The sequence continues at coordinate 131,068 of NZ_VIRW01000004.1, read as the reverse complement.
CCCAATATTCAGGTGCTATATCTGGAAGATTTGCGTCCACTAATCGGGCTGGGCGACAAATTATTAGTTCTGCTCGGCCTGCTGCGCCCGAGTAGCTTTGCCAGCAAACAATCACCCGATGATGCGGCGGTGATTTTGTTTACCTCGGGCTCGGAAGGAAAACCCAAAGGCGTAGTGCACAGCCACAATTCGATTTTGGCCAATGTGGCACAAATCCGTGCACTGGCTGACTTCACGCCGCGTGATAAATTCATGGTCGCGCTGCCGCTGTTTCACAGCTTTGGCCTCACCGCCTGTGCGATTTTGCCGCTGGTCACCGGCGTGCCGATCTTTCTCTATCCGACGCCGCTGCACTACCGCATCATCCCCGAGATTGTTTACGATCGCGGCTGCTCGGTACTGTTTGGCACCAGCACCTTCCTTGGCAATTACGCCAAATACGCCCACCCCTACGATTTCGGCCGCCTGCGCTATGTAGTGGCTGGCGCGGAAAAACTCAGTGAAGTGGTACGCAAAACCTATATCGAAAAATTTGGCATCCGCATTCTGGAAGGCTACGGCGTCACCGAATGTGCGCCGGTCGTGGCGGTGAATGTGCCCATGGCCAGCAGGCTGGGTACGGTCGGCCAGCTCACGCCGGGCATGCGCCACAAGCTAATACCCATCCCGGGTGTACCCGAAGGCGGGCAATTATGGGTCAGCGGGCCGAATGTGATGAAGGGCTATTTGCGCTATGAAAAGCCGGGCCAGCTCGAAGCTTTGCCGCTGGAAGACGGCGTGGCGTGGTACGACACTGGCGATATTGTGAAGCTGGATATCGACGGCTATATCACGATTCAAGGCCGCGCCAAACGCTTTGCCAAAATCGCCGGTGAAATGATTTCGCTCGAAGTCGTCGAGGCCATTGCCCGCAAAGCTGCACCGGAGTTGATGCATTCAGCCAGCTCGCGGCCTGATGAGGCCAAGGGCGAGGCGATTGTACTGTTCACCACGCAGCCCGACTTAAGCCGCGAGCATTTATTAGCCGCCGCACGCGAGATCGGCGCACCCGAACTCGCCGTACCACGCGAAATTCGCGTAGTTGACGCGATTCCGCTGCTAGGCACCGGCAAAACCGATTATGTCACGCTGAAAAAATGGGCGGCCGATGCTGTAGCGGCTGTATAAATTTCTCAGTCTGAATAAAACAAAAGCCGCAGATGCGGCTTTTGTTTTATTCATGAGTCGATCTTAATTATCGTTCAATACAGTCAGAGTAAAGTCTTTACTGCTATCGCCAGTGCCATTTGGCAGCAGACCACGCGCAACAACCGTGTAGATTTTTCCGGCGCTAGTACTTACTGCGGGTGAAGTAAATGCAGGAGCCGAAGTGGCTGCAGCACCAGCAACACGCAATTTAAATACATAATTGCCTGCTGGTACTTTCAGATAAGCACCTGCAGCCAGGAAGGACACATTACTCATCACCAAAGCATCATTGGCATACACGTCCACCGCAGGCGCATTCGGTGAGGCATGGACAACACGTACCTTGATCTGGCCAGCGGGTGGCAAGCTGGCATCATCTTTGGCGACCAGATATTGCAACGGAGGGTTGCCAGCCAGCAGGCCCACAGCAAACACTGTGTAGTTATTGGCTTTATCCAGCGCTAAATCTGCGGTCAGTGCCTGAGTAGCAGTACCCGCTGCATTGAGTGCCACGGTGTATTTCTTGGCTTCAACCGTCAGGTAATTGGACGCGGTAAAGAATGGCACATTACTTAGAATGGCACTGCCGTTGGCCAACACATCAACCGCAGGCGCATTCGGTGAGGCATGAACAACCCGCAGTTTGGCATTCACATCATTCACTTCGCTCACATTTGCAGTGGCTTCACGGTTGATGAGCAACACGCTGATTGGCGAGCTGCCGTTAGCTTGTGGCACTGCCACCGCAAGCAGATCGGCACCTGCTGGCACTGGTAGTGTACCGGAATCAAACACGACAGTTTTGCTGCCTGCAGGCGTCACACGTACGCGATAATCCGCTGCTGGTACTTCAAGCCCGCCGGAAAAGGCTTTGAATGCCACATTGCTTAATGTGGCTGTAGTGCTGGCCAGATCAGCTCCGGGTGCAGTCACATAGACATCAACGGCAGGTGCTGTAGCTGCAGCATGCACAACTCGTAGACGGGCTTGACCAGCGGCGGGTTTGGCCGTGCTCTCGGTAATGACCAGGGGTTCGATTTTGGCTACTTCATTCACGGCGATAACGGTTGTTAAGGTGTCTTTCGCCAATTTAAGCGTTGCACTGATCACACCAGCATCACTACCGGCGGGCGTTACTTTAACAGGCAGATCACCAGCATTCACGGTGAGCAAACCGCTAGCGGCTTTATACGGCACATTACTTAATGCTTTTGCCCCTGCTGCATAGACATCAACATTTGGCGCATCAGGTGATGCGTGGACGACGCGCAGCTGCGCTTGCTCAGGAACATGCACAGGATCACTCCCGCCGCCACAGGCCACAAGACCAGCGCTTGCAGCAACGACAAGCAACCATTTACTGAGTTTGATCATGATTATTCTCCGGCTGTGTAAGGAAATACCGTCACTTTCTAAATTGCACTGATGAATCAAAGCTACCGAGAAGTAAATATAGTACTTTTTAGTAAAAAAAGAAAACTGATTGGTAGATTTTTGTTCGAGCGAGTACAACGGCAATTTGTAGCACAGTAAAAGCCAGTTGGTTTTGGGGCAGATCTGTAGCGAGAAACGCAGACTATGGACTATCGCTTTTTGAGGACAATGTCGGGCAACACCATGCGCTGTGGGGCTCTGCACGCAGAAAAACACAATGGCGGGCACAATACCCGCCATTGTGAAGCGCAAGGATAAACGCAACATCCGGGCACCATTTATTGCCCCAAAATTTAATCTGCTTACCGTGGCAGCAGATAAGCCGGTGGCGGGCTTTCTTTGGCCACTTCGCTTGGCTGCTCGATCAGCTGACGCTGTGGTCGTGAATTGCTGCTCTCGTCCTGCGCGCTGCGCATTACGCTATAGCCCACATTGGCAAAGGCCAGCTGGATCTGCGCCCAGTCGTTGTAGTCGTTGAGCTGGGTTTGCAGCTGGCCGTCGCCATTGCTGTCGTAGCTCACCGCAGCACTATCCTGGCTGAAGTTGGCATTCCAGTCGGCATACGCGCCGCCGCTACTGCCCCGGCCCAGCATCTGGCTTTCGTTGAGCGCGGTTTCATTCAGCGGTGCACTGCTGCCGTCGGAATAATCAATCACAAAGCGGTTGCCGCAGGGGCCATCGAGTAAATCGCACACATTGTAGCTATTGGGTGCGCGTCCCGGCGTGGCTTTGCCTTGATGATTCAGGCGGAAATACACGTGTTCGCTGGTGCTGCTGCCTCTTGGATCGCTCGGTACGCCGTCGAGCTGGTAGGCGTAATTCATCACGCTCAGGTAATTGAGCTTGTTATTCAGCCCTTCGTTGCCGCCGTGGCTTAGCCCCAGATTGTGGCCCAGCTCGTGCATGATGGTGCCAGCCTGAAAGTTGATCAGCCGGTACAGATTTTCTGCGCTGCTGCTTGTTAGTCCCCAGAAGCCCAGCGTCACCAGCAGATCATTGCCATTGATTTCGGCCAGCCCTGACGAGCCGCCGTAGCCATTGGTGTTTTGCGTGCTGCCCATCAGCATGTAGTGAAAAATCAGGCGGCGGCGCACGTCCATGCTGTCGTTTTTGTAGGCCATCACGTCGGCACAATCGGGATTGCGATACAGCGTAACGCAGCGGGCAAACGGGACTTCCTTACCATTGCCCAGATTGAAATCAGCTGGGCTAAAGCTGGCGCTATACAGCTGGCCGGTGTCGATCAGCAGATCGATCCCGCGGCGGGCAAACGCGGCCTGAACCATGCGCAGCGCTTCTTTGCGCGGCGTCAGGCCTTCGTCGGTACCCGGCGTCATCCAGTCCACATGCAGCAGAATGGTCGGCCGCCCAGCGCGGGCGCCCATGGCGTACAGATCGAGTCCGGCGTAAGTGCCGCCCGGCCGTTTGGCGCTGCTGGGAATGCCATCGCGGTCTTCGTCGCTGGCATTGCTATCCACATCATTGCGCCCGGCTGGCGTACCAAACGGCACCAGTCGCCAATCACTGGCAGTATTGCTGTCCAGGCTTTGTGTGTAATAGCGTACCAGCGAATACCCCCCATTGCCGCTGATCGACGCCACATTGCCGCCTTGCCAGTGGCTGGCGCTCAGCGGGTTGATGCTATTGGCGCCAAAGCGGACAAAATCAATGGTCTGATTATTGCGAACCAGCTCGATTGAGCCATCGGTATTGCTCCAGACCGGGTAATCCTGATCGCTGCCGATGTATTGCGACTGGCTGGTTTTTTTCGGCGTGAAATTGTCGGTATTGCCCACAATAACCAGATAGGATTTGGCCGCAATCGAGCCGCTGAGCGGCCAGGTTTTCACCCAGCCACCGGGCTTGCCCAGCGTGCGCAGGCTGACGTCGTTCAGCGAGATGGCGCGCTCGGTCGGGTTGTAAATTTCATACCAGCTGCCGCTGCCATACTGGTCGGCGGCCACTTCATTGATCAATAGATCATTTGGCGTATTGCCTGCTGGCGGGGTCGGCGTTACGGCCGGAGTTGGGCTCGGTGCCGGTGTGGTCGGTGCCGGTGTGGTCGGTGCGGGTGTCTTTGGTACCGGTGTCGTTGATGCTGGCGTTGGCGAGGTTTGCGGTGTACTTGTGGGGGTGTTGCTCGGGGTCGGACAAGCGATAGGCGAAGTGGCGCATTGATCCAGTTTTTGCCACGGCTTGCCTTCACCGTGCTGGGTGTCGGGCGAATTGCCTTGCGTCCACCATTTGGCCTGATAATTCACGCCCTGATAGCTCACCGTTTGCTTGGCCACATAGGCCGTCTGGCTGCGCCACTCGGGCTGGCAGGCATTGGACGAATTCGACGTCGGGCTCGCCGTCACGACAGGGCTGGGCGATGGGCTAGGCCGTGGCGTTGGGCTGGCAGAGGGCGCCGGTGAGGCTGATGGCGTTGGCGACGCCGTAGAAGAAGGCGTAGGTGTTAAGGGTATTGCTTTCGGCGCAATACTTAGCGTGGCTTTTGGCGTGATACTTGGACTAGGTATACTCGCCTCGCATGCGCCGATCAGCTGCCAGACTTGGCCTGTGCTGGCGTTCTGGCTGGGGTTTTCGCCCAGCGTCCACCATTTCGCCCGGTATTCATAGCCCTGATGGCTGGCAGCATGCCCAGCCAGATAAGTTGTTCCTGCCTGCCAGCTGGCCGGACAAACCGCCGCAGCGGCTGGCAAAGCACTGGCGGCCATCAGCAGCGCCAGATAGTGAGGTGCAATGATCTTCATTAACCCTTCCCTAGAGTTATTTACCGAAACTGACTTTTGTTGTCATTTTTATTCCGGCATTGTCCAAGGTCTGGGACGCGTACTCAAATTTAACTTACTACTATCCATATAATTTGAAAGTCAAAATTAAATAATTTTGAAATATTTGTAAATAATCCAGCAAAAATAGCCACTTGGGCGCAGCTTCCACCCGCTCAAGGCCATGATATTCCGCCATAGCAGCGCGTAGGCTAGCCAAATTGGCTTGATGTGACGGCAGGATAAAAACGGGATTACACGCCAATTAAACCGATTCAAACGCTATAAATCAGTGGCTTGGCAGAGAAAAAAGCAGGATGGGCCACGGCCAGCGTGTAGCCGCGCACCACAGCGCTTACAGAAAACTACTTGGGTTTGCTATGGCAGATCAGCTGCTGGCGCAGATTTTCTATCGTAGACAGGCGGATCGCCCGGGCAATCTCCACCTCGCCCTGCTGACAAATCTGATAAAGCCCGTAGCGCAGCGTTTGTGGGCGCTGGGTGGTGGTCCAGATGGGGTGAATGGCGTAGCGCATGATATCGGTCTCCAGCACACGCTTGGCACAGCGTGTAAAACCAATATCGTTATGCCCCGGCAAAAATGAAGTACCGTTAATCCCCTATCTGCAGCGCTTGCTGATCAGCACATTGAATTGATCCAGATCAAGTCCGGATGATTGATTGATTTCACAGTCTTCGATTTAAATAATAATAATTCTCTTTCTTTTTTTTGGGGAAGACCTTGAATCGACGTGAACTCATCGCGGCCATGCTGGCCTTGGGTACGCTACCCCTCTGGCCAGCCAGCGCGCTGGCAGCTGATAAAACCCCACGCTGGACGCGCATCGCCGCAGCCTGGCGAGGCCCCAAAGAAAGTGATCCGTATTTTGCGGGAATCCTGCTGGCCGACTGGCAAACAAAATCATTGAGTATCGACAGCGCCGTAAAGCTACCGACACGTCCACACGGTATTTGCATCGAACCTGACGGCCATTTGCTCATCGTTGGCGTACGCCCCGGCACATGGCTAATGCGCTGCGATGTGCAAGGCAATGTGCTGGGGCAGCACAGTATGCTGGCCGAAAACACAAGGCTGAACGGGCATGCACTGCTGAGCGCAGACGCCAGCAAGGTGTTCACCAGCGAAACCGAGCTGAACACAGGGCGCGGTCTGATCGGCATTCGCGAGCGCGACACCCTGAAAAAAATCGCCAGCTGGGATAGCTGGGGCATCGACCCGCACCAGCTGGCGTTTGACGCGCAGGGGCATCTGATGATTGCCAATGGTGGCGTGCCCAGAGATGCAAAGGACGCCAAATATGATCTACACCGGATGGATTCAACTCTGGTACGGCTGGATGCAAGCAACGGCCAGAAGCTGGGGCTCTGGCGGCTGCCCGATCAACGCCTGAGCATGCGACATCTGGCACTCGCCCGACGCACCGATGGCAGCGAACTACTTGGGCTGGCGTTGCAGGCCGAGCATGGCAGCGAGGCGGCACGGGCTGCAGCACCGGTTTTCGCCTTGCTGGTTAATGATCAGCTTCTGATTCCCAGCACGGAAAATGATGGTGTCGGCCTGAGCGGCGACATCGTGCCAGCGCTACAGGGCGGATTTGTTCTGTCGTGCAGCAAGGCCAATCAGGCTCTGCTTTGGCAAGCTGCAGCAGCTAGCACGCTGAGCAAAACGATTGAATTCAAAGAAACCTATGCACTGGCAGCGTGGCCGGGCCCCGAGCGAGGAAATGGTGTACTGGCCGCAACCGCCTATGGTCTGGTGCGCTGGCACCCCAGCGCCGCAGGCCAGTTTCTGCCGTGGCCCAAACCGATGGCGCTGGATAATCACTGGGTAGTGCACAGCGAGGGATAGAGACGCGATTGGCGGTACGGTTTGTTTTCGACAGTGCAGCAGCACAAGCAGGGTATTGCCATACAGAACTTGCCAATATTGGCCCAGCGAGATATACCCAATAAAATCAATTTGATTGATAGCACCAATGCCACGGCTCGTAGACGTAGCCGTAGGCGTTATTGCGCGGGAAGGAGAGCGTAAAGCCAAAGGTGGCGGCGTGCTGGCTGAGCCAGGCATAGGCGCTGGTGGTTTCAAAGGCTTCTTCAACGACGGGGCCGCCGGGCTGGTAGATATCGACAGCGCGGCCGGTGTGGTGCTCGCTGCAGCCAGGGGGCGCGAGCACTTGCAGGATGTCGGCGATCTGCTGGCCCAGATCGAGCTTGCGCTGGATCAGCTCGACCTGACGACTGCTGGCACGATAAGCCGAGGCGATTTTCAGCGTGATCCCGTCGGCGTTTGCGGCGGCCTGCATGCGCAGCCAGGCGTCTGCGGCCGCTGGCGTGAGCTGCCAGACCCGGCCATCGGCGGCGGTTTCAACGTCGATCAGCTCGGTGGCTTCGGCAAACACACACAGCGATTTCTGCTGCAAGACTTCGGGCGCAATGCCAAGCTGCTGCCAGCTGCTTTGCAAGTGGGTGGGCAATTTCATCTGTCGCATCTGTCGCATCAGTCACCTCCGCCGCCGCAACTGCTGGAGCAGCCCGAATCGCTGCTGCCCGAATCATGGTCATCGCTGCGGTCGGTGCTGCTGCAGCCAGACGATGAGCAGCTGCTGGTGGATTGCGCTGCTGCGGCCAATTGGGCGCCCGAGTAATGCTGGCCGCCGGGAATGGCCAGCGCGGCATCAATGGCGAAAATCAGCGGCAAGGTCGCCAGCGCCGGGTTGAGCCCTTCATCACGGCAGGCGCGCACCCAGGTGCGCTGCAAATCGGCATGGCCCTGTGCGCCCGTTGCCGGGGTGTGATGCAGAAAGCGGCCCAGGGCTTTTTTGCAAAATTCCTCGTAGACGGCGGTGTGCAAGATGAATTCGTGCCAGTATTCATCGACAATGAGCGATGGCATGGCCAGCGCAGCTTTGCTTTTGGCGTGCAGGCGGAAGTATTGCCGCATGGCATTTTCAACCTGCAGCCATTGCGCGTCGTTCAGCTCGGGATATTTCAGCGCCAGACGCCGCCGGATGCCGCTGGGGAAACGGTAATGATTCAGGTAATAAAACTGTTCTTGCTGCCGACGGCGCTTCAGATAGTGATAAATGACAACGCCGATCAAAATCAGCAGCAAGAATTTAAACAGCATTTAAAACCCCGGAAATTTAAACCCTGCGTTAATCGGCTTGCCTTTGCGCGCGCGCTTGCCAATGTACGGCGCCATTTCATTGGCATCCAGATTCATTTCTTTTGGCACTCCACCGCGACCTGTGCCGGTCAATTTTAACGATTTACCATCACAGATGGTAATCGCCGCCAGCTCATCTTTATCATCGAGCGCCATCGTAATCACGCCGCGACCACCACCCGCCAGCTGCTTGAATTCGCTGTAGGCAAACAGATGCAGCTTACCGGCTTTGGACAAACACGCCACGATCGCGTCGGCGCTTGCGCTAAAGCTGGTGACGCGCAGCAGCGTTTCATTGCCTTCCAGCGTGATAAAGCTCTTGCCCGCTTTCTGGCGGCTGATCAGATTATCAGCCTGACACGCAAAGCCATAGCCAGAAGAGTTAGCGATCACCAACCATTCGCCAGTACGTGCCACAATCATTTGCGTGATACGCGTTTTCGCGACCAGATCGACCAAGGTTGTCACCGGCACGCCATCACCACGTCCACCCGGTACGACTGAGGCTTGAATTGTATAGACGCGACCATCGCTGCCAAATAGCGCGAGCTGATCGATCGTGCGACATTCGATCGATGCCAGTTGGCTATCGCCGTCTTTAAAGGTCAGATTTTGCAAATCAAGGCCATGGCCTTGGCGCGAACGCAGCCAGCCTTTTTCCGACAAGATAATCGTGCACGGCTCGTCGACGACGGCGATTTCGACCGAAGCACGCTCTGCGTGTTCGATCAAAGTGCGGCGTGGATCGGCGTATTTTTTCTTATCAGCTTCGATTTCTTTAATGATTTGGCGCTGCATCGCCTGCGGGTTAGACAGTAGGTTTTCCAGCTCGGCTTTTTCATTGCGCAAGTTAGTCAGTTCTTGCTCAATCTTAATGCCTTCCAAACGCGCCAATTGGCGCAGGCGGATTTCCAGAATGTCTTCGGCCTGGCGCTCGGACAGATTAAACGCCGCCATCAGATCGGCTTTCGGATCATCGGCGTTGCGGATAATGCGGATCACTTCGTCGATATTAAGCAAGACCAGCAAGCGGCCTTCCAGAATATGAATCCGATCATTCACCTGACCCAGGCGATGCGTGACGCGGCGTGTGACAGTGACAAAGCGGAAATCAATCCACTCGGCAATGATGTCACGCAGCGTTTTCTGTCCCGGGCGGCCATCGCGACCAATCGTCACCATATTGATCGACAAGCTGGTTTCCAAGCTGGTGTGCGCCATCAGCAGATTCATCAGCTCATCGGGATTCTGGCGCGACGATTTCGGCTCGAACACCAGACGCACATCGCAATCACGGCCCGATTCATCGCGTACCCGATCGAGTACGCTCAGGATCAATTGCTTGGTTTGAATTTGCTCTTGGCTGAGCGCTTTTTTGCCTTTTTTGACCTTCGGATTGGTCAGATCTTCGATTTCTTCGAGGATCTTCTGGCTGGAAGCACCATGCGGCAGCTCGGTTATGATCAATTGCCATTGGCCACGTGCGAGGTCTTCTTTTTCCCAACGAGCGCGTACTTTCAGGCTACCACGGCCATTTTCATACGCGGCGGTAATGTCGCGTGGCGAAGAAATAATCTGCCCGCCACCGGGTAAATCCGGGCCCTGGATATAGGCCATTAATTCCGCGGTGGTCAGCTTGGGGTTACGAATCAGCGCCACGCTGGCGTCGGCGACTTCGCCCAGATTGTGCGATGGCATTTCGGTCGCCATGCCGACGGCAATCCCCGAAGCGCCGTTGAGCAGCAGCACCGGCAAGCGCGCAGGCAGCAAAACGGGCTCTTTGAATGCACCGTCGTAGTTCGGGATAAAGTCGGTGGTGCCTTGATCAAGCTCGCCGAGTAGCAAATCGGCCACCGGCGTTAAACGCGCCTCGGTGTAACGATAAGCTGCCGCACCATCGCCATCGCGTGAGCCAAAGTTACCGTGGCCGTCGATCAAGGGATAGCGTAGCGAGAAATCCTGTGCAATCCGCACCAGCGCGTCGTAGGCCGATTGGTCGCCGTGCGGGTGATATTTACCCAGCACATCGCCGACAATCCGCGCCGATTTCATTGGTTTGGCGGTGGCGGTGAGCCCCAGCTCGTGCATCGCGTACAAAATGCGGCGCTGTACGGGTTTCTGGCCGTCTTCCACCTGCGGCAAAGCGCGGCTCTTGACCACGCTCATCGCGTATTCGAGATAGCTTTTTTCGGCGTACAGGCCAAGCTGCACCGATTCGCCATCGTCTGGCGTGGCTGACACCTGCGCTTCGATAAAGCGGCCGCCCTGCCCGCCCGAGCTGGCGGTATAGGCTGATTCGATGGTTTCTTCTGCTACTGGCGCGATCGGTTCCGACATGGTTTCCGTGACTACTGATTTAAATGTGCGGCTATTTTAGCGGGTAAACGGCTACTTTATCCAAGTACAAAAATCTAAGGCCTGCTTCACGTGAAACAGGCCTTGAGTTTGCTGCTGCTGCGATGGCGTTTTATAACACGCGCAGTGTGAAGTATTTATAACCCAGTTGCTGATGTTGCCCGCTTTCAATGATTTTGCGCAAAGCCATATTAAACTGGTCGCGCAGCTCGCCATCTTCCTTGCGCAGCGCAATGGCCTCACCGCGGCCTAGCCATTTGGGTGAGTCTATGCGATTGCCGACCATTTCAAAGCGATCCTGATTGCTGGCCGATTTCAAGAAATTGCCCAGCACCGCGCTATCGTCAAACACCAGCTTGATCTCGCCTTTTTCCAGCGCGGTCATCATCTCATCGGCGCTGGCAAAGCGTTTGATGGTGACCTTGCTCTGATCCATTTCATTGCTGATGTAATCATCAAACGTCGTTTTGGCCACCACGCCGATACTTTCACCGCGAATGCGCTCGGCGGTAATCACCGGCCAGATGATTTTGGATTTTTTGCTCGCCACATAGGTGCCCGGCACGCGCGAATACACATCGGTAAATTGCACCAGCCGTTCGCGCTCTTCGGTAATCGATAAAGACGCCACAATGGCGTCGGCTTTATGCTCGTTCAGCGAGGGAATCAGCTGGTCAAAATCAAAGCGGGTAAATTCGCAGCGCACCTTCATCTCCAGGCACAGCGCATTGGCCAGATCAACATTAAAACCGGTGAGCTGCTGATTGGCGTCCAGATATTCAAACGGCGGATATTTGCCTTCCAGCGCGATGCGCAGGGTTTTCTGCTCGCCTGCCGCAGAGGCCACTACAGGGGTATTGCTCTCTAGCGCTTTTCCAGATTGGGCCTTACCAAGATACTGCCATGCAGTAAGTGCGCCACCTGCAATCACAATGGCCGCGATCAGCATTTTTTTCATCGTTGATCAATATAAAGCTTACAAAAAAAGCGATGCTACGCGAAGTTGTAAGGAATGATATTAGGGTTTTCACTAGGTATTAATTTGCTAAATCATTGAATTTTATGGGGAAGCACTTGATGGCATTGTCATGCTGCGCTTGACTGTGGCCTGAGTCACAGCTACGCCGGGCTATGGGCGCGGGGCAGGTTTATCCGCCGTATCGTCTGCATTTTGCACCGATTGCATCCGAGTCAGGGCGTTGCCGCAGCTTGTTGACTATACTGGGCAAATTATCAAGTTGCGCAGGGGACTGAGATGTTTTTTGGTCAAAAAAAACTGATTGCCAGTTTGTACGAAAGAGTGGCCAATCTGGAGCAAGAAAATCAGAAGCTGAAAAAAGAAAACACCAAATTGCTCAAAGACCAGGACTTTATCAGCAGCCTGCAAAATCAGGATAATGGCGAGGGCAAATACTATCTTTCGATGTTTGAATCGCTGGCGCAATTTGGCGTGTCGCTTGATGCTTCATCGCATTCGCTGGGCAGAATGAATGAAAAAATGAAGGAAGAGCAGCGCTGCGCAGCCGCCCTAAGCCGGGTGGCCAGCGACAATACACAAGCGATTGCGACCATTTCCGATAGCCTGACCCTGCTCTCGAGCACCGCCGCCCAATCTGTCACCGAGGTGGACAAACTGGATCAGCAATCAGACCAAATCAGTGGCATTGTGCAGCTGATCAAGGAAATTGCCGATCAGACCAATCTGCTGGCCTTGAACGCCGCAATTGAAGCTGCCCGTGCCGGCGAGCAAGGTCGTGGCTTTGCGGTGGTGGCCGATGAAGTGCGCAAGCTGGCCGAGCGCACCGGCAATGCCACCAAAGACATTACCAAGCTGGTCGGCGAAATCCGCCAGGAAACCCAGTCGGTCAAACAAACCATGAACACCATGGCCGAACAAACCGCGCAATACAGCGATATGGGCCGCAACGCCGCCAGCGATATGGAGCTGCTGATTACCGTATCGGGCGAAATGGAAGAAATGGTCAACCAGAATATGCTGGCCAGCTTTGTCGAGGTCGCCAAGCTGGATCACCTGCTGTTCAAGTTCCGGGTTTATCAAAGCGTATCAGGCGCGCCCAGCGGTGGCGGCCTGCACGTCACGAACGATCCGCATCAATGCCGCTTTGGACACTGGTACTACGACGGCGAAGGCCAGGCCCTGCTGGGCAAAAACCCCGCCTACCGTGAAATGGAAGCCCCGCACGGCGAGGTCCATCACGCTGGCACCGCCGCCATTTCAGCCTGGCAGGCAGGCAAAAAAGAGCAGGTACTCAGCGCATTGCAACAGATGGAGCAAAGCAGCTCCCGCCTTGGCGGCATACTGGATCGCATCGCTGGCATTTAATCACCCAAATCAGCCAACCCCACCTCGGTCGGGGTTGGTCTACATCAGGAAATAGCCAGCGATTGCGCGATAGGCCAGCCTCTCTTGCCAAGTAGCACACCGGCACTCATCATTCTCACTTTTTAGTTGGCCTTTGCCACCCGGTAATGGTGGTTTGCTTCGCTCTAGCCACCGTCAGCTCACCGGCTGGCGCATTCTTGCTAATGACCGAACCTGCCCCGGTAGTGGCGCCCGCACCTATCGTCACCGGAGCAACCAGCACATTATTCGAGCCGATGCGCACATTGTCTTCAATAATGGTGCGGAATTTATTCACGCCATCGTAGTTGGCCGTAATCGTGCCTGCGCCAACATTGACACCCGCACCCATCGTTGTATCGCCAATATACGTTAGATGATTCACCTTGCTGCCTTGGGCAATGGTTGATTTTTTAACTTCAACAAAATTGCCAATATGAACGTCAGCAGCAAGCTCGGCACCCGGACGCAGGCGGGCGTACGGGCCAATCAGGCTCGCTACGCCCACGACAGCGTCTTCCAGGTGGCAAAAAGGATGAATCACCGCTCCATCGGCAATCGTCACATTTTTCAGGTAGCAATGTGCACCTATGCTGACATTCTGACCGAGCACAATCCGGCCTTCAAACACACAATTCACATCGATCGTCACGTCCTGACCATGTTCAATCGTGCCGCGAACATCAATCCGGGCAGGGTCGGCCAGACCTACTCCGGCGCTCAGCAGCGCCTTGGCAATCCCATGCTGATGAATCCGCTCCAGGGTAGCCAACTGCAATTTATTATTGATCCCCTCGGCCTCCCAGTGATCTTGCGGATGCACAGTGGCAATCTCGACTCCATCACGCACCGCCAGGGCAATCAGATCAGTGGCGTAGTATTCGCCTTGCGCATTGTCATTTTTCAACTCGGACAACCAGCCTTTCAGTCTGGCGGTAGGCAACACCAGAATACCGGTATTCATTTCACGGATTGCCGCTTCTTCGGCGCTACAATCTTTCTGTTCGACAATATGGGTCACCTGACCATCTGCATTGCGCACAATCCGGCCATAGCCGGTAGCATCGTCGAGAATATCAGTCAGAATCCCCAATTTGCCACCGGCACAGGCTGTAAGTAATTTCTCCAAAGTCGCTTGGCGGGTTAAAGGCACATCGCCATACAGCATCAGCGTCGTGTCGCCTTCAAGCTGCGGCACAGCCTGCGCCAGCGCATGACCAGTCCCAAGCTGTTCAGCCTGCAAGGCAAAACCAAGCTGCTGCCCCACCAGAGCCTGCTGCAGTTTTTCGCCACCAAAACCATACACAACCACCAGCTTTGCCGGTTTCAGACCCCGCGCAGTATCAATCACATGCTGTACCAGTGGCTTGCCTGCCAACTGATGCAATACCTTGGGCAGGCTTGAATACATGCGCGTGCCTTTACCCGCCGCGAGGATAACAACATCCAGTACAGTGCTCATTCGCTTATTCCGTGCAATAGTCATATCCGCGCTATTCTAGCTGCTACTTTGCTGCTGCGCAGCGGTGAAATGCCCCTAGGGTCTATTGACGCTTTTTTCAGCGCAGCAAGGATGCGAGGACAAAGCCGGTTTCAAACAGCTCAAAGAAAATTGCATGCAAAAACGCCGCTGGTTCAAACCTAGCGGCGTTTTTTTATATCAGCGAAATAAAAGCGAATTACTCGGCTTTCAAATCAGCAACCATCTCAGCCAATTCGCCGCTGGCGTACAGCTCTTTCATGATGTCGCTGCCGCCGACAAATTCACCCTTGATGTAGAGCTGTGGAATCGTTGGCCAGTTGGCGAATTCTTTGATGCCTTGGCGGATTTCCGGGTCGGCCAATACATTGACCGCAGCGAAATTCACGCCGAGGTTTTTCAGGATTTGCACCGCGCCGGCCGAAAAGCCGCATTGCGGGAAAGTTGGAGTGCCTTTCATATACAAAATCACTGGGTTTTCAGTAACTTGCTGGCGGATAGTGTCTTGAGTGCTCATGATTTTGGCTCTTCGTGGTTGGGCTAGCGGAGCGAATAAAAACAAAATGCTCGCAAAGCTTGAATAATTTACTCGGGTATTGTAAGTCCGTTGCTTCCGGTGGGCAAGCCGTCGCGATTGATCCAGCGCAATCGCGCATTTGCAATCGCTAAGGTTTCCGACCGCCGCTGACGCGATCATTGGCGCCCAAATCCTGCCAGGTCTGCACTTCGCTAAAGCCTGCTGTAGCCAGCATTTCGCGACAAGCTGCGCCTTGATCCCAGCCATGCTCAAGCAGCAGCCAGGCGCCCGGCTGCAAATGGCTTGGTGCGGCGGTGATAATGGTTTGGAGATGAGTCAGCCCATCGTGGCCGTCGGTGAGCGCGCCGCTGGGCTCGAAACGCAGATCGCCCTGATGCAGGTGATCATCCTCGGCATGGATATACGGCGGGTTGGAGACAATCAGATCAAAGATTTCGCCTGTGACGGCGGCAAACCAGTTTGATTCGAGCCAGCGCACATCAGCACTCAGACTTTGCGCATTGGCTTGCGCCACGGCAAGCGCGTCGCTCGATAGGTCAAGTGCGCTGACTGATAAATCGCCTCGTTCCAGCTTGAGCGTAATCGGGATGCAGCCCGAACCTGTGCCCAGGTCAAGCACCTTGCCATTGTTGGGGGCGCGCGCCAGCGCCAGTTCGACGAGCAATTCGGTGTCGGGGCGCGGGATTAATACCGAGGGATTGACGATAAATTCGCGACCATAAAATTCGCGGCTGCCGAGCAGATACGCCACCGGCTCACCATCGCGCCGCCGCGCTGCCAGCGCATGAAAGGCGGCCATCTCGGCTGCGCTGGCCTCTTCATCATCGTGCGCAATCAGCCAGGCGCGGTTTTTTTTCAGCACATGCAAGAGCAACACCTGCGCGTCAAAACGCTCGATCTGGCCTTGCTGAAGCTGACTCTGGATCAATTCGCGGTAAGTCAATGATTGCTCCCGGTTTGAATGCTGAGCGGCTTATTGAACAGGTATTGCTCTGCAGAGCACACTGCGTTTGACATAGCGAGCAATACCCAAACGATAGGGGTGATATTCTCAATGTGTGTTGAAAGTTTTTAGCGCCTTCGGCGCAGTGTTTTACAGTCGCAATCCGCGACGAGGACTTACTTCTCTTGCTTCGCCAAGAGAAGTAAGCAAGAGAAGGCGCACCCCGCCTGCGGCCCTCCGGGCTTCCCTCGGTCAGTCGCGAGCCAAACGGTAATGCTGTTTGTCTCACTCCACTCCCTCGGCGATGGGCGACAGGGGGTTTTAAGCCCTAGATCCACCAGCGAGGTTCTGATCCAACACGTATTGAGCACATTCCCGCGATAGGCAACAAAAAAGCCGCTCGATACGGATATCGTTAGCGGCTTGATTGTTTGGCAGGGGAAGAAGGATTCGAACCTTCGCATGTCGGAATCAAAATCCGATGCCTTAACCAACTTGGCGACTCCCCTACTTAGGCTGCGCATTGTATAGGTGCTTTTTCAGCTTGGCAAGCACTTTTTGCAATTATTTTCGACGAAGCTTATTGTTTCGCCTGATAGCGCGTCGGGTCAGCCACGCCTGCAGCGGCAAAACCGGCGGCGCGCAGACGGCAGGCATCGCATAGTCCACACGCTTCACCCGCATCATTGGCTTGATAACACGTGGTGCTCAGGCTGTAGTCAACGCCCAGTTTGAGCCCTTCAGCGATAATTTGCGCCTTGGTCAAACGAATCAATGGCGTGTGAATGTGCAGCGACGAGCCTTCAACGCCGACCTTGGTCGCGAGCCGTGCCATCGCCTGAAACGCCGAAATGTATTCGGGGCGGCAATCGGGGTAGCCCGAGTAATCAACCGCGTTCACGCCGATATAAATATCATCCGAGCCCAACACTTCAGACCAGGCCAGCGCGTAGGACAGCAGCACAGTATTGCGTGCAGGGACATAAGTAACGGGGATTTCATTCTCCATCGCGCCATCAACCGGCACGGCGATATTGGCGTCGGTCAGTGCCGAGCCGCCAAAGGCCGCCAGATCAATTTTGATCACGCGATGCTCGATGGCACCGAGCGCTTTAGCAACGCGCTTGGCGGCATCCAGCTCGGCATTGTGGCGCTGCCCGTAATCGAATGACAGCGCATAGCAGTCGAAACCCGCCGCTTTGGCCATCGCCAGGCATGTGGCTGAGTCCAGACCACCGGATAGTAAAATAATCGCTTTTTTGTTCATGGCAAATCCCCATGGGGTATATCAATCAAAGACAGAATTAGAAAAGAGCAGCGGGCTATACCCCCGGCTTCTCACCCCAGAGTAATTTATGCAGCTGCACTTGCACACGCACTGGTAGCTTATCGGCGATCACCCAGTCGGCCAGATCGACGGGTTTGAGACTCTCCCACACCGGCGAGAAAATCACTGGTGCTTTCTCATTCAAGCGGTGCTCGCGCACATATTCGCGCGCCCATTCGTAATCGCTGCGATCAACCAGTACAAATTTGATTTCGTCGTGCTCGGTCACCGCGTCGACATTGGCCCACAGCATATTATGCATTTCGCCCGATTTAGGCGTTTTGATATCCAGAATGCGCGACACACGCGGGTCAACGCAATCAATCGGCTGGCCGCCACCGGTTTCGGTGCTCACGCTATAGCCAGCATCGCACAGGCGCTTGAACAGCAGATGCACCGGTTTTTGCGCCAGCGGCTCACCGCCAGTGACGCAGACGGTTTTACAGCCGTAGGACTCAATTTGCGCCATGATCTCGTCAAGACTTATGGTTTTGCCGCCGGTGAAGGCATACGCGCTATCGCAATAGGTACAACGCATCGGGCAACCGGTGAGGCGCACAAATACGGTAGGCAGGCCGATGCGGCTGGTTTCGCCTTGCAGCGAGTGGAATATTTCGGTGATACGCAATGATTCGCGCATGTAGAGCTTTCCTTTCCGAAGAACAGTTCGGGGGATTTGAATAAAAACGACCAGATTATGTTGCGCTTTGCTTGGCCGTGCCGCCATTTTATACCGGCGCGCCAGAGAGAGACAGGCAGGATTACCCCAGCTTGCTGTGCACAGAGCTGGCGGTAAAGCACAAGGGTCAAGTGAGTTGCACTATTACACTTGTTCAGCCGATAGATTTGGCATTTAATAAGCCATTGTACTTCAACAGTGTCAATCTCCTTGATCTATATGGGTATATCTTCCTAAAGCATACAGAAAAAGGCGTTGCCACCTATACCCATGACAAACACCACCACTTCGCCCGCCACGCCGCCAAACCGTTTTGCAGGCTGGATTTTGCTGCTCGCCGCGCTAACTGCGCTGGGGCCTTTATCCATAGATATGTATTTACCGGGCCTGCCCGCAATTGCCAGCGGCCTGCACGCCGACGATGGCACGGTGCAGCTCACCCTAGCGAGCTACTTTATCGGCTTGGCGCTGGGGCAGATCTTATACGGCCCGCTCTCGGATCACTTTGGCCGCAAACCACCGCTGCTGATCGGGCTGGGCGTGTATTTGCTCGCGTCCATCGGCTGCGCACTGGCCACCAGTATCGAGGCCTTGATTGCACTGCGTTTTATCCAGGCGCTGGGCGGCTGCGCTGGCATGGTGATTGCCCGTGCGGTGGTGCGTGACCGTTGCGAGCCGCGCATGGCGGCGCAGGTGTATTCATCATTGGTTCTGGTGATGGGCGTTGCGCCGATTCTGGCACCACTTCTTGGCAGTTGGGTAGTGGGCGTGAGCAGCTGGCGGGCGATTTTTGCCTTGCTGGCGCTGTTTGCCCTGCTGAGCCTGATCGCGATGCATTATCTCTTGCCCGAATCACGTCTGGCCAAGCGTGAGCAGCGCTTTGAGTTGGGCGCCACGCTGCGGGCCTATCACGAGCTGCTGCGCGACCGGCACTTTATAGGCTATGCGCTCACCGGCGGCTTGGCCGTGGCCGGGCTATTTGCTTATATCACCGGCTCGCCGATTGTGATGATGAAGGTGTATGGCCTAAGCCCGACGCAATACAGCCTAACTTTTGGCAGCATTGCCGCGTGCTACATCATCGCCAGCCAGTTTAATGCGCGAGCGCTGAAAAACCATTCGATTGATCAAATACTGCAGCGCTCAACGATCATGCTGGCGCTGGCCAGCGGGGTCTTGCTGCTCACCAGCCTGCTGACCCAGCCACCGTTCTGGCTGCTGGTGGGCTGCATTTATCTGTATCTGATGGCGCTGGGCTTTGCTGCCCCCAACTCAACCGCAGGCGCGCTGGCGCATCATGGCGCGCAAGCCGGCTTAGCCTCGGCGCTGATGGGCACCATGCAATTTGGCATTGCCACAGTGGCAGGGGTGCTGATGGGAATCTGGCACGACGGCAGCAGCCTGCCGCTGGCGAGCACGCTGGCGTTTTGCGGGATTGGCGCGTTTGTTGCGTATCGCTTCGGGGCAATCAAGCTGGGGAGCTAGGAAGAAGGGCAAGCAATTGCAGGACAGGTAACGCCCTGCCAGCACAGGATAAATCAGTGAATCCAAGACTAAAACACGGTTTAGCGATGCCTGGAAGTGGAAGTCGATCAGGCCTGATTCAGCCCTCCTCCAGAAAGCCATAGGGCATCGAAGAACAGCTTACATCTAGGTATTGCCCCACCAAGCAATCCAGCTTTGACTTGCAGAGCAATACCCAGACGTTAGCAATTCATTATTAATCCCACCAGAAATACCACACCGGTGAGCGCAACAGGCTGCGCGCCAGCGCCTCTACCGTCTCGGTGCCCTGATCAACAATATCGGGGCAATATAAATATTGTTCCTGCGCCAGCATCAGGGCGTCTTCCAGCGTCTGTGGCGGGCGGCTGACCGACATTTCAATCACATCGCCGGTGTAGCAGACAGGCACGGCACCATAACACTCACCCCAGTAGCGAAACAGGGCCGCATGAACCGGCGCATCCGGGCATTCATTCCAACCACCGATGCGCAGATGGCAAGGTACTTGCCAGGCCAGCCCGGCAGGAACCAGCGCCAGCGCCACTTGCTCATACGGCTTTCCGGTCATGATATTGCAATGGGCGCTCAAGCGAGCATCCGAGCCATCTTCCGGCATGCCTTCGAAGTCGCCCTCGCCCCAATCTGCTTCGTCGTCCTCGTCGGTGTCATCGGCACCAAACTCGAGCGCAAATGCCTTCGCTTCCTCGGCACGGGCTGCCAACCAGCGCTGCGCATCTTCAAGCTCGGCACGCGCCAGCAGCTCGTCCAGAGACTCTTCGGACGTTTCAATATTTTCAAACAAGGCATCGGTCTCATCCACATTGCCCAGAATAATAGGCATGACACCTGTGTCTTGCTGGAGCTCGACCAGCTTGGCCAAAGCCTGCTGGCCTGGAACAACGATCATTTTGAAATCAACTAGCATCTTCAACTCCAAAAGGTGAACAGCAATGAAAACGTGTTTGAAGCATGAACAGCGCCAGCTGCTGCGCGCTATGGCCGGTATGCGACACTCAAATTCTGGCCAGACTATTGCGACCCACCGAAGAACAAGGGGTATTGCTCTGCAAGCCAATACTAGAAAAGGCTACAGCAACACACCCATGAAACGACTATTGCAATAGTGTGCGTATCGATTAATTAGGTGCAGCCAGCGCTTTTTTGGCTTTGGCAGCGGCTTCCGATTGCGGGTAGCGTTCCAGAATATTGATCAGGTAATTGCGCGAAGATTTTTTATCACCCGTGGTCGCGGCGACGGATGCGAGGCCAAGCAGTGCGTCGGGGGCTTTTTCGTCATCGGGGGCATTTTCAACGACGTTTTTAAAGGCGATATTGGCCGATTTGTAGTCTTTGCTAAAGGCGTAGTTCATGCCCATCCAGTATTGGGCTGCCGCCATTTTTTCAGTGCTGGGGTAATCGGCGACAAAACGGCTCCAGGCTGCGCTGGCTTCCTTGAATTTCTTGCTTTGCACCAGTGCCACGGCGGCGTCAAAGCTTTCCTGCTCGCTCAGCTTGGCTTCCTGTTTGGCCTCGGCTTTGGCTTGTTCAATATTGCGCAGCCGCGCATCCAGATCGATGTATAGGTCTTTCTGGCGTTTAACGGCTTCATCCAGATTAAATTGCAGCACTTCATTGGCGCCGCGCAATTTGGCGATTTCTTCTTTTTGCGCGTCCAGCTGGCGCACCAGATCAAGGATGCGCGATTTGCTCGCTTCCAGTTGCTCCAGACGCTGGGTGTTTTGCTGTTGCAGCGTTTGCACGCTGGCAGCCAGATCAGCCACTTGTTTGCGGGCGACATCGTCATCAAACAAGCCCGCCTGCACATGCGTTGCCATCCCGGCAAAAACAAAAGCCATTAGTGCAATTTTCATTGGTTTCATCATCAACATCTCAATGGTATTGAAATACAAACCCCGCAATGGCGGGGTTTGGGGGATGGCGCACTACGCACTTCCCATGCAGGAAAGAGCGTAGGCAGAACGCCAAAACTAGGCAAGCAACTTATTTAGTTTGTTCGCCGTTATACACAATATCGGCGCGGCGATTACGCTCCCACGCTTCATCGGTATCGCCGTTTTCCAGCGGACGCTCTTCACCAAAGCTCACTGCCTCGATCTGGTTTTCGTTCACGCCCAAAGCGAGCAGCAATTTAGCCACGGCGTCGGCACGTTTCTGGCCCAGCGCCAGATTGTATTCTGCCGTACCGCGATTATCGGTATTGCCTTGCAGGATGATTTTGTAATCGCGACGCTCAACCAGGAATTTGGCGTGGGCTTGCACCATGGCGTCGTATTCGCTCTTGACGGTGAATGAGTCGTAATCGAAATACACCCGGCGTTGCGACAGGATATTGCTTGGGTCGCTCAGGCGCGGATCCAGTTTTACGCCCGTAGTGCCAGTGGCATCCACCGTGGTGATCTCGGAGCCGGTATTGCTGGTGTTGCCCGTCGTCTGGTTGGCGTTTGGATCAGTAACTGGCGCTGGCGTGCTGGCACATGCAGCGAGCAGGGCGGTCATTAAAACACTGAGTGCAATCTTTTTCATCGGTTTACTCCGTTGATTAAACAAAATGTATTTCTACTTGGCTTTGTTGACATTGGGTTTGCGACGGTAAACCAAACGTCAACAGCCCCTAGCGCAACATCGGACCCCAGGCAGGCTGACGTACTTCGCCACCCTGCGCTTTCAGCCGCTGCTTAATGCGGCCATCGGCAGAGACAATGGCCAGCGTGCCACGGCGACCCACATCGGTTTCATACAGAATCATCTGGCTATTGGGCGCAAAAGACGGCGAATCGTCGGCATTGGTATCGGTGAGCACCATGCTCTGGCGGCTGGCCAGATCCATGATGGCCACACGGTAGCCATTGCTACGGGTGACATATGTCATCGAACGGCCATCGGGCGAGACTTTCGCGCTGGCGTTATAGGCGCCCGAATTGGTCATCCGCACCGCTTCGCCGCCCTCGATGGACTGGCGATAGATTTGCGGGCTGCCACCACGATCCGACGTGAAAACAATGCTGCGACCATCGGCAAGGAAGGAAGGTTCCGTATTGATTTCACCGCTTTGCGTAATGCGGCGCGGGTTGCTGCCGTCGGCATTGATCACATAAATCTGACTGCCCAAGTCCTTGCTCAAGACCACGGCCAGTTTTTTGCCGTCGGGCGACCAGGCCGGCGATGAATTGCTGCCTTTGAAATTGGCAGCTTCAATGCGTTTGCCAGTGGCCAGCTCGTGCACGTAGACAATCGGTTTTTCTTTTTCAAACGACACATACGCCAGCTTGCCGCCATCGGGTGACCAACGCGGCGACATAATCGGCTTACGCGAAGCCAAAACAGTCTGCGCGCCGTAGCCATCCGAATCAGCCACCTGCAATTGATAACGACCCGGTGTTTTCAACACATAGGCAATGCGCGAAGCAAATGCACCCGTTTTGCCAGTGAGCTTGGCGTAAATCATATCGGCGATTTGATGTGCCAAACGGCGAGTCTGACTGGCGTTGCCGCGTTTTTCAAAGGCGATCAATTCCTGCTTGGTGGCCAGATCAACCAGCCAGAAGCGCACCGTCACCTGATTGCCATCAGGAATCACCTGCCCCACCAGCGCGGTTTGCGCGCCTTTGGCCTGCAGCGCCGGAAAATTGATTTCGCTGGACGAAAACGGTTGTGGCGCTACATCACCAGCGGGAATCACCTTGAACAAGCCGCTATTGCCCAAATCGGTGCCAACCACTGGCGTAATCGCCTGTGCCAGACCGATTTCATTTTTGAACGGTACGATGGCGATGGGATACTGCTGGCTGCCGACGCCAACCACTTCAATCGTCATATCGGCGTGCGCAGCGCCTGCAGCCAACAGCGTTGCTGCGACCAAACCACGTAAAAACTGTTTGAGCATCTTCATTGATAGATTCCTAATCAAGACGGAATTTGATATTCCACGTACGCAATGAGCCACTGAAAGTCTGGCCATCGGGCAGTGGCGGGAAACGCCCCATGCTTAAGATGGCCCGCTTGGTCGCCTCGGCATACGCCGGATCACCTGTGGCACTGATTTGTTGCAACTGGTCTTCCAGAATGGAGCCATCGGGCAGAACGATCACGCGGAATTCTGCTGTCGGGCTGCCGCCTTTGCTATACACCGTACGCGATTTGATTTGCTGGATCAGACGACCTTTATAGCTTTCCAGACCGGCTGCATTGGCACCAGAGCCCTTGCCCGCCCCGCTATTGCCCACTGCATTCGGATTAGTCCCTGTGCCGCCGGGCTTGCCGCCTGCCACTGGCTTGGTATTGCTGGAGATAGTGTTGTCCAGGGACAGCAAATCCTGCATTTCGCTCTTCTTCGGTGCCGCCGTGGCTTTAGCTTTTGGCGCAGCAGTCGGCTTGGCCGCAGGCGCATTCGTCGCCTTTGGTGCTGCGGTCGCTTTCGGCGTTGCCGTTGGTACAGGCGTTACTTTGGGCGTTGCCGTCGGTTTGGCCGTTGGTTTTGGCGTGGTTTTTACCTTCGCGGTTTGAATGTCGACTTTTTTCGGCAATTCTTCAGGCTCGGGCGGCGGCTGTTTGACTGGCTTGACTTTCACCGGTTCGGGCTGGGCTGGCTCGGGCGCAGCAGGCAGCTGCCCGCCCCAAAGCTCGACCACCACCGGCTTGGGCTTTTGCGTTTTCCACTGCACTGACAATAACAAAGCCGCAGCCAGAATCACGTGCATCAACACGGCCAGCACAAATGACAGGCCGCGTTTTTCCTCATGAGCGGGGTTGTGCATCCGATTCATTATTTAGGCTGCACCATCAGGCCGACGCGGGCGATTTCGGCTTTTTGCAAGCTATCCATCGTTTGCACGACGATTTCGTATTTGACGTTTTTATCGGCGGAAATAATCACTGGGCGCTCGGTTTCAGTACCCATTTTGGCCTTGATTGCAGCGACCAAGGTTGCGACATCGGCCTGCGGCTCGGCCTTGCTACCTTGCGCATCAATCAGGCCGAGTGCGCCTTCGGCTGAAATTTCAACGGTGATCGGCTTGGCGGCGACTTCGATATTCGATTTACCGACGCTAGGCAGATTAATCACCGAAGGCTGCATCATCGGCGCTGCGACCATAAAGATCACCAGCAGCACCAGCATCACGTCGACATAGGGAACGACGTTAATTTCGCTTTTCGCACGACGGGGGCGACGATTATTCATGAGGCAACCTTAGCGAATTTGGCGCTGCAAAACATTCGAGAATTCTTCGATAAAAGTATCAAAGCGGTTCGCGAGGCGATCAACATCATAAGCAAAGCGGTTGTAGGCCACGACAGCCGGAATCGCGGCAAACAGGCCAATCGCCGTCGCGACCAACGCTTCAGCAATGTGCGGCGCTACCGTTGCCAGCGTGGCTTGGCCGACATTACCTAGGCCTTTGAAGGCATACATAATGCCCCACACCGTGCCGAACAGACCGATATAGGGGCTGACCGAGCCAACCGACGCTAAAAACGCATTGTGTTTATCGAGGAAATCGAGCTCGCGCTGGCAGGATGCGCGCATCGCACGGCGAGTCCCTTCCATCACGTCGGATAATTCCATTCCGCCTTTTTGGCGCAATTTTAAAAATTCGCCAAAGCCCGCTTCAAAGATTTTTTCCATCCCGATGCTGCGGCTACGTTTCACTTGCTCGTACAGGCCGTTCAAATCCGAGCCGCCCCAGAAGCGGTCTTCAAATTCTTCGGTGTGCTTTTTGGCGTTCGCTAGCGTGAAATGCTTGCTGAAAATATGCCACCACGACACAAACGACAGCGCCATCAAAATCACCATCACCATTTGCACGACGAAACTCGCTTGCATTACCAAGCTAATAATCGACATATCTTGTACGCCAGCGCTGACATCCACGGGAAATACTCCAAAAATAAAAGCCTAAAGTTGGTAAACCTTAAGCGGTAAAAGTTCAGCCAGTATGAAAGCCCCGCATCTTGCCATGCGTGGCTAGGGTATTCGGATAGCTATTGTGCATAAAAAATGCCCTGGTCGGGGCATTTGGCTTTGATTTTGTATGAAATTACCAATGCATTCATCCGTTTTAGAGTGGGTTTTAAAAGTAGCGAGCCCTGTCACAACACTTCGGGTGCAGACGGAACTGCGAGGCAGTAACGCAGGAAGCGGAAAGTACGTTTTGTACATGAGGCTTCTTCAATTGTTGAGTAACTCCCGACGCGTTATCACGGGAGGCGCACCCCAAGGGTACTTCCTTCGGGGCGCAGCATTTTTAAATCTCGCTCTTAGGCGCGCTCAAACCAAAGTGCGCATAAGCCCCCAAAGTCGCCATCCGTCCGCGCGGCGTGCGCTGCATCAGGCCTTGCTGAATCAAATAGGGCTCGACGACTTCCTCAATCGTATCGGTCGACTCACCAATCGCCGCACCGACGTTATCCAGCCCCACCGGGCCACCGCCGAATTTTTCCAGAATAGCCAGCAATAGTTTTCTATCCATCACATCGAGCCCAGCGTGATCGACGTCGAGCATTTGCAGCGCGGCATCGGCCACTTCACGCGTCACCACGCCATCGTGTTTTACCTCGGCAAAATCGCGTACGCGGCGTAGCAGTCGGTTGGCAATTCGCGGCGTACCGCGCGAGCGGCGCGCGATTTCAAACGCGCCGTCGTCGGCCATTTCGACATTCAGCAAACCGGCCGAGCGGCTCACAATGCGCGTCAATTCTTCCGGCGTATAAAACTCCAGCCGCGCGACAATGCCAAAACGATCGCGCAATGGATTGGTCAACATCCCTGCCCGAGTCGTCGCGCCGACCAAAGTAAACGGCGGCAAATCGAGCTTCACCGAGCGCGCAGCTGGGCCTTCTCCGATCATAATGTCGAGCTGAAAATCTTCCAGTGCCGGATACAGAATTTCTTCGACTACCGGCGAAAGGCGGTGAATTTCGTCGATAAACAGCACATCATGCGGCTCCAGATTGGTCAGCAACGCGGCCAGATCGCCAGCGCGCTCCAACACCGGGCCCGAGGTTTGCCGCAAATTGACGCCCAATTCGCGCGCGATGATGTGCGCCAGCGTCGTTTTACCGAGGCCGGGCGGGCCAAATAGCAGCACATGGTCGAGCGCTTCGCCGCGCTTTTTTGCCGCTTCGATAAAAATTTCCAGCTGGCCGCGCGCCTTCATCTGCCCGACGTATTCGTCGAGCAATTTCGGCCGCAGCGCACGTTCAAGCTGCTCTTCATTATTCGAGAGCTTTTGCGCGGTGATCAGGCGATCAGGCGGCGGAGCGGAAAAAAGCGAATCAGTTTCGATCATCTTGATACCCTTGCAGGTATGGCTCTGAAATTAAGATTGAATATGCCCTGCGAACAAATACCCATTAGCCTTTCGCCAGCGATTTGAGCGCCATCCGGATACCGTCGCTGACTGACGCATCGGCGGGCAGCGCTTTCATCGCCAGATTGGCTTCGCGCTCGTTATAACCCAGCGCCAGCAAGGCATTCAGAATATCACTGCGATCGTCTGGCGTGGTGGCCAATGGCAACTCACCGGGCATGGAGACCAGACCACCGGTGGCCAGCTTGCCGCGCAATTCAAGCACCAGACGCTCGGCGGTTTTCTTGCCGATACCGGGTACGGCGGAGAGGCGCTTGATGTCTTCCGAGGCCACCGCCAGCGCCAGCTCATCCGCCGTCATACCCGACAAGACCGCGAGCGCGATTTTGGCGCCAATCCCCGACACCTTGATCAAGGTGCGAAAACTATTGCGCTCCTCGCGAGTCGCAAAACCATAGAGCAGCTGGGCATCTTCACGCACCACCAGATGGGTAAACAGCGTGGTCGCGTCCCCGAGATGCGGCAAGACATAGAAAGTGCTCATCGGCACATCCACTTCATAACCGACACCGCCAACATCGAGCAGAATTTGCGGCGGTTGTTTTTCCAGTAGTTTGCCTGTGAGACGACCAATCATGATGCAGCTCTGCGCCTAGCGCCAAAGTGAACGAACGTACAGTATAACGGCTTTGCGGGGCGAAAATCAAAATCGTCTGTCCGCTACCGTGCAATTCACTCATAAACAGTAGCGCGCCTCAATACATGGCAATGTATATATTTGTAGAGCAATTACAACAAGGCTTACAAGCACATACCCCTAGGCCATTCGCCCGCGCTTCATCGACATCCGGTACGCCGCAAGTTGCTTGGCTGCGCCGCCCTGGTGCTGGGCATGCGTCAGGGCGACGCCGAGCGCGTCGGCGGCGTCGGCTTGCGGTACGCCCGACAGGCGCAAATGGCGCTGCACCATCAGCCCGACCTGAGCTTTGTCGGCATGGCCATTACCCACAACGGCTTGTTTCACTTGCAACGCGGTGTAGTCCGTCACAGGTAGTCCAGCCAACACCAAAGCCGCCACAGCTGCACCGCGCGCCTGGCCCAGCATCAAAGTGGCAGCAGGGTTGACGTTAACAAAGACTTGTTCGATCGCTGATTCATCGGGCTTGTACGTCGCGACAATTTGCGCGATGCCATCGAGGATGATTTTGATGCGCTCGGGCAGCGGCCCGCCCTGGGTTTTGATACAGCCTGAAGCGACATAAACGCGATTCTGGCCAACAACGTCGATCACGCCAAAACCGGTGGTGCGCGAACCGGGGTCGATACCGAGGATGCGCATTAATCGGAGGTCAGCGTTTGGCGCTCGAAGGTCCAGGTACGGGTAATCACCAGCACCGTGGCGGGTTTGCCGCTGGAATCGAGCATGTCGGGTGGCAATCTGGAAAATGGCGCGGCCATTTTCAAAATACGCAGCGCGGCGGCATCAAGCTGTGGATTGCCCGAGCTTTTGTCAATTTGGGCGCTACGCATTGCGCCATCGGCGTCAATTTCAACTGTAACGCGCAATTGACCGTAGATTTTCTTACCTGTGGCATCGACCGGATAGGCCATGGTGCCCACTTTCTCGATTTTCTGCCGCCAGCCGTCCATATACATGGCCACACTGGTTTGCTTGGCGCGCGCGCCGACAAAGGCCTTGCGCGGCTTGCTTTGGTATTCGTGATTCTGCTTGGCAATCTGGGCGGCTAGGCCGGCGATTTCCTGCTGCTTGCGCACCTGGTCTTTGAGTTCTTCCAGATCCAGCGGCTGACCGTCAGGCTTATCCTGCACATTTTTGCTATCGGTCGCAGCTTTCTGCGGTGATTTAAGCTGCGTCATCAGCTGGTTGTTTTGCTCTTCCAGCTTTTTCAGGCGCGATTCCACCTGCTCCAGCTCCAGCTCGGTTTGCTTGGATTTGGCAGGCAGTGCGGATTTAACTCGGTGATTGGGTGCGTCGGTATTGCCGCCACCGTCCAGATCGGCCTGCGCTTCAACTTCGGCATTGCTGGGGCGGGTTGTGGTTTTCTGGTTGACCAGCACAATATCCAGCGGTTGCTGCGAAATAAACTGGCGTGGATCAGGCAGCACAAACTGAATGCCAAAAATGGGGAAGGCGTGCGCAATCAGCGATAAAACCATCGCCGCAGCCATAAAACGTTGCCCACGATCCATCTCTTGTCTTCCCAAATCAATTGTCCGCTCAATCGCGCGAGTGTAGCACAGCCGAGATAAGGGCTTATCGCAGGCGCGCATCTGCTGTGAAGCGGAGTAGAATAGTTGCACATTTTGGGAAGGAATGATGATTATGCGCAACACTTTGATGGTTCTGGCTTTGCTATGCTCTAGCTCGGTATTTGCTGCTGATGACGGTGCCAAGATCGCCGCCAAGTACAATTGTCTGGCCTGTCACTCGGTCGATCAGAAAATCGTTGGCCCCTCGTACAAAGAAGTGGCCAAGCGCTACAAAGGCCAGAAAGACGCCGAAGCAATGCTGATGGCCGAAGTACGCAAAGGCCTGCCCGGCGGGAAATGGGGCAAAATTCCAATGCCGGCCCAGCAGATTGAAGACAAAGACCTGCGCGTGATTATTCGCTGGGTTTTGGCGCAATAAAACGCTAGATTTAATACGATTGTCACGCAACCTTATTGCATTGCTCTGCGGAGTTGATTAAGCTGCGTGCCCTACTGGGTTGCTTATTTTGTAAGCGGCCAACCTTGTCAAAAAGCGAGAATAATCATGGCAAAACTCACGGAACAAGACATCCGGGACTGGAAAGGCCCCGAAGATGACTATATGAACGCGGATCACCTCGAGTTCTTCCGCGAGCGTCTGGTGCAAATGAAAGCCGAGCTGGTGGCTAATGCCAGCCAGACCACCAGCCATCTGCAGGAACAGGAAGCAACGCCTGATCCGGCTGACCGTGCCACTCTGGAAGAGGAATATGCACTGGAATTGCGCACGCGTGACCGCGAACGCAAGCTATTGCTGAAAATCGACTCGACATTGCGCAAAATCGCCGAAGAAAATTACGGCTATTGCGAAGATACTGGTGAGCCGATCGGTCTGCTGCGTCTGCTGGCGCGCCCAACGGCGTCTTTGTCGCTGGAAGCGCAGGAACGCCGCGAACGACAGAAAAAACAGTACGCGGATTGATTGCCCCCCCATGAATGACACCACACGCGCCACCGCGCGTGAACTGATCAGCAAAACCCGCGCTCGCATCACGCCAGCGCGGGTTGATATTTTGGCGGCCCTGCTTGGCGCACAGCGCCCGCTGTCGCATCTGGATATTCAGGAATTGCTCGCGCCGGGGCTTGATCGCGTTACCGTTTACCGCGTGCTCGACTGGCTGACCGCCGAAAATCTGGCGCACAAATTATCCGGCGACGATCGGGTTTGGCGCTTCTCGGCAGCCAAAGCGCCGCATCATCATGCGCATTTTCATTGCCAGCAATGCGGCCGGTTTTATTGCCTGGAAGACGTCAAAACCGATCTGCCCGTGGCGCTGCCCAAGTCATTTATCGCCGACTCGGTAGAAATTACCGTCAAAGGCATTTGCGCTGACTGCAAATCAGCCTGATTTCTCCTCCATCCAGTCACCTGCCACGCGCTTTTTGCGTTTCGTCGCTTGCCGCCAAGCGCTTTAGACGATAATCTCTTCTCTTTAAAGAATATACAGGCAATCTCTGATTGCACTTAGCCTGCAGGGAAGATCATGCATTACCAAACCGACGACGTCCGCATCCGCGAAATCAAAGAGTTACTCCCGCCCGTGGCAGTAATCGAAAAATATCCAGTGAATGAAACCGCGTCGACCTCGGTATTTGAAACGCGCCAGGCGATTCATCAAATGCTGACCGGTAATGACGACCGCCTGCTGGTTATCATTGGCCCCTGTTCGATTCACGACCCGAAATCTGCGCTTGAATACGGCCAGCGCCTGCTTAAATTGCGCGAGCAATACAAAGGCCAGCTGGAAATCGTGATGCGCGTTTACTTTGAAAAACCGCGTACCACCGTCGGCTGGAAAGGCCTGATCAACGATCCGTTCCTCAATGGCAGCTTCAATATCAACGAAGGCCTGCGCATTGCGCGTAAATTGCTGGTTGACCTGAACAACACCGGCATGCCAACGGCAGGCGAATTCCTCGACATGATCACGCCGCAATATGTGGCCGATCTGATGAGCTGGGGTGCGATTGGCGCCCGCACCACCGAATCACAAGTTCACCGCGAGCTGGCTTCAGGCCTATCTTGCCCGGTGGGCTTTAAAAATGGCACCGACGGCAATCTGAAAATCGCTTTCGATGCGATCAAATCCGCCGGTCAGCCACACCACTTCCTGTCAGTGACCAAATACGGCCACTCGGCGATTGTGGCCACTGGCGGCAATCCGGATTGCCACGTGATTCTGCGCGGCGGTAAAGAGCCGAACTACGACGAAACGCATGTCCGTGCAGCATCGGCTGATCTGGCCGCAGCCGGTCTGGCCAAGAAAATCATGATCGACTTCAGCCACGCCAATAGCCGCAAAGACTACCGTCGCCAGATGGAAGTGTGCGCTGATACCTGTGCCCAAGTATCCAGCGGCAACGACGCGATCTTTGGCGTGATGGTGGAAAGCCATCTGGTTGAAGGCCGTCAGGACGATGGCGCGGGTAAAGAATTGTGCTACGGCCAATCGATTACCGACGCGTGCATCGGCTGGGATGACACCGAAAAACTGCTGTCGGATCTGGCCAACGCCGTGGCTACACGCCGCGCACTAAGTAAGCTTTAAACTCGTCCAAGCAATCAACCTAGCCAAACTGAGCCGCCCTAAGCAGCTCAGCCCGCCTAGGCAGAAAAAACACCGGAACTGGGTGCAATGCGCTATCAGGCATTGCACTGGCTCCGGTTTTTTTGCGCCTACCCCGCAGATACACCTGGCATGTATTGCCTTGCAGACCAGTAATATATTGATCTACAAGGCAATACCCTTACGCCAAGCCAAGCTAGAAGTAATCAATCTTGGTCACGCGCTGCGACAGCTGCAATTGTGCGGCGTATTGCAGCTCGGCCTTGCCCAGCTCGCGGCTGCGGGCGGCGTGCGCGCTAAAGCGGCGGCAAAATACATCGCCGGTCGATGGCTCAAAAATCACCTGCCGCGCCCATTTCCCACCCAGATCGCTGGCGACCAAGGGTATTTTTTCGTTGCGCAACCAGGTTTCGGTAAATTCGATATTGGCCTGACCCACAGTCGGGCGCTGGTTCATATCCAGCACGTCGCCGCCGCCAAACGCTTTGGCCAGCAAATGATGCTTGAGCGCGCCCGCCTTCATCATCGCGTTGACCAGTACTTCCATCGACGCCATGCCGGAAAAGTAGCCGTCCAGATCATCCTTGCTATGACGCAGCGGCACCATGAAATGATTCATGCCGATCAGCCTGCTGTGCGGATCAAACAGGCACACCGCAATGCAGGAGCCCAGCGTGGTTTTAATCGGGCAATGGTGATGCACGGCCACTTCGCCAGCCACAATCGAGTGCGCCAGCTTGCCCAGATGGTGGGGCTGCAGATTGCCATACATCGGTTCGTGCAGGCGGCGCAGCGTTGGCTCTTCGATATGCAGCCAGGTTGGGGCGGGCAAAGTCATGGCGAATGTCAGGCTAGAGGCAATGTTTTAACTTAGCTTGCCTACCCCAATTAGGCAGCCTTTTTACCGAAAAATCCGCCGAGCTCCTCTATGTGTACTTGCGCTCAACACGCAGGCACCCACCGTAACATCGCCTGCATGGACACTGCTTTTTCCCGCATCTATGCTGCGGACTTCCAGTGTGGAGTACCTATGTTGACCCAATTCAAACGCGACTTACCCCAACACATCAGGCAGATCGGCCAGCTCATCGCTGCGCTGGCTCTGTATACACTCCTGTGCGCACTGACACCTCTGGCGCACGCAGAAACAGCACCGAATCAGCAGACCGTGTATGTGGTCAATAATGGCTGGCATACCGGCCTGATCGTGCCAGCAGCGCCATTTAAAGAGCGCTTTCCTGCGCTGCAAAAACGCTTTGCTGCGGCCAGTCATTTTGAAATCGGCTGGGGGGATAAGGGGTTTTATCAGGCCAAGGAAATCACCACCAAAATCACGTTCAAGGCCATGTTTGGCCTCTCCGGTTCGATTATGCATATTGTCGGGCTTGGCAATACCCCAGCCAAGTATATAGCTAAAGAGCATATCAAGGCTTTATGCCTAAGCAATACCCAACTGGAGCAGCTTAACGCAGCAATTAGCGAGAGTCTGGCGCTGAACGCACAGCAAGACGTGCAGCCACTAGGCTCCGGGCTGTATGGCGACAGCGAATTCTTTGCGGCCGTCGGCAACTATTACCTGCTGAACACCTGCAATAGCTGGACGGCCCAGCGGCTAGCCCGCGCCGGGCTGCCGATCTGGAGCCGTTTCAAATTCACCGCCGCCAGCGTCATGAATGCGATTGCCGATCTACCGGCGCAGTGCTTACCCGAATAGCTAAGCCCTGCGACACGGCGCTGATTTACGCCGGTACGGCCTCTGGCTCATCGGCGGCGACACCCCATGCCGGGAATGGATCGGGGTAGTTGCTCCAATCTTTGCTGGCCAATTCGGCATCGGTCAGCAGGCAGGCATTCAGTCGTGATTTGAGCAGATCTTCGTCCATCTCTATGCCAATAAATACGATTTGCTGTTTACGGTCGCCAAAATTATCATCCCAACCATCGGCAATTGCGTCGAGCGAATCATCGTCTTGCGGCCAATGCTCTTTCGGCACGCTGGCCCACCAGTAGCCGCCTGCACCATGGCGACACGCACCACCGGCTTGTGACCAGCTACCGGCAAAACTCGGGCGGCTGGCTAGCCAGAAGAAACCTTTTGAGCGCAACACGCCATCCCATTCGCTGTGGATCAAATCCCAGAAACGCTGTGGGTGCAGCGGGCGGCGCGCATTCCAGACGAAGCTACTAATGCCATATTCCTCGGTTTCCGGCACATGATCACCGCGCAATTCGGCCAGCCAGCCCGGCGCGTTAGCGGCCTCATCAAAATCAAAGCGGCCGGTTCCCAAAATCGCATTCAGTGGCACCTCGCCGTTTTCGGCGATCAATTGCACTGCGCGTGGGTTGAGCGCAGATAAAATTCCCTGCAATTGTTCCAGCTGCTCGGCGCTAACCAGATCGGGCTTGCTAATCACCAGCACATCGCAAAATTCGACTTGCTCGATCAGCAAGTCCACCACGGTGCGATCGTCGCCTTCGCCGGCCGTTTCGCCGCGCTCGGCCAGTAAATCGCCGCCAGCATAGTCGCGCAAAAAGTTAAATGCATCCACCACCGTCACCATCGTATCGAGCTGTGCCAGATCGGATAGCGATTGGCCTTGCTCGTCACGGAAAGTAAATGTCTCGGCGACTGGTAAAGGCTCGGCAATGCCGGTTGATTCGATCAGCAAATAATCAAAGCGATCTTCTTTGGCCAAACGCGCGACTTCTTCGAGTAAATCTTCGCGCAGCGTGCAGCAAATACAGCCATTGCTCATTTCGACGAGGCGCTCTTCGCCGCGCGCAAAGCCGCCCTGATGAATGAGCTCACCGTCGATATTGACGTCTGATAGATCATTCACAATCACCGCCACGCGCAGGCCAGCGCGGTTTTTCAGCACGTGATTCATCAAAGTGGTTTTACCTGCGCCCAAAAAGCCGGATAAAACGGTGACAGGTAGTTTTTTCATGCTACGGCTCCGCCCAAAAAGCCATTAGCATAGACAATTGCAACATAGTTGCGCAACTATGTTGCAAATATAGGCGTAAAAAACGGCCAATTCAAGCATGAAATTGGCCGTTTTTAATTGAATATATTAGCTTTAAACTACTTTTATCTTATTTAAGCTGCAATTGAGCTCAATTTTGCACGGGCCGCGGCCAGCGCAGGATCACGCACCTCGGGCCCCATCGCCAAGCCTTCGGCCGCGATGACGCGAACGTCGCTAATCCCCAAAAAGCCCAGCAATACACGCAGGTAATCAATATGCGCAATGCCAGTCGGCGTGCCGGCATGTTGGCCGCCCGCGGTGGCCACAATCACCGCGCGTTTACCACCCGCCAGACCTTCGGGGCCATTCGCGCCATATTTGAATGTCACGCCCGCCACGGTGATCATATCGATCCATGCTTTGAGCTGGCTCGGGATCGAGAAGTTGTACATTGGCGCGCCAATCACTAACACATCGGCCGCCAGAAACTCGGCCATCACCGCCTCGGCAATGCTAACCTGATGCGCTTGTTGTGCGTTGCGCTGTTGCTCGGGCATCCCTTTGGCGGCGAGCAAAGGGCCATCCAGATGCAAAGTCGCCGCGCTGGTCACATCGCGGTAAGTGATATTCACCGCTGGCTCGGCCAAGCGGATACTTTCAACCACTTCTTTGGTCAGTTGGCGTGATACTGAGTGATCACCCAAAATGCTGGAATCAATCTGGAGCAAGTTCATGGTGCAATCCTTTGTGGCTAAATAGTTTTGATGTAGGCATCTTATATTTGGCGCAAAATAGCCACTAGATAGCAAAATTGGGAAGGATTGTTCTACTGATGACACCAATCGGCGCAGATTTTAACGATTATGTGTATTTCGCCCGCGTGATCGAATTTGGCGGCTTTTCCGCAGCGGCACGGCAATTAGGGATACCCAAATCGCGGTTATCGCGCCGGATTGCCGCTCTTGAGGAGCGTCTGGGCGTGCGACTACTGCAACGCAGCACCCGAAAACTGACATTGACCGATGTGGGGCAAAAATTTCTGGGGCACTGCCAGGCCGTGCTGCGCGAAGCCGAAGCCGCCGAATGCGTGGTCGCCAGCCTGCGCGCCGAGCCAGCTGGGCGGGTGCGCCTTAGCGTACCGCCGGCGATGATGGATAGTCTGGCGGACATCTTGCACCAATTTATCGTCGATCACCCCAAGGTGGTGCTGGAAATTATTTCGACCACTAGACGGGTCGATTTACTGGAAGAGGGCATCGATGTCGCATTGCGCGTGCGCGCCACCGATGATGAAGACCCGCAATGGGCCACGCGGCGACTGCGCTCAACGCGCGCAATGCTGGTCGCCAGCCCGCGCTTGATTGCGCAATACGGCGGCATTACCACCCCCGGTGCACTCACGATGGCACCCGCTCTCGGCATGGTGAGTGCTGACCAGAATATCCATTGGCGACTGGTCAACGCCGCAGCAGAAAGCCGCGAATTTGTGTTACCGCCCCGACTGGTCACCGAGCATTTTGGCCTACGCCGCCAAGCGGCAATCGCGGGCCTGGGCGTCACCATGCTGCCGAGTGATTATGTGAGTGCCGACTTGGAAAACGGCGATCTGGCGGAAGTCCTCCCCGAGTGGCAGTTCCCACTCAGCCATGTGCAGGCGGTGTATGTCAGCCAGCGCGGCCTAGCCCCAGCGGTTCGCGCTTTGCTCGACGTTTTAGCCGAGAAGCTCGGCACTAGCCCGCATTAAGCTTGCCAGAGCGTGCGAGCTCCCAGTCACCAGTGTAATCCGACGCCAAATCTCATCGCTCACAAGCTACTAATCTGGGCGTAGGCCGAATGATTATGTATCGATTCAAAATTTTCAGCTTCGACGGTGTATGAGGCGATGCGCGGGTCTGATTGCAAGCTGGCTACTAGATCTCGCACCAGATCTTCGACAAATTTCGGGTTTTCGTAGGCGCGCTCGGTGACATATTTTTCATCAGGGCGTTTGAGCAGGCCATATAGCTCGCACGAGGCTTCACGCTCGGCAATGTCAATCAGCTGATTCAGGCTGATCTGCGTGCCCGCATGCGGGCGTACCGTGAGGGTGACATGGCTACGCTGATTGTGCGCGCCGTAATTCGAGATTTTCTTTGAGCAGGGGCATAGGCTAGTAACTGGCACTATCACTTGAACACAGAGTGATACCCCATGCTCATCAACCTCGCCAATCAGTTTCACCTGATAATCGAGCAAGCTGGAAACACCCGATACTGGCGCAATTTTGCGGCGAAAATATGGAAAGCTCACCTCGATATAGCCATGACTCGCTTCGAGCTTATCCCGCATTTGCTGCAGCAAAGCAGGAAAGCGCGACAACGATAAATCCACTTCGCCATCATTGAGCAAGGCCAAAAAACGTGACATATGCGTGCCTTTATAGTGCGCTGGCAAATGCACATACAGCGAGAAGTCGCCAATCGTTGGCTGCGCGATACCATCGCTGTCGCTGAAAACGATCGGATGGCGTACTGACTTCACGCCGACTTTCTGAATGGCGATATTGCGCTGATCGTGTGATGACTGAACATCAACCAGTGCTTGTGGCGGGCAAGATAAGGGATTCATAGCGATTCCAGAGGGAGTATGCAAAATAGACGTTTTAGTCCTGAGGACGACTGATGACGACGACCTGATCCGCAGCGATCTCGTTATAAAAACAATTGGACCTCAAGGTATGGCAAGCGGGGCCGTCTTGCCTGACTTGCAGCAAAATGGCATCGCCATCGCAATCAAGACGGGCCTTCACCAGATATTGCGTGTGGCCGCTACTTTCGCCTTTACGCCAGAGTTGCTGACGTGAGCGCGACCAATAGCAGACGCGGCCGGTGGCCAAGGTTTCGAGCAAGGCCTGCTGATTCATCCACGCCAGCATCAGCACTTCGCCGCTATCGTGTTGCTGGGCAATGGCGGCGATGAGTCCATCCTGATTCCACGGGATGGCCGCAATCACTTCGTGTAATGGCTGGCTCTCGCCCAGCTGGGCTTGTTCTAGATTTAGCCAGATGCTCATCCGCCAAGTACCTCCGCGTCGATGGGGACGATTTTGCTCAGGCTGCGAAGTTGCTCAATCGCCTCGGCATGGCTAAAGCTGCCCAGATTTTCACCCGCTTGGCTGCGCAGTGTCAGTTGCGATTCGGCCATTTCCCGCTCGCCAAGCACGACGAGATAAGGCACTTTTTGCAAGGTATGCTCACGGATCTTAACGCCGATTTTCTCGTTACGAACATCCAGTTTTGCCCTAAAGCCGGCTTGTTTTAATAATCGGAAAACCGTTTTGGCGTATTCGGCCTGTGCTTCGCTAATGCTGAGCACCACAATTTGCACTGGCGCCAGCCACAGCGGTAGGATGCCACTGTAGTGCTCGATCAAAATACCAATAAAGCGCTCCAGCGAGCCAAATAAAGCACGGTGTAACATCACCGGGCGTTCCCGCTCGTTATGCTCATTAATAAAGCTGATATCAAAACGTTCGGGCAGATTCAGATCCACCTGCAGCGTACCGCATTGCCAATGACGGCCAATCGCATCGCACAGCACAAACTCCAGTTTCGGGCCGTAGAAAGCGCCTTCGCCGGGGTTGATCTGATATGCAATATTCTGGCTCGCTAGAGCCCCATGCAGCGCGCCTTCGAGTACATCCCAATTTTCATCACTGCCGATCCGGTTTTCAGGCCGAGTCGAGAGCTTGACTTTGATCTCGGTAAAGCCAAATTGGCGATAAATATTGAAAATCAGCTGGATGGTTTGGGCGCACTCTTGCTGCATCTGCGCTTGGGTACAAAAAATATGCGCATCGTCTTGCGTAAAATGCCGCACCCGCATCAACCCATGCAAAGCGCCTGAAGGCTCATAGCGGTGCACTTTGCCAAACTCGGCCATGCGCAAAGGTAGCTCGCGGTAGCTACGAATCCCGCGCGCATACAAGGCCACCGCCCCTGGGCAATTCATCGGTTTTAAGGCGAAAATGCGCTCGTCTTCCGTCGTGGTGGTGAACATATGATCACGATAATTCATCCAGTGACCAGATAGCTCCCACAATCCGCGATCCATTACATCGGGCGTATTGACCTCGACATAGCCGGCGTCATTTTGCTGCTGGCGCATAAAGCTAATCAGCTGTTGAAAGAGCGTCCAGCCCTTCGGGTGCCAAAACACCGCGCCGGGCGCACATTCGTCAAAATGGAATAAATCAAGCTGGGTGCCCAG
This sequence comes from Chitinibacter sp. GC72, assembly GCF_009760905.1. Lineage (GTDB taxonomy): Bacteria > Pseudomonadota > Gammaproteobacteria > Burkholderiales > Chitinibacteraceae > Chitinibacter. The sequence goes on along the minus strand of NZ_VIRW01000004.1, from coordinate 91,912 downwards.
CTTGCGATGATCGCGTTTCGCGGCTTCTTCTAGCCGGTGTAAATGCGCTTTGAGCGATTTTTGATCAGCCCAGCAAGTGCCGTAAATGCGTTGCAGCATGGCGTTTTTTGCATCACCACGCCAATACGCCCCGGCCACCCGCATTAGTTTGAAATGCTCAATCAAGCCGGTGCGAGGCAGATGCGGCCCGCGACACAAGTCTTCAAATTCGCCTTGTTGGTACAGTGACAAGACTTCATCAGCTGGAATGTCTTGGATCAATTGAGCTTTATAGTGCTCACCCTTGGCGAGAAACAACTCTATCGCCTGATCGCGCGCCAAGGTGCGGCGCTGGATAGGTAAATTGGCCGCGGCCAATTCGCGCATACGCTGTTCGATCTCAAGCAGATCGTCGGGCGTGAAACTACGCTCAAACGCAAAGTCATAATAATACCCGTCATCGATCACCGGACCGATAGTGGCCTGTGCGGTCGGGTGCAGAGATTTCACCGCCATGGCCAGCAGATGCGCACAAGAGTGGCGCAGGATATCAAGGCCTTCAGGATCTTTGGTAGTAATCAGCCGCACTGAAGCATCCGACTCAATGCCAGTCTGGCTATCAACCAAAACCCCATTGACCTGTGCGGCAAGCGTGGCTTTGGCAAGGCCCAGACTGATATCCAAGGCAACTTGATGGGCAGTGATTGGCGCCGCGTATTGAATCTGGCGACCGTCGGGTAAAGTGATTTGTGGCATATAAATAAGGCGTTCGAGGTTCGGTGATGAATGAGAAAGCCGCTTAGCGATTGAAGCGCAGCGGAAGACCTTGGCAGTGCGAATTGATTTCACCGTGATGCCACGCGATCTGACCAGACACGATGGTGGTTTCAATGGTGTGATGAAAGGCATAGTGCTGAAACGGCGTCCAGCCACACTGCGCCAGAATCGGGGCACTGGCCACTGCTTGTGGCGTTGCGTGCCGCTTCACGATGGTCAGATCAGCCCAGTAGCCCTCACGTACATAGCCGCGTTGCTCGATTGCAAAGCGCTCTGCCACGGCGTGGCTGGTTTTGCTCACCAGCGTGGTGATAGGCATGACGCCATCATTCACCAACTCCAACAAAGCGGGCAGCGCATGCTGAACCAGCGGCAGGCCGGACGGCGCTTTCATATAGGTCTGCTGCTTTTCCTGCCACGTATGCGGCGCATGATCGGTGCCGATAATATCCAGCGTATTGCTCAGCAATGCCGCTTGGAGCGCGGCCTTATCGGCAGCGGTTTTGATGGCGGGATTGCATTTGATCAAATGCCCTAATTGGGCGTAATCACGGTCATCAAACAATAAATGATGCGCGCACACTTCGGCCGTAATCGATTTACCGCTTAATGGACCGCTTTCAAATAAAGCTAACTCTCTAGCCGTGGTAATGTGCAATACATGCAGCTGTGTACCATAGCGCTTAGCCAATGACACGGCTAAGCTCGACGATTGATAGCAGGCTTCATCATCGCGAATTAGCGGATGTTGATTTGCCGGAATATCGTCACCAAAGCGCGCGGCCCATGCGATTTCGCGCTGACGAATGCGCGGGGTGTATTCACAATGGGTCAGCAAAATAGTCGGGCAATTAGCGAATAAGTTTTCAAGAATCACCGGATCATCCACCAGCATATTGCCCGTCGATGCGCCCATAAACACTTTAACGCCAGAGACTTCACGCGGATCAAGTTGCGCCACTGTCGCCAAGTTTTCCTTACTCACGCCAAAGTGAAACGCATAGTTGGCCAGCGAGCTATCGGCTGCGCGCAACTTTTTCTCGGCCAGCGCCGCTCGCGTCAAGGTAGGAGGATTGGTGTTGGGCATATCCATAAAGCTGGTAATGCCGCCTGCTACCGCAGCCCTTGATTCAGAAGCCATCGTCGCTTTATTTGGAAAGCCCGGATCACGAAAATGCACCTGATCATCGATCATGCCCGGCAGCACAAAGCAGCCATCCGCATCCAGATCAATCTCGCCCTGACGCCCCTGCAAGCTACTGGCAATTTGGTGAATACGGCCATTCAGGATACGAATATCCACCATGGATTCAACCCCTTCATTCACTAAACGAGCATTGCGAATTAAGATGGGTTTCATGATTTTCTATTCCTGATATATCGATTGAAGGGCGCACGCTCTTTGCACAAATCAGAGGGCACAGGGTCGTAGCCACCGGGATTGAAGGGGTGGCAGCGCAACAAACGGCGAAGACTCAAATAGCCACCGACAAAGAAGCCATATTTCGCAATCGATTCAATCGCATAGCTTGAGCAACTGGGATAAAACCGGCAGCGTGGCCCAAGCAGCGGGCTAATTGCGATTTGATAAAAACGTAAAGCCTTTATCGCCAGAAATTGGAGTGGCTTTTTCATGCCGGGGCCGCTTGGTGCTGCGGATTGAAAAGAATATTTTGGATGTCCTCTTCAATTTCTTTGTGATCGAGCCGGTCAACAATAAACACCAAGCAAGAGCGCCATTCGGGGTCAATCACGCTGTCCAAGGTCCCCAGTGGATAAAGCTGACCGTGCACCCCTTGAATCACTTGCCATTGATCTTTACCTTCAAATTGCACAATGCCTTTGAAACGTAAAATTTGCTTGCCGTAAAAAATCTGCAGCGCTTCCATACACGTAAAAAAGCGCAGTGGAGAGAGTGATTCATTCAAGCGCAGTACGAAGGTTGAAACACCGGGGTGCTGCTCGCCTAAACTTCGACGCGTATTCGACGCCAAACTCGGTCTAAGACGGCCAAGCGGCCTGGCTTGGCCGGTGAGCCAAGTACGCGTGGCTTTGGCGGGCTGGTTGGTTTGCACGGGATTGAGCTGGCCAAACAACTGGGCAATGCTTGCCACTTGATCGCTGCTGATCTGCTGGGCAGAAGCATTCATCGTCGATAGCGTGGCCTCGATTTGGCTGCGCCGCTCATCACTCACCAAATCGGTTTTGCTCAGCACGATCAAGTCGGCCAGCGCGATTTGCTGCGCGGCTTCGGGTCTGCGCTGGATGGTGTCTAAATCCAGCTTGGCATCAACCACAGTGCAAGTGCCATCAAAACGATATCGATCTTCCAGAAAACCCTCGTTTCGCAAGGAATACAGCACCGGAGACGGATCGGCGAGCCCGGTGGTTTCGATGATTACGCGCTTGAACGGTTTGATTTCCTTGTTGGTGACGCGCATGAACAATTGTTTGAGCGTATCAACCAGCTCGCCTTGCACAGAGCAGCAAATGCAGCCCGCTGCCAGTAGAAAAGTGTGTTCATCCAAGACGTTGACCAAGTGATGATCAACACCGATCTCTCCTAGCTCATTAATGATGACTGCAGTGTCTTGAAAATCGGGCTCTTTTAGCAGCTGATTAAGGAGCGTCGTTTTTCCTGCCCCCAGAAAACCCGTCAGCACGGCTACTGGTATCCGCCTGTCAATCTGCTTTTCGGCCCCCATAGCAACTTTTCTCATTTCTAAACAATTGAATGCAATATTATAACATTGCATCAGCAACGTCTAGCGACTAGAATTTCAAGTCAAATCCGTCAGCAGGCGAGTTAAGTGATGTCCACATGCGATCTTCAATCGGCTCTTAGCGAGATCGAGACCATCTGCCAGCAAAAGGCGATCCAGCTCACCCCAATCAGAAAGCTGGCATTTTCACTGCTATTTAGCGCCCCCAATGGCTTAAAAGCCTATGAGTTGCTCGACAAAATCAAGTTACAAAAGTCATCGGCAACGCCGCCCACCGCCTACAGAGCATTGGATTTTCTGCTTGAGCATGGTTTTGCACACAAGATCTGCAAGCTCAATACCTTTGTTGCCTGCAAGCATCTTTGCCATCACGCGGACACACCCAGCTTTTTATTAATTTGCCCGCGTTGTCAGCATGTGACCGAATACGATAATGATTCGGTCAACCATAGTCTGTTGGATGCCTTAGCCGCATCAGGCTTTCGGCTGATGGAAAAAGAAATCGAAATCACCGCCACCTGCCCCAATTGTATTGCGCAAGAGTAAATGAGCGCAGTGATAGAAGCACCAGCACAGAAACTGCTTGGCTAATCGAGCGCTGCGGCGCGTTTTTTCAGTAGCTTAATGGTCTCGGGTTTGCTTGAGCTATTGATGGCGATATATAGATTGCTATCGAGTTCAAGCAAAGGATAGGCAATGCTGACACGTTCGGGTTGTTCGTTGAGCTGCGCCAGTTTGCTGTGGATACCGATTTCGGTGAGGATGGCCAGATCGCAGCGTCCGGCGAGGAGTTTTTTCAGGTTGGCCGTTGAATCGGGCGCCAGATCAATGCGCTCAAACCGCTGGCTTTGCAGGTATTCGGCCCGGTAATCGCCGCGCACGGCGCAGACGCGGTATTTTTTGGCGCTGGCCAGATTATTTACCCGAATATCGGTGCGCTCGCTAAGCCGATAAAAATAGACACTGGCATCATATAGCCGGTACAGATAAGTCAGCCGCGCTTCACGCTCCGGGGTTTTGGCAATCGGGTAAATCAGGACATTGGGCTGGCTCATCGCCTCTTTGTAGGCACGCACCCAAGGCTGGACTTTGATATCGCGGGTCGAATAGCCGATCGATTGCAAAAAGCGCTGCAGCCTAGGCTTGGTCAGGCCGCCAATCCGGCCTTGTTCGTCCACGGTGACATACGGCGGATCGTTCTCGGTATAAATGGTCAACTCGGGCAAGCCAGCTGCCTGTACCGTGCTGCTGCCATACAGTAACACGCTGGCGCCTAAAACAGCCGCCAGGCCTGATCGTAGCAGCAATATTCCAGGCAACATAAGACCTCCAAACAAACCTAAAAATCAGATCATGACCAAGCCTGAAAATCGGCTTGAACTATAGTCAGCCATTAGGGCATTCACAAGGCCTAGGGGATAGCCACAAACGACAATCCCCGCAGTTTAGGGCATCATCATTGCTTATTTTTTAATCAAATTACTGAAGCAGAAACGATGAGCACCACTTCACCTCCGGGCACTTTGCGGCGCAATTTAAAAGCGCGCCATCTTTCCATGATCGCGATCGGCGGCTCAATCGGTACCGGGCTGTTTGTGGCCTCGGGCGCCACCATTGCCCAAGCCGGCCCAGGCGGCGCGATTGGGGCCTACCTGTTGATCGGTCTGATGGTGTATTTCCTAATGACGAGTCTCGGTGAGCTGGCGGCCTATATGCCGGTGTCGGGCTCGTTTGCCACCTATGGTGCGCGCTTTGTCGAGCCGGGTTTTGGCTTCGCGCTGGGCTGGAATTACTGGTACAACTGGGCGGTAACGATTGCCGTCGAGCTGGTCGCCGCGCAGCTGATTATGGCGTTCTGGTTTCCCGATGTGCCTGGCATTTACTGGAGTGGCCTGTTTTTAGCCGTGATGTTTGCACTCAATGTGATCTCGGTACGCGGCTTTGGCGAGGCTGAATTCTGGTGTTCGCTGATCAAGGTGGTGACAGTGATCGTGTTTATCGTCACTGGCGTACTGATGATCGCCGGCATTATGCATGGCGGCGAGCAGGCGGGCTGGCATAACTTCACGACGGGCGACGCGCCTTTTGTGGGTGGTTTACCGGCGATGATCGGTGTAATGATGGTGGCGGGGTTTTCATTCCAGGGCACCGAGCTGATCGGCGTGGCAGCCGGGGAAGCCGAAAACCCGCACAAGGCGATTCCGCGCGCAATTCGCCAGGTGTTCTGGCGCATTCTGCTGTTTTATGTGATCGCCATTTTCCTGATCGGCATGCTGATTCCGTATACCGATCCGCATTTGCTCAAGAACGACATCGCCGACATTGGCCTGAGCCCCTTCACGCTGGTGTTCCAGAATGCCGGTTTGGCCTTCTCGGCGGCGCTGATGAATGCGGTGATTTTGACGGCAATTATTTCGGCGGGTAACTCGGGCATGTATGCGTCAACGCGCATGCTCTACACGCTGGCAACGCAAGGTCTGGCGCCCAAAATCTTTGGCAAACTGGCCAATAATGGCGTGCCGCGCAATGCGCTGTATGCCACCACTGCAGTCGGCATGCTGTGCTTTCTAACTGCGCTCGGCGAAGATAAAACCGTCTATCTGTGGCTATTGAATATGTCGGGGATGACTGGCTTTATTGCCTGGCTCGGCATCGCGGTGAGCCACTATCGCTTCCGCCAAGGGTTTCTGGCACAAGGCCATTCACTTGCAGAATTGCCGTATCAATCGCCATTCTTCCCCTACGGGCCGCTGTTTGCTTTTGCGCTGTGTGTGCTGGTGATGCTGGGGCAGAATTATCAGGCCTTTGTCGCGGGCCATATCGACTGGATCGGCGTTGCGGCGACGTATATCGGTATCCCGATGTTTTTTGCGATCTGGTTCGGCTATCGCATCAAGTACAAAACGCGCTTTGTGCAAAACCATGAAATGAGTTTTGCCGATGCCAACGAAGCGCTGCTGCACGGGGAAAAACGCTAGGATCTGATGTTGTGATTGTTGTTCGAATTGGTCTGTAGGTATATGGATCGAGGAGATATTTAGAAGCCCCGCATTGCGGGGCTCTTGGCATTAGCGCTTAGTTGCCTTCGGGAACCTTGGGCATTTCAATACCATAATATTGTTTGTACAGTTTTTCGGTAAAGCCATCTTTACCGAGCTGTAATACCGCTTGGCTAAAGCGCCCGAGTAGCGAGTCGGGAGCGAGCTTGATGGGATCATTCCCAATAGAAATTTCGTTGAATGGATCAAACTTCGGATTGGGAATATAGCGAGCGTTTTTGGATTTGCGTGAGAGCCCCATCGTGAAATGGCTCGCACCGCCGCAACAATTGGGATGCAGCATCAGCTTATCTTTTTTTGCATAGTTGTTCAGATAAAAACTCAAGGTACTTAACTCGTCAACATACACATCTCCCTTTCCTTCTTCGATAAACTCGATACCTTTCTCTACCTCTAGCTCGGGTGGGGTGCGCACATTGATGCCATATTGAATAGCATGCTTGTAAGCGCCGCCCATGGCCATAATCAGCGTTTTACCACGCATGCTTTGCAATGAGTTCATTAATGGTAAACCACTGCGGGTGAGTGCTACCTGCTGCGAGGGCAAGCCATTTGGAGCAAAGAAGAAATCTTTAGCACGCTCTGGGGAAAAAATGAGTCCCGGATAAAAATCAATCCTGCCACTTTTTACTGACTCCATGATCCGATTTTTCGGCTCACGGATGACTTTGAGCTGGCAGCCAATACGCCGGCTGGCCTCGGTATATAAATCGAGATAAAGCCCTGAGTTGTCAGGCGCAGCCTCAATATAAGGTAGTCGATCCGTGGTGCGATAACCCATGATCATGGTACAGCCTTGTGCAGTCCCCAAGGAGGAAAGGGTTAAAGTAGTGAAGAAAATCAAGCTGCGGTACATGACTATTCCTCCTTGCACGTCAATTTGATCAAGACTTGCATAGTAGAGATCAAGTTTAAACCTGATTTATCGGCTTGGCATGGCTTATGCATGGCATCAACTTCTACCCCCGTCAGGAGTGTTGTCATGCATATTCTGTCCAGCCAATTGCAACTGAGCAGCGCGCACGAGGAGCAGAGCGAGCGCTGGCTCAGCAGCGAAATCGCACTGTCGAAACAGCCCAGCTTTAGCAGCCTGCTGGCGCAAGTCAAAGCCGAAATAGGCAGTAACCCGGCCACGCCTGCGGCCGAAACCGAGGCCGCGCTGGAAGCCAAGCGCAAGCGTTTTCAGTCTTTGCTCGCCCTCCTGTTTGGCGATCACTCGCCATGTCAGGCCAAGCCCATCACCCCGCTCCCAGCCCCCGACCTCAGCAACACAGGCACAGCACCAGCAACGCCACAATGGCTGGAGACCACCACCCGGGTGCATGTGCGCGAAAGCGAATCGTGCAGCATGAATGCAGTCGGCAAAGTTTGCCTTGCCGATGGCAGCCAGCGGCAATTTGCAGTGGATTACACACTGCGGCGCGAAGCGAGCTATAGCAGCGTTAGCAGCACCCATAGCGTCCTGCGCGATCCGCTGGTGCTTGATTTTGGCGCACCCGGCATGGCGCTCAATCAAACGCGTGTGAATTTTGATCTGGATGCCGATGGCCAGGTCGAAGCGCTGCGCCTGCCGCAAGCCGAGCTGCTGTTTGTGGATCGCAACCAGAATGGCAAAGCGGACGATGGCACAGAGCTGTTTGGCGCACAAAGCGGCAATGGCTTTGCCGAGCTGGCGCGGCTTGATCGTGATGGCAACGGCTGGCTCGATAGCGGCGACGCGGCGTTTGAGCAGCTCAAGCTGTGGCATAGCGGCAGCGATCAGGTGCGCAGCCTGCATCAGGCTGGCGTGGGCGCGATTTCGGTGCAGTCAGTGGCCACGCCTTTTAGCGAAAAAGCCGCCGATGTCGTGCTGGCTCAACTGCGCGCCAGCGGCATCTGGCTAGGCGAGCAGGGCGGCGCTGGCACGGTGCGGCAGATTGATTTGAATACCGATCTGGATCAGCCATTCACGCGCGATACGGCGGCCAATCTAGGCGGGAATCCTGCCCCGGATCAACCAACCCATTTCACACACAAAACCTAAGCGCTACGTCATCCATCACCCTGATGGATGACGGCCCCTTCTTCAAGCCTCGTTTCACCAAGGGGTATATTAATACAGACCAATCTAGATAAAGCCTACACGTCAATACTATGGCTAGTATATCGAGACTAAAGTCCGGCGCTTCTGGAAAACAGATTAATCACCAGCACCCCACTGATAATCAGCGCAATGCCCACCATCGCCGGCAGATCCAAGCTTTGGCGATACAGCAGCCAGCCGACAATGCTAACCAAAACAATCCCTATCCCAGACCACAGCGCATAGGCCATCCCCAGCGGGATACTGCGTAGCGTGAGCGACAAAAAATAAAACGCCGTGCCATAGCCTACCACGACCAGCAGCGACGGTAATAGACGGCTAAAGCCCGCCGTGGCCTTGAGCGCTGAAGTGGCGATCTCCTCGGCAATAATCGCAATAGCCAGATATAAAACCAATTTATAAGCGCTCCTGATTCACCCTGCACACAGATGCGATTATTCACGGTATATGGCTACATTTCACGCAAATACTGACATTGCCAGCAATACCCAAAGCAGTATCTGGCGACACCATCCCACTAACACGATTCACTCCACTCGATGTGCAGATGGTGACAGCTGGGCTGTGGCTATCGTGGCACGACTCTGTCAGCAAAAAGTAGCGGATTTTCTATACTCCATGAGCGCTTGCTAATCCGGGTAGCGATCGCAATCAAACTAAGGGGTTTTGTATGGCATGGTTTTCCAAACTTCGTCTGATGAGCAAACTGATCGTCTCCTTTCTGGTGGTGGCCACCATCGCCTTGCTGATTGGCGGCATCGCCGTCAAGGAGCTGAAGGTCATGACGCAATTGATGTCCAGCATGTACGCCGACCGGCTAGTACCGATTCGTGATTTGTCCAAGGTAGAGACGCAAAATCTGCACCACTATCGCCGCCTCTACGTGGCCATCATGTTTCAGAACAAAGAACGAACACTTGATTTGCTCAAGCAAAATGCTGCCACCGAACAGGCGCTGGACAGCCTGTTTACCGCCTATGAAAACACCCTGCTGATCGATGAAGAAAAGCGCCTGATCACCGAATACAAACAGCAATTGCCCGCCTATCGTGCGTCAGCCAAAAAAGTGACCGACCTACTGCTGGCGGAACAAGTCGCCGACGCACAGCACGTCATCAGCAATGAAACCCGACCTCTGTATGACGCGCTGGCGGCGACAATCGGCAAGCTGATCAAGGTCAATGACGACTACGCCACGCAGATGGACCAGGAGTCCCGCAGCACCGCCGAGCAAATGGTGCAGCTGATGATCGGCCTGATGCTGGGTGGTTTTGTGCTGGCGGTGGTGATCGGCCTGTTTGTCACCCGCATGATTATGCGTCAAGTGGGTGGCGAGCCCAGCGAAGCCGTAGCCGTGCTGCAGCGGGTGGCAGATGGCGACCTGACTGTACGCGTGAATCTGAACGCCAACGATCACAGCTCGATGCTCTTTAGCATCCAGCAAATGGTCAGCAAGCTGACCAGCGTGATTGGTGAAGTCACCCAGTCGGCCAATGCGCTGGCGTCAGCATCCGAAGAAGTCAGCGCATCGGCGCAAACCCTGAGCCAGAATTCGTCCGAGCAGGCGGCCAGCGTTGAGCAGACCAGCGCGGCGGTCGAAGAAATCAGCTCAACCATTTCGCAAAACGCCGACAATGCCCGCATTACCGACGGGATGGCGAGCAAATCGGCCAGCGACGCTGGCGATGGCGGCGAAGCGGTAAAGAAAACCGTCATCGCCATGCAGCAGATCGCCAATAAAATCAGCATTGTTGATGATATTGCCTACCAGACCAATTTGCTGGCGCTCAATGCCGCGATTGAAGCAGCACGCGCTGGTGAGCACGGCAAAGGCTTTGCGGTGGTCGCTGCCGAAGTGCGCAAGCTGGCCGAACGCAGCCAGATTGCGGCCCAGGAAATCAGCGAGCTGGCGAGCAATAGCGTGACGCAGGCGCAAAACGCCGGGCATTTGCTCGATGAAATGCTGCCGTCGATCCGCAAAACGGCTGATCTGGTGCAGGAAATCTCCGCCGCCTCACGCGAGCAAAGTAATGGCATCGACCAGATCAATAGCGCCATTAGCCAGCTGGCGCACACCACCCAGCTTAATGCCTCGTCATCGGAAGAGCTCTCGGCCACCGCCGAAGAGATGAGCACGCAGGCGATCCATCTGCAGGAAACGGTGGGCTTTTTCCGCGTCGGCACCCTCTAAACCCGGAGCCTGCCTCCAGCGCCCATTTCGCGGCCACGCGGTTGGCGGCTCTGGAGCGCAGCGCAGCAAACCCGGCCGCCGTCGCAGCACGCTGGCCGGGTTTGCTACGGTCAGGTTTGCTACAATCACGCCAAAGGAGAACAGCATGGGCATTAATCAGGCCAAGCAGGATGCCAAGGCACTCAAACAGGCGATGCAGGAAGCCGGGCATATGGAAGACGAGCTGATCAATTCGCAGCGGCGCAAAGCGCTGAACGAAGCACTGAGCCAGCGCAAACAAAGCGGCCGCGAAGCCGCCGCGCAGCGCTATCTGGATAAACAGGAAGTCGAACAGCTTAAACGCAAAAAGAAATAAGCCGCCCGCAGCGCTGACGCACACACTGCGCTGGCCCTGCGAAATGGCTTAGGCCAGTCAATCGAATGGAATCATCAAGGCTAAGGGTATATAGCCAGAGAGCGTAACCAGAAAGACCTTCAAGACCATACCCTACTTGTTTTTCTGCACCCACGCCATCCAGCTGGTGAACAGGCTGGGCGTGCGCGCGGCGATGGCGCTGCGGTGCCACGGATTTTCATCCCAGTAATCATCGTGAAACAGCGCGCCGACCTGGCCGCCCGCTTCAAGCAGAATCAGCACGCCCGCCGCGTAATCCCACAGCTTTTGCGCGCCATGCAGCATCACATCGGTGCGCCCGGCGGCCAGCCAGCACCAGTCAATGGTGGAGGCGCCAAAGTTGCGGTGGCTGTGATAGGGGTTAACAGTCACGACGCGCGTGGCCAGATGGCCAGAGAGCCATTTGGTCTCAATCGACGCCATCGCGTGTTTGAGCACTTTATCATCGCCCAGTAGCGGCAGACGCTCGCTATTAAGCCACGCACCCTGCCCGGCTTCGGCGGCAAAGCATTCATCCAGCACCGGGATATATACCACGCCCAGCACCGGTCTATGGTCGCGATATAAGGCAATCGAGACGGCAAAGTAGGGCAGGCCATGCGCGAAATTGCTGGTGCCATCGATCGGATCGACAATCCACAGCCCGGCCGGATGCGCATGCCACAGCGCTTCCTGCTCGGTCTGGCTCATTTCCTCACCGAGTACCGGGCAATCAACCAGCTGGGGCAGCAGGCGCTGCAAGGCGGTTTGCGCAGCCAGATCGGCTTCGGTGAACAGGCTGCCATCGTGTTTGAGTTCAGCCACTACTTTTTGATAACGCGGCATAATCTCGCTCGCGGCCACTTCGCGGGCGATCTGGATCAGGGCTTGCAATGAGGGGCTGGGAACTTTATTCACGAATCATCTCTTTGTGAGTGCAACAGCAAAAGCGCCCACGCAGTCCCGCCTTGCGTGGCGGGGTGGCCTTGGAGCAACACTTTTGTTCATCTACTGCCGGGGTACGACCTTGTAAAGGGATAGTTTACGGGGAATGCAGGCCAAAAAAAACCCGCGCTGATGATTCAACGCGGGTTTTTCTATTTTCAATGACCTCATCTGTAGGGCGGGTTTCTTAACCCGCCGCATTCAGATTAATAAGGCCATTTCCAGTCTTTCACTTCTGGCATGTCATCGCCGTATTTCGCGATGTACTGAGCGTGTTCAACCAGTTTGTCAGTCAGTTTTTGACGAACATGGGCACCGATTTTTTGCAGTTTAGGTACACGGTCGATCACGTCGATTGCCAAGTTGAAGCGGTCCAGCTGATTCACCACCACCATGTCGAACGGCGTCGAAGTAGAGCCTTCTTCGATGTAACCACGAGCATGGATGTTAGCGTGGCCGTTACGACGGTAAGTCAGACGGTGGATCAACCATGGGTAGCCGTGGAAAGCAAACATCACTGGTTTGTCAGTCGTGAAGATCGCGTCAAATTCGCGGTCTGACAAGCCGTGAGGGTGCTCTTCTTCAGGTTGCAGCGTCATCAAATCGCACACGTTAACGAAGCGGATTTTCAGATCCGGGAAGTGTTGACGCAGCATATCAGTTGCAGCCAAAGCTTCCATCGTCGGGATTTCACCCGCACACGCCATCACTACATCTGGCTCGCCGTCTTGGTCATTAGATGCCCAATCCCAGATACCCAGACCTTTAGTTGCGTGTTTGATCGCTTGGTCCATAGTCAGGTATTGCAGCGCTGGCTGTTTACCGGCTACAACCACGTTCACATAGTGACGTGAACGCAATACATGGTCAGTCACCGACAACAGTGTGTTCGCATCAGCTGGCAAGTAAACACGGATCACTTCAGCTTTTTTGTTAACCACGTGATCGATAAAGCCTGGATCTTGGTGAGAGAAGCCGTTGTGGTCTTGACGCCATACGTGTGAAGTCAACAAGTAGTTCAATGACGGAATTGGTTTGCGCCAGTTGATGTGACGCGTGGTTTTCAGCCATTTAGCGTGCTGGTTAAACATTGAATCGATCACGTGGATGAACGCTTCGTAGCAGCTAAAGAAACCGTGACGACCCGTCAAGTTGTACGCTTCGAGCCAACCTTGGCAAGTGTGCTCAGACAAGATTTCCATGACGCGGCCATCTTGTTGCAGGTTGTCATTCTTGTTCACGCCGTCCACTTCGAAGTGGTTAGCCAACCAGGTTTTACCAGAGTACTCAATCGTTGCATTCCAACGGTTAGATGCGGTTTCATCCGGGCCAAAGATACGGAAGTTTTTCTCAGCTTCGTTCTCTTTCATGATGTCGGCGAGGAAGTTACCCATCACGCGAGTCATTTCAGCGTTTTCAGTACCTGGCTTGGCAAACTTCACTTCGTAGTTACGGAAGTCTGGCATTTTCAGGTCTTTAGAAACCTGGCCGTGTACGACTGGGTTAGAGCCGATACGTTTGATGCCTTTTGGTGCCAATGACACGATGTCTTCTTTCACCGAACCATCCGCATTAAACAATGTGTCTACATTGTATGAACGCATCCAGTTTTCCAGGTTGATCACATTCTCGCCGTCGATATCAGAGAATGGCACCTGGTGGCTGCGCCAGTAGTCTTCTACTTTTTTGCCTTTGATTTCTTTCGGGCCAGTCCAGCCTTTTGGCGTGCGCATTACAATCATTGGCCAACGTGGGCGAGTGACTGGTTTGCCAGCGTCTTTTTCAGCAATCGCAGCAGCGCGGATTGCAGCGAATTTATCCATACACAAGTCCATTGCCGCAGCCATGTCTTGGTGGATTTGGACGAAAGTTTCTGGTTGGTCGTTGAAGGTTTCGTTTTTCAATTCAACGAAGATTGGCTCATAGCCGTAACCCGTGAACAGCGCAGTCACTTCTTCTTTGTCCATACGGGCAAGAAGCGTTGGGTTGGCAATTTTGTAGCCGTTCAGGTGCAAGATTGGCAATACAAAACCATCATTGATCGGGTGGATGTATTTAGTCGAGTGCCAAGAAGCAGCCAATGGGCCAGTTTCAGCTTCACCATCACCCACAACTGCGATCACAACTTGGTCTGGATTGTCCAAAGCCGCGCCGTAAGCGTGTGATACTGAGTAACCCAACTCGCCACCTTCGTGCATAGAACCTGGCGTTTCAGGAGCTACGTGCGATGGGATGCCGCGTGGGAAAGAGAATTGTTTGAACAGGCGTTGCATACCTGCTTCAGTACGGTCGATGCTTGGGAAAAACTCTTCGTAAGAACCTTCCAGCCAGGTATTCGCAACGAAACCAGGGCCACCATGGCCAGGGCCAGTGATGTAGATCATGTTCACTTCACGCTCGGTGATGATGCGGTTAGCGTGAGCAAAAATGAAGTTCAAACCAGGTGTAGTACCCCAGTGGCCCAACAAACGTGGCTTGATGTGCTCGCGTTTGAGCGGCAATTTCAGCATTGGATTGTCGAGCAAATAAATCTGACCAACAGACAAATAGTTCGCCGCCTGGAAGTAGCGGTGCATTCTATCTAATACGCTTGGAGATAACGGTTGAGCCACGGTAACACCTCTTATATGGGTTGTGTTTGTGATTGCTGGGTAAAAGGCTTTTGCTTGCTTTCCCTTCACCCGATGAAGCCAGTATACGGAGTGTTGGCTGGCCGCTACTGATACAAATCAAATCCTGCGTCGGCTTTTAGGCCCCAGAAGCTCGAATGCTTGATACAGCGCAAAAATCCGGGCGATTTCTGTAATTTTATTACTTGGCCAGTGGCGTTTTTTGCCACCAGATACAACAAATTGCACCAATACCCATCCTGCCAAAACTGCCCAATCTCGATGGGTGTAAAGGTAGGGGCAAGCGCAGCACCAAGCTGGGAGCACGAAAGCCACCTACAAGCGGCCCACTCTATCTTTTACATATTTCACTGCGATTGCTGTCGTAGAATACGAACTAAAATTGCAAATAGGCAAGGTAGTATTGCCACGCATAAAAAAAGCCCACCATGGCTGGTGGGCTGGGCTGAGCATAACTAGAGCGGGCTGGCCCGCTTAAACGCTTAGTAGTGGAAAAAAACCATCGTCATAATCACGCAGACCGGCAGCAACAGGCAAACTGACCAAGCCATATAGCCAAAGAAGCTCGGCATTTTGATCCCGCGATCTTCTGCCACGGCTTTGACCATAAAGTTGGGCGCATTACCGATATAACTCATCGCGCCCATAAAGACGGCACCGCAAGAAATCGCCAAGAGCGTTGAAGCATATGGGCCCATCATATGCGCGGCATCGCCGTGCGCCAGATTGAAGAACACCAAATAGGTCGGCGCATTGTCAAGGAATGCCGATAGCAAACCGGTCATCCAGAAATACATTGCATCATGCGGCGTGCCATCCGGATTGCTCACCAAAGCCACCAGGCCGCCCATTGCACCATCAGTGCCAGCCCGCAAAATCGCAATCGCTGGTGCCATGGCGATAAAGATCCCGGCAAACAGCTTGGCCACTTCCAGAATCGGTCCCCAGTTAAAATCATTGCCCGCACGTACTGGTGCCGGGGTGATCTTGAGCGAGAGTAGGCCAATCAGCAGCAGGCCAAAATCGCGAACCAGGTTTTGCAATTGCAGATGCGAGCCCAGTACTTCAAAGCTCACGCCAGGCTTCCAGATGCCGGACATCACCACCAGCGCGATAATGCCCCCCAGCAGGAAGAAATTGCGTTTGCCATAGATTTTCAAGGCACTATCGGGTGTTTTATCACGCGGCAAAACGCCTTCTTTGTTGAAGTAGTAGCTATCAATCGCGTAGAACATCGCCAGCAGCAATACACTCATCAGTAGGACAGGAGCCGCCATATGCTCGACCGTCCACATGAAATCCACGCCTTTCAAAAAACCCAGAAACAGCGGCGGATCGCCCAGTGGCGTTAAACCACCGCCCACGTTAGCGACTAAGAAGATAAAGAAGACTACCACATGAACGTTATGCACCCGGTTATCATTGGCTTTCAAAATCGGGCGAATCAGCAGCATCGCCGCGCCAGTCGTTCCCATTACAGATGCCAGCACCGTACCCAGCGCCAAAATACCGGTATTGAGCTTGGGCGAGCCATGCAGATTACCCCAGACCAGAATTCCGCCCGACACGGTGTACAGTGCAAACAGAATCAAGATAAAGGGGATGTATTCTTCCAGAATCGCATGGGCAATCACCCCTGTTGTTGGCCCGACACCCGCGTACAACGCAAACGGCAGCACAAACAAAGCGCCCCAGAATGCCGCGATCTTGCCAAAATTTTCGTGCCAGAAATGGGGCGCGAAAATGGGAAACAGCGCTATCGACAGCAACAGGCCGGCAAACGGAATGACCCAGGTTAGCGACATGCTGCTGCCATCCAGCCCAGCCGCCATTGCCACGCCGGGCAGCAGGCTGAGCAAGAGCAAAGCTAATTTAAGCTTCATCTAATTTCACCTATTAAATAAACAGGTATATATCCATAGGCCATATTAATAAAGGCCTACAAATATATACCCATTAGGGTTGAATAAACTCGATTTTGTAACCATCCGGGTCTTCGACAAAAGCAATCACCGTGGTGCCATGTTTCATCGGCCCCGGCTCACGAATTACTTTGCCACCCTTGGCACGTACCGCCTCGCATGTTGCCACAATATCGTCGGTTTCCAGTGCAATATGGCCATAACCAGTGCCCAAGTCGTAAGCCGGCGTATCCCAGTTGTGAGTCAACTCCAGCACCGTTTGTTCCGCCTCCGCGCCATAACCGACAAAGGCTAGCGTAAAACGACCCTCCAGATAATCCTTGCGCCGCAATAAGCTCATCCCCAGCACCTCGGTGTAAAACGCAATCGAGCGTTCCAGATCACCAACGCGCAACATCGTATGTAAAATCCGCATGATTTTTCCTTTTTTTCAACAATAGGGCGGTAGTTTACCGCGAGCCAGCGCGGCTAGTCGCGCGGCATAATGCCAAAGCCGGGCAAAATTTCTGCAGATTAATCGTTGACAGGCGCGAAAATAACCTTATAATGCGCATCTCTGTATGTGACGACGCGGGTCGGTAGCTCAGTCGGTAGAGCAGCGGACTTTTAATCCGTTGGTCGAGGGTTCGAATCCCTCCCGACCCACCATCGCACACACAAGACCTCTGGGTCGGTAGCTCAGTCGGTAGAGCAGCGGACTTTTAATCCGTTGGTCGAGGGTTCGAATCCCTCCCGACCCACACGAATTAAGCAAAAAGCCTCAACTTCGGTTGGGGCTTTTTGTTTTTCCGCGCCAGTCAGCGCGTACCTTTCACGCTCGCCCAATCCAGCCCAAACCGCGCCAGATATTTGCGTAGCCGGTCGGCGTCATTGCTTTTGGCTTTTTCCTGCCGCGAGATATTGAACAAGCGCCGCCCGGCGTCGGAGAGCGAATCGGCGGCCTGGCACACCTGAATCACCCGCTCGAGTTGCAGCCGGTCAAACAGATCAAGCTCGCTAGCGCGCTCACCCAACACTACATCAATCACGCCTGGCGAGCTAAGCTGCCAGGACAGGCGCAGCCGGTCGATTTCCTCATCGGCCTGCGCCAGCGTAATGCGGCCATTTTCTGCCAGCGTCGCCATCCGCGTCACCGCGGCCGACAGTTCGCGAAAATTGCCCGACCATTTAGCTTCCGCTGAAGCAGCAAATTTCAAGAACCGCTGCTTAGCTTCTGAATTAAACCGCACTTGCTCGCCCTGCTCTTTGGCAAAGCGGAGCAATTCAAAATCCAGATTGGGCTCCAGATCTTCGCTGCGCTCTGCCAGACCGGGTAGCTCGTACAGCCACAAATTAATCCGCGCATACAAATCCTCGCGAAATTTACCCTCAGCCACCCACTGTTTTAAATCGCGCACCGTCCCGGCAATCAGCTGAAAATCACTGGTGACTTCCTTATCACTACCAAAAGGGAAAAAGCGCTTTTCCTCGATAGCTTTGAGCAGCATGGCCTGCTCGTCCAGACCCAGCTCGCCGATTTCATCCAGAAACAGCAGCCCGCCGTCAGCACTGCGCAGCAAGCCTGCGCGCTCGGTTTGTGCGCCGGTAAATGCGCCTTTCACATGCCCGAACAAAGTCGACATCGCGCTATCGCCGCGTAGCGTGGCGCAATTGACTTCGACAAAGCGCCCGCTGATTTGATGGCGCGCCACCTTCATTTCATAAATTCGCCGCGCCAGAAACGATTTGCCTGCGCCCGTTGGCCCGCACAGCAAAATCGGCGCTTTCGAGCGTATCGCGACGCGCTCGATCTGCTCGATCATCCGGTTAAAGCGCGGGTTACGCGTGGCAATGCCTGATTTTAAAAACGACACCGCTTCGTCGCGCACTTGGGCAAAGCGGCTGGCAATTTTGTTGTAGCGCGATAAATCCAGATCAATCAGCGTGTATTTGCCCGCTACGCCATCGGTTTCGCGCTTGCGCGGCGGCGAAGTTTGCACCAGCCGCGCGGGGAAGTAGCAGGCCTCGGCCAGCAGGAACCAGCAAATCTGCGCCACGTGCGTGCCGGTGGTGATGTGGATCAGATAATCCTCGGCTTCAACATCAAACTCATAACTGCGCCCAAAATCGTGCAGGCAGGCATACACCTCCTCGAAATCCCACGGATCGCTCAGATTCACCTCAACACTCACCACCTCGGTTTCGGGCGACACCTGCGCAATATCCTGCTTCAGGCGCTCGAACAGGCTTTTGCTGCGGCTATCGTGCAGCAGCTCGATCCGGCTGATCAGCACATCATCGTGCTGGCACAAACCGATTGTTGGCCGCCACTTTTCCCAACGCTGACTACCCCGCCCGGCAAAATCCAACACCGTGCCAACAAAGCCAAACACCACTGTGCGCTTCATATTTTTATCTTTTTAGATAAATGACGATCTGATTATATCGTCATTCTCCGATCAATCCAGATGGAAATATGAGGCCAATGCTAGATCAAAACGGATATTTTCATTAAAAATCAGTGCATTGAATAAATTAAAAATCCAAAAATCCAAACTGGCACAGCCGTTGCTATTAATTAGCCATGCAGATCGGCTCTGACCGGCAACAGGTAGCGGCTCTCACCCCGCTCCGGTACTGCTGGCGTTTTGCCAGTGGGTATACCGCCCGATGATCTCCTGCATAACGGTGATGGCAATGGTTTGCGTTATCCGGGTTCGATTCCCGGTTCACCACCTCTGGATAGCTCAGACTGGATAGAGCCTCGGTTGATGAAACCGATTGTCGCGGGTTCGACTCCCGCTCCACGCCTGCAAGGGCATACGAACGAAACACGCAGTACCCGGTGTGGCGCATTGAGCCACCGCAGCAATGCCGCCGGTGTCCGGTTCTCCGCGCATCAGCGGGAACAACAGGAAATGCCGCAATCTTGGGCTGCTCCCCTTGTTCCTGCCCATGCGCTGGTCAACCGCACATCCGCACTGCGCTGCAGCCGGGTTTTAAATAAGGAGAATAAAAATGTGGCAACGCTTTCAAGTTAAAAAGAACGAACGTGGCCTGTTGCTGCGCAACGGAGATGTACAAAAACTGCTGGAACCCGGTGAATTTCATCTGTGGAACTGGCCCAAACGCTATACCTTGCTGACCTTTTCGCTCGACGAGGCCGCCTTTACCCACGCGCTGGCCGATTATCTGTGCCGTAATGAGGCCGCATTGGTCGAGACGCATTTCCAGCGTGTCGAGCTGGCCGACCACGAAGCGGCGCTGCGCTATGAAAATGGCGTACTGGCTGAAATCCTGCTGCCCGGCTCACGCCAGCTGTACTGGAAAGCCGCCGCGCCGCAAACTTTTGAGCGCATCGACTTGCGTACGCAATTTGAATTGTCGCCTGCGGTGCTGGCAACGCTGACGCAGGCCGCGCTGCGCGCCAAAACCATACGCAACAACAACACCGTGCTGCAGGTGCAAGTGCCGGAAAGCCATATCGGCCTGCTGCATAGCAACGGCCAATTCCAGCGCCAGCTCAAGCCTGGGCGTTATGGCTTCTGGCGTTTTGGCCGCGAGCTGGCCGTTGAGCTGGTCGATACCCGCCAGCAAACCGTCGAAGTGAGCGGGCAGGAAATCCTGACCCGGGACAAAGTTTCCTTGCGGCTCAATCTGGCGGCCAACTGGCAGTTGACCGATATCGAGCTGGCATTTACCCAGCTGCCCAAGCCTGTGGATTTTCTGTACCGCGAATTGCAGTTTGGCTTGCGTGCAGCGGTGGGCACCCGCACGCTGGACGAATTGCTGGAAAACAAACAACTGATCGACGACGTGGTCGCTGCGCATATGCGCACCCGGCTGGCCGGATTGGGGATGTGCATACACAGCGTGGGCGTGAAGGATATTGTGCTGCCCGGCGAAATGAAAATGCTGCTGGCACAAGTGGTCGAGGCCGAAAAAGCCGCGCAGGCCAATGTAATCCGCCGCCGCGAAGAAACCGGCGCGACGCGCTCGCTGCTCAATACCGCCAAAGTGATGGAAGACAACCCAACCGCGCTACGGCTGAAAGAGCTGGAAACGCTGGAAAAACTGGCCGAACGGATCGATAAAATCTCGGTTTTTGGCGGGTTTGATCAATTGCTCAACGGCATGATCAAGTTAGGTAAATAGGGGTATATCCCTGCAGGTATTACCCGAAATAAGCCACAACAATATACCCCTACAAAGGAAAGAGCATGAGCAAGTTTGATATTTTGCAAGTACAAAACGGTAAGCCCATCAAGCTGTGGACCAGCGGCGTTCCGGTCGAAGACGAAGCACGCGAGCAGTTGATCAACACGGCCAAAATGCCGTTTATTTTTAAACATCTGGCCGTAATGCCCGACGTACATCTGGGGAAAGGCTCCACCATCGGTAGCGTGATCCCCACGCACGGCGCAATTATTCCTGCCGCCGTTGGTGTTGATATCGGCTGCGGAATGATGGCGGCGCGTACCACGCTGACTGCCAGCGATTTGCCCGACAATCTGGCCGGATTGCGTAGCGCGATTGAAGCCGCTGTACCGCATGGTCGCACCAATAGCCGCGCGGGCCGCGATAAAGGTTCGTGGGATACGCCACCCGCGTCGGTCGACACGATGTGGGGTGAGTTGCATGAAGGCTTCAAGCGCATTACCGATAAATACCCGCGCTTGAAAAACACCAATAACCATAAGCACTTGGGGACTTTGGGAACGGGAAACCACTTTATCGAAGTGTGTCTCGATGAAGAAAACCGCGTCTGGTTTATGTTGCATTCCGGTTCACGCGGGGTAGGGAACGCGATTGGAACGCACTTTATCGAATTGGCGCAGGCCGATATGCGCTCGCACATTGCCAATTTGCCGCATCGCGACTTGGCTTACTTCACCGAAGGTAGCCAGCATTTTGACGATTACGTCGAAGCCGTGGGTTGGGCGCAAGATTTTGCGCGCCGTAACCGTATGGTGATGATGCAAAACGTCATCGCAGCCGCGCGCAAAATCATCACCAAACCGTTTGCTGCCGATGTGGAAGCGGTGAACTGCCACCATAACTATGTACAGAAAGAAACGCACTTTGGTAGCGAAGTACTGGTAACGCGTAAAGGCGCGGTGTCGGCACAGAAAGGCCAGCTGGGGATTATTCCGGGTTCGATGGGAGCGAAAAGCTTTATCGTGCGCGGGCTAGGAAATGAAGAATCATTCTGTTCCTGCAGCCACGGCGCCGGTCGCACGATGAGCCGAACCAAGGCGCAGAAACTGTTTACCGTGGAAGACCAGATCAAAGCCACCGCGCACGTCGAATGCCGTAAAGACGCAGCCGTGATCGACGAAATCCCGATGGCATACAAAGACATCGACGCCGTGATGGCCGCGCAATCCGATCTGGTCGAAGTCGTGCATACGCTGCGTCAGGTGGTGTGTGTGAAAGGATAGAAAATGAAAATACTGAGTGAACATCCAATCGATCCGGCAATCGCAGAGCGCATCCAGCTCGAACTCGCAGCCATTGAAGCGCGTCACAATGTCACGATTCTGTTCGCTTGCGAATCGGGCAGCCGTGGCTGGGGCTTTGCTTCGCCCGATAGCGATTACGACGTGCGTTTTGTCTATGTTCATCGCCTTGATTGGTATCTCAGCGTCACCCCGCAGCGCGATGTGATCGAAGTGCCGATCAGCGATGAGCTCGATATTTGCGGTTGGGAATTGCGCAAAGCGCTGGCCTTGCTGGGCAAATCCAATCCGACCTTGTTTGAATGGCTGGATTCGCCAGTCATTTATCAGGAACAGGCGACGCTCACCGAGCCATTGCGTGGTTTGATGAGCGACTATTTTTCCGAACAAAAAGCACACTGGCATTATGTGTCGATGGCCAAAAAGAATTTCCGTGGCTATCTGCAAAGCGAGTCCGTGCGGATGAAGAAGTACCTGTACGTGTTACGCCCCTTGCTGGCCATGCAGTGGATAGACGCAGGCCTGGGCATGCCACCGATGAAGTTTGCCGCTTTGGCCGAAGTCATGCTCAAAGATCAGCCTGAGTTGGTACGTGAAGTCAATGAATTACTGGCGATCAAAATGCGCTCAGGCGAGGCTGAATATGGCGCGCGCTTTCCATTGATTCATGCGTTTATCGAGCACCAACTGGCGGAGCAGCATAAGACGAGTACCGACTTTCGCAAGCCCAATGGCCAGCAGGCTTTGCTGGATCAGCTATTGCGCCAAGCGGTGCTGCAACACAGCAATTAGAAAATCGCAGCGGCTGTACGTCTTCATCAATGGCACGGCAGCACTGCGGTTTTAATATGAAGTGAAAATAATAATGAACAAACAACTCATTGAAATCGACGGCGCTAGCGGCGAAGGCGGTGGCCAGATTTTGCGTAGTGCGCTGACGCTGGCAATGATCACGGGTCAGGCATTCCAGATTAAAAATATCCGCGCCAAGCGCCCCAAACCCGGCTTGCTACGCCAGCATTTAACAGCGGTTGAAGCTGCGGCGGCGATTTGCGGGGCGCAGATGACCGGCGCTCAGATCGGCTCAACGTCGCTCAGTTTCAAGCCCGGCGCGATTCGCGCTGGCGATTACCATTTTGCGATTGGCACCGCCGGTAGCTGTACGCTGGTGCTGCAAACGATATTACCTGCGCTGTGGTTTGCCGATGCGCCCAGCTCTGTGTCGGTGAAGGGTGGTACGCACAATAAAGCCGCGCCGCCGGCCGATTTTCTAATTCGCGTTTGGCAGCCGCTGATGGCGCGCATGGGCGTGCAGCAAGAAATCACACTAAAGCGGCACGGTTTTTATCCGGCGGGCGGTGGCGAAATTTGCGCGACAGTGTCGCCGTGCCCATCATTGCAGGGTTTCGATCTGTGCCAGCGCGGTGCTTTGCGCAGTATTAGCGCCACGGCGCTGATTGCGGGTGTGCCGGCCAAAGTCGCGCAGCGTGAGCTGGCCGAAATCGAGCAAAAAATTGCTGGCGTCAGCACTGCGGTACGCGGGCTCAGCAACGATCAAGGCCCCGGCAATGCGGTGCTGATTGAAATTGAGCATGAAAATATCACCGAAATGTTCACCAGCTTTGGCGAAAAAGGCGTCAGCGCCGAAGCGGTCGGCAAGCAAGTCGCACATCAGGTGCAGCGCTATTTGCATAGCGGCGCGGCAGTGGACGAGTTTTTGGCTGATCAGTTGGTGCTGGCTTTTGCGCTGGCAGGGTCGGGGCGCTTTACGACAACGCACGCGTCAGCGCATTTGCTGAGTAATATCGACGTGATCAGGCAATTTCTGCCCGTTAATATCACGCAAACGCAGGTGGAAGGCGGCGTAGAGATAGTTGTTAGTTAAGGTCAAGAATGCCAGCCACCGATTGCTCCAATAGATCGATCAGCTCTGGCGCCATAAATTGGTAGTCGTCGGGAATATCGAGCACATGGATGGGTTTGTTGCTCAGCAAGCGACTAAATTGCGCGCGCAGCCGTGATTGGTGCTTTTCTTCCATCACGCAAATCACATCCGCCCAGCGAATATCATCGACCGACACCGTATGCCGCGCATTCGGGCTGGTGCCCGCCGAGCGCGTTTGCAGCCGCGGATGCTGGCGCCAAAGCTGCTCGGCCGTCGGGCTGCGCCACTGATTGCGGCTGCAAATAAACAGGACCTTGGTGCGCTCTGATTTTTGTGCCATTGCTTCACTCCCAATCTTTAATCTGCAGGGTATTGCCATGCAAGCCATATCCAATATGAGCTACATGGCAATACCCAATCAGGCTAAGTTTTCAATAAATTGCTCGCCCTTGAAAACCCGTTTCGGGCTGCCGCGTTCTAGCTGGTAGTGCTGCAAGCGTCGTTCTGCGCGCTGTGCGCCCAACTCATCCGCAGCGCGGCTGGCCAGACGGTGGGCGATTAGCTGCTCGGCCAGCCGTTTATTGGCATGCTGGCTGCGCTCGGTTTGCACTTTCACCGTAATGCCGCTGGCGATATGCGTGGCGCGCACTGCCGATTCGGTTTTATTGACATGCTGCCCGCCGGGGCCAGATGAACGCGTCGTTTCAAAACGGATTTCATTGGCCAGATCGCTCGCAGGCGTGGCGCAGCGAAAAACACCAATAAACCAATTTTTGCGCAGATGCCGGGGGCGATACGGGCTGGCGCAAATCCACTGGATCGTACCCTCCCATTGCCGGATCAGTTGATCTGCGCCTTCGCCATCAATACTGAGCAATACCGAGCGCAAAGTACCAGCTTTATCGCCAGCTTCTTGCTCCAGCAGATCCAGCACCAGCTTGCGCTGTGCGGCCTCTTCAATCATACGGCCGAGCGCTTTGGCGACCGCCAGCTGGCATTCCTGCGGCCCTTGCGCGGCGGAGATTTGCATTAAACTCATTCGCAGCACTCCCCACGCGTTTTGTAGGTGAGCACGGGTTTGAGCCGCGCAATCACTTTGACCAACCCTGCGCCGACCAAGGTAGCAATGATATTGCTGGCCGGTTTGTAGGCCTCCGGCGCTTCCTCGTAAATCAGCGCGCGATCGGCGCAAATCACCTGGCTGCCGAGCTTGGTGCGGCTCAATTGCGCGACGGTATAGCGGCCACTCAAGCGGCCTTTGCATTCGCTGCGCATCCACTTGCGACCCGCGCCATGCGCGAGCGATTGCAGGCTGATGTCGCTGGGCATGGGTTGAACCAGATAGCTGTAATCACCGCGCGAGCCGGGAATCACCACCGCGCCTTGATCGGCTGGCGTTGCGCCTTTGCGATGTATCCAGCCTGGCTGGCCGTGCATCTGTGCTGGCAGCACCAGATTGTGATTCACATCGAGAATTTGCGACCCATCGCAAGCCAGTTTCGCCAGAATGCGCTGCGCAATCAGATGCCGGTTTACTTCGGCAAAACGCACCGCCTGATCATGCTCGGCCAGATACGCCCGGCATTCCTTTGAGTCGGCCAGCAAACCCTGATGGCCGTGCTGGTCAATATGCTGGCGCAAAATATGCTGCCCCAAGCCACGCGAGCCGCTGTGTACCAACAGTTGCAGCTGCGCTTTGTTCAGCCCCAAGGCCGCAAATGCTTCAACATCGTGAATCTCGTCGAAGCACTGCAATTCGGCAAAATGATTGCCACCGCCAATAGTACCCAGCGCTTGCCGGAAACCAATTTCGGCAGGTAATTGGCTGGCAATCACAGCCTGCCATTCTTCGTCCAAGGGGCCATCGATATTGCCGATTTTCTTTTCCAGCTTGCTGAGGCTGACTTTTCTGGCGTCCAGATTAGTTTGCCAGAGCGCCATACCGCAGCCGATATCGCCACCAATCAGCGCCGGGTAAATGTATTCAGTAGAGAAAAAAGCCGCACCAACCGGATAGCCGCGGCCAGGGTGTAAATCCGGCATGCCGGAAACGTATTGCATGCCGGGGAGTTTGGCGGTGTTTTGGAGCTGCTGAATCGCATCGCCTTCGATCCAGGTGTCTGCTGCCGCGATTAAATTAACGCGCGCAGACAGATTTTGTACGTTTGTGCCCATGATAAATCCATATCAATTTTTGAAATATTTGATGTGGCAGGCCGCAGCCCTGGGCAAGACGAAGGATTTACAGCGAGGAAATCTCGATCAAGCTAGGCGCGGACTGCGGAGAATGTGGTGGTGTTTTGCATGATTTGTTTCTCCTTTACAGTACGGTTGATCAATAGAATGGTCTGCAGCATATATGCGGCGAGGGACAAATCAAAGCACGGCGTTGTTGCGGGATGTAACCTTGCACCGCTGATGAACGGTTAATGGCAAGGCGCATCCTTTCTGCAGCTCTGCTCATTACTTAATTTGATTTGTATATTCAACAGTTTGGTAGTAAGAGTAATAACTGGAATCATCCCGGTGACGATCAATCATGTGGCATGCCATTCGCAGCTTTTATACCAGATTTTCATCCGCGCAAAGCGTGCGTGGCCGTGTTTCTACGGCAATGGGTGTGGCTGGTATTGTGCTGGGCATTCTCCTCACCGCCGTCATGCACTGGCGCTGGGAAGACAGCGTGCGCTCGGCCGCCCAGACCCGCCTGCAATTAACCGCCCAACGCGCAGCCGACGCCTTGCTGGAAAATCTGGGCAATCGCCAGCTGCAGATTCAGCAGCTGGCCGATGTAATTTCCCTGTCACCGCAGCCAGAGCCCGCCAGTATCCGCCGGCTGTTTGACCAGCTACAGCAGCGGCAGGCCGATTACGCCTGGATCGGGCTGGTCGATGCCGACGGGCTGGTGCAAGTATCAAGCCGTGGCCTGCTGGAAAACAGAAACGTGGCGCAGCGCTACTGGTTTCAGGCCGGTTTGCGCGGGCCATTTTTTGGCGAGCCGCATGAAGCCGTGCTGCTCGCCAAGCATTTTCCGGCCAGAGCGGATGGCGAGCCTTTGCGCTTTATTGATGTCGCAGTGCCCATACGCAACGCCAGCAATCAACTCACCGGCGTGCTGGGCGCGCATCTGTACTGGGACTGGGCCAAATCCATTGTCCACAGCGTCAACGAAACCGAGGAGATCGAAGTTCTGCTGGCTGACCAGAAAGGCAACTGGATTATGAAGCCGCTGGCCGAGCCTTCGCACAATCTGGCGCAAATGGCGGCGCAACAGGATCCGGAACGCTATCTGTCAGCACAAACCACGCTGCATTTTCAGCACTCGATCGAGCAAGTCCGCTGGACTGTGGTGGTGCGCGAGCAGGCACAGCATGTTCTGGCACCGATCAAATACACGCGCAATCTGATGCTGCTGCTGGTGATTACCGGAGCGGCGATCTTTGCGCTGGTATCCTGGAGCATTGCCGGACGGGTGGTACGCCCGATTGTGGCGCTGGCCGAGCTGGCCAGAATGTACCCGGTCTCTGGCAGCGAAACACCCGCCAAACCGGAACAAAACCAGCGCGATGAAGTGGGAATGATGGGGCAGGTGATGCACCAGCTGGCGTATTTTGACCTGCTCACCGGGCTGGCGAACCGGCGGCGGGCGCGCGAATATTTAAACACCGCCCTGCAAAAACAGGCGCAGCACGCACAGTTCGGTGCCATTGTGCTGATTGATCTGGACCATTTCAGCCATCTGAACGACACCCTAGGCGATGAAGCGGGTGATCAGCTGCTGATTGAAATTACCCGCCGGATGCAGGGCATTGCCGTGCCCTGCGATATGCTGGCGCGGCTGGGTAGCGACGAGTTTGTCGCGCTGTTTTCAGCGCCGCACAAAGAGCAGGCACGCCAGCTGGCCGCCGACTGGGCGCAACAGGCCCTCACACGAATCAAGCAGCTTGTTGATCTGGGCGGCAAGCTTTATCACTGCCACGCCTCGGTGGGCATCAGCCTGTTTGGCGAGCGCAGCATCACCGCCAACGAGGTATTCAAGCAGGCCGAAGTGGCAATGTTTGACGCCAAAAATTCGCATCACAGCAAAATTGTGTTTTTTGACGAAGCCATGCAGGCCAGCCTGGACGAGCGCGTGCTGATGGAGCGCCTGCTACGCCAGGCCATGCCGGGCGAAATGTACCTGCTGTATCAGCCACAAATCGACCAGAACGGCCATATCCTGGGAGCCGAGCTGCTGGCACGCTGGCAGCAACCGCAGCTGGGCATGATTTCTCCGGCGCGCTTTATTCCATTGGCCGAAGAAACCGGGCTGATTATCGTGATCGGGCACTGGGCGCTGGAAGAAGCGTGCAAACAGCTCAGGCGCTGGGCCAGCGAGCCGGAGACGGCGCATCTGGTGCTGGCGGTGAATGTCTCGGCACAAGAGTTTGTCTTGCCCGATTATGTCGAGCGCGTCGTCAGCGTGCTGGAAAAAAGCGGTGCCAATCCTCGCCGTCTGAAGCTGGAGCTTACCGAAAGCATTCTGGCCTCCGATGTCGAGCAAGTGACTAGCAATATGCAAATGCTGCGCAACTATGGGGTGAGCTTTGCGCTGGACGACTTTGGCACCGGTTTTTCTTCGCTGTCCTACCTGAAAAACATGCCGTTTGACCAGCTCAAGATTGACCAGTCATTTGTGTGCGATATGACGGTGAATCCCAGCGACGCCGCGATTGTTAAAGCGATTGTCGCACTGGGCCACAGCCTGAATCTGGACGTTATCGCCGAAGGCGTTGAAACCGAGGCGCAGCAGCAGTTTTTGCTGGAAAACCACTGCTACCGTTTTCAGGGCTATCTGTTTGGCAAGCCCATGCTGATGGCCGAATTCGAGCAAGCCTGCCGTCTGGACTGGCAATCGCGCAGCCCGCAAGATTTACCGCTGGGCGTCAATATCCGCCAGTGATTCCTCACCCTTGGCGGTGATAAAGTACCCGACTTCCCCTTCGCGTGTTTCCAGATGGCCTTTGCGCAGCAAAAAAGCCAGCGCCTCGCCATTCACTTTAACGCAGGGGTCGGCTTTCAGCTGGCGCAAGCAATCAATGCACAGCGTCATGAAAATGGTCTGCTTGCCCAGATCGGTAATTTGCAAAATACCGGTTTTGCGCTCGTAGGCCGCCAGCTTCTGGCTAGTTAGCGCTTTCACGTTTTTAAACACCTTGTGGCTTAGCCGCGTGGTTTTTAGGCCGCGTGCCACTTCTTTTAATGCGTCCATTTCGTCTTTGGTTAATTTACCGCTCATGCCGCTGTCCTGTCTTTCGATCAAATTTGCCCGCTATGGTACGCGCCCCGCGCGCAGATGGGAAAATTTGCACGCCTGAGCGGTCAGCCGGGCGGCCTTTGCGCTGCATCAAGCGCCGAACAAATGATAACGATTTGCAATTGCATTTATATTCGAAAGCAGCTAGATTGAGTCCATCATCGTTCAATCGGCAGGCCTGCGGGCTGAAGCCTCCCAACACTGACAGGAAAGCAAGCCATGACGCATTCACCCCTTTGGGCTGGTGCCCTCAGCTTGGTGCTGATCCACACCGAAACTGGCTGTAATCACGCGGCGCAACAGGCCGCAAACCTGCTGGCCCATCTGGCCGAAGACGAGGCAATGGAATACGAAACCCGCGCCCTGTGCGAAAGAGCCTGCGAGCGCCTGCGCAGCGCCGCCGAGCGCACTGCCATGCCTGCCACAGCACGCAAAACCTGATGATTACTGCCCAAGGGTATAGGCATGCAGCAATTGCTGAAAAAAGCGTACAGGCATATACCCTAGCTCTGTGATGATCTGCATATCAATCACCTCTTGATGGACGCGTATTTATCTCAAGCCAGCATGCCAGTTTCGTGGGTGGCATCGCTCTGCTGCGCAGCCTGTGCACCACGATAGGCGTCCCACACTTTTTCATGGAAAAAATACGCCACGGTGTTGACCATGGGTTCGATCAGCGCCAAGGCGCTGGCAATGCCAAAACTGCCGGTCAACACATAGGCAACGGTAAAGGCCACGGTGAAATGCACCACCGCAAAAGTAATTGTTTTAGTCATGATGAGCTCCTAGAGTGGCTGTCGTTTCGAGTTTTCACGCCAGCTAATTAGGCGGGGAAACGCTGGCCTCTGAATGCATTGATCATCACAGGCTTGAGCTGATAATAATCATTCTCAATCACAAGATAAAATTGATTGTATTCAGCACATCAATAGACATTCACTATCAATCCGCAAGCCTGATTCCCGGCACGCACCGTTCAAACCCCGCTCATGCCCGGCGTGCCAGCAACAGCGTGGCGCGGGCACTAGACTGAAGTATTCCCTCCAACTCAGCGCCGCAGGCCGGCAAGGAGTTCATCATGTATCAACATATACTTGTTCCACTGGATCAGGGCGATACGGCAGCGGCGGCGTTCGAGCATGCGCTGGAAATGGCCGCGCTGTGCAATGCCCGCCTGTATCTGGTGCATGTCCTCGATATTGCGCCCGCCGTGATGGCGGCCGGGGCTTTGCCGGGGCTGGATTACCCGGGCTATGGCGTAGCGCGTGAAACGCAGGCGGCCGCCAGCCGCGAGTTTCTGGAAGCCTATGCCGCACGTGCAAAAGCCTGCGATCTGGCCTGTGAAACCCGGCTGATCGAGCAATGGGGCGGCGATCCGGCACGCACCCTGCTCAGCGCCGCCACCGATTGCCACGCCGACCTGATCGTGATGGGCACGCATGGCTACTCGGGTTTTATGCACCTGATTTTTGGCAGCGTCGCCGAAAGCCTGCTGCACCACACCACCATCCCGGTGTTGCTGGTGCGCAAAAACGACGACGATGATGATGACGA
Source organism: Chitinibacter sp. GC72 (assembly GCF_009760905.1). Taxonomy (GTDB): domain Bacteria; phylum Pseudomonadota; class Gammaproteobacteria; order Burkholderiales; family Chitinibacteraceae; genus Chitinibacter. Next base: position 61,054 of record NZ_VIRW01000004.1, on the reverse strand, counting down.
GTAAACCACACCTCAGCTGCTGGCCAGTCTGATCGCTTGGCTATTTGGTCCGATCTGGCCAGCGTGGCTACTGGCCGCCACCGCTGTTGTGGCTTGGTATTGGCGGCACAAATCACTAAAGGGTATATTGCTGCAGATCAACCATCACAAGACACCTCAGCATATACCGGCAACAGTATCTATCCTGTCCGGCTTGAGATGGCTGTAGACAAGCTACACATCGACCCACAAACAACGGTGTGGCCGAGCATGACGGCATCCCGATTGCATATACTTTCCGTACTTGATACCCTTGATTCAACATCAAGAAAGACAAATTACGGAGCTGTCAATGCGCCTTTTTCACCGATTATCCCTGTTTACCCGCATTCTGCTCTGGCTACTGGCGGTTCAGCTGCTGGCCATTCTGGTATTCAGTGCCAGCAGTTACTACGGCAAAATCGCCGATGTGCGGCACAGCATGGACGCCCGGCTGGTGGCCGCGGCCAATTCGGTGCCGTATATGCTCAGCACCGACTACATCAGCCGTGCCAGCCAGGCTGGCAGCATTGACGAGAAAGAATACCGTGCACTGGTGCTGCGGCTGGGCGAATACTCGCGCCGCGTGGGTCTGGCTTACTGCTATGTGCTGACCGTACGCGACGGCAAAGTGTATTACCTGGGCGATGGCGCGCCCGAAGTCGAAGTGGCCGCTGGCAGCTACGCCAAATATTTCGAGCACTACAGCGATGCCGACCCGGCGATTTTAACCGCCTGGCAAGGCAAGCAGACGCAGTTTGCCGAATATCGCGACAAATACGGCGAATTCCGCTCGGTCTTTATGCCTGTGACGCAAGGCAATCAGCAATACCTGATCGGTGCTGACGTCACCACTGCGCAGGTCGCACAAGCGCAACGCGACGAGCTGATCCACATCGTCGAGCTGGCCTTGCTGTGCTTGGCACTGGGCAGCGTGCTGGCCTGGTTTGCCGCCCGGCAAATGGCGCGCCGTCTGCAAAGCTCGGCGCAGCGCATTGCGCAGATGGCTACGCAACGCGATTTGCGCCAGTCGCTGCAGGAAGAGGGCGCAGATGAAATTGCAGCCATGATGAATCAGCTCAATCAGCTGCTGCAATTGCTGCGTGACACGCTGGCCAAAGCGGGCAGCAGCGCCACCAGCAATGTGGTCGCTGCCAGCCAGTTTCACGGCCTCACCGAAAACATGAGCCGCAATCTGCAACACAGCACCCAGCATATTGAAGCGCTTAATCAGGATGTACAGGCCATTAGCCGCAGCGCGCAACATTCGGCCACTCTGGCCGGCGCAACGCGCGACCGCGTGATTCAGGCCGGCACCCGCCTGCAAAGCGCGGGCACCAGCTTTGGCAATATGTATGACGCGGTTAACCACAATGCCGGCGCAACGCAAAATCTGGCACAAGAGCTGGACCAGCTGGCGCAAGCCACCGGGCAGATTACCCGCGTGCTCGACGCAATTGGCGCGATTTCGGATCAGATCAATTTGCTGGCGCTGAACGCGGCCATCGAAGCGGCGAGGGCAGGTGAAGCCGGGCGCGGCTTTGCCGTGGTGGCCGATGAAGTGCGCAAGCTGGCCGGGCAAACGCAGCTCTCGCTGCAGGATTCACGCACGGCGATTGCCCGCGTGGTTGACGGCATCAGCGTCACCGCCCGCGATATGAGCGGCATGTCCGAGCGCGCCAGCCAGCTGGTCACCACCGCCGATCAGGCCGTGAGCCAGATTCACGAGCTGGTCACCATGATGCACCAGACCGCCAGCGAAGCGGGCGAGGCAGTGAGCGAGGCCGAGCAGATCGAACAAGCCGTACACCATATCGTCACCGAAGCAGCGCAAGCCAATCAGCAGCTGCACAGCACCGCGCAGCATTCACAGCAGATTCACGCCATCGCTCGCCAGATTGGCGACGCCTCCAGCGATCTGCAGCGTCAGCTGCAGCAATTCAATACCTGATCGTGGGGGCTGTGGCGCTAGACCATTGGCGTGCACAGCTCCACCAGCGTGCCATCGGGGCAACGCAGATACGATACCGTTTGCCCCCAGGGTTTCTGGCCGGGTGCGGCCAGCTCGCTGGCACCGTACTCGAGCGCGAGCTGATGCGCCGCGTCGATGTCGGTGGTGACCAGTGCAATCTCTACGCCCAATGGCTGAGCGGACGCGTGAGCGGTGAGCACACCGCCCGCAAAATGGCTGCCAGCCAGCTCCTGCTGGGCGAAGGCCAGCGTGGTCTCGCCGGTGGCCAGCTCTCCGTACTGGCCGGATTCATGCAAAAAGCGCAGGGAAAAACCGAAAGCGCGCGAGAAAAATTCGAGCGATGCCGCAACGTCGGGCACATAAATAATCGTATAGCCAAATTTCACTTTATACCTCCACAGGTATTGCCCGCTAAGCTAATTCGAACAAGCTCTAGCGGGCAATACATCCATCAAGCCTTCAGCACATTCGTCAGCGCATTCATTAGCAATGCCACATTCTCACGCCGTGCGCCGTAGCCCATCAGCCCGATGCGCCAGGCCTTGCCCGCCAGCGCGCCCAGCCCGGCACCGATTTCCAGATTGTAATCATTGAGCAATTGCGCACGCACCGCCGCATCATCCACGCCCGCCGGAATATGCACGGCATTGAGCTGCGGCAGCCGATATTCGGCATCCACAACAAATTGAATGCCGAGCTTTTCTAGGCCATCACGCAACAATTCATGCATGGCGGCGTGGCGCGCCCAGGCGTTTTCCAGCCCTTCATCGGCCAGCAAGCGCAATGATTCATGCAGCGCATACAGCGCATTCACCGGCGCAGTGTGGTGGTAGCTGCGTTTTGCCCCCGTTGCATTGCTCCAGTAGCCCATCACCAAGGTCTGATCAAGAAACCAGCTTTGCACCGGCGTAGTCCGTGCCTTGAGCTTTGCTACTGCCGCCGGGGAAAACGATAGCGGCGACAAGCCCGGTACGCACGACAGGCATTTCTGGCTGCCCGAATAAATGGCGTCGATACCCCAGTCATCAACGCGCAGCTCAATGCCGCCCAGCGAAGTCACTGCATCAACAATGGTCAAGCAGCCTGATCTTTTGGCCAGCGCGCACAAAGCCTGCGCGTCCGAACGAGCGCCGGTAGAGGTTTCGGCGTGGACAAAGGCCAGAAATTTCGCGTCCGGATTGGCTTTAAGCGCCGCTTCCACAGCCGATACGTCAACGCACTTGCCCCATTCATTGTCAACCAGCACGGCCACTGCGCCGATGCGCTCGACGTTTTGCCGCATCCGCTCGCCAAACACGCCGTTGCGGCAGACGATGACTTTCTCGCCAGGCTCGACCAGATTAACAAAACACGCCTCCATCCCGGCCGAGCCGGGTGCCGAGACGGCCAGCGTCATCTCGTTGCGGGTTTGGAAGGCGTATTGCAGCAGCGTTTTAACTTCGTCCATCATGCCGACAAACAGCGGGTCCAGATGCCCTAGCGTTGGTTTGGCCCCGGCGGCGAGCACACTGGGATACACATCGGACGGCCCCGGGCCCATCAACGTGCGGCGAGGCGGGTAAAAAGGTGCAATCTTGGGTCGAGCGATGGCGAGGCTAGCGGACATGGCAAACTCCAGATGATACAGCGATCGGTGATATGCAAAAGCGCTCACGCCAGGCACAAAGCGGCAGCGTAAACCTTTTGCCTTTGTAAACCATTATGGCGCTGCCTTGAAACAAGGTCACGATTTTGCTGCAGCCGCACAATATTTCGGCCACACCGCGCCCGCCGGGCGTCATAAAGCCCGATTGCCACCACCGGCAATGCCGACTAAGCTCCTAATCTGTTTGATTCCGTATAAACCCTATGCCGCTCGCCGCCATAATCCGTGCGCTTTGCCTTTTTGCCGCGCTCATCCCGCCCTGCTTGGCTGCCACCGGGATGAGCAAAATCCCGGCGCAGGCGGGCCGCCCCGAAATCACCGTGTTTTATCCGGCGCTGGGGCAGAATGTGCCATTGACGCAGGACGAGGTCAGCTTTGCTGCCTTGCCCAATGCGCCGCCCCAGCCGGGCAATGGCCGCCTGATCGTGATTTCGCATGGCTCGGGCAGCGCGGCGTCGTCCTACGCGGATCTGGCGCGCACGCTGGTTGAGGCCGGATTTGTCGTTGCGCTGCCGCAGCACAAGGGCGACCATCGTGGCGACAACAGCGCGGCAGGCCCGGAAAGCTGGAAAACCCGCCCGGCTGAAATCTCGGCAGCCATTGATGCAATGGCCGAAGATCGGCGCTTTTCACCGCATTTGCGCCTTGATCGTGTTGGAATGTATGGTTTATCAGCCGGTGGGCACACGGCGCTGACACTAGCGGGCGCTCGCTGGTCGCCTGCACGGCTAGTCAGCCATTGCGAGCAGCATATCCGGCAGGATTTCAATGCCTGCGCCGGGCTGGTGTTTGCCCAGCGGGGCAACTGGCTGGATGAGGTTAAAACCGCCATCGTGCTGCAGGTGCTGCGCTGGCGGTTTAGCGAGCGCCGCGAATACAGCTATCACGAGCCACGGATTGCGGCCATTGTGGCCGCCGTGCCGTATGCCAGCAATATCCTCCCGCAAAGCCTGGCTCCCGCCAAAGTACCATTTACGCTGATTACTTCGCGGCAGGATCAATGGCTGCACCCGGAGTTTCACAGCGACCCGATTTTGCAGGCCTGCCGCCGCTGCAGCCTGCTGCATGATTTTCAGTACGGCGGGCACGGTGCGATGCTCTCGCCCATCCGCGCCTACCGTGACCCGCTGCTGATCAAGCTGATCGCCGACCCGCCGCGTTTTGACCGCCGCGAAACCGCCACGGTGAACCGGAAAGTGGCGGCGTATTTTCTGGCGCAGCTGGGCAATTAGCCAATAATACTGCGCAGGCGGCTTTCCCAATCAACGCTTTGCCAGTCGTGCCCCATCAGCAGGGCGCGGTAGCTATCGCCACTAAAGCGGCGATCGACTTCAATCAGCACATGCACGCCTTCGCTGCGTGGAATGCAGCTGATTTCCACTTCCTGCACCCGGCCAAAAAAGCCTTGTGCTGGGCGGAATTCAAACTCCTGATAGCAACCCAGACTGCTGTAAACATCATTAACCCGCACCGAGCCCAGCTCGACATCGCAGCTGGTGTGCGCATAGCCCAGCACACCCATCGCCGCGATCAGGCGCTGCATTTGCGGCAGCGGATGAACATCCAGATAATCACGATCCTGCGCATCGACAGCCGAGGCAATCGCCAGGTCGGTATGCACCCACACCGCAGCACGCACCTGGGGTTGATACGGATACCCCGGGGTTGAGAGCGCAATGCCATTGTTCACCGGCGTCTCCAGCGGCAGCGAGAGAGAAAACGGCAGGCGCAGGGTTTCACCGGCTTTGACCACCAGCGCGCCAGAGGCCTGAAACTGGCCAATCGGCTGCGCCACCCGCGCCTCGCCATGCTCGGTATCGCGCTCAGCCTCGGCCATCAGCACCAGCCGGATGTGTTCGATTCGCTGCTCTACGCTGCCGCCCTGAACTTCCACATGGCCGCTTAAAGTGCCGCCGGGGTAAACGCTGGCATTGTCCAGCACTGTATTCACCGTCGCGCCGCCGACGCCAATGGAAGCAAACAATTTTTTAAACATGATTTCTCTCGAAGAAGGACGCAGCCAGTGCTGCGTGCAATCAGATGGCGGGCAAAGCAGAAAGTTTCAAGGCCAGGCCGACTAATTTGCTGCGATTATGGATGAGGTATAAGCCCGAATGAGCCACCCCCATTCAGCCAGCGGGCCATACCCTGATTACCCTGCGATTGGCGCTGCCCGTCTTTGACAGGCTTGGTACAATATCGGCATTCAACCATGCCGCAGCCGAGCCGTTTATGTCCAATCGCCCCGAAGCCAATCTGCAGACCGATTTATCCGGCCTGAATTGCCCCTTGCCGATTTTGCGCACCAAGAAAGCACTGGCCGCGCTGGAAAGCGGCCAATTGCTGCAAGTGACGTGCACCGACCCGGCCACGCCGACCGATTTTGCCGCCTTCTGCAAGCAAACCGGCAACGAGCTGGTCGAGCACTGGCAAGCCGATGGCAAATTTCTGTTTCTGATCCAAAAAAGGTAAGGAGCGAGGTGAAAGGAGTAAGGTGAAAACCTTGACCCCGAACGCCCTTGCCCCTCACGCCCAACCCCTTACACCTCACTGGAAATCATCATGACCCAAACTTTAACGATTGCCCGCCCTGATGACTGGCATTTGCACCTGCGCGATGGCGCAGGCCTGGCTAGCGTATTGCCACATACTGCGCGTGAATTTGGCCGCGCTATTGTGATGCCCAATCTGAAGCCGCCAGTGACCAATGCCAAGCTGGCAGGCGAGTATCGCGAGCGTATTTTGGCCGCGCTGCCAGCCGGGGTTTCGTTCCAGCCCCTGATGACGCTGTATCTCACCGACAATACCACCCCGGAAGATATCGTCGCGGCCAAAAACAGCGGCTTTGTGCACGGCGTAAAATTGTATCCGGCGGGCGCCACCACCAACTCGGACGCAGGCTGTACCGATGTGAATAAAGTGCTGCCGACCATCGCCAAAATGGCCGAAGTCGGGCTGCCGTTTCTGGTGCACGGCGAAGTGGTCGATAGCGAAATTGATATTTTCGATCGCGAAGCGGTGTTTATCGACCGGATTATGCTGCCATTATTGGCGAAATTTCCCGATCTTCGCGTGGTTTTCGAGCATATCACCACCAAAGATGCGGCTGAGTTTGTCGCCAGCGCAGGTCCAAATGTGGCCGCGACCGTGACAGCGCACCACTTACTAATGAACCGCAACGCCATGCTGGTCGGCGGCATTCGCCCGCATCTGTACTGCCTGCCGATTCTGAAACGCGAAGTGCATCGCCAAGCCTTGGTGCGCGCGGTGACCTCGAGCGACGTGGCCATTCGCAGCAAGTTTTTCCTCGGCACCGACAGCGCGCCGCACGCCAAAGGCGCGAAAGAATCATCTTGCGGCTGTGCTGGTATGTACACCGCACACGCGGCTTTGCCGCTGTACGCCGAAGTGTTTGAGGCGGCCAACGCGCTCGACAAACTCGAAACCTTCGCCAGCAACAACGGCCCGACTTTCTACGGCCTGCCCGTGAGCGAAGAAAAAGTGACTCTGGTGAAAGAGAGCTGGACAGTACCGGCCGAATACCAGTTTGGCGATAGCGTCGTCGTGCCACTGCGCGCAGGCGAAACCATCGCGTGGAAATTGCAGGATTAAGCAGGCAATACGGCGGTGTTGAGGGTCGGCTTATGGCTGTTCCCCGATGTCCTTGATGTGAGAAAAAGCTAGCACAGTGATGAATCAAGCACCTCAACACCGATCAAGCAGCCCGCTAGGAAATGGTGATGTTCTCAATACGTGTTGATCCGAGCTGCGCTGCTGGATCTGGGGCTTAAAATCCCCTGTCGCCCATCGCCGAGGGAGTGGAGCGAGACAAATGGCTTTATCGTTTGGCTCGCGACCGACCGAGGCGTGGCGGAGCTTGGCAACTTGTTGCCTTAGCGTAGACCGTGGCCTAAGGCTTATAGCCCGGAGGGCCGCAGGCGGGGGTCGCCTTCTCTTGCTTACCTTCTCTTGGCGAAGCAAAGAAAGTGAGTCCCCGTCGCGGATTGCGACTGTAAAACATCGCGCCGAAGGCGCTAAAAACAATCAACTCGAATTGAGAACATTGCCAAAAAATCAGGGTATTGCCCTGCAGAGCAACCTCAAACTAGCCTTCAAGCCAATACCCAAAGGATAAATCATGATTATTCATCGCAGCACCAGCAGCCCCGGCTGGTGGCTTTCTGGCGCAGTTCTGCTGGCGCTGGCCTGGTGGGGCAAACCACTGGTGCTGTCCGACCAGTTTGAAAACCATTTTTATGGCCTGTTTTACTACTCGATCCTGGCTGGCATGGCGCTATTCTGGGCTTTGCCGAGTGAGCAGCGCTTTGCCAAAGGGATATTCGAGCGCCGAACCATGCTATTGGGCCTGATTACGCTGCGTACACTCAGCGAGCCAGTCAGCGCATTTAGCGAAATCCGTCTTGAGCAAGACCCGAATCTGTTTCGCAAAGACACCATTTGGCTGATGATCTGCGGCCAAAAAGGCGATGGCGAGCAGGCCGGGCAAGTCGAGCGCTTTGCCTTTGCCAACTGGCCCGCCACCGCCCGCAATCTGGCCACCGCCCAAGCCACCGCCGCCGCACTATCCCAAGCCAGCGGCCTGCCGGTGATCACTGCCGAGACCCGCGCCGAATAAATCACAGCCCACAAGCAGGCCACTCGACAATTACCAACCAGTAGCGCAATATACCAACTGGTAACTATTCGCGCTGCAAGGTATCGGGAGGTCTGCATGGCTCACACTGCTTGGATTACTGGCGCCAGTGGCGCTATGGGTAGCGCGCTGGCGCGGCGGCTTAGTCAGCAGGGCTGGCGGCTAGTGCTCACCGCGCGCGACGAGGGCGCACTGCTGGCTTTGGCCAATCAGCTACCCCAGAGCGCGCTGGTGCTGCCCGCCGATCTCACGCTGGCGGACACCGCCGAGCAAACCATCCAGACCGCCATCCAGCTCGGGTTTATCCCCGATCGGCTGGCGCATTGCGTTGGCAGCACGCTGATCAAACCGCTGCATTTAAGCAGTGCCAATGATGCACAGCAGGTATTCGCCGCCAATTATTTCAGCGCCTTTTATACGCTAAAAGCCTTTATCGCCCTGCAACTACGGCAAAAAACCCCAGCCAGTGCAGTATTGGTCGGCTCGCTGGTCGCCAGCGCCGGATTTCCCAACCACGAGATCATCGCCAGCGCCAAAGCCGCCGTCGCCAGTCTGGCACAAACCAGCGCCGCCACCTATGCCGAGCGCGGCATACGGGTGAACGCGATTATGCCGGGGCTAACCCGCTCGGCACTGACCGCACGGATGACCGGCACCGACGAAGCCTGCGAGCGCAATGCCAAGATGAATCCGATGGGCCTGATCGGCAGTGGCGACGACAGCGCTGCGCTCATCGCTTTTTTGCTCAGCGACGACGCCCGCTGGATCACCGGCCAACAAATTGGCGTCGACGGCGGCCATGCGGTCTTGCATCCTTTGCCGAAAATCTAGGGTATTGCTATCTAGCCTAATAATATCAATACATACAAAGCAATACCCACATCAAAATGGTAATTTTCAGATTACGTGTTGATGGCTTTTTGAGCCGTGGAATTGCTTTTGTTCCCTCTCCCTTGACGGGAGAGGGCTAGGGTGAGGGTGATATCTTGGATTTATCGTCAAATCAAGCATTTTCACCCCCATCCCAACCTTCCCCCATCAAGGGGGAAGGGGCTAGTTCAGTTCATTTTCAACCATATCAACACAAAATCTGAACATGCCCATCAATACCCCCATCCATCTGGTCTGGTTTAAAAAAGACCTGCGCCTGCATGATCACTGGCCCCTGTGGCAAGCCAGCCAGCGTGGGCCGGTGTTGGCGTTGTATTGCATCGAGCCTAGCCAGCAAAGCCAGCCCGACTACAGCGCAGGCCATTGGGGGTTTGCGCGCGAATGTCTGCAAGAGCTGGCGCATGATCTGCAGCGCTGCGGGCTGCGGTTGTATCTATTTCATGGCGAAATGCGCGATGCCTTGCAATGGCTGCACAGCCAAGTGCCGCTGGCGGGGCTGTATTCGCATGAAGAAACCGGCAATCTGGCAAGCTTTGCGCGTGATCGCGCAGTGGGCGACTGGTGTCGGCAGCAAGGCCTACCGTGGCAAGAATGGCCACAAAATGGCGTAGTGCGTCGGCTACGCAATCGCGACCACTGGCATGGCTACTGGAGCGAGCGCCTCGCCGCCGCTACCGCGCCCAAAGTCACCAGCGCCCAAGACGCCGCGCTAGCGCACTGGCCGCACCCGACGATTGAGCAAATCGACCAAATCCCGCTGCGGCTGTGGGACAGCGACTTTGCCGCCCGCCAGCACGGCGGCCGGCGCGCTGCGGTGGCCACGCTGCAGGCGTTTTTATTCGAGCGCGGCGGACAATATCGCGGCGGCATTTCCAGCCCGCTCAAAGCCGTATCGGCCTGCTCGCGGCTATCGCCGTACCTGAGCTTTGGCTGTCTATCGCTGCGCGAAATTGTGCAAGCCACGCGGCGGCGCGTCGCGCAATTATCGCCCGAACAAGCCGCCGAGCAGCGTTGGCGCACCTCGCTGCGCAGCTTTGAAAGCCGGCTGCACTGGCATTGCCATTTCATGCAAAAACTCGAAAGCGAGCCCGAGCTGGAAATCGCCCCGCAGCACGCAGGCTACGCCGGCCTGCGCGAAGCCGACTTCAACCGCGCGCATTTTCAGGCCTGGGCCAATGGCGAAACCGGCTACCCGCTGATCGACGCCAGCATGGCCATGCTGCGCCACACCGGCTGGATCAATTTTCGCATGCGCGCCATGCTGGTCAGCTTTGCCAGCTACAACCTATGGCTACACTGGCCACAACCCGCCGCCCGGCTAGCGCGGCTGTTTCTCGACTACGAGCCGGGCATTCATTACCCGCAAGTGCAAATGCAATCGGGCGTCACCGGCATCAACACGCTGCGCATTTACAACCCGATCAAACAAGCCCAGGAACACGACCCTCGCGGCGCATTTGTCCGCCACTGGCTACCCGCGCTACGCCGCGTGCCCGACTGGTGCATCTTCGAGCCATGGCAAATGCCGCCGGCGATTCAATTAGAAGCCGGCTGCATCCTCGGCCGCGACTATCCGTGGCCGGTGGTAGATTGGCAAACCTCGCTGCACGCCGCCAAGCAAAAAATTAGCGACTGGCGGCGCAGCCAGCCCCAACTGCGCGAACAAGCCAAAGCCGTCTACCAAAAACACGGCAGCCGCAGCCCAGCCCGCCACGGCCAACGCCGCAAAACCCAACGAATCACCCCCAGCCAAACCCAGCCGGATTTGTTTGGCGAGCTGGAGGCGGAGGAATAATTGAGCTGGCGGGAGGTGATGGGTATTGGCGCAGAAGCCATATTCATACTGAGTTTCAGCCTGATACGTGACAGGGTATTGAGCAGGAGTAGGGTGCACTGAGCGCAGCGAATTGCACCGCTGAGGATGGGGGAGTGGCCTGTAGGCAGAAAGGTAGGGGGTATTCGACGCAACGCGGCAATACACCCAGTGGCGACCAAGCAAACGGCAGTGGCGCTTATTACAGGCGGCGTACCGTGCTAGACAAGCCACAGCCAATACGCTACTAATGTGCTGGACTGGTGGCCGAAAAAAGCCCCAAAAGCCCAAGCCTTACCTCACTCACTACCCAAATTGTGGACGCCAACATGACGCTGTATTTCACCCTGATCGGCTACGGCTGCATTGTGCTGGCATTATGGCTATTGGCCTACCGGATCAGATTTGTCCTCACCGCCACCCACATCACCGGCACCGTACAAGCCGTGGTAACGCGCAATTCGCTCACCGAAGGCACGAAATCCAGACATCTCAAAATCGCCTACCGCAGCCCCGGCCAGCATGAAGCCGAATATATCGCCGACAACTCACTGCTGGTGTATCTATACCGAGCGGGCGAACCGATCAAGCTGGCGGTCAAAAACCAGCGCGTCATCGTCAACACCCCGTTCAACCTGCTGGCCGCGCCCACCGTGATTTTTGCCATGGGCGCAATCACGCTGCATACGCTGCTGCCGTAAACCCGGCACGGTAGGGAATATTGAACGCGAAACGCAATACGCCCAGTGGCAGCCAGGCAAACGGTGGTTGCGCTTATTGCATGGGGCAGTTCGCCGTACTGCAGTCAGAATCAGCCAAATATTGACCTATAGCTTTCACAAAGACATCCGATACAGTAGGGATCAACGATAAAGGTGGCCCTGCGATGAACCCGATCCAATTCCAGCTCAAGCCCTTGCTCACCCAGCTTGCCCGGCCCGACAATCAGCGCGATACCCGGCAGCAGGGCGAAAAAGGTGGGGCCAAGCTAATTGGGCTCGATTTTTTCTCGCGCGCAAAAGAGATCAACACCCAAGCCGTGCAAGACCGCAAAAGCGCCGCCAAAGCCCGCATGGCCGAACTCAAACAGCGGATTGAAAACATGATGCGCTTTGCTGGCATCGGCAAAGGCAATCCGCGCCTGGTGGCCGAGCTGGCCAAAGAGCTCAAAGCGCTGGTGGCGCAATACGGCGGCAGCGCAGGCGCGAGCATGACCGCCAGTGACAGCGCCAGCAACACAAGCAATACCAGCCAGAGCGCCACCGCCGGGCAAGCGGGCAGCGAGCCAGCCAGCGCAGCCGCCGAGTTGGCAGAAAGCAGCACATCAGCCAGCGAGCAAACCAGCAGCGACGAAAAAACCAGCGCAACACACAGCGAACCATCCGGCGAAAAATCCACCGAGAAAACCGACAGCCAGCGCGCCGATGGCACACAAAGCCCGGCAGAGCGGCGGCCAGGTGGGGCAGGTGATGCGGGTGATAAGGAATTTTTTGCCGAAGTGAAAAAGCTGAGCAACAAACTGAAGCAATTGCTGGCCATGGAAAACCGCCAGCTCAAAACCGAAATGGATCAGCGCGAGCTGCGCGCGGCCAAAAAAAGCCTGCAGGACATCACAGAAGCGGTACAAAAAGCCGAAGCCAGCGTGGCCGATGAGCAAGCGCAAATTGCGATACAGCAAGGCGGCGCAATCTACAGCGCCAGCGGCGAAGCCAGCCTAGCCAGCCTAGCCAGCAGCGGCAATCTATCGGTGTTTGCCTAAGCACGGCAGGGAGCATTGAACGCGCAGCGCGATACGCCAAGTGGCAGCAGGCATGCCTTAGAGAATGTCTTTGCCTGCGGCGATACATCCTACGCCGTATCACGCGCACCACCTTGCCCAAACAGATTGACGCCGCCACACCGCAACAGCCAACACAGCAACCCAGGGTATAGCCATGCAAGACATATAGATAAATAGCTACAAGCCAATACCCACCAGTGCTTTAACAAGAAACAACCCTAGCCCCACCCACACACCACCGGCAAATAAGAAAGCGGTAGGGCGTGGTTAGCCGAAGGCGCGCCCCAAAGGAAGTCCCCTCGGGGGATAACCCGCCATTCAGCCCGAGCACTCACGAATAACAATCTTTTTTAAAATCCGTATAAGAATCAAAAAGATACGAAATTCTGGGTAATGTAGTGGCACGTTTTAAAACAGCTCTTAATAAAATCAAGGATTTACGTCGCCAACAGTCGAACTCGGGCTGCCTGATCACAAACTACAAGCAAAGAAAAACCGCCATGACTGGCGGTTCATACATCGCATTGGATGTTGGATTCAAATTGATTCTGTGCGTCTGTACAGAATACCAGCAGGTAAACATCAGTTTGAAAAAGAGAAAAAATCTCTTACACCATTGATCACATACGTTCTTAAAATAACCTCGTCAATATGAGTTTCAATATCTTTAATTTTCAATTTAATATTCAAATGAATCTGATCACGAGCATCAAGTCGTTTAAAGTTAGCCGTCTCAAAAAACTGGTTATTAGTAACCGCACCCCTCAAATTCAAAACCAGAAACTCATTTTTGAAGTTTTTATTGATTTTTGACATACCACAAAAACTCGTTTCAATTTTATCCAAAACCGTCTTAATTTCGAAAGCCAGCTGATATCTTTTATCTTCATCCTCTACAGATGAGAAATATTGATAACACTTTTCCGAAAGAACTTCGCCTAATTTACCTATTTCGGATGAAATACCTCTAAGCTCTTTTCTCAACTCACGTCTATTATTGTCTCTAGAAACCAATAACCATCCAATAACAACCAAGACAATAGCAATAGTAGGTGCAATCACAGAGCGATATAAATCAAACCAACTATTTTCCATCATTATTTGCACCATCGATATATGACCATGCGGCATCAACATAAGATTGATGTTTACACTCAATTATCAAATAGGAGTGTAAATAATCTTTCTTAAATCCCTTTCTGATCAAGCCACCAAATGCTTCCTCCAAAAAAGATGAACCTAAACCTAGTGTGCCATCTAAATTAACAGTCACCAATTCCATTTTATGTTGCTCAAGTTTAGGAACAAGAACTAAATCTCGAAAAGCTTCACCAGAGCAGGGCCCATCAGTCTGATAACGACCAGCAGCAAATGGTGAAAAATCCTTAGCTATATTAATCAGCATTTTCTGATCCTAAATAATCACTTGTATTAAATCCCCATTGCACAATAGTGCCTTGGATATTACTTTTATGGTCAAGAATAATTTCAGAGTTTATTTTCTTGCTAAAGCGGTAAACACCCTTATTACTCAATATATCCAAACGGCCATTCTCACACAAGCTCGCAACATGTTTCATGTCATGTAAACCTTTCCCTCGATTACTAAGTCCTGTTCTGGTTGCACCCAACATAATTGCCGCCTTTATGTGCTTAGCATCGAGATCTGTATTTGCACCCAACTTTTCAAGCGTTTCATCAAAAATTTGTTTTGGCCATGGCATTTTTCTCGGCAATGATCGACGAATCCCGATGCCTAAGTCACAGATTGCTAATGATACCTGACCTTCCATGTGCTTTGCAAAAAGGAACCATTTTTTACTTGATGCATCGAAGCCATCTCCACGTTCCTCAATATATGCATGATGAACCGTATTAGTAATCGCTTCTTGTATGCCTGTGAATAATGCAAAACTTCTTTCTTCACCCAATTCAATATCTAACTTATCTTTTAAGCTTTTTAACCCAGACAAATCAACAAGATCTCCTTTACATAAAGTCCAGTGTTTTACTGTTTCATGCTGAACAACAACATTACTTCTGCAACCAAGTAAGTCTAAAATACCTACATGTTTAAATAGCTGCTCAACAATCTTATCTTTCGGCAAAGTACAAGTAACCCGCTGTTTATTGCCTTTCAGCTCAATAATCCTCATTAATTCAGCAATAAATAAAATTGTACCACACGGATTCAATCTCTTTACATGACTAAAATCTATTCTGATTGAAGCATTTGCTTTAATCGCTCTTTTTATCTCATCAATAAAAACTATTAAATTTTGCCTACGTGCGGCCTGATACAAGTTAAATGATATTGGAGCCACAATTTTCACAGTAACATAAGAGCTTCTTTTCTTTTTAGCAAAACCAGTACCATTGAGTATGTAGCCAATTAATACTTTTTTCTTTATTCTAGAACTCTTGTGATTAGCTCTAATTTTTGCCAAACGGATTAATCTTTGTTTATTACACCTACTTAGTCGTTTCATTCACTCGCTATCCCAGAATCACTTTAAAAATCATTCACTGCCGCCAACCCGCGATTCACCACTTCCATACACTGCTTCTCATCCAGAATCGTCTCAATCGATCCCTGCTTATCAAAGCACTTGCATGAAGTACGCTTCGCATTGGTCGCGCAGCCACTAATATTCGCCAAACGCTGCTTGCGTTTGGCGTCCGCTGCGTTTTGTTTCATTCGTTTGTCGTTGTTATCGAGCATTTTTTCAAATGCTTGCGCTGTTCCTTCGTTTATGCCCTTGGCAAAACCGCGCCCAGCTTCGCGGGTGGTTTGCTCGACCACGCCAGCTTGGGCGCTGGCCATCGCGAGTAATGCAATCAGCAATAGGATTTTTCTCATTTTGCGATCCAGACTTGATTTAAGGGGTATGTCGCTGAAGGCCATATCGATTATCGGCTGCCACCCCATACCCACTGATGTATTTTTGCCCTGATGACGTGCTGATATCGTACCGATCCAACTACCGTATGTCAGCTAAATTTAAAGTGATTTCTGATTATTCTTAAGCCGAATCCATCGCTTCCTTTCAAAAAATCCCGCGCCAATAACTCGCACCAGCCTCATTGAGAATGGCTACCAGCAAGCAAACAAAAACCCATTGTGGGCATGATCAATCCCAGAATGGATTTCAATTCAGGCGCTACAACGCCAGCCATTAAGATTTATTCGTGTAACGACACCGCAGCAGCATAAATAAGTGCAGAAATCCCCCTAGCCCCCCTTCGGCGAAGGGGGGAACAAATGCGAGAACTGGGTATAGATAGCCATGCCCGAGAAGCCGAATAGGGCAGTAGCGACCTGCGCTGATCGGTGCTATTGAATCGCATGCTCATTGGCGGGTTATCCCCCAAGGGGACTTCGTTTGGGGCGCGCCTTCGGCTAACCCGCCCGACGAGACTTTACGATCCCACTTATTGCATTGAATGAAGGCCAATCATATTGCCTTCGGTATCGACCACCATCGCGATAAAGCCATGCTCGCCAATCGACATTTTGTGCTTGAAGATTTCGCCGCCATTGGCAGCTGCTCGTGCGGCCTCCACGGCACAATCCTCACACGCGAAATAAACCATCGTGCTGCCGCCAGATGGGCAGCCCGCCATTTTTACGAGTGCGCCAGCGGCACCAGAGTCTTCCATTGACATTGGAAATGCCCACATTTCCATCTCAGGAAACCCTTCGGGATCAGGATTCTTTAATTCCTCCAATGAGCCTTGGAATACCGATTCGTAAAATGCCTTGGCACGGGGCATGTCTTGAACATAAATTTCAAACCAAGCAACTGGATTACTTTTCATTCGGCTTTTCCTTTTAATCGTCAATCAAACTGAGTCAGCGAGCGGTAATTATGGGTTGATGCAGGAGAGAAAAACAAGGCTTGCCACACGATGCCCACCCAACATCTTAGCCTGGCGCAAAACACGCTCAACACCCGCGCACTACAATCACTGCATCCCCATCTTGCTGGCGACGGCCACCATGCCTCATTTGATTTCCGACCTCGAATCCGCCATCTCCGCCACCACTGGCGCGGTGTTTCACGTGAAGCAACAGCGCAGCGTGGGGGGCGGCTGTATTAATCAGGCCTTGGTGATCAGTGATCGCGCCAACCCAGCGCGGCAGTATTTTGTGAAGACCAATCGCGCGGCGCTGCATCACATGTTTGTCGCCGAGGCGGCGGGGCTGGCGGCGTTGGGGCAGGGGATGCGCGTGCCGCAGCCGATGGCGCATGGGGTGAGCGGGGCGGCTACGGCGTGGCTGGCTTTGGAATATTTGCCGCTGGCGGGCTCGCCCGACCCTGCGGCGATGGGCGCAGCCTTGGCGCGCGTGCATCGGATTGCTCCGGCGGGTGCGCCGCGCTTTGGCTGGGAGATGGATAACACCATCGGCAGCACGCCGCAAAGCAATCGCTGGCACGATAGCTGGATTGATTTCTGGCGCGAGGAACGATTGCTGCCGCAGTTCAAGCTGGCACGGCAAAATGGCTGTGATTTTGGCGCGGCGGGTGCAAAGCTACTCGATAAAATCCCCGAATTTTTCCGCGACTACACGCCACAGCCGAGCTTGCTGCATGGCGATTTGTGGAGTGGCAATGCGGCGGGGCTAGCGGACGGTACGCCGGTGGTGTTCGATCCGGCCTGCTATTTTGGCGACCGCGAATGCGACTTGGCGATGACCGAGTTATTCGGCGGCTTTGGCTCGCGCTTTTTGGCCGCCTATCACGCCGCGTGGCCGATTGATGCGGGCTATGCGCAGCGCAAAACTTTATATAACTTGTATCACATCGTGAACCATGTGAATTTATTCGGCGGCGGCTACGAGGGGCAGGCGCGGCAGATGATTGCGGATTTGCTGCGCGCCTGAATATACATGCCCATGTATTGTGCATAACATCATGATTATCAATACTTTCGGATGTATACCCACCATAGCGCCAACCCCATCAGTGCAGTCCAGCCAGAACCATCACCGGATTTTCAAATGCAAGTGATTGAACACCAAGCCCACAGCTGGTTTTTACTCAGCCACGATGGCCAGCTACTGCTCGACATCCAGTGCCACAGCCCTTTGGTCAGCTATGACTTCCTGATGGTGCTCAGTGCCGACGAGCTGGCCCATTATCAGCAATTTGGTCGCGGCTATCTGGATCAGCTGGCGGCGGCGGTCAATGATTCTGCGCCGTTCGGGCCGCAAAGCCCGTATCAGCTGCGCAACGTAGCCAGTGCGTATTCGGCCAGCGTCCTTGACGCGGTATCACGGTGGCGATCTTTGCCACCAGTGGCGTGCGCCACACCCGCAAACGAATAAAGCAGGGCCAACCCCCAAATCGGCCACATTGATTTATGATTTTGGCCTTCACCATCTATCACCTGAGCGCCCGATATGCTCACCATGAAAAAACGACTTTTGCTACCAGTTGGCCTGCTTGCAACGCTGTATCTGGCCGGGGCGGCTTATAGCTTGCACCGGCTGGATATCGAGCAAGCGCTGGTGTGCGCCGATGAAGGCGGGCTGCTGATTCCGGCTGCGGCGCAAGTGTGCCGCGCTTATGTTTTCCAGCTGCGTGGTACGACGGACGATATTGCCCGGCTGCAGGCAGGGGCGGGCATGGGCTTTGTGGTGCAGGGCCGCGCCAGCGCGCAGCACAAAGCCGAGCTGGTGGCTTTTTTGCAGGCGCGCGGGCTGGATGTAAATCAGCCGGACGCGCAGGGCTGGCTGCCGCTGCATGCGTCGATTCTGGCGCGCCAGCCCGATGAAGTGGCGATCTTGCTGGCGCACGGCGCAGACCCGCTGCGCGTGAATGATCAGCAGCAAACCGCGCTGGCTTTGGCGCAGGCACTGCAGCAGCGCAAGCCCGATGCCCAGTTGCAGCGCATTATTGCGCTATTGCAGACGCCACCAGCAGCGGGGCGCTAATACCTTGGCATCTACTTAAGCTGATTTTCAGTCAGTTGCCGCCCTCTGCTAAAGGCAGCTGGCGCTGCCCAAACGATGGAAATATCGCGTTAAAAAATACTTGTCCAGTTTTCGGTTGTTGTGCAGCGGGTGTTTTCCGTATTGTTGATCCATTAGGCTGGATATGGTTGACGTGATAGTGATTCGGACAGGGATTTAACAATGCGGATAGTGGATGAAGAGCAAATTGATCGCTTTTATCAGGCTTTGCTTGATCGCTCGCCCGAATATGTGGGCAGCTTTTTTGTTGGCGTGAAAACCACTTCGGTGTTTTGTATTGCCACCTGCCGGGCCCGCAAACCCAAGCGCGAAAATGTCGAGTTTTATACCGGTTTTAAAGACGCGCTGGATGCAGGCTACCGCCCGTGTAAGATTTGCCGTCCTACCGAAAACGCGCATTCAGCACCGCCGCAGGTGGAGCAGGCTTTGCAACTGCTGCGGCAAAATCCAAAGCAAAAACTGAGTGACTTTCAGTTGCGCCAGCAGGGAATTAGCCCGGAAATTTTGCGCCGCTGGTTTGGCCAGCACTATGGGCTGACTTTTCAGGCTTTTCAACGCATGCTGCGCATCAATACCGCACTGGAAGAATTAAAAACCGGCAAACGGGCGCTGGAAACCGCTTACGAATCCGGCTACGAGTCACTCAGCGGCTTTGCCTACACCTATAAAAAGCTCACTGGTGCGAGCCCGATGCACAACTGCGATTCGGCCGTGATCCTGATTCACCGCTTTACCACGCCGCTGGGGCCGATGTTTGTTTGCGCCAGCGAGCAGGGCGTGTGTCTGCTGGAGTTTGTAGACCGCCGCATGCTGGAAACCGAGTTTCAAGATCTGCAGCGCCGTTTGCAAGCTAAGATCATCGCCGGGGAAAACCGGCATACCCGACAGGCCGAGCAGGAAATCAACGAGTATTTTGCCGGCACGCGGCAGACTTTTTCGGTGGCAATTCATGCGCCGGGCACGGCGTTTCAGCAGGCGGTATGGCAGGCTTTGCTCAATGTGCCGTATGGCACAACAGCTTCGTATCAGGCTCAGGCCAATGTGATCGGCAAGCCACAGGCAGTGCGCGCAGTGGCATCTGCCAATGGCTGCAATCGCATTGCGATTATTATTCCCTGCCATCGAATTATCGGCAAAGATGGCTCACTGACCGGCTACGCAGGCGGGCTGGAGCGCAAGCGCTGGCTGATTGCCCATGAGCTGGAACACGCCAGCCAGCCCGGCTGAGTACCACCAATCCAGTATTTCAGCCCACCGCGGCTTGCGCTGCAATCAGTGAGCGACCCTTGTGGGTGACATCTGGATCAGGCTGATACCGTTCTGCCACCCTCAGGCGTTTTACACACTGGCAACGGTAAAGCGTTGCTGGATGTGTTTTGGCGTTTCGATTTCATCCACAATCGCCACGGCCAGATCGGCGACCGAAATGCCAGCCGGTTGTTCACCCGCAAACAACACATCGTCACCGCCCAGGCGATACTGGCCGCTGCGCTCGCCGGGGGCGAGAAACACCGGTGGCGATACAAAACGCCATTGCAGGCCGCTCTCGGCACGCAGCAGGTTGAGCGCTTCGCGTGCGCCCAATGCACCTTCTTTCCATTCCGCCGGAAATTCGGGCGTGTCGATCAATTGCACGCCCGGTGCGATATACAAGCTGCCCGCACCGCCGACTTCGAGAAAATCAGCCACGCCAGCGGCTTTTACGCCCGCCACAATCGCATTGTGGCCTTGCAAAAATAGCGCCTGAATATCGGGCTTGCCCCAGCCGGGGTTAAACGCCGAAATCACGGCATCATGCCCCGCCACTGCGGCAGCCATATCGGCCGCATCGTAGGCATTGCTGGCGCGGGCCGTGACTAATTCGTGGGCGGGTACTTTGGCGACATTACTCACCAGCGCCGTCACCTGATGGCCACGGTGGATGAGCTCTTGCAGGATGGCCGAGCCGACAAAACCTGTTGCACCGATCAGAGCGATTTTCATATTGTTTCCTTTGCATGGATGAATGATTAAATAGTGAGATCATCATAATCACTTGCTTTATGCGCGATAAGCCGCCAAAAATGGCATTCATTGTTTAGCAAAACTTAATAGTTGGTGTGGAATGGATACATTGCGACGAATGGCGATTTTTGCGCGAGTGGTCGAGCTGGGCTCGATGAACGCCGCCGCCAAGGCATTGGGTATGACGCCATCGGCGGTGAGCCAGCATTTAAGCAAGCTGGAAGCGCAGCACAATGTCACCTTGCTGCACCGCACGACACGCAAGCTAACGCTCACCGAGGCGGGCAGTGTGTTTTATCAGGGCTGCGCCGATATGCTGGCGGCGGCGCAGCTGGCCGAACAGCGCATTAGCGAGCTACGCGATGCGCCCGTGGGCGAGCTGCGGCTGTCTGCCCCCACCGGCTTTGCTGGCCCGCTCATCAGCCAGGCGCTGGCACCGCTGCTCACCTTGCACCCCAAGCTATCTTTACGGCTGTTTTTTCATGACGAAATGATTGATCTGGTCAGCCATCGTATCGATCTGGCGCTGCGCGCAGGTGAGCTGAAAGATTCCAGCCTGATTGCCCGCCATCTGGCCGATTGGCCCAATGTACTGGTGGCCGCGCCGCAATATCTGGCTAGGCAAATGGCGATCAATCACCCGCAGCAATTGAGCGCGCTGGACTGGATCGCCATCGAGGCAGGCCGTAGCGACTATGCGTTTTTCCACCCCGGCGGCGAGGTTGCCAAACCGCCGATCACCCCGCGCATTATCAGCAATAACATCGTGTCGGCACGCGAATTTGTGCTGGCGGGCATGGGGCTGGCGATTCAACCCGAGCCGGAAGTACGCGGCGCGATTAAGGCAGGCCGCCTGATGGTGGTGCTGCCCGAATGGCGGCTACCCAGCATCGCCATCTACGCCGTAACCCCACGCCGCGAAGCGCAACCGGCCAAGGTGCGCTACGCGATTGAGGCGCTAAAAGCGCAGCTGGCTTTGTAATGGCCGCTAAAGCACTGGAAAAGCAGCAATTTTTATCCACAATACTTATCCACACGCCACACTCAGCACCAAGGCAAACTCGCTAAATCGATTTTGACCGAATTCCACACCGGCCAAATCCGGCGATTAGCCCACTCTGCTGACCAGGCAGCGCGGCTATCGAGCAGAGCAGCACACGGGTGGAGGCGTTGAGTGCAAGTAGTTAAACAATCATTTATCTTTTGGCTGCCATTGCATGTTCAACCCACAGCCTGCACGCGCCGCATGGTTCGGCTGATGCCTTCGGCGTCGCGCCAGAGTAGCTCGCCGTTATCCTGCACGGTAAATTGCTCCGGCAGAATGCTGGCCGTGGCGCACCATTGCTGATCGTTGATGGCCCACAAAGGGTAGCTGACTGGCACGCCAGGCGTCGATATGTTGCTGCAGCCGCGCTGCTCGTGGGTGTGTGTTCGTGTGTGTTCGTGTGTTTTCATACTCAATACCATGCCGATCAGCCGCGCTTGTCTGCCGAAGGCTCACTTACCCAAAAATAATCCACAGATTTTATCCACAAGCTTTAACCACCTGCGCCCGCCCAATGCCGCATCCCCAACTTCCATTGCCAGTGCAAGGCATACAGCGAACCCGCAGCGATCAGCCCCATCAGCGCAATCGTGCTCCAGACATTGGCATCACGCAGCAACGCCAGGCTAGGCCACCAGACTATGCCTGCCAGCGGCAACGCCATAAAGGCGTAGCGTGCGATTTTGGGGAAAAGTTCGAGCGGATAGCGCGACATATCGGTCAGCTTGCCGACGGTGACCTGCATGGCAAAAGATTCGCCAAACCAGAAGCAGCTCGATACTGCCATCATATTGATTGATAGCAGCACAATCGCCGCAAATGGCAGCATGATGGCGAATTTTAGCCAGAATAGCCAATCCGTTAAATAGGGCGTATTCCACAGCCCAAACACGCAATACGCCAGGCCAGTGAACAGGCAGATAAAGCCCTGCGGGTGGAATTTTTCCAGCATCAGCAGCAAGAGCGGGTGGCCGGGGCGAGTGTAAAAGCGCGTGAAATTGCCATTTTTCAGCCAGACCTCAACCCAGTACATGGCGTTAAAACAGCTGCTTTGCGGGGCAAAAATGGTAAATACAAAGCCTTGCATAAAGATGATTTCGCCACGACTCCAGCCCATCACGGTGCCCGAAGCGCCCAGCATAAAGTACACCGTGAGCATGCTGGCGAGCGATGTTGCGATGACGCCCAGCATAATCAGGCCAAAATCAGCGCGATTTTCCATTTTTGCCGCTGCGTCGGCGCGCGCCATACGCAGGTAGGCGGTGGCAAAAGTCATACTACCCTTCCTGTGGATAAGTTTGTGGGCAAATACTTAGCAAGCTGTGAGCCTGTTGTTAGCCCAATCTGTATAAGCGATGAATAAATCGGTATAAATTGCTCAAGCAGGTGTCCGGCTGAAATCGATCCCACCCGGATTTTCCCGCACCATCATGCGCTCCGGGCTGGGATAAATCTGAAATCCAAACTGCTCATACAAGCCGTGCGCATCACCCGTGAGCAAAAAGCAGCGAGATACCTCGGCTAGTATTGGCTCAGAGAGCAATCTAGTAATGATCTTTTTCGATATACCCCTACCTCGATGCAGCTCGTCAACATACACATCCGCCAGATAGGCAAAGCGCACCGTATCGCTGATTACCCGCGCATAGCCCACCTGCACGCCATCAATAAACGCGCCAATCACCACCGTTGAGGCACGGGCGGCTTGCTCGACGTAATGCTGGCTAATCCCCGGCGACCAGTACGAGCTGGCCAACCAGGCCGTAATACGCGGCCAGTCCATCGTGGATAAGTCGGTGCTGAGCATAATATTCGCTGCGTTTTTCATCTCAGGCCTGCACTACCTCAGGTTGCACCCTGTCAGGCGCAAACAGCTGCGGCCAGCGCGCCATAATCTGCTCGGCAGCCTGCCCGGGCTGATGCTGTTCGGTATCAATCAACATCCAATCGTCGGGCCATGGAAATTGGCCTAGACTTTGATCCTGATATTGCGCCGCAGCCTGCTGCAAATAGCTGCGCGCCGAGGCTACATCGTGCTTGGCGGGCTTCATCTGCAAGCGCTGCGGCGTGCCTTCGCGCGCCAGACGGGTGGACAAATCGGCGCTCAGCTCGACAAAGCGCACACGGCAGCCATGCGCCAGAAACAGATCGCGCAAAGCGGCCATACACTCGCCATCCTCGGCCACATTGAATGCCCAGACAAAAGTAAGAATCACGCCAGGGTGAGCAGCATCAGCGAGCGCCGCGCGAAACAGCTGCATGCGCAAAGACCAGGTGAGCGCCGCAAACTGCGGATGATCCCAGCCCAATAGCTGCGCCACCGGATCAGCCGTCAGATGATTATGAAACAGGCGAAAGCCGGTTCTGGCCGCCAAAGCCTGCCCCACGCTGGCTTTGCCCACCGCACCGGGGCCAAAAATCACAATTAAATCGGCCATGCCTACCCCGCAATCCGCCGCCAGATTTCATACTCCACCTGACGCCCATCCTCAAAACGGCGGTTATGCCACAGATCGCCGTCGATCTGATACTCAAACACATACGCTTGCCCCACCATAGGCGCGTAGGACGCCATATCCGGCCGTTCGGTATAACGTGCACCATCGATGGTGTAAGTGCCGCTGGCCGACGAGTAAAACGCGCCGTCTTTCAGCGTTAAGAACATAAAATGCTGCTCGCCAATGACCTTGCGCGAGCTCAACAAGCTCATGTCATACGCCTCAACCACCTGCCCCGGTTCGTCACATTCGCCGGAAACCAGCTGCCAGACACCAATAAAGGGATTGCTCATTACTTGCTCCTGTTTAATATTTGCGGGCATACACCATCGATACCCGGTGCGGAATGCACAGTGGATCATCGTGAAAATCACGCGCCAGTAGCGCGGCCAGCTCTTGGTCAAATACCGCAACTGCGGCGGGGCTGAGGCTGGCGGCAACGCCAGCACTGGCGCGAATTAGCCCGCGCCAGGCTTCGTGGCTGTAGCTCACCGGAACATCAAACGAAAAAGATTCCAGCTCGACAAAACCGGCCTGAGCCAAATCGGCAAAATGCGTGGCATGAATGCCTGTTCCACCCGCGCCTTGCCAGCTGGGGTTGTGCTGCAAAATCAACTGCTCGGTCGCTTCAACCACATTGCCGCTGAGCGGCACCCAGTCAAAATGCGCAATTGCCATGATGCCGCCACGTCGCAACACCCGAAAAGCTTCCTGCGCCGCTTTGGCGCGATCAAACCAGTGCCAGCATTGTCCGGCACTGACCACATCAAAACTGCCCTCGCCAAATGGCAGCGCTTCGGCTTTGCCCTCGTGATATGCAATCTGCACATCGGCCTGCGCATCCATACTGCGTGCCTGCTCCAGCAGTGGCGCAGCCGGATCCAGCCCCGTCACTTGCGCACCACGCAGCGCAAAACCCCGCGCCAAAGAGCCGGTTCCCGTACCAATATCAAGCATCTGCTGACTGGCGAGGCCAACGCCCATCGCAGCCGCCCGCGCAAAAAATGCCTCGGGAAACCCAGCCCGATGCTGGCGGTAATCCTGCGCTGTTTTGCCAAAATCAACCTTCATTGCGACTTCCTTTTAAGCGCCAAAAATCACCAGCTTGCGCTGGATAATGCGGCTGGCCATGTGTGCTGCCAGCACAAACAGCACGGCCCAGACCGCTTGAATGAGTAGCGGCGTGATGTCGCTGCTTTGTCCGGTGAGATAAGCCACTGGCGTATTGAAAAAATGTGCAAATGGCAGCCAGTACAGGGCGGCTTGCACGCCAGCGGGCAGGAAGGCGAGCGGGATGAGTGCGCCGCCGAGAAATTGCACCACCACATCCTTGCTGGCGGTGATGCCCCATAAATCGGTCGCGATAAAGCCCGCCAGACCAACGACAAAATCAATACAGAACAGCAGTACAAAGGACAGCATGATTGACGCAATCGCCAGCAGCCACGAGCTGGGCGTGAGGCGCAAACCGGCCCACAGCAGAAACACGCCAAAGGCGGGCAAAAAATACGCCGCTTGCGCCAGCACGCGCCCGAGCGACAAAGCAGCATGGCGCAGCGGCAGCGAGACCGGTTGCGTCAAGGCGGTGGCCACTTCTCCCGAACGAATCTCTCGCGCCAGCCGCCAGTCGCCAAAGGCCTGCAAGATGGCAAACAGCGTTTGCGCCGTCACGACATGCAGCAAGGCAGTAGCAAAACTCATCCCGGCATGCCGATCATTCCCGGCGTACAGCGCCTGCCATAGGTAATACAGCAACCACATGCCCAGCAGATAACCCAGGGTGAGTATGGCTCTGCCGCGCTTATCTGTAGCGACGATGCGGGCATTACCCCATGCCAGAGCAGTACAGGCTTTCAATCTGTGCTTCATACCGTGACATCCTCGACTACATCGGAGCGCAGCTGTTTGCCGACATAAAACCCATGCAGCAAGTCTTCAAAACTTTGCTCGACCGGCTTGATTTCATGCACGGTAAATGGGGCAAGCGTCTTGACCAAATCAGCAAAGGGCAGAGCGTCGTCGTGGCGGGCGATTTCCAGCCAATCGCCATGGCTGCGCACAGCCAGTGCCGCCGGATGCGCGGCCAAGACTTCATTCGCAGCGGCGATCTGGCTGGCGTCAACGCGCGCCGCCCACCAGCGCCCATCTCCGGCGTGGGCACGGAAATCGCTCAAACTGCCGTCAAAACGCAGCGTACCATGGTCGATCAGCAGCAAACGGCGGGTAAGTCGCTCGATATCGCCGACATCGTGCGAGGTAATCAGCACCGTTGTTCCGGCTTCCTGATTGAGTTTGCGGATCAGCGTGCGCATGCGCGATTTCATTTCCAGATCGAGGCCAATGGTCGGCTCGTCGAGAAAAACCACTTCGGGCGCGTGCAAAAATGCCGCGGCGATTTCGCATAACATGCGCTGACCCAAGCTCAGCGTGCGCGCAGGTCTATCCCAAAATTCATCCATGCCGCCATCGGCGCGGAATAGTTTGAGCTGCTGTTGATACACGGCGTCGGGTACGTCGAACAGCGCCTGCAAAATCGCGAACGAGTCGCGCACCGGCAGGTCTTGCCACAGTTGCGAGCGCTGACCAAACACGACGCCAATCCGCTTAACGTAGTCCTGCCGCTGCCGCATCGGATCGAACCCCGCGACAGAGACACGGCCGCTCGATGGCGCCAGAATGCCGGTCAGCATTTTGATCGTCGTCGATTTCCCCGCGCCATTGGGGCCGACCAAGGCCACACATTCGCCACGCGCGATGTCAAAACTCACCTCGCTGACCGATTTGTTTTCGTCGTATTGTGGCTGCAAAAGCTGGGTAAAGCGCTCCTGCCAGTTGCTCGCGGCACGCGGGGTTTTGTAAATGCGGCTGAGGTTTTCGGCTTGGATGAGCATCGTGATTCCTGTTTATTTCTCAAAATAAGGACTTAAATACACCTGCATTAAATCCCGCCATAAAACCGCAGATAGCGATTTAAGCGTTCTTCATTCCAGTAAAAGCTGTCGTGCCCACCCGCGCCGGTGCTGAATTGATACTGCGCGCCGCGCTGTTTGAGCTGGGCGGCGAAGTCTTTGCTTTCTTTCAGGATTTCAAAATCCTGCTCACCGGCATCCAGCCAGAATTGCATCCCGTCCAGCGGTGCGTTTTTGACCAGCAACATCGGGTCGCGTACCAAGCGTGTTGCTGCGTCAGGGTAGAGCCAGTTGAGGACAAATTCGCCAAAACGGTAATTGGCGCGGCTCGCGCCCAAGATCGCCGGGCTATGGCCGCCGACGCGGCTAAACAGCGTCGGATGGCGCAGCGCCAGCGCTACGGCGCCGTAGCCACCCATTGAAATCCCGCCTATCCAGCGCGCAGCGGGCCGCGCATCGACGGCAAACTGCTTTTCAGTCCACGGAATCAGCTCGTCGAGCAGATAGTCTTCATAACGGCCTTGGCCAAAACGATCGCTGCGGAAAGTGCGCTCGGACGGCGCGCTGGCGGTATTGGTGTACCAGCTATTGTCGGCCTGCGGCGCGACGATAATCATCGGCTGCAGCTGGCCTTTTGCGACCAGCTCGTCGGCAAGGCCACCGAGGCCGCTGTTATATAGCGCGTCGCTTTCGCTGTTATTGAACGCAGGCAACCAATACAGCACCGGGTATTTTTTTGCTGCGTCATAGCCTTGCGGCAGATAGACCTGCACGCGCATCTGCTTTTGCAGCGCCTTGCTTTGCAGCATGAGGTTACGGTAATCGGTGCTCGCACCCGCGGCCATCACGCCGCCTTTTTCATCGAGTGCGGCCAGCTCGATGCCTGCAAAATGGACAGTGCCGACCGCGCCAGCCGACTCGACCCAATGCTCAAGCACCAGATGAAAATTAAACGCGGCATCGACCGTTAAATCGTAATGCTGCCATTGATTACTATCGCGCAGGGAGTGCGGGAAACCCGCCGCCGTTCCCGCCAGCCAGGTCGTCCGACCAGGGAAGTCGGACGAAATACCGATCACGCCACCGCAGTTTTTTGCCGGGCAAGTGCCCAGATAGTCAAACGACAGCCGATATTTGCCCGCCTTGAAGCGCGTTTTCGAGAAAAAATCGCCGCCCATGACTTTCTTGTCAAAGCGCAGCACTTTTTTATCGCCACCTAAAGGGTCGGCGACAAATTGCCCAAACAGCGGCACGCTGCCATCGCCTTTCTGGCCTATCCACTGGCTGGTGTCCGCGTCCATGTTTTCGCGCAGCAGCACGCGCTCGGCGGCGAAGAGGTTGGCGGCCACACAGTTGAGCGCGAAAAAAGCCAAGAGTGCAGATCGTTTCATTTCATCTCCTTTTATTCACCCGTACGGCGGCGATAGAACAGCACCAGTGCGACCGTCGTTAAAACACACAGCATCGTTGCACTGCTGGAGATCAGCAGCGGCCACGTTTGCTGATTGATTTGCCATTGCACCAGCGCGTAGCACAGCGCAAACAGCGATGAAACCGTCCAGATCAGCCAAGCGCGCAAGGAAATATCGTGCGCCGAGCGGGTGCGGAGAATTTTTTTCCATTGCGGCAGATAGGCACTGAGCGACAGCAGCGGCACACAGATCTGCAGCAAATTAGCGGTTTTGAGCAGCCACGGTTCAGGCATGGCTGGCTTCTTTGCTGCCAAATTTGGCAAAAGCAGCGTCCTCAAGGGCCAGCTTCGCCAGTTTGTCGTCAAACCATTGCACGTCGTACCAGCGCAGATTGCGGCTGTGTTTGGCGTCGTCCCACAGTGAGAAAAACCAGCGCCGCGCGGCAAAGCCGGGTGGGGCGGGGTAGTGCTGTAAATAGGTTTCGAGCAGATTGAGCTCGGGCGCGACGTCGGCCAGATGGAAAATATCCTGTTCACGATGACGGAAGGCCACATCGCACGGATCGAGCGCGGCGAGGAGTTCGCCATTGTTCGCATCAAACAGAAAATTGCCCGCGTGCGGATCGTCGTGCACCAGACTCGATGGCATGCCCGCCAGCGGCGCGAGAAAGCGTTGGCGTTCCTGCCACAGCAGCGCATAGGCGAGCTTCTGTTGCGGCGTAAACGGTGAAGCATCACTTTGCACATAGTCGTGCAAGGGCAAAGTCCAAGCCTCGAAGGCGCTCAGTAGCTCATCGACAAAACCAGCATCGGGCAATTCAAAGCCGCGCTCATCGCTGACGGCATGCCAGCCAAGCAAGACATCGACGACTTGCTGCGCGGTTTGCTCAGGATTCGCCCACGGCTTGGCAACATCCCACGGGGCGACGCCGGGCAGGCGGCTTAAAATCAGCACATCGCGCTCTGCGCCCAGCACCATCATCGTGCCGCGCCAGATCACATCCGGCATGGCAACACGGCAATGTGGGGCAAGCCGGGACAAGCCGATCACTTCCTGCTCGGCGCGGGCGCTTTGCCAGCCAAATTTCACCACCACATCACCTGCGCTACCGCTCAGCAGCAGGGCACAGCCATAAAAACCGCTAATTTCACGATCCAGCGTGGCCACGCCGCCGCATTGCGCCTGATAGCAGGCCAGTGCGGCGGTGGCGTATTCAGAGAATGCTGACTTTTCCATCTTAATCACTTACTCATGGCTGATGAATTTACATTTAATCAGCTTGCAGATTGGATGGGAATGCTCGAAGATTACTTGCTATTTGTCCAAATCTCTCATAGAAACCGCCATGGCACTGATTTACTACGAACGCTTCGATTGCGACGAGCAGGGCTGGAATCGTCAGGTGGGCGCGCATGTGTTTCACAAAGCCTCGCACCCGGCGATCCGCGAAAAGGCGATTTTTATGTGCGGTGTCTCGCAAGCATGGGGCCAGTGCGAAATCGAGCGGATCGACTCCAGCTTTCATGTCCTGGTGTTTTGCCTGGGCGGGCAGGGCGAGCTGTTTGAAGGTGATACCCGCTGGCCCTTCAGTGCCGGGCAAATGGCTTTTCAGCCCGCGCGCGGGCAGCGCGGCTATCGGCGCACCGGCGATCAGCCGCTGCATATCGCATGGCTATTACTCAGTAACGATATTCGCTGGGCGCATCTGGTGCAGCCACATTGCTATGTTAAAGACAGCGATGCAGGCTGGCATATTCACGATGCCATCTCCCTGTATCAGCGTGAAGCCCAGCTGCACAATGATGGGCAGCGCTATACCCTGGTGATGCAAGCGCTGGAAATGCTCAGCCTGCAGCTGGAGCGCGCCGTGGGCTCGGGTGAAACGCGGCTGGGCTGGCCGCAGCAATTGCACGCGTTGTTCAGCGAAGTGGCCAAAGCCCCCGCGCAAGACTGGTCGGTGGAGACTCTGGCGCGGCAGTTGCAGATCACCACCGCCCATTTGCACCGCCTGTGCCTGACACATCTGGGGCAAGCGCCGGGGCAGCAGGTGTTCAGCCTGCGCATGCAGCACGCCCGCCAGTTGCTGGGGCAAGGCCTAAGCGTGGGCGAGGTGGCC
Organism: Chitinibacter sp. GC72; assembly: GCF_009760905.1. Taxonomy (GTDB): domain Bacteria; phylum Pseudomonadota; class Gammaproteobacteria; order Burkholderiales; family Chitinibacteraceae; genus Chitinibacter. Next base: position 30,320 of record NZ_VIRW01000004.1, on the reverse strand, counting down.
AGCGCGGTGGGCTATCAGGAAATCGCCAGCTTCTCGCGGCGCTTTCGCCAGCACTTTGGCGTATCCCCCAGCCAGATTAAAACTTGAAAAACCAAGCGATTGGTATATGTATGTAGGCCATATATATACTTGGCTACAGCCATATACCCAAGCAGTTCTTATAATCAACAACAATCAGCTTTGAATTCGCCGAAGACAGGCTTGCCACTAAGCCAGCAATTTGCGGATTTTGCCCAGTGTGAGCAATTCCTGCCGGGCAAATTCGAGGACGGCATCTTCGTCGATCAGCGCCTCCGTACTCAAGCGATTCAGATCAACCCCCAGCCTAGCGGCCAGTGTGGCAGCAGCAGGGCTGACGGCCAATTGCTCGGCAGAGGGCGTCGTCGCGGTGACAGGAGGTGGCGCGGCCGTGATGGTGTGGGCTGCGGAAGTATCTTCGGCGTCGAAGTCAAGCAAGGCAAAAGCCGATGGTTTTTCGGCAATTTCCATCAGCAGTAGTAAATCATTGCTGTTCACAAAATCGCCATGTTCAACCATCAAACTGCCAATCTGGCCCTCGTCAGGCGCATGCACCTGCCATTCCTGATCGGCAGCCAGCAAGGTCATCAGCAAGGTGTCCGCTCCGACAAACTGTCCCGGTTTCACGTGAAACACCAGCACCTCGGCAGCTTCGGGTAAATCGGGCGCACAGATCAGATGCGTGGTATAGCTGATTGTCATTATTTACGATCCAAATAGTATCCAAGCATTGATATTCGCCAATAAGATGTGCGCCCACGCAGACTATGCTGCGTAACATAGCGAAAAGAAACCGTTTTCACGCAGCACTATCGCGCCACGACTTGTACGGCCTTCGGTCTGATGCTGGCGTGATAAATTTTGCTTAGTATTATTTATACACCGCATCGCAAGCAAGGCACACGCTTGCACTGCGGCGATTTTCCATGAATTGAGGAGTTTTCCATGAGCGATCTGGTCTTGGTCATTAATGCAGGGTCTTCCAGCATCAAGTTTTCTTTGTTTGAAACCGCTGGCTCGGCCGACCCGCAGGTGCTGTTCAAGGGGCAAATGGAAGGCCTGTATGTAGAACCCAAATTCACCGCCAAGGACGCTGCCGACCAGAAAGTGGCCGACGAAGTGCTGCCTGCCGATGTGCCGAAAAATCACGATTACGCACTGCGCCATATGCTGAGCTGGCTCGAGCAGCGTCTGGGCGGGCGCGAAATCAAGGTGGTGGGCCACCGCGTGGTGCATGGCGGCACGCAATATTCCAAACCCGAGCGGGTGACCCCGGCGCTGATCGCCGGGCTGGAAGCGCTGATTCCGCTGGCACCTTTGCACGAGCCACATAATATTGCACCGATCAAGATTTTGCAGGATCTGCTGCCCAATGCGCCGCAAGTGACCTGCTTTGATACGGCCTTTCACACCACCCAGCCCGAACTGAACCAGCTGTTTGCCCTGCCCTATGAATTTGCACAGAAAGAAGGCATTCGCCGTTACGGTTTCCACGGCCTGTCATACGAATACATCGCCAGCGTGCTGCCACATATCGATACCCGCGCAGCAGAAGGGCGTACCGTGGTCGCGCATCTGGGCAATGGCTCGTCCATGGCGGCTTTGCTCGGTGGCGAATGTCAGGCTACCACCATGGGCTTTACCGCACTGGAAGGCCTGCCGATGGGCACGCGCTGCGGCAGTATTGATGGCGGGGTCTTGCTGCATCTGATGAACCATCTGCAGATGGACGCCAAACAGATTGAAACGCTGCTGTATAAAGAATCGGGTCTGCTGGGTCTCTCGGGCGGTATTTCCAGCGATATGCGCGCGCTGCAATCATCTAGCGAGCCTTTGGCCAAATTTGCCATCGACTACTTCGCCCGCCGTATTGTGCGGGAAACCGCGTCGCTAGCAGCGGCGATTGGCGGCCTGGATTGCTTGGTGTTCACCGCCGGGATTGGCGAAAACGACGCCATCACCCGCGCCAATGTGTGTCACCAGCTACGCTGGCTGGGCGTGGAAATCGACGAAGCAGCCAACGCCGTCCGCTCAGGCGAACCGCGCCGAATCAGTCTGGCCGACAGCAAAGTGGCGGTGTACGTGATTCCAACCAATGAAGAGCTGATGATCGCACGTCAGGCACTGGCCACTATTTAAGGCCACTTTGGCCAATCAGGCCGCTGCACGATCTGATCGATCGGCAGCGGTTTTTTATTTGTGCGTGCAGATGCCAATACTTAATGCGCCCTTAATACTGCCATTGAAAAATGTCCGCAAGCCCAAACGAGCTGCTAGCATTAGGGCATTTTGTCATTACTCTGGATTTAGCATGTCAGAACACAATCCGATGATTGATCTTGACGCCGTGATTGATAGCGCCATCGAGCCGCGCAGCGTAGCCACAGCACAGGGCTGGGCGTGGATCGTGCAATCATTCCGGCTGTTTCGTCAGGCGCCAACGGCATGGGTGGGCATGACGGGGCTGTTTATTGTCATTATGCTGGTCAGCAGCCTGATTCCGTTCGTTGGCGGCTTTCTCAGCACCTTGCTGGGGCCGGTCTTGCTCGGAGGCCTGATGCTGGCGGCGCAGCGCACCGATCTGGGTGAACAGCCCCCCATCGCAACACTGTTTGCCGGTTTTCAAAGCTACACGATTGATCTGATCAAGGTGGGGGCTTATTACATGCTGGGCACCATTACGCTGATGTTTCTGCTCTCTGCGGCGATCGATGGTCTGGCACTGATCGGCGTGATTGAGGCGCTGCCCAAAGAAATCAGCCAATTTAGCCAGATCAGCCATTTATGGCCGCTGGGCTTGTTGATGCTGGGCTGCTTTGCTGTGGTGTATAGCGCCTATTTTTATGCGCCTGCGCTGGTGATGCTCAATCAGATGAGCGCGACTGATGCGATGAAAATGTCATTTTTAGCCTTCTGGCGCAACTGGTCGCCCATCCTGCTGATGTCCTTGCTGGGCGGACTGCTACTCTTGCTGCTGATGCTGCCCTTCTTTTTGGGCTTGCTGATCGGCTTGCCAGTCGCGCTGATTAGCAGCTATGTGTGCTATGCCGATGTATTTTCCAACCCTGCAGTAACAGGAGAGCAAGCGTGAGTGAAAGCCCATTTAAAGGCAAAACAGGCATCAAGCGGATATTCAATGCACTAGGTTATTCAATTGATGGTCTGCGTGCTGGCTGGCAAAACGAGGCAGCTTTTCGCCAGGTGTTGCTACTGGCGGTGGCCGGTATTCCCGTCGCCCTGTATCTGCCCGTACCGATCTGGGGCAAAGCCTTGCTGATTGGTAGTCATCTGGCCTGTGTGATTGTCGAATTACTCAATTCGGCCATCGAAGCGGCAGTCGACCATACTTCGCTGGAAAAACACCATCTGGCCAAACGCGCCAAAGATCTAGGCAGCGCAGCACAACTGATCGGTCTGCTCAATCTGGCCATGATGTGGGGTCTGGTTTTACTGGCATAAAGACAAAGGCCATGGGTATATCCCCATGGCCTTTTTTCCAATTGCCTTTCTGACCAATACCGCGCAGGGTATCTTGATACTTCAATACCCTGCAGCTCAATGCTGCCGTATCTCGTCTTCAATATCAGCCAGCAAAATTTTCAGCGCGGCATCGGACACCATCACTTCCAGCAGACACAGCACCAGCGAGCCGACCATCAGAATCAGGCTACCGACAAACAGCAGCTGCGCCCAGTCGGCATGCGAGATCGAAACCAGCACCATCGAAACAATACACAGCAACAGACTGCTAATCCCCAGTGCCTGCATATAACGGATTAGCCAGACCCGCATTTTCAGATTATTCAGCTGGCGCAGGATGTTTTCGTGGGGGTTGGCGCGGTGATGTTCGTACAACTGGCGGATGATGCCGGAAATCGCCAGGAAGCGATTGGTATACGCCAGCATCAACAGGGAAATGGCCGGAAACAGCAGGGATGGGGTGTTGATACTGAAATTATCCATCATGGCCTTTCTTGAATTCTTTGATCACGTGTTGCTGACGCCGGCTCACCGGCAAGCGCTCGGGCACATCACGCAGAATCACCACCCAATGCCCATCACTGCCATTAATCGTCGCCCGCTCGAATCCGGCAATACTATCGCGGGAAACCAGACAGTTGCGGTGTATTCGCACAAACTTTGATCCAAATTCATCTTCCAGCTTGGTCAGCGAGTCTTCCAGCAGATATTCCCTGTCGTGCGTACGCAAGGTGATGTACTTTTGCTCCGCTTTCAAAAAGCGCGCTTCGGACACCGGAATCAGGTGGACACGGCCGCGCTCGGACACGCTGAAGTGACTGCGGGCGCCATCATTCACTGGCGCAGCTGCGCTGGCTTCGCCCGGGTTATGCCGCAATTCAAGTACACGCTTTAATGCCGCCAGTAAGCGCTCGGTGCGGATGGGTTTAAGCAGGTAATCAACTGCACGGACATCAAACGCCGCCACGCCATAATCTTCAAATGCCGTCGCAAAAATCACCATCGGTGGACGTGACAGATTCAGCAGCTTGCGGGCTACTTCGATGCCGCTCATTTGCGGCATCTGGATATCCAGAATCACTACGTCGATTTCGTGTTCGGCAATCTGCGGCAAGGCGGTAATGCCATTGGTGGCCGTGCCAACAATGACGTGCGGGCACTCTGGCGCGCAATCCCCGAGCAGGTCTTGCAAGCGCATCAGGGCTGGCAATTCATCATCAACTAAAAACAGGCGCAACGGTTTGTTCATTGTTTAGCTCCCTAAAGGGCAGCACGATATGTACTTGATAATAGTCATTTCCACGCTGAATGCTCAGATTTGCCTCGGCATCGAAATATAACAACAACCTTTCTCTCACATTATCCTGAGCCATGCCATTACCGATTCTCTGTACTGCGTGATTAATCATCGGATTACGAATATCAATATGCACTTCATTGCGTGAGCGGAAGATATTGATCTGAATAATGCCGGTCTCAATGCTGGGCTCAATACCATGGTAGACGGCATTTTCCAGCAATGGCTGCAAAATCAGCGGCGGAATCGATGCCTTGCCCGGCATTTTGTCGACATGCCATTCAACATGCAGTCGCTCTCCCAGCCGGACTTTTTCAATTTCCAGATAGCCCTGCGCCAGCTCGACTTCACGCTGCAAAGTGGACAGTGCCGACTGGTTGCCCATGGCCACGCGGAATAATTCGGACAGATTTTGCAACAGCTGTTCGGCCAGCCGAGGCTGGCTGCGAATTAAAGATAGCACTGCATTGAGGCTATTGAAGAAAAAATGCGGCCGGATACGCGCCTGCAAAGCCAGCAGCCGCGCTTCGGCCAGACGTGGCGACAGCGTCTTGAGCCAGAGCTGGTAGTGCCACATCATAAAGCTGGTCGTCATCAGCGCCAGCAGCTGCATCTGGAGCAAATCGGCCCGCAAGGCATCAAGCATAATGCTGCTAAAAACCTGATAAACCAGCAGCGTCCAGAGCATAACCAGCGCATAGACCAGCATCAGGCTGCGCCGGTAAGGCCAGCGTCGCAGCTGCGGCGCGCACAGCGCCAGCAAAGCCATCACGCCCATCAGCACCGGCTCGACCCAGAATGCCGCATCAGTCAGCCTGAGCGCCCATTCCGACCAGGCATTCATTTCCGCTAATGCATACAGCAGCATGCCCAGATGCACCAACATCAAAGCCCGAAATATGACGCCAAAATTACGAAAATCCGGCATTACTGGTTTGTTCTGTTCCATCTTTCCATTCAATCCTTGCCAAAGCTGCATACACTGTAAATTCAGCATAGCATCGGCAAGGATCAAACATGTCATTGGCAGTGGTGTATTCGCGCGCTTTAGACGGTATGCACGCTCAATTGGTGACGGTTGAAGTGCATCTGGCCAACGGCCTGCCTGCCTTCAATCTGGTCGGGCTAGCCGACACCGAAGTGCGCGAGGCCAGAGAACGGGTGCGTGCGGCCATTCAGGTGGCGGGGTTTGAATTCCCGGCGCGGCGCATTACGGTCAATCTGGCACCGGCCGATTTGCCCAAAGGCGCAGGCCATTACGATCTGGCGATTGCTATCGGAATTCTGGCTGCCAGCGAGCAAATGCCGATTGATCGGCTGACTGAGTTTGAATTTGCTGGCGAGCTGGGCTTGACCGGGCAATTGCGCGCGGTTCGTGGCGGTCTGGCGCTGGCCATTGCCGCCCGGGATGCCCAGCGCACGCTGATTATCAGCCAGTGCAGCAGTACGGAAGCGGCATTGATTAATGATGCCAGCGTACTGGCTGCCGAACATTTACTGCAAGTGTGCCAGCACTTCAGCACACAGCAACACGAATCCCTGACGCCAGCCAGCGCTCCCGAATCACTCCCGCCAGCCAGTTACCCTGATCTGGCCGATGTCAAAGGCCAGCTGGCAGCAAGGCGGGCGCTGGAAATCGCAGCGGCGGGAAATCATTCGCTGCTGCTGATCGGCCCGCCGGGCACTGGCAAATCCATGCTAGCACAACGCCTACCCGGGCTATTGCCGCCGCTGACCGAACACGAAGCACTGGAGGCGGCCACGGTGCAATCACTGGCCGCCAAAGGGTTAGACCCCAGCCGCTTTGGTCAGCGCCCCTTTCGATCGCCGCACCATACCGCATCCAGCGTTGCGCTGGTTGGCGGTGGTAGCGTGCCGCAACCCGGAGAAATCTCGCTGGCGCACCACGGCATCCTGTTTCTTGACGAGCTGCCCGAATACGATCGCAAGGTGCTCGAAGTGCTGCGCGAGCCGCTGGAGAACGGCAAAATCCATATCTCGCGCGCAGCGCATCAGGCGGAATTTCCGGCCCAGTTCCAGCTGGTTGCCGCGATGAATCCCTGCCCGTGCGGCTATCTGGGGCATCCGAAAAAAGCCTGCCGCTGCACGCCCGAACAGGTAGCGCGTTATCGTGGCCGCATCTCGGGGCCGCTGCTGGACCGGATTGATATGGTGGTCGAAGTGGGAGCACTAGCCGATGATGTGCTGCTGAGCCGCGAGACGGGCGAAGCCAGTGCGCCGGTCAGGCAGCGGGTCACTCAGGCGCGCCAGCGTCAGCTGCTGCGCCAGCACAAACACAACGCAGCGCTATTGAGTCAGGCCGTTGACGAGCATTGCCAGCCCGATGCCACAGGCCTGGCCTTGCTGCAAAATGCCGTCAATCGCCTCGGCTGGTCGGCGCGTGCTTATCATCGCGTTTTGCGGGTGGCGCGCACCGTCGCCGATCTGGCGGGCAGTGACTCGATTGGCAGCCAGCATATTGCCGAGGCCATTCAGTACCGGCGCGGGATTGAGTAGCCAGCTGATTGTTTCAGGCGGCTTTGGGTTCAAACAGGATGCGGGTTGGCGGCAGCGCTTCAAATTCATGCACTGGCAACGGCCGGGCCAGATAATAGCCCTGCAATTGATGGCAATCGAGGCTGGCCAGAAACTGGGCCTGCTCTTCGTTTTCAACGCCTTCGGCGATCAGTTGCAGATCCAGATTCTGGGCAATCCCGATAATCGCCCGGACAATTGCTACATTGCTGCTGTTCTGTGGCAGCCCGCGGACAAAGCTCTGGTCGATTTTCAGATAGTCGAGCGGAAACGAGCGCAAATAGCCCAGATTTGAATAGCCCGTGCCAAAATCATCCAGCGCCAGCGTGAATCCGGCCTGATGCAATTGATCCAGAATGGCCGAGATGTCTTCATCGGCCTTCATCAGTAAAGTTTCGGTGATTTCCAGCTCTATCCATTCAGCGGCAATCTGGTACTCAGCCAACACTGCAGTCATTTCAGCCACCAGACGATGGCTAAATTGCCGTGGCGACAAATTGATGGCAATCCGCTCCAGCAGCAGCCCCTGTTGTCGCCATTGCGCCAACTGTCGGCACGCTGCCTTGAAAACCCAGCTACCAATCGCCACGATCAGACCGGTTTCCTCGGCGAATGGGATAAATTCATTTGGCGGCACCAGACCGCGCTGCGGATGCCGCCAGCGGACCAGCGCTTCGGCACCGCAAATCAGCCCGGTTTTGGCGCTGACCTGCGGCTGGTAGTAAAGCTCGAATTCATCGCGTTCCAGCGCATGGTGCAGATCAGTCGACAATTTAAGCCGCGCCAGCGAGCGCTGATTCATTTCGCTGGAGTAAAACAGCGCGGATTGCCGACCCTGTTTGGCTCTGTGCATCGCAATCGCGGCCAGATTGATCAGTTTATCGGCATCGCGGCCATCTTCGGGAAACACGCTCATCCCGATATGCGCCTTGATCACGATTTCTTCCTGCTGGATATAGTAGGGCAGCGCCACAGCGGCCATGATCCGTTCGGCCACAATCGCGGCATCTTCGCGCTGGCGGATATCAAACAGGCCAATGCAGAATTCATCGCCGCCAAAACGTGCCAGCACGTCTTCATCGCGCAGGCAGCTGCGGATGCGCTCGGCGACAACGACCAGAATCTCGTCACCGCCGCGATGCGTAAACGAGTCATTAATCGCCTTGAAACCGGCAATATTAAAACACAGCAATGCGCCACTACTTTGCTGGCGCCGCGCCTCGCTCAGTGCTTGCTCGAGCAAGGAAAACAAATGACTGCGGTTGGGCAAGCGGGTTAGCGTATCAAAATAGGCCAGCCGGAAAATCTGCTCCTCGGCGGCTTTGCGCTCGCTAAGATCAGCCATCACGGCAAAATAATTGAGCAGCGATTTTTCCCGGCCATGCACCGCACTTAAACTGAGCCAGGCGGGGAAAACATCACCATTGCTGCGGCTTAGCCAGAGCTCGCCTTCCCAGTGACCCATGGTTTGCAAATGCGCGTCTATCGTTATTTTGTCTGCACCTTTGCGGCCAATTTCTTCGCGCATAAAACTGGGTACTTTGCCCAACAGCTGGGGCAGCTGATCGCCCATCATGCCCAGATACGCTGGGTTGCATTCGATCAGCCTGGCGTTTTCATCGGTAATCACAATGGCGTCAGGCGTGTGCTTGAACACTGATGCAAGCAGGCGCGAGCGGATCTGGTCGCTGATCTGGTCGCTAATATCATGAATAAAACCCACCATACGCAATGGCCGGCCGGCCTCGTCGCGCACCACATTCAAATGGATCTGCACCCAGAATTCACGGCCATCCTTGTGCCGGCGTTTGACTTCCAGCGTGGTTTCGCCCGCACTGATCACATGGTTGAATAAATCGGCCTCGTCCTCGGTTTCTTCGGCGTACAGCGTCAGCACATGCTGGCCGAGTATTTCGTCGCTACCATAACCGAACAATCGCTCGGCACCGCCGTTCCAGCCGGTGATATAACCTTCCAGATCCAGCGCTATCAGCGAAGCATTGATATCGCCCAGAATACGGATGGCCGGTTCAAGCTCGTTGCCAGGGGTCATCGCTGCAAACCTTCGGCCAGCAGGGCCACCCAGCGATAAGCATCGACCTCGGCTTTCATCCAGCTTTGCTGCTGCAACGGGTGGATAGCCCAGACAGTATCATCGAGGTATGTCTCCATATGGATTGCCTGTGCTAGCGCCTGGCCTAATACCCCCTCTTTATTTAATAAAGCTGCTTTCATGCTATCGCTGAGCGGCAGGCTAGCCAGCAGTTGTGCCAGTGGCTGCTGGAATAACTGGTCAAGCAATGACAGCATGCCCAGCAAAAAGGCCGAATCCGGGCTGGCAGAGAGCCAGCCGTGTTCGGCCCATCCTTCCAGTCGGCGCGCGCGCAGCAGCGCAGCGAGCAATAAAGGCGAGATGCTCCCCGATTCGGCAAACTGTTCGGCATACATCAGCAACTGCACCCAGCGCTGTAGCTGATTGCGTCCCAGCACCGTAATGGCATGGCGAATACTGGCTATTTCCACTCGTGAGCGCATGCCCACCGAGTTCACCAGTTTCAGCAGGCGAAAGGTCAGATCCGGCGCGCGGGAGAACACCAGCTCCAGCTGATCAATCTCGGCATCCGAGGTTACCAGTGCCACCAGCTCGAGCAATTCGGGCTTAGCTGGCGCGCAAACAGCCGGGGCTGCCTGCGTATACCAGCTGCCAAACGCCAGCTGCTGCTCGCCCAGCGCGGCCAGCGCACCGACGTCATTCACGCCCAGCAGCAATTGCTGCTCGTCAAAGGGGCGAAGGGCTTGCGCCGATGCCAGCGCCAGCTGGCTATAGCAGGTCAGGTGGGTGGAAATTGGGAACTCGGCCAGCATACGGTCGAGCTCGGCCAGCTGCTCCTCGGGGCCGCTGGCCAGAATACCTTGCCATTGCCGGGAGTGATGCCAAAGCGGGGAAAGTTGCAGCAGTTGCATGAATTTATCTCACAAGACGTCATACCAAACTAGACTGCGACAAGCTTGGCAGCAAGATTTAAAACGCACCGCAACAACGGCTTATACCTGCTTGCAACACAGGCCCGGAAATAGCACTTTCTTATCCAATCTACCTTAAATACCCAGCACCGTATAAACCCACAGAGCCTATTAAATATTATTCAGCTGAATATACCCCATCAATATACGCCTGCATCTGCTGCTGGCTTTGTGCAGCGCGCTGCGTAATCCACTGCATAAAGTGATGCAGCTTAGCGCTGCCGTCAACGCGTGGCGCCCACACCAGCCAGTAGCGATTGGGATGAGGCGCAATCACATTGCCCACCAGTTGCAGGCGGCCATCGACCAGCTCGTCCAGCACCAGCGACAGCCGCGCCAGCGCTATCCCTTGCCCCAGCCGCACAGCGGTGAGCGCCAGATTATTATCATTGCAAAACAAGCCAAAAGTTGGCGACCAGTCGCCCAGCTGAGCTTCCTTGACCCAGCTGCTCCACTTTTCCAAGGTCCCAATGATTTGCAGCTTTTCCAATCCAGCCAGTTCAGCGAGCGTTTTCGGCAGGTGCGGATAATGGGGGGCGGCCACCACAACCAGATAATCATCAAGCAAATGCTGCGTTTTCAGCCCTTCCCAATCCCCCGCGCCCATGCGGATGGCCAGATCAAGCTGGCCGGTGTGCAGATCGTCAAAGCCCAGGCTGGCGCGAATATCGATGCGGTATTGCGGAAAAAGCGCCTGAAATTCGGGAATCCGTGGAATCAGCCAGCCCAGACCAAACGATGGCATCGTCGTCAGCTTGATTTCATTGGGCTTGGGTCTGGCACGCACCGTGCGCGTCGCCTCGGCCATATCATTGAGCGCCATGCGGATTTGCAGCGCGTAATTGCGCCCGTCTTCGGTCAGCGCCAGCTTGCGCCCGCTGCGCTCGAATAGCGGCAGGCCCAGATAGTCTTCCAGCGCGTGAATCTGGTGGCTAATCGCGCTGTGCGTCACCGACAGCGCATCGGCGGCTTTCACCACGCTGCCCAAGCGGCTAACCGCTTCAAAGGCGCGTAATGCGGGAAGGGGCGGTAAGGGATTCATAATGGCCTTGTGTGAATTTTGTTCACATATTCAGATAGAAAACATCAGCGATCAAAGTGTAATCATTCGATATAGTGAATACAAATGACATACATAAAAGCCAGAAATTTCCACGCAAGGCACAAAGCCGAAGACAGTACATAAACATGTACGGCGAGGCGCAGTAACGACGCGGGGGAATTTTTGCCTTCTGATTAGGAGAGCACCATGCACACTGATTCCTTACACCTTTATGTGGATCAACTCTACACCAGCCCATACGCGATGTCGGTGTTTGTGGCACTCACCGTCAAGCAGCTTCCATTCACGCTGCATACCGTCGATCTGGCTGCTGGCGCACAGCACGCGGCGCAATTTGCGCATGATTCGCTCTCGGCACGCGTTCCCATGCTCCAGCATGGCGATTTCTGTTTAAGCGAATCTTCGGCCATTAGCGAATATCTGGACGAAAACTGGGGTGGAGCGCCGCTATACCCGCGCGATGCCCAGCAAAAAGCCCGCGCCCGGCAGATTCAGGCCTGGCTGCGCAGTGATTTATTGCCGATCCGGTTAGAGCGCTCCACCGAAGTGATTTTCATGCAGCCCAGCGATCAGCCTTTAAGCGCTGCCGCGCAGCAGGCCGCCAGCAAGCTGTTTGCCGCCGCCGGGCAACTGATCGGCGACGAGGGTGGGCCGATTTTTGGCGACTGGTGCATTGCCGATGTGGATTTAGCGCTGATGCTCAATCGTCTGCTGAAAAATGGCGACGCCGTGCCGGAAAAACTCGCCCATTACGCGCAGCAACAATGGGCTCATCCGGCCATCGCCCAGTGGCTACAGTTTCATCAGCGGGGATAAAAGCATGGAACGCTATCTGAAATTGCAGCTGGAACATCACGAATTGCTGCTTGCCCGCCTTGGGCGCGATGCCCAGCTGTGTTGCGACAGCGGCCAGGTCTGGCTGGCGAGCAATCGCCACCCGCAGGATGTGGTGCTGCGGGCGGGCGAACAATACCTACTGGGCGCCGGGCAGATTCTGATCGAGGGGCAGGGCGAGCTGCGCTTTTGTGCCGACGAACTGGATATCCGGCCATATTTCCAAACTTTGCCACACCGGGAGCAATGATGTACCACCTTTATATTGGCTATCAAAACTACTCGTCCTGGTCGCTACGGCCCTGGCTATTGCTCAAGCATTTTAATCTCCCGTTTACGCAAACCGTGGTGTGCGTAGACGGTAAGGGCATCAAAGCCAGCCATCGCGCGTATTCGGATAACGGCCTAGTTCCATGCCTGCACGATCAAAACTTCAGGGTATGGGACTCTATGGCAATCTGTGAATACCTTGCAGAGCAATACCCCGCAATGTGGCCAGCAGACCGCCAAGCCAGGGCACGGGCGCGCAGTATCTGCGCCGAAATGCATTCGGGCTTTGGCGCGCTGCGCAGCCAGCTGCCGATGAATGTGCGCCTGCGCGCCAAAGGCAAAGCCAATACACCGGAAGTTGCCGCCGATCTGGCCCGGATTTTCGCCATTTGGCGCAATGCACGCGAAATGGCCACCAGCAATCAGGTGGCGGGAGATTACCTATTTGGCGAATTCTCGATTGCCGACGCCATGTATTCACCCGTGGTCTGGCGGCTTTACAGCTATGGCGTGCAGCTACCCGATGATATTGCGCGCTATGTTGATACCATGCTGGCACATCCGGCCATGCAGGAATGGGAGCAAGCTGCACAGCAAGAAGACGTTTTTTTATCTTTTGACGAACTGATCGAACAATTTGGCGGAGTTCGCACATGAGTCACTGGCAACTGGCCCAACTGAATATCGGCCGCGCCATCGCGCCGCTGGACAACCCGCTGATGGCGGGCTTTACCGAACAGCTGGATGCCATCAACCAGCTCGCCGAACAAAGCCCTGGCTTTATCTGGCGGCTGCAAAGCGACAGCGGCAATGCCACCGACATCAGCTACGACGCCGATCCGCTGATCATTGCCAATATGTCAGTCTGGGCATCGCTGGAAGACCTGCAGCGCTACGTCTACACCGGCGAGCATCTGGCCTTGCTAAAACAGCGCAAAGCCTGGTTTGGCAACATCGACGGCCCAGCGCTGGTGCTGTGGTGGATACCCGCAGGGCACATCCCCACACTGCTTGAAGCCAAAGCCGCGCTGGAATTGCTGCGGCTCAATGGAAGCACTCAACATGCATTCACTTTCGCGAAGTCTTTCCCGACTTATGAGACACAGCAGCTACACACGGTGATTTAACAGCCGGACACAGTAAAACCATTGTCCAGTTACACGAGATGTATACATAGCCAGCATTATCACGATGCCCAATCCACTCTGATTGCTGGCGGATAACGGAAATCGGCACCGTCGCAATCCTCGAACGAGATATTGGCAAACGCGCTAGAAAGATGGCTTGCCCGTTGATGCATGGCCTTAGCAGCTTCGAACTCTCCGAGTTTGTAGTGCGCCAGTCCTGCCAGCCAGTGATACACATCCGCACCCTGCCAATAGGGAGATAACTCGACAGAGCGCACCAAATCATCACGCGCCTGCACCAACTCGCCACGCTTAAGATACGCCTCACCGCGCACGCGAAAGCTCAACCTGCGAGCTTTCAAACTATCCTCACCTTGACTATGACTGATCGAAGCATCCGCCACCTTAATGGCCTCGTCCCAACGCGCCAAGCGCAATAGGCACAGCGCCAGCGTATTTGCGGCATCGCTATGTAGATAACGCAGTTTTTTCGGCATTAGCGCCACGGCACGTTCAGCATACGGAATGGCCTGTTCTAAGGCATTTGCCCAATACAATGCATCCGCCGCCCCGATCCAGGCCAACTGGTAATTGGGTGCGACCCCAATAGCCGCCTTGAAATGTTCGAAGGCTTGCTGGTACTGTCCTTGCTGAAGTGAAGTACGTCCCTGATTCATCAGCGGCAGGCAATCTGCATCAAAACCGTCAATGAAGATTGATTTTCCCGCGGCCATACACGACTCCCAAGCCTCAAGATTCCACGTTTGCGTATCCGACCATTTCGCATCCGGGCCGTAACTGAGCTCCACACGTTGTGCCATCAGGTCATCGTGCCAGTAAAACCAGCGCGGGTTGTCCGGCACTTCAAAGTCATTGTCGCTACACATCATGTGCAAGATCGCATCTTTGTTTAGCGAGATTTCGCGCCAGTCGTGAAACCAGAACAGCGCATGAGGCGTCTTAACCTGACCCTGAAAGCCGCTGTGTAGAGTCTCGTCGTCCTCTCCCAAAAACGCTGCATAGTAGCGCGCAATCAAGCTACCGCCGATGACTGGTGGATAGCTGGGCGTGATCTGCACACCATCGCAGACCAGATCACCGAGCACATACGCCAAGCCTTCGTAATAACCGCCGGGCAGCGTGCTGCCGGAGTATTCCAGATTGCCCAGCACGACCAACGAGAGTGCCTCGCCTTCATGTTCTGCGCACAAGGCTCTCCATTCATCACGATTTAGCCGCGCATCGCCGTCGAAGAATACGCAAAGCGATTCCATATCACGCTCGCTCTCGTAGTATTCGTCATCGCCACGACGAGCCAAAAACTGTAGCCGATCAAGCTCGGCTAGCGGCTGAAAAGCGGGGTTAGTCCAAACCTCACTTAATGAGACGATCTGGTGATCGGCAATTGTTTTGCTGTGCACAAAAGTGTGCGGGTGCTGCATCGGCTGGAATACACAGGCCTGATTCATCGGCGGCAAGCAGAGCGGATCAAAGCCTTCGTTAAAGATGGATTCACCCGCCACCATGCAGTGACTTATTGCCACCAGATCCCAGCTCTGCGCATCCGCGACACCGCAAATCAGTTCCTTGCGTAGCGCCTTCACGTCATCACGCCAGTCAAACCAGTATTGATGATCTGGCTCTTCAAAATCACTTTGCTCATGCCGGAGATGCAGCACTGCTTCTAGGTTGAGCGTGATATCGCGCCAATCATGAAAGCAGAAAAAAGCGTGCGGCGTATTCACTTGGCCCTGAAAGCCTTTGCGCCGCACAGAATGTTCATCAGCCAAAAAGGCCACATAGTGCCGCGCCGTGAGACAGCCACCGATGACAGGTGGTCTAGCAGAGGAAATCCACACGCTATCGCAACATACATCGCCGTTGGTAAAAATCGGCGCGTGATCAGTACAAAGCAGGTGGCCTCCAGAGAATTCCAGATGCCCCATCACCACCAGCGCCAGCTTACCTCCGTGCTTGGCACGCAAGTGCTGCCATTCCTCGCTACTTAGTTTGGTATGTCCGCAGAAAAATGCGCAGGGCAAGCTCATATCGCGTGCTCTGGCGTAGGCCTCTTCATCTTCTTCGCCACAAAAGGCATAAAACTGCGCACGATCCTTCTCCAGAACGATTCGAAACAGGAGGCCCAAATCAATGAAAATGTCGCCCAGCGACATAATTTGGTGGTCTTCAACAGTCAAAAAATCCGCAGCGAGAGTCATGCCGTTGCCTTGTATTCAATATTTAAAACAATAATTTGATTTGGCTTTCTATATAGGTATTGCCACATACGTTAATAAAAATAAAACCTACAGAGCAATACCCTATTAAAATCTAACGATAGATTGGAAATTTCCACTCAACTCGGATCACTGCCTGCATCCAGTCATAACGAAGGGCTATATGAGCTGAGTGGGCATGGGATGGTGGCCAAGCGAGCCCTCAACTCGGTGCTATCGCCTCATCCTCCAATGCGGCCAGTGCCGCCAGCACGCGCGGGTCGCTGATCTCGCCGCGTGCCTTGGGCTTGAGCGCGGCCAGGCGTTTGACGATGCGCTGGGCGGCGGCGAGGTGGCGGGCCGGGTCGAGTTCGGCGGCGCGCAGCAGGACGCGTGCGGCGGTTTCCAGGAAGGGGTCGGTGACCGATTTATCCTCGATGGGCGCGTGCTCCAGTGCGGCATTGGCGTAGTTCACAGCCAGTTCGATCTCGGCCGGGTCGTCCGAATCGGCCAGCGTCCAAGCCAGGGTATTGCTGGCGGCTCGGCGGGCTGCGCGCAGGATGTTGTCAGCCTCCAGGTAAGGCCAGGGGAGGACATTGGCCAGCCGATCCAGAATTTCGCGGCACAGGCGCTGGTTCTCGTCGAATAAGGCCAGCTCGTAGGTAATGAAGCGCAAATGGTCGAGCACAAAAGCCCATAGATGCGGATCGGGGTGTTGGGCGACTTCCAGCAGTGCTCTGGCCTGCAGCGTGAACTCAAGCGCCTCGGCGTAGTTGCCGTCCTGAATGGCTTGCCCGGCGGCACCAAGATAAGCCTCGTAGTGCTGCAGCGAGAATTCCACTGCATCATGCACTTCGCTGCGCGAGAAGTGTTCAAGCAGCTCGTGATACGGCTGGTCCATTGTTGCCATGACGCCTCGCATGGCGTCCAGCTGGCCCTGCTGCTTGTAAACCCAGGCTTTGTAGAGACGGGCATCGTTCACGTCTTCGTCATTAAAATCCTCGGCTTGCCCGCGTGGTTTTTTGCTGCCGAATACGCTCGACAGCAGCCCCGGTTTGTCCGTGGTGTTCTGGCCGCGGGCAATGACGGTATCAAAATCTGCCAATGCCTGATCCACGAGCCCTAGCGTGAATGCCCCCAAGCCGCGGCGGCAGAGCATGCGCCCCACGCTCATGTTGTTTCTGCGACTATTGTTTTTCGCACTCGCACCGAGCAAGGTGTCGTACACCGCGTATTCCTGCGCCAGCGGGATGAAGGCCGCGTTTTCTGCATTGTGCAACAGGGCGGTGATGCAGCTATTCTGGTCGCGCAGCGCCAGCGGCACATGGCGGAAATATCCGCCCTTGTCCCGGGAATGCTCGGCGGCCAGCTGGCAGACCCGCTCACTGCGCAGAGGAAGTGGCACATCATGCAGCCTATCGGGATGGGCCCTGGCGAAATGCTCGGCCATTTTCTGCGTGATAAAGGTGCGCGGAATGCTGCCAAGATGAATGGGGTCACGGGCAAACGCCGCGTCGGCAATCTGCTGCGTGTACTTGTCGGCCGGAATCTCGAAAGGAGAGAGGTGGTCGCCATCGTTATTGATCTCGGCCAGGATGAGTTCTTCATCCCAAAATACTGCCCAGCAATCCTCGGCACAGTCTTGCCCGTGGCCGAGCTTGCGAAAATCTCGCCCATGTCGGGTGATCAGCTGCGCCCAGAGTGCGGGATCTGGGCATTGTGTCTGCGCATGCTCAAACACCGTTTCATCGACCAGCTTGCCGGGCAAGTGCTGAATCAGCCCGAAATTGATAGCCAGTGCCCTGCAGATCATGTCCGGCTTGAGATAGCGCTGTGGGATGCGATTGCTGATCCACCATTGACTATCTGCCCAAGCCAGCGCGGTAAGATAAAAAGTCTCGTCCTTGAATTTGCCGGGGACGGTTTCAATGGCGCGAACTTCATGCCGCACGGCATGCAGGCACAGCGCATGATCGAGCCATTCGGCTGGCAGTGAATTGGGCGGCACACCTCGCTCGACGAGCTTGTAGCACAGCTCGGAATCAAGCAGTTCCGAAGACACCAGCGCCAGATCGAAAGCGCCTTGCGTGGCCTGCAATAGCAAGGTTTTACTGATCAAGCGGGGCGGAATATAGCTGAGATTACGTGCGCTGCACTCAATCAAGCGAGTGGCAACAGTGGCGTCAAATGCGTCTGCGGGGAAATGTTTGGCGACCCAGATGTCGGTGTCGCCGTGGCTGGCCTTGGGGCAGTGCCTTATGGCTGCCAGGCAAAATTCCGGCGTAAGGAATTCCGCAGGAATGGCGCGGAAGCATTTTTCACTGTCAAACGCCTGCGCCTGCAGATAGCGCAGCCAGTAATCCGTATCGCGTACTTCTTCCGGCTGCTCGGCCAGTGTTTGCGACTCCCAATCGACCCGCGTCGGACGCGCATAATAAAAATCGGAGCCGCGCAGTTCTTCATATTCCTCATATTCGTAACTGCGCTCGGCAAACTCGCCGGAGCGCTGCCGTAGCGTTTCGGCGGCGTCATGGCTGCCCAGCTGGTAATGCGCCAGGCCAGCCAGCCAGTGGCAGAGGGTGCCGAAGTAGGACATTTCGGAAGCCTGGAGCAGATCGAGCCTTGCCGGCTCCAGATCTCCGCGCCGCAGGAATGCTTCGCCGCGCACACGAAACAATACGCGACAGGTTTCCAGATTGCCTTTTTCATGTTTCTGGCAGTCCTCAATCGAAGTCGTGGCCACGGCAATCGCCGCATCCCACTGTCCAAGTCGCAGCAGGGACAGCCCCAGAATAACGCTGGCTTCGTTGTTGACATGGCGCAGCTGTGTGGGCAGCAAGGCCACAGCACGTTGTGCGTAGGGGATGGCCTGTTCCAGCGCATTGGCTTTGTAAAGCGCATCCGCCGCGCCAAGCCAGGCGGGCTGGTAATCTGCTGCCAGCGCGATGGCGGCCTTGCAGTGCAGGAAGGCTTCCTTGCATTGCTGATGCTTGAGGTGGCTGCGAGCCTGGGTCAGCAAGGGTAGGCAGGCGGGGTCAAAGCCTTCGATATATACCGATTCCTTAGCCGCCATGCGGCTCGATAGCGCACTGAAATACCAGGTCTGCTGGGTATTCCCCCAGGCGGAAGGCGCCCAGAACAATGTGGGGTGCAAAGCCAGCAGATCGTCATGGCCGAAAAACCAGCGCGGCGAATCAGGCTCGACAAAATCGCTGCAACCGCACTGAATGTGCAGCACCGTATCGTCGTTCAGTGTGATGTTGCGCCAGTCGTGATACCAGAAAAAGGCATGTGGCGTGTCCACCCGGCCTTGAAATCCGCGATGGATTGCTTCGTCATCCCGGCCAAAGAAGGCTGCGTAGTGCCGTGCCGTCAGATTGCCGCCGATGGTCGGCTGCTCGGTTGGGGAAATTGCCACGCCATCGCACTGTACATCACCGGTTACCCAGGTCTGACCACTGTAATAGCCATTCGGCAGGGGGCCGCCGTGGAAGTCCAGATTGCCAATGACTACCAGCCAGAGCGATTCATCATTTGCCTTGCACAGCACTTCCCACTCGTCGCGGCTCAGACTTGCATCGCCATCGAAGAAGATACAGCGCCGTGCCATTTCTAACTTGCATTCGTACACATCATCTTCATCGTCATATTCATCATCCCCGTAGTACTCGGTTAAAAACCGCGTCCGTTCGGCCTGGCGTAATTTCTCGAACGCAGCGGTATGCCAAATATCGCCAAGCTGGATGATCTGGTGGTCTGTAATGGTGAGCATTTCTTAAATTCGCAAAAGTCAGATAAAAAACAGTTTATAGTAAGTAAAAACCCCAATCCAGACCGGAGTAATAAATGACAACTTATATTGCTCTAGGTCCTTGCACGATAATATCTACAGAGATACGCCTAGCTATGACATAGACGGAGTGGTACGAGGATGCTTCATCAACGAGGTATGAACATGTAAATCAATCCAGAAATGCTTCGCATCAATATACCCATGCTAAAAAGTTGTTGATTTTAGCTTTCCGCTGCACATTGCGAGGCCAATGAAAGGTGAAAGTAAATCGGCATTTCTCTTTCAACTTCAAAAGAAACACAATCTCCAGCTAACGCTTTCTCTGCTAGACTTAGCCGCAATTCATCATCTGGTTTCACGTGAAACAATGGCAGCTCCTAAATACGACGAATCGTCGGTCAAGGTCTTAAAAGGCCTTGACCCTGTCCGCCACCGTCCGGGCATGTACACCCGCACCGATAATCCACTGCATATTTGCCAGGAAGTCATCGACAATGCTGCCGATGAAGCACTCGGCGGCTACGCCACGCAGATCGAGGTGACGCTGTACCGCAATCAATCCATGCGCGTCATCGACAATGGCCGCGGCATTCCGGTGGGTTTACACCCAGAAGAGGGCGTACCAACCGTCCAAGTCGTTTTCACACAGTTGCACGCTGGCGGTAAATTCGACAAGAAGGACGGTGGCGCGTACGCGTTCTCCGGCGGTTTGCACGGAGTTGGCGTTTCGGTGACCAATGCCTTGGCAACGCGCCTTGAAGTTGAAGTGCGCCGTGAAGGCCAGATCAATCAACTGGTGTTTGCCGGCGGCGAAGTGATTTCACCGCTGACCGTATTGGGAACCACCACAAAGAAAGACACCGGCACGCGCGTGTTTGTGCAACCTGATGCGCAGTATTTTGATAGCCCAACGATTCCACAAGCCGAACTCGAACACCTACTCAAATCCAAAGCCGTCTTGTTACCCGGCTTGGTGGTGATTTTGAATGTCGAGCAAGCGAACGGTGAATTGCTCGAAAAACGCTGGTGCTACCCCGATGGTCTGCAGGGCTATCTGAACGAGCAAGTAGCGGGCTACACGCAAATCGTGCCGATTTTGCAGGGCGAGAAATACATTGAAGGCGAAGACGACACCTTCAGCCGCGGCGAAGGCTGCGCGTGGGCGCTAACGTGGACCGAAGATGGCCTCGTCAACCGCGAATCGTACGTCAATCTAATTCCAACACCAGCGGGCGGTACGCACGAAAGCGGCCTGCGCGATGGCGTATTCCAAGTCGTCAAAACCTTTATCGATTTTCACAATCTGCTACCCAAGGGCGTCAAACTGCTGCCGGAAGACTTATTCAGTCGCTGCTCATTTGTCCTCTCCGCCAAAGTGCTCGACCCGCAATTCCAAGGCCAAACCAAAGACAAACTGACCAGCCGCGATGGCCTGAAACTCGTCTCGGCGATGGTGCGCGCGCCGTTTGAACTGTGGCTGAACGAGCACGTTGATCTCGGTAAAAAACTGGCTGAGTTGGCGATTCGCGCCGCACAATCGCGGCAGAAAAACGCGCAGAAAGTCGAAAAGAAAAAATCGTCCGGCGTCGCCGTATTACCGGGCAAGCTAACCGATTGCGCATCGGACGAAACCGAACGCTGCGAATTATTCCTCGTCGAAGGTGATTCGGCCGGCGGCTCGGCCAAGCTCGGCCGGGATAAAGACTTCCAAGCCATTTTGCCGCTACGCGGTAAAGTGCTGAACACGTGGGAAGTCGATAAAGACCAGATTTTCGCCAATAACGAAGTGCACGACATGGCCGTCGCGATCGGCGTCGACCCGCACACACTCGACAGCACCGTTGATTTATCCGGCCTGCGCTACGGCAAAGTGATCATCATGTCCGACGCGGACGTCGATGGCTCGCACATTCAGGTGCTGCTACTCACGCTGTTTTACCGCCATTTCCCACAGCTGATCATGAATGGCCATATCTACGTTGCGCAGCCGCCGCTCTACCGCGTTGACGTGGCGGGCAGTGGCAAAGCCAAGCCGCCGCGTAAATTCTACGCACTGGATGAGGGCGAGTTGACCGCGATTCTGGATAAACTGCGTGCTGAGAAAATCCGCGAAGGCGCGTGGAGCATTTCGCGCTTCAAGGGTCTCGGGGAAATGAACGCCGAACAATTGTTCGACACCACCATGAACCCCGACACCCGCCGCGTCATGCGCGTGTCGATTCCTCAGGACGTCAGCGCCAATACGCGTGATTTGATGAATATGCTGATGGGCAAGGGAGAAGCGAGTAGCCGCCGCGCATGGCTGGAAGCGCGGGGGAATGAGGTGGAAGCGGATTTGTAATACTTATGCAGGGTATTGCCATACAGTAATTAGTTTGATTGAACTTGATGGCAATACCCAAAAACACACTTCAAAGAAAATCAAGTCATACTCAGTACATCATTGCCACATCGATGTGAAACGCAGCCTCAAAAGCTGCTATCAACTTAATTTTGAGTTACGATTGCTTTTTAAAATTGTAATGAAAAATAGAAATGGCTATCTATCGCTGCAACAAATGCGGGCATCTTGAAGAACTACAAGATCTTTACATCGGCACTAACGCAAATTGCACGGCTTGTGCTACTCCAACACCGGTGTATGCCACGACTAAATTTGTTCAGCATTTACTCGCTAAATATTTCTCCGCAAACAAAGAAATTTCTGTTCTAAAACAAGCCTTATCAGAACAAGAAGAAGACACACCTACTGAGAATGAAAATCTTGAGGTAAGAAATACAAGAGAACTTGCGACCGCAAGCCAGCATGAACCAATCGCAAAATGGTTAGCGCAATTTCAAGTTAAGCCTGACTTCGATTTTTCAGCAGTCGACACCAGCGGCTTTTTTGATGAAGGAGCAGAAATCTTGGGGGAGCACTACCCAATGATGAGAGAAGTCCTTGATCGAGTGAAATTCAATCAGCGTAAAGGCTATGACTCCGTCTTTTTCGAGCTTGCAGAACGTAGCCAGAAAGAGGCACAACTGTTCAATGAATTGTGTCGCAAGTTGTATGGCTATTCATTCTTTTCACGATACAACTACAACAAACAAGAAAAAAACTGCGTTTGAACCTGCAAAGCGCCCCTGCAATTAAAAGCTTTTTTAATGGCGAGTGGCTTGAGTGGCATGCAATGATGCAATCGCTCAAAATCATCCAGCAAAAGAAACGTGCATTCTCCATCGCCCGCAGCATGAAGGTTCAATTTGCCAACGAAGATCTACATGAGTTTGATGTATTCATACTGGCTAATGGCAATTTACCTATCTGTATTGAATGTAAATCAGGCGAATTTAGAGAAAGTATTGCGAAATACACCCGCTTGAAAAAACGCCTGAATCTTCCAGCTTCACGTTTTATCTTATGTGTCGCAGGGCTAAATGCAGAAGAAGAACTAGGTTTGAGTAGCATGCATGACCTAACGTTTGTCTCAGAAAGCAGCTTGGTCAAACATTTAGCGACGGTTTTATAATCCGTGCGACCCACACTCCAACAAAAAATCCTCGCCGTCTGCGAGCAGAAAATCGCGCTGAAAGGCGAGGGCGTAGGTTTGTCGTTTTATGCTTTTTTCGCCAATAAAAACGACGATCCTGAGTTGCTGATGGAAGCGGCGACATGGTGGATACAGACGCACAAGCTGGATCATTTTGAGAAAGCACTGAAAATCAGGCACATGGTGCTGGCCGAACAAAGCCAGGGTATAGCTCTCTAGCCTAGATAGGCAAAATGCTACACGCATATACCAAAACCCCCGTAATGGGGGTTTTGTTTTGAGCTGCGTTCCTGGCCAAACGTATTTCTGCCGATTGGCTGATCCGCCACAATCAGCCAATCGGCCCCAGATAATCGTTTTTACCCAGCTCGACGCCGTTGCTGCGCAGCAGTGCGTAGGCGGTGGTGAGATGGAAATAGAGATTCGGGGCAACAAAGGATTGCAGGTAGAAATCGGCCTTCATCGGTTTGTCCGGCATATACGACAGCGTGATGATTTTGCTGTCGGCTTGCGCAAAATCGTCGGGCGGGATGCTGTTGATAAATTCGAGAGTGGCGGCGATGCGGTTTTTGAGTTCGGCCAGCGTCTTTTCGCTGTCGTCGTGTTTGGGCGCGGTATTGCCCGATAGGCGCGCAACGCCGAATTTGGCCGTGTCACAGGCAATCTGGATTTGCTTGACCAGCGGCAGCATATCGGGGGCAAGGCGCAGACCCAGCATGGTTTCGTCGCTGACTTTCTTGCTCAGCGCAAAATCGGCGGCTTTATCAAGCAGGTGCGCCAGCTGCGTGAGCGCGCGGGTGTAAACAGGGACGGTGAGTTGGTAATAACTGAACATGGCAGGCTCCGAGGTGGGCGATAATTCGCGTGAATTCCCCACTAGCATTGGCGCTTAGCCCAGCATATTCAAGTGCGCCAGCGTATCGATTGCGCCATTCAAGATACATCCATCCTGTATATGCTTGTAGATCAATTTGGCGTTATCTTCTGGCGATATACCCTCGGTATTAATTTCCAGATCGTAGCTGAGTTCCTGATGCACGCGAGTCAGCTCCCAGGCGGCCAGCCCGGCGGGACGATTACTCCGCAGCTGCTCGCGGCGGTTTAATTCGGCTAAATCGCAGTGCACCCCGACCAGCAGAACACGATAGCCAGCCAGCTCGGTCAGTAGCTCGCGCTTCTCGGCGCGCTCGCACCAGGCATTGTCGATCATCAGCTGGCAGCCTGCCTGCAGCAAACCGGGCAGGGCGTAATGATAGGCGCGCACCAGCTGCGCAAAATCATGCCCACTACGCTGTACCGCTGCGCCACTTTGCAGCTGGGCCAGATCGCTGCACGGCAGGCCATCAAGCAGCGTATCAAGGCTGAAATTAAGAAACTGCTGCGGCAGCAATTCCTGCAAGGCGCGCGCAATGCTGGTTTTACCCGCACTGCTGCAGCCGTTCAAAATAATGACTTGGGGTAGGGACATCACTCTTTCCAGCAGCGGCCATCAGCAAGCGCACTGCGCTTCAATCCGGCTCAGACTCAATATGATTTATTGCACCGATTTGGGCTCGGCATCATCGGTGGCGTCAAACTCGATCACCGTTGGCGGTATTTCATCGGCCGGTGGGCGGGCCCAGAATAGCCGGTCGGGAATCATTTGGCCCATGCCGGGGCGATAGCCGTTGGAAATGGCCTGGAAGGTGTATTCCTGCGCTTCCTGCATGGCGGTGGCCACATCGGCACCATTGGCCAGCGCGCCAGCCAGCGCCGAAGCCAGCGTGGCACCCGCGCCATGGAAGCTGCCGGGCAGGCGTTCCCAGTTATCGCTGCGCACACGGCCTAGCGTGCTGTACAGGGTGTTGACGACTTTGGGCGTTTTTTCATGCGTGCCGGCAATCAGCACATACTCGCAACCGCATTGCAAAATGCGCTGGGCGGCGGCGTCCAGTGGCAGATCTTCTTGCTCTTCCGGATCATCCGAACCCAGCTTGCGGGCATCATCGCTATTGCAGCTAACCAGAAAGCTATGCGGCAGCAATAGCTCGCGCATGGCGCTATACAGGTCTTCATCGGCCAGCTCTTCGCCACGGCCCATACTGAATACCGGCTCCAGAATCAGCGGAATATCCGGGTAATCCGAAGCGATTTCGGCAATGACGGCCAAGTTTTCCACCGTGCCCACCATGCCCACCTTGATGGCGTCGATTTTGATGTCTTCCAGGATAAAGCGTGCCTGCTCATCCAGAAACTCGCTATCGACAGACTGAAAGCTTTGTACCCCTGCAGTATCCTGCACCGTCATCGCAGTGACCACCGGCAAGCTGTGGCAGCCCAGCGAGGCCAGCGTCAGTACATCGGCCATCAGGCCAGCGCCACCCGATGGGTCGTTGGCGGCAAAAACCAGTACAGTCGGCGGAGTGGAAATCATAAGTGGAAATAGCCCAGAATAAGTTTAAAATCCGAGGGCGCTGTTTCTAGCCCCAGAACCCGAATTCTAAACCACTCTGTATAGGTTTACGCTGATGAAAAAATATATGTGCCTGATTTGTGCGTTTATCTACGACGAAGCCGAAGGCCGTCCCGAAGACGATATTCCCGCTGGCACGCGCTGGGAAGACGTTCCCCCGAACTGGACCTGTCCTGATTGCGGCGCACGTAAAGATGATTTTGACATGATAGAGATCTGATCAGCCCTGTTGCCATGGGATTTAACCGGGCTCAGGTTTTTTCTGCTTAATCAGCATGATGGCGTGAATTGATTATCTTGACCAATCCTTCAGCCATCATTCATGCATAGACCTTGAAGGCCAGCCAAGCACACGATCGCATACAGGGTCTATGTGCTGAATCACAATGTTGTATGGATAACTTTCCCGATCAATACCGCTCATTTTTTTCGTTATTTGTCAGTTTAAAATCAGTACAATAGGTTTTTTCAAACCGGAAAGCCAACTGGCTCTGCCTATGCAGTTATCGCTACTGCTAGGTGTGCAGGATGTTTGGATTGGTTTGAATTACCAATATTTCTTGAATTTAGAAGGTCAATAATGAAAGTTACTGTACTGATTACAGCACTCAGCTTGTCTCTGCTTGCAGGTTGTCAGCAAGTCAACACAACCCAGGGTGGCGCCATTGGCGCTAATCGCAAGCAAAATATGAGTACTTTGCTTCCTAGCGAGCAAGTCGAAAAAATGGCTGCAGCAGCATATAGCGAAACAATTGATGAAGCGCGCCAGAGACGCGTATTGCTGCCAGCAAATCACCCGACCAGCGTACGGGTGAAAAAAATTGCCAATAAACTCATACCGCACACTAGTGTATTCCGCCCGGAAGCGGTGAACTGGAAATGGGAAGTTAATGTCGAGCAAAATGACCAGCTCAATGCCTACTGCATGGCAGGCGGCAAGATCATGTTTTTTACCGGCATTATTGAGCAGCTCAAACTGAGCGACGATGAAATTGCCCAGATTATGGGGCATGAAATCAGCCACGCCCTGCGCGAGCATAGCCGCGAGCGCATGAGCGAGGAATACAACAAGCAAATGGGGATGCGCGGTATTTCTTTTGCAGCATCGATCCTGAGTGGTGGTAAATATTCAGGTTTAACGGATACGGCATTAGGCGTAGGCAGTCAGGCTTATGATCTGGCACTGGCACTGCCCAATAGCCGCACCCATGAATCAGAAGCCGATGTAATGGGCTTGGAACTCGCTGCCCGGGCTGGTTATAACCCACAAGCTTCGGTAACACTATGGCAAAAGATGGCTGCAGCCAGCAAGGGTTCAACGCCAGAATTTTTGTCAACTCACCCGGCCAGCCAGACCCGGATTGCCGAATTGCAATCCAAAATCCCGCTAGTCCAGCCTCTGTATGAGGCAACACAAAAGTCTGCACCAGCAGCAGCTCCAGCCAAAAAAAGCGGCAAAAAGAAAAAGCGCTGATTTCAACTGAATTCAATATCAGTTCAGTTTGATGCCCACCACGCATGTAGCGAAACTCCCTTAAAAACAAGCGTGGTGGACATCAGCATCAAAGACAACTGACACCACATGCGGTATGGTTTTACGTTTTGGCGCTGCCAGATACAGTGCAGCTCTCTCACCCAATCGTTGGAATCAAATCATCATGCTGTGGGTTAAAGCGTTTCACCTAGTTTTTGTGATTAGCTGGTTTGCCGGGCTGTTTTATTTGCCACGGCTGTTTGTCAATCAGGCCATGGCCACCGAGCCAGCTGAAATCGCACGGCTCAATTTAATGGCAGGCAAACTTTACCGCTTTATGACGCCAATTGCCGCACTGGCACTGATTTTTGGCATCTGGACTTGGGCTTATTACGATTTTTACAGCGGGCCGGGCTGGGTGTGGATGCACATCAAACTCACACTTGTAGCGTTCTTAATTGCTTATCACGCCTGGTGTGGCAAAATCTATCGCGATTTTGCCGCAGGCAACAATACCCGCAGCCATGTCTGGTACCGGGTATTTAACGAAGTACCCGTGCTGGTGCTGATTGCCGTGGTGATTCTGGTTATCGTCAAACCTTTTTAATCGCCGTGTTGCGTGCACAGGCCTTGATTGACTTCACTTGATATGAACTTGAGAACCCTATGAAAACCATCATTCTGGCCGCAAGCTTCGCGGCACTCTTGTCGGCCTGTGGCGAGCCCAAAGCCCAGTGCGGCGTATATGCCATTGGCCCCAATCAGATCAAGGAATTTCTCAAAGAAAACAAAGCCGAACCCGCACCGGGCCGCACCGAAAAAGCCAAGCTGCCCGCCGATTTTCCAGCGCAATTGCTCGATAAAGACGGCTATTACCGTGGCATGCAGGTTTTTTGCAAAATCGACGAGGCTAAAGCGGCCATCAGCAGCCAAGGACACCAAGATTGGGGCGTCTACGAGCTCAATACCGAATGGGATAAAGGCGTGTATCTGGCCGATGATCAGGCCTATCACTTGAAGGATGTCACAATCATCAAGCAGGCCGTTGAATAATGGCGATTGAAATCGAAAGAAAATTCCTGCTCAGAAATGGCAATTGGCGGGATCTGGTTTCCAGCAGTACACGCATTGCACAAGGCTATCTGAATGCCGAACCGGCACGTACCGTTCGTGTGCGTGTTAAGGGCGAAGCCGGTTTTTTAACCATCAAAGGCAAGAACGACGGGATTAGCCGCCTGGAATTTGAATACCCCATTCCCGCTAGCGACGCGCTGGACATGCTTAAGCTCTGCCCGAATGTGCTCGATAAAACCCGGCATTTGGTCGCAATCGATGGATACACCTTTGAAATCGACGAATTCCACGGCGCAAACAGCGGCCTGATTGTGGCTGAAATCGAGCTGAGCAGCGAAACAGAGGCTTTCCCGCAGCCCGCTTGGCTGGGTGAAGAAGTCTCGGGAGATGCGCGATATTACAATAGTGCGCTGTCGGAAAAACCTTTTTCAAGCTGGTAAAATATCAATATCACAGGGTCAGCAGCGCTGACCCTGATTCATTTATAGGGGTATATTAATGCAGAGCTCATTAATATTGACCTACCAAGCTATACAATCCAGAGGTATCTATGACAACTCGCAATGAACAACTCTTTGCCGCAGCACAGCAACACATCCCTGGCGGTGTGAATTCGCCAGTACGCGCTTTTGGTTCAGTTGGTGGCACGCCGCGTTTTTTCAAAAAAGGCGAGGGCGCATATGTTTGGGATGCCGACGGTAAAAAGTATATTGATTACGTTGGCTCTTGGGGCCCACTGATTCTGGGCCACGCGCATCCAGCAGTGATCGAGGCGGTAACGCGCACCGCACAAAACGGCATGAGCTTTGGCGCGCCGACCGAAGGCGAAATCGACATCGCTGACCTGCTATGCCAAATGTTGCCCTCAATGCAGCAAGTGCGCTTAGTGTCGAGCGGCACCGAAGCGACGATGAGTGCGATTCGCCTTGCCCGTGGCTTTACTGGCCGCGATAAATTGATCAAATTCGAAGGCTGCTACCACGGCCACGCCGACAGCCTGCTGGTTAAAGCCGGCTCGGGTTTGCTTACTTTTGGCAACCCCTCATCAGCCGGTGTACCCGCTGCGGTCGCGGCTGACACGATTGTTCTGCCATACAACGACGTCGCCGCGCTCGAAGCCGTATTTGCCGAGCAAGGCGACAAAATCGCCGCACTAATCGTCGAGCCGATCGCCGGCAATATGAATTTGGTGCAGCCAAGCAAAGAATTCGTCGCCGCTATGCGCAAATTAACGCAAGACCATGGCGCAGTGCTGATTTACGATGAAGTGATGACGGGGTTTCGCGTTGGACTGCAATGCGCACAAGGCCTGCATGGCATTACCCCCGATTTAACTTGTTTGGGTAAAGTGGTTGGCGGTGGTTTGCCACTGGCGGCATTTGGTGGCCGCGCCGACATCATGGCCAAGCTCGCGCCGCTCGGTCCTGTTTATCAAGCCGGCACTTTATCGGGCAACCCACTCGCTGTCGCCGCTGGTATGGCGACCTTGCAGGAAATCAGCAAACCCGGGTTTTTTGAAGCACTCAGCGCCAAAACCAAGGCTTTTACCGACGGACTGAACGCGATTGGCCAAGCTTTGCCCGCAGAAAAACGGATCACCGCCCAATCAGTCGGCGGCATGTTCGGTATTTACTGCAGCCCAAACATCCCACACAGCTACAACGACGTCATGAACAGCGACCGCAGCCGTTTCAACGCCTTCTTCCACGCCATGCTGGCCGAAGGCGTCTACCTGGCACCATCGGCGTTTGAAGCCGGATTTGTCAGTGTAGCGCACAGTATTACCGATATTGAAAATACCCTCTCAGCCATGCAAACGCGTTTGGAATAAAATCTAAACGCCAACAAATAACAAAGGTAAGTAGTTACTCATAACTGATATTAAATTTAGAACCGAAGCCGGATAAAAGGGTGTGGACTTCTTCGACCAATTTATCCTTGCTCCACGACTTGAAGCTACGCCAAAAATGCTTGGCGTGTTTCCACACGATCTCGATCAAATTGAGCTCAGGGCTATACGCTGGCAAGTACATCACCACAAAACGATGATCCACCAACCAACGATTGACCACCTCTTCATCAAAATGGTGATGCACTGTCGCGTTATCCATCACCAACACCGTTAACCGC
>NZ_VIRW01000039.1 GCF_009760905.1 Chitinibacter sp. GC72 | reverse complement strand
CAAGCACTCACACTCATCGGCTGTAATTTGTTAAAGATCGGTGTGAGACAGAGAGAAACTCGTTTTGTTTCGCTGCGTCATCAGCAGAGAGGCCGAACTATACCCACCGCCTTGAAACACGTCAACACCTATCGACAAAGAAAAGGAAAGAAAGATGCTAAGTGATTGATTGATAAGGAAACGAAGTTTGAAACATTCTGGCAGCGAACGCGAAAATCAAACGACCAGCACCAGCACAGTACTGAACAAAACCAGCAAAAACTGCGCGCAATGGGCAGAAATAGCGACACCGAACGCTCAAACAGTGCAAACACTAAGCCGAACAGCACTCAGCCCGCTGACGCGGGCTGAGTTTTATAATCAAAAAAACGACAAATCGGTACTAAATCAGCGTTTAGCAGCAGGGATCAACGCGTTCAGGCTACCCATCAACATCGCGGCACGGCTGGCGTGCTCTTTTTTGATTTCGGCGGTTGGCGCGTATTTTTCGGATAGGCGACCGCTAAAGTGCACATCGCCGACTGACATTTCATCCAGAAAACGGCTTGGGCGGGTGATTTGCCATTCACCGGCGCGACGGCGCTTGCTGCAATACGTAATCGTCAGGCTACGCTGCGCGCGGGTAATGCCCACATACATCAGCCGGCGCTCTTCTTCGACCATGCCTGATTCGATCGAGTTTTGATGCGGTAAGATGTCTTCTTCGCAGCCGATTAAAAAGACGTGTGGATATTCCAGCCCTTTGCTGGCGTGCAAAGTCGAGAGGCGCACCGCGTCGACTTCTTCTTCGTCGCGACCTTCAAGCATCGTAATAATCGCAATCGTTTGCACGATTTCGATCAGGTTTTTGCCATCCTCTTCGCCTTTCTTATTCACCCAGCCCGCTAGGTCGAGAATGCTTTTCCACTTATTCTCGGCCGGTTTTTGCTCTTCGGTTTCGTAGAGCCATGCTTCATAATCAATCGCACCAAGCAGCTCTTGTAATAGCTGTCCTGCTGGCTCGCGTTCGGCGCGTGATTGCAGTTTGCCGATAAAATTACAAAAGGTATGTAGCATTTCATTTTGGGCGGCTTGAATCTGGTGAATAAACCCCTCCTCGTATACCGCTGCAAACAAGGATATCTGCCTGCTAGCAGCGTATGCCCCCAGCTTTTCTAACGTTACATTGCCGATGCCGCGTTTGGGCGTGGTAACGGCGCGGATAAACGCCGGATCGTCGTTCTCGTTTGCGATCAAACGCAGGTAAGCCAGAATGTCTTTAATCTCGGCACGATCAAAAAAGCTCTCGCCCGCAGCCATCACATACGGAATTTTATCGTTGCGCAGCTGCGCCTCGACAATCCGCGCCTGAAAATTGCCGCGATACAAAATCGCATAATCTTTATACGAAGTGCGATTGAGTAACATATGCTGGCGCAAGCGGTCGGCGACGCATTTAGCTTCATCTTCGTCGCTCTTGGTTTCGACGACCTTAATCAGATCGCCCTCGCCCAAATCCGACCACAGTTTTTTCTCGAATAATTTCGGGTTATTCCCAATCACCGCATTGGCGCTGCGCAAAATGCGCGCCACCGAGCGATAGTTTTGCTCGAGCTTAATCACTTCCAGCTTGGGGAAGTCGGTTTTGAGCAAGTTCAGATTTTCAACGTTCGCGCCGCGCCAGGCATAAATACTTTGGTCGTCATCGCCCACCGCGGTGAAATAGCCGGTGACGTCGGTCAACAGCTTCACCAATTGGTACTGCGTGGTGTTGGTGTCTTGATATTCGTCGATCAATAAATAGCGCAACTTATGGCGCCATTTCTTTAAAACTTCTTCGTTGTCTTCAAACAAATCAACCGGCAGACGAATCAAATCGTCAAAGTCGACCGCTTGATAAGCGTACAAAGTATCTTGATAAGCACGGTAAATCTTCGCCAGTTGCAACTCACCCTCGGACGTGGCCATCGCCATCGCCTTATCGGGCGAGATACGATCATTTTTCAGCATCGAAATATGGCTGGCGGTCTGGCGAATCAGTGCTTTATCGGTGGTGACCAACTGATCGGCAATGATTTTGTTGGCATCGGCCGAATCCAGAATCGAAAATTTGGGCTTGTAGCCCAAGTGTGGCGCTTCTTCGCGCAGGATTTTCATGCCCAGACTGTGAAAGGTCGATACCGTGAGGCCGCGCAAGCGCTCAGGCGGTAGTAGCGTAGCCACCCGTTCCTGCATCTCGCGCGCGGCTTTATTGGTAAAGGTAATTGCCGCGATATTGCGCGCATCCATGCCCGCTGTTTCGATCAGGTAGGCAATCTTTTGCGTAATCACGCGTGTTTTGCCCGAACCAGCGCCAGCCAGCACCAGACAGGGGCCGGATAAATACTGCACAGCAGCGCGTTGGGGGGCATTGAGTAGATGCAACATCTGGGCACAACTTTGTATCAGGCGAAGCCGGAAATGTTAACACGTCGGCAAACTGCAACGCAGGTCGGCTGATACTTGGCGCGTAGTAAGAATTGGATTACAACCACTATATCCTTTTGAGCGATCTGTACAACATGACCCACTCCGCCCTTCAGCCCGTGCGCAAGCAGGATTTGCAAATCGGCGTGCCTTTAAGCTATCCGATTTACGATGGGCAGCACCAACTCTTGCTCAGGGAAGGGCAAATTATCCAGAACGAGAAGCAGCTGGCCCAGATTTGTGAGCAAGGCCTGTTTCGCAACCCGCTGTGGCAGGCCGCCCCAAGCAAACCGCGCCCCGCCCCCAGCCTGAACCCCAGCAGCATCATTCCGCAGGAGGTGATTGAAGCGCCTGCCAAGCCCGTGCGCAACGCCCGGCACCTGGCTCAGGTGAAGCTGCAGCCGAACGCAACGCTGCATGTGCAATCGCTGGGCGATCCGCTCAAACCCAAAGCATCGGTCAAACTGATAGGCTGGCTGGAAAAAAGCGGCGTACTGATCAGCACACTCAACGCGCAGGGCGCCATTCTGCCGTTTCGCGAAGGCGAATCGCTCAAGGTTAAAGCCATTGCCGGCAAAGATGTAGTGAGCTTTCAGGGCTTAGTGGAAAAAGTCTGTTTTACGCCGTTTCCCTATCTGCATTTAAGCTGGCCGGACAAGCTGGAAATCCACCAGTTGCGCAACAGCTTTCGGGTCAACAGCAATCTGATCGTGAGCATTAGCGCCGAGGGCTTAAACCAGACACCCGCCAAAATCACCAATCTGTCGGCCACCGGCGCCATGCTGGAAGGCGCCAAATTAAAGCTGGAAGCCGAGCAAAAGCTCAATATCGCCATGCGCTTGCCCGCCGCGGGCGAAGACCACACGATGATCATCAGCGGCAAAGTACGCAACTGCCATATCGACCCGCCCGCCATCACGGCTCAGTACGGCGTTGAATTTGACCCGCTGGGCCCCAGCGCACGGCTGGTGATTGAGCACTATATTTTCAACTGCCTGCTCGAAGAATAAAGCGGCGAGGACCGATTCTCGCTAGCGCCCTGGCGGCGGCGTGAGCGTTTTGCTACGGTAATCGCACACATCATTGACCACACAGCGCCAGCATTCCGGTTTGCGCGCCTTGCACACATAGCGGCCATGCAGAATCAACCAGTGGTGCGCGTTCAGCATGAATTCCTTTGGCGTGACTTTCAGCAGCTTATCTTCGACTTCGCGTACATCCTTGCCTGGTGCCAGCCCAGTGCGGTTGCCCAGCCGGAAAATATGCGTATCGACCGCAATCGTTGGCACGCCAAACGCGGTATTGAGCACCACATTGGCCGTTTTACGCCCCACGCCGGGCAGCGCCTCCAGGCTCTCGCGATCACACGGCACCTCGCCGCCGTGCAGCTCAATCAGCATGCGGCAGGTTTCCAGCAAATGCTTGGCCTTGCTGCGATATAAACCGATGGTATTGATGTAGGACTCAAGCCCTTCATGTCCTAGCGCCAGAATCCCCTGGGGGGTATTGGCCACCGGAAATAAAATTTTCGTCGCCTTATTCACACCGACATCGGTCGCCTGCGCCGACAGCAACACCGCCGTCAGCAATTCAAACGGCGTCGTGTAATTAAGCTCGGTCGTTGGATTCGGGTCCAGCTCGGCCAGCCGGGCATAAAAGGTATGGCGGGTTTGTTTATTCATGGTGCAAATCAAAGGGAGCGCAGCGGCGAATATGGCAGCAATCGAGCGCCCGATCAAGCGCCACCCTGCCCAAGTGCCGCCGCTGGCGCGGATAAAGTGACGATTCATCACCGCAAAGATTGACCCTGCTCCATTCTGCGGCGAAAATTACAGCTCGATCTCCGGCAAGTATTTCAATATGTTGAAGTTTTTACTCCCTCCGCTGCTGACACTAACCCTGCTTGGCCAGGCCGCACACGCGGGCGCACAGCGCGAAGAATATTTATCCGACTCGGTCGCCAGCAGCCTGCGCCGCAGCATTGCCGACCGCATCGAGCCGCGGCTGATGTTTGCCAATAAAGCGGAAGGCGAAGCGTGGCTGAACGAGATGTCCGAGCGCCTCAAATCACGCATTCCCGACGAATTCGTGCGGCGCAAATTGCTCACCGCCATCCACTACGAAGCCACCCGCGCCGGACTCGATCCGCAAATGGTACTCGGGCTCATCCACATCGAAAGCCGCTTTAACCGCTACGCGATCAGCCCGGTTGGTGCGCGCGGCCTGATGCAGGTGATGCCATTCTGGCAGCGCGCCATCGGCACGCCAGAGCAAAGCCTGTTTGATATGCACACCAATCTGCGCTACGGCTGCTCGATCTTGCGCCACTATCTGAATATCGAAAACGGCGACCTCTTCCGCGCCCTCGGCCGCTACAACGGCAGCCTCGGCAAAGCCGAATACCCGAATCTGGTTTACAACGCCTGGAAAGGCCATTACGACTGGAATGACGGCGTCGGCGAGAAAGTCGCACAGAAATAAATACTAGGGTATATCGCCACAGACCAAACATTGATTGCTCTATATGGAAATACCCATGCGAAATATAAAACCGACCACGCAGGTCGGTTTTTTTGTACCTTTTGATTTTAAGCCTGACTGACTTGGGTTCTCATCGGGCCATCGCGGAAAACGCTCACCTAGGCTTTCAACGATTCAATCAGCGCCATTTCTTCTGTGGTGAAGCCCGCTTCCAGCCGGGCGAGGTGGTTGAGCGTGCCGCGAAAGACCGGCGCGTCGTAGTCGCGCAGGAGCGCGACAAAAGTGGCGATCGGCTCGCAGCCGCGTTGTTCGCAACACCAGTAATACCAGTGATTGCCAATGCGGACATGGCCGATTTCGTCGCGCAGGATAATATCCAGAATCTCGCAGGCGCGAGTGTCTTTGACTGCGGCGAGTTTTTCGCGGATCGGCGGTACGGCATCGAGCCCGCGCGCTTCCAGAATCCGTGGCACCAAGGCCATGCGGGCCATCACGTCGGCATCGGTGCGCACGGCCATTTCCCACAAGCTGTTGTGTGCGTCAAAATCGCCATAGTCAAAACCCAGGCTGTTTAAATGCTCGCGCAGCAAACTGAAGTGATACGCTTCTTCTCTGGCGATTTGCAGCCAGTCGGCGTAATACTGCGCGGGCATGTCGCGAAAGCGATAAATGGCATCGAGCGCCAGATTGATCGCGTTAAATTCGATATGCGCAAAGGCATGCAGCAAGGCAGCGCGGTTTTCGGCCTGCCCCAGATTGCGCCGACGCGGCAAGCTAGCGGGCGGCACCAGCGCCGGTTTGGCGGGTCTGCCGGGCGTAATGACCGGAATCACAGGCGGCGAATCGGCCACAGCGTGACATTGAGCGAGGTCGATCTGGGCCAGCAGGGCCGTTTTCTCAGCGGGGTTTTCCGCCATCAGGGCGGCAAAAGCGGCAGCAAACACGGTATGTCTCTACATTCAGGTGGGCGAAGTATTCATCGACAGACGCCAACTGGCAAGCCTCAATCCCGGGCGTCGTACACTCGATGCCAGCGCGCAGAGATTAGCAAGGGTATATCGCTGCAAATCAGCACTATCAATGACTTCATGGTTATACCCTATGCGGGCTGATTCAAGCTTTCTGTAGCTGGGGCATCAGGGTGGCATGCAGCAAGATCTATCTACCATCACCACCTTGATTTTATTCAGCTTTTTCTGCATTTCGTCAAACAAGTCAACATATTGCATTGCACAAAAAATGGCGAAAGACTAGCATCTAGACAGATTTCGCATCGCAGCCATTGCATTGAATGTACAGCTCGCGTCGACCCGCCTGCGATGCTTCCCGGATTCATCATCATTACGAGGCAAGCACAATGACTCAAGCTTTAGCAGGAAAATACGCGCTGATCGTCGGTATGGCCAATGCCAATTCGATTGCTTATGGCGTTGCCAAAGCGCTGAAGGACCAAGGCGTGCAGCTGGCGATCACCTACCAGACCGAGCGCACCAAAGATTTTATCGCCCCGCTGCTCGAAGAGCTGGAGCCGGCCATTGTGCTCAAATGCAATGTGCAGGAAGAGGGAGATCTGGAAGCCGTATTTGCGCAAATCCAGCAAAGCTGGGGCCGCCTTGATATTGGCGTGCATTCGATTGCCTTTGCGCTGAAAGACGATTTGCATGGCCGTGTGGTTGATAGCTCGGCCGCCGGTTTTGCGCTGGCGATGGATGTCTCTTGCCACTCGTTCATTCGCATGGCCAAGCTGGCCGAACCCTTGATGAATCAGGGCGGCACACTGCTGACCATGAGCTATCTGGGTGCGGAAAAAGTGGTGCAGAACTATGGCGTGATGGGGCCGGTGAAAGCTGCGCTAGAAGCCAGCGTGCGCTATCTGGCCAATGAATTGGGTAGCATAAAAATCCGCGTTCACGCCGTCTCGCCCGGCCCGATTATGACCCGCGCCGCCAGCGGCATCCCGGAATTTAATGCCCTGCTATCCCAGGCCTCGCAACACGCGCCGATGCGCGAGCTGGTTGATATTGACGACGTGGGCGCAGCAGCTGCCTTTCTGTGTTCGGACGGCGCTAAACGCCTCACCGGCTCGACCTTTTATGTCGATGGCGGCATGAATATCATCGCTTAAAAATTCTGCAGGGTGCACTGAGCGCAGCGAACTGCGCCGCGAAGCAAGTACTCCTGGGGTGCACCTTGCACATGCTCGAGCGGATTCACGGCGC
The DNA here is from genome assembly GCF_009760905.1 of Chitinibacter sp. GC72. Classification (GTDB taxonomy): domain Bacteria; phylum Pseudomonadota; class Gammaproteobacteria; order Burkholderiales; family Chitinibacteraceae; genus Chitinibacter. Next base: position 2,417 of record NZ_VIRW01000039.1, on the reverse strand, counting down.
AATGCGCTATCGATCAGTGCGCCCTACGTGCAAAGCCTGCAAGGAAAACTTCATCATGAGCGTCGAAAACCTGCTTTTTGCCGATCTGCAGATTGGCCAGCAATACCACCGCCAACATCTGGTACGCCGCAGCGATATTGATATGCTGGGTATGATGGCAGGAAAGAGAGAGCGCGAGGGTTTGGTGAGCGTACCCGCCATAGGTATATTTTTATTTCTCACCGCCACCGCAATCAATTCCTTTCCTGGCCCCGGCTCCTTGATTGAAGATCATCAACTGCACGCACAGGGCTGGATTAGCGAAGACGATATCCTGTCGCTCACACTGACGGTGAGCAGCAAGGACGAAGCGCGCAAGCTGGTGATTCTGGATGCCCACTGCGAAAACCAGCATGGCGAGCAATTGTGCCGCGGGCCGATTCATGTGCTTGCCCCCACAGCAAGCCAGCGCAGTGAATACGCCGAAGCCCCGCAATTTACGCTGCGTGCGCACCATGTTTTTGCCAATTTACGTGCCAAAACCGATCTGCTGCCCGCGATCCCCACGGCCGTGGTGCACCCTTGTGATCGGGACTCACTATTGAGCGCCATGCTGGCAGCGCAAGAAAAGCTGATCATCCCGATTCTGGTGGGCCCCGAAGCCAAAATCCGCGCAGTTGCAGCCGCCGAGGGCATTTCGCTGCTTGGCGTTCGCATCGTCGGTGCTGAACACAGCCATAATTCGGCGCAAAAAGCGGTTGAACTTTGCCGCAATGGTGAGGCGCAAGCGCTGATGAAAGGCAGTCTGCACACCGATGAAATGATGTCCGAAGTGATGTGCTCGGCCACCGGCCTGCGCACCGCGCGGCGTATCAGCCATGTGTTTGTCATGGACGTGCCCGCCTACGAGCGCGCGCTGCTCGTCACCGATGCGGCCATCAATATCGCGCCAGGGCTGGCTGCGAAAGCCGATATCACACAAAACGCCATCGATCTGGCACATATACTGGGCATTGCCTGCCCGAAAGTGGCGCTTTTATCAGCGGTGGAAACCGTCACTGACAAAATGCCATCGACAATGGACGCCGCATTACTGTGCAAAATGGCCGACCGCGGGCAAATCCACGGTGCGATTCTGGATGGCCCGCTCGCCTTTGACAACGCGATCTCGATGGCCGCCGCCAAAACCAAAAAAATCAACTCGCCCGTTGCCGGGCAAGCCGATATTCTGGTCGTTCCCGATATCGAATCGGGCAATATGCTGGCCAAGCAAATGAGCTACTTTGCCGCCGCCGACTCGGCCGGAATTGTGCTCGGCGCACGCGTGCCGATTGTGCTGACCAGCCGTGCCGACGACGTCAAAACCCGCCTCGCCTCGGCCGCGGTGATGGTGCTGGTTGCGCACGCCATGCGCTGATTATGGCTTGAAAATCAATGTAAAAAGCCTCGCAACTGCGAGGCTTTTTAGAGTGGTCACTTAGTGGCATAAATCAGTATTTATGCAGAACGGCATTTATATAGGCCGTTTAGGAACCCAAACCAGCGCATCACCGGACAAAACCAGCACATCGCGCACCCAGCATTCAGTCACCAACTTGACGCGCTGCTTGTCGGCAAACAGCTCGACAATCCGGGCCCGGGCGCTCACGGTATCGCCAATATGCACCGGATGCACGAAGCGGATATTTTGCGCCATATAAATACAGCCAGGGCCGGGCAGGTGCATGCCGATCACCGTCGATAAAAAACTGGCGGTCAGCATTCCGTGCACAATGCGCTCACCAAAACGGGTTTGCTGCGCAAATTCGGCATCAATATGCATCGGGTTATTATCGCCAGTTAAACCAGCAAACAGAACGACATCGGTTTCAGTGAGGGTTTTGCGATATTCCGCGGTCTGGTCGACTTTCAGATCTTCAAAATAAAACGACATGCTGGTCTCCTGATGAATGACTGCAGTACATTTCAAAAATTCAAGCTCAACTCACTGCGGCAATCAGTTGATAAACCAGCATAACATGCTGCATCGCACAAACCCAGAAACAAATTCACACTCGCCAATGAACTAATAGGTATACGGCTGAGAATTAGGCCTGATCTATCCTCCAACCACATACCCAGCCGACGCTTTGCCGATCTCGCAGACAGCAAAAAGCCCAGCTCTTTCGAACTGGGCTTTTCTTTTGGGGAGTCTGGCAATGACCTACTTTCACACGGGCAATCCGCACTATCATCGGCGCTGAGGCGTTTCACTGTCCTGTTCGGGATGGGAAGGAGTGGGACCACCTCGCTATGGTCACCAGACAAAACTGGGTGAGTCACTGTTCTTTCAAACAACAACTCGAAATAGAAGAAGTAATATCATCAGCAAGTCGTTTAACTCACCGGTCTTTCTCAAACAATTATCGATTGGGTCGATTATACCATCAGCCGCATAA
>NZ_VIRW01000038.1 GCF_009760905.1 Chitinibacter sp. GC72 | reverse complement strand
TAACGCGACAGTGCATCACCATTTTGATGAAGAGGTGGTCAATCGTTGGTTGGTGGATCATCGTTTTGTGGTGATGTACTTGCCAGCGTATAGCCCTGAGCTCAATTTGATCGAGATCGTGTGGAAACACGCCAAGCATTTTTGGCGTAGCTTCAAGTCGTGGAGCAAGGATAAATTGGTCGAAGAAGTCCACACCCTTTTATCCGGCTTCGGTTCGAAATTTAAAATTAGTTATGCGTGATTACTTATATGAAAATTTATTCTGGTGTTCGTGAATAAAATCTTGGAAAAATTCAGGTATAGAGTAGTTGAGTCCACTTGTGGATGCGGAGTTTGCCTCAGCATAAGAAGCAAATGCATGTGGCCCACCAGAATCTGGTTCATGAGATAGTCTTTGGACTAATTTTTGCAAGGCTAGATTTTTTACTTTATCTATGTCGTCTTTGTTGATGAGTTTGCTAAACTCCTGCAAAAATAGAGTAGCTCCATCTTTTGCTGAAAGTAATCCATTTTCTAGGAATGAAGTTTTGCTAAAGCAGGCTGTGCGATGATAGAATTTTGCAAGATCAAATTGATAATATTTTCCACCTAATTCTGCGAAATTGTGCATTAACAACTTTGGTGTTTCATTTGGTTGTTTGGTTGCTTCATTTTTTATCCAAGTTTTTTGTGCATTTTTAATGATTTCAATATCGACGTTATACGCCTTGGCCAAAGAGTTGATAGCGTCGTTATAATCTTTACAACTTAAAATTAGCATTTATGTACCTATGACATGTTGTAGCCCTAAATATGCTCCCTGTTTTATTCCTCCAGAAACCCAAATAATTCATCAAAGCGATGAATGATTGCATCGGCACCCATTTTTTCCAGCTCGTCGCCATAGCCGTAACTTACCAGCACATTCGGGCAACCGGCGTTTTTGGCGGCCAGAATGTCATTCTTCGAGTCACCGACCATCAGCATATTTTCAAGCGGCACGCCTAGTTTTTCCGCCGTGTATTCCAGTGGCAGCGCTGACGGTTTGCGCTCGGGCAGCGTGTCGCCAGCGATGATCACGTCAAAATGCTCGAATACACCCAGTTCGCGCAATAACGGCAACGTAAAGCGCTCGGGTTTGTTGGTGATGATCGCCAGCGGTAGTCCACGCTCGTGCAGCGCGTGCAGGGTTTCCTGCACCTTGGGGTAGAACTTGGTCGCAATCGTTAGGCCCGCGCGGTAGTGCAGATTAAATTGCGTCATGCCTTGCTGCTGTAAGTCGCTGCCGTTAAATTCGGCAGCCATATCGTCGGCCAGCACGCGGGCGACCAGGCTAGCTGCACCGTCGCCCACATAGCTTTCAACGGTGTCTTGCGCCAGCGGGGCGAGGCCTAAATCGGCGCGCGCGGCATTGGCGGCGCGAGCCAGGTCGTGAATCGAATCGACGAGCGTGCCGTCAAGGTCAAAGGCGAGGGCTTGGATGGTCATGGTTTATTGTCTTGGGGTATGAGGTTGATAGCTAGGTGTATATTGCTTTGTAGCTTTATACCCTTGATATATTTTGCTTTAAATGCTTCAGCGTAATGGTGGGTTACGGCCTTTCGCCATGTGGATTCTTTACCTCCGGCGCAGGCCTCATCCACCCTACGGATGGAGAGGTTTATTTCAGCAGCGCCAGAATATTGTCCAGCGGCCGGCCAATCGCGGCTTTGCCGTTGTGAATCAGAATCGGGCGCTCGATCAGTTTGGGGTGGCTGGCGAGCAGGGCGATGATCTCGTCGTCGCAGAAGGTTTTTCCTAGACTCAACTCGCTCCACAATTCTTCTTTGCAGCGCACCAGTGCCAGCGGAGCTAGCCCTAGCTGGGCGAGCAGCTCGCGGATTTGCTCTTCGCTTAGCGGCTCGTCGAGGTAGCGCCAGACTTCGGGGGTATGACCGGCTTCTTCGAGTGCGGTCAATGCTTCGCGGCTTTTGCTGCAACGGGGGTTGTGGAGCAGTTTCATGGCATATCCTTGATTCAAAAAGCCGTGGGAGCGGGTTAGCCCGCTCCCACGGCTTTATTTTACCGTAGCCAGCTCGGCACGCATTTGATCGATCACCGCTTTGTAATCGGGCTGGCTGTAAATCGCCGAGCCAGCGACAAAAGTATCAATGCCCGCAGCGGCGATTTGCGCGATATTGTCGACTTTAACGCCGCCATCAATTTCCAGCCAGATTTCGCGGCCAGTTTTGGCTGTGTAGGCGTCGATCAGTGCGCGAGCTTGACGGGCTTTGTCCAGCGTAGCGGGTATAAAGCTCTGGCCGCCGTAGCCTGGGTTCACCGACATCAGCAAAATCATATCAATTTTATCCATCACATAATCGAGGTAGTGCAGTGGCGTGGCCGGGTTAAAGACCAAGCCAGCCTTGCAGCCACAGTCACGAATCAGGCCGAGTGAGCGATCGATATGCTCCGATGCTTCGGGGTGAAAGGTGATGATATTGGCGCCAGCTTTGGCAAAATCGGGGATGATGCGATCAACGGGTTTCACCATCAGGTGCACATCAATCGGCGCGTCGGTCCACGGGCGAATCGCGTCGCATACCAAGGGGCCGATGGTTAGATTGGGGACATAATGATTATCCATCACATCAAAGTGGATAATGTCGGCACCAGCTGCGATGACGTTTTTAACTTCTTCGCCAAGGCGGGCAAAGTCGGCGGATAAAATACTGGGGGCGATGCGGAAGGTCATGTGAATCTCCCTGAAGGTTGGCGGGTATTATGCCAGTTTGCCACTGCGTGATAAAACCATCCTGATTAGCAACAAATTGTCGCGATATGATGGCGTGTGGATTGGTATTCTGAACTTTGGCCGCATTTGTTCGTGATCAGTTGAAAAGTTTTCTTGCGTCACAGCCTTGCGATAAAACTTTGCATGGGTTTTATGGGAATCGATTATATGGAACACAGCTATCAAATTCGCGTCACCGCGCGGCCGTTTTATTTGCCCGAACAATCGGACGAAGCGGCCGAGCAATACACGTTTGCTTATCAAATCACCATTGAAAATGCGGGCAGCATCACCGCAAAGCTGATCGCGCGGCACTGGATTATTGAAGACGCCGGTGGCAAAACGCAGGAAGTGCGCGGCCTTGGCGTGATTGGAGAGCATCCCGAGCTGGCCCCCGGGGAAATTTTTGAATACACCAGTGGTGTCACCCTGGCCACACCAGTGGGCACGATGCGCGGTACTTACCAAATGATCGCTGCCGATGGCACCGAATTTGAAGCCGAAATCGCCCAATTTGTACTCTCTATGCCAAGGACTCTGCATTAATGCGACCAAGTAGCACCGCGCCCATTGAGGGTGGCAATAACTGGAAAACCCTGAAAACCCTGCTGCCTTATCTGCTGCAATACAAATGGCGCGTGGCGCTGGCGCTGAGCTTGCTGGTGCTGGCCAAGCTGGCCAATGTGGCGGTGCCGCTGGTGCTCAAAGACATTGTCGACCAAATGGCGGCCAAGGATTTGGCGCTGGCCTTGCCGGTAACTTTGATTCTGGGCTATGGCGCGCTGCGTTTAAGCTCGGCGGTGCTGGGCGAGATGCGCGATGCGGTGTTTGCCAAAGTCACCCAAGGCGCAATTCGCAAAATTGCTTTGCAGGTGTTTGAGCATTTGCACCGTCTTTCGCTGCGTTTTCATCTGGAGCGCCAAACTGGCGGGATGAGCCGCGATATTGATCGTGGAACCAAGGGCATTTCGTTTTTACTTAATTTTACGCTGTTTAATATCTTGCCGACCTTGGTTGAGATTGGCCTGGTGGCGGCGATTTTGCTGCAAAAATATCACTGGACCTTTGCTGCGGTGACCTTTGCGACGATTGCGCTGTATATCGGTTTTACGCTGGGAGTGACCGAATGGCGGATGCACTTTCGCCGCGATATGAATGATCTGGATTCCAAGGCCAATACCCGCGCGATTGATAGCCTGATCAATTATGAAACGGTGAAGTATTTTGGCAATGAGCGCTGGGAAGCCGAGCGCTATGACCATAGCCTGAGTAAATGGGAAGCGGCAGCGGTCAAAAACCAGGTCTCGCTGTCGTTTCTGAATGCCGGCCAGGCGTCGATTATCGCCGTGGGCGTGACCTTGCTGGTGGGCATGGCGGCGAACGGTGTGGTCAAAGGCGAGATGACCCTCGGTGATTTGGTCTTGGTCAATGCCTTCCTGTTGCAGCTGTATGGCCCGCTGAACTTCCTTGGGTTTGTCTATCGCGAAATCAAAAATTCGCTGGCTGATATGGAAAAAATGTTTGGCCTGATGGCGCGCAATGCCGAGATCAAAGACAGTGGCAACGCCAAAACCGTCAATCTGGACAATGCCAGCGTTGAGTTTAGCAACGTCGATTTTGCCTACGACAGCAATCGGCCGATTTTGCACGGCATCAGTTTTCAAATCCCAGCTGGTAAAACCGTAGCGGTGGTGGGTTCGAGTGGCGCGGGTAAATCCACCTTGTCGCGGCTGCTGTACCGTTTTTACGATGTCAATAAGGGTGCTATTCGGATTAATGGCCATGATGTGCGCGAGCTGGCGCAAAGCAATTTGCGTGCGCAAATAGGTATCGTGCCACAAGACACCGTGCTGTTTAACGACACGATTTATTACAACATTGCCTACGGCCGACCCGATGCGAGCCGTGAAGAAGTCATTGAAGCGGCCAAATCGGCGCATATTTACGATTTCATTATGCAATTGCCCGATGGCTTTGATACCACGGTGGGCGAGCGTGGCCTGAAATTATCGGGCGGCGAAAAACAGCGCGTGGCGATTGCGCGTACCGTGCTGAAAAACCCGCCGATTCTGATTTTTGACGAAGCGACCAGTGCGCTTGATTCGCAAACCGAAAAAGCCATTCAGGCCGAGCTCAAAGCCATTTCGGCGAATCGGACGACGCTAGTGGTTGCGCATCGTTTATCAACGATTTCGGATGCGGATGAGATTCTGGTGATGCAGCACGGGCAGATTGTCGAGCGCGGTACGCATCGCGAGCTACTGGCGGCTGCAGGCGTCTACGCGCAGATGTGGGCGCTGCAATTACACGATGAAGGCGAGACCGCGTAAGTGCGCGGGGATGGGGTTAGTCGGTATTGCTGCTGATGGGCGTGCTGGCTATCGTTGATTGCATTATTTGCATTCAAGGATGGCTTCATGCTCAGCGTATTTGATCTGTTCAAAATCGGCATTGGCCCATCAAGCTCGCACACGGTCGGACCCATGCTGGCGAGCAAAGCCTTTACGGATACTCTGGTCTCCGATGCTCCGGTCTCCGGTGCGCAGCAGGCGGCGGGTGTGCTGGCGCAGGTGGCTCAAATCCGCATTGAGCTGTATGGCTCGCTCGCGCTAACAGGTGAGGGGCATGGCACGATAGACGCCGCCATACTTGGTCTGGAAGGCAATACGCCAAGGGGTATTGACCCGGCACAGATTGCGCCCCGCATGCAGGCGCTGCGCAATGGCGCAATGCTGAATCTGGCTGGCCAGCATGCGATTGCGTTTAATCCGCAGACTGATCTGCAATTGCACAAGCATCTGTTTCTGCCGCAACACGCCAATGGCATGCGCATCAGCGCGTTTGACGCCGCTGGGTCTTTGCTGCTGCGCGAAACGTATTTTTCGGTCGGTGGTGGCTTTATTGTGTCGGCCTCGAAATGGGATGCGGCGCCGCCGCCCGCAGCCACAGTGATTCCCTATCCGTTTCATAGTAGTGCCGAGCTAATGGCGCAGTGCCGCGCGCACGGGCTCAGCATGGCGCAGATTGTATTGGCTAACGAGCTGGCACTGCGTTGGAAAACTGATCACGATGGCCTTGCTGAGGCAGAAATTCGCGCGCAACTGCTGGAGATTGCCTCGGTCATGCAGGGCTGCGTGGCGCAAGGCTGCAAACATGAAGGCCGTTTGCCGGGGCCTTTTGCCGTCAAGCGCCGCGCGCCGGCGCTGTATCAGCGCCTCTCAGCGATGCATATGGAAGGGCGCGCCGATGTGATGCTGTGGCCAATGCTGTATGCGATGGCCGTGTCCGAAGAAAACGCCAGCGGTGGCCGCGTGGTGACAGCGCCGACCAATGGTGCGGCGGGCATTATTCCAGCGGTGCTGCAGTATTATCGGGATTTCACGCCCGATGCCAGCGATGAAGGCATTGTTGATTTTCTGCTCACCGCCGCGGCAATTGGCATGCTGTATAAAATGAATGCGTCCATTTCCGGTGCCGAAGTCGGTTGCCAAGGTGAAGTCGGCGTCGCGTGTTCGATGGCGGCTGGCGCCTATTGCGCGGTGCTGGGCGGCACACTGGCGCAAGTGGAAAACGCCGCCGAAATCGCAATGGAACACCATCTGGGGCTGACGTGTGATCCGGTCGGAGGTCAGGTGCAAGTGCCGTGTGTTGAGCGCAACGGCGTCGCCGCCGAGAAGGCAATTAAAATTGCCCAGCTTGCGCTGCTGGAAGACGGTGAGCATTTGGTCAGCCTCGATAAAGTCATCGAAACCATGTACCGCACCGGGCTGGACATGAAAAACAGCTACAAGGAAACCTCGCTTGGCGGGCTGGCGCTGACCGTAGCGCAGCCAGAGTGCTAGGGGTATTGCCTTGTAGCGATTACCCAGATTCTATTTGATGGCAATACCTGTATGGGTATTGCGATGATGTTTTGATTAGTCGAACCAACACAAGGATGGAGTGATGCTGCGCTGGTTTTTGTTTTCCTGTTGCCTATTGTGGCTCACTGCCTGTGGCAAAACGCCAGAACTTGCCCCCTTGCCCGTAGGTAGTGTTGTGCTGGCGTTTGGCGATAGCCTCACCTATGGCACCGGCACAACGGAGGAGCAAGCTTATCCGGCGCGTTTGGCCGCCAAAACCGGCTGGGAAATCGTAAATGCTGGCGTGCCGGGAGAAACGGCCGCTCAGGCCCGCACGCGTTTTGTGAGCACACTGGATGAGACCAAACCCAAATTGGTGCTGCTGTGCCTAGGAGGCAATGATTTTCTGCAAAAGCTGGATGCTGCGCAGACCAAGTACGAGCTGGGATTGATGATCGAAGAATTGCAGCGACGCAAGATTGCGCTCTTGCTGATCGGCGTGCCCAAATTGGGTTTGGGGTTGGGATCCGCTCCTTTATACGCCGAGCTGGCCGAGCAATACGGAGTTGCGCTCAATGACGAAATACTGGAAACCATCCTGGCCAAATCATCACTCAAAAGCGATGCGGTACACCCGAATGCAGCTGGCTACGCGATGATGGCCGACAAGTTAGCCGAACAACTGGCCGAGCTGGGGGCTTGGCGGCGCTAATTCATTCCTGATTAAATGAGGGTGTGCAGAGTGGCTTTGTTAATGGAATGGACGCCCCTTCCTAAACCGGCGATGCCGGTGCCAGACTGAGAGTGTCAACGTACAACTCTCGAGGGGCGTTACCATGAGCATCGCTACAATCGGCTTGGATCTAGCCAAACAAGTTTTTCAACTTCACTGTGTGGATGCGCAGGGCAAAACAGTCCTAAGCAAACAACTCTCCCGACAACAACTCGCACCATTCTTCGCCAACTTACCATCTTGTTTGATTGGCATGGAGGCCTGTGGCAGTGCGCATTTCTGGGCAAGAAAGCTAGAATCATTTGGTCATACAGTGAAGCTGATGGCATCTCAGTTTGTGAAGCCCTATGTTAAAGGCAGTAAAACGGATATGGCCGATGCGGAGGCTATTTGCGAGGCGGTGACTCGGCCAAATATGCGTTTTGTGGCAATCAAGTTGCCGGAGCAACAAGCCATGCTCGCAGTTCATCGGGCGCGTGCCAGTTTTGTCAAAGCCAGAACTGCTCAAGCCAATCAAATGCGAGGTTTGTTGGCTGAATTCGGCATTGTGATGCCGCTGGGGTTATCAACATTGCGCCGGCGTATTCCCGAAGTACTGGAAGATGCCGAAAACGGCTTACCTGCAATGATGCGCGACTTAATCCAGCGACTTTTGAATCACTTGAATGAATTGGATCAACAAGTACTTGAATACGATAAGGTCATTATGCAGTGGCATCGTCTGAACGAATCATCGCTACGGATTGCAGCACTACCAGGCGTGGGCCCCATTACCGCAACTGCGATTATTGCGAGCGTCGCCGACGCGAAATCATTTGAAGATGGTCGGCAGTTGGCAGCTTGGCTTGGCCTCGTTCCACGACAGCATTCCAGTGGCGGTAAACCGGTATTGCTCGGCATTAGTAAACGGGGCGATGTTTATCTTCGCACCTTACTCATTCACGGTGCTCGCGCCATCATCGCGCATTTTGAACGTCAACGCGAACGAGCTGACCCGTGGCTGCAACGCATGCTTGGGCGCTGTCATCGCAATGTTGCTGTCGTTGCGCTCGCCAATAAGAATGCTCGGATCATTTGGGCGCTGCTAGCCAAAGATCGTCGGTATGAGGCCGATTACCATGCTGTTTCACCAGTTGCCAGACCCTAGGCGGGGCTAAACACCGTCTACAAAAGAAACCGTTTCCTTCGATTGCGCAGGCAATCATGACATTGATGGCGATATAGGTCAGACCGTGATTGAGCGAACCTGATTTGTGCTTGGCACTTCGAGTGCGCTTTGTTGTTTAGGACTCAATCAGCGGAAATCCATCAGGGACAGAGGCAGTGCTTCGTTAAAGTCCGGATATATGGCTGCAATCGACTTTGTATCTCATCGATGAATTGAATGCTTGGCAAAGTGGGGGCGTCCATATATGCATAAATGGCCTCTAGTTCACTCTGAACTTGTGTGCTGTAGTTGGCGTGTGAGCCATTGTGAATTGCTGCGTTATTGTTTTTTCCTCGATTTTTTTGGCTGCACTTGCATTTTGGCAGAGCAATACCATTGTAGGGGCTATGAAGATCGGAAAATAGGGGACAGACCACGGTTTTTGAGTCGTTCTTTAGAACAAGACCCCCGACTTGGGCTTCTCCCTCTTTCTTGGCCGGCTTGAAGTTCCCGGTATTGCTCGTCGTCCCAGAGCTTCCGCAATCTGTGCGCCAAAACGCGCATCGCCCAGCGCAAAATTGCCGTTGCTGGCCTTTCGAATGGCATCGATCAGACCAGGCTCCAGTTCATGCCGAAACCGCTCCCGATACGCAAGTGAACGGGCTTCAGTTTCCAGCCCCAATGCCACATACATGGGATGAGGAACGAGCAGCGGTGATTCTGCCCCTTGTGCATTTACCTGATAGCTGGGCCAGCGATACTCTGCCGTAGTAAAAACCGTGGTCTGTCCCCTATTTTTCCTTCCACCAGTTATATCCGCTTGGCGTAGTCTATCGTTGACGGCGTCAATGTATTTTGTTGGATGCCGACCATTATGAAGGATGCCCGGTACATTAAGGTCAGTGTTGCCGCGATTGGGCAGAAACACGCCATTTGCAGCATCATCAACACCGATGCCATGCTTGCTCAAAATTTTACGTGCAGGCAGTGATGCCTTTGATGTATCACCAGCAATGTGATGTGGTGTGGTGTTCTTGGGTCGTGGAATGCCCGCATTTTCCATATTTTTGCCCAAGGCCTTGGAACACCACCCCCACGGATCCATCCAGCCGTTCGGGTCGGGCACGTAGCCGTACAGGTGCAGGCCGCCCGCCAGGCCGATCGGGTCGGCCGTCAGATAGCGGCCGCTTTCCGGGTCGTCCCGCAAGGGGACTTGCTGCGCGGCGCCCCATAAAGGGACTTGCTGCGCGGCGTACTAGCGGAAGTAGTGTAATGCAGCCCGCTTTCGCTGTCGTGATGCTGACATTGGGAGTGCGACGGCGAGTGTTCGCCGCCCTGCGCTTCGTCCCGCTCGCGCCGGGCGGGGTCGCGGCGATGTCGTGTCGAGCCCCCCAGACCAGTGTGCCATCGCGGTCGGCCAGCGCTTCCGGCGGCCGAGCGGGTCGTAAGCGAATTCGGTATCGACCTCGTTGCTGCGCATGGCGGCCAGGCGGTTGAAGTGATCCCACTCGAACCACTGCGTGCGGCTGTTGTCGATGCGCGCGCAGATTGCCGCGCTCGTCGTCCCCCAAGGGGACTTCCTGCGGGGCGTATTCGAAGTGCTTGCCGGCGGGGCGTAATTTTCCAGCTGCAGTTAGCCTCCATTACACCAGCCACAGCCAAGGGCAAAGGTGGATTTGTTGATTCTGGTTAATCCTATCGTGGGTGGGCAGTCGGGACTGTTTGATTTGTTGGTGTAGTCAGCAATTCGTGTTGCTGAATTATCTTTGCTTAAATTGAGCGCCTTGATCATGCTTTGCGGGTCGCCTTTGAATACGCTGTAAACGATGGCGTTAAAATCTTTGATGTCATTCTCAAAAGAAAGATGAACTGCATCGCTCAGCACGCCATGTAGTCGCAGTGGCTTATTTGTTTTTATGGTTATTTTTTCGTCGTATCCATTTTTGTGGTTGTTGATTGTTAGTGTTGAGCTTGTTTTGCGGGCAATCTCTCTGACTAAATCAGCGGGTGATTCATGCTGGCATGTAATCGCCTCAATCAGGCGGTTTTCTATATTTGTTTCGTTTGGTTTTGTGGCAAACGTCATTCCGCTTAGTGCCATAAGGATAGTGAGCAGGTAGGCTTTTATATCTGGCATATTGATTCTTTTTATTGAGATGTTTGTTACATAAGTAATCACGCATAACTAATTTTAAATTTCGAACCGAAGCCGGATAAAAGGGTGTGGACTTCTTCGACCAATTTATCCTTGCTCCACGACTTGAAGCTACGCCAAAAATGCTTGGCGTGTTTCCACACGATCTCGATCAAATTGAGCTCAGGGCTATACGCTGGCAAGTACATCACCACAAAACGATGATCCACCAACCAACGATTGACCACCTCTTCATCAAAATGGTGATGCACTGTCGCGTT
>NZ_VIRW01000037.1 GCF_009760905.1 Chitinibacter sp. GC72 | reverse complement strand
CTTGCGCAGGCTCATGTTCATCGACTCAATCGCGTTGGTCGTGTAAATCACCTTGCGAATTTCCGGCGGGAAGTCAAAGAAGGGAATCAGCCGCGCCCAATTGCGCCGCCAGGATTGGCTGATCGGCAAATATTCTTCATCCCAGCGCGCTTCAAATTCAGCCAGCCGCTGTTCGGCCTCCTCGACCGTCGCCGACTGGTAAATCCGCTTCAGGTCTTCCGCCACCGCTTTGCGCCGTTTCCACGAAACATAATTCAGGCTGTGACGCACCATATGCACGATGCACAGCTGCACCGCTGTTTTGGGGAAGACCGCTTCAATCGCTTCGGGGAAGCCTTTGAGTCCATCGACGCAGGCAATGAAGATATCCTGCACGCCGCGATTGCGCAGCTCGGTGACGACCTGCAGCCAGAATTTGGCGCCTTCAGTCTGAGCAACCCACATTCCTAGCACCCCCTTCTCACCCGCCATATTGACGCCCAGTGCCAAATAGACGCACACTACCTTCGCGGACTTTGACGTGAATGCAGTCTAGATATGTAATCGGATAAACCGCATCCAACGGCCGCGATTGCCAAGCTTTGACTTCGTCGATGACCGCATCGGTAACCGATGAAATTAGGCTGGGCGATACCTCGGTGCCATACATTTCTTCCAGATGAGCCTGAATCTCGCGCACCATCATGCCACGTGCGTAGAGCGAGAGGATTTTGTCATCAAAGCCAGTCCAGCGGGTCTGGTGCTTGGCGACGAGCTGTGGCTCGAAAGTGCCATGCCGATCACGTGGCACTTCAATCGGCAGCTCACCGAATTCACCTTTGAGCGTTTTACGACTGCGACCGTTGCGGGTATTGCCGCTGGTGTTGCTGACTGGTTGGTTTTTGCCATGACCTAGAAGCTCAGCCATTTCGACATCGAGGGCTTTTTCGACGATCAGTTTGGTCAGGTGCTTGAGCAGGCCTTGCTCACCGATGAGGACTTCGGGTTTTTTGTAGTTTGCCAGCAGGTCTGTGATTAATTCATCAGGAATGGTGTGTTTTGGGGGCGTCATGGTGTCTCCGGGCAATACGGCAGTTTCCTGCCAAATGACCGTTTACACAAAATTTAGGACACCCACCCTTGGCGGGTTTTTTTGTTGATTACTTCATATTTTTTGCAGCGAACACGGCTATATTTGATGAGCTAGGCTATGGCATGCGCTTAATCTCGTTTGCTTAAACTCTGGCTGAGTGCGTTAACAATAAAGTCAATGAAGACCCGGTATTTCCGCGGAATGCTCGATCTATAAGGATAAACGAGGTATACCGGGGTAGGGTTTGCGTGCCATTCGTTTAAAACTGCTCGTAGCAGTCCCAGCTTGCAATAAGTTTCGCCCACAAACTGTGGCAATAGCGCAATACCATGTCCATTGATGGCACTCACTGCCAGCGTTGGATTGGTGTCGCTGCATAAAACAGGTTGTAACGCTGCTCTGACTTCATCCTGATCATTGAAAAGATGCCATTGCCGTGAATGCTGGTAATCATCATTGATGAGTGTGGCATGGTGGATCAGATCTGTTGGGTGCCGTAATGGTGGTGCATCAGCCAGATAAGCAGGGGCTGCGTAGAGCCGGTCTTGCGCAAATCCCAGCTCTTTGGCTACCAGACGTTCATCGCCAACCCGCCCAACCCGAATGCAAAAATCGACACCATCGGCACCGGGTGAGATCAGCCTGTTGTTCGAATCGACCCGGATGCGCAGTCCCGGATGCTGGCGTGCGAGTTCGGCCATCAGCGGGCCTACGGCATATTGCGACAAAGAGGGCGTCGTGCTGATCCAAAGCTCGCCTTCAATGTGCTGCTGTGTGTCTTCAATATCGAGCCTGACCTGGCCTAACAATTCCCGTAGGGCAACAGCGTGTGGCAGTAGTTTTTGTCCGGCTTCGGTCAGCGACATGCTGCGCGTGCTGCGCAAGACCAGCTGAGTGCCCAGTTCTTTTTCCAGATTGCGGATCAGTTGACTGACATGACTTTTGGCACAGCCGCGCTCCTGTGATGCTGCGGTAAAGCTACCAAGTCGAGACAGTGATTCGAAAGCTAGAAGTGAATCTGGATCTAGTATTGTTTTCATTTGAGAACAGTGTATTCCATTTATTGCCCTTATCAGCGTATCTTTACCCAATTATGATAATAGTGTCTACTAATTTGAGAACAAAGAGAAAATACCATGAATCAATTGCTGACACGTTTTATGGAGTGCTTACGCAGTTTGTGCTCCGGGGTGAGCTACGATGCTTTTTCTCGCTCGCCCCGTTACTTGCACAGTCAATGGCCAAGCGCTCGCCGCTGCACGCCGGTGTCGTGTGAAGAAGAAACACTGGAACAGCTACGTGATCGCTGGCGTGTTTGAATTAGGGCATAGGAGATTGGCAGTGCTGAATGCTGCGTATTTTGCCCTAGCGGCTTGTGTGCGATCCAACTCATTAAATTTAATTGCTAGGTAGCTGGGTGCCTTTTGGCCAGAGTAGCCATAGCTTGCCATCCTGCTTCATTTTCCCCGCCAGCTCGCCCGCCGCGTCGCCGGTTCCCCAGAAAAAATCTGCGCGAACGGTGCCGCGGATTGCGCCGCCGGTGTCTTGGGCGGCGACGAGGCGGTGGATGCCGCCATCGTTATCGGGGCGCGTTGTTGCGATAAAGGCGAGGCTGCCGAGCGGAACGGTGTTGGGGTCGATGGCGATGCTATAGCCCGCGGTCAATGGCACGCCTAGACTGCCAATCGGTCCCTCATTACTTTCGGGTAAAGTGCGGAAAAACACATAGCTCGGGTTGCTGTTCAGTAGCTCGTCAACCCGGTGTGGATTGGCTTTGGCCCAGGCTTTGATGCTTTGCATCGAAACTTCACTGGCAGGCAGTATGCTTTGCTCGACCAGCCAGCGCCCGACAGGCTTATACGGGCGGCCATTCTGATCGGCGTAACCCAGTCGTAGCTGCTTGCCGTCGGCCAATTGCACGCGTCCCGAGCCTTGAATTTGCAAAAATTGCACGTCCATCGGGTCTTGCAGCCAAGCGAGAACTGGCGCGTCGAGGCCTTTGGCGACAATGTCGCCGCGATCAGGATAGGCCACCAGTTTATTGCCGACGATGCGCCCGCGCAGGCGTTTGCCTTTGAGTTCGGGGTAAATGTCGTCGAGCGCGACAGTAATCATGTCCTTGGGTGGCGCGTAAACGGGCTGATTGGCTTGGGCCGTGCGCGTCAGACTGCCGGGATAAATCGGCTCGTAATAGCCGGTAATCAATCCTGTTTCATTACCGTCGGGATTGGTGAGCTGGTAGGGCGTCAGATTTTTTTCGAGAAACTGGCGAATGCTGGCGGTGTCGATGGCGACGGATTTAGCTTCGCTGCACAGCTTGACCCAGTTGGTGCGCGGTTTGGCGCAGCCTTTGAGCCAGGCGTTCCAGCCATTGACGAGTTGATCCTGTTGCCAGTTGGGGACTTGCTGCCAGCTACGCTCAGTGTAACGAGGTGCAACGGGTGAGGGTATTGGCGTGGGGGCTATACTAGGTTTGGGCTGTGGGCTGATACTGGGTTGGGTATTTTGCGAAGGCGTGCTGACGCAGCCGGATAAAAAAACAGCCAGTAAACTGGCTGTTTTGAATAATGAACTACGAAGTGTCATTTACGGGTTTTCCGAAGATTTGGGGTCCAGGCTCTGCTTGAAAGCGGCGAGCCCCGCTTTTTGCATTTCCAGTGTTTTGACCGTCATTTGCAACATGCCCACTTGCAGGCTGAGCCATTGCTCGACGGTGCGACATTCGGCAATTTTGCGATCGATTTCTTCTTCAGACAAGGGCGGCAGAAAAGGGTTGCTGCCCGGCTTCATCATTTGATTAAAAAAAGCAAAAGGGTCGGCGGGGTTAAATTCACTCATTGTGCTCTCCTGCGTGTTGCGTCGCCGCTTCCACAGCAGCCAGCGCGGCCATATTGATAATGCGGCGTACCGACGCGGTTGGTGTCAGAATATGCGCCGGTTTGGCTAGCCCCATCAAGATAGGCCCGATGGTGACGCCATCAACCGACGTGGTTTTGAGCAGGTTGAACGAAATATTGGCGGCATCTAGATTAGGCATCACCAAGATATTGGCCTCGCCTTTGAGGCGCGAATTGGGGAAGACCTGCTGACGAATTGTGCTGGAAAGCGCGGCATCGCCGTGCATTTCACCATCAATTTCCAGCTCGGGCGCGCGCTCGGTCACCAGCTGCAGCGTTTGCTGCATTTTGCGCGCTGATGGGCTATCAAAACTGCCAAAGCTCGAATGGCTGAGCAGCGCGACCTTGGGCACGATACCAAATTTGCGCACGGCTTCGGACGCCATCAAGGTGATGTCGGCCAATTGCTCGGCACTTGGATCCTGATTCACGTAGGTATCGCAGATAAATACATTGCCGGTTTGCAGCAGTAAGATATTCATCGCCGCAGTGACCGTCGTTCCCGCTTTCTGGCCGAGCACATTCATCAAATGATGATGATGGTTGTGATACAGGCCGTAGGTGCCGCAAATCATTGCGTCGGCTTCGCCGCGTTTGACCATCAGCGCTCCGATCAGCGTCGTTTTGCGGCGCACTTCAGCTTTGGCGAGGTTTTCCGAAACACCTTTGCGCTGCATGATCTGGTAATACAGCTGCCAGTATTCGCGGTAGCGCGGATCGTTTTCGGGGTTACACACTTCAAAATCAATGCCCGGGCGGATGCGCAAGCCCAGTTTGTCGATACGCGCTTGCAGCACGCTAGGGCGGCCAATCAGAATCGGCTGGCATAGCTTCATATCGATGATTTCCTGCACCGCATGCAGTACGCGCTCGTCCTCGCCTTCGCAGAACACGACGCGTTTTTGCGCTTTTTTGGCGGCAGCAAACACCGGGCGCATGAACAGATTGGTTTTGTAAACAAACTGCGTCAGCTCGTCGATATAGGCGTGGAAATCTTCAATCGGCCGCGTTGCAACGCCGCTGTCCATCGCTGCCTTGGCGACCGCTGGCGCGATTTTGATAATCAGGCGCGGATCGAACGGTTTGGGAATCAGATATTCCGGGCCAAACGATAATTCCTGGCCGCCATAAGCATCGGCAACGACATCCGATTGTTCGGCGTGCGCCAGCTCGGCAATCGCGTTGACCGCAGCGTGCTTCATCGCTTCATTAATCGACGTTGCGCCCACATCAAGCGCGCCACGGAAAATAAACGGAAAGCACAGCACATTGTTGACCTGATTCGGGTAGTCCGAACGGCCTGTGCAGATAATCGCGTCGCTACGCGCCGCTTGCGCTTCAGGTGGTGTGATTTCTGGGTTCGGGTTGGCCAGCGCCAGAATCAGCGGATTGGCCGCCATCGTTTTGACCATCTCGCCCGTAACGAGGCCTTGCCCAGACAGGCCGAGGAAAATATCGGCACCGACGAGTGCTTGACTGAGCGTGCGTAATGCGGTGTCGCGCGCGTAGCGCTGCTTGGTTTCGTCCAGCGGGCCACGTTCGGTGTGAATCACGCCTTTGGAGTCGCACACCATGATATTGCTGCGCTGCACGCCCAATGATACCAGCATATCCAGACAGGCAATCGCCGCCGCGCCTGCGCCAGAGGCGACCAACTTGACTTGATCGAGCTGCTTGCCGATCAGTGATAAAGCATTTTTGACTGCTGCGCCGACGATAATCGCCGTGCCGTGCTGATCGTCATGAAAAACCGGAATCTTCATCCGCTCGCGCAGTTTGCGCTCAACATAAAAGCATTCGGGCGCTTTGATGTCTTCCAGGTTGATGCCGCCAAAAGTGGGCTCGAGCGCGGCGATGATTTCAATCAGTTTGTCAGGGTCTTTTTGTTCGATTTCAATATCAAATACATCAATGCCGGCGAATTTTTTAAATAGTACGCCTTTGCCTTCCATGACCGGTTTGCTAGCCAGCGGGCCGATGTCGCCCAGGCCCAGCACGGCCGTGCCATTGCTGACCACCGCAACCAGATTGCCACGGGAAGTAAGATTGCGCGCCTCAGAGGGGTCTTCAACAATCGCGTCACAAGCGGCGGCAACACCGGGTGAATAGGCGAGCGCTAAGTCGCGCTGGCTGGCCAAACCTTTGGTGGGGACGACCTGTATTTTGCCCGGCCTTGGAAAACGGTGATATTCCAGTGCTTTTTTGCGTAATTCTTCGTCCATACTGCACCCGCAATCTGATTGAATGACGCTTTATTCTAGACCCTGAGCCTGCCTTGGGTATTGCCGAAAGGCTTTATATCGCAGTGCAGCAATTTTTTTGTTGTGAAATCGCCAATTTTCCCGTGCGTCATTGCTGCAGCCTACGATCCAGATGCAGAAAGCCCGTGAGAATATCGGGCGGGATTTTCGCCGGGCTCTCGTGAATCACCCAGCCGATTTGCCCACGGTGATAACTGCTGTGAGTAATCAGATGCATCAGGATTTCTGCCACGCTCATGCGCCCAGTTTTACCATCGGTGAAGACAAAATCGATGATGTCGTCAAAGCGCTCCGCCGAGAAGCTGCCCGCCAGCGCAATGAGATGCTGATCGGTTTGTGCAGTGCGTGCCTGCAGCTCCAGCAGCTCGGGTGTTTCAGGCGTATTGGTGGCGGTATAGCCGTGACTTTGGCCGCTCAGATGCGCAATAAAAATCTGATCAACGATATTGAGGTGATTCATCAGCCGCGTGGCCAGCCTCCAACTTTTGCTCTCCTCGCGATGCGCAATCAGCTGGGCAAGCAATGCCTGATTTGCCCAGGCTTTGTGTTCAAAGAGTGTTTGAAAGAGTTTGGCTGACATGATTTGATCCTTGCTGGCAAATGTGTGAATTCTGTAGGAACGGGCTTGCCCGCGACAACACTGGCTCAGAAGTAGTACATCCCCATGGCCGTTTTGACTTTATGCAGCGTAAGCACGGCAGTCTGGCGCGCTTTGGCTGAGCCGCACAAGAGCATCGATAATACCGCGTCGGGGTCTTGTGCAAATTCGGCGCGGCGCTCGCGAATGGGTGCGATCAGCGCTTGTAAGACGTCATTTAAACGCGCTTTGATGATGCTATCGCCCAAACCGCCGTGCTGGTATTGCGCTTTAAGTTCGGCGACTTTGGCGATGTCGGCGTCAAAAGCGTCAAGAAAACTAAATACGACATTGCCTTCAACCTGGCCGGGGCTGCCAACGGTGAGGTGCTGTGCGTCGGTGTACATCTTATTCACGGCAATACTGATTTCATCGCTGCTCGCCGAGAGCGAAAGGTGATTGCCAGCAGCGCGGCTCATTTTGCTTTTGCCGTCGATGCCGGGCAGGCGCGTGGTGTTCGAGAGAAGCGCCTGGCATTCGTGCAGGATATTTTCACCGACCATCCGGTTAAAGCGGCGAACGATTTCATTGGTTTGTTCGATCATCGGTAATTGATCGGCACCGACCGGAATCAAGGTGCCGCGCAGCGCCGTAATGTCGGCCGCCTGACTCACCGGGTAGGTCAGAAACCCAGCCGCAACCTCGCGTTCCTGACCTTCGTAGCCCTTGCCGCGTAGTTCGGACTTGACAGTCGGGTTGCGCTCCAGCCGTGCAACCGAGACCAGATTCATCATGTAGAACGATAACTCGGCCAGCTCGGGCACCATAGACTGAATCAGAATCGTCGATTTTTTCGGATCAATGCCGACGGCGAGGTAGTCGAGTGCGACGTCGATCACCGATTGGCGCACTTTGTTGTAATCGCCTTGATGGTCGGCCAGCGCTTGCGTATCGGCGAGCAAAATAAATTGTTCGTGCTGGTTTTGCAGCTTTAAGCGTGTTTGCAGTGAACCAGCAAAATGGCCGAGATGAAGCGAGCCAGTGGTGCGATCACCAGTGACTACGACGGTTTGGGGCGCTGCGACGGCTTGGTTTGCTTGGTGGGACATGGTGCTGCTCCTGGATACTTAGAGAATCTTGGGAGCCGCCGGAAATGGGGGAGGGGAAATAAAAAAACCTGTCACCGTTTCCGGCGGCAGGTTTTGTTTCGAACGAACAAACCCAGTGCCGCCTAGAGGCGCCACCAGTAATAATACGCAACAGAATGGGTTTGGATGTTCGGGTTCATGGTCACATAGTCGCAGCTGCGCGCTGGCGGCGTCAAGCAAAAACGAGCTAGGGATAACCCTAGGTTTGTTGGTATTGCTGGGCGTAAATTGCCTTGGTTATTGATTTAGTATGGGGTATTGCCTTGCCGGCTATTAATTGATTGGGCTCTATGCGTATACCTATTCAATTGCTGCGAATCATGAATCGGCCTGTATTCGCTGGTAGTGGACGAAGGCAAATTCGATGCCGTTGGCCGAGCTATGCGCTTCGCGGCTGATTTCTTGCCACGCCGCGCGGTCAAACTCGGGGAAAGTGGCGTCGCCTGCGGGCTGCAGATTGACTTCGGTCAGATACAGGGTGTCGGCCAGTGGCAGAGCCTGGCGATATATTTCGCCGCCGCCGATGACGAATGTACTCTCTTCTGTGCTGCACGCGGCAATTGCAGCTGCGAGGCTGGGAAAGACTTCGGCGCCCACTGCTTGCCAATCCGGGTTACGGCTAATGACCAGATGGCGTCGACCTGGCAGCAGGCCGGGCAAGGATTCGAAAGTTTTGCGCCCCATCAGCATGGGGCGTCCCATCGTCAGGCGTTTGAAGTGCTGCAAATCTTCGGGCAGGCGCCACGGGAGACGGTTTTCGATGCCGATAATGCCGTTGGCACCCACGGCACTGATGATAGCGAGTTGCATAAGCGGTTTTTCCAAGTTTGCTAGTCTTTGCGCTCTATTATCCGGCAGCGCATGGTAAAACACGATACCTTTGGCGTGGGCTAGCGGTTCTTTTACGGCAAAAGAGCGCCTGATCACCGGTTTTTTGTGCATTTCACACGACAAGGCCTAATCAGGTCTTGAGCTTGGGGGAAATTGGCCGATAGTGGTATATACCCTTGCACACTCTATGGCTTATGTCTGAAGAACTCTCGCAAGCGCATGTCCTGGTGGCCGATGATGCCCCCACAGTGCGCCAATCTATTCGCATGACGCTGGCACAATCGGGCATTAACCGCGCCGACACGGCCAGCAGCATTGGCGAGACACGTCGTCGTCTGCGTAATGGGCAGTTCGATGCGGTGCTGTGCGATTATCATTTTGGCGAAGGCATGAATGGGCAGGAGCTGCTGGAAGAATTGCGCCATAGCGGCGAGCTGCCGCTCTATACCATCTGGATCATGATTACCGCCGAAGCTTCCTATGAAAAAGTAGTGGCCGTGGCAGAAATCGGCCCGGATGATTACCTGATCAAGCCATTTACCAGCAAACAGCTGACGCAGCGTCTGTCGCTAGCCTGGAGCCGCAAGCGCTTTCTTAAGCCCATCTACGACAAAATCAATGACGGCGATACGCTCGGTGCGATTGCCGAAGCCAAGGCGCTGGTACCCAAGGCGGCGGGCTTTAGCAATGATCTAATGCGTCTTCTGTCTTCGCTCTTGCTGGAGGCCGGCAAACTGGAAGAGGCCGCCAAGCTCTACGCCGAAATTTTGAGTCAGCGTGTAGTGCCTTGGGCCAAGCTGGGGCTGGCCAAAACACTGAGCCGGCAAGGAAAAAAAACGCAGGCGGAAGGCACGCTGCAGGCGGCGATTGTTGAGCATGCACAATATGTTGATGCCTACGAAGAACTTGCCTCGATGTATATGGCCGAAGGCCGGCTGAATGAAGCCATGGCGGTATTTGAAAAATGCCTGGCCCTCACGCCTAATAATGTTAGCCGACTGCAAAAAGCCGGTAATCTGGCCAATATGCTGGGTGATTCGGGCAAGGCCAAACAGTTTCTGGAACGTGCGGTCACCTGCGGTGGTAATTCATCCCTGCTTAGCGGCGACACCGTATTGCAGCTGGCGCTCGCAGCGCGGCGCGAGAACAATAGTTCGGATACCGATAAATATCTGCGCATGGTTAGGGAAATCGCCCGCCGCGAAGACACCACGGTAAACCGCATTATCGACTTGCTGGCCACTGCCGTTTACGAGGGCAAACCTCAGCTTCTGGAGCAGATCGAGGGCTATATGTCCGACCCGGAGTTTATTCTGGAAATTGCCGTCAGCTTTATTATGACGGCCGACCTGATCTGCCCGGCCACCGTCGAGGGCGAACAAGCCAGCGGCAGCACGGCACCGTATAAATGGCTGCTGCATATTGCCCAGCGCTTTATTACCACGCGGCATATTTCCGGCATGCTGGAAAGTTCGGCCAATATGCGCCCAGCATGGCAGAGCTTTATCCAGCAGGCGGGGGCTGAAATTAATGATCTGAATAATGAAGGCGTGCAACTGATGCTCAAATCCCAGTTTGCCGACGCCATTGCCATCCTGCTGCCCGCCGCACAAAGCACCTATAACCAGCGCCTGATGCTATCGAGCTCGCACGCCATCATCAAATACCTGAAAAGCGATGCCCAAGTTGAGCGCAAAGAGCGCGAAGTATTGCTCAAGCAGGCCTACCAGTTTATCGCCCGCCTGGAAGGCATGATTGATGTTGCCACCTTCCATAGCCTCAATACCGAATTGCAAGGGTTGCTGGGTAGCGAATAGGTACTATGAGTTGCTAGGGTATGTGGCTGTAGGCTATATGCAGATTGATCAAAATAGAAATACCCTGCTTAGTCTGTTGCGGCATTTACCAGAGTGGCATTCAGGCTGCTTTTGACATCCGCCGGATTCATTCCGAGTAAAAATCCGCGTTTTCCACCGTTCAGATAAATCTTTTCCAGCGCCAGAATGCTGTTCTGCATGTACACGGGCATGGTTTTTTTCGTGCCAAATGGCGAGGTGCCGCCGACCATATACCCGCTATGCTTATTGGCGATTTCCGGTTTGCACGGCGTGATGGTTTTGCAGCCGATCAGGCGCGCCAGATTTTTGGTACTTACCTCCTTGTCGCCGTGCATGAGCACCAGCAAAGGCTGTTTTTTCTCGTCTTCCATCACCAGCGTTTTCACCACGCAATGCTCATCCACGCCCAGCTCGCGCGCCGAGACGGCCGTGCCGCCTTTTTCTTCGTAGGTGTATAGATGCTCGGTATAGGCAAGCTGCTTTAGCCGCAAAAAGCGGATCGCCGTGGTAACAGGCGTTTTTTCACTCATACAGTTCTCACACATCAAAAAAGCGCGCCCGAAGTCTCGCATCAATCGGGCTGGCCAACAAGACTGGAATGCGCCTGCGGTCTTATTTGCGCTGCAAAGTCAAAAAACTGTTGTGCAGGTGAAGTCGGGTGGGCAGTAGTAATTAATCTGAGGTAAACCCCCGGCTTTGCCGGGGGACTCACCAAGGTTTGACCTATACAACGGTCATTGTGAAGCTCCGATCTCGACCAAGAGAAGGAGTTTCAAATGAAAGAGTATCAAAGTCTGAGCCATACGCGTTGGGATTGTAAATATCACGTGGTGTTTATCCCCAAGGCGAGAAAGAAGCGATTATTCGGCGCATTGCGCCGTAATCTTGGGGTTATTTTCCATGAGCTGGCACAGCA
>NZ_VIRW01000036.1 GCF_009760905.1 Chitinibacter sp. GC72 | reverse complement strand
CTTGCGCAGGCTCATGTTCATCGACTCAATCGCGTTGGTCGTGTAAATCACCTTGCGAATTTCCGGCGGGAAGTCAAAGAAGGGAATCAGCCGCGCCCAATTGCGCCGCCAGGATTGGCTGATCGGCAAATATTCTTCATCCCAGCGCGCTTCAAATTCAGCCAGCCGCTGTTCGGCCTCCTCGACCGTCGCCGACTGGTAAATCCGCTTCAGGTCTTCCGCCACCGCTTTGCGCCGTTTCCACGAAACTTAATTCAGGCTGTGACGCACCATATGCACGATGCACAGCTGCACCGCTGTTTTGGGGAAGACCGCTTCAATCGCTTCGGGGAAGCCTTTGAGTCCATCGACGCAGGCAATGAAGATATCCTGCACGCCGCGATTGCGCAGCTCGGTGACGACCTGCAGCCAGAATTTGGCGCCTTCAGTCTGAGCAACCCACATTCCTAGCACCTCCTTCTCACCCGCCATATTGACGCCCAGTGCCAAATAGACCGCTCTGATACGCACACTACCTTCGCGGACTTTGACGTGAATGCAGTCTAGATATGTAATCGGATAAACCGCATCCAACGGCCGCGATTGCCAAGCTTTGACTTCGTCGATGACCGCATCGGTGACCGATGAAATTAGGCTGGGCGATACCTCGGTGCCATACATTTCTTCCAGATGAGCCTGAATCTCGCGCACCATCATGCCACGTGCGTAGAGCGAGAGGATTTTGTCATCAAAGCCAGTCCAGCGGGTCTGGTGCTTGGCGACGAGCTGTGGCTCGAAAGTGCCATGCCGATCACGTGGCACTTCAATCGGCAGCTTTGAGCAAAACCACGTTCTCAGAACGTGGTTGTTTACTTCCTGCAATTTCACGCCCTTTTATTCTGCCGCTTGCGCTGCAACAGCATCTTTCAGTGCTTTGGCAGGCGTGAATTTCAAAACTTTCTTGGCTGGAATTTGCACCGCTTCGCCAGTGCGAGGATTGCGCCCTACGCGTGCGTCGCGGGCTTTGAGTGCAATTTTGCCGACATTGGGCAAGGTTACATCGCCACCACCACTCACCGTGGCCGTGATTACTTCAGACAGCGTATCGATCAATGCCGCAACGGATTTTTTGCTCAGTTCCGGGTGCTCGATGCTAGCCAGATTATGCACAATCGCGATCAGCTCTGTTTTTGTCATCTTTGTTCTACCCTTGTGAATTGATATGGGCAATTATGCCGCAGCGCTTCTGGCTTGCGGTAAAGTTTCTGGAATAATTCGCGCCTTTTTTGCTCAAAACCATGTCATTGTAATTTTTACCAAGCATTCTGGTCCTGATGCTGGGAAAATAGCGCTTTGCTTGTTCGAGTGTTTCATGGCGACTGCCTCTACCCCCCCTCACCTGAGCTGGTCTGCGCTGCTGTTTCCGCTGGCGCTGGTCCTGTTCGAATTTGCCACTTATATCTCCAACGACATGATTTTGCCCGGCATGCCAGCCGTGGTACGCGAGTTTGGCGCCAGCCCCACGCTGATTCCTTCTGCCATGACGGTTTGCCTGCTGGGCGGCGCGAGCCTGCAATGGCTGTTGGGGCCATTGTCAGACCGAATTGGCCGCCGCCCTGTCATGCTCGGCGGCGCGATCTTCTTCACCTTGTCCTGCCTGGGTATTTTGTGGTCACAATCGTTTTCGGTTTTTCTGTTTTTCCGTTTTCTGCAGGGTATGGGGCTGTGCTTCATTGGTGCCGTGGGTTACGCAGCAATACAGGAGAGTTTTTCTGAAGCCATGGCGGTTCGCGTAATGGCGATGATGGCCAATGTGGCCTTAATCGCGCCGCTGATCGGCCCGGTCGCGGGCGCCGCCGTACTGCAGATTGCCGACTGGCGCTGGATTTTTATCGTCGTGGCCATCACTTCGGCGCTGTCGCTGATTGGCTTATGGCTCAGAATGCCGGAAACATCACCCAAGCTGGCCTCGCCGCTGCGGATCGGCACGCTGTGGCAAGACTACAAAATGGTCTATCAGAATCGCCGCTTTGTGTTTGGCGGGCTGGCGCTAGGGCTCAATTGTGTGCCACTACTGGGCTGGATTGCACTTGCGCCGGTGATTCTGATGCAAAATGCCGGGCTTTCGACGCTGGATTACGGCCTGTGGCAAATCCCCGTTTTTGCCGGGCTGATTGCAGGCAATATCATTCTGGCGAAATTTGTCACGCATATTCCCATTCACCGGCTGATCCAGCTGGGCACCTGGCCGATGATGCTGGGGCTTTTTGCCGCGCTTTACTTGCTGTACGACGCGCAAAACTGGCTCTGGCTGGTGTTTGCCATGGGCCTGGCCTCGGTTGGCATGGGCATGATCAATGCGGCACTGTATCGGCTGACGCTGTTTGCCAGCGACCAAAGCAAGGGCACGGTCGCAGCAGCGCTGGGCATGTTCAATATGGTGGTGTTTGCGGCTGGCATCGAGCTGTTAAAATGGAGCTACGCCCACTGGGGCAACGCCAGCTTTACCCTGATTTGTTGTGCTTGCGGGCTGATCGCCGTATACGCCCGGCGTGAATTTTTGCGCGACCCGCCTGTTCACAGCACCGATTGAACGACACCGATGACCATTACTCCTGCCTCGCTGGAATACGCCTCCGACGGCTCCACGCTGTTTTCCAGCCGTTTTGACGATGTCTACCACGCGGCACACGGCGCAAGCGCGCAAGCGCACGCCGTTTTTCTGGCTGGCAATCAGCTGCCGCAACGCTGGCAAGGCAAAAAATCCTTCACCATTATTGAAACTGGCTTTGGTCAGGGGATCAGCTTTCTGTGCACCTGGCAGGCCTGGCGCAATGATCCGCAACGCTCGGAACGGCTGCACTTTCTATCAATAGAACAATTCCCGTTCCAGCGGGACGATCTGGCGCTACTGCATCAGCAGCACCCCGAGTTTGCCGAGCTATCGGCGCAGTTGCTCGCGCACTGGCCGCACCTCACGCCCGGCTTTCATCGCATCTGGCTTGACGACGGCCGCGTTAGCCTGACTTTGCTGTTTGGCGAGGCGCTCGGCATGCTGCATGAGGTCGCAGCAAAGGTGGATGCCATTTATCTGGATGGCTTTTCACCGAGCAAAAACCCGGACATGTGGTGCCTACCGGTATTCAAAGCGCTGTGGCGACTCTGCAAGGCAGACACCACACTGGCAACTTACACTGTGGCTGGCGATGTGCGTCGAGGCTTGACTGAAGCTGGTTTTAGCGTGAGCAAAGTCAGCGGCTTTGCCAATAAGCGGCAAATGCTCATCGGTCAATGTGCCCGCCTACCCCGTCCGCCGCGCATTGTGGCCCCCAGCAAACCTTATGCACCCAAAACACAGCACGCGATTGTCATCGGCGCTGGCATTGCCGGCTGCTCAATTGCGGCCAGCTTGGCTCAACGCGGCTGGCAAGTACAGCTGATCGAGGCCGAATCAGCCATTGCGCAGCATGCCTCAGGCAATCATGTCGGCTTGTGCCACCCAACCTTTAGCAAGGACGACAATGCGCTGGCGCGGCTATCGCGCGCAGGCTTTGCACTGACCCGCCAGCAATTGCTGCGTCTGGGCACACAGGCAAACTCCGTGGTTCACTTTGGCTTGCAAGGGCAATTTCAGGTCGCCAAGGATGACGAGCAGGAAGCGCTGATGCGTGATACAGCTGCCACGCTTAATTTTCCGCCCGAGCTGCTGCAGTATCTGAGCCTTGATGAAGCCAGCAAAAAGCTGGTCACCCGCCCCATTCGTGGCGGCTGGTGGTTCAGTGATGCAGCGTGGGTCAATCCGGCCAGTCTATGCCAAGGGTATATTCAGCAATACCAATCCAACATTGATCTACAGCTCAATACCCATGTAGAAAAAATCGAATACACCGCCGGACTCTGGCAGCTGTTTGATGAGCGTCAGCAGCTGATCGCCGAAACCGCAACACTGATTCTGGCCAATGCCACTGCGGCAAACGCGCTAATTCCGAGTCGCATGCTGCCGCTAAGCCAAAGTTGGCGCGCCGTAACGCAAATCCCCGCGTCGGCGGCGAGCGATGAGCTACCCGGCTGCTCCGGCTCAGCTTATCTAACTCCGGCCTGGCAAGGCTGGCGCAGCTTGGGTGCAGCCGCTTATCAAGCTCCCGATCTGGCGGGCGCCCGCCAGCACAATCTGCACAATCTGCGCCTTATCCTGCCCGAACTGGCAGCGCCCGCACCAGAAGACACCAACACCCGCATCTGCGCCCGTCCCAATTCGCTGGATCGCTTGCCGCTGATTGGCCAACTGCACGCCGTAGTTGAAGATACCCAGCAAAGACAGGCCATTCACCAGCTGTTTCAAATGCCCCGCGAGCCCGGCTTGCTGCTTGCGCTGGGCTTTGGCTCGCGCGGCATCAGCTGGCATGCACTGGCGGCCGAAGTGATTGCCTGCCAACTCAATCAGGAGCCGCTGCCGCTGGAACGCAGCCTGCTCAACGCAATCGACCCGGCGCGCTTTATGCTGCGGCAATTGCGCAAAAATGGCACCGCGCAGGAGTAAGCGACAAAACTGTCAAGCTCTGTAAAACAGTACTACTGCGATTTCAGGGTTACAGTTGCCGATTTCTGCGCAAGTGTTATCACTGTAGCAATACAGTTTTGCGTCTGATCAGCACAGCCTGATCAGCGTATTCTCTTTACATCGCCACCAAGCTTTGTACGACTCAGAGGAGAACGATCATGCAAGCCTTTCAATTACCCCAAGCCAGCCTGTCCACATTGAATGGCCACGCCCAGCAATGGATTGAATGCGAGCAAGGCATGATCTGGCTAAGCGACGACGGTCATGATGTGGTGCTTGAACGTGGTCAGCGCTGGCAAATCCGCAGCAACCATACCGTCGTCATCGAAGCGTTTGCCCACAGCCGGATCAAGCTGGAAGAAGAGGCCGGTCTGGTTCCCGGTATCGCGCAAGCAGCCAAACGCCAGCTGCAACATTTTTTGCAGCCCTTACTGCAGCGCCACAATGCCAAAACGGCCTAAAGCCTTTGCAGTTCAGAGATTTAGCAACGCCCTGCCACTGATCGGTATTTTGCAGCCGACCACACATAAAAGCTTACTTCGACTCAAAAAGCGCCGATAGTGAAATCACTGATCGGCGCTTTTGTATTGATGCCAGTCCCCGGCGCAGATCGAAGGAGGCATCATGTTACGTCTTCTCACTCCGCTACTGGCCCTTGTCCTGCTCTGCCCCGGCGCTACCCGGGCCGAAAGCATGATCGAGCTGTTACTCCATATGAATTCGGTGATTGAAGAGCGCTGCGGCAACCGGCTCGATGTAGTCTGGGTTGACGAGCGCGGCCAGAATCCGCCGTGCTATATGGCTTACTCGCTGTCCTGCGTAGAATTCCAGACCCC
The DNA here is from genome assembly GCF_009760905.1 of Chitinibacter sp. GC72. Taxonomy (GTDB): domain Bacteria; phylum Pseudomonadota; class Gammaproteobacteria; order Burkholderiales; family Chitinibacteraceae; genus Chitinibacter. The sequence continues at coordinate 10,087 of NZ_VIRW01000036.1, read as the reverse complement.
GCACCCACAAAGCTGCCTGGTCATGATGCAGAACCTGCCTGATTAGACAATCAGATCAGGCAGTCAGGTCACTCGAGTGCGGCTGAGTCAATTGCTGGCGGGCCAATTCCCCAAGGCGCGCAATGGCTTTTTCGTGCTTGGTCGTCCAGGCTTCAACACAGCAAATCCGCAGGCAGTTGCGATAGCTATGGCTGGGCGAAAACAGCACACCAGGCGTAAAACTAATCCCTTCAGCCAGCGCATGCTGTAGCAGGGTAATGGTGTCTATGCCTTTATTTAGCTCGACCCACAGCACATACCCCCCTTGCGGCATATTCAACCGCGTGTCACTGGGAAAGTGCCGCTGGATGGCATCGACAGCATGATTCACCTGCTCGGCACAGCTTTTGCGCAGGCGGCGCAAGTGGTGATCGTAGCCGCCGGTTTCCAGAAATTTGGCAATCGTTCTTTGCAGCAAAACCGGTGTTGAATAGGTATTGATAAACTTCAGTTGCTCGATTTTCTTTTGCCATTTGCCCGCCAGCACCCAGCCAATCCTAAAACCGGGCGCCACAATCTTGGTAAACGAGGAAATCAGCATAACATTGCCCGTCTGATCAAATGCCTTGGCCGGGATAGGCCTATCGCCGCTATAGCAAAATTCGCCATAGATATCGTCTTCAATCAGCGGAATGCCGCGCTCGGCCAGTAATTGCACCATTCTTTGCTTGTTTTCATCGGGCATCAGGCTGCCCAGCGGATTGGCAAAATTAGGCAAAACAACGCAAGCTTTGACTTCGCCATTGCGCGTCGCCAGCTCCAGCGCCTCAATCGAAATGCCGGTTTTGGCATGGGTGGGTATTTCCAGCGCTTTAAGCTCGAAACTTTCCAGAATTTGCAGCAGACCAAAATAGGCAGGCGACTCAATCGCCACCACATCACCCGGCTTGGTCACCGCGCGCAAGCACAGATTCAGCGCTTCAATCCCGCCCTGGGTAATGATGATCTCGTCAGCTTCAACCTGCCCACCCCAAAGCAGCGAGCGGCGAGAAATTTGGCGACGCAACTCGATATCGCCTTGCGATTCGCCATAATCGGCGATCAAGTCAGGCTCTTGCCGCCCCACCTGGGATAAAAGACGCTGGATTTGCTGATTGGGGAATAGTTTGGGCGACAGAATGGCCATCCCCAGATCAACCCTGATCTCTTTGTTCAAGCGCCACAGCGCCGATGGCGTGAGCAGCGGGTCAATAAACACATGCGATGGGTTTTTGGGTGGAGCGGTAATTTCGGGGATCGCCATGCTGCGCTTTTGCCGCACATAAAACCCGGATTGCGGCCGCGCCTCGATGAGTCCGCGGTCTTCCAGCTCACGATACGCCTCCATGACGGTCGAGAGGCTGAGCTGCCTTTGCCCCGACAATTTGCGGATCGAAGGCATTTTCTCGCCCACGCGCAAAACCCCAGTTTCAATGGCTTGTGCCATTTCTTCGGCAAGCTGGATATAGAGTGTCTTGCGTTGCAGAGGGGCTTGGATCGTATCGGACATGGCGTACTCCTTAAGTCAGAATACTATAACCGAAGTCCAGCGAGGATAACAGATGGCGGTAGGTGGCAGTTGAATGAAAAATGTTACGGTACAGTTCTGCTTTGCCCGACCATTGCAGCAGCACTGCTCTGACTAGCTGTCGATGCCGGCTTGCTTGCGGCGGCACGATCTAGCACCTGGAAAAACACCTCGTCACCACGAATCATGCCCAGCTCATTGCGCGCGCGCTCTTCAATCGCCTCAGTGCCGGTTTTCAAATCTTTCACCTCGGCATCCAGTGCAATATTGCGCTCTTTGAGCTTGGCATTTTCTGCCTGGCGTTGAGTCAGCTGGCTATCGAGCTGCCAGACCCGCATCCAGCTCCCCTTGCCTATCCACAATGGCCATTGCAGGGCAATAATCAAAACCGCAAATACCAGCGCTAAAATTCGCATTGAATTGAGAAAACCTGATCAAATTCATTCATATAAAAAACCGGAGCAAAGGCTCCGGTTTTGATCTTACTATGGCGAGCATCTGGCGTCGAAACTCAGACCTCAGATGCTACCTGATAACAACGCCAATTAGCCTTTCAGCTGGTAGAAAGCACCGATGCCTGGGTAAACCGCTGCATCACCCAATTCTTCTTCAATACGCAAGATTTGGTTGTATTTAGCGATACGGTCAGAACGGCTCAATGAGCCTGTTTTGATCTGCATGCAGTTGGTCGCAACGGCCAAGTCAGCAATTGTTGCGTCTTCAGTTTCACCAGAGCGGTGGCTCATCACTGAGGTGTAACCACTGCGTTTTGCCAATTCAACAGCTGCCAAAGTCTCAGTCAAAGAACCGATCTGGTTTACTTTGATCAAGATCGAGTTACAAATGCCGCGTTTGATACCTTCAGCCAGGATTTTGGTGTTAGTTACGAACAAGTCATCGCCAACGAGTTGAACTTTCTTGCCCAAACGGTCGGTCAATACTTTCCAGCCGTCCCAATCGCGCTCGCCCATGCCATCTTCAATCGAAATGATAGGGTACTTGTTAACCAGGCTTTCGAGGTAATCAACCATTTCAGTTGAAGTGAAAGTGCGGCCACCTGATTTTTTGAATACGTAGTTGCCAGTGGCTTTGTCGAAATATTCAGACGCTGCGCAATCCAGAGCAATACGGAAATCAGTACCGGCTTTGTAACCGGCTTTTTCAATCGCAGCCATGATCAGGTCCAGCGCTTCTTCCGGGCCAGCTACGTCAGGCGCAAAACCGCCTTCGTCACCCACTTGCGTTGGCATGTGTTTGTCGTGCAGGATTTTTTTCAGGTTGTGGAACACTTCAGCACCATAACGCAGTGCTTCGCGGAAAGTTGGCGCGCCCACTGGCACAATCATGATTTCCTGGAAGTCCAGGCTGTTTGATGCGTGCTCGCCACCATTGATCACGTTCATCATTGGTACTGGCAAAGCCATCGGGCCTGAGCCACCCACGTAACGGTACAGCGGCAAGCCTGCTTCTTCAGCAGCCGCTTTGGCAACGGCCATTGATACCGCCAAAATCGCGTTCGCGCCCATGCGCGCTTTATCTTCGGTACCGTCCAGATCAAGCATGGTCTGGTCAATGAAAGCCTGATCAGCAGCGTCAAGGCCGATGATGGCTTCACAGATTTCGGTATTGATGTTTTCAACGGCTTTCAATACGCCTTTGCCCAAGTAACGGGCTTTGTCGCCGTCACGCAGTTCCAGCGCTTCGCGCTCGCCAGTTGACGCGCCAGACGGCACAGCCGCACGGCCCATTACACCAGATTCCAACAGGACATCAGCTTCTACAGTCGGGTTGCCGCGAGAATCCAGAATTTCACGTGCAATAACTTCAACAATTGCGCTCATGGGCGTTACACCTTAAGTTGGTTTGAAGACAAAAAGACTATATACAGGAAAAATGATACTGGCTGTTAATGATTACAAGCAATCAGATTACAACAATTTGCAGCCAAATCATGAAACTTTACTACAGCGTATGCTCAATCAGGGAGTGTGCCTTAACGGCACGGTCGATGTCCTTGAGCGTGATCAGTAATTCCTTGATCCGGCCCAAAAGCATTGAATTAGGGCCATCAGACAGCGCTTCGCATGGGTTCGGATGCGTCTCCATGAACAAACCGGCGATTCCGGCCGCCACGGCTGCACGCGCGAGCACGGGCACCATTTCGCGCTGACCGCCTGAGCGGTCACCCTGGCCACCTGGCTGCTGCACCGAATGCGTCGCATCAAAGACTACCGGGCAACCGGTTTCGCGCATCGTCATCAGGCCGCGCATATCGCTCACCAGCGTGTTGTAACCAAACGATGTGCCACGGTCACAGACCATCAGATTATCCAGCCCGCCATTGGCCTGCTTGCCCTTGGCAATCACATGCTTCATATCCCATGGCGCCATAAACTGGCCCTTTTTGATATTAACAGGCTTGCCCGTTGCACAAACGGCGTGGATAAAGTCGGTCTGGCGTGCCAGAAACGCCGGAGTTTGCAACACGTCAACCACTGAGGCCACCACTGGCGCTTCGGCCTCGGTGTGCACATCGGTGAGCACCGGTACGCCCAGCTGCTTTTTGACTTCCGACAAAATGCGCAGGCCTTCATCAATACCCAAGCCACGGAACGATGCACCTGACGAGCGATTGGCTTTATCAAAACTTGATTTATAGATAAACGGAATATTCAAAGCCGCGCAAATTTCTTTCAGCTGACCCGCTGTATCGAGCGCCATCTGCTCGCTCTCGATCACGCAAGGGCCGGCAATCAGAAAAAACGGCTGCTCGATGCCAACCTCAAATCCACACAGTTTCATAACATACCCCGAATAGTATTACTCTAGAGACAACAAGGGGTATTGCCTTGCGAGCAATACCCCCAGAGTGCTTAGCAGCTCAAGCCTTCACGGCCATTGTCGCGGGCGTAGCTGATCGCCGCTTCAATGTAGGATTTGAACAATGGATGACCATCACGCGGCGTCGAGGTGAATTCCGGATGGAACTGACACGCAAAGAACCAGCGATGTTCAGGCAGCTCAATGGTTTCAACCAGTTGCTCGGCACCGACTGATTTGCCACTGATTTTCAGGCCAGCTGCTTCCAGACGCGCCAGATAGTAATTGTTCACTTCATAGCGATGACGGTGACGCTCGGTAATGACTTCATCACCATAAATTTTCGCCGCCAGCGAACCCGACTCAAGGCGACATTCCTGCGCGCCAAGGCGCATGGTGCCGCCCATATTCGAATTCTCATCGCGCTTTTCAACCTTACCGTCGTGATTCACCCACTCATCGATCAGGGCCACCACCGGATATTCGGTTTCCAGATCAAACTCGGTCGAGTTTGCGCCCGTCATGCCGGCCATGTCGCGGGCAAATTCGATCAGCGCAATCTGCATGCCCAGACAAATCCCCATATACGGGATGTTATTTTCGCGCGCAAAACGCACCGCGACAATCTTGCCTTCCACGCCGCGCTTGCCAAAGCCGCCCGGCACCAGGATTGCATCCATGTCTTTCAGGCATGAAGCACCTTCGGTTTCCAGCGACTCGGAGTCAACAAAATGAATTTTAACTTCGGAACGCGTATGAATACCGGCGTGGCGCAAAGCTTCGATCAGCGATTTGTACGATTCGGTCAGGTCAACATACTTACCGACCATGGCGATATTGACGGTTTGTTTCGGATTTTGGATCGCGTCAACAATCCCATCCCAGACCGACAGATTGGCTTTAGGCAAATCAAGGCCGAATTGCTTGCAAATAATATCGTCGATACCCTGCTCGGAGAGCACACGCGGGATTTTGTAAATCGAATCCAGATCCGGGCAGGAAATCACCGCTTTTTCCGACACATTGGTGAACAGCGCAATCTTGCGACGCTCTTCGTCCGGCACCATGCGATCGGCACGGCAGATCAGCACATCAGGCTGAATGCCGATTTCGCGCAATTCTTTGACACTGTGCTGAGTCGGTTTGGTTTTGATCTCGCCCGCTGCGGCGATATAAGGTACATAAGAGAGATGCACAAAACAGGTGCTCTCTTTGCCCAGCAAGACGCCCATCTGGCGAATGGCTTCCAGAAAAGGCAGCGATTCGATATCACCAACCGTACCGCCCACTTCGATCACGGCGATGTCGGCGCCTTCGGAACCGCGCTCGATAAATAGGCGCATTTCATCGGTGATATGCGGAATCACCTGTACGGTTTTACCGAGGTAATCGCCGCGACGCTCTTTCTTGATGACCGAATCGTAAATCTGGCCCGTGGTGAAATTATTGCGCTTTTGCATTTTTGCAGTGATAAAGCGCTCGTAGTGCCCCAGATCCAAGTCTGTTTCGGCGCCGTCTTCCGTTACGAATACCTCACCATGCTGCATCGGGCTCATGGTGCCCGGATCCACGTTGATATAAGGATCCAGTTTCATCATGGTCACTTTGAGACCGCGAGATTCGAGGATGGAGGCAAGAGAAGCGGCTGCGATGCCTTTACCGAGAGACGAAACAACGCCGCCGGTAACGAAGATATACTTGGTCATGTTGATAGCGCACAAGTTTGAATCCCGCATTCTACCTGAACCACAGCCGCCAGCTCAATTCTGGACAAATTAAAAATATTATGAATGAGGCGGTTTTTTACGCTTTTCGGCCTTGCGGCCATACGAAAATCCGGGCTCATCACCCGATGCAGCCAACAACACCCGGTCCAGCCACCGGCTGGGCAACAGACGCTTGAGATACCAGAAAACCTGGCTGGGCACGGTCACTCGGTAACGCACACACGGCTTTTTGGCCTCCAGTGCATGCAGCAAAACCTTGAACACCGCATCTTCGGGCAAAGTAAATGGCACTGCCGCCCCTTTTTTGTTCAGCCTGGCCTGCATTTGCTCGTACGCTGGCCGATGAAAGCTGCCTTCAGGCTTGATCCAGCGAAAAAACTGTTCGGCCGCATTGGCCCGAAAACGGCTGACAATCGGCCCGGGCTCGATCAGGCTGACGTGAATGCCGCTGCCGTATAACTCCTGGCGCAATGTATCGGCAAAACCTTCAAGTGCAAATTTGCTCGCATTGTAGGCGCCGCGATAAGGCATGGCCGCAAAGCCCAGCACCGAGCTATTGAAAACCAGTCGGCCAAAGCCCTGACGACGAAATAGCGGCAAGACGGCATTACTGAGCTCTATTGCGCCAAAAACATTGGTTTCAAACTGATAGCGCATGGCGTCGCGACTCAAGTCTTCCACCGCGCCGGGCACACCGAATCCGGCATTATTAAACACGGCATCAAGCCGCCCACCGCTGGCCGCCAGCACCTGCGCAAGCCCTTGGGCAATTGATTCGCTATCGGCCACGTCCAATTGCACTGCTTCTAGCCCCAAACCCTGCAAACGCCGAACATCCTCGGCTTTACGGGCACTGGCAAACACCCGCCAGCCCTGTTTTGACAGGCGTATCGCGGCATCAAGGCCAATCCCGCTTGAGCAGCCGGTAATCAGAATATGTCTTGGTGTGTTCGTCATAAAAGTGTATCCATTCTGTCACTAAGCCCACAATTTACATTTACATCAGGGTTACCCCTTAGCTACGCTCTGCAAGCCTCACAAAGGCTTCGCGCAAGAATCTGCGTATTTAATCGCAATCGTACAGCAACAATTAAAATCAACAAGGATATACAAGAATGGCAAAAGTAGCTCTCGTCACTGGTGGTATGGGCGGCATCGGAACCGCAATCTGTCGCAAACTGGCAGATGATGGCTTTACCGTCGTCACAACCTATTCTCGCCCTGGCAAAGAAGCTGCATGGCTGGCGGACAACGCTGCAGCCGGTTATCAATTTCAGGCTTTCGAGTGTGATGTGACCGATTTTGACGCCTGCGTGGCACTGGGACAGCAAGTCACTGCCTCGGTCGGCCAGGTTGATGTACTGGTTAACAACGCCGGCATCACCCGCGATGCCAGCTTTAAAAAACTGGGCAAAACCGACTGGGACGCGGTGGTTGGCACCAATCTGGACTCGGTGTTCAATGTATCGAAACAGTTTGTTGACGGCATGGTTGAGCGCAACTGGGGTCGTGTCATCAATATCTCCTCGATCAACGGCCAGAAAGGCCAGTTTGGTCAGACCAATTACTCGGCAGCCAAAGCGGGCATGCATGGTTTTACCATGGCCCTGGCGCAAGAAGTAGCGCGTAAAGGCGTGACGGTGAACACTATTTCACCTGGCTATATTGCGACAGATATGGTGATGGCAGTACCTGAAGACGTACGCAATAAAATCATTGCGCAAATTCCGGTATCGCGTCTTGGCAAACCAGAAGAAATCGCTGGCCTGATCAGCTATCTGGCGTCTGACATTGCCGGCTTTATGACGGGGGCAAATCTGGCAATTAACGGTGGCCAACACACTTGTTAATCGTTAACTGCTAAAAAAGGGGCGTTTAATACGCCCCTTTTTTCCAGTTGTTACTAATCCAATATGCAATTATTTCCAGCAAACCAAAGCGTAGTTTTTCTTGCCACGGCGAATTAGTGTGTATTGACCAAACAAACGATCAGAGTCGCTCAATACATAGTCGAGTGCTTCGACTTTAGCGCCATTCACAATCACCGCGCCGCTCTGAATAAAGGTGCGCGCTTCTGAGTTAGATTTGGCCAAACCCGCCGCAACCAAGGTTGCAATCAATTGATCGGCCGATTTTTCCAATTGCACGCTAGGCATGCCGTCTTGTGCCAACTGCTCGAAGTCGTTTTGCGTCAAGGCCGCCAGGCTATCACTAAACAGGTTCTGGCTGATACGCTGCGCCGCTTCCACGGCCGAATCGCCATGCACAATCGCCGTCACTTGCTCAGCTAGAATGCGCTGCGCTTCGGGCTTTTTACCACTGGTTTTGTCGGCCTCTTCGATGGCATCAATCTCGGCCACCGACAGAAAGCTGAAGTATTTCAGGAATTTATACACGTCAGCATCAGCCGTATTGAGCCAGAATTGGTAAAAAGCATAAGGCGACGTTTTCTTCGCGTCGAGCCAGATCGTACCAGTTTCTGTTTTACCGAATTTGGTGCCGTCCGATTTAGTCACCAGCGGCAAAGTCAGGCCGAACACTTGCTCCTGATTCAGGCGGCGCGTCAGATCAGTACCGGCCGTGATATTGCCCCACTGATCCGAGCCACCAATTTGCAGCTTGCAGTTGTAGCGTTTGTTCAGCTCGGTAAAGTCGTAGCCTTGCAGCAGGCTGTATGAAAATTCGGTGTAGGAAATACCCTGATCTTCGCGCGCGATACGCTGTTGCACCGCTTCTTTCTTGATCATCTGATTGACCGAGAAATACTTGCCGATGTCACGCAAAAATTCCAGCGCGCCCATGCCGCCAAACCAGTCGTAGTTATTCGACATGATCGCCGCATTGTCGCCTTCGAAACTCAGAAACGGCGACACTTGCGCGCGGATTTTCTCCACCCAAGTGGCGATCACATCGGTGGTATTGAGTTTGCGCTCGGTCGCTTTAAAGCTTGGGTCGCCAATCATGCCGGTGGCGCCGCCGACCAGCGCAATCGGCTTATGACCGAACTGCTGAAAACGCTTGAGCACCAGAATCGGCACCAAAGAACCAATATGCAAGCTGTCAGCCGTCGGGTCAAAGCCGCAATACAAAGTCACAGACTCTTTGGCCAATAGTTCAGACAAGGCAGCTTGATCGGTACACTGGGCGATCAGACCACGTGCTTGTAGGTCCTGAATGAGACTGATAGACGACATTTGAGGCTCCGAAGCTTTGCTGTGCCGCGCAATCGCGCGCACAAAATCATAAGGAAAGTCGCCTATTCTAGCCCAAATGAGCAATCCGCCCAATGGCAGCCCAGCACCACCAACAGAAACCGGCACCACGTAGCGCCATCAATCCCAGCCAGGGCGATGCCGCATCAAGACATACAAGGCAGAAGCCACCCTTCGCACCGCAGTCTAGTCAACATGTGAGTCAGATAACACAAATGCACGCCACATACTTACAAATAAATGACAAAACCATATAATCACCCCACCATACAGCATGACAAGCTGGGATCGGCCACCGAGCCATCCAGCACATGCAGGCAGAAACAGGCTCTTTAACAACACGCAATGGTTGACCTCGCTGGCCTTGAATACCAAAGACCAGCGAGGTACATCCAACCAATACTCAATATCGCAATTGAGAGAATACAAAAAAATCAAAAGCGCTATGACTACATTGCAACAAAAACGATACGCACTACCCCGCTCAATAAGCCACACAAATACCCTCCATATTGTCAGCGGAGCGAATCAACAATAAGTAGTTCCTTGCAACTAATTGGAATGAATTTTGCTTCAAAATAGGCTCTTCATAGGAGCCAAGCTTGAAACGTAATCTTTTAGGTCAACCACTCACGCCCGATGAAATCGTCATGTTAGAGAGCATGGCGCAACAGCATCATCACGCCAATTTTCGCCCACGCGCCTTGGGTTTATTGGCTTTGCACGAAGGAGAGTCGCCCAAGACCGTGAGCAAAATATTACGCATGAGCGAACAAATGGTT